>NZ_JAVCWI010000001.1:0-1171321 GCF_030846215.1 Chryseobacterium sp. WLY505 | reverse complement strand
ACAGGAGCTGCCTAGGGTAAAACAGGTAACTAGGGCTAAGTCGTAACAAGGTAGCCGTACCGGAAGGTGCGGCTGGAACATCTCATTTTAGAGCGTCTTAAAGACGTTAAACAAAATCAGTATCGTAAGATACATTATACTTACTTAAAGCATAGCTTTAGTTTTTTGTTTGGTTGATATATAAAAATACAAAACCCACTAGAAATTAGTAAACGGGAAGAGAAAACGAGTAAGAAGTAGAGTTGTAAGGTATATGAAAATTATTACTTATCACTCATTACTCATCACTCATAATAGAGTCTCGTAGCTCAGCTGGTTAGAGCGCTACACTGATAATGTAGAGGTCGGCAGTTCGAGCCTGCCCGAGACTACTAATTAAGTGATTTGAAATTGAAAATTTGAAATTTGAAATTCGTTATGGATGAATATCAAATCTAAAACTTCAAATCTCAAATCAAGCTAGAGGGGGAATTAGCTCAGCTGGCTAGAGCGCCTGCCTTGCACGCAGGAGGTCAAGGGTTCGACTCCCTTATTCTCCACAGTTTTGGACGACTGATTTAAAAGTTACGGATGGAGCCAAAAACAACATCTGTTCATTAGTCGGAAAGAAAGAAATTAAGATCATTGACATTAACGGTAAAGACATCACAAAGAGAAAACCGAGCGCATAAAGCGCTTGAGTAACCAATAGGAAAGAAATCGTTAAGGGCGTATGGCGGATGCCTAGGCTTTCAGAGGCGACGAAGGACGTGGTAAGCTGCGAAAAGCTGCGGGGATTGGCACACACGAATTGATCCGCAGATATCCGAATGGGGCAACCCGGCATGTTGAAGACATGTCACCTCGTAAGAGGAGCAAACCCGGAGAACTGAAACATCTAAGTACCCGGAGGAAAAGAAATCGAAGAGATTCCGTAAGTAGTGGCGAGCGAAAGCGGATTAGCCCAAAAGTCTTTTTATGTTTAATAGAATGTTCTGGAAAGAACAGCCATAGAGGGTGATAGCCCCGTATATGAAAGGCATATTAAGATGATAAATGAGTAGGGCGGGACACGTGAAATCCTGTCTGAATATGGGGGGACCATCCTCCAAGGCTAAATACTCCTGAAAGACCGATAGTGAACAAGTACTGTGAAGGAAAGGTGAAAAGCACTTCGAATAGAAGGGTGAAATAGAACCTGAAACCGTACGCCTACAAGCGGTCGGAGCAGCGTAATGCTGTGACGGCGTGCCTTTTGCATAATGAGCCTACGAGTTAATTTTACTAGCGAGGTTAAGGTATTAAGTACCGGAGCCGGAGCGAAAGCGAGTCTGAATAGGGCGGATAGTTAGTAGGATTAGACGCGAAACCTTGTGATCTACCCATGGGCAGGTTGAAGCTCTGGTAACACAGAGTGGAGGACCGAACCGGTTGACGTTGAAAAGTCTTCGGATGACCTGTGGGTAGGGGTGAAAGGCCAATCAAACTGGGAGATAGCTCGTACTCTCCGAAATGCATTTAGGTGC
This sequence comes from Chryseobacterium sp. WLY505, assembly GCF_030846215.1. Classification (NCBI taxonomy): domain Bacteria; kingdom Pseudomonadati; phylum Bacteroidota; class Flavobacteriia; order Flavobacteriales; family Weeksellaceae; genus Chryseobacterium; species Chryseobacterium sp. WLY505. The sequence continues at coordinate 1,169,816 of NZ_JAVCWI010000001.1, read as the reverse complement.
AGCGTCGTATATAAGTTTATTAGAGGTAGAGCTACTGATTGGATGCGGGGGTTTCATCGCCTACCAATTCCTGACAAACTCCGAATGCTAATAAATGTTCTACGGCAGTGAGGGCATGGGTGCTAAGGTCCATGTCCGAGAGGGAAAGAACCCAGACCAACAGCTAAGGTCCCAAAATATATGTTAAGTTGAAGCAACGCGGTTGGACTGCATTGACAGCTAGGATGTTGGCTTGGAAGCAGCCATTCATTTAAAGAGTGCGTAACAGCTCACTAGTCGAGCGGTCCGGCATGGATAATAATCGGGCATAAACATATTACCGAAGCTATGGATTTATATTTAAGATATATCTGGTAGGAGAGCATTCTATTTGCGCCGAAGCAGTACTGTGAGGTATTGTGGAGCGGATAGAAAAGAAAATGTAGGCATAAGTAACGATAAAGCAGGCGAGAAACCTGCTCACCGAAAGACCAAGGCTTCCTCAGCCATGCTAATCAGCTGAGGGTTAGTCGGGACCTAACGCGAACCCGAAAGGGGTAGTGGATGGACAATGGGTTAATATTCCCATACTTGCTCACGAATAAAGGGGACGGTTGGATGTAGCTGCTGGAGACTGACGGAATAGTCAAGGCCTAGCCTTCGGGCGAAGCTGCTGTAGTGTAATCTGATCCAAGAAAAGCCGAAGTGAAGCAACCCGTACCAAAACCGACACAGGTGGTCGAGGAGAGAATCCTAAGGTGCTCGAGTGAGTCGTGGCTAAGGAACTAGGCAAAATAGTCTCGTAACTTCGGAAGAAGAGACGCCAACAGCAATGTTGGCCGCAGTGAAGAGGCCCAGGCGACTGTTTATCAAAAACACAGGACTCTGCTAAATCGAAAGATGCTGTATAGGGTCTGACACCTGCCCGGTGCTGGAAGGTTAAGGAAGGTGCTTAGCGTAAGCGAAGGCATTAACTGAAGCCCCAGTAAACGGCGGCCGTAACTATAACGGTCCTAAGGTAGCGAAATTCCTTGTCGGGTAAGTTCCGACCTGCACGAATGGTGTAACGATCTGGGCACTGTCTCAGCCACGAGCTCGGTGAAATTGTAGTATCGGTGAAGATGCCGATTACCCGCAATGGGACGAAAAGACCCTGTGAACCTTTACTATAACTTCGTATTGACTTTGAGTAAGTAATGTGTAGGATAGGTGGGAGGCTTTGAAGCAGGCACGCTAGTGTTTGTGGAGCCGCCGTTGAAATACCACCCTTTACTTACTTGGAGCCTAACTTCTTTCAGAAGGACATTGCGTGGTGGGTAGTTTGACTGGGGTGGTCGCCTCCAAAAGAGTAACGGAGGCTTTCAAAGGTACCCTCAGCACGCTTGGTAACCGTGCGTAGAGTGTAATGGCATAAGGGTGCTTGACTGTGAGACCTACAAGTCGATCAGGTGCGAAAGCAGGACATAGTGATCCGGTGGTTCCGTATGGAAGGGCCATCGCTCATAGGATAAAAGGTACTCCGGGGATAACAGGCTAGTCTCCCCCAAGAGCTCACATCGACGGGGAGGTTCGGCACCTCGATGTCGGCTCGTCACATCCTGGGGCTGGAGAAGGTCCCAAGGGTTGGGCTGTTCGCCCATTAAAGTGGCACGCGAGCTGGGTTCAGAACGTCGTGAGACAGTTCGGTCTCTATCTATTGCGGGCGTTAGATGTTTGAGAGGGCTTGATTCTAGTACGAGAGGACCGAATTGAACAAACCTCTGGTGTATCAGTTGTACCGCCAGGTGCACCGCTGAGTAGCTACGTTTGGAAGAGATAAGCACTGAAAGCATATAAGTGCGAAACTCGCCTCAAGATGAGACATCTTTTAAGGGTCGTTGTAGATGACGACGTTGATAGGCTATAGGTGTAAAGACAGTAATGTCATAGCCAAGTAGTACTAATTACCCGTAGATTTATAGTCTATGGTTACTAATATAAACCAAGTGCTTTATGCGCAGTGAAGGTTTTGTCTTTGTGAAAGTTTTTATCGCTTAAAAACGCAATTGGCAACTAGCAGTTAGCGATTGGCAAAAACAGCCAAAAGCCAACAGCAAATAGCCAGCTGCTATATACAACCTTTAGGGTGGTTTTAGCGGTGGGGCTCACCTGTTCCCATTCCGAACACAGAAGTTAAGCCCACCAGCGCCGATGGTACTGCTAACGCGGGAGAGTAGGCCGCCGCCAGTTTTTATTTTATTTTTAAAAAACCTTTATCTTTACGATAAAGGTTTTTTTGTTTTATATCTACACCAACAGGATCTAATTCAACACAAACACAGCAGATCCATAAGTAATGAGTAATAAGTAATGAGCAGTACATCGACTATTCATCATTCATCACTTATCATTGATCACTTATCAATGATAACGGACAGCACACACTCCAATGGTCACTCCGCAGGAGTCTCAGCAAATCCATTATTTTCTTCAACTCAATCCCCACAAAGTACCAGATTCAGACTAGAGCTCTTCTAACTTTAAATTTTACTTAATTATTTAAGTATCAAAAGCTTTACACTCATAGTAAATGATTAAAGATATTGTAATTATAAAGATTTGGTTGCTTTTATTAATGGATTTAGCATAAATAATTAATGATTGTATATTAATTTAATGATAATTACGTTTATTTGTTTAAATATCTTGTGATATTATTAAATATATACCAAATCTAATTTTTATGAGAAAAACCATTTTTAAGGTTGGGCTGCTCCAATCCTTATTCTTTTTCGGTGGATTGTATGCACAAAGTGATTCAACTAAGACGTCAAAGATTGACGAAGTAGTTGTTACAGCTTATGGTGTAAAAAAAGAAAAAAAAGCGCTTGGATACTCTTTCCAGGATGTGAAAGGACAAACCCTTGTCGACGCCAAAGAAAATAATGTTACCAATGCATTAGCAGGAAAAGTTGCCGGGTTACAAGTGATTAAAGGAAGTTTTGGACCAGGTTCTTCCTCCAAAATTAACCTGCGGGGGTTTAATTCTTTTACAGGAGATAATCAGCCTCTTATCGTGGTAGATGGAGTTCCGTTAAGTAATAGCTTAGGATCAAAGGCTAAGCAGAATGGAAAAGATTCTAATAACGATTTCTGGAATCCGGATCTTGATATGGGTAATGGTTTAAGTGATATCAATCCGGAAGACATTGAAAGTCTTTCAGTTTTAAAAGGTGGTGCTGCTTCTGCTCTTTATGGTTCCAGAGGTGGTAACGGAGTTATTTTGATTACTACAAAAACCGGTAAAAGAAAAGGAGGATTAGGAATCACATATTCTACAAGCTTAGGCTTTGAAAATATTTTTATGAAACCTGATTTGCAGCATAGTTTTGCACAAGGAAGTAATGGTTTACCCAACCCACAAACGACTGATAACACAACGTCCTGGGGACCCGCCTTTGAAGGATCAAATATGACGGTCCATGATAACTTAAAAAACTTTTTTAAGACAGGAACTACTGCACAACATACATTGAGCTTTCAGGAGAACATTGGTGAAGGATCAAGCTTGTACACTTCTGCTAATTATTTAAGCAGTAATAGCCAGATTCCGAATTCAAAATATGAGAGGTTCAATTTTATGGCAAAAATGAATTCTAATTTTGGGGCTAATAAAAGGTGGACTACTGAGGTGAAAGCCCAATATATGAGTGTTAAAGGTACAAACAGACCCTCTGCAGGGCAAGGTGATGGAAATCACTACCCAGCTATCCTTCTGATGCCTCAAAATATTGATATAAGAGATTATCGTGAGGGACAGATGCAAAATGGAGTGACATCGCGCTGGATCACTTCCAATGGAATTAATCCTTATTGGACCGCATATAATGCATTGAACGATGATAAAAAAGACAGGTTTTTATTAAACGGCTATCTTAAATATCAATTTAATAACTGGCTGAGCGCAGATGTAAGATTAGGAACGGATTTTTATTCTTTAAATACGGATGCCAGGGTTTGGACGGGATCCAGACGTAATAATTCTTACTCTACCGGTCAGGAAAAGTTTTATGAAAATAATTATATCATAAGTCTTAATGCTAAAAAAGATAATATTGTTGGTAAATGGGGAGGATCGCTTTCTGTTTATGGACAGATGATGGAAAGCAGGGATAAAGCATTATATTTTTCCACACAAAATCTCGTTATTGCCAATGTCTTCAGCACATCTAATACGAGTGATCTTGCTTCTGTTACAACAACCGAAGTTGATATGTGGAAAAAAATTAATTCAGTATTTGCTGCTGCTGAAATTAATTATGACGGATATTGGTTTCTGAATGCTACGGCAAGAAATGATTGGTCTTCTACTTTGAATATAAATAACAGGTCTTATTTTTATTCTTCTGTGAGTACTTCATTAGTTTTGACAGACATGCTGAAAAAATTAAATGGTACGACTTTAAATGCCTTAACCTTTGCTAAGCTTCGCGCGGCCTACGCAATTGTGGGTAACTCTTTACCTCCTCAAAGCTTGTACAATACATATATCGCTTCCACAGATCCAAATGGACATATTGTACTTGCAAGAAACAAGATACTTTTTAATCCGGATTTACATGCGGAAAAGCTTAAAACTTTTGAAGTTGGAGCAGACATGAAGTTTTTTGACAGAGTGTCTCTGGATGTAAGTTATTTTAATAATAATGCCACCGATCAGCTTATAGCCATTCCGATAAATCCACTTTCCGGATATGAAAGAATGATGATTAATTCAGGAGGACTGCATAACAAAGGGTTTGAATTCGTAATGAATACGGATATCCTTAAGAAGGAAAGCTTTGTGTGGAATGTCAATGCCAATTTTTCAACGTTAAAAAGCAAGATCGATAAAATTGATGGAATTGTTTCAAAATATCCTTTATCAGGTTTTGATAACGTTGCTTTCTTTGCAGAAGTAGGAAAACCTTACGGAGCGATTTACGGAACGAAATTCCTGAGAGTAGAGGATACCAGCAGTCCTTATTACGGAAAATTGATTGTGGATCAAAACGGGTTACCGCAGGCTACTTCTGATCAATATTATTTAGGAGATCAAACCCCGAGAGCTTTGTTTGGTTTTACAAACAGCTTTGTTTATAAAAATATTGGACTTTCATTTTTAATTGACGGCAGAATCGGAGGTAAATTTTTCTCTGCAACGCAAGCTGCATTACAAGCGAACGGACTTGCTGCAGACACTGCGCCCGGAGGAAAACGTGATAATATGATTTTGGATGCCGTAGTGGAGGGAAATGGCGGCTATACAGCAAATACCAAAGAAATTACTCAACAGGATTATTGGGGAGCTGTAACATCCGGAAACTTAGGAATTACAGAGCAAAACATTTATGATGCTACCAATATTCGTTTAAGAAATATTCAGCTGACTTATAATTTTCCTAAAAGTATTTTCCAAAAACTAGCCTTACAGAGTGCTAAAGTAGCTTTTACGGCCAATAACGTATGGATGATCTATAGTAAAGCTAAAGGAATCGACCCGGAATCTGTATTCGCAATTAATTCTAATGCTACAGGATTTGAAAACCTTGCTTTTCCTACTTCAAGATCTTATTTATTTACAATCACTTTAGGCTTTTAATTAACAACTGAAACAATGAAAAAATATATCTTATCATTTTTTACGATGGGTTTACTATGTACTTCATGCAATGATTTTGAAGACATCAATAATAACCCGTTTGCCGTAGACGCTAATAAGGCAGAACCCGAATATTTATTAAATAACTCAATTCTCGGTGCCCAGCAGGATCCTAATATTGCAGAACGCGTTTTTGTTTTATACTGGAAAACGGCAGCAAGACAGCATTTGACAACCGGAATTGCAGGTGGAACTTACGATGATTCCTGGACTTCCGAATACTGGAAATACATTTCAGATTGGCTGAATAATGCGAATGCAGCCATTCAGTTGGCGAATGAAAAAAAGGCGGCCGGGCAGGGAAAACCTTATTATGACAATGTTATTCAGGTTTCCAGAATCTGGAGAGCTTATTTAATGAGTGAGTTCTCGGATAATTTCGGACCTCAACCTATTCAGGCTTTTCAGGGAACGAATCCTACTTTCAATTCTGAAAAAGAAGTGTACTATTTTATCTTGGAAGAATTGAAAGATGCAGTTGCAAAAATGGACACAACCCAAGGAGTACCATCCAATGCAAATGCCTATGATATGGTGTATGGGTTCAATTGGACTCAATGGGTAAAATATGCCAACTCTATGAGGATGAGAATTGCCATGAGAATTGCTGAAGTAGATACTTCAAAAGCAAAAACAGAATTTGAAGCAGCAGCAAATTCAAATATGTTTATCGCTACAAGTGCAGATAATTTTAAAGTCGCTGAAAAACCGGGATGGGATGCGCTGACAGGCGTTATGTCCAGAGAATGGAACTCTCAAATTTTGTCCGCAACCCTTAATAATTTATACATTGGCCTGGGAGGAGTAAATTCTACAGACCAATTACCAGCAGCTCAGCATACACAGGTAAAAGCATCTGATTATGTTGGTATAAAATATGATCAACAGTTCACTACAATGACCAACGACCCAAGTGCAGGATACTGGCTGGACGGATTACCCAATACAATCGATCCGAGAGCCTATAAAACATTCTATATTCCGGGGGATCTTACAAGCCCGGTTTACTCTTTGTATCCGACTTATACCAATCAGGCAACTACCAATCACGGAGATCTTACTTTTGAAGATAATTCTAAAATAACAATAAATACCGTAAATACCTGGAACGCCTATACCATTGGAAACTGGGGAGTAAAAGGGCAGAGAAATGGCTTGAGAAATGTAGTAGGATGTATGCCGGCCTTAGGTAAGCAGTACAGGGAAAGTAAGAATGCAAGAATATTTTTTGCAAGCTGGGAAACCTATTTCCTTCTGGCAGAAGCTGCATTGAAAGGCTGGACAGTTCCAATGAGTGATGAAGCTGCTTATAATAAAGGAATTCAGGAAAGTTTTGTTTATAATGGAGTTTCACAATTCTATGGTCAGTATATTGCTTCAACGGATTATAACCGTGACGGTACTTCTGTTTCTTACAGTCATATTACAGAACCGGGAGAAAGCCATACCATGAAATATAAAGATCCTGTAGCCGGGAACTTAGTTTCTGTTGAAATTAAATATCCTGTGAATACTATTTATAAGAACGGATCGGTAAAAAATGATAAACTGACCAAGATTATTACCCAGAAATATATTGCCAATATGCCTTGGCTGCCGTTAGAATCCTGGAATGATCAGAGAAGACTTGGGCTGCCGTTTTTTGAAAATCCAGCCATCGAAACTCCATTACCCAACCTTCCTAATCTGAGCTCAGGGAACTATATGACGAATTCTATTCAGAATTTTCCTCAGAGATTAAGATATCCAAGTACGTTCAGAAATACCGATCAGTCTGGATATGATAAAGCTGTACAATTACTTGGTGGCACAGATGCTGTACTGACTCCTCTTTGGTGGGCCAAACATTAATTAAGTTTAAATACTAAAAAACAATCCTTTTCTGATTTTGAAAAGGATTGTTTTTTTAGATACAAATTGACTGAATATCTCTTTAAACGGATTGTTCAAATAATTATGATAAAGAGTATATGGATTGGCTTCAGAGCTTTAATTGGCTGCTATTGTAAAAACTACCTGAGTACTATATGCTGCCGCAGGAATTGTTACAGAAACACCACCAATTTGCAATTGTACACTAATGGCAGAGTAATCTACACTATTGCTGATTCCTAATAGTCCGCTAAAAGTAATTGTTGAAAGAATTACAGCACTGGCTTGAAGTATTTCTATATAATTTGCTGTTCCACCATTAATGGTTGCAGTACACCCTACACAAAGCCCATTGATTTTTGTCGTGCCTCCGCTCCTTTTTGCATAAAGCTTCAGGGAACTATTCCAGGAAGTGGGTGCAAGTTGCATGGTTATTTTGGCTCCGGAGGCTGAAAGAAGATTAAGAAAGGATCCTGGCAAATTACCGGATAATGTTAATTGTGCAGGATTATCATAAGTACCGGCATAGTTATTTCCAGCCTCTGTAATGGTTGGTACGCTGACAGTCCAGCTTGTTCCTGCAATATTTATGGTTTGCCCCTGAAGGTAGCTTCCCATCATTAAAGCAATAATGTATAGATATCTTTTTAAGAACTGTTCTTTGAGAAAAGGGCTTTTGATTTTCATTGCTAATTTTATTCTGTAATAGTGTAGGTGATCACGATAGCTGTATTGGTCTGTGCCTGTAAATTGGCATAAGTACCAGTGGCAAGTGAAATGGTGAGTGCATGGCCGTTATTAGCTCCATTTCCGGTATATGCTCCTCCAATGCCACTAATAATTGTGGTGGGAGTGGTGGTAAGCGTTACCTGCCCCGCCGATGTTCCCAATGTTCCGCCCCCTGCTCCGGAAGCTGCAGCTGCCTGCAGCCTTATATTGACCCCAGCAATAATTTGATTTACAGACGCTGTAATTCTTCTGGTAAGTCCCCCTGAAGCGATAGCAGAGGTATAGTTGATCCACTTTGATGTATTGGGAGTGGGAGCTGCCAGGGCATTTCCAGCCTCAGTAGGACGTGTAAAACTTAAAGTTATACTTCCTGTTGGCTCTACATCCATTAAAGTTACTACGGGCAGTGTTAGACTGACAGTTGTACTTGCGGTCTGAGAATAAACAGAACCGGATAAAGTGCACAACGCCATTAACAATATGAAACGGATCACAATCATCTCTTCTTTTTTATTTCATTATATCCTACTTTCAAGGATTCCTGTTGATATTTGATTTCTATTTGTTGTTTAACAACATTGATGCTCAATTTCTTTGTTTCTGAAGGCTGTAAAGTAAAAATAAATTTATCTGTGGAGATCTTATAGCGTTTATCCAGCCCGTTACGGTAAACTTTTACAGTCCACTCTCCCGGGCGGAGATAGGTGAAATCAAAATCTTCTCCTATATAGCACACCTTACGGAAAGTCTGATCATTGTTGCTCGCTTCTACAATAATACTTTCTCTTTTCTTTTTTTCTTTTACAGAGGGTAATTGTCCAAATTCCGGTTGATCTTTTTCCCCGGTTCCCAGGAATTTTACGTATCCCTGCACATTTGCTGCTGTAGTTAATCCAAAATTAAAAGTATTCTCCTTATTCAGGAGTGATAAGGCAGCAGGAAAAGTTTGGGTTGAAATATCATTGATTTCTGTCGTGGAACGGTCTATTTCAAGAAAATAATTCCCTGGGATAACGTTTTTAAACATATAATTTCCATCCTTATCCGTAATGGAAAGGTAACTTCCAAGCATTAGTCTTATTCCTTCTGTTTTTTTTATGCCTAAGTTGCTCACATTTCCGGATAATGAAATATATTCTGCAGTTTTCTGTACCGGAATGTTTGGACGCCATGTGTATCGCATGGAAAATATAAAATCTTTATCCCCAATTTCACCTCTTTGCAGAGAGTATCTTCCGGAAAGATCAAGATAATTCCCTGGAAATAATTGCTGATGAAAAAGTAGCTCAAACAGATTTCTGTCTTTAAAATATTCCTCAGGCATATAATTGTTCTGATAAAAGATACTTAAGCTGGTCTTATCAGAAAACTGACTGAGGATTCTGGCCCCATAATAAAGATTTTTCTGATTTTGAAGCTGATATCTTGAACTGATGGCATAACTTCCAAAGATGTTAAAAGATGTTCTGAATTTTTGAAATGAAAGATTGGCGGAGTAAAAACTTGAATTACCGTTAAAGCCTGTCAGATAATTATCTGTTTTACCGAATTGTCCATCCAGATTAACCTGAAATATTCCTATCTGCTGATTAATACTTACTTTGAAGTAGCGTTCATAGTAATCAAACTGTTTTGGTTCCAAACGGTCTTTATAAGTTTGATACCCGTTACTCAGGATAATAAAACCACTCGGTATATATTTGTACTGTACACCATATTGAAAATATTTTCTATAGGGTGCTGCCAGGAGCAGTGTATCTCTTTGGAAATTTTTGGCATCCTGCATATAATTGGCAAAGACACTTATTTTCTTTGTGAGATTGTAGGAAATATTACCATTAAAAGTATTTGTATTGGTGAAATATCCCGCGAAATCAGGGCTGGCTCTCATGTACATTAAATTTCCATTCAATTTTTTAAAAACGGCCTCAGCCTGTAATAAATAAGCTGTTCCATCTGTTTTTTGGGTAGTGCTGTATGCCAGTTCTCCGGAAAGAGTTATATTGTTTGAAACCTTGAATTTTCCCTTAGCGTAAGGAAGATGAGCATCAGAATCAAGTCTTACTTCACTATATCTGATTTCTTCATTTCTTGGCGTTTTGTAGAGATATCCTACAGAAATTTCGGACTCTTTTCGGATTTTAAACGCAGAATAAAAATTAAATTCATCTTTTATATCTTTGAAAAACCTCGGATGATTATAAAATCCACCAAAGCTCACTTTATTAAAATCATACCGGATTTCTGCCCCGCGGCCATATCGTGCAAATTCTGTAAGATAGGAAGAAGAGTAGGTTTTATCACCCAGATGAATAGATAAATTGTTCCGTTTATAATTCACAAAATATTCTTCATACTGAGTAAATGTATTGAGTTCTACAGGATTGTGAGTAACTGCCCTAAACTCAATCTGATTCTTATTGTCTTTGTCCAGTGTTCCCTTACCATAGATTTCTCCCTGAAAACCATCATTATACACTCCCATATTCTGCATGCCGATAAAAGATAATGAGAAAGCAACAGGAAGCCTGTGATAAATATCTTTCTCAGAGGGTTTTGCGGATATCACCTGTGTACTTGCATAGACATCCTGATTTTCTTTGGGATTACCCTTTGAGTGTACCGAAAGGTTTAGGTTTTGAAATTCATTTTGAGCAAGTTCAGCATTTGTTACTTTATGAATGTTGATGATTTTAGACTCATTAGGTTCCAGTATCAGTGACGTCTCATGATCAACAACAGCATTTTTACTTTCAAGGAGAATATTTTCAGTGATATTCCCATTATTTTTTAAAAGAAAAGAAGCACGTATTGTTTCCCCTGCTCTTACAAACTCAGGGGTATTCAACGCAGTAACCAAAAGATTTCTGTTTCCGGAAATCTTTATTTTTGAGTTTTTCGTAAAAGCTGTTCCGTTATTCCGATCGGTGATATTCAGTAGAACAGAATAAATACCCTGTCCTGTTTCTGTTCCGATACGCAAAGGAACGAGATAAACTGATGTTTCATGAGGGAGCATCTGAAATTCTCCTTTCGCCAAAATAGGATTGATAGACGGACTTGATGTGGAAACTGAGATATCATAGGTCTTGGCCTCATCCGAATTGTTTTCTAGGGTGAAGGGAATAGAAGTAGACATTCCCGGCATTAAACTATCTTTTTTACTGATCAATCTATCGGATTGCTCTTGAGAAAAAATAAATACCGGGAATAGTGATATGATAATAAATAAAGTCCAAGTTCTACTCATTTTTTACTTCTAATTCCACATTGAGTGCAAAAGCATTCTCTTCTTCATCGGTAGCTATGATAGTTGCTTTGTATTTATCGGGGGGTACTTTACTGATATCAATGTAAAACGTTTTGGACGTGTTGGGCAGCAATCCCATCGTTAAACTTGCGTAAGTTCCCACCTTTTCACCCGTTTTGCGGTTATAGATTTCTATGGAAGCAGTCGGTTTACAGTAAAGATTGCCATTATTCGCTATAGCTACTTTTGCTGTTTGTATTCCTTCCTGTTTTTCTACTTTTACACTTTCAAACTTAAGGTCCGGTTTGGCCTTTTCTGTTTCAAAATCTGTAATGACCTGAATGGCATATCGAATAACAGAAGTGATGCTCACACCAGGTTTACCGTCGCTGGGTTTTATTTCTTCTACCGGCTCTACAATGATTATACTCCAATAACTTCCCGGATCCATAGCCTGATTGGGAACTGTTATTTCATAAAATATTTCAGTCTTTTCTTTACCTTTAAGAGTAACAAGATTGGTATTGAGCTTTATCCATTCTCCATTACTGCGTTTATTGGTGCGTAATGCTGTATAATTGATGGTTCCGTCTGCATGATAGGTATAATCCTGCAAAAATATTTTTACACTTTGAGGATTGCTTCCTGTGTTTTCAATAGCCACTTTTCCCTTATATACTTTTCCGTTTTCTATTTTGTAAGAATGCGTAAGCCCGTTGAGAATCACAATACCGGCATGTAAAAAGCTGAACTGTAAAATCAGGATGATTAAAAGAAGGATACGCTTTATCATGATGTAAAGTTTGGAGTTAAATCATTAATAATACAAAGCCAGGAAGAAACTGAATAACAACTTCTTCTTGTTTTTTGAAACGCAAAATTGAATTTAAATTAAATTCTAATTGTCTGATATCGTATACGTAACGGTAGCAGCAACAGTAGCTGTAGCCTGTAAATCTGCGTACGCGGCTACCCCTCCAGGACCACTTCCTGCAGCGATTGCATAGGTAAGGTTGTGACCGTTATTAGCTCCATTTCCTGTATAAGCACTTCCAATACCGGAAATAATTGTCTGATCAGTACCAGTTAATGTAAGCAGTCCTGCGGAAGTTCCCAATGTACCTGCTCCTGCTCCGGTGGCTGCTGCCGCCGTTACATGAAGATCCACACCAGGAATGATAGCGTTCATTTTTACGCTTACGTTACGGGTAGGATCTGCCACAGATTTGATAGAAGAGTAATTAAGCCACAAAGTAGTGTTGGCCGGAGCTGGAAGAATAGGATTTCCGGCTTCAGTAGGAGCTGTAAATCCAAGGGTAATGTTTTTGGTTGCTGCTGGTTCAATATCCACCAGTGCAACTTCGGGAATAGAAATGGTAACCGTGTGGTTATCTGTAGCGAGGTCTTGTGCGCTCAAATTCCCGGATAGAGTCAATGCAAATAAAGACGCTGCAATAGTCAAATTTAGTTTTTTCATGATGCTGATAATTAGTTAAGTGAATATAATGAAAATCAGAATAGTTTGAGAAAAATATATCATAATTTTTATATTAATATTTATTTACTGTATGTAATGCATTATATTTTAAATATACTTTAACAGAATAAGTCAAAAAAAGCCTGTACAAATTTGTACAGGCTTTTATCCCTATTGATCAACATTTTTTATGCCCAGTGCGGATCAGAAACAGAGACCTTTCCGGTTTCTATTCTTCCTGCAAAGTGCCACAGATGCTCATTTAGTGTTATTTTCAAATCATACCAACCTTTAAATTGATCAAGATTGATCATTATTTTTTCTTCTGGTTTTTGTACAGAAATTGTTTTTTTATTTTTTGTGTACAGATCTTCCAGATTGATGGAAAAATTTTTCTTTTTATGGTTTCTGATAATCAGCTCAACCTGACTTTTTGCTGTTATATTCTCTAAAATTATCTCTATTTCCGGTGAAATACTTCCCTGAAATTTCCTGAAAAAGCCATTGGGACCAAAAATCTCATAATCATAGGCTCCGGAATGTACAGGATGGGATAAATTTTGTTTGGAATACAAAGCATATGAAAAATGATAATTATTGCTGTCAAATTGAGTTCTGTCATAAACAAGCAAAGGAACTCCATTTTCTTTCAGATTAGTCATTTTTATATGATCTCCTTCCAGGTTTACATGGAAATGATAAGGCAATGGGTTGGAGGGTTTTAGACCTCTTTCCTGAATGTCAAGCAAATTGTCTTTAAGTTCATTTTCGGAATACCATTTCAGATTGGGAACAGGTTTATTTTTAGCTGCATTGATGGTTTTAGCATAATCTTTTTGATTCAGATAATCCATCTGTGGAGCTTTTATACTGGAAGAATTGAAAGCAGAGGTAAGATCTCCGCATACCGCTCTTCTCCAGTCACTGATATTTTCCACATGCACATCCTTTTTGAATTTCTTCATAATAAATTTTTCCAGAAACTGCAGGACAGACGTGTGATCCGATACCTCAGAATTTACGAAACCTCCTTTCGTCCACGGAGAAGCGATGATCATAGGGACTCTGTAACCCAATCCGACAGTTCCTTCTACTTTTTCATAGCTTTTCAAAGAAGGATTGCTCATATACTCCTGAGATTGATCTACATATTCCACCCCTTCTTTTCCGTTCATATCTACAGGCTGGCTTGGATTCACTGGTGGGGCAAAAGGCAGTACGTGATCAAAATATCCGTCATTCTCATCATAATTGATGATAAATATGGTTTTCTTCCAGGTTTCAGGGTCTTTGGTCAGAATATTCAGAACTTCAGAAATATACCATGCTCCATACCAGGGTGATCCCGGATGATCTGAGAAATGTTCAGGAGCTACCAGCCACGAAACCAACGGAAGTTTTTTCTCTTCCACATCTTTACGGAACTGGAACAGGACGTCTCCTTCCGGAACAACCAGTCTCTCTCCGTTTTCATCCTTTCCGATTTCCAGTTTCCAGTAATCCGGATCCTTGGAATTGGTGGTGAAGGCTTTCTCATGAAGATTTTTTTCTTCTTTTGAAAGTTTGGAATAATTATCAGGATGGTATTTCACCTGATCTTCCTGAACTTCCGCCAGCATGGCTTCCAGTCTTTTTTTCTGATCAGGATTTTTTTCAATTTCCTTCTTCAGATAAGCGATGATATTGGGAATGTTTTCATAATATCCTTTTGAAAACTTAACATTGAATCTTGAAAACCACTCAATCGGGTTATCTGTAAAATTACTCAGCCAGGCTTCCTGTTCGCCGGACATTCCTTTTGGAAGACTGATTTCATTCTGATAAATTCTCCAGGAAACATTTTGCTGTTCTAATATTTCCGGGAAACTTTTCCATTTTGCCTGCCTTGCTTTGTCATAATCAATATTTTCATTGACAACATTGGCCTTTACTTTTCCGTTTTGCTGTTCTCTCAATGTTCCGGACCAAAGAAACAATCTGTTGGGAGTAGTTCCGGTAAGCGATGAGCAGAAATACTGATCGAAAATCGTGAAGGCATCTGCCAGCTGATAATAAAAGGGAAGGTCTTCACGGTTGTAGTATCCTAAGGTTAGTGGAATATTCTTATAATCTTTATTTCCCGAAGCTTTCGCCTGAAGCCATTGGTCAAATTTTCCTTTGTTCAAAGCTTTCTGCTGATCTGCCCAGGAGTGAGGCAATGAGCTCATCCAGGTCGATTTTGTATTTCTTAAATCCAGACGGGCAGGAGATGCATATTTTCCTTCGTCATTTTTTTGAAAGAAAACAGAATGGCCGTCCTGTTTTACAAAAGCTCTTTTATCCAAAAAGCCTCTAACTCCTTTGAGAGCACCAAAAGCATGATCAAAGGAACGGTTTTCCTGCATCAGGATGACAACATGCTCTGCATCATAAAATGTAGACTGGGCAGCCGGATCAATGGCTAAAGCTTTTAAAATGGAAGGATGCAGAACCCCTGAAGTTCCTAATCCCGCTAATAAAAGACTTGATTTCTCTAAAAATTCTCTTCTGTTCATGTTCAATCGTAATAAGAAAGAAACCGCAAGTTAATAGGATTTTCCTGCGGTTTCTTTGTTTTATATAAAATTAATCAGATTTTTATTGTAACCACCAAGGTTTGGAGTTGATATTATCATTTCCTCCGTACTGAGCCGTTAAAGCAGCTTTTAAATTATTGCTGTTGTAATTATACTCAGACTGCGGATATCTGAACCTGAAAGGAGCTGTGACTCCTGCTTTTACAGGATAATTGGGAAAGCCTGTTCTTAAATAATCAAAGTAAGAAGTCCACTGTGCCTGATGAAACATCGTCATGTATTTTTGAGTCATGATCTTTTCCAGTTGTGTCTGTAATGGGTCAGCATTATTATAAACGACTAAAGGAGTTGCCAGATATTGATTTACATCAAATCCTGAGAAATATTGTCCCGGATTTTTTACATAGGTCTGATAAAAATTGAAACTTGCTTTGATCGCATTATCGTAATGTGTTTTTGCAGATCCGGAAATCCAGCCTCTTGCCGTAGCTTCAGCCAGAATAAATTCAAGTTCTGAATAACTTAATACAGAAGCAGGTTCATTGGTAGGATCTTTATAAAAACGATCGTTTACTTTGGAAATATTCTTTGCCGTGATCAGTGCTGCATTATCAGAATACGGAGAAGTTGGATTTCCACCGTTATATCCTGTATAATCTGTGATGGCTTTTCCTGCTTCTTTCGCTCCGGTAGTCTGTGCTGCAAACGTGAACAAACGTGGATCATGCCTGTCTTTGAACATATTAATAAAATAATCTGCCATGTACAAACTCGAACCATATCCACTGTTGTTAAACATGGTGTATCGGCTGTCTGCTGCATCAGCAAACTTAAGTTCACCATTATCTGCAATGGAGGTCATGAGAGACTGGCTTCCTGCAATAGAAGCAAATTCTGTAGCGATATTATAACTTCCTACTGTTGTTTTTTTAGATAAAGTGATCAGAATTTTAAGACGGAATGAATTGATCAGTTTTTTCCACTTTAGAGCATCTCCGTTGTATACAATATCACCCTCAATTTTATCACTGGTATTAATAAGATCATTGGCTTCTTTTAATTCTGATAAAATTCCGGACATGATGGCTTCCTGTGTATCATATTTAGGCTGTGTAATTCCAGATTCACCCTTTGCTGCTTCAGAATAAGGTGCGCTTCCGACTTTTAAACTGATATTGAAGAAATGATAGGCTCTCAAAAACTTCCCGATAGCCAGATAATTTTTGTTTCCTCTTTTTTCAGCTTCCTGCATCATTTTTCCAGTGTTCAGAAGACCTTTGGTATAGACTTCAAAAGAAGTATCATTCCATTTCATATACTGGTATGAATTTTCACCATCAGTACCAATCATCATTCTGGAGGCATACATATTATCTCCATTTACCTGAAAAGTATATTTTTCAACGTAAGTCAATAGATTTTTGGGATCAATACTGGCCTGGTCATTAGGGTTTTCATTGATGGTATCAAGGTTGGATTCACATGACGCTAATGTCAGAACTCCGGCTGCCAGTAGAGATTTCATCAGCCATTTTGCTGTTTTACCTTTTTGCCCTGTCACTTTGTTTATAGTATTTTTCATTGTCTTGACGTACTTTTTAGTTAAAACTTAAGATTAAAACCGATTCCAAACCATCTGCTGGATGGATCCTGAATATCATTGTCTGTTTTTGTCTGGAAATCCGGGTCAGAATAAAGGTTCTTTGATTTTTTCCACATTGCCAGGTTGTAGGCCGAAATATTGGCGGTGAAACCTTTCACCATTCCTCTTGGGTTGAGTAACGAAGAGAAGTCATATTCTAATACTACAGATCTCAGCTTAATGAAAGTTCTGTCGAAAACGTTAGCAAACTCTTCACTTTCATCCTGTGTTACTCTCGCACGGTATGGATAGTTCTGTGCCCAGTCCTGGTAGCTGATTGCTTTGGTGTGTGGAGTATAGGTTCCGGTTGCCGGATTGTAGTTAACCCCATCAGGTACAAAATAATAGGTTCCCGGATTTGCATATTCAAGATCTCTGTAGGCTACAGAATTAGGATGTTTTCCTCCCCACCACATTTTTTCCACTACCTGCGATCTCATTACACCACCGATGCTTCCGTCAATCCCAATGTTTAAAGTGAATTTTTTATATTTGAATGTGTTGTTGAAACCGAAAGTCCAGTCCGGATTGAAATGGCCTAAGTTACTTGGCGCATTGGCTCTTGTCGGCATTCCTGTATTCGCATCAAGAATTACTTTTCCATCCGGAGACTTTTGCCATGTATAGTCATAATAGCTGTCCATTCTTTCCCCTAGCTGAATGTTCTTGTAGTTCGGCATATTATCGTAGATGGAAGTCAGCTTTTGCTCGTAAGTACTCCAGTTAATCAACGTTTTCCAGCTAAAATCAGCTGTTTTTACCGGAACCATACCAAGGGTAATTTCAAAACCTTTGGTGGTATACTCATTTCCGTTTACATATTGTGAAGTAAAACCTGATGATTCTGCGGCAGGGAACTGAAGGATATTATTATAATCTAATGTTCTGAAATAAGTAGCGTCTAAAGTAATTCTGTTATTCAGAAAACCTGCGCTTAATCCTAATTCATAAGATTTTGTCTGCTCAGGTTTCAAAGAATTTTCTACATTCAGAGTAGTTGGATAATAATACGTAGGATTTCCGTTGAATGTGATTCCCTCATTGTTCAGATAATAATTTCTGATAGAATAAGGCTGGAAGTCATACGCTACTTTCGCCCATGAAGCAGAAAGTTTCAACATATTGATAGATTCCGGCATTTTTACCAGGTTGGAAATAACTGCACTGATGGAAGCAGAAGGGTAGAAGTAAGATCTGTTGGCCTTAGGTAGCGTAGAAGACCAGTCATTACGTCCTGAAACATTGATGAAGAATGCATTGTACAATCCGATATCAATGGTTGAATACGCACTGTAAATTAATTTTTCCTTCAGATAGGTATAATTTTTAAGCGCTCCGATAGAGTTTTCAAAAGTGTACACTTCAGGAATTTTTAATCCATCGGTAGACCTTTCATTGTTGTTGTTTTTATAATAGAAAGCAGAACCTCCCGCATTGATTGTAAAATCGAAGTTTTCAGATATTTTTTTCTTATAAGTTGCCAGAACATCATAGTTGAGATTCCATGTTTTGTTATCTTTCAAAATATAACCGCCACTTCTTGGAGCATCATAATTGAAATAGGAATAAGGACTCAGAATTTCCGTTTTGCTATGGTTTTCCACAAGAGATATTTTCCCTTTTACTGATAGATCCTGTGTAGCTTTATACTCTAAGCCTGTCTGGGCATTGATGATATCGGTTCTGTTCTGGTTCTTGTAATATTCCGCTCCGAACCATGGATTGTTGTACCAGGCATAGTTCCAGTTGGCCTGTGCTCTTCCTTCTTTTCCGGGAATCCACATATGATTTTTCAATGCTTTTCCGTCTACATCACCTCCCATCCAGATCAGGATGGTGTACATGTGTCCGCTTGGGTTATAATCGTAGTTGGGAATATTAGGAGTAAAGGCCTGGTTGAAGTTGAATTTTGTATCAAAGATTAATTTCTCACCAAGGTGGTTTTCAGAAGAGAAATTAATTCCGTATTTCTGAAGATATGAGTTGGGAACTCTGTCATCATAGTTCATGAAATTCCCGGAGAATCTATATACGTCTTTGTTATTTCTATAGCTGATCGCAAAGTTATTATTGTTGATAACCGCAGGTTTTAAAAAAGTATTTAAGTTATCATGGTATTTCCAGTCAATCGGAACTCTTTCATACCTTGATTTATCATCATACTGAGTTCCTGTTACTGCTCCATACCACGGAACTACCTGTCCTGTTACTTTATCTCTGATAGGGCTGTTCCATTGAGCAATCTGTAATCCGGGAACAAATTTTGGTCCCCAGATCATATCTCCGTCATTCACTCCGCCATCAGCTCCGTCCCAGAATTCGTATTTTCCATGTGAACCGTTTCCATATTCAGTCTGGGTTTTCGGAAGGTTGGTAAACCCTGCTGTAATCATGGTATTCTGAGAAAACTCTACTGAGAATCCTTTCTTCTTGGCATTTTTTGTGGTGATTAAAACAGCTCCGTAACGACCTCTTGAACCATATAGGGCAGAAGCGGTAGCTCCTTTCAGGACGTTGATGTTTTCAATATTATTAGGATCTAAATTCTGGAAAACCTCTTTTTCTACAATCACACCATCAATGACAAAAACCAGATTGGAGTTTCCTCTCAGCGTAAACTGTGGAGCCTGCTGCATTCCAGTAGGATTGGAAACGTTCAATCCTGCTACCTGTCCGGAGAATAAATTTCCAATACTTGGAGTAGTGATGGTTTCAAACTGTTTTGTTCCTACTTCCTGAGTAGAATATCCTATTTTTTCTTTCTTTTTGGCAATACCTAATGCGGTAATCACAACGCCTTCAATCTGCTTTTCGTTTGGCTTTTTTAAGACAACGGAATACTGTTTTTTGGAAGAAACCTCAACGGTATAAACGGAAAAATCAGGAGCAAAAAATTCAAGAATGTCTTTTGGGTTTGCAGAAATGGTGAAATTCCCATTTTCATCTGTAGTAGCAGTCTTTCCTGTGTTTTTGTCGGTGATGTTCACACCGGAAACACTAGAACCGTTTTCTGATTTTACATTTCCTGAAATATTAATTTCCTGAGCAGAAAAGTAAAGAGGAAGTAAAAAAACGGCAAAAGTGGCTAGAGTTTTCTTCATTTTTTTGAAGGCAAATTTAGCAGTGCACTGTTACCTGTACTTTAATGATGTATTAAAATAAAAATACGATTTAATATTTTTTAACAATAAGAATTAATAAATAAGTAAAATGAAAAATGTCCTTTGTATAGGGACTTTTGCTTTATTATATAGATATTAATATAAGGAGGGATGCTGGAGTTACTGTGGGGTATCAACTTCTTGAAGTCCTCTGTAATAAATTTTTGAAGGAGAAGTTCCGTCTTATGAAAGAAACAGTTTGTGAAACTAAGACTCAGATAACTTCCAGCCTTCAGCTTCGCGCTTCATTCTTTTCTTTCTAAAACCTGCTCAGAATTCCCCAATGGATTTTAATATCATTAAACTTAAAAGGATTTCCGAACTCATTACCATTAGACAGCTGGAAGCTCATCAGACCAATGGGGATGAAGAAATTGAAACCGAGCCCGACACTGTAGAGCTTGGGTTTTACATTTAAAGATTTATTATTAAGCTGTCCGTATTGTCCAAAGACGTCAAAGAAGGCCTGGTTACCAATCAGATACCGGTATTCCAGACTTCCATAATAATAAAAGTCGGCGGCGAGGGAGTTTTCATTGAATCCCCGCATAGAATTCCATCCTCCGAAACGATATAATTCATTGGCAGAAAACTCTATTTTAGAATCCATCATCGCACCTTCTGCTTTGATGTTCAGGAAATGGTTTCCGGAAATGTGGTAATTGTGTTCTCCAAAGAAATAAAACTGGTTTTGATTGGCTTTTATATTATCTTTGGAATAAGTAGTTGTTAAGAAATCATATCCGGCATTGATCCTTGTTTTGTAAAGGAAAAGGTCAATATCAGTGGGTTCTGTCATTTCATACCATATCCCGATCCCTTTTTTGTTGTAATCTTTTCCCTGAACGTATAAGGTATCAATAATAGTAGAGGTTTCCAAAGTTGCCCTTAGACCGATTTTATTCCTGTTATTGATATGGTAATAGAAAGCAGGAAGGAATTTCACGTTGGCAAATGTTGAGTCTTGTCTGTAGATATTTACTTTCGTATCCATCCCGACATTCGATTTGAAAAGGTATGGAATATCCACTCTAAGATCGAAATTCTGCCCTTTGTCCGGGTTTCTCTGCCAGTATAAATTGACGGTTTCAAAACCATTGAACATATTCCTGAAGTTGACATTCATGGTTCCGTTTAACGTAAACTTTGAGCTTTTGTCATTTCCAAAACCAATCACTCCATCAAAGGTATTCGTCTTTTTCTTTTCCAGAAACAGATAAATGCTGGTGGAATCTTTTGTGAATAAAGTTTGCGGCTGCCGTTCGAGGGTCAGAAAAGGATGACTTTGAAACGTTTTGTTGATGGCTAACAGGTTTTTGTCATCATAGTTTTTACCTTTAAACTCTTTTTCCAGGTTTTTGATAAATCTTTTAGGAACTTTTTCATATCCTTTTACCACAAACCCATTGATCGTTCTTTTATCATTCTTATTGATGTCAAGTTCTACAATCGGATAGCCGTTTTTCTGTCCTTTGTATTTAGATTTGATTCTGCTGAAAGAATACCCTTCATCAATATAAGTTTTGTTGATACTTTTCTTGGTGGAATCTAAGTTTTTAGTAAAAAAATCCTTCTGAATTTTTAGTTTTTGAACAAGAGAATCCGTAAGGTTAACATAAGTTTCATTGAAATTTTTTCCTTTATCGTAGAAAATTTCCGTGCTGTCCCCTTTTATTTTAACGTCTTTCAGCTGGGTGAAGAAATAATTACTTTGAGCTAAGGAATCCAGAAATTTTACAGCAGAAGTAGAATCTTTTACTTTTTTTCGGACTTTGGTTTCCGTATCAATCAGCCAATACTGCTTCTTCTGCGCTTGTGTAAAAACGCAGAACAGTACAAAAAATATTTTTAAAAGTAATTTCAATTTATTCTTATGAATATGAACAGGAATCTCTATAAAATATAAAAGATTCTTCACTGCATTTCTGAACTACGTTCGCAGACTTTTAGTCGGTGTTCAGAATGACAATGCGCCTTATCAATCAACTAATTTTTATCCAGTTTATTATACTTCTTCATCAAATTCTCATAAGTTCCCTGCGGAAGAATCCATTTCAAAGGAACTCCAATTTTCTGCCCGAATTTACCAAAATAATAATGAGCTTTCCATTTATTTTTTGCTAAAAGTTTTTCAATGTATTCGGCGACTTCCAAAGGCTCTGTTCCGTCATTTACGTGAGAATTCATCAGCGCATACACTTTATCAAAAACATTTTTGTAAGGCTGGGAAACCTGTGCAATCACTCTGTTGTCTGCAATATTGGTTTTAATATCTCCCAGATGCAGAGAACATACATCAATATTCCATGGGTAAACTTCATACCTCATCGCTTCGGTTACTTTATCCAAAGCAGATTTTGATGCCGAATAAAATCCGCGGAAAGGAAGTCCCATTTCACTTCCGATACTGGAAACATTGATTATTTTTCCAAATTTGTGCTCACGCATGTTCGGAAGAACGGCACTCATCATCTGTACAGGTCCGGCAAGATTCAGGCTGAAAAGCTTCAGAATATCTTCTTTGGTAGAATCTTCTACGGCACCCACCATTCCCATTCCAGCATTATTGATCAGAACATCAATTTTAGTTTCTGTTTTTAAAACCTCAGCTACAGCATCTTGAACTGCAGTGTTGTCTGTCACATCAGTGGGTATAGATCTGAAGTATTGGCTTTCTGTATGCTTTCTGCTTAATCCGTATACTTTATGTCCTTTTTTACCAAAATATTCGGCTAATGCAAACCCGATTCCTGATGAGGTTCCTGTTATAATGATGGTCATTGAATTCGTATGATTTTTAATATTTTTATTTTTCTTTCGATAGCAATGTGACGTTTTTAAAGGTCTGTGTTCAAAAGTAAAATCTATTTTCAGCAAATGTAAAAAAAGAAAAATGAACTCAGTTATTTATTATTCCTGAAATAATTTTTAATGATTTCTTCACCTATTGTCCCTATTTGATGATAAACTTAAGACAAACTTAATCTCAATCATGCATGGATTATTTGAGGAATGATTACTTTTAATTACATATATTGTTGATATACAGTTGTTTGATTTTGTTTTGTGGTAGGTAGTATCTTGAAAAAGCTAAAATTTCTTAATAAAAACATAAGAAAACCTTAATGAGGTGTGGGAGCAGGCTGGTCTAATTTTGCACCTAATCAAAAAGGAGATCATGAATGTATTTAAAATCCCTGTATCCGTAACGTATTTAACGGGAAGGGTATTACTTATTGGTGCAATATCAGCTTCACCGATGTTCCTCGCTCAGAAAAAAGACAGCTTAAAAGAAAAATCCATCGACGAGATTGTCGTTGTTGGATACGGAACACAGAAAAAAAGTAAAGTTTCCGGCGCTGTTTCGGAGGCTTCGCTGGATAAACTTACTTCCAGATCTTTGTCCGGAGTAGGAGAAGTTCTTCAGGGTAAAGCTCCCGGAGTAACTGTAGTGAACGAGGGTGGAGATCCTAACGGAGCACCTAAGGTAAATATTCGTGGGTTGGGAGGGATCAATGGTGAAACTCCTTTGTATGTAGTAGATGGAGTGGTTTTCAACGGAACCCCTTCTATTAATCCCAACGATATTCAGGATATTTCTGTGCTTAAAGATGCTTCCGCAGCTATTTACGGAGCAAGATCTTCCGGAGGCGTTATTCTTATTACCACTAAAAGAGGGAAAAAAGGAAATCTAACGGTAGATTTTGATGTTAAATATGGAGTAAACCAGGCATGGAGACTGAAAGAATCTCTGAACGCAGCAGAATTCCAGGACGTGATGTACAAGGCCTATGAAAATGCCGGGAAACTGGGAAGCTTACCGATGGCTTTTAATCCTAATCAATATCCGGACGGAAGAATTACCAGAACAGACTGGATGAAAGAAATTTTCAGAACAGGAACTATTCAGGAATACAATGTAAATCTGAGCGGCGGAAGTGATAAATCCAGATATTTTGTGGGAATGAACCACAGAAACCTGGAAGGGATTTTATTGAATACTCAGGCAAAACGATACAATTTCAGAGTTAATTCAGAGCATAAAGTAAAAGACTGGTTAACGATCGGAGAAAATATGTACTATAATTACTCTGACGGAAACACAGCAGATACCAAAAGTGGATACACAGGAGCCCTGGTTGCTGCTATGTACTATCCGCCCAATGTTCCGGTATATACACCCAGCGGTGCTTTCTCAGGATTGCCTATTGATGTGGCAGGTGGTTACGGAGATATGATCAATCCTGTTGCCTATCTTAAAAGAATCAGTATCAGAAATCCTACCCACGAAATTTTAATCAACCCTTATGCTGAAATTACACTGGCAAAAGATTTAAAATTCCGTTCTAACTTTGCTCAGACATTTAAACTGGGAAATGTAAAGGAGTTTAATTCCAGAGTATTGGAAGTAGGAAAGATTTTTGATACCAATAGTCTGGAATATCAATCCAATAATGTATCTACCTCTCTTGCTGAGCAGCTTCTTACGTATAAATTAGCTGCAGGAAAACATAATTTTGACTTCCTTGCAGGTTTAACATTCCAGCAGACAACTGAAGAAGGATTCCGTGCAAAAACTTTTGATTTCAGAAGTGAGGCGGAAGCTTTCAGATATCTTCAGAATGCGGCAGATACTAATAAAGAAGCTGACAGTTATAAATACAGAAGTGCTTTAACTTCTTATCTGGCAAGGGTAAACTATGACTATGCCGGAAAATATATGATTAGTTTGCTGGGAAGAAGAGACGGAACTTCTTTGGTTTCTAAAGAAAAACACTTTTCGGATTATTACTCAATTTCAGGAGGATGGATGGTCTCTAAAGAAAATTTTCTGAAAAATATTTCATGGCTTTCCACTCTGAAATTGAGAGGAAGCTATGGAATTTTAGGAAATCTTGGTGGAGTCTCCTACCAGGCTGTCAATCCATTGATGACCAGAGATAATAATGTCATTTTCGGTCAGGATCCTTCTCAGAACATTGCGTATTATGCAACCACACGTCCGAATCCGGATCTGAAATGGGGAAAATCTGAGCAGACCAACTTCGGGGTAGACGCTTCATTCCTTCACAATAGCCTTTCCTTACAGTTTGATTATTTCGTAAAGAATTCCAAAGATCAGATCTTCAATGTAAGCTTGCCAAGTACAGCAACGTATAATAATCAGTATGTGAATGCGGGATTATTCCAGGATAAAGGATACGAATTGGGAATCAATTATAACAAAGTGATTTCAGATGATTTTACGTTCTCAGTGGGAGCGACAATGAGTCAACTAAAGAATACGGTGAAGCAGCTTGCTACTGTGGATGAGATCTTTATCAATGATAATGGAGTAAGAGGTGTATTGAAGCCAACGCGTGTGAAAGTGGGAGATCCTCTGTATTCTTTTTATGGGTATAAGACCGGAGGAATTTTCCAGACTCAGGAAGAAATCAACAATTATAAAGATGCCAACGGAAATCTTATCCAGCCGAATGCTAAGCCGGGAGATATTAAATTCCTGAAGAAAGAAGGAAATACAGGAGTGCTTAATAATAATGACTTCGTCAATCTTGGAAGTCCATATCCTAAGTTTTCTTACGGATTCTCTTATAACATGACCTGGAAAAACTTTGATCTGAATTTATTCTTCCAGGGCGTTTACGGAAATAAAATATTCAACGGGATGAAGTTCATTTCTTTAAACCCGGGTGGAACAGGACAGAATTATAATATGGATAAAGACATCCTGAATGCATGGACACCTCAGAATACCAATACCGATATTCCAAGGCTGGTGCACGGTGACCCAAGCGGTAATTACTCCAAAGTATCAGATTTCTATGTGGAAGACGGATCTTACTTAAGACTGAAGAACCTTACCATTGGGTATTCATTACCAAAAGAATTGTACCGAAAACTGGATGTGAACAAAGTGAGAATTTATATGACTTCCAACAACCTGTTTACCATAACGAAATATACAGGATTTGATCCTGAAGTAGGGATGAACTCTTATGGAGTTGATACCGGAAGATATCCTCAGGCACGCTCATTCATCTTTGGAATAGAGGTCGGATTATAGTTTTTAACCAACAAAAAGTAAAAGAAATGAAATTTTTCAATAAAATATTGTTAGTATCAGGAATATCAGTGATGCTTCTGTCATGTACGGGAGAATTGGATATTCAGCCGGAAGGAACTCCTACGGAAGCCAGTTTCTGGAAAACGGAAAACGATTTAATTACCGGAGCAAACGCTATGTATAAGCCTTTATTCGATGGCGAATTTTATGGAAGAGGGCTGTTCTGGTTTATCAATGCCAGTGATGATATGGTAACCGGAAGAGCAAAAAGTGAGGCAGATAATGCTAAAAACTTCAGCAGCAATTATATCGCAGCCGGTGATCTTGAAACCCAATGGAACAAAAGATATAATGTGATTGGAGTTGCCAACCGTGTGATCCGTAACGTTGATAATATTCAAACCTCTCAGGCAACAAAAAATAAATATCTTGGAGAAGCTCTGTTCATGAGCAGCAGAATGTATTTTGAGCTGGCTTATTCTTACGGAAATGAAAAAGCAGGAGTTCCGATTATCGACCGTTCAAAAGATCCGGATCCCAACCCGATTCCAAGAGCGGCTAACGTCATGGAAAACTATACTTACATTGTGAACGACCTGAAAAGAGCAGCAGAATTATTACCTACACAGGCAGAACTTCCTGCAAAGGATTACGGAAGACCTCATAAAGCCGCAGCTTGGGCATTGTTAGCAAAAGTATATCTGTTTATGAAAGACTGGAAGAATGCAGAATTCTGGGCTAATGAAGTAATGACCAAAGGAAACAGAGCCTTATTAGGTAATTTTGCAGATGTTTTTAAAGCTGAAAATAACTACAGCTCAGAATACATCTGGTCAATCCCCGGAACTCCGAAGTTTACCGCCTGGGGAAGTATTCTTCCGGGGGTAATGCTTGAAAACAAAGGATGGGGAGAATATAACGGATGGGGATATTTCCAACCGACTAAGGAATTGTTTGATGAATATGAAACCGGAGATCTTAGAAGAAGTGCTACCATTCTTAAAATAGGAGACAAATTTACCTTTAACGGAAAAGAAAGAACATACGCTTCTACCAATTCCCTTACCGGATATCAGTTCAATAAATATATGGATGCCTTCAAATATGAGCTGAAAAGTGGTCACGTGAGTGCCAACGGAGATTATCCATGTACAGACCTTGCCGTTCCGATTATGCGTTATGCTGAGGTCATTCTGATCAAAGCAGAAGCTTCATTGATGCAAGGGAAATCTGCAGATCAGGAAATTAATATGATCAGAGTACGTGCAGGCTTACCTGCGAAAAACGGATGTACACTGGCCGATCTGAAACATGAAAGACGTTGCGAACTGGCGGGTGAATGGGCAGATAGACACAGAGACCTTGTACGTTGGGGAGATGCGCAGGCAGCGTATGCGAAGCCTCTGCACGGTATCAATGGACAGGTAGTCTGGGCAGCAAGAAACTTTAATCCGGCTGTACATAATGTTTGGGCAGTTCCACAGGCTGAAATCGTAAACAGTCACGGGATCATTAAACAAAATGAGGGCTGGTAAAATTTTAATCTTTTTATATATAAGTCACTATATCATTACAGAACCTTCTGTGGTGATATAGTTTTTTCAAAGTTATGGAGATAGGTCGTTTCATCTGACCTCTAAAATAATAACGATATACGAATGAAACTATCAAAAATATGGGTTGTATTGGCCCTTGCTGTTTTTTCTGAAAATCAGGCACAGAATTACCTAAATTATAATGTAGGGAATGCACATTCACATAATGATTATATGCAGGAGATCCCTTTCTGGCAGGCTTATTATGCTAACTTCGGCTCCATTGAGGCAGATGTTTTTCTGGTAAAAGGAAAACTTTGGGTAGCGCATACCGAAAAGGAACTTTCTGCAGACAGAACATTGGAAAACCTTTATCTCGATAATATTTCTAAACAGATTAAACTGAACAAAGGGAATATTTATCCTGATGCAGGTAAGAAACTTCAATTACTGATTGATATAAAACAGGATTATAAAACTTCACTGGCAGCTTTGGTGAGCACGCTGGAAAAATATCCGGAGATTACCGGAAATTCCGGAATTAAAATTGTCATTACCGGAGGAAGACCTCAGCCTGCAGATTTTAAAAATTATCCGAATTATCTTTATTTTGATGGAGATCTTGATAAAACCTATTCTGCAGATCAACTGAAAAGAGTAGGAATGTTCAGTGCAGATCTTCCCGGACTGGTAAAATGGAATGGAAAAGGAATTCCAAGAGATGAAGAAACACAAAAAATCAAAACTGCTGTAGACAAAGCACATGCTCAGCAGAAGCCTGTTCGTTTTTATGGAGCTCCGGATTTCCCGAATGCCTGGGTAAATCTGATGGATTCAGGTGTAGATTATATCAATACGGATCATATTCCGGATCTTAAAAAATTCATGAACACGATTCCGAAAAACTTTTATAAGAATACAAAGGAATATGCCACTTATACTCCGACTTATCAGTCAGACGGTATCGAGAAAAAGGTAAAGAATGTCATCCTTCTTATTCCGGATGGAACTTCTTTACCACAATATTATGCTGCCTTTACAGCGAACAAAGGAAAACTGAATGTTTTCAACATAAAATCCACAGGGCTTTCCAAGACCAATTCTTCCAACGCCTACATTACAGATTCTGCACCTGGCTCTACAGCATTTGCAACCGGTGTGAAAACTAAAAATACTTTTGTAGGAGTAGACCATATGGGAAAAGCACTGGCACAAATTCCTGATATTATTGCTGAAAAAGGAATGACTTCCGGGTTGATTTCCACAGGAGATGTTACAGATGCTACTCCTGCAGATTTCTATGCACATTCGGATAACAGAAACAGTTCAGAGCCTATTTTAAAAAATTTTGCCGCTTCGAAAACAAAAATACTGATCGGCGGTCCTACAAGCGGATTGTCTCAGGAAAATATACAGAAATTTAAAGATGCCGGAATCGATCTCTATCAGGATTTGAAATCAGTAACGAAAATCAATAACCGTACTCTGGTCATTGATCCTCTGGCTTCGCAAAGAATCACCAATGGCAGAGGGAACTGGCTGGCAGATGCCTTTGATCTTACATTAAATGATTTAAAAAATAATAAACAGGGATTCTTCATGATGATTGAAGCTTCCCAAACGGATGGCGGAGGTCATAGCAATAATATAGAGCAGCTGGTTACAGAATTACTGGATTTTGATCATGTGGTAGGGAAGGCTATGAAATTTGCTGACGAAAATAAAGAAACCTTAGTGATTGTAGTGGGAGACCATGAAACCGGAGGTTTAACTCTTTTGGACGGTAGTCTGAAAGATGGCTGGGTATTCGGAAACTTCAGTACGAATGATCATACCTCTATTCCGTCAAGTGTTTTTGCTTACGGACCTCATTCAAAAGAATTCACAGGATTGTTCGAAAACACTGAGATCTTCAACAAAATACTGGCCGCTTACGGAATTAAGAAATAGCTTTTATTTATACTTTTACTTTTATAAAGAGAGATTGTTTCATTTTTGAAGCAGTCTTTTTTTATGAATTAATTTAAGGCTCCCGCAGATTCTACAGATTAAGCAGATGTTTGAGTTAATCTGCGTTATCTGCAAAATCTGCGAGAGATAAAAGCAGAACAAAACGCAAAAAGGCTGCCTCAACAAGAGAGACAGCCTTTGAGTATAGCTAACAAATAATAATTTAGAAATTCGTCTTAACAATTAATTCAGACAGCTCCGCATTCACAAAGTCAATCGGCATGATACCGAATGATCCGTGAGTATTGGATTGGAAGAATGTTTTAAGCCTTGGATTGATATTGTTGGATACGGTAGGAATACTTGGGATACCGAAGATTCCAGGTTTATATCCGCTGGTGAAATTCACGAAAAGCTTACCATTTGTATCATTTTTCGCTTCATTAAGAAGGTTGAAAATTCCATTCCACTTATCGTCGTTATTCGTTACTTTATAATAATCCTGTACTTTTAACTGCACTCCTGAATTGTTGATGTCAAAAGTAGTGTTGTCTGCCCATGGTGAAGCGTTGATTCCCTTAGTTGTTCCTGAAGAGAACCTTCTTAATAATTTGATCTTTCCTCTTACAGCACCCAGCGTAGGAATGTTTGCTCCAAGATCCCATTTAGAAGGATTTTTCTGTACATAAGAATCAAAAGTCTGTTCAAAACTTCTGGTGGTATTGGAAGCATCATATTCTTCTTTTACAGACATGATGATTGTTTCTGATGGATGGCTGTTAAGAAACGCATAGCACGCATTAAGCACATCATCAAAATTCAGATTTTGGTAAATTGCTCCGTGATGAATGGTGAAAGCATTGTCAATATGTCTGCAACGTATATCCAGAAAACGGACTCCGGCATTCAATTGTTCAGCAATGCTGAGGTCTTGAGTTTTAGCTGTACCTGATACCACAGGGGCATCTATACGTGCTCCGGAATCGTGAGTTCCTGGAATTGAGATTTTTGAAATGGAAATGTTATCCTGAAGACCAGACATCCAGCTGTTCATCTCGATAGGTGCTAAAGAAGCTCTACTATTAGTTTTTGCTAAAGATGCTAAACTGTTTTCATTAGAGTCCCTTTCCATAATGCTGTCATTGGAACAGGAAAAAAAGATAGATGCAGTAACCACTCCAAGAGTGATCGCTGTCATACGTTTCATGCTTTGTTTGAACATAGTTTTTTTATTTTTTAATGTAGATTAAAAATAAGAATATATCAAAGGACTAGGAGTTAATTTAACTTTAAGAGATGATTAAGTTGGTTTAAAGTCAAGGAGCTGGAAGATGGATGATGGAAGTTTGATTTTCTTAATGCAAAGTTTATTTTTAATTCCGGAAATGTAGAGGAAGCAAGGATGAAATCAATAAAATTGATTTTTTCTAAGCTAATGTATAAAAAAGAAAGCTTGATGACCGACATATGTCGGCCTCTTAGCTCACTTTACTATAACATTAGAATAAATTTTACTTTGCGTTAAAGAAATGTGGCGTCAAAGAGTAACCTCTAGCGTCCAGCTTCAATCTCCTCTCTTAAAACACAAAATCATCTTTCGACCCGGGAATTTTGAACTTGTGGTCTCCGATAAAGAAATCATTCATTTTAATAAGAGCCGGGAATTTATGAATAAATTCTTTATGCGAGTTTTCGGGTAATTTGGTATCATCATCACAGGATGAATATTCTCTGTCAACAATTACCTGGCCTGTAGAAAAATTGATTTCATTCGTAAAACTGAAATCACAGGTATCTTCAAAATGATCGTACAAACCTATCAGATAAAAATCTCCGTTCTGAAATCTGAAGGTATGTTTATATTGCTGTGTATGCCTTGAATTGGTAAAAAACAGCTGTTCGATAACAAGACAGTTATTTTTTATATTGATTGTAAGAGTATTATCGGAAGGATAAAATCCGAATCCGCTTGAAAAAATGATATCAGAATTTTCTTTCCATACTTTCAGTCCGCTGTTTTCCTTTTTCAGAATATAGAAAACCCTTTTATAGTCACTTGTACCTTCCAGATTCTGCTCGTATGATGCTTTTATATTCGTATTAAATACAAGGACCGTTTCATCTTTTCCATCTTTGTCAAGATCGCCTTTGGCTTCTGCAATCTGAGTATAACCCTTCGGAACCGAAAAATTTTTCAGCTTCTGAGCAGATAAGCTTGAAACAGCTAAGACAAAGAAAAAGGAAAAGAAATGTTTCATGATGATTATATAAAATTAAAATGTGGTAATCCAAAATAAAAAAACAATTTCAAATTACCACATTCTTAAGACATTAATGAGTCAGTATACTTTCAAGATCTTTCCAGAACATGGGATAAGACTTTTCTACTACATCTTCATCTTCAATATTGAGTTCCTTGATCAGACTGAACGGAGCAAAACTCATCGCCATTCTGTGATCCTGGTATGTTTTGATTGAAATACCCTCTTGTGGCTCTCCGAAACTGGTGGATTGAATGGTTAAATCTGTGATTTCTGTTTCCGTCCCCAGCTTTTTAAGCTCATTATATAAGGCAAGAAGTCTGTCGGTTTCTTTTACTCTTAAGGTTCCCAATCCGGAAATCTCAAAAGGAATTTTTAAAGCGGCTGCCGTTACACAAAGAGTCTGTGCAATATCCGGACAGTTGTTCATATCCAGAATAATTTTTTCTGGGAAAGAAAAATCAGGCTGAGGTTCAAGCGTTAGTTGATGCACATCTTCTGAGAATGTAGTTTTGATTCCGAAGAACTTTTCATAGATGTTAGCAATGGCGGAATCTCCCTGTGTGGATTCTTTATAAAAACTTTTCAGATGAATCGTTTCTCTTCCCAATGCACAGATAGAGTAGAAGTAAGAAGCCGAGCTCCAGTCACTTTCCACTTCATAATGAATTGTCTCAGCATCATTCTCAAGAGTGAAAGGTTCTACTTTGATGGTATTTCCTTCAAAACTGCTTTGGATACCAAATCTGGTCAGGATATCAAGTGTCATTTCAATATAAGATCTTGAAGTAACGTCACCCACAAGATTGATGACAAGCCCATTTTCAAGCTTTCCTGCAATAAGAAGCAGGGAAGTGATAAACTGGCTTGAAATATTGGCAGGAACATTCACTGAAGTCTGAGTGATTTTTCTTCCTTTAATTTTTAAAGGAGGAAATCCTTCATTCTCCATATATTCAATTTCTACTCCAAGATCCCTCAAAGCACTTACCAGATTTTTGATAGGTCTTTCCTTCATTCTACCGGAACCTGTAAGAATAGTTGTTTTTCCTTCCTGAATAGAATAATAAGAAGTAAGAAAACGCATTGCTGTTCCTGCATGATGAATATCTACCACTTCGGTATTCTCAGACAAAGCTTTTTTCAGCAGCTGAGTATCCTGAGAATTGGACAAATTCCCGATTTTTATATTACTAAACAGGCTTTCCAGAATCAATAAACGATTCGAAATACTTTTCGAACCGCTGATCTGTACTGTTTTATCACCTGATAATTTTGATTTTTCTAGCTTCATTATGATCTACATTATCTTAAAAAATAATGAGTTATAAATTAATGTATTATGTATAACTCATTATTTATTATTATTTCAATTTTTCGTTGTTCTGATGCCGGTCTTTATCCCGGTCAGTTTTTATTTTCATTTTTCTGTCGAAAGCATCCTGTAGGTTGACTCCGGTTTGATTGGCTAAACATAATGTTACAAAAAGCACATCTGCCAGCTCTTCCCCAAGATCTTTGTTTTTATCACTTTCCTTTTCGCTTTGTTCGCCATATCTTCTGGCAATAATTCTCGCTACTTCGCCTACTTCTTCTGTCAGCATCGCCATATTGGTAAGTTCATTAAAGTATCTTACCCCAATGGTTTTGATCCATTCATCTACCTGCTGCTGTAACTGTGTAATTTCCATTATTGATAAGCTCCTAAAGTTGGGTTGGTCGTTCTGGATACATTCACAATATCGAAAGGTACTGTTGCTGCTACTGCTGTATTTCCTTTTCCAAGAGCTGGTGAACCTGGTTTTACTCTTAAATTCATTTTAGCCATAAAGTAATTGACAAACTGAGGCTCTGCATTCTTTACCGTTTGTATCACATTCGGATTGTTATCAAAAGTGAAACCTGCTCCGGTGGCACTGGTATATTTGATTAATGAATTTTGAAGTAAGAATTCAAACTGCTGGCCTGGGGTTTGTTCGAAATGAACCGCATCATCCCTGTCAGAATACACAATACTGTTTTTGATGTCAAGCTGCTGTAATGCTCCCTGCTGGGATTGGCCGGCATCATTTTTCCATTCATTGGCTGCAAAAATTCCTGTTCTGTCAAAAGAACTCATTGTTTTAGAATAGTTCGCAATGGTAGCATGAGTATAGCTGTGTTTTCCACCCAGGAAAATCCCTACACACGATAAACCGCAGTTGTTCATCACAAGATTGTTCGCATTCACGGTAGAACCTACAGCATAGATTCCATATTCAAAGAAAGTATGGATAAAGGAATTGGTAATGGTAGCATTGGTTTGCTTCATATCCAATCCTCTCGTCCCTCCGAAAAGTCTTGCATGGTTCATCTTAAGGGTAGAATTGGCTTCCATTTTAATAGAATTCCAGTTTTTAGGAATCGTATCATAATAAGGATCATTTCTGTCACCACGAAGGATAACCTGATCGGCCTGAGTTCCGTTAATATTTAAGACCGCTCCCGAAGAAACTTTCATTCCGCTGTTTTTGTGGAAATACACTTTAGTTCCGGCGTTGATATCAAGGGTCACACTTGGATTGATGGTAAGATTTCCGTAGATGATTTTTGCTTTATTGTTATTCCATGTGGTGGAGCTGATAATTACATTAGGGTTGCCAGGGGTCTGGATGAAAAATTCAGCATCCTGAACCACAGAAAATAAAGTGACATGCTGTTGTCCGCCAGGACTTGTAAAAAG
Organism: Chryseobacterium sp. WLY505; assembly: GCF_030846215.1. Taxonomy (NCBI): domain Bacteria; kingdom Pseudomonadati; phylum Bacteroidota; class Flavobacteriia; order Flavobacteriales; family Weeksellaceae; genus Chryseobacterium; species Chryseobacterium sp. WLY505. The sequence continues at coordinate 1,134,936 of NZ_JAVCWI010000001.1, read as the reverse complement.
AACTTTGTCTTCTGCAATGGCTTCCGGTCCTGTAGCTTCCGGAGCAATTTCAACAAAAATATAAAGACTGTCTTTCTTTCTTAAAGGAACATTTTTAAAATCATATCCCGGTTTTCCATCTACATTGATTCTATATAATGAAGCAGCTCCTTTTTCAAGGTTCACTCTTGGGATCATGATATCCTTATCTTCATTATTATATACTTTTACAACATAAGTTTCTGAACGTACCTGATGATAGACCGTATCACAAAATACCGTATCTCTGGAGAAGCGGAGTTCCTGTGAAGGACTGTCAAACGTGATGTCATCTTTATTACATGATACTGCTACAAGTAACATCCAGAAGGAAAAAGCCAGTAATAATTTGAATTTCATTGAAATTAAAGTTTAAGTAAGTTCCAAATTTAACGAAAATACTTTGAATTTCTTATCTATAAAAAAATATTGAATTCAGTATTTGGAATTTAGAAAAAATGTTGTATTTTTGCAACCTAAAATTTAGCAGAGAAATATCCATTACTATTTCGAAAGCAAACTTAATTTTTTTAAAAATAGTATTATGAAAAACGGAATCCACCCAGAAAATTATAGACTTGTTGTTTTCAAAGATATGAGTAACGACGAGGTGTTTCTTTGCAAGTCTACTGCAGAAACAAAAGACACTATCGAGTACGAAGGACAAGAGTATCCTCTAATCAAGATGGAAATCTCTTCAACTTCTCACCCTTTCTACACTGGTAAAGTAAAACTAGTTGACACTGCAGGTAGAGTTGATAAGTTCATGAACAAGTATAAAAAATTCGCTAAGTAATTTTTATACATTTAAAATATTAAAGTCTTCCAATTTTTGGGAGACTTTTTTTATTGTAAATTTGTTGATCTTGAATTTTAAACCTTAAACTTAAAAACTGAATGATGCAGTTGGTATTTTCAGACGCACAATATTGGGAAGACTTTCTTCCGCTTACTTTTACACGCCCGGTTGCAGCAATGCGATGCGGAATTCTTACCTTCTCCGAAAGGTGGCAGAAAATCCTTGAAAATACTGAGGTAACCTACTTCACAGAAATGTATCTTCAGGATAAATTTAAAAGCCCGGAGGAAAAAGAAAGTCTTTTTTTAGTTCCCAATTTCCTTCCCACAGAAACCGTAATTCAACAGATTAAAGATCTTAAGCAGGGAGAAGCCCTGGTTTATGAAGATGAGCTGATTGCTGCTAAAATCAATATGAAAGGGTTTTCTCTGAATCAGATTGAAAAAATGACGGATATTAAGGAAGAGCTTATCTTCTTTAAAAGACCTAAAGATCTGTTTACCTATAATCATCATGCAATTGATTTCGACTTTGATCTGCTTACCAAAGGAAGAACTTCACAGGAATTGTCTTCAACCAATGGGTTTTTAGGAGATAAAAAAGACCTTTTTATTGAAGAAGGAGCTTGTGTTGAATTCTCTACAATCAATACAAAAACGGGTAAAATTTATATCGGGAAAAATACTGAGGTTATGGAAGGCTGTCATCTTCGCGGGCCAATCGCCCTCTGTGATGATTCCAAATTTAATCTTGGGGCTAAAATTTATGGAGCTACCACTATCGGCCCTCACTGTAAAGTAGGTGGAGAAGTGAATAATATTATTATATTCGGCTACTCCAGTAAAGGCCACGAAGGTTTTGTAGGAAATTCTGTGATTGGGGAGTGGTGTAATTTCGGAGCAGATACCAATTCTTCAAACATGAAAAATAATTATGGTAATGTGAAATTCTGGAATTACAGAACAAAATCATTCGAAGATACTGGATTACAGTTTGCAGGGCTGATCATGGGAGATCATTCCAAAACAGCCATTAATACCCAATTGAATACAGGAACGGTAATCGGTGTTGCTTCCAATATCTTCAAACCAGGCTTTCCACCAAACCTTATAGAAAATTTTTCATGGGGTGGACTGAAAGACGATGAAAGATTCAAGCTTGATAAAGTATATGAAGTAGCAGAGAGAGCTATGGCGAGACGAAAAGTCGTTTTAACAGAAGAAGATAAAGCGATTCTGAAACATATTTTTGATACGTATTAATTCGATTATAATAAAAACTTCACTTTTTTTTGAAGTTTTTTTATTTTTGATGTAATAGATAAGTAATAGCAATTGTCTTACCTATAAGAAACAAAACTCATGACCCAAGAAACTTTCAAGAATACGGTGTTTATTCTCAAAGACGAGATGTATCGTTTTGCGAAGCGGTTTGTCATGAGCAGTGATGAAGCAGAAGATGTAGTACAGGATCTCATGATGAAGTTTTGGCAGAAGAGGGATGAGCTTGAGCAATTCGGGAATTTTAAATCCTATGCGCTGAAGTCTGTCCGGAACGAATGCCTGAACCGTCTGAAGCATCACGATGTAAAGATCGGTTTTGCGGATATGCAGCTTCATCGCTCGGAGCTTTACAGTATGGAAGTTGATAACCTTAAGGAACATATTGTAGGATTTATCAATCAGCTCCCCGAAAAACAAAAGATGGTCATCCACTTGAAAGATGTAGAAGAGTATGATGTTTCCGAAATTTCTGAAATGCTGGAAATGGAGGAAAATGCAGTAAGGGTAAACCTGATGCGTGCGAGACAAAAAGTAAAAGAACAAATCTCACAACTGATGAGCTATGAAAAAAGATCAATTACAAGATAAATACAACGAAGTCTTCCGGGATATGAAGGAAGAAAAAATGGACTGGAGTTTTGAAGACTTTCTTCAGACTGCAGAAGGTGCAGAACCTGAACAGAATACGACACCTCTTATTCCACTGGAAGAAAAGAAAAAACCTTCCTTTCCCAAATGGTTCTGGATGGCCGCCAGTGTAATGCTGGTGTTCGGTATCGGTCTATTCATCAATTATAATAATTCCGGCACATCGGATGTGAAGGATAGAGAAAAACTGGTAAAAGACGAGATTTTAAAACAGAAATCCGGATTCATTGAAGAAAACAGTGATCATCAGGAACAGGTTGCCGTGAATCATACAGATTCTATTTCCGGAGTGAAAAAAGATTCTGTTTTTCAGGATAACCAGGTGGCCGAGAAAGATGTAATGGACGAAATTCTGCCAAAAAGAGGAAGACTTAAAAAAGAAAGAAAACCCAGATATGTTGATAATTCTTCTTTTTCAGGTAAAAATTTAAATGATTCTGCAACAGCTTACAATGATTCTTATGTCATTGTAAACGGTAAGAGAATCAGTAGTGAAAAAGAAGCCCTGGATGTTACCAGATATTCCTTTATGAAATTAGGAAACGAGTTTAAAAAAACTGTAGCATCTTCCCAAAAAAATGAAAATCTTGACAGCGAATACTAAAAATCAGATCAACCTCATGAAAAAAATATTTTTTATAATAGCCTTAATGCTAAGCAGCTTTGCAACTTATTCTGCACAGACTGAGAAATTGGATAAGCTTTTTCAGGATTTTGAAAAAAATGGAAGAGTTACATCGATCAATATCAAAAAACCGATGTTCAAATTATTGAATACCATAGATGTTGATGATGCCTACATCGGGAAAATAAAACCCATTCTCAATGAAGTAGATGGTCTTAAAATTCTGATTATCCCAAAAATCACTTTTCCGGATCGTTTAAAAGATGAAAATCTTGCGAATATAAAAATGAATGAAGATAAGACAGCGAGAGTAAACAATGCTTTAAAGTCTCTGAATTTTAATGAACTGATGTCCATGAGCAGTGACGGAACTTCCATGAAATTTCTGGCTGAAGAAGAAAAAGATAATTATCTTGAAAATCTGGTGTTCAATGTAGACTCCAAAGAAGAGAATATTATTTTTATTCTCAATGGAAAAATGAAGCTGTCAGACGTTAACAAGATCATAAATTCTGGTGAAACGAGCACTTCTTCTGCAACAAGTACGATGCGAAACAGTCTTACTTCAGAAAATACCTCTTCTTACCTGAATGGAGATAATAGAAATGTAGGTGAGTTTTCAAAAATAGATGCCAGTGTAGGAGTTAATGTTACCTTTAAGCAGGAAAATACCAGAAGTGTAAAAGTAATTGCAGATGCAGATAAACTTCAGTATGTGATCACCAAAGTAGACAACGGAGTGCTGAAAATATATGTGGATAATAAGGGAGCTCGTAATCTGAGGTTTAAAAACCTTAATGTTAATGTTTCTGCTCCTAATCTTCAAGGTATAAAAACTTCATCAGGAAGTATTTTTACAGCAGTGAATCCTGTTAATGAAAACAGTATGGAGATTGAAGCAGAGTCAGGTTCAATTATTAAAGGAACTTTCAATGCAAGACAGGCTGCCAATGTTACAGCGAGTTCCGGTGCTGTTTTGACTGCTGAGCTTACCACACAGAAACTGGCTTTGGACACCTCAAGCGGAGCTAGTGTAAGCTTATCCGGAGAAGCCGTGTCTGCCGTCATAGAAACGAGCAGTGGTGCTTCGTGTAAAGCAGATGATCTTAAGATTGCCACAGCAGTTGCTGAATCTACTTCGGGAGCAAGCCTTTCCTTGCTGGTTACAGACAAGCTGAAAGTGAGTGTTTCTTCAGGAGCAGATGTAAAACTGAAAGGTAATCCTGAACTGGATGCCAAAGTGGATAAAATTTCAGGAGGCAGTCTGAGACAAATCAAATAAAAAACTAAACAATGAAGACTCTTAAAAACATTTTCCTTATTATTCTTACAATGGGTATGCTGCAATCGTGTATTGTTTCAGAAAAACCTAATATAGATTTTTTTCAGAATTCAGAATATGATTTCAAGGGAGCACAATTTGCAAGTATTAATGTACCCATGGTTTTGGCAAAATCTTATATTAAGAAAGCTCTGAGAGAAGAAGGAGAAAGTGAAGAGACTATAGACCTGGTTAAGAAAGCCTCTAAAATAAAAGTTCTTACCGTAACCAATGGGAGTAAGGAAATGCTAAACGATTATGCTCAGTTTTTAAATCTTAATCATTATGAAGAGTGGGCCAGCATAAAACATGATGGAGATGATATTAACATAAGGGTAAAACAAGATGGTGAGATCATTAAAAATATGCTGATTACCGTAGGTTCCAATAAGAACGAAATGGTGTTTGTAGATGTAAAAGGAAACTTTACGGCCAATGACATTTCAAGAATGATTAATTCCGTTTCTGATAAATAATCATATCATCTCAAACATTCACAGCATGGAAAAATTAATAAGAGAAGTCCGCATCCTTAAAATCTATGCCGTTGTACTTACCGTACTGTGTGCTATGTTTTTCTTTCTCGCATTTAAAAATCAATCTTCCAACGAGCGTTTTAAAGAAATAGATGTAGAACGTATTAATATTGTTGAGAAAGACGGAACCCTAAAAATGGTAATCAGTAATAAAGAACGCCAGCACCCCGGTTTGGTAAATCATAAGGAAATGAAACCCCGTGAGAGGGAAGCAGGCCTTATTTTCTTCAATTCTATAGGAGACGAATGTGGAGGTCTCATATATGATGGCAATGAAAAAGAATCCGGAATGGTATATTCTGTAGACCAGAGAAATACAGATCAGATTATGCAGCTTCAGTACTTTGAAGGTTCTGGAAAAGACAAAAAAAGAGTATACGGTTTAAAACTCTGGGACCGTCCTGATGATTTTCCGATGGAAAATATTATTAAGGCTGCTGATTCTATAAAGAAACTAAACAATCCGGAAGCTTCTAAAAAAGCATTTGCAGAACTACAGGAAAAAGGTAAGCTGGGAAGTGAGCGTTTCTTTGCAGGGAAGACTGCCAATGGTGATGTGGGCATCTTTATCCGTGATAATAAGGGAAAGGTCAGATTAAAATTATACATTGACAAAAATAATCAAACACATATTGAGAATATTGATGAAAATGGAGACCTCGTGAAATAGACCTTCAATGTCCCTATTTAACATATAAATAAAGTAGTTTCAAACTTATTCAATTATTTTGTACCGTAACCGTTCTTATAAAAAGAGCGGTTTTTCGATTTAAGTTATTGATTATTAATTTTTATTTAAACTATCAAAAAGGATTTTCATATCTCACTAAAATAACCTAATTTTGCAAAGAAAGTAAAGATGTCTATTCATAACAAAATTGTAGAGACAGCCATCACTTTCGATGACGTTCTTCTAGTCCCTTCTTATTCAGAAGTTTTACCTAACCAGGTTTCATTAAAATCAAGACTTACCGACAAAATCACGCTGAATGTTCCGATAGTTTCCGCTGCGATGGACACTGTTACTGAAGCTGATCTGGCCATTGCTTTAGCAAGAGTCGGAGGGTTAGGATTTATCCACAAAAACATGACAATCGCTGAGCAGGCAGCTCAGGTAAACCGTGTAAAACGTTCCGAAAACGGAATGATTTCTGATCCGGTTACTTTATCTAAAGATCATACTTTAGGTGAAGCTAAAGATCTTATGTCAAGATATAAGATTTCCGGTCTTCCGGTAGTAGATGCCGATAATGTCCTGATCGGAATTATTACCAACAGAGACGTAAAATATCAGGAAAATCTTGATATGAAAGTAGAAGAGATCATGACCAAAGAAAATCTGATCACTTCAGATAAAGATACCAATCTTGAAAAAGCAAAAGAAATCCTTCTTAAAAACAGAGTTGAAAAACTTCCTATCGTAGATAAAGATAATAAACTTGTTGGCTTAATTACCATCAAGGATATCGATAATCAGTTGGAGTACCCTAATGCTAATAAAGATGAAAACGGCCGCCTTATCGTAGGAGCCGGAGTTGGTGTAGGAGAAGATACCTTAGCGAGAATTGAGGCTTTGGTACAGGCTGGAGTTGATATTGTAGCTATCGATTCTGCACATGGTCACTCTAAAGGAGTTTTAGATAAAATTTCAGAAATCAGAAAAGCATATCCTACTCTTGATATCGTAGGAGGAAATATTGTAACAGCAGATGCAGCCAAAGATCTTATTGCTGCAGGAGCCAATGTATTGAAAGTAGGAGTAGGACCCGGATCTATCTGTACAACCAGAGTAGTTGCCGGAGTAGGAGTTCCTCAGCTATCTGCTATCTATAACGTATATGAATATGCTAAATCTCAAAATGTAACAGTAATTGGGGATGGTGGTATCAAACTTTCAGGAGATATCGTTAAAGCTATTGCTAGCGGTGCCGGCGCAGTAATGTTGGGTTCACTTTTAGCGGGTACCGATGAAGCTCCGGGAGAAGAAATTATCTTCCAGGGAAGAAAATTCAAATCTTACCAGGGAATGGGAAGCCTTTCAGCAATGAAGAGAGGTGGTAAAGAAAGATATTTCCAAAGTGAAGCTAAAAAATTCGTTCCGGAAGGAATTGAAGGAAGAGTACCACATAAAGGAAAACTGGAAGATGTTATTTTCCAGTTGACAGGAGGTTTAAGAGCCGGAATGGGATACTGTGGGGCAAAAGATATTGAAACCCTTCAGAGAGACTCAAAACTGGTAATGATTACCGGAAGCGGATTGAAAGAATCCCACCCGCACGATGTTATTATCACACAGGAAGCTCCGAATTATTCTTTATAAAATTATAATTGAGTTTAAATATAAAAAACCGCACAATTTGTGCGGTTTTTTTATTATATGATTTTGTTTTAATGATTTGGTTAATAGAGTGTTAATTTTAAATTATCCGTTTTTTAAATTATCGATTTGTTTTTATTTTTCCGTTTTTTACAATAATAATATAAATAAAATTTATTCTATTTGGTTGGGTGTTAATTTTATTTTTTGATTTGAATGTAACAATATTTAAGTTTTTTCTACTAACTGTAATGAAATTTTAAATTTATTGCTTGTTTTAGTTGTGAATATCACGGGTAAGAATGTAAAGGCTGTAAATTTTTAAATTGTTTAATTTTTTAAATTAGTGAAATGAAGAAAACTATCCTTTGTGGGGCTTTGTTACTATCCCTTTCAGTATCTGCACAGCAAAAAAAAGATTGGTGTGACTTTGATAATGAACAGAGAGTACACCAAAAACAGAATGCGGAAATTGATGAAATGATTCGTAATATCCGTAACAAAATTATTAGTGGTAATCAAAATACTACTGCTAAAAATGGAAGTGCATACAAAATTGTAAATGGAGTTTACGAAATTCCTGTGGTAGTACACGTAATAGCGCCTACCGGTGCTGCTATTGGTACAGCTTACAATAAAAGTGATGCGCAAATTCAGGCTTGGTTGGATCATTGTAATCAAATGTATGCAGGGACTTATCAGTGGGCTCAGGGAGTTCCGGCAGATTTTGGTACTGCTGCGACGATGCCAATTAAACTGGTATTAGCTAAAAGAGACCCTAATTGTAATGCTACTACAGGAATTGTTAGATACAACGGAGGAACTCTTGCAGGATATGATACTTATGGAGTAAAGCGTAATGGAGCTAATGGAGTTACTACAGCACAGGTAAAAACTATTGCTCCTCACTGGCCGGAAGCGTCTTACTTTAATATCTATATCATGAATAAAGTAGATGGAGGTGGAACATATGGTATCATGGGATGGGCAGGGCTACCTCAAAATGCCGATGCCAACTACGAATCCTTTATGAAATCTTTTGTAGTTACTTTACAGGATGATATTACTCTGGCTCACGAGTTTGGGCATAGTATGGGATTACTTCATACTTTTGGAAATGTAGACCCGGATGCACCACAAGGAGATACAACTACTAATTTCTGCCCACCAACTACTGGTAACTGTGAGAATGATGATGATCAGGTGTGTGATACAGAAAGATCAAGAAGTTTACTGAATGATCCTGCACCTACCAACAATGATATGAATTATTGTACAGGAGCAAACTATCAGGGCGTACAGTATAATATGATGAACTATACCAATCCGATAGCATTTAAATTTACAAATGGACAGCATGACAGAGCGGCTCTTTACTTTTTCTTGATGAAAGGAGGGTTGAGTACTTCATTAGGTGCAACGGCTCCTTCTGCAGGAGCTGCAATTGGAACTCCTATTGCTGCTGCATGTAACCCAACAGGTATTACTACACCAAGTAACTATTTTGTAGGCCCTACTTTAGTAAAACTAGGAGATATTAATAATGCATCAACGGGATATTGGCAGGCTGCTGCTAATTTCTATGAAGATTATACAGGTGCAAACTGCTTAAGAGCAACATCAACTGAACTTTCTGCAACGGGAACTCATAATCTTCAGGTGAATGTTTCAGATTCAAATAATGATGTAAGAATATGGATCGATTACAATAATAATGGTACTTTTGAAGCTTCTGAACTGGTAGGTTCTGTTGATAATATTGCTGCAGATCCGGTTACTTTGATAGGTACTTACAGTACTACCATTACAGCACCTGCTTCAGTAGTGTTGAATACGCCATTAAGAATGAGAGTTCTTGTAGATGATGAGAACCCTAATATGACACCTTGCGGACAGCTCATGTATGGCCAGGTTGAAGATTATACTGTAAAATTTGTTACCAACTTAGGAACAAGTGAAGTGAAAGCGGATAATGGTGACTTAACAGTTTATCCTAACCCGGTAGCAACGGGAGATAAAATCTTCATTAAAGCTAAAAATGGTAAAAACCTGAAAGTTTCTATTTCTGATATGTCAGGAAGATTGGTATCAAGTCCATCTGTATCTGAAGAAAGAAATGGTGTTTTCAAAGTAGACCAGCAATTAGAAAAAGGAGTTTATATGATTCAGATTTCTAATGGAAAAGACAGTAAGTCTTCTAAACTGATCATCAAATAAATTGATCATCTTTTAAATACACATAAATGTCTCCATGATAATGGGGACATTTTTTTATTCTATCTTCCTGTACTTAAACCTGGGCTTGATAACTTTGTTAAGAAATTGGCCCTTGGATCTGGCTTTTTTAAAATTTTCAACAATATCAGGAGGTACCTTAAGATAATCATAAACCGACCCCGACTGATATATAATTTTTAATATTTCAGTATCCGGAAAATAGATGAAATGATTGACAACACTTGAAGGCATATTCTATTTCATACAAAAAACATTCCTTGCCTTACAATAAAAAGCTTCCGGAAATTCCGAAAGCTTCAGTATTTGATTTTAAGATTAAATAATACTCTATTTTTTCACGAATTTAAATTGATGCATCTGAAAATTGCGGGTATTTATTTTTAATACATATCCTCCGGGAACAAGTTGTGAAACATCAATCTTGGAATCAAACATTTCTGATTTTACCAGACGCCCGTCAATATTGTAAATCTGGATGGTTAGCCCATCGTCAATACCGGAAATAGTAATAAAATCAGCTACAGGATTAGGGAAAATCTGAATTTTATTTTTGGTAAGCTCCGAAGTTCCTAATGTAGTGGTCTGTACGTCACCTGACATGGTGGAGTTTACTGAAGTAAGACTTCCTCCACATTGTCCGTTAGTCATCGCTGTATTTTCAACCCAGGTTCCGACACTATTACCAGGAGGTATCGGAACAGAATTATTACCTGTTGAGTTATAATAAATCAGATAAGGTGTCGTAAAAGTTCCGTTTCCTTCATCACCGAGAAACTCCCATCTTGTAAGCGCATTGTTCCATTGAATTTTAAATTCACAGGTGCCTAATCCACTACAATCCTGTCCGCCATCAATAGGAGTGGTCATATAAATGTTCTTACTGAAGGCATCTACTCCTGTTTTGTTAAAAACATACGTATTAGGTGGGCTGTCAAACAGATTAGGACATCCGCTGAAAGTTATTGTCTGCGTGAAAGCTGAGCTTCCCACAGCAAGACATAATAAGTAAAGAATTTTCATAATTATTAGTTTTGTGATGGAAAGACTCCTGCTAATGCAATGATGCATTTCAGCGTAATAAAGGGAGGCCGGTTTTCGTGTGGCTGACTTCCTCCTGTATTTCCTACCATTGTGTTTTTCATTACAGTGTTGGCAGCTGTATCAGAATATTCTTTATCAAGAGTTTTGGTGTCTGCCGGAAGATTGTTTGTTGGCGTATTTTGGTTTCCTTCTGCCGTTACAGCATTCACAGTATGATTGTGCGCCGGCATTTGTGTTATTAATAATGTTACACTTTCAGTTCCGCCGGTTTCTCCCATGGTATACATAGTAGGGGCTCCGGGAGCCTGTCCGTTATGAACAAGAACTCTTCCCCTCATGTCAGGTAAAGCAAATGTAGTGGTTCCATTTCCTCCATAAGTGGTTCCCAGTAGTGAAAAAAGTGCTTGATTTTGCGCGATAGGCAGAAGCTGCCCATTACATTCTGCCCAGTATTTTGGAGCAAAATTATAAGGTACAAAGGCTATTTGCCCTAAAAATGGTTCTGATGCCTGTGCTTTTAGAGCAGGAGCAAATGCACTGCCTATCAGCAGTGTACATGCAAAAATTAAGTTTTTCATGATAGCAAGAATTTTAAGTAATATAAAATTAGAAAATATTTTACAGAAAATACTTAATTAAAAGAAAAACCTTTCGTTATATAACAAAAGGTTAGATTTTATTTATTGAAAAGTAATTTATTATAGATTTTTTCTCTAATGTCTACGTTCGGATAATAGAGTAAATTATCATTTTAATTTTTCAGATGATCCTTAAAATCATCAATTCTGAAATCAGTCAGTGCATTTCCTTTTTCAATTTTTTCTTTAGAATACAATCTGAAATCATTTTCTGTTTTTTCTAAAAGATAATCGTAAGGTCCGATATGAGAAATCAATTTTACCAGGACCGGGGAAATCTCCAGACAGATGAATAATCCCATGATAAAAGTCGCTGCAAGACCAATGATTGCAGAATTCTTACCAAGTTCGTCCAATGCCTGAAGTCTTGCTGCAAAGCCATTGAACTTATCTTCAAAGGTTTCTGTAGATTTTCTCTCCGTTTCCAGATTTGTATATACCTTGGATATTTCTTTATCCAGATATTCAAGTCTTGGAGCTGCCTGCTTCTGATAGTTTTCCAGATCCAGCCTGCGCTGTTCCTTTAATTGTTGCTTACGTTTGGCATTTGGGCCATAACCCTCTTTTCCACTGGTCAGTCCGGATTGTTTACCAAGAATTTCTTTTTCAAGCTCTACGGAGGCCGAATCATATGCCTGCTGGTATTGAGCTATTTTTCCTGAAATCTGCTGCTTTTCTGTTTCAAAAGGTCCGCTCTGTTGAAGAATTCGCCCGTTCATTTCACCCTGAAGCTGTTTTTTATTTCTTTGAATAATGGTATTCAGCTGTTTGTTCACCTCTTTTTCAAAAATTTTAAGTTCTAAAGGTTTGGAAATGATAATTCCCAGGAACGTAGCAAGGATGAGACGCGGAATAGCCATCAGAATCTGATTCCACCATGTTCCTGTTTTTTTGATAGAAGAAACAATATAACGGTCAAGATTGAAAATCATCAGACCCCACAGAATCCCAAATCCTACAGCCGCCCAGAGATTGTCGAAGACTGTATACATAGCATAGCCTGCAGACAAAGTGGCGAATACTGCAGTGAAAAGGACAATGCCTCCAATGCCGGAAAATTTATTCCATTCGCTCGGAGTCTTTCTTAAAATATGGATGTTCCCGCCTGAACATACCATCAGAAACTTTTGGAACCAGTTTATTTTATGAGTTCCTTGATTTATAGTTTGTTGGTTTGTTTTCATAACTGAAAATTTATACAAAGGTAGTACTAAAAATCATACCAATGTAAAAGATAGTATTATGTTTTACCAAGTAATTATGTGTGTTTGGGTAAAATGTTGTTTTTAAGGCGGTTAATTTTTATTTTGAAAATTTACAAAAGAAGTATAAAAGCTATTTTAATCTGTCCGGGTTCTGCTTTAAAAAACTCTCCCATCCGGAATATGATTTGGTATCTGCTATTGTTCCGGAATTAAAATGATGACATACTGCAACGGCAAGACCATCGGAAGCATCTAAGTATTTTGTAGGAAATTCTTTTAATTTAAGAAGGTTTTGAAGCATTCCTGCTACTTGTTCCTTACTGGCGTTCCCGTTCCCGGTGATAGCCATCTTGATTTTTTTGGGAGAATATTCCGTAATAGGAATGTTTCTGTACAGACTGGCAGCCATAGCCACTCCTTGCGCACGTCCAAGCTTCAGCATACTCTGTACATTTTTTCCGTAGAAAGGAGCTTCAAGAGCGACTTCATCAGGGTGAAATTCATCAATAAGGGAAAGGGTTCTCTCAAAAATGTATTTAAGTTTGGTTTCGTGATTGGGATATTTTTTTAAGATGAGTTCATGAATAGAGACCATCTCCATTTTTCCTTTTTTTACGGAGATGATACCAAATCCCATTACCGTTGTCCCCGGGTCAATTCCTAAAATTATTTTCTCTGAAATCATTGCTTCAAAGATATGACTTTCTATGTTTTAAGTATAAAAAAGTATTACTAAACATTTTCGTTTATGTTTAAAATTTTAATATCTTTAAATAAAAATGATCATGAAAAATGTATTTAACGTACTTATTGTTCCTGTCTTTCTCTTGTTTAGTTTTAAAGAGGGAAATAATTTAGTTCAGAATAAGCATTCAGAAACTTTGACAGCAAAGAGCGACCGGATTATTTATTTGTTTTTCAAGGCAGATAAAGATCAGTCAGGAAATGCAAAAATTACGCTTCAAAGCAGTAAAATTGCAAACGGCAGACTAAAACATGTACCTTCTTTTGAAAGAGATGACGTTCGTAAGGGTGATCTTGTGATCACATTAACAGGGTCTGACGGAAAAGAAGTAGGTAAACAGCTTGTGAAAGATCCTTTCAATCCTGAATTGGAGGTGTATGAAAAAGAAGGGATTTCCAGACATAAAGCTTCCCTTCAAAATACGGAATTCAGTGCAAGGTTTTCTTATTCTGAAAATGTACAGTCGGTAAAGGTTGAAAAAGCAACTGATGATGGAGTACTATTATTATTCACACAAAAACTATAATTATGAAAAAAACTTTATTATCCCTTTTAATCGGAAGCAGTTGTTTTGCACAGTCATTCGAGACCGTTCCTCTTTTACAGAATGGTGACAACAGTAAACGAGTTGTTATTGCAGTTTTAGGAGATGGATTTACCGCAGCAGAGCAAGCCGCCTTTACAACATCGGCTCAGAATACAGTCAATTATCTTTTTACAAAAAGTCCCTATACAGAATATAAAAACTATTTCAATGCCTATGCAGTAAAAGTGATTTCTACAGAATCTGGCGTAAAACATCCTGGAACAGCAACAGATGTCACAGAGCCTGTGATTCCCGTAACGAATCCCAATAATTATCTCGGATCTACTTTTGATGTTGGTGTTCACCGCTGTATCTACAGTAATACAACCAATAAAGTAGGGCAGGTTCTGGCAGCCAATATCCCGGATTATGACATTACTTACGTGCTGGGTAATTCTACAGAATACGGAGGTTGCGGAGGAACTTATGCTTTTGCTTCACTCAACGGTTCTTCCAATGAAATTGTGGTGCATGAGCTGGGACATTCTTTTGGTAAATTAGCGGATGAATATTGGTTTTCAGGCTCGCTGGAATCCCCCAATAAAACACAAAACTCCAATCCGGCAACGATAAAATGGAAAAACTGGGTAGGATTGAATGGAGTAGGAGTGTACGCGCATGCTGAAAGCCCAACCTGGTTCCGACCGCATCAGAGTTGTGAGATGAGATATCTTAATCAACAGTTCTGCTCCGTATGTAAAGAGGCAATTATTGAAAAAATTCATAGTCTGGTTTCTCCTGTAGATTCTTATACTCCGGCAAATAATGCAACTGTTGATGCTACATCCAATGTTACTTTCACGGTTAACGAAATCCTTCCTATTCCGAATACACTGGTCAATTCATGGAGTTTAAACGGAACGGCTCTTGGACAAGCAGGAAGCAGCATTACTATCACTCCGGGACAACTTAACAATGGAAATAATACCCTGACGCTTTCGGTAGTAGATAACAATCCGCTTTTGAAAGTAGATAATCACAGTACACTCCATGTTACCAATGTTTCCTGGACTTTGAGCAAAACTACGCTTAAGCTTTCAGAGGTAAAAGCTGAGGAGAGACGTTTCAGTATTTATCCTAACCCGACAGATGGAGAATTTTTCATTAAAGGCAAACAAGGCTTTTCAAAAGAGGTGAAAGTAGAAGTTTATGATGCCTCGGGAAAGCTTATTCCATCCCGATTTGAACTGAATGATTCTGCTATAAAGGTTGATATTAAAAACTATCCGGCAGGTACTTATCTGTTGAATGTAAAAGAAAATAAAAATCTGATTATTTCTCAGAAGATCATCAAAGAATAAATGAAACGAAACCGGCTCCAGCAGCCGGTTTTATTTTTCCAGTTTTTTCTCTGCAATAGGAACCCACTGTCCATCGTGACGCAGGAGAAGTATTTTGTCAACTATGAATTTAGTTTTATATTCCGTGCTTTCATATTTTTCCCATGCTTTAAGATAATTTTCCCAGGTCAGATCTCTGAATCCCACCGTCATATGAGGGTGAAAAGAATATTGAGCAAAATTAAAATATTCCTTTACCCTATGATAAAGCTCTGTTAATTGAACATTTTCTTTTGGCTGAATATAGAGTACAGGATTTTTAGGGTTAGGAAAGCTTCCAAATCCATCCATCTCCAGTTCAAAGGGGGCTATCTGCGTATTGATCTTCTGAAAAGCAATATGAATATCGTCCTCCAGTTCAATTTCTCTTGAAAAGGGAGGGAAAAGGGTAATATGAGCTTCATTTTTCAAAGCCCTGGAATTGGCATAATTTATTGCCAGATCTTCTTTAAACACTTTTATTTCTTCAATAATTTCCTGAGGAGGATAAATGGCAATGAAGTACATTTTTTTCATACCGCAATTTAGTTTTTTTACATCCGGAAATTAATGCTTTATCCTGAGCTGTGTAAGTGTATTCTCAAGATGATCAGTGATTTTTTTCACTTCAATATGAGGTCTGAAGATCACTCCTTTTCCTCTTTCTTCATCGGCAATATTAGACAGAATAATCACAGAAGTTTTAGTATCCGGATAATAGATGTTTAAGGAAGGAGAACCTTTTATATAACCGCTGTGGAAATAAGAATTGGGTTGACCGATATTAAGCATAATTCCATAAGCGTAACCCATTTTTCCAAAAATAGCATGATGTCTTTCTGAACTTTTTGCCATGAATAGTTTAAGGGTTTCTGGTTTTAGAATTTTTCCTCCATACAGAGCATTGTTCCATGAATGAAGATCCTTAATCGTAGATAATATTCCACCAGCAGGTGTCCCTATTTCTGGTCCGCCTAATCTTTTCGGCATATTGGGAACTTCTGAGAATTTGGCAGGTGTCCCGACATAAGCACTGGCAAAATTATTTCCTTTGAAGATATTTCCTGTGGAAGAATGAGTCATTCCTGCTTTTTTGAACAGTTCCAATACATTCGCATCATATGATTTTCCAGAGACTTTTTCCACAATCTTTCCAAGAGTATTGAATCCATCGTTGGAGTAAAAGAAATCTGATCCGCTTTTGAACATCAGTTTTCCACCCATCAGATTCAAACCTGAAGTATGGTTTAACAGCTGATGAATTGTGATGTTTTCATATTCTTTGATCTGAAATTCTTTCAGGTATTTTGAAGCTTTATCTGTCACATTCAGTTTTCCCTGTTCCATCTGGAGCAAAATAAGAACAGCGGTGAACTGTTTGCTCACAGATCCGATTGCAAAAATAGTATTGCTGTCAATTTTAGTTTTTCTTTTAAAATCTGAATAACCGTTTTCCCTTCTGTAAAGTGGAATAGAATCTTTAAAAACGGCAATACTTCCATTGAAATGGTACTTCTTGAAAGTAGAATCAATCTGTTGTTCTAAAAGTGTTTTTTGAAAAGCAGTGATGGTAGAATCTATAATTGCTTTTTTATCAACATACGTCATTTTGGGTGCTTCAGTAGTACTGCATGAAAGCAAAGCACAGAAAAGGGAAAGGAATACTAAATTTTTGATCACAGGTGTTGTATTTTTTAATGATGATTGATACTCTTAAAGATATTAAAATATCCTAAAGAGCAGTAAGGGAAGCAAATTGCGTGCTAGGATGAGGTTCCGGAGCAATTTAATACTGATTTAATCAATCTTTGTGGAATATTTCAGTCTTATGAATGAAATAACTCCTGTAATAAATAGTACATTGAAAAAGCCTGTGGAAGAATATTCTCAGGCTTATTTTAATATCAAATCACTAAACCAGAAAACATATTCTCCATCTTCTTCGTCAGGAGATGTTTTGGGCTTAGGATACGTTTTCTTCACTGTTTCTCCAATTTCAAACTGAACCGGATTTTTGAAAATAGGACCATCAAAAGTAAAAGTATGAAACTCTCCGTTTTCTCCGCATGGATCTACATTTTCAGGAAGGTCGTTAATGAATTGCTGATCAATAGTTCGTCCGGCAAAACTTTGATCAAGGTAAGATCCGTTGACACAGGTTACGATGGTTTTAAAACCAAGATCTAAGAATTCATGGATGAGGTTGGAGGTGTTTTGTTTCCAAAGAGGAAATACTGCTTTCATACCAATAGCATTTAATTGGTCTTCTCTGTATTTTCTCAGATCTTCCAGAAAGATATCTCCAAAAATTGAATGAGTAATACCCTGAGCCTTAATTTCAGTCATTGTTGTACTCATGATCTGCTGATATTCTTCCATGGATGGTTCTTTAGGAAGCTCCATTTTGGTTAATGAAATACCGAGGCTTTCCGCTTGTTTTTCCAGCAGAGAAACATGCACACCATGCATAGAGATTCTTTGAAATTCCTGATTGATACTGGTAAGCAGAGTACTGACCTCGTACTGGCCTTCCTGTAGTATTTTATAAAGAGCGAGGGAAGAATCTTTTCCACTGCTCCAGTTGAATAAAGCTTTTGGTTTCATTGTAAAATAAAAATCTCCCAAAAATAGGGAGATTTCATGTATTTATAAATTATAATGATTGTATCTGTACATTACATATTTCTTCTATACTTACCGCCTACTTCAAATAAAGCATTGGTAATCTGTCCTAATGAACAGTATTTCACAGCATCCATCATCACTTCAAATAAGTTTTGCTGGTTGATGGCTGCATGTTGAAGTTTTCTTAAAGCTTCGTCAGACTTACTTTCATTGGCTTGCTGGAAGTTGTGAAGAGATTCAATCTGCGCCTGTTTCTCCTCTTCTGTAGAACGGATAACTTCTCCTGGTAAAACAGTTGGTGAACCATCTTTTCCTAAGAAAGTATTAACTCCAATGATCGGATATTCACCGGTGTGTTTCAGCCATTCGTAATGCATAGATTCTTCCTGGATTTTTGAACGCTGATACATCGTTTCCATCGCTCCAAGAACACCACCTCTTTCTGTGATTCTGTCGAATTCCGTATATACAGCTTCTTCTACAAGATCCGTTAATTCTTCAATGATGAATGATCCCTGAAGCGGATTTTCGTTTTTAGCCAATCCTAATTCTTTGTTGATGATCAACTGAATCGCCATTGCTCTTCTTACAGACTGCTCGGTAGGAGTAGTGATCGCTTCGTCATAAGCATTGGTATGAAGTGAATTACAGTTATCATAGATCGCATAAAGCGCCTGAAGAGTTGTTCTGATATCATTGAAATCAATTTCCTGAGCATGCAGAGAACGTCCTGAAGTCTGAATGTGGTACTTCAACATCTGGCTTCTTTCGTCTGCTCCGTATTTTAATTTCATAGCTTTTGCCCAGATTCTTCTTGCCACACGTCCGATTACTGAATATTCAGGGTCGATACCATTGGAGAAGAAGAAAGATAAGTTCGGTGCAAAATCATTGATATCCATTCCACGGCTTAAGTAATATTCCACATAAGTGAATCCGTTAGCCAGTGTGAATGCCAATTGGGAAACCGGATTCGCTCCCGCTTCAGCAATATGGTACCCCGAAATGGAAACAGAGTAGAAGTTTCTTACTTTTTCTCTGATGAAATATTCCTGAACGTCACCCATTAATCTCAAAGCAAATTCTGTAGAGAAGATGCAGGTATTCTGAGCCTGGTCTTCTTTTAAAATGTCAGCCTGAACAGTACCACGAACCGTAGCAATTGTTTTAGCTTTAATTTCTGCATATACATCAGCAGGGATTACTTCATCACCTGTTAATCCTAAAAGCTGTAGTCCTAAACCGTTATTGGATGGAGGAAGTTCACCGTTGTATTTTGGTCTTTCTAATCCTTTATCATCGAATTTTTCCTTCAGCTTAGCTTCTACTTTAGACTCTAAACCATTTTCTTTGATATATTTTTCAACATTCTGATCGATGGCAGCATTCATAAAGAAAGCCAGTAGCATTGGTGCAGGACCGTTGATGGTCATTGAAACCGAAGTTAATGCATTCACCAGATCAAATCCGGAATATAATTTCTTCGCATCATCCAGTGTCGCAATAGAAACTCCTGCGTTCCCGATTTTACCATAAATATCTGGTGGTAAAGCAGGATCCTGACCATATAATGTTACCGAGTCAAATGCTGTAGATAAACGTTTTGCAGGCATTTCTGCAGAAACATAATGGAATCTTCTGTTGGTTCTTTCAGGGCCTCCTTCTCCTGCAAACATCCTTGTAGGATCTTCACCGGTTCTTTTGAACGGATAAATACCTGCAGTATAAGGGAAGCTTCCCGGAAGGTTTTCCTGGCCTTTCCATTTGATCAGATCACCCCAGTCATTGTATTTTGGTAATGCAATTTTTGGAATTCTCAAATGAGATAAAGACTCTGTGGAAGTTTCAACCTTAATTTCTTTTCCTCTTACGAAATAAGAATAAAACTCAGCATGGAAAGCTTTTTTCGTATCATCCCATGTTTTTAGGAAGTCGATGTTATCCTGTTGAAGCTCTTTTTCTGCTTTTTGGTATTCAGCATCCAAAACTTCATTGGAAATGATATTTTTTACGCCTTCAATATGATACATTTTTCTGGCCAGTTCAGCCTGTTTTTCAATATTGATGTCGTATTGTTTGTTGTTTTCAACGATTTCAGAAAGATAACGGACTCTTTTCGGAGGGATAATCGTTACTTCTTCTGTAACTTCCTGCTCCACAAAAGTTTTAAGATTTAAATCCGCGAATTTATCGTTTACTTTTGAAACTAATCTGTTGTATAATTCTGTAGTTCCGTGATCGTTAAACTGAGAAGCTTTCGTTGCGTACACCGGCATATCATCTAATGGGCTTTCCCATAGAAGGTGGTTTCTCTGGAACTGCTTTCTTACCGCCTGAAGCGCATCCAATGCACCACGTTTGTCGGATTTATTCAATGCTACCAGATCCGCATAGTCTAACATGTCGATTTTTTCCAACTGTGTAGAAGCTCCATATTCAGGAGTCATTACATACATGGAAACATCAGCGAAATCTGAAACTTCTGAACCAGACTGCCCGATTCCTGATGTTTCAAGGATAATGACGTCCGGATGAGCCAGCTTCAATACGTTCAGCGCAGAGTGAATAAACGGAGAAACGGAAACGTTGTTTTCTCTGGTTGCCATTGAACGCATATAAACTCTTGGATCATTGATCGCATTCATACGGATTCTGTCTCCTAATAAAGCACCTCCGGTTTTCTTTTTCGAAGGGTCGATGGAAATAATGGCGATTTTTTTATCTGTATTGGAACGTAAGAAACGTCTTACCAATTCGTCTGTTAAAGAAGACTTACCTGCTCCTCCGGTACCGGTGATACCAATAATTGGAATAGTAAGATCTTGAGATTTCTCGTCGATTGCTTTTACAAGCTCAGGCTTTTCTTCGGAGAAGTTTTCAACAGCTGAGATGATCTGTGCAATGCTTGACGGGTTTTCAAAACTGATATCGTCAAGATCTTTTGCGGTAACATCTTTTCCCGTTGCGAAATCTGATCTGTGTACCAGATCATCAATCATTCCCTGAAGACCAAGCTCACGCCCGTCATCCGGAGAATAAATTCTGTCGATTCCGTAAGACATCAGATCTTTGATTTCTTCAGGCAGAATTACACCGCCGCCGCCGCCAAAGATCTTGATCTGAGGTGAATTTTTTTCTCTCAACAGATCATAGATATATTTGAAATATTCATTGTGACCTCCCTGATATGAAGTTAATGCAATAGCATTGGCATCTTCCTGGATTGCTGTATTTACAACTTCTTCTGCTGATTTATCGTGTCCTAAATGGATCACTTCGCATCCTGTTCCCTGAATGACACGACGCATAATATTGATCGCAGCATCGTGCCCATCAAATAATGAAGCAGCAGTTACGATTCTTACCTTGTTGGTTGGAGTATATTTTTGGGTTTCCATAAAAATTCTAGAAAGTTTCTAAGTTTCCAAATATAATAATAAAAAAAGAACCTTGTGTTTGATTTTATATTGTTGATTTTCAGTTTTTTAATTCGTATTATTTAATTATATCTCTCCAATTTTGTGTGTAAATGTTTGAAAGTTGAATGGTTCGGTAAGTACAGAATTAAAATGAGTTATGGCGATTTCATTTTCAAATAAGGCTTCTTCAGATTCTCAAATTAATTTCTCTATTTTTGCACCATATTTTACAAACATGCAAAAAGCGTTGATATATTTCGCATTGGGAACTGCAGTAAGCTTCCTGATCAATTATTTCTTTTTAAGTTCAGAGAATATCGGTTTAGAGTTCTACTATGCTATTGCTTTTGGCGCAGCGTGGGGGATTGCTTATTATTTAGATACTCCGGATATTACATTGGTAAAGAAACTGGGACTGTCTTTTGTAGTAATGGCTATTCTGGTTTTTGCAGGAACTCTTATTTTTAAACTTGAGCTGGCTATTCCATCCATTCTGAAGTTTTCCATGGTGTTTGTCGCCTATTATGTCATAGCGAGCTTTAGGGCAACCAAGTCGTTGAGAAAATAAATAAAAAGAGGCTTTCACATTGAAAAGCCTCTTTTTATTTAATGGATCATCATGAAACTTATTAAGGCAAGGCCTAGAAGTAAAAACATGAATGCAATAAAATTAATGGTGAATAATATCATTCCGACAATAATGCTTACCAAACCGTGGGCGCGATAAACCCGCCTGTGAGCAATAAAGAAATACGCCATAGTATATAACAGCAGGAATGATATTGTTAAATATAAAATAGTATTAATCAGCCAGAAGTCTGTTAGACCTGTCAATTTAGAAAGTAAGAATATGAATAAGATGGTTAACAGTAAAAATGAGAAATAATGCAGGGTAAAGATTCCGTGATCAAAATACCACCACTTTTTCTTACTATGGAAAACCCATAAAAAGAATGCGAAAAGAGGGAGGTAGATGAAAAGGGCTTTAGGAAGATTATGAAATGACTTTTCTACCATGCCGGCAATAATCTCCTTTTTCTTGACCCCTTTTTCTTTAAGTTCAAAAAACTTGTGAACGATGGGAGCTTCAATAAAACTGAGAGATGATGGGTTTTTGGCTTTAGCAGAATCATAGGCCTTTCTGGTTTTATATTCTCCAAAACTTACATCCGGATCTATTTTTTTGTCCATGTTCATGATGTCTTCTATTTCAGAAGAATCAGGAACAGCTTTAAGCTCTTCAATGGTAAGTGAGTCCTTTGCAGTCAGATGCTTTTTTGCTTTTATACTGTCTATCAGCTTCTGTTTCCCGACTGGCTTCATGATTTTTAAAAGATCTGTCTTATTGTGATCTTGCGTTTTTCCTTCTTTTTGGGAACCAGTATTAACCATAGGAAAAAGGGCAAACACGAAAAATGTGATGAAACTGACGAAAATATAAAGCTTTACAGGAGGCACGAATTTCTGTCTCTTTCCTTCGAGATAAGTGTTCGTCAGTTTGCCGGGTTTAAATAACAGATTTTTTACTGTTCCCCAGAACTGTCCGTCATAATGAGTAAAATCTTCTATGAAATGGGTGAAAAGAAAATGGAATGGCTGTCGTCTTTCAATATTTTCCTGCCCGCAGTGGGGGCAAAACCTTTCTTCAACCTGATGTCCGCAGTTCAGACAGGTTTTATCATCTCTTATTTTTCCGTGGCTCATGATTATGGAATATAATTGCCGCAAATATAATTATTTCAACGAAATTATAAATATGCCAGAATATTTTAGCGGAATCGTTAAGGTAAAATTAATAAAAGAAAGAGTTGAGGGAATAAACTCTTTGCTGTTTCATTGGTGTTTCTAGAATCTACGAAGTGTTTTTTTCATCGGCTCATGAGTTCGCAAGATTTGTGCCAAAATTATAAATAATGTTAAAATCTATTGATAGAGGGGTGTAGAGTGAAGATTATATAGATTAAATAAAATATGTTTTTGGGTTACGAAAATAATTTGTACCTTTGCACACCCTTTTAGGGGTAAATTATGTTTAATCTTTAACTAAAACGTGTGAATACATTAAGTTACAAAACTGTTTCAGCGAACAAAGCTACTGCTAATAAAGAATGGGTTGTGGTAGACGCTGAAGGACAGCCGTTAGGTAGATTAGCTTCTACGGTTGCAAAGATTTTGAGAGGTAAGCACAAAACGAACTACACACCTCACGTAGATTGTGGTGATAACGTAATCGTTTTGAATGCTGGGAAAATTACACTTTCCGGAAACAAGTGGGCTGATAAGACTTATATCTGGCATACAGGATATCCTGGTGGACAGAAGTCTATGACTGCGGCTGAACTTCAAAAGAAAGATTCTTTAAAGGTATTAGAGAAGTCTGTAAAAGGTATGTTACCTAAAAACAGATTAGGAGCTGCTATCCTTAAGAACCTTTATTTATATGAAGGAACTGAGCACAAACATGAAGCTCAACAGCCAAAAACAATTAATGTTAACGAATTTAAATAATTAATTATGTCTATAGTTCACAAAATCGGAAGAAGAAAAACTTCTGTAGCTAGAGTTTATGTAAAACCAGGTTCTGGTGTTATTACAGTAAACGGTAAAGATGCTAAAGAATATTTCTCTACAGACGTGATGGTTTACAAATTAAACCAACCGTTTATCCTTTCTGAGACTGTTGGTCAGTATGACGTTACCGTAAACGTATTCGGTGGTGGTAATACAGGTCAGGCAGAGGCTATCAGATTAGGTATTTCTAGAGCTTTATGCGAAATCAACGCTGAGTTCAGATTAGCATTGAAGCCAGCTGGTTTACTTACAAGAGACGCAAGAATGGTGGAAAGAAAGAAGCCAGGTCAGAAAAAAGCAAGAAAGAGATTCCAATTCTCAAAACGTTAAGATTTCTCGTTGGCAGATGGCTTATGGCTATTGGCTACAGGAATGTATTAAATTTTTTTTAAACTTAATCTCGGCGAAAAGCCCATTGCCAAAAGCAAAAAGCAAACCGCCAATTGCCCGTTACGTTTAGCATCCAAACGCTTCTCCCATCTAAAGAAGTTGTTGATTGTTTAAAAGACGGAAAGTAAACTAACAAAAACAGAAAACATGGCAAAAGCAAATGTAAAAGACCTTTTAGAGGCTGGCGTACACTTCGGTCACATGACGAGAAAGTGGAATCCAAATATGGCTCCATACATTTTTATGGAGAAAAACGGTATTCACATTGTAGACTTACATAAAACAGCAGTTAAATTGGATGAAGCGTGCAGCGCATTAGAAAAATTAACTTCTGCAGGTAAAAAAGTTCTTTTCGTAGCTACTAAGAAGCAAGCGAAAGAAGTAGTTGCAAAACACGCTTCTGAACTTAATATGCCTTATATTACAGAAAGATGGCCAGGTGGTATGTTAACGAACTTCGTTACTATCAGAAAGGCTGTAAAGAAGATGAACTCTATCGACAAAATGAAAAAAGACGGTACGTTCGAAACTTTATCTAAAAAAGAAAGATTACAAGTTGACAGACAAAGAGCTAACCTTGAGAAGAACTTAGGTTCTATCGCTGACATGGTGAGACTTCCATCTGCTGTATTTGTAGTTGATATCTTAAGAGAGCACATCGCGGTAACTGAAGCTAAGAAACTAGGTATTCCAGTTTTCGGTATCGTTGATACAAACTCTGACCCTAGAAAAGTTGACTTCGTTATCCCAGGAAACGATGATGCTTCTAAGTCTATTGATATGATCCTTAGCGTAGTTTCTGAATCTATCAAAGAAGGTCAGTCTCAAAGAAAAGCTGATAAAGAAAAATCTAAAGAAGAAGGAGAAAAAGTATCTGCTGATACAGATGCTGATTTCGATGCAGAATAATTGAAGATTTTCTTTAATATAGGAAAAACGCTGGATTTCGGTCCAGCGTTTTTTTTTGTTTGATAATTAAGGCTTCTTAGGACATACCATCAATTCAGGCAGGTCAGGATCTGTAGTCGGAACAATAACTCCTATTCTGCATACTCCGCTACAGCACATTTCACCTATTTCGATATTACAGCCGTCTATACAGCTTCGGTAGCCTCCTTTGATTGTTCTTAAGTCACCTCGTGTGTGGATTTCATCAAAAAAATAAAAACCTGCAGATCCTGCAGGTTATATGTTAGTTTGAAAGTTTTATAGAATAAGAAGTTGTGACAAACTTTGTAGACTGGTAAGTAGAGTTGCAAACCACTCCGGATAATCTGTAGTTCTGATTTTTAGGAACCATGGTATATCCAATCTTTCCTGCGCCAATAGGAATTTTCTTGAAAAAATTGCCGCCACTTACCGTAAGGACCATATTACAAGGAGATTTATTTTCCACGGAAATAGAGGTCCTGGGATTTTTGGGATCATCACTGTTGAGAAGATCATTAAGTACTTCTGCTGTTTCCGGCTTATAAGTCTTTATAAGATCGTTATACTCTCGTTCTGTATTGGCTCTGTTCCCTGAATTATTAGCAGGATAAGGGTAGGATGTTCTTCCCGGATAGCCCCCATAATTGACATTACAGCTGGCAAGAATCAATGAAATTCCGGTAAGAACTAATAGTTTTTTCATCCTATTCTATTTTTTTTTGACTTTTGTTTTTTCTCTGACTTTTCCGTTATGGGCTCCTTTTGAGCAGATTTCAGTCCAGTGTTGGCAGGTTTTGGATTGTCTACCGTTACAAATATACTTTTTTTAATATCTTTCTGAGAGGAATATTTCATATCACAGATATTGCTGCTCAAGGTATATGAACCTTTCTTTAGTACAATGAAATTTTCTGCATGTGAAGGAACAGCAAGATTGTAAAACTCTTGTCCTTCTATCCGCAATACAATATTACAGTCAGAATTATTTTTGAATAAGAGAATCGCTTCATTACGGTGAATATCCTCATTAAACATTGCATTCAATATCCTTACTGTTTTTTCCTTATACTCAGCAGATGTTTCAGCAATAAGCTTTTTGAACTCTTCCGCATCGTCAGAATTAGGATTTCTCATTGCACCTTTAGGAATGTCTGCAATAACGGGTCTTGCTTCCATAGGTTTGGCCGTAAGCGCTCCCTTTGTCCATTCTGTGTTTTTTAAAGCAATGAGCTTAGGTTTCAGCACAGTCTTTTTAGGATCGTCAGGGTGTGCGTTCTTCAGGTATTCTTCAATTTCTTTGATGTTTGTGCTTTTTAAAATGTCTTTACTGCTTTTCTGAGCCTGTGTAAAGTGGGGAATAAGAAATGTGAAGAATAAAATCGTTAAAAATTTTTTTTTCATCAAGTTTGTTTATTTCATCAGCTTATCCGGAATTTGATATAAGTAATAGTTTTTCCTTTTGCTGAGAATAGCTCTTCATAATACGTTTTGATGTCTCTCAAATGTTCCGTATTAGGATCATATTCTGGTGCACCATAGATATCATGGTGGGCAGAAATAATCTCATAGCCTGCCCCTTGTAAATATCCAAGTGTATATCCATGCAGGAATTCCGAATCGGTTTTCAGGTGTATGATTCCTCCTGGCTTCAGGAATTTTTTATATCGGTTTAAAAAATCCGGATGGGTTAATCTGTGTTTTGTTCTTTTGTATTTAATCTGTGGATCCGGGAATGTAATCCAGATTTCGTCTACTTCATTTTCAGCAAAGAAATAATCTACCAGTTCGATCTGAGTTCTCAAAAACGCTACATTAGTCATGTTGTTATCCACAGCTTCTTTAGCACCAAACCAAAATCTGGCTCCTTTGATATCTACGCCGATGAAGTTTTTTTCAGGAAATGTTTTTGCAAGTCCTACAGAATATTCTCCTTTTCCACAGCCCAGTTCCAATACAATTGGATTATCATTTTTAAAGAAATTATCTCTCCATTTTCCTTTAAGATCGAAACCATTTAAAGCGTCTTCTCTGGTTGGCTGGATTACATTCGGTAATATTTTGTTTTCTGCAAATCTTGCTAATTTATTCTTGCCCATTGAGTTATAAAATGAGTGCAAAAATAGTGAAAATTTATGGAGTCTCTATGTCTTTTGGTAGTAAAAGACATCAGAATCATTCGTATTTAGTTTGTATTACTGGCCTCCCAAGGCCACCATAATGGGTCTTTCAATTGTTTTTTGTGAAGCATATTGTGCGCCGCAAACCAGGCTGGTAAAAAGATACTGTCCTTTACTTATCACAATGGAGCCTTCACCCTGTGCAGGAACTGCCAGCCTGTATTTGGTAGTTCCTACGCCTTCCATTCTTACAATAATATTGCAGTCTGATTTATTTCGAATCAAAACAATACATTCTTTAGCATTGGGATCGTTATCAAATAAGGAATTTAAGATTTTTACAGTCCTGTTTTTATGTTCCACAGGGGAAACAGCCATCAGCATATTGAATTCTTCTGCTTCAGTATTAGGAATGGCGGCATTGGCACTGGCGTTTACAACGTATGTATTTTGAGCAGTACTGGGTGTATAGACTGTAGTAGATTGTTTTGCAGCCAGCTCAGCTTTGTATTTTGCAATTTGCTTTTGTTTGATGATGGCATTCATTTCATCAAAAGTAATTTTGGTAGAAGGCCTCCTTCTCAGCATAGCAAGCATTTCCTGCATGTCTTTTACCTTTTGATCAGCAGGATGTGCATTTTTGATGTACTCTTTCATCATTTCCATTACCCTGGGTTTCAAAACAGATCTTCGGGGATCATCAGGATGAGCATCTCTTAAAAAGGCATTGATCTCATAGATATTCTTACTTTTTAGAATATCACTATAATCTTTCCCTTTCTTTTGGGCAGATACCGTGAAGAATAACATACAGCCAAGAAGTAAAAGTACTTTTTTCATTAATTAATATTAAGTTAGAAATTGGGTGCTTCACTCTTAATTTGCGTTTTGGTTGCTTAGTTTTTTATTTGATAACGAAATATCCCGTGTTTTTATTTTAAACACTTGTTTGTGAGATAAAATTAAACATATTTTTGAATATTAAGGAATATTATAGCGTAAAAGTTAAATAATTCATACTGTAAGAATATGCTTAAGGATGACTTGCTATCATCACCCACAAAAAAATAACCCATGCACTGTGCATGAGTTATAAGATATTTTAATTTGTTTTTTAAAGGAAATTCTAATTACTGCCAACTACTTCCTGAAGGTGTGAACTTCTTAGTCTTTTCTGATAAATAGGAAGGTATTTTTCAATAGGAATTTTTACTGCTTCAAAATTGCCCGCCAATACATAAGCCTGGATATTTTCTGAACTGTAAACAAACTGAAGAAAATTATCAATTAAATTTTCCGGTATTTTAAATTTTGCAAAATAATCTTTTCCCAGATAATTTTTGATCTGTGCTATGGAGCTGTTCATCCTTTCATAAGCCTGATAACGCTGTTTTTTCTTTCTTTCTCCGGAAAGAATATCATAGATACTTTCCAGGCTGAAGGTAAGTCCTCCATCCCGAAGTCCGGCAACAGGAAGTTCCGGAGGTGTTCCATCTCCTTTGGGTTCGGGAAGCCCGATTACTTTTTTAAGGGCATATGCTTTGTCTTCTTTTCGTAAAGAGTTCACATCATACCGGAGGTTTCCGGTAGGCTTAAATCTGCTGAGAACAATCTCCTGAATTTCATAATAGGCAATTTTAAGTTCAACCAGATTTTTTTGCGCCATAGACTGAGGAGTCAGTTTGATATCCTTTCTTTCCGTCACAATAGAGGTAAAACGGATGACATCCCCGGTATTGGCGGGAATATTAAAATTACCATTGTAGTCCGTAAGAACGGTTTTTTGTGTATTCAGGTTGGTGACATACACCTGATTGAGATATAAAATAGAGTTGTCTCTCAGAAATACCTCGCCGGAATATATTTGTGCATTAATTTTTGCCAGAAAAACCAATAGCAGTAGAGTAAACAGTTTCTTCATATAATGCGCAAAATTACATAGAAATAAAGCAATTCTGTGTAGTTAGATGAAGAATAGTGGTTAAAGTTATATTAAACTTTGGGATTTAATTGTTAAGGAGTGTTAGAAACTTGCCATTCATGTAATAAACAAAACATTTACATAAAAAAACCGGAAGAAAAGAGTGCTGAAGTTTTCACTGCTTTTTCTTCCGGTTTTCTGTGGTTACCTATGTTTTACAAGCAGCCAGCTTGTGTATTTTATCATAAGGTTGGAGCCATATTCTGTCCAGGTGATAAAGTACCAGTAATTTGCTGTGGGAACATATCTGCCACCGATTCTTCCATCCCAGGTATATCTGTTTTCAGGAGTGCCTCTGAAGACTTCTGCCCCATACCTGTCAAAGATCCGGAATACAAGATTATCATTCTTCATTAAAGCAGAATAGTCTATTCCTTCGTTAACGCCGTCTCCATTCGGAGTAATCGTGTTGATCAGATTAATAATGGCAAATGATTTTTTAACATCCTCGCACATTTTAGAATCTCTTACAAATACATTATGAGCTCCTCTCGGTACATTGTAAAAAACATTGGAGCTCTGCCATATTACACCATCTAAGGAATATTCATAAGGAGGTGTACCCCCGCTTGCTCCAACTTTTACCGTTGTTCCATCGATTTCAATAGAGGTTATGACAGGAAGCGGCCATTCTGTAACATTTACATATTGTTTATAAACACAGCCATTGAAAGTGAGTTCTACCCAATAACTTCCCGGTGCTACATTGGTGATGGAAGGAGTTGTTGCCCCTGTACTCCACAAATACCTTTCAAAACCAGGCCCTGCATTAAGGGTGGTAGTGGTTTTCGGGCAAATTGCCGTGTCTGTTAAAATATCTGATTTCTTAGGAATTTTAATATTTATTTTCAGAGTACCTATTTCAGGGCAAACCCCATTTTTTTCAAAACGGATATAATAAGTCTGTGAAGTTGTAATATTAACTGGTAATGAAACTGCGTTCACATCATTCTGAGCATCTGCCAACGTTGCATGAAAAGTAAAAGTAACATTCGGATCTAATGTAAACTGAGGAATAAACTGAGCTAAGTTGACACTTTTTATCCCATCTAAGTCATCGTCACAAGTACTTTCTGTGACGGTTTTTGTGATCAATGTTATTTTTGCTCCGATACTGAATTGTAATGGTTTGATTACAGAAGCACATCCGTCCGGGGAATCTACCCGGATATAAATGGTTGTAGTTGCTGTATAGCTCCAGTTGTTTGGGAGCGTATTGTTATTTCCTGCATTGGCGTCTGCAAGATTGGCATAATATCTTACATTAGGAAAGTAATTTGGATTATTAAGTACAATCGGGGTTATATTGGAAAGCACAACAGTCACTGTTCCATCCAGATTATCATCACAGAAGACACCATTATAATTATCCGCTACAACAGCTTTGTTAAAAAGTGATAGCGTTATCTGTGCAATATTTTTACAGCCAATATTATTATTAACAACAGCGTATATGATTGTACCATTGGGTGCAGTATAGGCTGTTGTATTGGTTATCAAGGCTGCGGCATTTTCATTCTGAGCATCCAAAAGGGTAGGGTAATACGTAATAGTAACCGGTGAGTTACTGGTAACATTTGCTGTTGTCAGGTTGAAGGTTCCCTGTCCATTGATATCACAGGCAAACAGGGTTGTATTCATTACCGAAAGAGCCTGAATATTCATAGTAACGGTAACTGTTTCACAATCAGGGAAGTCAGGGTCATTCCCACAGAATGTATAAGTAAATGTATCTGTTCCTGATATTCCGGGAGTATTTACAGTATAAGTAATAATACCTGTAGTAGGGTTTACAACTGCTGTTCCTAATGAAGGAGCTGTTGTAATGGCTACAGTGCTTGGAGCTGGAGTCTGTGATGAACTGGTGAACGCAGGAATTATTGTTTTGGAGTTACAAACGGTATAAGAGGTATTGGTAAGTTTTGTACAGTTCAGAACTTTAAATTGTTCTGTGACCAGGGGAGCGCAACTTCCCATTGTGACTGAACATGTATAATATCCTGGTAGTGTAGGGGTGATTGATGATGTGGTAGCTCCCGGGACGATAGTCCCGTTTCTGTACCATTGATAAGTATCATATATTAAAGGGTCAACGGTTAGAACCATCCCGGGAATACAGCCGCCTCCGGATTGTAAAATAACAGGCTGTGTAGGAAAGCCGGCAAAAAAACCTCCGTATCCTACAGCATCACTTCCGGCAGTGATACCAGCCATAATCGCTTTATCTGAAACTACAGTAATAGTACCTGTTACATTAGGAATGCCGTAAGTAACCCAATTCGTTGTACCTGTCATATTGTAAGGACCGGTTATTGCAGGTGGATTCGCTCCGTTTACTGTTATGTTAGCTCCTCTTTCCGTAATAAGATTCAGCTTTGTGGGAATATTTAGAATACCTCCGGGATTACCATTGGAATGAACAAAATTTTCATTGATAAGGCCAAGTTCATTAATTTGCTTTGGCAGATAACAGTTCAAAGCAGGAATATAATTAAATCCTCCGGTGGCTGTTTCATTTCCTACATTGGAATCTCCTGCTAAAATTTGGTATACATAAGCATTTTGTGATGTTTTAAGATACAAGTTGTAATGTCCGTTTCCCTGAAGGATATATTTGGAATCCGGGATGACAAAGTATTTTCCGGCATTGATGGTTGCTAATGGTGGAATTTCATTATTGACAAAAATCTGAGTATTGTCTTCAGTAGCAATAACAATAGCCCCTTCCATATGAGAACCAATAGGACCGTTACCTTTTACGAGTGCGAATTCATTTCCAAGTCTGTTGACAGGGACTGCCTGATCCATTAAAATATCTGAGCTGGAAGGGAAGTTTCCTGCGTATTGTCCGTTAAAATTTCCATTGGTGACATTGATGGGCTTGTTTGAAGTAATTTTTGAGCCAATGAAACCATCAACATTTCCAGTGAGATTCCCTATTCCGTCAATGATGTAAGATTGTCCTTTGTTTAAAGTGAAAGTCATTGCCGGATTGGTCGCTCCAGTCATTCCGTTAGAAAACTGAACATTTGGGCTGTACCCGGTGATGGTGACAGTTGTGTTATCTTCAGTAGCCAGTATGCTGGTCATAAAATTTAAAATACCATTGCTCACAGAGATAGGAGCGGACGCTGCGTAGAATTTTTGTCCTGTAGAGGGAATTCCTTTGGAAGTAATGATTTCAGCATGGTTAAATACTGAGAATCTTAAATTGGCATAAAAAGGAAATTCTGCTTTAAGGTATAATCCTTTCGTCGTAGGAGTAAACAGATCTGTTTGCTGTGTGGTAATAATATAATTTCTTAAAACATCAAATTTCTGTGGGTTGTTCTTACTGATGACTACTGTACCAATCAAAACATTATTATTGTAAATGCTTACTGGGAAGGGAGTCGTTCTGCTGGTAGATAAATACAGTTTCTGATAAGGATTGGGAGCACCGGTTCTGTCTACCATCGGAGCAAACCAATGTTCTCTGTCCAGTTGGGCAAAAGAAGAGGTGAAAATGTAAAATATAAATAAAAAAGATAGAATTTTCTTCATTCAGTATTAGTATTTATCACAAATTTAATAATAAAAAGTATTGAATGCTTGAAAATATAATAAAAATAAGCCATGATTGTACAATCATGGCTTATTAAATATAGTTTTAAACTAATTATTACTCTCTGTTTTTAACAAGAATCCAACCTGTATATTTTATTGGAGTCTTTTCTTTGTTGGATTCATTCCAGCTGATATGATACCAGTATGTTCCTGTTCCCAGTTTTTTATCAAAGTGTTTTCCGTCCCATCTGTAATTGTTGAATTTGTTTCCGGTGAACACCATGTTTCCATATCTGTCATACACAACAAAGCTCAGATTTTCTTTATAAGCCAGTTCACTGTAATCTATATAATCATTTACATTATCTCCATTAGGTGTAATGGCATTTAATAGATTAGGAATGGTAACTTCCACAGCAATCGGAGTACAGTTATAGGCATCTTTTACATAGAAAGTGTGCTGTCCTCTTGTTAGCCCTGTGAAGGTACTTGAATCCTGCCAGTTAGCAGTTCCATCAACAGCATATTTGTATGGAGCTTTACCACCGCTTACAATTACAGTTGCTGTATTATTATTGATCTCAATCGTTTGAATTACCGGATCTTCAACTTTTTTTACTTTTACAGTCTGTGTGAGGAAACATCCGTTTTTACCAAGAATTACAGTGTACTCTCCAACACCTATATCCCTGATACCTGAAGAAGTAGCTCCAGTACTCCATTGATATGAATCATATCCAGGGCCAGCGTCCAGATTCGTTTTTGCATCCATACAGATATACTGATCTACCAGAACAGGAGACTTTTTAATTGGAAGTACGATTAACTCAATTTTCGCATTGGCCGTACAGCCCTCAGCAGTTGTTACTTTCACATATACAAATCCTCCTGTTGAAGGGAAGTTTTCTGGTGTTGTGATTTGATTGATTCCTGCAGTAAGATCATTAAGGGTACGGTAGTATTTTTTTGTTACCGCATTATAGTCTGTAACCTTAGCTTTTGTAAGATCAAAATAAGCGTAAGGATCCACATCATACCAACATGCCTTAATAGAAGCATCGGTTACGATGAATGGTACTACAGTAAGGTTCAGGGTTACCTGCTCACAATCTGTAAATTCTACAGAGTTTCCACAGAATTTATAAATAATTTTATCTGGTCCTAAATATCCAGGGTTAGGGGTATAAGTAATAGTTCCGTTTGAATTGACAACAGCTGTTCCTTTGGTAGGAGGGGTTAAAATTACTACGGTACTTGGAACCACAGTTTGAGTGGAAGAAGTAAACGTCGGGGTGATAATTTTAGTAGAGCAAGCATTAAGTGCCTGTGTTGTTTCTTTTAAACAGGTTTGTACTTTGTAGATAGGAGTTGTCACAGGAGGACATGTTCCCATTGTTACTTTTACCGTATAATTTCCTGATTGGGTAGGCGTATATGTATAACTGGTAGCACCCGGAATGGCAACTCCGTCACGGAACCACTGATAAGTTTCATATCCATCGTCAACTTCAAGAACAATTCCAGGAACACACTCACCTGTCTTTTTCGCAATGACAGGGATTGATGAGAATCCGGCAAAGTATCCTCCATATCCTGCAGAACTATACCCTCCGTTGATACCTGCTGTAACAGCTTTTGTAGACGTAATCTTAATATTTCCGGATACACTGTTGATTCCGTAGGTAACCCAGTTAGCATTTCCAGCCAACGGATAAGGTCCGGCTTCAGGCAAAAGAGGAGCGTCATTTAACATGACAGTAGCACCAGCTTCTGTTAAGATGTTTAATTTTACGACAAGATCACTTGTTGTTGTGCTGGCTCCTCCCACTCCAAGGGGCATTTCATTAATCTTCCCAATCTCATCAATTTTTCTTGGAAGAAAACAGTTTAACGGCGGGATGTAGTTGAATCCATTGGTTGCATCACTTTGCAAAACTCCGATAAACTGGTATAAATATACATTTTTGGTAGTGGAAATGAACATGTTTGAATGTCCTGATGTCCCCTGAGCTACATAGCTGGT
Organism: Chryseobacterium sp. WLY505; assembly: GCF_030846215.1. Taxonomy (NCBI): domain Bacteria; kingdom Pseudomonadati; phylum Bacteroidota; class Flavobacteriia; order Flavobacteriales; family Weeksellaceae; genus Chryseobacterium; species Chryseobacterium sp. WLY505. The sequence goes on along the minus strand of NZ_JAVCWI010000001.1, from coordinate 1,100,015 downwards.
TTCGTTAATTCTGTACCATTCTCCGGCAGCAAGTGTTGCAACGGAGGTACCACCACCATTTAAATATACTTCAGTATTATCTTCGGTAGCAACAATAAGACCTCCTTCCATGTTTAAGCTAGGTTGAGTAGATCTTGTTTTTACCATTGCAAAGGTATTACCAAGTCTGTCCACCGGAACAGATTGATCAAGCACAGGATCACTTCCCGTTGTGGAAGCAGAGAAGTTGGCATTACAACTTCCATTGGTCAATGTTACTGGTTTGTCAGCAACAATTTTAGCACCAATGAAGCCTGTTTTGTTTCCAGACTGAGATCCGGATCCGGCGAGAATAAAAGATTGTCCTTTTTGTAAAGTAAAAGACTGAGTATTTCCAGTCGGGGTGCCATTAATAAAAACGACTCCGGCAGTAGGGTTCCATGATACGGTTACATTGGTGTTGTCTTCAGTTGCAAGGACACCTGCCGTAAAATTCTGGATACTGCTGGTATTGGTATTGGGAGCGGCGGCAACGAAAAATGTTTTTCCAATTCCTGCCTTTCCTTTACTGGTTATTACTTCCCCGTGCACACTCTGAGCGAGTCTTAAACTACAGTAAAAAGGTTTCACTGCTTTTAAATAAAGCCCTTTATTACCGACAATGAAGGCTTCGGTAGATGTTCCTGTGGAAATAAGGTTATTGGCAACCTTATAGGTTTGCGGGTTATTTTTGCTGATTGTAACAGTGGTAAGTGCAGCATTGTTGTTGTAGATAGTTACATCAAAAGGAGTATCTGAATCAGTAGAAAGGTATATCATATTGTTATACCCTCCGACACTGTCATAATAAGGAGCAATCCAATGCTCGGTATCCCTTTGCGCAAAGAGTGTATTAATTGTCAAAAAAATTAATACTAAACTGAGTAGAAATCTTTTCATGAGTATGGAATTAGGATTTCTACAAAAATAAAATAAAAAATGAAATACTTTTAATAAAATTTAAATAAATGTTAAAAAAAACGCTCCTATTTTTAATTAAAAGCCCTCTTGAATATGAAACTGGTAATTAGTTATTGGGATTAATCTTTCTGATTATCAATAAATAGTTCTTTAACAGGTGAATTTTTCTGATAGGAGATCGTATCGGTGAATAAGAATCCTGTTAATAAAAAATCCCGGTGAAATTCACCGGGATTCAATATTTTTTGAAAAAGTCCGCTTATAGGCTTACTCTTACAAATCCTGTTACTTTTAGGTCTGCATTTACAGATTTTACGTAATCAGCAACTGAGATACTTCCGTCTTTAATGAAATCCTGGTGTACCAAAGTGTTGTCTTTGTAGAATCTCTGCATTTTACCTTTAAGGATGTTGTCGATAATGTTTGCAGGTTTACCTTCTTCAGTAAGTTTGTGTCTTTCGATCTCTAACTCTCTGTCGATAGTTTCCTGAGAAACTGCAGTTTCGTCAAGAGCAATTGGGTTCATTGCAGCAACCTGCATAGAAACAGCTTTAGCAGCTTCTTCAGCTCCGTCTACTTTAGCAGAAAGAGAAGTGATAGCAGCAATTTTGTTTCCAGCGTGGATGTAAGCTCCTAAGAAATCTCCCTGAATTCTTTCGAAAGATCCGATTTCAATTTTCTCACCGATAACTCCTGTTTGCTCAACTAATTTCTCAGCAACAGTGATTCCGTGGAAATCTGTAGCTAAAAGCTCTTCTTTAGTAGCAGCGAAGATAGCCATTTCAGCTAATTCGTAAGCTAGCTCAACGAATGCCTCGTTCTTAGCAACGAAGTCAGTTTCGCAATTTAAAGAAATAACAGCACCTAAAGTGTTGTCTTCGTTTACTCTTGCGATTACTGCCCCTTCAGTAGACTCTCTGTCAGCTCTGTTAGCAGCAACTTTTTGTCCTTTTTTTCTAAGGATATCTACCGCTTTTTCGAAGTCTCCTTCAGCTTCAACTAGAGCTTTCTTGCAGTCCATCATACCTGCACCTGTTTGGTTTCTTAATTTAGCTACGTCTGCAGCAACTGGTGTATAAGACATAATATCTATTATTTTTTATTTAAGATTAGTATTAATTTTTAGCTTAATTTTAGAGCAGTGCAAAGATAATGATTTTAATGATAAACTAAAAAATGACTTTTCACGTTATTAATATATTTAATACTATTTTAAAGGTTTGATTAATGAAAAAAATCTTCTTTCTTCTATTTATATGCATTTTTGCTCTTGGTTTTTCTCAAAAAAAGAAAAAAACAAAATCTAAAGCTGTTGTTGAAAAAGAAACTGTAATTATCTATACCGAGCAGGAAGCTGAGATTTCAAAAGAGGCAAGAGTGATTGCCGGATTTTTGAAACAGAACCCTGGTCATGCTAAAACTGACTATTTCAAAAGAAAGCTGATTGATATTATTATGGCAGATAATTCGCCGGAAGCAAAACCTACGATCAAACCAATTAGTAAAGAGAAAATTGAAAATATCGTTAAAAATAATGAACTGAATAGCGGAAAAACGATTGCTGCAAATAAAAAATATACTGCTAATGGGAAGCCTGTTTCTAATAATACAGCAGCTGCTATTGACGCTTTAAAAGAAGAAAGAAGAACTACTTTTGCGTCGGTAGGATCTGCGGGTGCAGCAAAAACCGCAGGAGCATCCAAAGCTGAACCAAGTGAAGAAAATAAAAGAAGAGCCGCCATGCTTACCCATCTTTTTAGTAATGACATCAATAAAAGTGAAGCTTATATCAATATCAAGAACAGATCAGCCTGTAATCTTATTGTGAAGATAAGTGGAAAAAAATATTATAATCTAACTGTGCCTGCAAGAGGGGAGAATTTTATCCTGGTTGATAAAGGAGAGTATGTAATGACCACATCAGTCTGTGATGCAAAATATTCTTCTGTAAAGAAAATTACTCAGGATATTGAGATTGCCCTGAATGTTGCAGAATAGAATAAGAAAGAAGTAAACTAAAGAAAAAAGGTTAAGAAGAAATTCTTAACCTTTTATTTTTTTATCCTTTAAACTGACCCATTGCAATGAATTTGTCCTGTCTTTGGGTTTCAAGCTCCTGTCCTGTAAATTTGGAAAAAGCTTTGATATTTTGTAAAATTGAATTTTTTAAGTTCAAATAAGTTGTCTCCTGGTCATAATGAGCACCTCCAAGGGGTTCCTCTATGATTCCGTCAATGAACTTTTCTCTTAAAGCATCCGCCGGAGTAAGATTCAATGCATTGGCAGCATCTTCTTTGTGATCCCAGTTTCTCCATAATATAGAAGAACAGCTTTCTGGTGCAATTACCGTATACCACGTGTTTTCCAACATATATACTTTATTTCCGACCCCTATTCCTAATGCTCCACCACTGGCACCTTCTCCGATGATGTAAGTGAAGATAGGTGTTTTCAGCTGAACCATTTCAAAAATATTTCTTGCAATAGCTTCTCCCTGCCCTCTTTCTTCAGCTTCCAATCCAGGATAAGCTCCCGGTGTATCTACTAAAGTTACCACAGGGATATTGAATTTTTCAGCAAGCTTCATTAATCTTAAAGCTTTTCTGTATCCTTCCGGATTTGGCATTCCAAATCTTCTGTGCTGTCTTTCTTTAGTCGTTCTTCCTTTTTGAGTCCCTATGATCATTACTTTCTGACCATCAAGGGTAATCAATCCTCCAATCATTGCCGGATCATCAGCGAAATTTCTGTCTCCATGAAGTTCTAAGAAACTGCCTTTGTCTGCCATTCCGTTGATATAGTCCAGTGTATAAGGACGATCCGGGTGACGGGACAGTTGTACTCTTTGCCAAGGTGTAAGATTTGAATAGATTTCTTTTTTCTTTTCTAGAATCTTATCCTCAATCTGGCTGCATGCTAATTTTACATCAACACCACTTTCTTCTCCTACTAAAGAACACGTCTGGTATTGGTCCATCAATTCTTTGATAGGAAGTTCGAAACTTAAATATTCCATTTCTTGAAGTAAATTAAATCTTTCAAATGTATGAAAAATTATGGTTATTCTATTTAAAATTATTTATAGCATTGTTTATTCTGGAGATACTTTCCTCTTTACCAAGGGTTTCCAGAATGTCCGGAACGTCCGGTCCTTTCAGTTCTCCTACTAAAGATAATCGTAACGGCATCATTACTTTACCCATTCCTAATCCTTTGTTTTCAGCAAAATCATGCATGGTTTGCTTTAATGTTTCAGCAGCAAAGTCTGTAGCTTCAAATGCAGATGCCAATTCTCCTAAAACGGTAGAAGTTTCATCATTCCATGCTTTTTTGGATGCTTTTTCGTCATAAGAAACCGGAGCTTCAAAGAAAAATTTTCCGTTTTCATAGATATCTTTAGGGAAAGTGGCTCTTTCTTTCATCAGATGAATTACTTTCAGTAGCTTTTCATCAGAAGCAGCGGAAAGATCAAGATCGGTGTTTTTCAGGATCTGAAGAAGTTCTTCATCAGACTTCATCTGAATATACTGGTGATTGAACCATTCAGATTTTTCTTTACTGAATCTTGCTCCTGCTTTATGTACTTTATGAAGATCAAATTCTTTGATCATCTCTTCTAAAGGAAGTATTTCTTTATCATCTGCGGGAGACCATCCCAGTAATGCGACCATGTTGATGAAAGCATCAGGAAGATATCCGTTTTCTCTGTATCCTTTAGAAACTACACCTGTAGCAGGATCTTTGAAGTCAAGAGGAAATACCGGGAATCCGAATTTATCTCCGTCTCTTTTGCTCAATTTTCCTTTTCCTTCTGGTTTTAAAATTAAAGAAAGGTGTGCAAATTGTGGTGCTTCCCACTGCATTGCTTCATATAATAAGGTATGAAGTCCCAAAGAGGGAAGCCATTCTTCACCACGGATGACGTGAGAGATTTCCATTTCATGATCATCAATGATGTTCGCAAAATGGTAAGTTGGCATTCCGTCATTCTTTACCAGAACTTTATCATCTAAAGTATTGGTATTAACTGAAAATTTTCCACGGATAATATCTTCAAGATTTAATACTCTGTCAACAGGCATTTTAAATCTTACAACATAAGGTGTTTTTTCATCCAATAATTTTTGGACTTCTTCTTCAGAAAGAGCAAGACTGTTTCTTAAACGGTTTCTGGTTTTATTATCATAAGAGAAAACATCACCTTTCGCTTCATACTCAGAACGCATTGCATCCAGTTCTTCTGCGGTATCAAAGGCAATGTAAGCATAATCTGTCTTCAGGATCTGCTCTGTATATCTGTCGTAGATGTCTCTTCTTTCAGACTGTCTGTAAGGAGCGAATTTTCCTCCTTTCTTAGGACTTTCATCAGGAATGATTCCGCACCATTCTAAAGCTTCTTCAATATATTCTTCAGCTCCTTCTACATATCTTGCGGTATCTGTATCTTCAATTCTCAGTACAAATTCTCCCCCTTGATTTTTAGCAAAAAGATAATCATATAATGCGGTTCTTACGCCTCCCAAATGTAATGGTCCTGTAGGACTTGGAGCAAAACGTACTCTTACTTTCTCCATTTCAATTTTAATTTTTGCAAATTTACTTAAAATTATGCGTTTAAGAGATGATTTCTGACCGCGTATTGATTTTTTGATCCTGACTTTTTTATTTATTTCCATAGATTTTCGGTAAATACGGTTTTTAAAACTCCCAATCTTATATTTCTGATCATATTTTTTACTCATGGATCGTAATCTGTGAAAAGTGTTTCTGAAAAAATGAATTCATAAACGATAACTGTTGTGTTTTGTGCGTGTGTTCTTTTGTAAGTGTTTTTATATTTGTTTTCATAATTGATATTATTAAATTAAATCACAATTATGAGATTTTGAATTCCTTTATTCATAGTTCTTTAAGCGTGTATTAAAATCACTAATTAATGATATATATCAGGGTTTGCTTTTGTATTTCACCACGCATTGAAGTTTATATTTGTCGGAAATTTTAAAGTAATACTATGAAAAAACAAATTTTATTTAGCTTCAGTGCGGCGCTGTTGCTATTCATGGGGGCATGTTCTTCAGAAGATCTGACTACTGAATCTACTCCTGATAGTCCGGCGAAAACTAATCGTTTGTCAGCAGCGAAATTTGCAGGTGACGGTATTTATGATGTTTTAGGGCATGGTTTTAATGCTACCGGGGAATATGCCAATGCTAATTCTGCAGGGTTTAAAGTAATTGATATTGATCGCTTCAATTCTGAACAGGCAGGAAGATTACTGTCTGAAAATACAAATACGCAGCAGTACCTTGAAGAATACGGAGAGAATGCAGAAACCTATTCTAAAATGGTTTCTACAAAAGTAGATGTTACTGCAGGAATTCCATTATTTAAAAAAACAATATCGGTAGGATTTAATTCTGCAGTGACAACTAACCATAAATTTGATGCCAAATATATTTATGGTAGTTACAACCTTATCATTAAGCAAAAAAGGCTGAGATTCAATGCTACCACAGATATGTTGGCGGATTATGTAACTCCGGAATTTACTCAGGATCTGCAAACAAAAACTCCTCAACAGATTGTGCAGGATTACGGAACTCATGTTATGACTGATATTTATACCGGAGCTAAAATGGATATCATGTTCCAGTCTGAAACAAGTAACGAGAGCCGCGACCGTGCTGCCAGAATCGGAGTAAAAGTGGGGGTGAAATCTATATTTGATGTTGATGTAACCAATGATGTGAATACTTCAGAATCATCTATGAATTACTCTAAGAAATTATCTTACAGAACAAGAGGAGGTGATCCATCAAAAGGATTGGTTGGAGAATTGAATCTTGATCAGGCTGCTCCGAAAATCAATATTACAAACTGGCAGAGCAGTTCTACAGCGAGCAATGCGGTATTGGTAGAATTTGGAAATAACGGCCTTGTTCCTATTTATAACCTGGTAAAAGATGCAGCTAAAAAAGCGCAGCTTAAGGCGTATGTAGATCAGTATTTGATTGATAATCAAATTTCATTGGAATATAATACTACCATGTTGTACGGCTACCAGAATCAGGCAGACAGTAATCATTATTTCACTTTCAATACCAACCTTCAGCCGTCTTCTTACTGGACTAATGAGGGACCAACATTTAAAGTTTTTCAGTACAAAGCCCCTGAAACAGTTCCTATTTACTGCTATAAGAGTACTTCGGGAGCAGATCATTATTTTACCCAGGCAAGTACATTACAACCATCTTCTTATTGGAATGTTTATATGGGAGTAGCATTCTATGCTTATAAAGATCCGGGAGCTGGAAGAATCCCTGTATATAGCTATAAGGCTAAAAACGGATCGGATCATTATCTTTCAGTGTCACCTAATTTAGGTCCTGTGAACTATTGGAGTATCAGAGAAGGTATTGCTTTCTATATTCCAGCTAACTAATTTTTGGATTTATATTAAATCAATTTGGTTATACATTATGAGTGGAGTCAGTAATTCTGGCTCCATTTTTTTATTTATAATTAAATAAGGCTTGCTTTAATGTGAGGGCAGTATGTATAATTATTTATTTTTAATAATTCTCTAATTTATGATCTTGAATCCCTTTGTTAATGATATTTTAACCTATCATTAAATTCACTAATTAATGATATAAATCACTTTAATATTATTTTTTCACTTGGCGATGAATATTATATTTGCATAAACTTTTTAATAATCTATGAAAAAACAAATTTTATTTTGCTTCAGTAGTTTGCTGATGCTTTTTATGAGTTCATGTTCAACGGAGGAGCTGAACAGCGAGGTAACCCCGGAAAGCCCTGCGGCAAAAGCCAATAACCGGTTATCTGCTTCCAAATTTGCAGGAGACGGAATTTATGATGTCTTAGGGCATGGTTATAACGTTACCGGTGAATATGCCAATGCAACAGCTGCCGGTTTTAAGGTGGTTGATATTGATCGCTTTAAACTGGAGCAGACCAACAGATTAATCAGCGAAAACACAAATTCTCAGGAGTACTCCGAAGATTATGGTGAAAATGCTGAAGCTTACTCCAAAATGGTTTCTACCAAAGTGGATGCAACAGTTAATTTTCCATTGTTTAAAAAAATACTCTCTGTAGGTTTTGGCTCAGCGGTAACAACCAACAATAAGTTTGATGCTAAATATATCTACGGAAGCTATAACCTTACGATTAAGCAGAAAAGAGTAAGATTCAACGCTACTACCGATATGCTGGGTGATTATATTACTCCGGAATTTGCACAGGATTTACAAACAAAAACTCCGCAGCAGATTGTTCAGGATTATGGAACTCACGTAATGACTGATATTTATACAGGCGCAAAGCTTGATATTTTATTCCAGTCTGAAACAACAAGCCAGACTCGTGATAAGGCAGCCAGAATAGGAATAAAGGCAGGAATGCTGAATATCTTTAATGTGAATGTGGATAATGACGTGAACACTTCTGAATATCACATGAATTTTTCTAAAAAGTTGACCTACAAAACCAGAGGTGGAGATCCTTCAAAAGGTTTGGTAGGAGATTTGAATCTGGATCAGACCAACACTAAAGTTAATATTTCCAACTGGCAGAACAGTTCAAGTGTAAGCAATTCTGTTTTGGTTGACTTTGGAAGTAATGGATTGATTATTATTTATGACTTTGTAAAAGATCCTGTGAAAAAAGCTCAGCTTAAAGCCTATGTAGATCAATATCTGATTGATAATAAAGTGTATCTTGAATTTAAAACAATTCCGGTGTACAGATATTATAATGGAGTAGATCACTATTATACAAAAATTGCTGGAAACTACAGCGGATATTCTTTTGAAGGAACAGAGTTTAATGCATTCTTGTATAAAGCTCCCAATACAGTTCCTATCTACAGATATTGGAACGGTAAAGATCATTATTATACAAAAACTCCGGGATATTATTCGGGATATGTATCTGAAGGAATCGAGTTCAATGCTTTTGCTACTCAGGAGCCAAATACAGTTCCTATCTACCAGTATTGGAATGGAAAAGATCATTATTATTCAAGATCCAGCGCAACGCCTCCTGGTTATATTAAGGAAGGAATTGAGTTTTACGCTTATTAACTAAATAATATTAATATTTTACAAAAAAACCGTCTCAGCTTTGGGATGGTTTTTTTATATAACGAGAACAAAAAATGAATATTTGCAAAATATTTTCGTTGATTAAAGGAACAGTAAAAGAATATTGCCGGTATTCGTTCATTAAAAATGTATTTTTGTAACTTATAAATTTAGTTGATCAATGAGAAAAGCAATATGTCTTTTTATTGTAGGGGAAAAGTACTGGAAAATGTACCATAAAAATAGAGCAATGTTTGAAAGCTATGCTAAAAAATGTGATGCGGATGTAAAGATTATTGATAAACCTATAGATGAGAATTTTCACAGGCCGCTTTTAGCTCAGAAACTGCTGATTCCTTCAGAAACGAAAGAGTATGATATGGTTCTTTTTATGGATCTGGATATTATTATTTCGGATAAAGCACCTTCTATTTTTGGTTTTCTTCCGGAAGACAAATATTTCGGGGCAATTCTGGATCCCAGAGGAACTGACGAATTCAACAAAACCTGGGGACATATTCCGAGAATATTGGAAGAAACCAGTGAAATGTATTTTACGGACCGGCATTTTGAAGCGAATCCTTTAATACAGGGGAGCATTAATGGAGGCGTATTTATTTTCAGACCCAAAAATGTAGCAGATGTTTTTAAAGACTATTATTTTTCAGACCACAATCAAGGTGAGCTGAACAGTTTTGAAGAGACACCATTCGCTTATTTTTCTCAGATCAATAACTGGTTTGAAGCTTTGCCACCCGCATTCAATGTTCAGGTTTTATATAAAATAAAAGGAACGGAGAGAGGGAATGAAGTAGAACATGATGAGAAAAAACTTCCCGGATTTTTCAAAAAATATTATTACAAAAAAACAGGAAGCTGTTTTTATCCCACAAGGAAGTATAAAAATTACGTAAAACAAATCATTGCTGAAAATTATTTTACCCACTTTTCTGGCAATTATCCTATAATCTACAATTAAATTATGAGCTTACTTTCACGCTTTTCCAGCAAATTTATCACTGTTTCTTACGGAATCACCGTTAACGATGAAGCGAAGGAACTTAAAAAATTATTGGATACTCTTCTTCCTTTGATTGATGGTAATGATGAGGTTATTGTTCTTCAGGATGTTACCAATAAAAACCAAGAGGTGACAGAGTTGCTCGCTCATTATGATCGTATTATAAAACTTGAGGCCAAGCTGGATGGAGATTTTGCCACCTTTAAAAACAGATTAATTGAAAAGGCAAATGGTCAGTATCTTTTTCAAATCGATGCTGATGAATATCCTACTGAACATTTTATTAAAACATTGAAACCTTACCTTAAAAAAGAGAAAAGTGTTGAAATATTTTATGTTCCCAGAATCAATACAGTGGAAGGGATTACAGAAGAATATGTGCAACAAATGGGTTGGAAGATGAATAATGAAGGGTATATTAATTTTCCGGACTATCAGCCAAGAATTATCAAAAACAATAAAAAAATCTTCTGGAAGAATAAAGTGCATGAAGTTTTGTATGGAAATAAAAACTTTACAGAAATTCCTGCAAAATATGAATTGTCATTAGTTCATAAAAAGAATTTTGAGAAGCAGAAAAAGCAGAACAATTTTTATGAAACCCTGGAAGATTAATCAGTTTGAATTATTAGAAAATAAAAATGGAAGATTTAGGAATTAACGTTTTTGGATTTATTAAGGGTGAGTTTGGTATTGCTGAAGCAACAAGACTTAATTGTAAAGCAATACAGAGTGCTGGAATCCCCATCAGCATGATCAACTATGATGTGAGAACCAATCATAATAATAATGACCTTACATTTACTCAGTTTTCCAAAAAAGCAGACCATCCTATCAATTTGATTCAGGTGTCACCATCTGTTTCGGAAATTTCAAACTTCTTTGAATATTTTGATTATTCTTTTTTTGAAAGAAAATACAATATTCTTTATATGGCATGGGAATCAGAAACGATTCCGGAAGATTATCTTCTGAATATTAATCTTTTTGATGAGGTCTGGACTCCTTCAGAATATTGTAAGAAATGCATTGAAAAATACATAGCAGCTCCCGTAAAAGTAATTCCACATCCGATTGATATTCATCTGAAGGAAACGGAAGATCCGGATGCTTTGAATTTTTATAATAAAGACTCCTTTAATTTTTTATTCATTTTCGATTATAACAGTTCCATACAAAGGAAAAATGTACTCAATCTGATTAAGGTTTTCAGAGAAACATTTGACGGAAAGGATAATAATGCTTTTTTAACCATTAAAACCTCGAAATCAGATAAATTTTCTTTAGAAAAACAACAGATAAATGAGGCCATTGGAGACTCAGTAAAGATCAAAATTGTAGAAAAGATTTTTGATAAAAATGCACTGAACTATGTAATCAGTAACTGTGACAGTTATATTTCTCTTCACAGATCTGAGGGATTCGGACTTACGATGGCTGAGGCCATGTATTTTGGAAAACCTGTTATTGCTACAGAGTATTCCGGAAATCTGGAATTCATGAATTCTGAAAACAGTTTTTTGGTACAGGCAGAGAAAGTTTCTTACGGTTCGGATGATCTTAATTATGATTCTAATACAGTCTGGTCTGAACCTTCATTAGAAAAAGCTTCTGAATATCTGAAAAAAGTATATCAGGGCGGTGAGGATATTAAAGTGAAGTCGGATAATGCTCGTAAAACCATTGCAAATGACTTCTCTCTTGATGGAGTAGGGAAACTGATCAGAAAAAGATCAGAAGAACTTATTTCTGAGGGCAAAATTCAACAAAGCAGGTCGGCATTAATAAAACTATATGCAGACAGTATTTTTCTGAGAAAAGATCTTAGAATTTACAAGAAAAGCAAACCTATTCAATGGATCTATGGGGTCAAAATGTATTTCAGAAATAGAAAACAAAAGAAATAATTTACTATCAATAAAAAGCGGTGGATTTACCTGAATCCACCGCTTTTTTTATTTCTTACCTTTTACTTTCTTTAAAAAGGTGTTGACTTTTCTCCTGATCTTATTGTACAAGGTTTTCTCAAGGTAATTCACTCTTCCACTTAACCGGTCTATTTCTGCAAGATAAAAAACGTTCCCTACACTATTTTCTGAGGTGTTTTCTTTCTTATTCATCTGGTCAATAAAAGACAGTCGTAGCTTAAGCAAATCTCCTATAGCTTCAAGAGAAAAATTATCTCTGATCTGAGCCTCTGCATTTTGTTTAACAGCGCTTAAAGACTTGAAGTTGTTCTTTATATACAAAAGTTTTTGGGTGGCATCATGCAAGTCAGGCTTAGCTAAAGTCAGACCTTCGGCAATTAATCCTTTTGTATTGGAGGTTTTAATAAAACTATACTGAACAAGGAAGCTGTTGTTCACATTCATAAAGTCCAGATTTCCGGAATATCCTGTTCCTACAACAATCTTTCCATAAGACATTGCTTCTGCCATCGTAAGCCCGAAACCTTCGGAACCATGGAGAGAAACAAGGACATCGGACTTCTGAATAAGAGAATGGAGCTTTTCTTTCGAGAAATGTTCATCAATAATGATAATATTAGAGATGTCAGTATATTTTTCCAATACTTTTTGAGCATCTTTACTTCTGTTGAGGTTATGTGTTTTCACAATCAAAACACTTTCAGGATCATCTTTAAAGACATTAATGAACGCTTCAATAGTCGCTTCAGGGTTTTTTCTAATAGTTGTACTTAAAGAATCGAAAATTGTAATATATACCTTTGAGCTGGTTTTAATATGATACTCCTCAAACTTAAATTCATCAGAAGGATCTAGTTTCTGAATTGGGTGAGAAAATCTCATCACAGGAATCCCGGTATATTTTGTGAAAATATTGACACAGAAATCGCTGGGAACCCATAATTCATCAAAAATATTCAGAAACTCCACAGTTTTATCTGAAACTTCGGGAAATTCCCAGGCCCAATAAACAATATTGTAATGTCCCGCAAGATTGATATCCTGATTTTTTGAAAAAAATTCGTGAGTCACATTACTGTTAATGTGAAAAATATTAATTAATGCATCTGGCTCTGCGGCACTTTTAGACTTTTCAAGAGTATCACTTGAGTAGCTGATGCGGTTTACTTTAATGCCTGCGTTTTCCATAGCAGTCGCATTAAGCCTTGTGGCTTCTGCTATACCAAAATTTCCATCAAAAAAACCGTGATAGTTTACGCTTAATGACATGTTTTTATAATGTTTTAAGTTTTTCTTTTACTTCTTCAGGTGAAAATGCTCTCAAACTGTCCACAGAATTTCTGCTTAAAGTATTCCAAATCTCTTCATTATTGTTCAGCTGAATAATAGCCTCTGCAAAACTGTTTTCGTCATTGGCAATCAGTACATTCTTTTTATCGGTAAGTTTCATACCTTCAGCGCCGATATCCGTAGTAACCACGGGGAAAAAGTATTCAAAAGCCTGTCCGATTTTCCCTTTTACGCCGGCACCGAATCTTAAAGGAGCCACCATAATTTTAGAATTCATAAAGTGCTCTTCAATGCTTTCCACAAAACCTAAAAATTTAAACTTAGGAAATAGTTTAAGATCAAGTTTTTCTGCAACATTCCCGATGATGCTTACTTCCAGCTCAGGATTAGTTTTCCAGACGATAGGCATTATTTTTTCATAGAGAAACTTTACCGCATCAATATTCGGTTCGTGGATAGAACCTATAAAGGTAATTCCCTTACTTTCACTGAAATTTTTTCTTTCAGAAATATCAATTTTTGGATAATGAATATTAGATACCGTAATGATCTTATTTTTGTCCGCATACTGGCTCATAATTTCTTTCTCCTTATCAGAGATGGCAATGATATAATCCAGTTGTGGAGCAACAACAGTTTCCAGACGGAAAAAATGTTTATAATTCTTCTTTAATGAAATACGGGTAGGTTCCAGTTCGATCGCTCTTTTAAACCTTAAGAAATGAATATCCACCATATCATAAATGAATCTGGCAGAAGGTAAAACGGCTTTCATTTTTTTATAAAAAAGATTCAGCGCCAGAGGGCCGTTGAACCAAACGTAATCGATCTTTTTAAAAGAAGACAGGAAATCGTAAATATTCCTGTACTTATTGTTCTCTATGTAAACGATAACATTGTGCTGCTGATAAAACTTCACATAAGAATCATCTTCAAACATATGGGGAGCAAATAAAATGCAGTTGTATCCTAATTCTTTGTAAATAAATATAAGTTCTTTCAGTCTGTTAGCCCCGGATTCTTTATCATGGGCAGGAAAATCTCTTGATGCAAACAGGATCGTTTTTTGGGAAGCGTCATATAGATTAATGTTGACTATATCCTTAGACTGAAGGTTTTTGAGTTTTTCTTTTCTTTCGAAGTGTTTTTTTATTTTTTTTAAGATTCCCATTTGTCAGTTTTTAGTATCAAGTTCAAAAACTTTATTCACCCAACTATCCAAAGTGTATCTGTAGTAGATTTCTTCCGGAATTTTCTCGTAAGGTTTTTCAAAAAAAGATTTGTCAAGATTACTAATATTTTTGTTTAAAATCAAAATATTATTGGGATTGTAAAAATCATAGGTTTTAATGGCTTCATTATCAGTAATGATTTTCTTTTCCAGAGACATGGCCTCAAAAACTCTGAAGCTGAGTCCATATTGCCCTTCACGCATCAGATCCAGTAAAACTTTTGAGTTTTTATAATATTTGGGAAGATCATTATGCGGGATCTTCTTAATGCTGAACACCAGGAAAAGATTCTTAGGTACCGTCATGAACATATTGGTGAGCTGATGCTTCCAGGACTTTTTTCCAATAATCATAATCTGGAACTTCAATCCCTGTTCAATCAACTTTTTAGCCAGTAATTTTATCAATGAAACCCTTCTGTTATCATAAGAGGTGATGTAAAAAAGATCCATTTCTGGCTTTTGAGACTCTTTTGCACAATGGGGAAGGTAGATATAATTGGTTAATTTTTCAAAGCCATGTTTTTTAACATCAATATAATCGAAAGAAAATACTTTGTCAAAAAGATAGAGTTTGTCTTCCACAGGTACTCTTTCAAGATTATCATAAAGATAGGTTACCAGACGGTCTGTAGATTTTCGGATTTTTTTAAGGGTAGAAAGATCAAATGTATCCGGATTCATCACCAGGATCTGATCCTGATGTCCTAATTTTTCCAGAGAATCCAGAACATATTTCTGTCTTTTTTCAGTCTTAAGATTTTTGTTTAAAAAAGTTTTGCTTAACGCATTTACAGCTCTTTCATTGAAGTTGGAATGAGTAACGGTGCTGATTTTTATATGGTGAGCATCAATACTACGCTGGCATAATGTTTCAACAATATACTTATCATAATCCCAAAAATCATAACTAATGATACAAATCTTCATTCAACTAATTTTGCTCTTTTTTTAATGATTCATAGGTTTCATAAACGCTTAAAGATTGCAGGTAGGATAGCTGATAGCCTTCTTTTCCGTCTAAAATACCAAGTCTCATTATATAGGCTTTAAAGAATTTAAAAGCAGTTTTAAGATATTGAACTAAAACATTGTACTTTTTTCCTTTAGCTGCCAGTTCTTTCCCCTTTAAAACTCCGTAATGAATCATTTTTTTTCTGTAAGATTCATAATCTGAAACGGAGTAATGGAGTAATTTATTTTTTAAAACTCCGATGGTTCCGTTAACTTCCAGAGTTTCATGTACCTTTTTTCCTGCCGTATATCTGGCTTTCGATTTTCTGAAGAGTCTGAAATTTTTATCAGACTGTGTTCCTGAAAAATGAATCGGTTTCTCGGCAAAAAAGAATTTCCTGTAAAAATAGTAGGCATCTTTTTGTCCAGGTTTATTAAGCTCATCAATAATTTCCTGCTTCAGGGCTGGTGTAATTCGCTCATCACCATCTAAAAATAAAACCCAGTCATTAGTTGCAGTATCAAGAGCCAGATTTCTCTGCTTTGTAAAGTCTTCAAATTTATTCTGAATTACCTTTACATTAGGGAATTTCTTCGCAATTTCTACAGTGTTATCCGTACTAAAGGAGTCAACAACTATTATTTCATCACAGAAATCAAAAGACTCCAGGACATCCTGTATATTTTTCTCTTCATTATATGTTATGATCAAACCACTTATATTCATCACAACGCTTTGTTTGACAGGGAAGTAGGTAAGTACTCCCCTAAAATTGTTTTTTAAAATAGTTTTAATCTGCCAAAGATAAGTTTTAATTTGAATTTTATAAGTGAATCTTTGCCTTTTATATCAATTCTGCACAGTTCGTATCGGCGCTGGGTAGGGTAATAATTCACCTTATTTCCAATTCTTACTGCAAAATCGATTCCTATTTTTTCCAAAACAGAAAAAAATGCTAATTTATCATGTTTTTTTTGTGGATACTTTCCATAGGGATAGGCTAAAACCTTTGAATACCTGATGTTATGGGCATCGAGGATTTCCATGTTTTTTTTTAGATCTTTTTCTATAAAATCAAGGGAAACATTTCTTACATTTTCATGGGCATGACTGTGAAGGGCAATTTCAAAATATTTTTGATCCAGACTTCTGATTTCATCAAAGGTCATCATGGGATAATTGTTATATCCCTTTTCAATAAATCCTGTTGGGATAAAAATGGTCGCCTTCAGATGATACTTTTCCAGTAAAGAGGGAAGATACTCAAGATTGTTTCTATATCCGTCATCAAAGGTGATGATAACGTTTCTTTTTGCTGAAAGGGTAAGTTCTGAAAAAAAATATGAAGTATACTTTTTTGAACTCAGATATGACAGCTGCTGTTCAAGATTTTTTAAACTGACAGTAAGATCTTCATGGCTTTCTTTTTCAACCTGGTGGTACATAAGAATGACCAGTCTGTTGTATGGCACGGCAAATAAATAGAGACGGAAATATACAACGATAAATACCGCCAATAAAAGAGGAATAAGATACAGGATCATACTATTTTACGGTATTTTTTTCAATTTCCTGATGCCGTATTTTTTCATACAGCCGTATTCTTTCATGCAGTTTAATGTATTTCAGAAAGGTATAATAAGCCATTGTTTTGGCAATATAAAATCCTGGAAATCCATCCAGAAAACCTAATCTGAAAATAAAAACCTTGATAAATTCAAAAACAGGACTTACAATAATTTTAAATCTGTTGATTTTTTTTCCTCTTTCAAACATCTTTTCAGCCATCATATCAGAATATCTATTGATTTTGGATACATGATGATGAATGCTTTTGTAAGTATAATGATCCAGTTTACCTTCCATAAGGCCCACTTTCTGATCGGTAATCAGAAATTCATGAACTTTATCATCAGAATACTTTACATATTTTTTTCTGAAAAGCCTTTCACGGTATACATTTCCCCATCCTCCGAATCGGATCAGGTGAATCCCAAGATGATTGTTGAATTTTGCTTTATACACATTGAATTCAGTATTTTCTGAAGAAACAATGTTTTGTATAGATTTTTTCAGATTTTGGTCAGGAACTTCATCCGCATCCAGAAACAAAACCCATTCATGGGAACATAAATGAAGGGCATGGTTTTTTTGTTCACCATACCCATTAAATTTTTTCTCAAAGAATTTTACCTGAGGATATTTTTGAGTGCAAATCTCTTTGGTCTTATCTGTAGAAAAGCTATCGACAATAATAATTTCATCCACAATATCTGTTAATGAATCTAAAAGTCTTACAATATTCTCTTCTTCATTATAAGTAATGATTGCAAGGGAAAGAGCCATTTATTTATACTCAAGAATAGTCTTTTCAATAATCTTCACGCAATCCAGCAACTGCTCTTCTGTAATTACCAATGGCGGTGCAAGTCTTATGATATTACCGTGGGTAGGTTTTGCGAGCAATCCGTTTTCTTTTAATTGTAAGCAAAGATTCCATGCTGTAGAACTATCAGGGGTATCATTGATCAGAATAGCGTTTAAAAGGCCTTTTCCTCTTACTTTGGTAATAAGGTCTGTCTTTTCAATAAGTTTCTCTATTTCAGCTCTGAAAAGCTTTCCTAATTCTTCTGCTCTTTCAGACAGTTTTTCATCAGCTACCACGTCCAATGCTGCTACTGCTACAGCACATGCAATAGGGTTTCCTCCAAATGTGGAACCGTGTTGCCCCGGTTTGATAACATTCATGATGTTGTCATTTGCCAACACCGCGGATACAGGATACATTCCTCCGGAAAGTGCTTTTCCCAGGATCAAAATATCTGGTTGTACATTTTCGTGGTGGCATGCAATCAGTTTTCCTGTTCTTGCAATACCCGTCTGAACTTCATCAGCAATGAAAAGGACATTGTATTTTTTACATAATTCAGAAGCATTTTTAAGGAAATTTTCATCCGGAACATATACTCCGGCTTCTCCCTGGATAGGTTCTACCAGGAATGCTGCAATATTTGCTGCTTCTCTGCTAAGAACTTCTTCTAATGCTGTAATATCGTTATAAGGAATTTTAATAAATCCTGGCGTAAAAGGTCCGTAGTTTTGGTTGGCATCCGGATCATTAGAGAAAGAAACAATCGTTGTGGTTCTTCCGTGGAAGTTGTTTTCGCAAACGATAATTTTCGCTGCGTTTTCCGCAATTCCTTTTACTTCATAACTCCACTTTCTGGCTAGTTTTACCGCAGTTTCCACAGCTTCAGCTCCGGAATTCATGGGTAAAACTTTATCAAATCCAAAAAGGGTAGTGATTTTCTGTTCGTACTCTCCTAATTTAGAGTTATAGAATGCTCTTGAAGTTAATGCCAGCTTTTGTGCCTGCTCTACCAATGCACCTACAATTTTTGGGTGGGAGTGCCCCTGGTTCACAGCAGAATATGCTGAAAGAAAATCATAGTATTTTTTACCTTCTACATCCCAAACGAAAACACCTTCTCCACGGTCCAGAACTACTGGAAGCGGGTGATAGTTATGTGCTCCATGTTTGTCTTCAAGGTCAATAAAATACTGTGAGTTTTTTGTTTGTTCTGCTGTTGACATATATTTTGGTTTTCAACAAATTTACGCAATATTAATGATATGTATAAACAAATAACTAGTATCGTTTCAGGGTAAAATTAAAGTAGATTTTAGGGTGGAATAATATTGTATAAGAAAATAATTTCTTTGTTGATCAGTTGTTTTAGGTATTATATCTTTATAAGGGCAGAATTTTATTTTTGGTCTGTTTATTAATTTTTATTAATGAATGGTAAGAGGCTATTTCAATTCCGTTTATAGGGTCTGAATTAAAAGGTTTATAAAAAAAACTGCCTCAAAAGAGGCAGCTTCAGTTTTATTTTTAAAATAATCCTAGTGATTATCATATTTTCTGTCCATTACAAAATCCTCCATGAATTTTGTGGTGTAGTTTCCTGCAAGATAATCTTCATTATCCATCAGTTGTCTGTGGAAAGGAATCGTTGTTTTTACACCTTCAATATAGAATTCTTCAAGCGCACGTCTCATTTTTGCAATAGCTTCCTCACGGGTTTGAGCCGTAGTGATAAGTTTAGCAATCATAGAGTCGTAGTTAGAAGGAATTGTATATCCGGAATACACGTGAGTGTCTACTCTGATTCCGTGTCCTCCAGGGATGTTTAATCCTGTGATTTTTCCTGGAGACGGTCTGAAATCCGCGTAAGGATCCTCTGCGTTGATTCTACATTCGATTGAATGTAATTTAGGATAATAGTTGATTCCTGAAATAGGAGTTCCAGCCGCAAGAAGAATCTGTTCTCTGATCAGGTCATAATCAATTACCTGCTCAGTGATAGGGTGCTCTACCTGGATTCTTGTATTCATTTCCATGAAATAGAAATTTCTGTGTTTGTCTACAAGGAATTCGATAGTTCCTACCCCTTCATATCCAATGAATTCAGCAGCTTTTACCGCAGCGTCACCCATTTTCTCACGAAGTTCGTCTGTCATGAAAGGAGAAGGCGTTTCTTCAGTTAATTTCTGATTTCTTCTCTGTACGGAACAGTCTCTTTCAGAAAGGTGGCAAGCTTTACCGAATTGGTCACCCGCAACCTGAATTTCGATGTGTCTAGGCTCTTCAATCAGTTTTTCCATGTACATACCTCCGTTTCCAAAGGCAGCTACAGCTTCCTGAATAGCAGATTCCCAGTGATCTTTAAGGTCTTCAGCTTTCCAAACAGCTCTCATCCCTTTACCTCCACCACCGGCAGTAGCTTTGATCATTACAGGGTATCCTGTTTCTTCAGCTACTTTTACAGCGTGTTCGTAAGATTCGATCAATCCGTCAGAACCTGGTACACATGGTACACCTGCTGCTTTCATGGTAGCCTTAGCATTTGCTTTATCTCCCATTTTTTCAATCTGTTCAGGAGAAGCACCAATAAATTTGATACCGTTTTTCTGGCAGATTCTTGAGAAGTTAGCATTTTCAGATAAGAATCCGTAACCTGGGTGAATTGCATCAGCATTGGTAATTTCCGCAGCAGCAATAATGTTAGGGATTTTAAGATAGGAGTCTTTACTCATTGCAGGGCCAATACATACCGCTTCATCAGCAAATCTTACGTGAAGACTGTCTTTATCAGCAGTAGAGTATACCGCAACGGTTTTGATCCCCATTTCTTTACAAGTACGTAAAATACGCATTGCAATTTCGCCACGATTGGCTATTAATATTTTTTTGAACATCTTAATACGATTTGAAATTTGAAAATTTGAAATTTGAAATTGACTTTATCATCAATTATCAATCATCATTAATCAATATTTTAATTAAGATGGATCTACTAAGAATAAAGGTTGGTCATACTCTACAGGAGTAGCGTCGTCCACTAAAATTTTAACAATTTTCCCGCTGATTTCAGATTCAATCTGGTTGAATAGCTTCATTGCTTCAATAACGCAAACTACTTTACCAACAGAAACTTCGTCACCTACATTTACAAATACATCTTTATCAGGAGATGGTTTTCTATAGAAAGTACCAATCATTGGAGATTTGATTGTTACATATTTGCTGTCATCAGATGCAGCTTCAGCTTTTTCAGCAACAGGAGCAGCCGGAGTTGCAACAGGTGCCGGAGCAGCTACTGCTTGTGGAGCAGTGTGGTATACTGCAGGTTGTGCATAAACAGCATCGCTTCCAGCTAATGGAGTTTTAATAGTGATTTCGAAATCTTTAGTTTTGTACTTCACTTCTGAAACTTCAGCCTTAGATACAAACTTGATAAGATTTTGTATGTCTTTAATGTCCATAAATTTGATATTTGATTTGATGCCAAAGATACCAAAAAAACGTAAAAAACAACAAAAAACCGCCAAATTTTATCAAAATTGGGCGGTTTTTGTATTAAAATGAGGCTTTTTCAGCGAAAAGCGACTCTTAGTTTTCTTCAGTAGCAGCTACTTCTTTTTCTAATACTACTTTACCTCTGTAGTACAATTTTCCTTCATGCCAGTGAGCTCTGTGGTATAGGTGAAGCTCTCCTGTTGTTGCATCTTTAGCTAATTGAGGAACTACAGCTTTGTAGTGAGTTCTTCTCTTATCTCTTCTTGTAGACGACTGTCTTCTCTTTGGATGTGCCATTTTCTAATAACTTTTTTAATTGATGAGCGATGAGATTCATCATCTCATCATATTTAAATTATTCTATTTAATTATTGTCTTTTAATTTTCTTAAAGCATCCCATCTAGGGTCACTTTCATGTTCTTCTTCTTCAGTTACCTCAATATCTTTAGGACTGAACTGGTCAAGAATTTTAAGATCGTCATCACTTACATTCGGTGAAATCTTTTTCATCGGGATAGAAAGCATTACATTTTCATAAATCAAATGTGCTACATTGAAAGCATGCTCTGCAGTAGGAATAGTAATGACATCTTCATTGCTGTCATCATATTCTTCCCCGAAATTCACCAGAATTTTGATTTCATTCTCAATAGGGTAGTCGAAATCTTCATTTGTGATATCACAAACCAACTCAACTAATCCATTAATTTTAATCTCAAATTCTAGAAAAGTAGTGTGCTTATCAAGGGATACATTTACTTCTATTCTAGGATTTGTAAATTCCTGCTCAGTGTCAAATAATTGAAAGAACGTTTTATCTATCTCAAACTTGAACCCGTGTCTTCCGTTTTTAAGTCCGGAAAAGCTTACGTCATAGTTTCTTAACTTGTCCATAAAATGAGTGTGCAAAAATATGCATTTTTTTTATAATAACAAATAAAATCTGAAACAAATTAATTTAAAATTTGTTTTAAAGATTTATGCTTCAGTTTCCTCCGGTAGATCTTCATCTATTCCGTTGTCTACAGCCATTTTTCTAGGCTGAAGGCGGTCATTCATCAGTTCGCTGTATTCACTTCTGTTCTTGAAAACCTTGATCGCTGTGAACAGCGCTTCTGTAAAACTTTGCTCATCGGCCACATTTTTTCCTGCAATATCATAGGCAACTCCATGGTCAGGAGAGGTCCTGATAAAAGGAAGTCCGGCTGTATAATTTACTCCTTCCTCATAGGCTAATGTTTTGAAAGGAGCCAGTCCCTGGTCGTGATACATCGCTAAAACAGCATCGAAGTTTTTGTATTTATTCGGTTGGAAAAAGCTGTCTGCAGGAAATGGTCCGAATGCCAGTATTCCGTTGTCAGAAAGTTCTTTAATAGCCGGGCTGATGATTTCAATTTCCTCGTTTCCAATAACGCCTCCGTCACCTGCGTGAGGATTTAATCCTAATACGGCAATTTTAGGCTTTTGAATACAAAAATCTTCTATAAGCGTCTGATTTAATACTCTGATCTGTTTCTTTATTTTTTCCTTGGAAATATTTTCAGCTACCTGTGCAATAGGAATATGATGCGTGGAAACAGCTACTTTAAGATCTTCCGTAACAAGGAACATTAATCCTTTTTTGTTGAATTTCTCTTCAAAATAGCCTGTATGTCCGGCATGCTTGAATCCCATTTTTACCATTTCATCCTTGTTGATCGGAGCGGTTACCAATACATCGATATCTCCTTTCATCAAAGCTTCAGTAGCTGCTTCTAAAGAATCAATCGCCATTTTCGTAGATTCTTCAGTAGGAACTCCCAATTCTACATTCACGTTTTCCTTGGTAAGGTTCACCATATTGAGTTTCCCTGCCTGCGCCTGTGAAGGCTCGTTAACATAGTTGAAATTAAGATTCAGCTTAAAAATGTTTTTCTGATAAGTGAATAATTTTCCCGAACCAAAAATTACAGGAGTGAAAAAATCTGTAATAGTTTTGTCTTTCAGAGACTTCATAATGATCTCCGGACCGATGCCGTTGAAATCACCGATTGAAATTCCTACTCGTACTTTATGGTTTTTTGGGCTCATTTTGATTATCTTTGAAGATTATAATTTACAAATTTAGCAAAAAATAATATGTTCACAGGAATTATTGAAGCAGTTGGTGTTATTGAGAAGATTGAAGAAAAAGGAAGCAATATAGATTTTACCCTGACTTGCCCTTTTACAAACGAACTGAAAATTGATCAAAGCCTTGCCCACAACGGCTGTTGTCTTACAGTTGTTGAGATCAAAGACAATCATTATGTGGTTACAGCGATTAACGAAACACTGGAAAAAACCAACCTTGGAAAATGGGAATTGGGAACTGTTGTGAACCTTGAGCGTTGTATGAAGATGGATGGAAGACTGGATGGTCATATTGTTCAGGGACACGTTGATAAGACCGGTGAAGTGGTGAGTATCGAAAATAAAGACGGAAGTTATTTTATTACGATGAAGTATGAAAATGACGGAACTTTTGTAACGGTACCTCAGGGATCCATTACAGTAAACGGGATCAGTCTTACTGTTGCTAAAAGTGAAGACAGTCAGTTTTCTGTAGCTATTATTCCTTATACCTGGGAATTCACAAATATGAAACATTTGAAAATTGGTGACAAAGTAAACCTGGAATTTGATATCATTGGTAAGTATATTGCTAGGTTAATTAAAAAGTAGAATGTCAATAAATAAGTATAAAGGATATAGCTTAAGAAACCGGGTGTTTTTCGGTTTCTTGCTGGTATGTTTTTTAAGTGTCGTTGCTACATCTCTTGTTCCTTACTTTGTATTGAGAAATCATTCTTTGCAGCAGAGTAATATCGATATGCAGGATAAAACCAATGCTGTCATGCGATATCTGGACTATGCCGTAAGCCAGACCCTGATAGAAACGAAAGATCTTCCGGAAGTTTTAGGGAATAAAATCTTTGAAATAGCGGATATCAACCAGCATGACATTTTTATTTATGATCTGAAAGGAAATTATTTGCTTTCCAACAAAGATGAAGGATTGGTTGAGCAGAAAACAATTCCTATAGAAATCATCAATAAGATTCTGTCTACCGACGCAAGGGTAGATATGGTGAATTATGATGCTGCTAAGGATGCTAAGCTTACTTCTTCCTATCTTTTGCTGAAAAACAATGAACTTGAACCTATCGGAATTGTTTATATCCCTTTATACCACAATGAATCTGCTTATCTGGAGGTTCTTCATCAGTATGTAAAATATATTCTTTTAGTCGATATATTCCTTATCTTATTTAGTATATGGATCAGTTGGGTGACTTCTAATAGCCTTGCGAAAACCATTACGAAATTCTCTGATATGATTACCCGTATTACGTTATTTGAAAACGAAATGCGTCCTATCAGATATTATAAGAATGATGAGCTTAATGCTCTGGCGAGGGCCTATAACAGGATGATTCTACAGATTCAGGATCAGAAAGAAAGACTTAGATTCAAAGCATCTGAAGAAGCGTGGAGAGAAATGGCCAAGCAGGTGGCTCATGAGGTGAAAAATCCATTGACTCCGATGAAATTGACTATTCAGAATTTTGAAAGAAAATTTGATCCTGAAGATCCGAATATCAGAGAAAGAGTAAAGCAAATGAGTAAAACTATTGTCGATCAGATTGATCTGATTGCTACGGTAGCCTCAGCATTCTCAGAATTTGCCAAACTTCCTGAAAAAAATAATGAAGTGATCAATCTGAATACGGAAGTTGAAGATATTCTCCGTGTATTCAATGATGACAGTATTTTCATGCATGCCAACAAGACGAATATAATGATCAATATGGACAGAATTTATCTTTCCAGAATCATTACAAACCTTGTGACCAATGCAAAACAGGCAGAGAGTGACCAGAGGAAACTCATTATCAATGTGGATGTGGAGCAGCATCAGAGAAGAGTGATGATCTCTGTTCAGGATAACGGAGTCGGGATTCCTGAAAACATGTATGAAAGAATATTTGAACCGAATTTCACCTCTAAAAGTAGTGGAATGGGGCTTGGTTTGTCCATGGTGAGAAAAATGATCGAGGATTATAAAGGTGAGATCTCTGTGAAATCAGAAGTAGGAAAGGGGTCTACATTCATTATTACACTGCCTACTAATTTATAGTGAAGCCTTTTACATTTAAACAATTTCAAATTCAGCAGTCTAAAGACGTCTTCCGTGTTGGAACAGACGGTGTTCTGCTTGGGGCTTTGGCTGATGTTGAACATGCTTCCGGTGTTTTGGAAGTCGGAACCGGAACCGGATTGATTTCTCTTATGCTTGCGCAAAGAAATCTTCAGGCCGGATTTTTGGGATTGGATATTAATGAAGATGCCGCAAAGCTTACCCAAGTCAATTTTGAACATTCTCCTTTTCATGCAAGGCTGAAAAATATTCATCAGGATTTTAAAACTTTTGAAACGGTAGATCGTTTTGATCTCATCGTTTCCAATCCTCCTTATTTTGAAGAATCGGGATCTGAAAAAGATAAGATTGCACGTCAGACCGTAGAATTGAACTTCAGACAGTTGATCAGCAGAGCAGCAGAATTATTGAACGAAAATGGAATATTTTCTGTGATCATACCTGTGGAAGCAGGAAAAGTTTTTATTTCCATCGGTAAAGAAAATAGGTTGTATCTAAACAGAAAAGTGAATATCAAAGGAATTGAAAATTCAAAGGCAAAAAGATTGATTCTGGAGTTTTCATCACAAGAAAAAGAAATCAACGAGTCTGATTTTATTATAGAAAAAAGTCCGAGACAATACTCGGACCAATATCTTGAACTCACCAAAGAGTTTCATGTTTTTAAGTAAAGAATTTAGAAATAAGATGTTAGAAGTTAGTTATTTCCGACCTTCTTATTTTTTTTTTTTATTCTTATTCGAATAATTCTGAAGTATCCAATACAGAAACTTTTCCGTCTTCACATCTGATGGCTTCACCAGGGAAGTTCTGAATCATGTGATAATCGTGTGTTGCCATTACTACTGCAGCGCCATTTTCAAGGGCAACCTGCTTTAATAGCGTCATAATTTCGTTGGAAGTCTCAGGGTCAAGGTTTCCTGTAGGCTCATCCGCTAAGATAAGATCCGGGTGGTTCAGAAGGGCTCTTGCGATGGCAATACGCTGCTGCTCTCCTCCGGAAAGTTCGTGTGGCATTTTGTGCTTCTTGCTTTTCATGTTCACGCTTCCTAAAACCTCGTTGATACGGTCTTCCATTTTTACTTTGTCATTCCATCCTGTTGCTTCAAGAACGAATTTCAGATTCTTTTCAACCGTTCTGTCAGAAAGTAACTGGAAATCCTGGAATACGATACCTAGTTTTCTTCTTAAGTTAGGGATGTCAGACGGCTTGAGTTTTGCCAAATCAAATCCTACAACAGCTCCGTGTCCTGATGCTAATGGAATGTGTCCGTAAAGCGTTTTCAGTAGGGAACTTTTTCCGGAACCTGTTTTTCCGATAAGATAGCAGAATCTACCTTTCTTTATATTAAGATTTACATCAGAAAGTACAGTAAAGTTTTTTTGCGCAATCTTTGCATTTTGTAAACTTATAATATTGTCTCCGGCGATATTTGTATGTGGCATAATTTAATTTTAAAGGCTAATTCTTATAAAAATATTTCAACTTTTAAAAATAGAAAAAAGATGTTGATGTAGCCTAAATTTTAGTAAATTTTAACAACAAAAAATGCCTGAAAAGGAACTTCTCAAGCATGTTTTGTATATGATAATTAGAAATTATCTCTTAGCGCGTGCAGCACTTACAGTTAATCTCTTTCTGCCTTTAGCTCTTCTCGCAGCCAAAACTCTTCTTCCATTTGGCGTAGACATTCTTTCTCTGAAACCGTGTTTGTTTCTTCTCTTTCTTTCTGATGGCTGGAATGTTCTTTTACTCATTACTATATGTTTAAATCGTAATTAATCTATTAATTTTCAGGTTGCAAAGATATATAAATTTTTATAAGTTACAAACTTTAATGATCTTTTTTTAAAATAAAATGTAATGTTTTTCGGTGGGGTATTTATAAACCCTCATGGGAAAACCATTTTCCGGTACAAAAATAATATTTAAATGATTTATATAAAAGCTCTATCTTTGAAAACTTTAATTTTAACGAAAAATAAACACCGGATGTTTACACCAGCAGAACTTTTAGATATCAATACATTACTTACCCAGGATAGCAGAATAGTGATCCTTACCCATTATAACCCGGATGGAGATGCTATTGGTTCAAGCTTGGGATTAAAACATTATCTGAAAGCAAAAGGAATTCATGCAGAGGTTATCGTACCTAATGATTTTCCGAAATTTCTGAAATGGATGCCGGAGTCTAAAAAAGTTATTATTGCAGAATATAAAAGAAAACTGGCTGCTGATATGATTGCGGGAGCAGATGTTATTTTTTGCCTGGATTTTAATTCTCCGTCAAGAATCGGATTATTGGGAGACTGGTTGGTAAAAGCTCCGGGGAAGAAAATTCTTATTGATCATCACCAACAGCCGGAACAATTTGATTTTGTGTATTCTGATACGGTAATTCCTGCCACTTCACAGATGATTTATCATTTCATTGAAGCAATGAATGATGAAAAACTGGTGAATCAGGATATGGCAGAATGTCTTTATACCGGAATCATGACAGATACAGGTGGTTTCCGTTTTCGTTCCACCAGTGCTACTACACACAGGATTATTGCTAATCTGATTGAACATGGTGCAGATCCTGCCATGATCACATCCAATACATGGGATACCAACACGGTTTCCAGACTGCATTTGCTTGCGTTGGTCCTTGGTAGAATAGAAGTAGTAAATGAGGGAACAGTAGCCGTTTTAAGCCTTACCAGAAATGAACTTAAAGAATTTGGTTTCCAGAAAGGAGATACAGAAGGTTTTGTGAATTATGGTTTGAGTATTGCCGGAGTGAAAATGTCTGCATTCTTCATGGAAGATCTGTACGAAGATTTCGTTAAAATTTCTTTCAGAAGCAAAGATGATGTGGACGTGAACCAATTCTCAAGAAAATATTTCAACGGTGGCGGACACATTAATGCGGCCGGAGGGAAATCTTTAGATTCTTTAGCCGGAACAATAGTGAACTTTAAAGAAAAAGTGAAAGAAGAAGGTTTATAGGAACAAAAAACTGTAAATTCTTCTGATTAAAACTTCTAAATACTTTTACGAAACCCCTTTTCTTCAAGCTCCTGGCAGGTATAATCGTACACCTGCTGAAACATTTCATCCATATATCTTTTGTTGAAAAGACTGTATTTCGTCATTTTGGGTGGATCTAAAAAGATATTGCAGTATTTTGCTTTAGAATAGACCGACTTTGCAATTGCTAAGTGGAGAATTCTGTCAAACTCTTTCATCAGGCTCATCTTGCTTAATTCGTCATAGCTGATGGAGTTGACATGAGAGGCAATCAGAAAATTACATTTATCCATGATAGGCTCAATGGGAAGGTTATCCAGAACGCCGCCGTCTACATAAATTTTCTCACCCATCCTTACCGGAGGAAGAATAAAAGGAACGCTTGAGGAAGCCAGTAATGGTCCAAAAAGCTCTCCTTCAGAAAAAAAGTCTACAATACCGTGGGTCATTTCCGTGGCCGCTACATACACCGGAATTTTTAAAATACTGAAATTGTCTTCAGGGAAATAATCTTTGAACAGTTTTAAAATAAAATTGGAGCTGAAGATTCCGTTTTTGGATAATTTTAAAGATGACCTGGAGAAAAAAGATGTTTGCTTTACAATTTCCATCATTTCGTCCGGCGTTTTTCCAAAAGAATAAAAAGCACCAATAATAGATCCTGCGCTGGTTCCTGAAATAATCTGTGGTTTCAGATTGTATTCTTCTAAAGCTTTCAGTACGGCGATATGGGCAATCCCACGCATTCCTCCGCCTGAAAGTGTAAGTCCGATAACCGGTGGTGCCGGTGGTTTCTTTTTTTTGAATGAAAATAAAGCCATTACCCAAATTATCCTCTACTAATATACAGGATTTTTTGTTATGCACAGCTTAATTTGTCATGTTATCTGTTTTTATAAAACCAGTTTTTTAGGAAGATTGTGGAGAAGTTCCGTATTGATGATTTCTGCACAGATTCCCGGCTTTTCCCAATGTCCGTTATGGCCGCAGTCCAGGATATAAGATTTGATATTGGTTCTGTCCGGAAGATGTTTGATCATCATATCGGTTTTTACCGCATTATCATGTTTACCTGCCAATACTAAGATTTTAGCTTCCAGGTTTTCCAGAACATGCTTTTTGTCGGTTCTTTCTACCATACCTTTCACGCAGGCAAGTGCCCCCAGATTATTGGTGGAAAGGGCCGTTTCAAGGGCGATTTCAATTTTTCCTTCCAGAATATCTCTTTCATTCGGATTGAATAAATTAGGTACTCCGGCTCTTGCATAATGGGCAAAAGCATCTTTGATGATTCTATAGCTTTTGATTCGCTGCTGTTTTTTCTCTTCATCATCCGGAAAATACGTAGAGAAAAATAAAGTAAGACTTTTTAAAGAATCGGGATATTTCTCTGCAAAAGCGAGAGACGTATAGCCTCCCATAGAATGCCCCAGAAGATGTACTTTTTCTAAATGCTGATCATCCAATACTTTTTTTACTTCTTCAGCCATCAGTTCCATGGTGTGAACTTCAGCCAGAATTTCAGACTGTCCATGGCCGGGAAGATCAATTTTGAGCAGTGAAAAATCTTTGGAAAGGTGATGTTCCATATCGCTCCAGATGGATAGGTTTTCCATAAATCCGTGAAGAAGTACCAACGTTTCTTTTCCGTTTCCTTTTCTTTCAAAGTTCAGCATGATTCCAAAATTTAGAAGGTTAAAAATAATACAGCAGTTTGCATGCTGCGGATCTGTTTCTCCTTTCAAATTTAGTCAAAAAAAGAGCATTTAAAAAATGCCCTTGTCTTTTATTGAGTTAATTCCTTGTAAACCTTTGTTTCCCAAGGTTTGATGTCTGTTACGCCATATCTTTCCTTTTTAGAAATAGCAAGGTTGTCCAGCATGTCTACAAAATTTTTGTAGTTGGCTTCATCTGTTGGTTTTACAATCACAGTGAATTTATCAGGTGCCGGAGCATTTTTATACGCTTCAGCAATGATCTTTGAAATTTTTATTCCACTGAAATCTGTTTCTTTCAGGTTTCCTGTATTCAGATCTTTCTGATTGCTCTGATGATAAAATACCCGGTTGTCTTTTCCAAGGATAAAGGTAATCTGGTTTTGATCTCCGATTACAGGAATATCCGTAGGATGAGGGTTGGGATCTTTTGCCGGTAATCCCAAGTCCATTACATTAGGTTTTGTAAAATTAGTGGTGAACATAAAGAAGGTAATGAGTAAGAATCCCAGATCTACCATAGGCGTCATGTCCACGCGGATCATTTTTTTCTTTTGCTTTCCGCCTTGTTTTTCTTGTGCAATTACTTCTGCCATGATTAAAATTTTTAAATGTTAAACGGTGTTTTTTTTGAAAAATTCTTACAACAAGCGTGCCTTGTTTATGGAATAATCAATAGATTCATGAATCTATTGATTGATTTTGTAATTATTTTTCAGATGTTCCCATTTTCTTTAATTTTTTAAAAAAATGATAATGATGACTTTGTTGCTTGGGCAATTGTTCTCATAAGCCGAAGATCGATACAAAAAAAACTCACACGATAAAGTGTGAGTTTTTGAATGATATGTAAATAATCTATTTATTCTTTTTATAGAAATTGACCCCGCATTCCAGGAATTTTTTGAAATCCTCTTTTGGCATGTATCCCGAAACAGGCGTGTTGATTACCTTTCCGTCAGGAGTGATTAAAACATAGTGAGGCTGAGAGTTGTTATTAAAATTTACCTGTTGGAATAAACTCCATCGGTCCCCAATTGTTTTTACCTTCTTGATCTGTCCGTCTCCAAGGTCAATTTTGGTTTTCTGATCCTCAGGAAGCTCTTCCTTATCATCTACATAGAGAGATGCCAGTACTACATCATTCTGAAGAATCGGTAAAATGTCCGGTTCGCTCCATACAAATTCCTCCATTTTTCTACAGTTTTCACATCCGTATCCTGTGAAGTCGATCAGGATGGGTTTGTCTTCTTTTTTAGCCAGTTCTATTGCTTTGAAGAAGTCGTGTTCCGGATGCATTCCTAAGATTCCGTCTTTCTCATCATGGAAATAGCTTACGTTCAATGGAGGCAAAATTCCACTTAATAACTGAAGTTTCGGACGGTCAGATGGGATTAACCCCTGAACCAGATAGATCACAAAACCAATTCCCAATACCCCTAATATTTTTCTGGTGACAGAGATTTTAGGTTTCTTGTCATCATGCGGGAATCTGATCAATCCTAACAAATAGATGGCTAATCCTAATGCGATAATAATCCAGATCGCAATGAAAAGTTCTCTTTTTAAGAAGAATGTTTTGGATACAAGGTCTGCTTTAGACAAGAATTTCAATGCTAATGCCAGCTCTACGAATCCTAAAACAACTTTTACCGTATTCATCCATCCTCCGGATTTCGGAAGACTTTGTAATGCCTGCGGGAATAATGCCAGCAATCCAAAAATAATCGCCCACGCCAGCCCGAATCCTGCCAACGCAAAAGTCAACAGCATCGGAACGTTGGATGAACCTGTTACTGCGCTTCCCAGTAAACTTCCTAAAATAGGTCCTGTACATGAGAAAGAAACAATTACCAGGGTCAAAGCCATAAAGAAAATACCGATAATTCCTCCTGCTTCTTCCGCTTTAGAAGATTTGTTGGCGATAGAACTAGGTAAAGTAATATCATAATACCCGAAGAAACTTCCGGCAAAGAAGATGAATATAATAAAGAACGCAATATTCAGCCATACACTGGTAGAAATCTCGTTGAAGATATTTCCGGCGATTCCATCAATAATATGGAAAGGAATACTCAATAAAACGAAGATAAGAAGAATGAAAAACCCATAAATAAGCGCATCTCTTTTCCCTTTTGCTTTGTCTTTACTTCCTTTTGTAAAGAATGAAACGGTAAGTGGAATCATCGGGAAAACGCATGGCGTAAGCAAAGCAATTAATCCTCCGATAAATCCTAAGAATAGATACGTCCAGTAATTTTCATCCACCTTGGTAGAGGCGGTACCACAATCCGTCAATGGTTTTTTGAAATTAATACTTTCAATTTTCAGCTGCTTGGGATCCAGTTTTGAAGTTTCTGTGATCGTAGCTTCTGTTTTTGCAGGATTTTCAGTTACCGTCTCCGTTATTTTTACAGAGTCTTTTGCAGGACCTGCAGTTTCCTCGGTCGTAGCCTCTTCCGTTACTCCTTTTGGCGTAACTTTTTGATTGAATTCTAAAGTATTGGGAGCGAGACAAACTCTGTCGTCACAGGTCTGATACGTAATCTCAGAAGTGACATCTGCGGGTTTTGTCGGATCTTTTAATTTAAATTTCTGCTTAAATCCTGCAGAATTGGAGTAGAAAACAATTGTTCCTCCAAACGCTTCAGAAAATTCTTCATGCTTTTTACCTACTTCGGTAAATTTTCCGATCAACTCGATATTCTTTCCTGTTACTTTATACTCGGTCGGAATTCCGGTATCTTCCGGTAAATCTTTAGAGTAAATGTGCCATCCGCTTTCCATGGTAGCATTCAATACCGCTTCGTATTGATTATTCCCCAGGTCATTGATGGTGAATTTAAACTTTACAGGATTTTTTATCTGCGCATTAATTCCCGTTGCTAAAAATAGTAGAATTAATAAAAACCAATTTCTAAATTTCATTGTTCATTTCGTTAAAATTTTGAGACTCCGTTTTCGTTTTCTCATTCTTTGCAAATCTTCTGTTTTACCTGAAAGGAAGACTGTCAGATACATTATTATTCTTAATGAGTCTGTGTCCAGATTTTTTGCCTTGCTAAAATAGATAATTTTTCGTCCCTAAAAAATTTAGAAACTTTCTTTTTTTAAGCCTGATCCCTAAAATATTTTGTCTTTTGCCCTAATCGCAATAGAAGTGTCCCTCATTTATCATTCAAAATGATTATAGATTTTTTCAATTTTGCCAACTTGGTAGTATGATGAGGATCTTTTCCAGAGCAAAAAATCTTTGAGAAAATCAATTCAGATTTTTTAAAATATCTTCTACGGACGCTCTGTTTTTATAGTCCGGATCAAAATGTCTCCATGTAATTTCTTTTCCTTCATTAAGGATGAAGGTTGCCGATACAGGAAGCCTTCCGGAATGATCTGATCTGCTGTTGGCAAAATCCTCTTTTAATTTTGAGTTATAGAAATTAAGCGTTTCATTATCAGGAGTATAAAGAACATCAAATGCTTCTGCAATTTTATATCCTTCGTCATATAAAACCGTATAGTCTGTCTTTGTTTTGCTGATCGTCTTTTCTATAAATTCCGGTTTTTCGGGAGAAATAATAACAAGTCTCGCGTTTTTTGATTTCAGCTCAGGGGTCAGATCTTGTAAGGTTTCAATGTATTTGTTACAATACGGACACCATTGCCCGCGGATAAAAACAATTACAAGTTTTTTGTTTTCCTTTGATGAAGAAAATGTATTGCCCAAATGATCTTTAGCAGTGAAATTATCAATTTTATCACCGATCATTTTTCCTTTTACCTGATCTAACGTTTTGCCGGATGGAGACATCTTTTTTTTCAGGACAGATGCTCCAACTTCCAGAAACTGTTCAGGATTATAATATCCGAAATCATATTGAACCAGTTTCCCTTTTGAATCAAGGAATAAAAAGGAAGGATAGTTAACCACTTTAAATTCTTTGGCCAGGCTGATCCCTTCTTTTTCTGCATCTATAGCAAGGTTTACAAAATTTTTATTGAACATCTCTCCGATTCGGGGATCAGTAAAGGTGTTTTTTGCCATAAGCTTACAAGGTCCGCACCAGGTGGTGAACAGATCAATGAAGATTAGTTTGTTTTCTTTTGCTGCGATTTTTTTCGCGGCTTCCAAATCAATTTTTTGAAAATTGATGCCTGCGCTTTGTGCGTTAAATGAAATTCCTACTAGTATAAGAAGGCTCAATACGATTTTTTTGAACATATATTTCTTTTCTTATTATGTTCCCTGATTCATGAAAAAATCACCCATAAATAAAAATATTTTATATAACGATTTGATTTTCAGTTGTAAAAATATTTTTATTTTTAATTTTTTTGATCTGCTCTACACATTTGTATTTTTGATTCTGAGCATTATGTTTGCTGGAATACTGGTATTTATCCTGAATTTCTTCAATACTTTTGTTTTCAATAAAAATGTCATGGATGAGATTCTGACAATGGGAAGAGATCGATTTGATATAACCAACCAGTTTTTCCCAGTAATACCTTTCATTTTCAATGGCAGTACTTATTTCCTCCTGATGTTCCATGAAATAATTTTCAGGAGACTCTACATAAAAGTTTCTGTTTTTGAGTTTTTTAAACCACAGATTTTTTACAATTCCGATAATATAATTTCCCAGGCAGGTTTGTACTTTGAAGTCATCAGCATTGAGTTTTTCATAAAGAATGAGTAATGCATCCTGGAAAATATCTTCAGCATCTTCCAGATTACCTTTATTGTTCAGAATGAATTTCTGAGTATAACCAAAATACTGTTGGTATAAAATTCCAAAAGCTATATTGCTGTCTTTCTTAAAATCATCAACAGCTAACGAATTAGTTGTTTTTCTGTCCACGTTACAGTTATCTTTTTATGAGTAGTTCTGTCTGCCTGATACCTGCGATCCTGTCTGAGAGGGATGACACCCAAAATATGGTTTGCGGAGTCACACAATAACCAGGTCTTTTCCTTGATCAAAGCAGATAATTTTTCGTCCCTAAAAAACTTAGAAACCTTCTTTTTCCCTGAAAACCCTGTTGGATAAAATTCATCTCCATCCTGTTGTTTTCTCAAAAGGAGTGGAAACTGAAGCTTTTCAGCATCGAAATCCCATTCAAATTCTTTGTGGATTTCTTCATTGTTTTCAATATCATCTACGAGATTGATGCTGATCCGGTTTTCGGAAAAATCAAAGTGTTCAATCAATACTATTTCTTCCTGAGCTTCCTTTTTTCCACTTTTATCAATAAAGATGAGTTCATCCCGGTTGACAATCAACTGATATTCTTTTGAAAAAAAAGAACTGTTATTTCCGGCTTGAAAGATTTTCGGGATTTCTTCCTCCTGATTGAATCCGTATTTTTTTAAGATTTCAAATTTCACGAAATCACTTTCCTGATCCAGCTTTTCCTTTGATAAGATTTTATAGTTTTGGTTAAATATGGTAAGATTATTTTCTATCTCCTGAATCTGTTTCTGAACAAAATCTTTTGTTTGATTCAGATATAAAGAACTTTTTCTGAAGTTTTCCAGAAAATGATCGTTCGTTTCCATCAGCAGCGGAACAACCTCATTCCTGATCTTATTCCTCAGATAATCACTTTTTTTATTAGAAAGATCTTCCCGGAATTCGATGGTATTCTCGTCAGCAAACAGATAAATTTCTTTTTTGGGAAAATCTAAGAGGGGACGAAGGATTTTATTATCATTTGATGGAATTCCACTCAGTCCATTAATGCCGGCAGCTTTGGAAAGATTAATGATGAAAGTTTCCAGCTGATCATTGAGATGATGGGCGGTAACGAGAAATTCCAGCTTTTCTTTTTCCTGAATTTGTTTAAAAAAAGCATATCGAAGCTCTCTTGCCCATAGCTGAATAGAATTTTCGGGTTTCTGATCTTTTTCCGAAACTTCGTACAAATGAAATTTTATATGATTTTTCTCACAAAAATCCTGCACTGTTTTCTGATCCAGATCCGAATCATTACCACGAAGTTTATAATTGATATGAGCTACCTGAAACCGGAACCTGGAATCCTTAATTTTCTGCCCTAAATCCCTGAATAAAGAGGCGAGAACCATAGAATCTGCTCCTCCGCTTACCGCCAGAAGATAGGTGTGGTTTTCCGGTTCGTGAACAAGATTTTTTAATTGATTGGTGAAGGCTGATTGATCCAACATAGATGTTGAGAATTTCTTTTATGCAAAGATAACCGATATAATTCAATTGAATTTTCCTAACTTTGAGTAGTCTAAAAATGATTATTTATGAAGATTTTAAAAATTTTAGCAGTTTCTGCAATGGCGCTGGGGATGACATCTTGTGTCAGCAAAAAGCAGTATGATGCTTTGAGCACAAACTATAAGCAGTGTATTGAAAATATTGGAGAAAGACAGAGAGAAATTCAGGATTTGAAATCTCAGAACTCTGCATTGGCGGGTGAAAACAACTTGTTGAAAAGCCAGCACGATGCTTTAAAATCATCACTTGATGCATGTCTGTCCAATACAGGAAAAAGCTCTGCTAACATTGATAAACTGGTAGGCGAAATTAATGCTTCCAATTCTTATATCAAGCAATTGATCTCCAGTAATGCTAAAAATGATAGCTTAAACCTGGCATTGTCTAATAAACTGAAGAGATCTTTGGATAATGTATCTGATGAAGATGTACAGGTAAAAGTATTGAAAGGAGTGGTAATGATCTCTCTTTCTGATAAAATGTTATACAAAACAGGAGATTACAACATCTTGCCTGCAGCTCAGGAAGTGTTAGGTAAAGTAGCGAAAGTGATCAACGATTACGATAAATACTCAGTATTAATTGAAGGTAACACGGATAACGCTCCGTTGAACTCTCCGAATCTTCCAAGAGACAACTGGGATCTTTCTGCATTAAGAGGTACTTCAGTTGCTAAAGTTCTTCAAACTCAGTTTGGAGTTGATCCTGCAAGAATCACTGCTGGTGGACGTTCTGAATACAACCCAAAAGCGACTAATATGAGCGTTTCAGGAAGATCAGAAAACAGAAGAACGGAAATCATCATTATGCCTAAACTCGATGAGTTTATGAAACTGATGGATATCGCTCCTAAGAAATAATCTCTAAAACATACATTATAATAAATCCCGAAGCAATTCGGGATTTGTTTTTTTATGAACCAATCTGTTTGGGAATATACTCTGCTGATATTTTTTTCTTTGAAGATGATACCGTTTTTTTAACGGGTTGTTCAAAATAAAAGTTGGTGATATTCCATACGATCATAATCGCTGAAAAATAATATAAATTCAAAACAAGTGCAATTCCTATGTGCATGGAGATGGTGAGGAAAAGCCATGTTTTCTGTGTGGGTTTGTACCAGATAAAGAAAGGATAACACATCTCAATAATAATGGTACTCCATCCAATCAAGCTCAGAATATAAGAATGTTCTATCAGCCAGCTGAAATCAATATTCAGGTCTCTGTTGGAGTAGGGCAGATGAATGGCTTTCCAGATAGATTCGCCGTTCCACCAGTTGAATCCTAAAGCTTTGTCAAGCCCGGAAAAAAAGTAAGCAATTGAGATATGAATCTGAAATAATCTTTTGACCAGAATAATATTCATAGGTCCGGGGTTTCTGCTGAAAATAAAATTTCGCAGCGAAAAATGCTGATCAGCAGGAAAAAGGATCAGATAGAATAAAGACATGCTTGTGAAAAAATCTGCACCATAGGCAAAAAAAGAACTTCCCTTGAGCAAGGCTATCTGCAATATAAGTAACAAAAGTGCAGAAATTCTTGAATAAAATCCGGTGATGATAAATACACACAAAGTAATAAACGAAACCTTTGTTATTGCTATTGTTGCACTTTCTTCAATCCCGAGAGTTTGTAAAAAGCTTACTATTTTTTGGAAGGTAATCAGCCAGTCTGGTGTAAAAACACTCATAATGTCCTGAGGAATAATACTGTTGCTTGAAAATAATTTTTCAAAATCCGGCAGCACCGCAGTAAATTGTAAAAGGATCACAATTCCTATGGCAATCCGAAAGAAGCTTAAGAATTCCGTTTGATTATCTTGTCTGAAAAAGAAATTTTCAATTTTGGTATAGAATGCATTCAGATTTTTCATCACTTTAGTATTTGAATTCATCAATAAGAATAAGATTTTCATTCGTTTTTCCTTTTTTGAAATCTGCAATAGCAGGGTAGTTGTAGAGATAAAGTTTTGTCGTTACGCTGGAAGCCAGCGGATTTTCTTTCATCACGTGAGCTGAGATCTGTCTGATAATGATATCCAGATACTGATAATACTTTTTGTCGTATTTATTTTTATCTGAAATTTTATCAAGAAACATGTTAAAAACAGTGGTGTATCTTACTCTGCTCTCTTTGTTCTTAAAATAAGGCAGATTTTTTTGTTCAAGGATATTGCCATTTTTATCTTTTAATTCAAAACTCATGACAAAGTCGCTGGCAACATTGGGTGCATAGAAACCATATCCTGTATCAAAACCAGTGTAAGAAGTAAATATATTGACGGGTTTTAGCTGGGCAATGTCTTCGGAAATAGTATATGCCATTGGTTTTTTATACTCTTTATTTTCATAATAAAAACCATAATATCCATCAAATGTTCCTTTCAGACCAATGGTGAAAACCACCAGCAGGATCATAAAAATTCCGGATAACTGAAGCTTTCTTTTCATGGCAAAAGATTTAAAAAAAAGGCTGTCTTCAGATTAAATACAGCCTTTTTAGGTTATTTGTAATTCATCAATACACTGTTCAGCTTTACATTGATTCTTGGATCAATGGCTGTATTAACTTTGTAAGATTTGATAATCACATTGGTAAGATTTCTTCTACCCATCGTTGGTGGACAGATTGTATATTCTTCTGCTCCTTTAACGGTTAATCTGTTTAAAGACGCGATGTCTTTCTGGGATAGCAAAGCTGCGTTGGTCGCAACCTGATTGTTTTGAATAGCATAATAATCTGTTCCCAATTCTTTAGCTCCATATTTTTTCAGGATACCTTCCACTTTTTCTTTTAGATCTCCATACTTTTTCCAGTCGATATTAGCTTTCATTAAGCATCCTCGGATCACATACTGTCTGTTGATTTTATAGATAATGAAATTGGTACCCAAACTGTTCTGATGAAGTTTATGAAGACTTAATAAACTTTTCATGTCTTCGTCAGAAATTTTTTTCACATCTTTCAGGATGTAATTATGGTCTACAATGTAATTGCCTTTTTCTTTATAAAAAGACATTTCCTGAGGTTTTAGCTGGGAGAATATCATTACAAGTCCCACTATCGCTCCGATTAATAATAAAGTCTTTGTTTTCATGTGGTTGTTTTTAAAATATCCCTACTCTTTTTTAGGATTTTCGGATGCCTCCTTTATTTGAATGTTTCATGGCTGGAAAACGTATATCAAAGGTAGGAGCATATGAGCGGTCATATACAGGTGTTTTTCCTGTTTTTTAAGAGGATTTTGACTTGTAAAGTGAGATGTGAATCAGTATTTTGAAGAGTAATAGCCGTTCATGGATATTTCAGCTTGATGTATTGTAGCTTAAAATATGGATTCTGAGAATGAATTGTAAAATGAACTCAGTGAAGTCCTGTAGAATGATGTTGAGAAAAGTATTGATGAAGGAATCCGATGAGGTTTTAATCTGAAATAACCTGAGAGGGAATATCTGAGTATATAACAAAAATAAATCCCGAAGGTGGCCGGGATTTATTTTTTAATCAAATTAATTCTTCCTTTTTCAGGAGTGAAATAATTCGTTGCAAAAATGAAGTGGATATTTCTGTCTTACTTTTTGCTGCAGAAGCATCAGTTCTACTTTTCAGTACAACTTTTTTGTGATTCTCATGGTTAGTTTGTGTCTCTCCTGCAATCATCTTGTTTTCTCTTAGTGTTTTTACCCCTTATTCTTATTGCAAACTTATAACTAATACCACAAAAATAACATCCGTGTTTTCACGGTATTTTATATGGGGTTTTCACTGAAGTTTGTGTTTTTATTTATTAAATGTGTAGTTTTTGTGTATATAATTGGTTGATTAATAAAAGAATATGTATATTTAAATCTCCGTTAAAGGAAATATTAAAGAGGTATCCGAAAATCTAAAGAGTAGGAAGTTAATACTAAACTAAAATCATTATGAAAAATTTAAAAAAACTTTCAAGAGGAGAAATGAAAACTGTGCAAGGTGCTATTAACGCGTGTAATCCACAGATATTTTGTTCGAGTCCACAAACAAAGTGTTGCCCAGGATGGGTTTGTGCCGGGATAAGACAATATTGTATAGCCATATAATATTTTTTTACATCGAATTTAGATGGCTAAGAAAAAGAGAGGAATTAGTTTCTCTCTTTTTTGTATTTTATATTGAACAAAAAGAAGGTTTGGGAAAGTTTTAAAATCATTAAATTTGTTTAAATTAAAATGGTATGAGTTTTTTTGAAGAAAAGAATCCTGAAATGGACAGATATTTGGAGGCACACGCTTCTTCGGAATCCGAAATTCTGAAAAAGCTGAGAAGAGAGACGTATCAGAAAACAACACAGCCTCATATGATTTCCGGATATCAGCAGGGAAGATTGCTGACAATTATTTCCCAGATGCTGCAGCCGAAAAATATTCTTGAAATAGGAACATTCACCGGCTATGCTACTTTATGTCTTGCATCAGGGTTATCAAAAGACGGAAAAATTACAACATTGGATGTGAATGAAGATCTTGCCTATCTTCCCAAAAAATATTTTGAATCCAGCGAATATGCCAGCCAGATTGATTTTAAACTCCAGGATGCCAAGGAATATTTAAAAGAAACAGATGAATTTTTTGATCTGATTTTTGTAGATGCCGATAAAGAAAACTATGCTGAATATTTCAGACTGATTAAACCGCATACAAAATCCGGAACGGTGATCCTTTTTGATAATGTTTTATGGTATGGAAAAGTGTTGGAAGAAAATCCGAAGCTGAAATCTACTCAGTCTATCCAGGAATTAAATGATTTGGCAGCAAAAGACGAAGATTTTGAAAATCTTATTTTACCTTTGCGAGATGGAGTCAACTTTCTTCGCAGAAAGTAACTGAAATATTCAAGGATTAAACATTTAAAGAGATACCTATCGTATTTTTAATCTTTAAATTATTCAATCTTTAAATTGAAAATTAATGAATAAAGGAGTTTGTATTGTTACAGTAGCGCCGGTTCGTGCAGAAAATTCTGACAGAGCTGAAATTGTTACGGAAATATTGTTTGGAGAAAGTGCAGATATTTTGGAAGTGGATAAAAACTGGACCAAAATAAAAATGCATTATGATGGCTATGAAGGATGGATGGATACCAAACAGCTGAAACCAATAACGGACGAAGAACTCGCCAAAAGAAAAGTGACTGTCGTTACCGAAGACTTTTCTTCTGTACTCATGAACGATGGTAAAACTTTACTTTCTATGGGGTCTGAAGTGGAATTTCCGGTGGTGGCTTCAAGAAGAAGTCATGATGTGCGTGAAAGTATCGCTCTGACAGCAAAAGAGTTCCTGAATGTACCTTATCTGTGGGGAGGAAAAAGCTTTTTTGCCGTGGACTGCTCCGGATTTACCCAATTGGTTTACAAAATTCACAATATAAAAATACCCAGAGATGCATCACAGCAGGCTGAGGTAGGTGAAGCACTTACTTTTATAGAAGAAACACAGCCTGGGGATCTTGCATTCTTTGAAAATGCAGAAGGGAAAATTATTCATGTTGGAATTATGCTGGAAAATCAAAAAATCATCCATGCTTCCGGAAAAGTAAGAATAGACACACTGGATTCCACAGGGATTTTCAATAAAGAAATGAATAAGCATACTCATAAACTAAGAGTGCTGAAGAGCGTCATCTAATCCTGATTCAATCTCGTCTGAAATGGAAAATATTCTTTTTACAACTTTTGATATTTTTAATTTTGGACTGGTAGTTTTTCTATGGTGGTTTACCCTGAAAAACTATAATACATTGCCAGAGAGGATTCCTGTACATTTTGACATGGAAGGGAAAGCGGACGGATTTGGTGGGAGAATGTATGCCTTTCTGATGCCTGTATTGGCTCTGGGATTATATGCTCTGTTCATGTATGGTATGAGGCATCCTGAAGACACTCATTTCCCGGTAGAAATTACAGCGCAGAATATGAATGCTCAGTTTTTAATTATGAAGATTGGATTGAGAATTCTCTTCTTAATACTGGTCATTATTTTTATGAATATTCAGGACTATATGTTCAGATATGCAGTAGATGATCAGGCCAAACCGAGAATTACATTTGCTGCAATCTTTTTATTTGTCGTGTTTTTTACTCCCGCATTACTTTTTATAGCCTATCTGTTTAAATGATACATTCTAAAGATAATTCAGAACATTATATCTGGGGAAACCAATGTTACAGCTGGATTCTTAAAAATACCCAAAGCTTATCCGTAAAGCAGGAGAAAATGCCTGCAGGAACTTCAGAGAAACTACACTTTCATAAAGTGGCAGAACAGTTTTTTTATATTCTGAAAGGAGAAGCTGTATTCTATATCAATGAAGAAAAATTCCTGGTTGGGCAGGGTGAATCTCTATCCATTGAGCCGGGAGCAAAGCATTTTATCTCCAATGAATCAGATGAAGAAATTGAGTTTTTAGTCATATCAAATCCTCCAACGGATCATGACAGAATTGAAATTAAAGAATAAGTAAAATGGCTTTTTTATACAATATATTTATCAGTCTTCTTGCCTTCGGTATGAAGGTTTTTGCCATGATTAATGATAAAACTAAAAAAGGCGTTGAAGGAAGGCGCCAGTCTTTAGATAAAGTAAAAGCTGCATTTTCAAAAACAGACCAGGTAATCTGGATGCATGCCGCAAGTCTTGGTGAATATGAGCAGGGACTACCTGTTCTGGAGAAACTGAAAGAGAATTGTCCTCAGCACAAAATCCTGGTGACTTTCTTTTCTCCATCAGGATATGAAAATGTGGTTAAGAAAAAACATATTGCAGACGTTATTTGTTATCTGCCTTTCGATAAAAAAAGTGCTGTAAAAGAATTTACAGACCAATTTAATACTGAACTATTTTTTACGGTTAAATACGATTATTGGTACAATCTCCTTGCCGAATTGAAAAATAAAGGGACAAAGATTTATGTCATTTCTGCCCTGTTCTATGAAAGACAGTCTTTCTTTACTTCCTATGGAAAATGGTTTGTGAAGCAGCTTCAGAAAAATGTAGATTGGTTTTTCCACCAGACTCAGTTTTCCTTAGCCTTGGCGAAAAGCGTTGGATTAATGAAGTCTTCCGTAACCGGAGACACAAGATTTGACAGAGTAAAA
Source organism: Chryseobacterium sp. WLY505 (assembly GCF_030846215.1). Classification (NCBI taxonomy): domain Bacteria; kingdom Pseudomonadati; phylum Bacteroidota; class Flavobacteriia; order Flavobacteriales; family Weeksellaceae; genus Chryseobacterium; species Chryseobacterium sp. WLY505. The sequence continues at coordinate 1,056,377 of NZ_JAVCWI010000001.1, read as the reverse complement.
CAGCTGCGAGAAAGAAATAATCATGTTGATTTTATTAAAGACTTCATTGGAAATAATAAAGCGGTAGTTTTCGGAAGCTCATGGCAGGCAGAAGAGAAAATAGCAGAAGTAGTCTCACGCAAAAATAATACAGTAAAACTCATTATAGCACCTCACGATCTGAAAAGAGTAGAACATCTGAAAAATATATTCCCGGATGCTTTACTGTACAGCGAAATACAAAACACTCAACCTTCAACTTTCAATACTCCAATTCTGATCATAGACAGCATCGGTTTATTGTCCAGATTATATTCTTATGCAGATGTAGCTGTTGTAGGAGGAGGATTTCATGATGCCGGACTTCACAATATTCTGGAAGCAGCCACTTTTGGTGTTCCTGTGATCTTTGGAAATCATTACAAAAAGAATCCGGAAGCTGATGACCTGATCTCTGCCAATGGCGGAAAGTCTTTCCCTGACGAATATACAGCCTCAGAATTCGTTTTATTTCTTACGAATGAGGATAACAGAGAAGAGCTTGAAGAGATGTCTAAAAACGCCGGAAAATTCGTGGATGAAAAACCTGATTCTACCAGAATGATCCTTCAGAAAATTTTATCTTAAGAATCCCTGGCTTTTAATGTCTTTCATAATCTGATCGATGTTATCTGGAATTCTGTCACATTCCAGCCAATTGAAGTCAAGACCATTGTTAATACAAAGTTTCTGAAGATAGTGATTTTCTAAAAGTTTATTCTGAGTATCACGAAGGTATTCATCAATTTCTATCCAGTAATCTTCATCCAGTTTTTTTATAAGAATCAATGACTTGAAAACTTTGTTGATGATATAAATATAAAGCTTGTAAACATTGTCAAACCTTTGTCTGCTGAGATCACCATTATTTTCCAATACCTTATTCACGAGAAGAAGATTCAGGGAAACCTCTCCGAATTTATCAGTCGTGATTTTTACATGCTCGGTAATTTCAGCACTTATTTTTCGCACAGTAGACAGAAAATATTTGGCATTTCCCACATATTTTGAAGCCAGAAGAAGCTGTTCCTCCACATGCTCTTCCATGGCATTTCTTTTATCATCTGTGGTTTCCGGATCAATCAGTTCAAAGTAAAGCTTTTTAGACAATAATTTATCCTTTCTCAGGAGTCTGAAAATAAGTTTGTCCTTCTCCGTTCCGGAAAAAGCACTCAAAGCGGCTTTGAACTCTTTTGAATATTCCATTAATTGAAAATTTTTGAATATTTCAGGAATCCGTTTAATGCCCAGTTAGCCGTATAATACAACGATTTTACTGTGGAGAATCCCATGAAATCTTTATACACAAGATATTGATCTTTGATGATGTTTTTCTTATTCCTTGAAACGCTGTTTTCACGCATTCTGTATTTTGCCAGGGTCTTTTGTACAGGAATCCCTTCCGGAATTACTTTTAAAAGATTCAGCCACATCACATGATCTTCACGTTTACTTTTTACCGGAAAGAAAAATTTCCCGACTCTTTTGGTGTCATAAATAGTGGAAACCGGAGCCAGCCTGCAGGTTTTAAGTAAATTAGAGAAAGTAACAATTGTGTCAGCTTCAAAATCTTTTAAAATAGGTTCCATGGTATATTCATCACACCTTGAATAATTACAATAGGCCAGTTCCGCATTGTTTTCCTCAAGAAAAGTAATCATGGTTTCCAGATATTCAGGATACCACAAGTCATCAGAATCCAGAAAAGCAATATATCTTCCTTGTGCCCTTTCAAGACTTTTATTTCTGGCATTTCCTGCGCCGCCGTTTTGCTCCAGAACCTGTAATTTTATTCTGGGATCATTATATTTTCGGATGATCTCAACCGTATGGTCTTTGGAAAGGTCATCTGTAATCAGCCACTCCCAGTTTTCGTAGGTTTGGTTTAGGACAGACTGTATGGTTTCCTCGATAAATTCTGCAGAATTATAACAGGGAGTAATGATGGAGACAAGATCTTTCATTTGTGTTTTTTAAACTGCTAAATTATAAAAATCTTTTTTCATAAAGATGCCAGGAGCTTATACCTACCGCAATTACCACCAACATACATACCAAAGCCATTACAAATGGATTGTAATCTTCAAACAGTCCTAAAGTCTGGAAAGTTCTGATAATAGGGAAGTGGAAAATGTAAATTCCATAGGTGAAATCTCCATACTTTCCGAAATTATTTAAGAATTTGAATGAATAGGCAATATACATTACAATAACCCCGATCATCATTGGGGAAAAAAGCTGAACTTTTAAAAATAAGTCAATCCACACCGTAACGAAGGCAATGATGAAAATGAGATTTTTATGTTGAATGAATTTATGAAAATTAAAGTAAATCAACATTCCAGGGATAAAATAGGATAATGTTCCTGGAAGCTGTTTGGCAAGTGAAATTTTATTTAAAGATTCAAAATAATTGAGATAAATAAGTGATAAGAAATATAGAATAATCAAACTTGTATTTCTGTATTTATTATTTTTTCCAAAAAGTAAGAACAACAAAGGAACTGCAAAATAGTAGCACATTTCTATTTTTAATGTCCATAAGGCACCATTCACTGCTTGATTCCCAAAAACTCCGGGAAGCCAGGGTGCTTTAAAATTTAAAAATAATGAATTCCAAAATAGGTACTTGTAAACTTGTGTATTGCTGAAATATTCGGTGAAAGAGTAGGTGCTTACCAGGCTCAATAAAATTGCGCATAAAAAAATAACCAACAAGTAGGCGGGAACAATTCTTTTGATTCTCTTTTTTAAATAGCTTTTCAGGCTTGAAGACCTCTCATAGCTCCTTGCAATAAGAAATCCGCTTACTGCGAAAAAACCAAAAACAGCAATTTCTATAGGGCTGTGCTCAAAAATCTTGAGATCAGGAGAAGCGCTGAGTGTGCCAAGATGTCCCAGAAAGACAATAAAGGCAAGGAGAACACGTATAAAATCAAAATTGTTTCTCGTAATATCCTGCATTTGTATTTTGTTTCCTGCAAAAATAACTTTTTTAATAGAATGAACGATGCTCATGGATTCATTATTTGTTAAATAAAGGGAAAATGAGGTGTCCCTATTTTTAAATATATATAAATAATCGTCGATGAAATAATTTTTCATAAAAAATAGTAATATAAATCAAAAAAATTATAATTTTAGCGCTTGAAAAAATTGATCTATGAAGAAATTAGCATTACTATTTGCAGGTTTATCTTTGTTTGCTGCAGCTACAGGCTGTAGTAGCGACAATGATACTGTTCTGGAAGCTCCTCTTGTTGGGACATGGCAACCGTTAAAAGAAGTAGTTACCACGGTAGAAGTTGGTGAAGACCCGGTTTCTAACACGATTACTTATACAGATTGTCAGAAACAGACAAGATGGTGGTTCAGCGTTGACTCTAAAGGAGGGAAAACGAACTGGGGAGATACTGCTACACCTGGTCAGTGTGCTATTCTTTCAGATATAAAATTCAATTATACTTATAATAAGGAAGGGAAAGACGTTCAGATGAAAATCCAGGGAATTGTAGAGCCGCAAAATGCAAAGGTTATTACTTTGGATGCTACAACGCTCAATCTTGCGGTAAGAGAGGAGACTCAGGATCCTACTATATTCCAGACAAGAACATATACCTTCAAAAGAGTTACTCAATAATAGTATATACTTCAGGATATAAAACAGATCTCATCTCCGGATGGGATTTTTTTGTTGAGGGGAGAATTGCAATTCATCATAAATTCAATTTCTATTTACTTTAAAATCATTAATTTTGTGAATCTTGACAAAAGATAAATAATTCAGTCTAACATATAACATACATACAAAGTGTTTTACGATCATCAGCAGATAGAAAAAAAGTGGCAGAAATACTGGGAGGAAAATCAAACCTATAAAACCTCTAATAACACAGACAAACCTAAGTTTTATGTACTCGATATGTTCCCATATCCATCAGGAGCAGGACTTCACGTAGGTCACCCGCTGGGATATATTGCATCGGATATCTATGCGAGATACAAAAGACACCAGGGGTTTAATGTACTCCACCCGGTAGGATATGACAGCTTCGGACTTCCTGCTGAACAGTATGCGATCCAGACAGGACAGCATCCGGCTGTTACTACAGAACAAAACATCAACAGATATGAAGAGCAGCTGAAAAAAATCGGTTTCTCATTTGATTGGAGCAGAGAACTAAGAACTTCAGACGCTTCCTATTATAAATGGACACAATGGATTTTTATCCAATTGTATCACTCGTGGTATAACAAAAATACGGATAAGGCAGAATCGATTGAGTCTTTGATTCAACATTTTGAAGAAAAAGGAACAGAAGGATTAAATGCTAATCAGAACGACGAATTAAATTTCACTGCAGAAGAATGGAATAATGCTTCTGAAATTGATAAAGAAGATATTCTTTTAAACTATCGTCTTGCTTACAGAGCAGAAACGACAGTAAACTGGTGCCCTGCATTAGGAACGGTACTGGCGAATGATGAGGTGAAGGATGGAAAATCCGAAAGAGGAGGATTCCCGGTATTCCAGAAGAAAATGATGCAGTGGAGCATGAGAATTTCTGCGTACTCTGAAAGATTATTACAGGGATTAAATACCTTAGACTGGCCGCAACCGTTGAAAGATTCTCAGGAATACTGGATCGGAAAATCTCAGGGAGCACAGGTTCAGTTCAAAGTAGAAGGTCATGATGAAACCGTTGAGGTATTTACCACAAGACCTGACACCATCTTTGGAGCAACCTTTATGGTATTGGCTCCGGAAAATCCTTTAGTGGAAACGATTACTACAGATGCTCAAAAAGTAGAAGTAGATACTTATATTGAAGAAACTTCCAAAAAAACGGAGAGAGACAGAATGTCTGATGTAAAAAACGTGAGCGGAGCTTTCACAGGAAGTTATGCAATCAATCCTTTCAGCAATGAAAAAATGCGGATCTATATTTCAGACTATGTGTTGATGGGATATGGAACAGGAGCGGTGATGGCTGTTCCGGCACACGATGAGCGTGACCACAGATTCGCTAAGAAATTTAATCTTGAAATCAAGAAAGTGGTGGAAACTGAAGAAGATGTTCAGGAGAAATCTTTTGATTCCAAAGATTCTGTTTGTGTAAACTCTGATTTCTTAAACGGATTACACTATAATGAAGCGAAAGCAAAAATGATTTCCGAGATCGAAACGAAAGGAATCGGTCATGGAACAACAAACTACAGACAGCGTGATGCTATTTTCTCAAGACAGCGTTATTGGGGAGAACCAGTTCCTATATATTATAAGGATGGAATGCCTTACACGTTGCCAACTTCTGCTTTACCTTTGGAACTTCCTGAAGTTGAAAAATACTTACCTACAGAAGATGGAGATCCACCACTAGGAAATGCAAAAGAATTTGCATGGGACGAAGCTAACCAGAAAGTAGTTGCTACAGATCTTATTGATGACAAAACTATTTTCCCGTTAGAATTATCTACAATGCCAGGTTGGGCAGGAAGCTCATGGTACTTCCTTAGATATATGGATCCTAACGATGAAGAAACTTTTGTTAAAAAAGAATTAGCAGATTATTGGGGACAGGTAGACCTATATATAGGAGGAAGCGAACACGCTACCGGCCACTTATTATATTCCCGTTTCTGGAACATGTTCTTAAAAGACAGAGGCTATATCAGTCATGATGAGCCATTCCAGAAACTGATCAACCAGGGGATGATCTTAGGGATGAGTGCATTTGTGTACAGAATTGACGGTACGAATCAATATGTATCAAAAAATTTAGCTAAAGATTACCAGACTCAGCAGATCCATGTAGACGTATCCTTATTAAAAGGAACCTCTGACGAATTGGATACAGAAGCCTTCAAAGCATGGAGACCGGATTATGCAGATGCCGAATTTATTCTGGAAGACGGAAAATACATCACAGACCGTGAAGTAGAAAAAATGTCCAAGTCAAAATATAACGTAGTAAATCCTGACGATATCTGCGGAGAGTACGGAGCAGACGGTTTAAGATTATATGAAATGTTCTTAGGACCGTTGGAACAATCCAAGCCTTGGAATACTCAAGGGTTGAGCGGAGTGTATGGTTTCCTTAAAAAATTCTGGAACCTGTATTTCAACGGAGACGTGTTTGAAGTTTCAGACGAAGAACCTACAAAAGCGGAATACAAAGTTTTACATACCTTAATAAAGAAGGTAGTATACGATATTGAAAACTTCTCTTTCAATACTTCAGTATCATCCTTTATGATTGCTGTAAACGAGCTTCAGAAAATAAAATGCAACAAGCGCAATATTTTAGAACCGCTTGCCGTTATCATTTCTCCGTATGCTCCTCACATCTGTGAAGAATTGTGGAGTTTATTAGGACACGGTACATCGATAGAATTTGAACAATTCCCGACATTGAATGAAGATTATCTGGTTGAAGACGAAATTGAGTATCCGGTAAGTGTAAATGGTAAAATGAAGTTCAAAATTTCACTTTCAGCGCAATTATCTGCCAAGGAAGTAGAAGATTTGGTGATTTCGAGCGAGAAAATGCAACAGATTTTGGAGGGTAAAACCCCTAAAAAAATCATTGTAGTCCCTCACCGTATTGTGAATATCGTAATTTAAAAAAAAATTAACATTGGGAAATTAAAAAAAATGGGTGTCTTATTTTTATGATTTTTTAATTCAAATGTTAAATTTGGATAAAATAAATAAAATAATTTAAAATAATTATTATTTCGAAATCGTATTAAAATTTCTTTATCAAAAAAAAGCAAAATGTTTAATTAAGACTCTTGCATTTTAATTAATTTTGCCTTTAATTTACACCCTGTAAAATTTTAAAACAATATAATTTAGTTAAATATGGAAATGAATGTTTCAAAAAATGATGAGCAAGTAGTTGCTAGAAAGGCAGGAGGTTTAAATCCAGCTGTTATTATTCCTATTCTATTTGCTATAGGAGTATGTATTTATTTATTCGTTCTTGGTAGCCCAGGAAACTTTAAAGATGCAGATAAACTAGGAAGTGGTTCTGTAGCTTTTTCAAGTGTTGAAGGAAAAGACATTCACCCAGAATCGTTTTTAGGTATTATCTACAAAGGAGGGGTTATCGTACCAATCTTGATTACTTTCATGATTACTGTAATCGTTTTCTCTTTTGAAAGATATTTCGTTCTTGGTAAAGCAGCTGGAAAAGGAAACTTAGACAACTTCGTTGTTCAGGTAAGAAGCTTACTAAACCAAAACAAAATCGACGAAGCTATCGAAGAGTGCGACAGACAACAAGGTTCTGTTGGTAACGTAGTAAAAGAAGGTCTTACTACTTACAAAGCACTTTCTCACGATACTACATTAAATAAAGAGCAGAAAATGGTAGCTCTTAACAAAGCTATCGAAGAAGCTACTACTCTTGAGATGCCAATGCTTGAGAAAAACATGATGATCCTTTCTACTCTAGGTACAGTTGCAACCCTAATCGCACTACTTGGAACAGTAATCGGGATGATCAAGGCGTTCTTTGCATTAGGTTCAGGAGGTGGTACTCCGGATGCTGCTGCTCTATCTACAGGTATCTCTGAAGCCTTGATTAACACGGCATTAGGTATTGGTACTTCAGCAATCGCTATTATCCTTTATAACTTCTTTACATCTAAAATTGATGGATTAACTTACAAGATCGACGAGATCTCTATGAGTATCCAACAATCTTTCGCTGAATTCAACTAAGAATTAGCAAGATATTTGCATTGGCAATTAAAAGAAGTTTAATTAAAAATATTTTATAATAATGGCGAGAGTCAAACCTAAAAGACATGGAGTCGTAACGGACATGACCGCAATGTGTGACGTTGCGTTCCTACTTCTTACGTTCTTTATCTTGACCACTCAGTTTAAAAAGCCTGACGTGGAGCAGATCAAACCGCCATCTTCAATTTCGGAAAAATTGCTTCCTGATGCTAGTTTAATGACTATCAACGCTACTCCGGACGGAAAATTCTATTTCCAGCCGGTAGAAAATGCATCAGAAAGAATTGCTCTTTTGGATAAAATGGGACAAAAGTATGGAATTACTTTTGACAACAACCAAAAAGCTGCTTTCCAGAAAGTTCAGGCAATCGGAGTTCCAATGAACCAGCTTAAAGGTTACTTGGATATGCCTGCAGATGAGCAGAAAAATTATAGAAGTCCGTCAGGAATTCCTATGGACAGTACAAATAAGCAATTAATTGATTGGGTAAAAGAAAGTTTGAGCGTTAACCCTGACTACAAGTTAGCGATTAAAGGTGACGTTACAACTGAATATCCTAAAGTGAAAAGCCTATTTGAAGGTTTAAGAGATATTGATTTTCTTAAATTTTGGTTGATTACATCACAAGAAGGTAAACCTAACGAATAATATCGATAGAAATGGCAGAAGTACAAGTACAAGAGAAAGGCGGCAAGGGCGGCAAGGTCCGTTCCAAGAAGCAAAACACCAGAGTCGATATGACTCCGATGGTGGACTTGGGTTTTCTATTGATTACCTTCTTTATGTTCACAACTACGTTCAGTAAACCGAACGTTATGGATTTGGGTCTTCCGGCTAAACCGAAAGATGAAAAACAAAAACCACCTCCAACAGAAATTAAACTTTCTAACTCAATTTCTATCTTATTAGGAAAAAATAACAGAGTTTTCTGGCACCAGCAAGATGCTACATCTTTGAATGACCAAACTCTTATGGAAACTAGTCTTGACAGAGAAGGAATTAGAAAAGTAATTCAGCAGGCAAAATCTAGAGCTGCAGATCAAACGAAATTTACCGTGATCATTAAGCCAACTGACGATGCTGTATATAAGAACTTTGTTGATATTCTTGATGAAATGGCAATTACCAAAAGTGAGCAGTACGGGGTTACTGACATCAAACCTTGGGAAAAGGCTATTTATGAGAAAAAAGTAGGAGGTGCTGCTGCACCGGCTGCTGCCACAAAGTAATTTAACCATAAAATTGTTATATCTAATCTATGGCAGATGAAAATGTATACGGTCAGAATCTTACTTTAGACGAGATCGTATTTGAAAATAGAAACAAGGAATATGGTGCCTATGATCTTAGACATCAGTATCCGAGACTTTTAACAAAGTCTTTTATTATCGGAACAGCATTATTCCTTTTGGCAGCTTTGTCTCCGTTCATCTATCTTACGATTAAGAATCTTACCGCTCCGCCTAAGCAAGAAGTGAAGGCAGATCTGGTAGATATTATCGAAGAAGATCCGATTATCGAGCAGCCTAAAGAAGAAGAACCACCTCCACCACCTCCACCTCCAAAAGAAGAGGAGAAAATTGAGGTAATTCAGAACGTGGTTCCTGAGCCTGTAAAAGCTCCGAAAATTGAAACTCCACCACCACCGATTTCTAAGCAGTTGGAAACTACAACTGGTTTACAAAATCAGGAGGGGGTAAAAGCTCCGGCTTATACACCACCGCCGCCACCACCATCTACAGGTACTAAAGCCAGTACAGTAGAAGTAAAAGCGAACAACCCTAACGAGATCTATAAAGATGTTGACCAGTCTGCAGAATATCCTGGAGGTATGGGTGCATTAAGAAAGTTCTTGGGAGATAACTTCGATACTTCTTTGATGGAAGGAGGTGAAGGAACACTTAAAGCGAAGCTTAAGTTCGTTGTAGAAAAAGACGGAACTGTTTCGAATGTTACTATTGAAGAGAAATCTCCAAATGGTGACTTCAACAGTGAAGCAATGCGTGTAGTTAAGAAACTTAAAAAATGGACTCCTGCGAAGAGAAACGGGGAGAGCGTTAGATCTTACTATAGCGTACCATTTACGATGAACTTTGAATAAGACTTATTTATTCAAAATATAAATAAAAAGAGAGGCTTATGCTTCTCTTTTTATTTTTTTTGGTATTTTTGTTACATGATGTTCAATTGGTTATCCCTGGTTACGGGATTGTTTTATATCGTTTTAGGAATTGTAGTGATTGTCTACAAATTCTTCTTTACTATTTTAGAACCTGCTGTTGCTTATGCATTAGGAGTGGTGCTCATTATTTATGGTATTTTTAGAATTTACAGAGCGATCTCAAGAATTAAAAAATCGAGAAATGAAGAATAGTTTAAAGCTTGCAGTAATTTTTGTCTTGAGTATGATGCTTGCAAGCTGCAAAAAGGAGAAAAACGCTCCATCCTATCACAAAGGTGATCTTACCATTTTTACCGACGAATCTTTTCAAAGCGTTACAGAAGCATTAGCAGAAGGCTATATGATCAACTATCCTGAAACACACATCAAAGTAGAAACCAAGAAGGAAGATTTAGGACTTCTGGATCTTTTGAAAGGAAGTGCTAAAGCGGTAGTAATGTCCAGAAATCTTACCCCTGAAGAAATAAAAACATATGAGGAAAGAACAGATCTAAAGTTTCTTCCTTCCAGATTTGCTGCGGATGCAGTGGTTTTTGTCGTTCCTAAAGACTCTCCAAAAGAAAGTATTTCAATGGAAGAAATCAACAACGGCCTGATGTCTGATAAAAAAGAATTTATTTTTGACGGAACCAACTCCAGTAACCTGAATTTTGTTGCTGAGAAATTCAAAAAACAACCGAAAGACCTGAAATTTTCAATTATTCCGGGAAATCAGAAGATTATAGAGGAATTGGGGAAATATCCTGATAAAATAGGCGTTATTGGATTGAATACTTTCAGCCGTCCTTATGATAAAACTTCAGAAAAATTGAGAGAGATGGTGAAGGTTCTTCCTGTAGTGGAGAAAGGTAAATCATATAATGCAGATTTTGATGGACTCCGTACAATGGAATATCCGTTTACAAGAGTGCTTTATTTCCTGATTAACGAAGGTAATTTCAATATTGCCAACGGATTTATAAGATTTTCGTGTACCCATTTAGGACAGAAGATTGTACAGAAAGAAGGCTTGCAGCCGTATAATCTTTATAAGAGAGAAGTTCAGATGCGTTAAAAAATATTAAATTCACAATTTAACCATATTAAACTTTTTGATTTGGTCTAAAAATTGTGTATAATAAAACTCAATTATTAGAAAATATAAAATGAAAGATATAATGAATATGAATGTAAAGAAGATTGCTTTAGGAGCAGCCGTGGTATTTTTTGCCGGTTTTGCCTCTGCACAGACATTGCAGGATGGTATCAACAGTATAGACAGTGATAAATTTGCGCAGGCAAAAACAAATTTCACTGAAATGATTGCTAAAGAGCCCACAGCTGAAAACTACTTCTATTTAGGAAATACTTTCTTAAGACAAGGAGAGCCGGACTATGCTAAGGCAACTGAAAATTTCAATAAAGGCTTAGCGGCTGACGGTAAAAGTTATCTGAACAAAATTGGTTTAGCTGCTGTTAAATTAGGTAAAGGTGATAAAAGTGCCGTTGCTGAAATTCAGAAAGTAGTTACTGATTCAAGAGAAAAAGATGCTGAAGTTCTTTTCAGAGCTGCTGAAGCATTAACTCTATTCGAGAAAAACAGTTCACCTGATCTTGCTATTCAGTTTTTGACTAAAGCTATTGAAAAAGCTGAGAAAAAAGGTGTTCCTGCACACTATTATTATACATTAGGAGATGCTTACAGATTAAAGAGAATGCCGGGAGAGGCTATGTCTGCTTATGATAAAGCGTTACCTACTGCTAAAAATAAAGCTTCCGTTTATACAAGAATGGCAACTTTATGGATGGCTGCACAACAATGGCAGCAAGCTAAGCAAAACATTGATAAAGCTGTTGGTGTAGATGCTACTTACGCGCCTGCATATAAGGCGTTGGCTGGTTATAATATCAGATATCAGCAGAATGCGAAAGCTACACAAGACCTTATCAACTATACAAAGTATGCTGATGAAGATCCATATACTCAGTTAGAAATTGCAAAACTATACTTCACAAACGAAGATTATGCAAATTCTAAAATGGTATTAGACAAGATTTTTGATAAAATTGATGATCCGATTAAGTTCAAATTAAGAGCGTATAATGCCTATGCAGATAGAAATTATGCAGATGCTAAGCAAAATATGGATACTTTCGTTTCTCAGGCTGAGAAAACAAGAATATTGCCTGCAGACCAAGGTTTACAGGGGCTTATTGCTGCTGGTTTAGCGAAAGATGAAAAAGATGCTGCTAAGAAATCTGCTTTAATGGCTGAAGCTCAGCAAAAAGTAGGTATTGCAAAAGCTGCTAAGGATGAAACAATGAAGTGGGATCTTGAATTGGCAAACATCGCAGGCGGTGGAGGAGCTTCTCAGGCAGAAGCTGACAAAGGACCTACCAATCCTGAAATTGAAGCATTGAAACAGAAAGTTGCTGCCAACAGTCAGGATTCTGATTCATTATTTAAGTTAGCAACAGCGTACCAGGATGTTAAAAACTGGAATGGAGCTATCCTTACATGGCAAAAAATGTCTGCCCTTCTTCCGGATTGGGCACCTGCATATTACAGCCAGGGATATTCTTACCAACAAGCTGGAAATAATGACGCTGCAAAATTGGCTTATGAGAAATTCATCAGTACAGTAAAACCAGCTGATCAGGAAGCTAACAAACAGACTCTTGCTTACGCTTACTTTGCGGTAGCATACATGAGCAAAGATTCTGATGCTGCAAAAGCAAAAGATTATGTAGCGAAGTCTTTACAGTTAGATCCTACTTATCAGGATGCTGTAAAATTAAATGCAGAAATCAATAAATAATTTAAAATTTAAATTATAGATATTAAAACTTCCCATACGTAATGTTTGGGAAGTTTTTATTTTAAACCCTATCTTTGAGTTTATGAAAACTGATATACTTGCTTTTGGTGCCCATCCTGATGATGTAGAACTGGGATGTGGCGGAACTATTGCCAAAATGGTTTCTGAAGGAAAAAAATGTGTTGTTGTAGATCTTACAAGAGGTGAGCTCGGGACAAGAGGTACAGATGAAACCAGAAAAGCTGAAGCCGCAGATGCAGCCAAAATCTTAGGACTTTCTGCAAGAGAAAATCTTGGAATGAAAGATGGCTTTTTGGTAAATTCTGAAGAATACCAAATGAGAATCGTAAAAATGATTCGCAAATACAGGCCAGAAATCGTCTTGGCTAATGCAATTGATGATAGACATCCGGATCATGCAAAAGGAGCGAAATTAGTGTCGGATGCGTGCTTTTTGTCCGGACTGCGGAAGATTGAAACCGTATTGGAAGGAGAATCTCAGGAAGTATGGAGGCCGAAGCATGTTTTTCATTATATTCAGTGGAAAGATATCAAACCGGAATTTGTTATTGATATTTCGGAGCATCTTAATACAAAGTTGGAAGCTTGTATGGCATACAAAACTCAGTTTTATGACCCAACGTCTAAAGAACCTGAGACTCCCATTACCACAAAAGACTTTTATGAAAGCTTAACTTACCGTGCTCAGGATTTAGGACGGTTATCGGGAGTTGCTTATGCTGAGGGCTTTACGTCTGAAAGATTAATTTCTTTGAAAAATTTTGATGGAATTGTTTGGTAGTTGAGGAAATTGTCCTATATTTGCACTCAGAAAACGGTGATTGTAGCTCAGTTGGTTAGAGCGTCGGATTGTGGTTCCGAAGGTCGTGGGTTCGAGACCCATCATTCACCCTAAATTAGCACATTTTCGAAAGATAATGTGCTATTTTATTTTATCTCTGAATAGTCAGTTTATATTAATACGCCACTTTTTGGTGTGTTAATTTTCTTTTTAATGACTTTTAAAAGTATATTTGCACGGTAATTATCAACATAATCGGGGATGAAAAATATATACTTTTTACTTTTTTTATTGAATTCTATACTAATTTCTTCAACGGTAAGGTATGTGAATGCTAATTCCAATGCTGGAATTGCACCTTACACTTCTTGGGCTACAGCAAGTAATGATTTACAGACAGTCATCAATGCGAGCCAGATTGGGGATGAAATCTGGGTATCCAGCGGAACTTATATTCCAGCACGAGATCCCTTTGGAAACAGCTCTCCTTCGGATAGTCGGGATAAAACGTTTTATTTAAAAGACGGTATTTCTGTGTATGGTGGATTTAATGGAACTGAGATATCTTTAACAGAGCGAAATATCAACAATAATATAACAATTCTGAGCGGTGATATAGGTACCTTAGGAACTAAAACTGACAACTGTTACCATGTTGTATTGTTTTCTGGTCATAGTACCAATGCAATTGGTGTGAGATTAGATGGATTTTCTATTACTAATGGCTTTGCGAATGGTACTGTTAATAATAATCTAAACGGAAATGTTGCTTCGAGATTAGCAGGTCCTGCCATCTATTTTATTAACGGAAATAATACAATTTCCAATAACAGGATTTATTTGAACTCCGGCTATTCAGGTGGAGGAATTTATACTTCAAATGGTAATAATATCATTTCAAACAATGAGATTTATAATAATAAAGCTTTTTATGACGGCGCAGGTGTGATTGTATTTCAAGGAACCAATACCATTACCAACAACTATATTCACGATAATACTGCTACGGGCGATGGTGGAGGGATCTATGCGGTTTTGGGTGTAAATAATGTAATCAGTAAAAATGTAATTGCTAAAAATAAAGCTGGGATCAGCCAGATTGATACCTATTATTATGGCGGTGGTGGTATTTATACTGAAAAGGGTTCAAATCTCATTGTAAATAATCTGCTTTACGAAAATACTTCAAACTATATGGGAGGTGGAATTTTTCTTTATTACGGAAGCAATAAAGTCATCAACAATACCATTTATAAAAATACAGGAACAAGAGGAGGCGGATTTTTTACCTATTTGGGAAATAATTATGTAAAAAATAATATATTCTGGGGTAATATCAATGGTACGGATAGTCAGCCCGGAGCAGATTATAAAAATCATAATGACTGGCCCGCTGAAAATTACTTCTACAATAATCTTTTTCAGCTGCCGCAGGGATTTTATACTTTGGCAAACCAAAATTCTTTATATGGTTATCCCAATAATATATTCCAGACTAATCCCGGCTTTACAGATGAAACCAATATTGTTGGAGCTGATGGAATTTTAAGAACTTCAGATGATGGATTATCCTTGTTACCCGGTAGTGTTGCTGTTAATTACGGAGTATTAACGGATGCTCCTGCAGATGATATAAGAGGAGTAGCCCGTATGGGTAACCCGGATGCCGGAGCTTATGAATTGATGGGAAGTCTTGGTGTTGCAGAAGTATCCATTAATGATTTTAAAATTTATCCAAATCCTGCTAAAGATGTTTTAAATATAAAAACTGGTCATAAAATTTTAAAGGTGGAGATCTTTAATCTCACAGGGCAGCTCATAAAAACTACAAAAGAATCAAAAATAAATATTTCAGAACTTCCGACTGGAAACTATATCCTAAATGTCGTTACAGAAAATAAGATCATTACAGAACAATTTATTAAGGAATAAATTATCTTTAATTCTTACCCTATTTTAGCCTTTCAAAATCTGAAAGGCTTTATTTTTTTCAAGTCTGTGTAATAACTTTTCGCTTGATTTACTGTAGCCTAAAGGGCTGCAAAATAAATTCTATGATCAGTGACTAAAACACTTATATTTGTTTAAGGAGAATCGTGAGAAAAATCTCACTCAACTCACTTTAATCAAAGCTATTAACATGAAAAAACTTTTTACAATTCTTATTGCTTTTTTTGCAATAAAATCCTATTCCCAATCGGGTTCCCAATCTTATTTTAAACGACTTTTTGATACCAGAGGACTCGACCAGTGGGATGGTAATTCTACCAGTCAGGATCAGCTTGAGTTTGCCTGGGGCGTGCCTTCCCACATGGAAGCACTGGTTTTGATGTATGAAAAAACACACGAGAAAAAATATGCTGAAACTTTAATCAAGTGTATCGGAAATACAATAGACAGGAGAGATGATTTGAGAAATCCTACATTGGGATACCCGATAATTTATGATTATCGCCATGTTTCCGGTGCTGCCTGGTCTACTAACCATTATAATGCCGTATCAGATACAACAGGATTACCTTATTCTCATTTGGTACATAGTGCCAATATTACATATCCTATGGCTAAGTTTGCAGCAATCGTTAGAAAAGATAGTACTATTCAAAACTTAACATATAATTCAACAGGACGTTATGCAGGCCAAAACTATATTACAATTGCTGATGACCTTATCCAAAAAATAAAAGAAACACTTGCTTACCACGCAGCCCAGTGGTTTATAGAACCTGGTTCTAACAACACGATAGGGTATTACAAGGAACGCAGCGATAATAATCCACCAATAGGTTTTCCGGGCGAAATTTTACCTTTTAATATGCAAAGCTCCGTAGGAAGAGTGCTGGTGCAGATGTATAGGGCAACGGATGAAAACAATTATCTTGTCCAGCTCAATCAAATTGCCAATTTTATAAAAGCAAATACACAGCTTAATGCCAGCTTAGGATCTAATGTTTGGACCTATTGGAAGCACGATACTTTGCGCGAAGATATTTCTCATGCTGATTTAACGGCAGCTTTTCCTTATGAATGTAACAGGTATGGTATTTCAATCAATGGAAATCTTATTTATACTACTGCAGATATCAATGCTTATACTAAAACGTTGACAAAAGATATTTATATTTCCCCTCTGCATATAAAAAATGGGGTTAATTATAATGATGAGAATTGGAATATTAAATATAATATTAATACCTCTGACCCTACTGTGACTCCTAGATATGGCACTTACACCGCTTATTTATGGTTGTATTTATCTCAATATGATGATAAAACGCTGTATCAGATAGTTTCAGATTTACAGGCTGCTAAAAATTACTATAGTAATATAACGGTATTTGATTCTTCGATCACATGGGCTCTTTTATCAAATTTTGAAAACTTAATTGTGCCTGTCAATACAGATCATGAGTATGGAGAAGACTCTGATTGGAGAGGTGTTGCCAGCGGTAATTTTGATGGAGATAACGATGATGAATTTGTTGTTATCAGAAATTTTGACGGCTTAATGCAGACCTTAGAACCCTATGACAGAGCCTTTCGTCAGGTTAGCACCAGTAAAGTATATGGTGGTTTCAATAACTGGAAAGGACTGGCTGCAGGTGATTTCTTTGGAGATAATAAAAGTGAGATTATTGCTTTAAACGATCATGCAGATGCCAACGAAAATGGTATTTATGTCTTGAAAATTGAAAACGGCAGTATTGTGGAACATACAAGATATACCGGATGGGGAGCTCAGTCAGAGTGGGTAGGTGTAGTTGCTGGAAACTTTATCAGTGGTGGAAAAGATGATGTTATCACAGTAAGAAATTTTAATAAAGAAGCCAGAGTGAGCAAATTTGTTGGGACAGACATGCAATCAGTATATTTAAATACACTTAATCTGCCTGCAAGTTCTAAAATCAAAGCAGTAGCATCAGGTGATCTTGATAAAGATGGTAAAGATGAATTAGTACTGCTTGTGGATGCTGATGATAATAACGCTATCTATAATGGTATCCATGTTTATCGGGTAAGTGATAGTGGCGTTCTTACAAAAATTACTGAATTTACAAACTGGGGTTCAGCTTCAGACTGGAAGGGGCTGGCTGTGGGAGATATTGATGCCGATGGTGCTGCTGAAATTATTGCTCACAGGAATTTCGACGGGGATTATAAATTATTTAAAATGAATGGAAATGTCTTATCCGGCATTACTGCTGAAAAATTTCCGATTCCACAAACCCGGAATAATATAATGTGTTTCGGAAATTTTGATCCAAGTACTAAGAATGAAGAGTTGGCTACCCTTAGAAAAGACGGAGGTATTGTCATGTTTTCTGCTGCAAATGTTACGAATAGTGTAAACAGCATGAATAACAGAAATCAGGAAGATCCTTGTAAAAATGAGCTGCCAGACGTTTTATACAGTTTCCTGAAATCAGCACCTTTTAACAAAGAAGAATCAAAAGAAATTGTTTCAGTTGAATAAAAGAATGGGAATAATAGTAGATTCATATTCAATAGAACGGGCTGTCGCCCGTTTTTTTATGCATTGTTGGTTTTACCGCATAAAAAAAGCATCTTTTTCAGATGCTTGTGTTTTTAGATATTCTTTTTTTAAACCTCGTCGTCAGAATCAATTGTATATGATCTGCTTTTGAAGTCTTTGTCATGTTTTTCTGAAATTACATCCTCACCCTTTTCATTAATGATGAAATCTGTGGACTCATTAAACATCTCCTGGAAACTCTTAAAATCTTCCTTGTAAAGGTAAATTTTATGCTTCTCGAATGTAGCTTCCCCATTCTCTCCGAAATTCTTCTTACTCTCAGTGATTGTAAGATAATAATCTCCTGCTTTCGTCTCGCGCACATCAAAGAAATAAGTTCTTCTCCCTGCTTTTAACACCTTCGTGAAAATCTCATTTTCATGGCGTTCCTTGTATTCACTCATTGTTAGATATTTTTTAATCTTGTTAAGAACAAATATAAAAGAATTCTTTTAATCACAAAATTTTTTTTATGATTTATTTAACAATTGAGAACGAAATGGCTATGCAGTTACAGAATTGGCAATTTCGGTCAGGTTGATAATCTGATGGGCTTTTTGGGCGCTAGACTCTCTGTGTGTGATGATTATGGAAGTAGCGTTACTGATTTTTTTGTCAATATTTTCCAGAATATTCTGCTCCGTTTCAGTGTCCAGGGCAGACAAAGAATCGTCAAAAATAATGATATTGGGGTCCTTAATTAATGCTCTTGCGATACAAATTCTTTGCTTCTGTCCCCCCGAAAGCATCACTCCGCGTTCACCAACAAGTGTTTTATATTGGTCTTTAAACTCTACAATATTTTTGTGAACATCTGCAATATTGGCGTACTCTACTACCTTCTCGTGAGAAGGATGATCAATGGCAAAACCAATATTATTTTCTATAGAATCAGAGAATAAATAGCTCTCCTGAGGAATATATCCGATAAAATTTCTGTAGTTTTCAAGATTATGTTCTTTCAGGTTTTTACCATCAATTAAAATTTCCCCTTCCGTAGGATCTATTAACCTGCATAATAATAAGGCAATCGTTGATTTTCCACTACCGGTTTTACCCATAATAGCCAACGATTCTCCGGCGTTTACTTTAAAACTTAGATTGTCCAGTGCTTTGATTCCCGTATTAGGATATACGTAGGAAACATTTCTGAATTCTATATTTCCTTTGATCGGATAGTTTTCAAAATTAGTATTAATGATCTCTGATTTTTTATCCATGAATTCATTGATCCTCTGCATAGAGGCCTCAGCTCTCTGGTTGACAGAAGTTACCCATCCTACCATAGAGAAAGGGAAAATCAGCGTGTTGATATACATAAAGAAATCGGCAATCTTACCAATGCTTAATTCTCCTGCAATGTATTTTGTACCACCAATCCAGATAATGGCAACATTTAATAATCCGATCACAA
Source organism: Chryseobacterium sp. WLY505 (assembly GCF_030846215.1). Classification (NCBI taxonomy): domain Bacteria; kingdom Pseudomonadati; phylum Bacteroidota; class Flavobacteriia; order Flavobacteriales; family Weeksellaceae; genus Chryseobacterium; species Chryseobacterium sp. WLY505. The sequence continues at coordinate 1,036,878 of NZ_JAVCWI010000001.1, read as the reverse complement.
AAAGAATAATGGTGAAGAAATAGGCTTCTGTTTTGGCAAGATCCAAAGCTTTATTCTGATAATCGGTAACTTTGATGCCGTAGTTTTTTTCAATGTATTTTTCTCTTGCGAAAAATTTTACCACACGGATTCCTGAAAAGCTGTCCTGTACAAAAGTAGAAATTGCAGACTGGCTTTTCTGCATGATCTTCGACTTTTTGTTGATAATAGAACTTACCTTATAAATAGCAAAAGATAAAATAGGAAGCGGAAGTAAAGTCCACATCGTCATGGAAGCATCCGTCTTTACCATGTAAATAGCTGTAATCAGCACCAGTACAATCAAATTCGCTACATACATTACCCCGGGACCAAGATACATTCGCACTGCAACAACATCTTCGCTCAATCTGTTCATCAAGTCTCCGATGGTGGTTTGTTTATAATCCGTTAAAGATAAATCCTGATAATGTCTGTAGATTTTATTTTTAAGTTCGTATTCTATTCTTCTGGAGGCAACAATGATGGTCTGTCGCATCATAAAAGTGAAGAATCCTGTTAGAAGAGAACATCCTACAATAATTCCAACATAAATTAAAACCTGCTGGTTGAAACCAAGGTTCCCACTTTTTGTAAGTTCATCCACAGATTTTCCTACAAACTGAACCTTATATATATTAAAGAAATTACTGGCGATGATAAAGAGTACCCCCCAAAACAATAGTATTTTGTGTTTCCAAAAATAAGGGTTTAAGGTTTTTAGCGCTTTCATATAGTTTGACAAAATTACAAAAATGTCATCACACTACGAATTTCATCAATTTTAAATTTTGTATCTTTGCACCCATAAAAAAGCTCTTTGAATGTTAGGAAGACGACAAATCCGTGAAAAAGTAGTACAGACCGTGTATTCTTACTACCAAAATCCTGTAAAATTTGATGTTTTAGAGAAAAACATGTTTGCCGGGATAGAGAAAATCTATTATCTATACATCTATCAGCTCAACTTTTTGGTGGGTTTGAAAGATTTGGCAGAAAATCAGATCGAAATTGGTAAGAATAAATTTCTTAAAACTGATGCTGATATTAATCCTAACCAAAAATTCATCAATAACCAGGTATTGCGCAAGCTGGAAGAAAACCCTGAAAGATTATTTTTTACAGGCCAGCACAAGCAGTTGAAATGGGATATGCATGATGATTTATTGGTAAAAACTTTCCAGAGAATTACTGCTGGGAAACGTTATCAGGATTTCATGAAAGAAGAAGGATATTCTTTCGAAGAAGATCAGAAATTTATAGGTAAATTATTTCTGAGGTATATTGCTGAAAATGAAGATTTTCATGATTACCTGGGAGATAAGGAGCTTTCATGGTACGATGATATCCATATTGCCAATTCCATGGTACAAAAAACAATCGGTTTCCTGAGAGAAGATGAAGAAAGCAGAACTTTGATCAAAATGATTAAAGATGAAGAAGATAAAACATTCGCTGTAAAGTTGTTGAAAGATACCTTAAACAACTGGGAAAACAATGAAAAGAAACTGGAAGAAAGACTGGAAAACTGGGATCTGGAAAGAGTTTCTTTAATGGATAAAGTAATTTTGTCTACAGCCATTGCAGAGCTTGATAACTTTGCTTTCACCCCTTCAAGAGTGATCATTAATGAATATATTGAAATTGCAAAAGTATTTGCTACAGACCGTTCCAATATCTTCATCAATGGTATTTTAGATAAATATTGTAAAGATCAAAATAGAATATAAAATGAAAAAGACGTTATCAATTATCGCCTTGTCTATTATAGGATTTGGGTTAGTTTCATGTAAAAAAGAAAACAAAGAAACTCAAAGTGCTGAAGCTGCAGCTACTGATTCTGCATCTGTTGTAGCTCCCCTAACTACTGATTCTGTAGCAGCACCTGTAAATAGTGAAGCAGCTGCTCCGGTTTCTAACGAGCCATCTACTTCTGTAGCTTTATCTGAAAACAGCTTTGATTTTGGAAAAATCAAAAAGGGAGATAAAGTAGAACACGTATACGAAATTACCAACACAGGTAAAAACCCATTGATTATTTCTGAAGTGAAGCCTGGATGCGGATGTACAGCTCCCGATTTTACAAAAGAGCCAATCATGCCTGGTAAAAAAGGAAAAGTTACATTACACTTTGATTCTTCAAGCTTCGACGGAAACGTTCAGAAGTATGCAGACGTTTTTGCTAATGTAGAAAAAGCTCCAATCAGATTAACGTTCACTGCGAACATTCAACCCTAATATTTAAAATATGCTGACACTATTTTTACAGGCACAAGGTGGATCTTCACCTATGATGCTGATCATGATGGGAGTGATGTTTGTAGGATTTTATTTCCTGATGATCAGACCTCAGATGAAAAAGCAAAAGCAGGAGAAAAACTTTCAGGAAAACCTTAAAGTGGGAACAAGAGTAGTTCTTACGTCAGGTCTTCACGGAAGAATTGCTCAGGTTCAGGATGACGGTTTTGTTATCGAAACATTATCTGGAAAACTGAAATTCGAAAAAGCTGCAGTTTCAAGAGAAATGACTGAGGCTCGTTTTGGAGATAAAGCAAAAACTGCTGAGAAGGCAGATGACAAAAAAGAAACAGCAACTGAAGAAAAAAAATAATTCAGTCTGAAAATATGTAGCTGCGGCGGGTGAACTTTGTTCACCCGCCGCAATTTTTTCTACACTAGTTTGAAAATTGTGTCCATTTGTGAAAAACAATTAATGAAATTAGTGTTTAATAAAACAATTATCTTTGCTTCATGAATCAAAACACAAACAAAACCGTTCTTATTCTGGGGGCTAATTCAGATGTAGCGAAACAATGTATAATACAATATGTTGAAAAAGGATTTACAGTTATTGCTGCTTCCCGAAATACAACCGCTTTGAATAATTTCATTGATTCAAAAAATCTGGACCGCTCAAAAGTCTCTGTTTTGTATTTTGATGCTGCTGATTTTGATTCTCATCGTCAGTTTTATGCCAGTCTTTCTGTACAACCTCATATTGTAGTTTATGCCGCAGGTTTTTTAGTAGACAATCAAAAAGCACTGACCGATTTCAAAGGAGCGAAACAAATGATGGAAGTCAATTATATGGGTGGAGTTTCTATCCTGAGTATTATTGCAATGGATAAAAGCAATACCAGCCTGGAAAGAATAATCGGACTCTCTTCCTTGTCCGGAGTCAGAGGAAGAAAAAGCAATTTTGTCTATGGCAGTACCAAAGCTGCATTTACACAGTTTCTGGCTGGATTAAGACAGGAATTAGCTTCCCGGAAAATTATTGTAAATGCCCTGGTTATTGGTTATATCAGAACAAAAATCAACGAAGGGTTAAAACTTAATGAATCTCTGATCATGGAGCCGGAGTATGTGGCGAAATTTATTGTCAATGCTGGAAGTTCCTTTACCATTGTTCCAAATTTTAAATGGAAAATTATCTACCATATTCTTAGGCTTTTACCTGAAAATCTTGCCGCAAAATTACCTTAAGGAATGTTCCTTGATATTTTTTTTCTTTGAATACTGTCCACTTCGGTATCGTTTTTGTAACTCTATGACCGAAAAATTATTTCTTCCTGCAAGATTCAATTTCTGAATGATTATTGAGTAAAGCAGAAATATTCCGTTCTGCTGTCAATCTATTTTAGAGGATAAAATATAGTTTACTTTCACTGATAACAGTGCAGGGTGAATTCTTTTTTTTCCAAATCCTGCAGAAGATGTCAATACTTTTATTGATATAAATAGTAAAACACATAGTATACAATGGACGATTTAGAATTGAACAAGATTCAACAACACTGGGATACCTTAATTTCTTCAGCAATTTCATGGGCACCGAGAATTTTTACTGCAGTCATTTCCGCATTATTGATTTATCTTATCGGATCATGGATGATCAGAATGATAAAGAAACTGGTTGAAAAAGGTTTCAAAAAAAGAAATATGGAAGCTTCGCTGCAGCATTTTCTTTTAAATATTATCAACTGGGGACTTAATATTCTGCTATTTATTGTTGTTGTAACGCAGCTTGGAGTACAGACTTCTGCATTTGTCGCAATGATTGGTGCCGCAGGTTTGGCAGTAGGTCTAGCTTTACAGGGATCTTTAACAAATTTTGCAGGTGGAATCTTAATTCTACTATTAAAACCATTTAAGATTGGTGATTTTATTTCTACCAATTCAGGGGTTTCGGGGACTGTAGATGCCATAGATATCTTTCATACAAAACTGATCACCCCGCAAAACCAATTGATCGTTATTCCTAATGGAGTCGTTTCCAATAACAGTATTACCAATTTTACCCAATTGGGAACAAGGAGAACATCACTGGATATCGGAATTGCTTATGATGCGGATCTTAGGCAGACCAAGGATATTTTAATGAACGTCATTAAGAATAATCAATATGCTCTTGCAACACCTGCCCCACAGGTGGTGGTGACTGAATTGGGAGACAGTGCTGTCAATGTATCCGTAAGAGTAAGTACTTCTACTGAAAATTTCTGGACGATGAACGAAGAACTAATCATCGGTTGTAAAGAAGCTCTCGATAAAGCTGGAATCGGAATTCCTTTTCCACAGAGAGATATTCATGTTTATAATCAATAATTATATTTAATTTTTTTAAGAAGCTCCTGCATTAGTATAATGTGGGAGTTTTTACTTCTCTTTTTTAGAATAATGCTGAAGAGAATCTAATAAAATTTTATATTCATTCTCCTTAAACTCAGATTCTGTAAAAATGAAATTGTTATTAACCATATTTAAAATAAGGTATTGGTCAACCATTTTATACTGAGTTTTATTCCAGACGCAGTTGATGGTATTGAATGGATTTTTAACGGTAATACTATCCTGATGAAGTGTTATAAAGCTTATTTCATCATGTTTTCTTCTGAGGTCATCAATTTGTTCTTCGATTAATTTAAAGGTTTTATTTTTAGTATTGAAATACTGATATAACAGAAGGAAAATATATCCTACAAATAAGAAACTTCCATATTTAAAAATAATGGCAACAGGACCAAGATTCAAAGATTTTATAGGAAGAAATCCTAATGCGAGGAATACAACAGCATATATGATTGCTTTTTTTAGTTCAACAAAGTGCTTTTTCCATGTATACTGAAAGAAAAATTTCTGATTTTCTCTTTCTATGTTTTCATTGAAATATAACTGCAATCTGATAGGCTCCTCCATGATTAAAAGTTTTGCGGGCAAAAATAGAGAAATTAATCAATATTCTGCAGCAGTTCCAATGCCTTCATCATATCAATTCCTTTACCCAGAACAGCTTTGAACAACTCTCCTTTTTCTTTAATTCTGTCAAGAGCATTGTTAATAGTAAAATCGGTAGGTTTCAGTCCGGGTTTCAATTCATCCCATTCCAAAGGCATAGAAACGGAGGCACCTTGTTTAGGTCTCAGGCTGTAAGCGCTGGCAAGAGTCTGGCCTGTTCTGTTCTGCAAATAATCCAGATAAATTTTTTTGTTATCCCTTTTTTGAAGGCTTCTTTCCAAAGTGGTAATCTTCGGCAGTTTTTCATTCACCTGTTTCATAAGGATATGAGCAAAATCTTTTACCTGATCGAAATCGTAATGAGCTCCCATAGGAATATAGATATGAATTCCTGTGCTTCCGGAAGTTTTACAATAACCTTTTATTTTAATAGTTTTTAAAACCTCATTCACCTGAAGCGCTGTTTCAATTACCTCATCAAATGTATTTTTTGAAGAAGGGTCAAGATCCAAAACCAGATAATCCGGATGCTCAAGATCCGGTAAAGAACTGTTCCATGGGTTGAGATCAATACACCCTAAATTATTCAGATAAGCCAAAGTCGCTTTATCGTTGCAGTACATATAATCAATGTATTTATCATTCGATTCAGAATATACCTGGGTGGTTTTTATCCAGTCCGGAATATGATCTCCGGCATCTTTCTGATAAAAACTCTGCTTGTCAATTCCATTGGGAAACCGGTTGAGAGAAAGCGGACGATTTTTTAAGTAAGGTAAAATATATCGGGCTACGGATTGATAATATTCAATGACATCTCCTTTTGTAATACCATCTTTAGGAAAATAAACTTTATCCTGATTGGTCAGTTTTACAAGATGTTTATCCAAAGTGATCTCTTTTTCTTTCTCACTAGCCTCTGCTTTTTTTAATGTAGCTTTTGATTTCATTTCTTTAGGTTTTTCGGTGAAGGATGGATCTTTAAGGTCATCCGGGTTTTTGTCCTCTCTGATTGTGATAAAAACAGGATGCCTGAATATTCCGTCCCTGGTAATCTCAGAATATTTGATTTCGCATACCAGTTCAGGTTTTACCCATGTTACCGGCATATTGGTTTTAGGAACCTGTTCGAACGGAGATGACTTTACAATTATTTTTTGCAGTTTCTCATATACTTCTTTTAAAGAAACCGTATTGAAACCTGTGCCTGTATGGCCACAGTAAGTAAGCTCACCATCAATAAATTTTCCTAAAATCAGGGCTCCGAAACTTTCCCGTGAACCTCTGGGTTCTGTAAAACCACAAATAATCACTTCTTCTGTATTGGAAAATTTGATTTTAAGCCAATCAGTGGTTCTGCTGTTTTCAATATATAAACTCTCTGCCCGCTTTGCAATCATACCTTCCAGTTTCATTTTTTTCATCTGTGCAAAAAAATCAATACCCTTTTCGGGAATATGATCGCAGTATTTGATCTGCTGGGTTTCTGTTAAAGCTTCCTTTAAAAGTTCTTTTCTCTGGATCAGAGGAATTTCTTCGGTAGAATGACCATTCAGCCATAGAAGGTCAAAAACCTGATAAACAAGAGCTGCATTGGGATTATCTCCGATTTGCTGCAAAAGCTGAAAATTAGGCTTCCCTTGTTCGTCGTAGGCTACAACTTCGCCGTCCAGGATCATATGATGTTTCTGTTTGTCGAAATCCTGGGCAATTTTGTCAAATTTTGATAAAAAAGAAATTCCGTTCCGGGAATAGAAGAGCGGAGCATCATGGCTGAGGTCAGCAACAGCTCTGTAGCCGTCCCATTTTATCTCAAAGATCCAGTCTTTATCATTGAAGGCTTTCTCTGAAAGTTTGGCCAACATAGGTTTGATAAAAGACTTTAATTTTTTTTCGTTTGTTAAAGAATTAAAATTTCTGAATGGTTTTTCAGAAGTTATGACTTCTTTTTTTCTTTTATTTTTAGGTTTTTTTTTTCCTCTAAAAACTGAGTGACCAGAGACTTTGGTGAAGTGTTTTCTTCAGCATTGTAAGGACTTTCTGCAAATTCATCTTTGTGTTTGATGAGCAGCCATGAGTTATCATCCGTATTTTTCATTTTAACCAGAGCAAATTCACCTTTCAGCTTTTTGCCATGTAAAATAAATTTTAAAGAACCTGCATGCAATTCCTTCAGCAGTTCTTTTTCGTCAGATAGTTTAGAATTTTCTTCCAGAGGTTCATAAGTTCCGCTGTCCCATACTTCCACTTGTCCGGCACCATAATTCCCTTCCGGGATATTTCCTTCAAAATCTTTATAATCGTAAGGGTGATCTTCCACCATCATCGCAAGACGTTTGTCTTTCGGGTCTAATGACGGGCCTTTCGGAACCGCCCAGCTTTTCAGTACACCTTCCATTTCAAGCCGGAAGTCATAATGAAGCCGGCTTGCGGCATGCCTCTGAATCACAAAAATCAGTTTGTCTTTGCTTTTTTTTGCTTTTCCTTTTGGTTCGCTGGTCTCATCGAACTTTCTTTTGTTATGATAATCTTTTAAAGCCATTATGATGCGGATTTGGATTTGGAACTGCTTAGACTTGCTTTTAACTGTGCCATCAGATCAATCACTTTACCTTCTTTTGCAGGCTGAACTTTTTTGGCTTTAATATTTTTACCTTTTGCTTTCTGTTTAATGATCTTCATGAGCTCATCAGAATAGGTATCTTTATACATGGCAGGATCAAATTCCTGAGAAAGCTGTTCTATAAGATTAACAGCCATTTTAAGTTCTGCAGGTTTCGGAGCCTTTTGAGCAGGGATTTTTAAGTCTGTATAATTTCTTATTTCCTGGTTGAATCTCAACCGGTTCAAAACCAGGATCTCTTCATTGTAAGGCCGTATCAATCCGATGGCTTCAGTCTCACGGAGTACAAATGTTCCGATTCCTACCATGGATGTTTTTTCAAGTGCTTTCAATAAAAGCCTGTAGGCACTTTCTCCATTTTTCTGGGGTTCCAGATAATAAGGGGTTTCAAAATACACACTGTCTACTTCCTCTTCTTTGACGAACTGATCAATAGAAAGGATTTTTGTCTTTTCAGGGCTTGCGGCTTCGTAATCTTCTTCATCAAGAACGATATATTTTTCGTCCATGAGATAACCTTTAACGATATTTTCCCACTTAACTTCTTTTCCTGTGTTTTCATTCACCCTTTTAAACCGGATATTGGAAAAATCAGACTTGTCAAGCATATCGAGATCTAATTTTGTGGTTTCTGTTGCTGAGTAAATTTTAACAGGAATGTTTACTAAACCGAAGCCAATAGCGCCGTTCCAAATTGCTTTCATTGTCTTACGTTTTTAAAAATCAAGCAATTAACATGCCGTTGGAAGCCTGTGTGGTACCTTTTGCAGGGTTTGTTGCCAAATGACAATTGTTTTTAGCAATGACTTTTATATCTTTATATTTCCGCAATCCGTGGGTAAAACAGAAATATGGAAGAGCTTTTTACTTATATCAAAAAATTTGGAACACTGAATCCTCAGGATGAACTTTTACTTGCTGAAGGCATTCAGGAAATCACTGTGAAGAAGGGAGAACCTTTTGTAGAAGCAGGAAAGGTGAGCCAAAGAATTGCTTTTGTGAAAGAAGGGGTTTTCCGGTCTTTGTATTATAATAAACAGGGTGATGATTTTACCAGATATTTCATCTATGAAGGCAGATTTATAGGAGATTTTCAAGGCTTTACAGATCAGCTGCCTGCGCATGAAGATATCGAAGCGATTACGGATGCTGTACTGCTGGTGATTGATCTTAAACATTTTAAACTGCTGGAAGAGAAAATTGCGGTATGGCCGGTTTTGTTTGCAAGAATCCATGCTTTTGTTGTTGAGAATAAACTGAAAGTTGCCAGTATCATGCTCAATCAGGATGCGAAATCACGGTACATTCATTTTTTAAATCATTATCCGGGGCTTGCTAACAGAGTTCCACAGTCTATGCTGGCTTCTTATCTTGGCGTGACACCTTCTTCTTTAAGTAGAATCAGAAGAAATATAGTCTAGAATTATTAATGATAATTGATAGATGATATTATTTTGAGTGGGAAAGTAATAGGGTAGGTGAGTTGTTACTAAGTTCTAACATCTAGCTTCTGATTTCTCAAGAAATCTCTTTTTGTCAAATGACAATGGTCTTTCTTCTTGACTGTCATAGCTTTGTCCCATAAAATTTAAAGTACGAATATGGATATTGTATTAGGATTACAATGGGGTGATGAAGGGAAAGGAAAGTTTATTGACCTGATCAGTGAAAATTATGACATTACAGCACGTTTTAATGGTGGATCTAATGCAGGGCACAGCATAGAGAGAAACGGCCGAAGAATTACGCTTAAAATGATTCCTTCGGGGATTTTTATGAAAGGAGTGCAGAATGTTATTGGTACAGGAACTGTGCTGGATCCTGTAAGTTTTAAAAAAGAAATTGCAAATCTTCAGTTATTTGATGAAACGGTTCAGCCGGAAAACAATGTGATTATTTCATTGAAAGCTCACTTTGTACTGCCTACTCATAAACTTCTGGATGTTTTTATGGAGGAAAGTTCTGATTATACAACCATCGGAACCACCAAAAACGGGATTGCACAGGCTTATTCAAATAAAATTTTAAGACAGAATGTAAGAGTAGGAGATATGTTTACTCCTGACTTCAGAAGCAGAGTACAGCATATTTTAGAAAGAGATTATAAGATGCTGACTGCTGAAGGTATGACACTGCCTTCTCTGGAGGAAATAAGTAATGAATTTTTTGAAGCGGTAGATTTTCTGAAAAAATTCCAATGCACAGAAACTGAGATATATTTAAATAACGCTCTGGCAGAAGGTAAAACAATTTTAGCAGAAGGATCTCAGGCTGCTATGCTGGATATTGACCACGGAACATATCCGTATGTTACTTCTTCTTCCACCACGGCTTCAGGAGCGAGCAGCGGTTTAGGTGTTTCACCGAAAAAGATCGGTGAGATATTTGGAATTGCAAAAGCTTACTGTACAAGAGTAGGGAACGGAGTTTTTCCAACTGAATTATTTGATGAACTAGGTGAAGAGATCAGAACAAAAGGGAATGAGTTTGGTTCCAATACCGGACGTCCGAGAAGAACAGGATGGTTGGATCTTCCTGCTTTAAAGTATGCCGTAATGATCAATGGAGTGACTCAGCTGGTTCTGACAAAGGCTGATGTTTTAAGTGGATTGAAATCCGTAGCAGTTTGTACCCATTATGAACTGGAAAACGGAGAGATTGTAACTGCTTCAGGTTTACTTCCTGAAAACGGAAAACCTATATTAAAATGGATGAATGGCTGGGAAGCGGATTTTTCTGCGATGAAAAGTCCTTCAGAATTACCCGAAGAAGTCAACGAGTTTCTTTCGTTCTTGGAAGAAGAATTAGGAATTCCTGTGGCTTATCTTTCAACCGGGCCGGGAAGAAATGAAATGTTGAAATTAATCTAATAGATAGTTTTAAATATAGAAAGAGGTTAGGAAATTTATTTCCTAACCTCTTTTCTTGTATGAAGAAATTTAGTTAACTTTTGTAAGGATGAAGCGTTGTTTTGTTGAAGGCTGAACCGTCTGATCAGTTGTACCGATTACAATAGGGGTAAGATTGGTTGTTGTGCCGTTTTTTACCTCTAATCTCAATGCTGGTGCGTTCTTAGGAGCAAATCCAAAACCATTATTTCCTAAATTGAATAATAACCATTTTTGAGAATCTGTATTAGCATTGGTTCTTAATTCAACAGCTGTTCCATTCGTTGTTCCGTTACTTTTCACGGTTAATACCTTTGTAGGATCCAATATAGATTTGATGGTATAGTAACCATGATCTGATTTGGTGAAAGTAAATCTCTGGTTATTTCCTGTAGAAGCTGAATACAGTATGATGCTGGTGCCGTCGGTAGTTGAACTTCCTGAAACATCTACATTTTTATCACTTGCTAAAGCTGTTGTCATAGTATACGTTCCGTTTACTGTAGAAGTAGCATTAACAGGTCCATACAAATGATTGATACCAGCATAATCACCTGCAGACAATCCTGTTCTTTGCTTGGTGAATGTAGATCCATCCAGCTTAGTCATTACCGGCTGACTTGAGTCTATAGCAAAGTCTGTAGATTGATACATCATGACTGAACCGAAATCAAAAGCACCATGTCCTGCATAATCATTGTAAAGATTGAAGTTATGACGGCTTCCTTCTACAGCCTTGTTAACATCTACAATGATGTACTGATCTCTATCCGGGCGGCACTGCTCATGCATGATTCCCATAGAATGCATGATTTCGTGGGCGATAATAGCGGGATAAGTAATATTATAGATTTTTATACCGTTAACTCTGTTTTTTTGCCATCCAAGCGGAGAACTGTTGGACGTTGTATAGGTAAAGGTGATATATTCTGTTTGATTGGTTCGTTCAACAAACTGCATGCTGGTCTGTGAAGAAATCATATCAAATGCTTTGTTGATATTGGTCAGGAAAGTATTGTAATTCTGAGTACTCATACTTCCCTGGCTGGGTAATGTATAGTAGACGGTTGCATCCGGCCATGTCTTGATAAAGGAGCTTACAATGGTACTTTTCTCTGCTGTTGAGGTTCCTGGGTTGGCCTGCTTTTGTAATACATTAAACTGTTCGGGGCTAATGGTAATATCTTCTGCGTAAAAATATTCACCATTTACTTCGTTAACATAAGTGTATTTTCCGTCAATTAGTAATTTGTGAACCTTTGCATTGTCCAGCTTAGTCGTTGTAAGGTCGATAGATTCTGTTTGTGGATTTTCAATATCCGATCTGCATGAATTCAGTGCCAGAACAAGGCATCCTGATAATAGTAATAGTTTGCTTTTCATATTATTTAATATTGGTTGGTGATCAAGGTTTAAAATATGAACAGCTATATTATCATCATACGCATGAGATTATAAAAATACATCAATTCCTAAGTTTTGATGAAGTCTTCATTATAATTCAGCTGTGTAACGTAAATATATTAATAAAAATCATATTTACATATAACATAATATAATGATTGTTTTGTTGGGTTTTTATTTGGAAAATGTATTTATTTCGTTGATTTAATTGTTTTAATTTAATTTTTACTATTAAATTTTAAATTTGATTATTTCACGAATATTTGACATAGTGTATGAAAATGTATATTTTACTAGTGTATAGTTTGTTTTGTTAGAAAATTGATAAATAATGTTAGGATTTGTAATGTTTTTTGATTCTAAATAATGCTGCTTTATTAAAATTTATTTTTCAAAAATAGTATCGTCAGTATAAAACATCAGGAAGTTCAGAGTGAACTTAAGGCTTCTGTAATGAGAATATAAAAAAAGCGGGGCAAATACCCCGCTTTACATTTATGCTTTTAAATTCAATTGTAATTCTAATTCATCGAGCTGTGCATCAGCAATCGAAGCAGGCGCATCGATCATTACATCTCGTCCTGAATTGTTCTTAGGGAAAGCGATATAATCTCTGATCACTTCGTTTCCGTCAAGAATCGCTACCAAACGGTCAAATCCGAATGCTAAACCTCCGTGTGGCGGAGCTCCGTATTTAAATGCATTCATCAGGAATCCAAACTGAGCTTCTGCTTCTTCTCTGGTAAATCCTAATAAATCAAACATTTTAGACTGAAGATCTCTGTCAAAAATTCTGATAGATCCACCTCCGATTTCGTTTCCGTTCAGAACCATATCATAAGCGTTGGCTCTTGCTTTTCCAGGATCAGTTTCCAATAAGTGGATATCTTCCGGTTTTGGAGACGTGAAAGGGTGGTGCATTGCATGGTATCTTTCAGTGTCTTCATCCCATTCCAATAGAGGGAAGTCAACTACCCAAAGTGGTGCAAATACATTTCCTTTTCTTAGTCCCAAACGGTTTCCAAGCTCCATTCTCAATGCTGAAAGCTGAGCTCTTACTTTATTTTCGTTTCCGGAAAGAATCAACATTAAGTCACCTTCTTTTGCTCCGAATTTTTCGATGATTTTTCCTAAATCTTCCTCGTTGTAGAATTTGTTTACCGATGAGGTTTTCACTCCGTCATTCTGGAATTTTGCCCAAACCATTCCTGATGCACCAATCTGAGGACGTTTTACCCAATCCACAAGTTCATCGATCTGCTTTCTTGTATAGTCTGCACATCCTTCTACATTAATTCCGACTACTAATTCAGCATCATCAAATATTTTAAAGTCTTTTCCTTTTACCAGTTCATTCAGTTCTACGAACTCCATTCCGAAACGGATATCCGGTTTGTCATTTCCGTATTTTCTCATCGCATCTGCGAAAGTCATTCTTGGGAAAGCTCCGAATTCCTGACCAGTAATATCTTTTATAAGCGTTTTGGTCATTCCTTCGAATACGTTCATCACGTCTTCCTGCTCTACAAAAGCCATTTCACAGTCGATTTGTGTAAATTCCGGCTGTCTGTCTGCTCTTAAATCCTCATCACGGAAACATTTTACAATCTGGAAATATTTATCCATTCCACCTACCATCAAAAGCTGTTTGAAAGTTTGTGGAGACTGTGGCAATGCATAAAACTGTCCGGGGTTCATTCTGCTTGGTACCACGAAGTCTCTTGCTCCTTCCGGAGTAGACTTGATCAAAACAGGAGTTTCCACTTCAATGAAACCTTCGTCAGATAAATAATTTCTTACTTTCTGTGCCATTTTGTGGCGGAAGATCAGCTTATCTTTTACCGGATTTCTTCTGATATCCAGGTAACGGTATTTCATTCTTAATTCTTCACCTCCGTCTGTTTCATCTTCAATAGTGAAAGGTGGAAGCTGAGAATCATTCAGAATTGTCAGTTTTTCTACCAGAATTTCAATTTCCCCGGTTGGAATATTAGGGTTTTTGCTTACTCTTTCAATAACTCTTCCGGTAGCCTGAATCACAAATTCACGGCCCAGTTTTTTAGCTTCTTCCATCAATTGGGCAGAAGAGCGCTCCTGGTCAAAAACCAGCTGGGTAATTCCGTAACGATCTCGAAGATCTACCCAAATCATAAATCCTTTATCACGGATAGTCTGTACCCATCCTGATAGTGTAACTTCTTCATTCAGATTTTTCAGAGATAGCTCTCCGTTGGTGTGTGATCGAAACATAATTATTTGTTTAAAGTTCAATGTTTAAGGTTCAATTCCGAACCTTGAATTTTTCGTTGGCAAAGATAAGATTTTTGCAGGTTTTATAAATAAAAAAAACTCCCTTTCGGAAGTTTCATATATTGTTTTTAGGTTTTTTTAAATTCTGTTACCACCTTTTGCGATCAGAATTCTCTTTACTTCTTCACTGCCTTTTGTTTCATCAGCTACTTCAAGAGGAGTTTTATTCTGACATTTTTTATTCACATTCGCTTTGTTATCCAAAAGGAAGTTGATAATATTCTTTCTGTCAGACATTACACTGAAGCCAAGGGGTGAATAAAGTAGATCTCCCACAAGGAAACATTTGTTGTAATCTCCCGGAGCAAACTGTTTTTTAAATGTTGCTATATCATCAGAATAAATGGCTTTCATCTTTTCCTGACTCATCTTCTGGGCAGAGAACATGCTGCCGGACAGTAACATTCCAAATAGAAAAGTAGTAGAGATTATTTTTTTCATAAGGATAATTTTTAAGAATATACAAATCTAAATTAAATTTTATTACCAATTGCTAAGTTTTTCTAATAATTGGATTTGTATTTTTGGGATTACATAAAATATTAATTGCGAAATGACAAAATATATTGAGTTTTTGAAAAAAGCATTCAGCGGTGAAGAAACTGATTTTACGAAAGTGAATATCAGAAGTGCTGTGCTGCTTTTAGCAATTCCCATGATGTTGGAAATGGCTATGGAATCTGTATTTGCACTTGTGGATCTCTATTTTGTCGGCCATCTGAAAGAAAGTGGTTTCGCTATCCAGACGGTTGGACTTACCGAATCTGTACTTTCCATAATGTATTCTATTGCCATTGGAATGAGTATGGCAGCGACAGCTTTGGTAGCAAGAAGAATTGGTGAGAAAAATCCTGAACAGGCTTCCAGAAGTGCGGCGCAGGTATTATTCGTTTCCTTTGTTGTTACTTTTATTTTAAGCTTGTTGGGGGTGATCTTTGCAGAAGAGATTTTAATCCTGATGGGCTCAAAACCGGAAGCAGCAGCTTATGGGAAGAATTTTACCAGAATTATGATGGGAAGCAGCACGATTATTATGCTTTTATTTTTAATTAATGGGATTTTTAGGGGAGCCGGAAATGCAATGATTGCTATGAAAAGTTTATGGATCGCAAATATTGCGAATATCATTCTCTGTCCGATTCTGATAAAAGGCTTAGGTCCTGTTCCTGCTTTGGGTCTTACAGGAGCGGCTTTGGCAACAACAATAGGACGTAGTATTGGGGTTATTTATCAGCTCTATCATCTTTTGGTAGCCGATACTCAGATAAGAATTAAACTTCCTTATTTTAAACCGGATTATGCATTAATTAAATCTATCATAAAAATTGCAACTCCCGGAATTTTTCAGTTTGTCATCGCCTCATGCAGCTGGATTTTCCTTGCAGAGCTTGTTGCAACTACCGGAGGGGAGAATGCATCGGCAGGTTATCAGACCGCTTTAAGATTGATGATGTTCTTTATGCTTCCAGCCTGGGGATTGAGTAATGCTGCCTCTACATTGGTAGGCCAGAATATGGGAGCGAATGAAATGCTGAGAGCAGAACAGTCGGTGATGAAAACCGTGAAATATAATGTCATTTTTATGCTGATAGTTAGTCTGATCTTTCTTTTTATGGGAAATTTTTTAGTAAGCTTTTTTACTCAGGAAATGGCTATTAAAGATTTTGCTAAAAATGCGCTTCAGATTATGAGTATAGGATTTATTTTCTATGGAATCGGGATGGTGATGATCAATGCCTTCAATGGAGCTGGTGATACATGGACTCCTACCTGGGTTAATCTTTTTGGATTCTGGCTGTTTCAGATTCCGCTGGCCTATTTTTTATCAAAATATCTTGATATGGGACCTAAAGGAGTTTTTATATCAATTCCAGCCGCAGAAACATTGATTACTATTGTTGCTTTTATCTTATTTAAAAAAGGAAAATGGAAGACAATAAAAGTATAGAAAGCGTAGGTAATGGAATTCTCCAGCTTCCCTTTCTAATTTATAAAACTTTAACAGCTTCATTAATTGGATTTTAGTATTGTATTTTCTAAATTCGTAGCACAACAAATACATAATACTATGGGAAAAGGAGACAAAAAATCAAGAAGAGGAAAAATTAATTCCGGAAGTTATGGTAAAAGAAGACCTAAAAAAGCTTCAAAATCATTTCCTGCTTCTGCAGAAAAATCTAAAAAGTAATTAAAAATAAAAAAGACCGAAGATCATATCTCCGGTCTTTTTTTATGAAAATTAAATTAATTATTTACCTCCCAGAATATTACCAAGGATGCTGCCTAAACCGCCGCCGCCTTGTTGTTGGTTTCCACCGCCCAATACACTTCCCAGGATATCATTCAAAGGATTTCCTGAAGATTGAGATTGTCCGCCACCTCCTAAAACACTTCCAAGAATGTCATTCAAAGGATTAGACTGCTGAGCTTGTGCCTGATTGGAAGCATTTCCAAGGATTCCTCCTAAAAGATCTCCTAAACCTCCTGCTCCTACATTGCTCTGTTGTTTCTGCTGTCCGATATAACCCATTACTACAGGTGCAAGCATCGCAAGAATAGGACCTATTTTGTCTATTGAAATTCCTGTGTTTTGTGACAGTTGGTTTTCAACAGTACTTTTTTGCCCACCGAAGATATGATCAAGAATAGATCCTCCTTCAGCCTGTCTTGCTTCAATTTGTGAAGCATCATTTAAAATACTTCCGTTGTGGTCTTTATCTAAAGCATTATTTAAAGCTTCTGCTTCTTTAGCATCCTGAGATTTATTTCTAAGATAAGAAATGATAAGAGGAGTAGCAACAGCTAACAGCGCGATTACCTGGTTTTTATTGATTCCGAATTTATTTTCAGCCTGTTCAGCAACCTGGTTGCCTGTGTTCCCTGTAAGTAGGTCAATTAAACTCATTTTTTGTGTTTATTTAGTATTAAGTACACCAAAGTTATCAAAAAATATGCCTCACAAAATCACCCCCTTTCATAATTATTGTTAAAGTTTCTGAGAGCGTTTCAGAAGCTTTTAGTTTTTAATGATAGGAACGTTTGAACACGCTTCTCCGAACATCAGGGATTTTACAATAGGTTTCAGTTGTTCTACCAATTCAATATAAGCATTTTCAGGAATTTCTTTATCTGAGCATCCTTTTACAAGCACTCTTTTTCCTCTCATTTCCTCAAAATCATGAGTCTGGATGGCATTATGCATTAAAATAACTTCCAGATCCTCGCGGCTTCCAAAAACTACTTTCTTTGCTGCATCGGTAATCTTTGCTGTTAAAACAAAGTAAGCCCAAAGAGGAATAATAGTGTCAACAGAATTGTAAATGTATACATAAGTGTCTTTATATTGTTCCGTATCGATAGCATCTACCTTTTCGCGGAAATCTTTTTCTTTCAGGATCATTTCCTGCCAAAGGAAATCTTTAAGGTCAATACCCTTTCTTTCCCCTTTTGGCAGTAAAGTGGTAAGGTCAAAATTGATAAGGCCGCTTTCTGCAACTTTATTCCGGATTTCAAATTCTTCTGACATTTTTTATCATTATCTTTGAACAAATTTACGAATTAAGATCATATCTATCTTAATTTGTTCTCTATCCTTACTATAGAAATGAAGTATTATATTATTGCAGGAGAAGCTTCCGGTGACTTGCATGGAAGCAATCTGATGAAAGCCTTACAACAAAAGGATCCCCAAGCGGAATTCAGATTTTGGGGTGGCGACCTGATGAAAGCTCAGGGTGGAACGTTGGTGAAGCATTACCGTGATCTTGCTTTTATGGGATTCCTGGAAGTGGTGATGAACCTCAGAACCATTCTGAATAATATCAAATTCTGTAAAGAGGATATTCAGAAGAACAGACCTGATGTTTTGATCTTGGTGGATTATCCGGGATTTAATCTGAGAATTGCAAGATTTGCCAAAGAATTGGGAATCAAAGTTGTTTATTATATTTCTCCACAGCTTTGGGCATGGAAAGAAGGCCGCGTAGAGATTATCAAAAAATATGTGGATGAGATGATGGTCATCCTTCCATTTGAAGAAGACTTTTACAGAAAACATGGAGTACATTCTCATTTTGTAGGTCATCCGTTGCTGGATGCTATTTCGGATCTTCAGGAAATAAGCATTGAAAAATTCAAATCAGAGCATGGCTTGAATGAAAAAGAAATCATTGCATTGCTTCCGGGTTCCAGAGAACAGGAAGTAGAAAAAATGCTTGAAATAATGCTTTCCGTAAGACCGCAGTTTCAAAACTATCAGTTTGTGATTGCCGGAGCACCAAGTCTTCCAAAAGAATTTTATCAGAAATATGTAGATGATAATGTTCATTTTGTTTCTAATAAAACCTATGATCTGCTGAGATGTTCAAAAGCTGCTTTGGTGACTTCCGGAACAGCTACGTTGGAAACCGCTTTGTTGAATATCCCTGAAGTGGTTTGCTATCGTGGAAGTAAAATTTCCTATGCTATTGCTAAAAGATTGGTTAAAAATATCAATTATATTTCTTTGGTTAATCTGATTATGGATAGAGAAGTGGTGAAAGAATTGATTCAAAATGATCTGAATACTAAAAACCTGGTTGAAGAGCTCAATAAAATTTTGTCAGGAGAAAAAAGGGAGCAGGTGCTGAATGACTATAATCTTCTTAGAGAAAAGCTTGGCGGGAAAGGAGCCAGTGAGCATGCTGCTGACGTGATTTTGAAATTATAGTTTGTACTGAGTTTCTGATTATTTAATTTTTAACTATGAATTATTGTAACCGTTTTCTGTTATTCCTGACTTTTACATTATTATTCTCAAACAGTTTTGCCCAGCAAAGCAACTCAAGAGATAAAGTTCAGATATTTTATTACGGCTGGTACGCCAATCCGGCAACAGACGGAGAGTATCAGCATTGGAATCATGAGATCCTTCCTCACTGGAGCAATCCGAAGTGGAATAATCTGGGCCATCATAAAGGAGGAGATGATATCGGAGCAAATTTTTATCCGGCTCTAGGCAATTACAGTTCCAATGATCCGAAAACCATCGAGCAGCATATGAAAATGATCAAAGACTCCGGAGTAGGAGTGGTTGTTGTAAGCTGGCTGGGAAAAGATTCGTTTACGGATAAAAGTCTTATCAAATATTTAGATATTGCGGATCGGTTTGATTTAAAAATAGCATTTCACATTGAGCCCTTTTATAAAAATACTTCAGAATTAAAAGAGCAGCTTTCTTACCTGGTAAAAACGTATTCCAATCATCATGCATTCTATAAAAAAGAAGGGAAACCTCTGTTTTATGTGTATGACAGCTATAAAATTCCTAAAGAAGAATGGATGAAAATATTATCCAAAGATGGAGAGGGAACAGTCAGAAACACGGATTTAGATGCTCTTTATATCGGACTTTGGGTTGAGAAAGATGATGCTGAATTTTTTGATTCGGCAGGTTTTGATGGTTTCTATACCTATTTTGCCAGCGAAGGATTTGTATACGGAAGTACAACGGCTAATTGGGATTTTATGGCCAGCTTCGCTAAAGATCATCATCTGATTTTTATTCCTTGTGTAGGTCCTGGCTATTCCGATACAAGAATCCGTCCGTGGAATGAAGCAAATTTCAAAAGCAGAGACAATGGAAAATATTATGAGAAAATGTTTGATGCCGCTACCAAAGTAAATCCGGAATTTATTGGCATTACCTCATTCAATGAATGGCATGAAGGAACACAAATAGAGCCTGCTGTTCCTAAAAAAGCAGGTGATTTCCAATATGAAGATTACGGGAGAGATCCTTTATTTTATATTAAAGAAACGAAGCGTTTAACGGATAAATTTTTGAAAAAGAAATAATATACTTTCAAACATAATTTTCAAAACAAAAAATAAAGCGTTCTGTTGACATTTTTAATGAATACAGAGCGCTTATTTAGTTCTTTAGGAGTTTATAAATTCTCGGTTAATTATCTATTTTAAAAGGATAATTAATGGAAATTGCACAAGCAGCCCTTACTTATTCTGGCAGTATGTTTTATTCTTGGAATTCTTTTTCAGGATAAAATAGCATTGGGAGAATCTTTGATTGATGGGGTTGCTGTAACTTGTTTAATTCTGCTTGTTTTAATCTGCTTTCATTCTTATCTTCTGCATAAAATCAAAACAGTTTTCCTGATGTTTCTGTTGTTTGGAGGAGGAATTGTTCTTCATTTCTATAACACTTCTTCACCAGTTGGTAAGCTTCTGATGAAGAAGCATGAAACGGTTTCATTTAAGATCTCTCAGAAATTAAATTCCTCTGAAAAATATAGAAAATATGAAGGAATAGCCCGGAAAGGCAGTACAACTTTCAATGCAATTTTTTATGTTCCAAAAAATAAGGAGGTGCTGGATTTTATTCACTACTACAAAGCTGATGCTTATATTACGCAACCTAAGGCACCACCATATGATTTTCAGTTTAATTATGCACAATATCTAAACAGGAAGCATATCCGTTACCAGATCTATATTTCAGAGGGAATGGTATCTGCCCAAAGGAACGACTTAACATGGGCAGATTGGCTTAAACAATACAGGCTCGATGTTCTTAACAGAATTGATGAAACAGGAATTTCAGGAAAAACTAAAGAATTTTTAAAAGGTATTATTCTGGCGGACAGGACAGAGATTGATACAGGTACTGTCAGAGATTTCAATAGATCAGGGCTTGTTCATTTCCTGGCTATTTCCGGAACTCATATTGTGGTTATTTTTGGAATGTTCTACTTTTTTCTCATCCGGTTTGCTCCTTTACAATTCAGAAAATATGCGGTTATTTTCAGTTTGGTTTTTATCTGGTTGTTCGCTGCTTTCATTGGATTTGGTAATTCAGTCTTGCGGTCCTGCATCATGTTGAGTGTTTATTTCATCTTTGTTTTGCTTCAGCGAAAGCCGGATCTGCTTCACTCACTGGCCTTATCTGCTTTTTTTATTCTATTCGGAGATACCCAGCAGCTTTTTGATGTAGGTTTTCAGCTTAGCTTTTTGGCTGTTTTGGGGATTTACTGGCTGAATCAGCCTCTGTTGAAATACTTCCCAAAACAGAATAATTATATTAAAAAACTTCTGTTTAATACGATTACAATATCTTTGTCTGCACAGCTGGCAACGCTACCTCTGGTGTTGTACTATTTTCATCAGTTTTCATTGATATCAATCATTGCCAATTTTGTGATCGTGCCTTTTTCTGAGATCATTATTATTTTCTCCTTTCTAATAACGGTTCTTATTTCTTTTGGGATTGATTTTGAACTTATAAATGGTATGTATGACGGGATTATTGAGTTTTTACTGAAGGTAATTCACTGGTTTGCTGAGGTGGATGTGCTGTTCTTTGAAAATATCCCAATGAATGAGATAGAAGTGATGTCAGTATCCCTGTTTGTCTATTTACTGAGAGCCGCCATACTGAAATTTAATGTGAAAAATACGATGAGATTAATAATGACAGCCTTACTATTTCTCATGATAAGAAGCGGGATGACGGCTTTTGAAAATAAGAAAGAAGAGGTATTGGTTTATCATTTTAACAGAAACAAAATTTTTTCAGTGAAAAATGGGGCCAGAGTCTGTTTCTGGATTTCGGATATGAAAAATAAGACGAAGATTTTACAGTATTTAGTCAACCCTTATTGTGCCTCCAGACGGGTAGATCATTTTGAGATAAAAGCGTTGTCACCTACCATTCAAAAAGTAGTTTTCAGGAATAAGGTTTATGATCTCAAATGATGGTTCTGAATTTAGCCATTTTCCTGTATTTATAATGGGTGAAAATCTTATTTAGAAAGATTACAAACTGTCTATTTGTGAGATTTCTCACTTTTCGATATTGTTAAACTTTCTTAATTTTGTGGAAATTCAAATTTAAACTTATATGGCAGGTTTAACGAGTTCTACGATAGGTAGAAAATACGCTATGGCATTATCAGCTATGTTTTTGCTGATTTTTCTTATACTGCATTTGACAACCAATTTGTTATCAGTTCTAAATAAAGATGCATTCAATACAGCATCTGACTTTATGGGCTATAATCCTTTTGTGCAGTTCTTAATGCAGCCTATTCTTGGTTTTGCAGTAATTTTCCATTTTGTAATGGGATTTGTGCTTGAGATCAAGAATAATAAAGCGCGTCCGGTAAAGTATGCAGCTAACAACGCATCCGTGAATTCTTCATGGATGTCCAGAAATATGATTATTTCAGGAGCTGTTATTTTAGCTTTCTTGGCGCTTCACTTATATGATTTCTGGCTACACGAAATGAATTACAAGTATGTAGAAGGATTAACTCCTGATGCAGAACGTTTCTGGCCGGAACTTCATGAAAAGTTTGCTGATCTTTGGAGAGTGGCTTTGTATGTAATCTCTTTTGTTCTATTAGGATTACACTTAGCACACGGATTCCAGTCTTCATTCCAGTCTATCGGTGCAAGACATCCAAAATATACGCCGGTGATCAAAGCTTTCGGGACATGGTATTCAATCCTTATCCCTGCAGGATTTATCATCGTAGCAGTTTTCCATTTTATAACTCAATAATATCAATATACTAGTATGAGTAAATTAGATTCAAGAATTCCAGCGGGTCCTCTTAAAGACAAGTGGAAAAATCATAAAGACCATATGAACCTTGTTGCACCAAACAACAGAGATAAGATTGATATTATTGTTGTAGGTACAGGTTTGGCAGGAGGTTCTGCTGCAGCTACATTGGCTGAGCAAGGATATAACGTAAAAGCGTTCTGCTACCAGGATTCTCCAAGAAGAGCACACTCTATTGCAGCTCAGGGAGGGATCAACGCAGCTAAAAATTACCAGGGAGACGGTGACTCTACTTACAGATTATTCTACGATACCATCAAAGGTGGTGACTATAGAGCAAGAGAGGCCAACGTTTACAGATTAGCTGAAGTTTCTGCAAACATTATTGACCAGTGTGTTTCCCAGGGGGTGCCTTTCGGGAGAGATTATGGCGGTCAGCTGGATAACCGTTCATTTGGTGGGGTTCAGGTAAAAAGAACTTTCTACGCAAAAGGACAAACTGGACAGCAGCTATTATTAGGTGCTTATTCTTCAATGAGCCGTCAGATCGGTAAAGGAAGAATCAAAATGTACAACCGTCATGAGATGTTAGATCTTGTTATTGTTGACGGAAAAGCAAGAGGGATTATCGCAAGAAACCTTGTAACAGGTGAAATTGAAAGACATTCTGCTCACGCTGTAGTAATTGCTTCAGGAGGATACGGAAACGTATATTTCCTTTCTACCAATGCTATGGGATCCAACGTTTCTGCTGCATGGAAAATTCACAAAAAAGGAGCTTACTTCGCAAACCCTTGTTACGTACAGATTCACCCGACTTGTATTCCTGTTCACGGAACACAACAGTCTAAACTGACTTTGATGTCTGAATCATTAAGAAACTCAGGAAGAATCTGGGTTCCTAAGAAAATTGAAGATTCAGTAGCCATCAGAGAAGGTAAATTAAGACCTGAAAATATTAAAGAAGAAGATAGAGATTATTATTTGGAAAGAAGATACCCTGCATTCGGTAACCTTGTACCTAGAGACGTTGCTTCCAGAGCGGCTAAGGAAAGATGTGATGCTGGTTTCGGAATTGAAAATAATGATACTCAGGAAGGTGTTTACCTTGATTTCTCTACAGAGATCATGAAAAAAGGTAAAGAAGCCGCTATCGAAAAACATATTCATAATCCTACAGATCAGCAGATCTACGATTTAGGTAAGAGCTGGGTAGAGGAGAAATACGGTAACTTATTCGTAATGTACGAAAAAATTACTGCTGATGATCCTTACAAAACTCCAATGAAAATCTATCCTGCAGTTCACTATACAATGGGTGGTGTATGGGTTGATTATAACCTTCAGTCTACAATCCCGGGTTGTTTCGTAATCGGTGAAGCTAACTTCTCTGATCACGGTGCAAACAGATTGGGTGCTTCTGCATTGATGCAGGGTCTTGCTGACGGATATTTCGTACTTCCTTACACGATTGCAGATTACCTTTCTGCAGATATCAGAACAGGAGCGATTCCTACAAACTCAGGAGCGTTTGACGAAGCTGAAAAAGGAATTAAAGATAAAATTGATTTCTTCTTAAACAATAAAGGAACTCACTCTGTAGACTATTTCCACAAACAGTTAGGAAACATTATGTGGAATAAAGTTGGAATGGGAAGAACTCCTGAAGGATTAAGAGAAGCAATCAAAGAAATTGAAGAAGTAAGAAACGATTTCTGGAAAAACGTAAAAGTACCAGGAGAAGGAGAAGGGATGAACACTGAGCTTGAAAAAGCATTCAGAGTAGCAGACTTCCTTGAACTTGGACAATTAATGGCTATCGATGCACTACACAGAAATGAATCTTGTGGTGGACATTTCCGTGAAGACCATTCAACTCCGGATGGAGAAGCGGAAAGAGATGACGTAAACTACAAATACGTCGGAGCTTGGGAATATCAAGGAAACGATATCAATGCAGAAGTGTTGCATAAAGAAGAATTGATATACGACAACATCGAGGTTAAAACTAGAAGTTATAAATAATCTCCAACCTATAAATATAACATTATGAGTGCAAAAAAAGGCTTACATCTTACGCTGAAAATTTGGAGACAAAAAAATAGTAAAACTAAAGGTCAGTTTGAGACCTATAAAATATCAGATGTATCTACAGATTCTTCATTTTTGGAGATGTTGGATATTCTGAACGAAAACTTAATTAACGAAGGAAAAGAACCTATCGCTTTCGACCACGACTGTCGTGAAGGAATCTGCGGTATGTGTTCTCTTTACATCAATGGTAGAGCTCACGGACCTGATACTGGTATTACAACTTGTCAGCTTCACATGAGAATGTTCAAAGATGGTGAGACGATCGTTATTGAACCTTGGAGAAGTGCTGCTTTCCCTGTAATCAAAGATTTGATGGTGGACAGAAGCGCATTCGACAGAGTAATGGCAGCAGGAGGATTCATTTCTGTGAACACTTCCGGTAATACGTTGGATGCTAACGCTATTCCTGTGCCGAAAGAAGATGCAGATAAAGCAATGGATGCTGCAGCTTGTATCGGATGTGGAGCGTGTGTAGCTACATGTAAAAACGGATCTGCAATGTTATTCGTTGGAGCAAAAGTTTCTCAGTATGCATTACTTCCACAAGGTAGAGTAGAAGCTAAGAGAAGAGTTCTGAACATGGTGAAGGCTATGGACGAAGAAGGATTCGGAAACTGTTCAAATACCGGAGCATGTGAGGTAGAATGCCCTAAAGGTATTTCTCTTGAAAACATCGCAAGAATGAACAGAGAGTACATGGCTGCTCTTGCAGATCAAGGATAGAATTGATTCAAATACATAAAAAATCGCCTTCATTTTTGGAGGCGTTTTTTTTATGAAAAAGATGATCCTGTTAAAGTTTGTTAACTTATTGATTGATCTTCGTTATTCTTTATTTATTAAGTATATATTTGGGAGGTAATTGAATCGTTTTCTGAAAAAACTTTCAAATACTTTTTACCTTCAAAAAGATAGCCCTCAATAATTGGAATATCCCTTTTGAATGGTAATAATAAAATTTTTAAAAAAAATTATCAGAGTGAATTAACAAGCCCTAAAAAGCGTATTTTTGTGTAATATTAAAAATTGAAATGAAAAAATATCTTTTATTGTTTATCATCACATTCTTTGTGATGTCTTGTTCAAAAAAAGTAGAAGTAAAAGGAAAAATTACCGGAAGCTCACCATTAGAAAGAATTGAATTTGTAGAAGCTTCAGGAGTAGGAACCCTGCCTTTAATTAATATAGGTCTGGATAAAGACGGAAACTTTTCAGGAAATTTTGACGCTCCTAAAGATGGAATGTACGTAATCAATTACGCTGGCAGACAAAGCCTGATCTATCTTGAAGGTGGACAAAAAGTAAATATCTCAGGAAACGGAGCTACTTTCCCAAATGAATATGTGATTACCGGAGATGCTAAAAAAAATAATGACTTCCTTACAGCAAGTATGAAATTCTTGGCAGACTATGGTAGCAAAGTAAATTTACCGGTATTAATGGGTGGAGATGAAGCTGCATTTTTGAAAGGAATGCATAAAATTGAAGCAGATATTAATAAAAATGTGGATGACCTTGCCAAGAAAAATAATCCAAGCAAAGGACTTTTAGAGTGGAAGAAAAACGATGTGAAAGTAACCATTCTTAACTTGCTTGCCAACTATGAAATGTCTCATGGCCAGATGTCCGGAAACCCTTCTTACAAATCTTCTAAGGCTTTCAAAGATTACGAAACTCAATTAGAAACAGATAAAGATGGAATGGTAAAAACGATTCCTCTTTACAGACAATATCTTCTTGTAAAAATGACTCCGGATTTCCAGAAGTATGCGGAAGCAAACAGCAAAGGAAAAACTGGGATTACAACTTCTGAGATGTTCGCTCAGTATTTAAAAACAAAAAAAGATTTATCTCAAACTGCAAAAGATTATCTACTTGCATTTGTAATGGCTCAGGCTGATATTCATCCAACAACTCCAGCTGCCAATATTGACAAGATTAAAAAGATCATCGATACAGATATTAAAGATGCTACGATTAAAAGTGACCTTTTAAAAATGCAGGTTGCTATTACAGGACTTAAAATCGGAGAAGCAGCTCCAGAAGCAGCGTTAGCAAAACAAGACGGAAAAGCATATCAACTTTCTGAAAACAAAGGAAAACCTTATATGTTATTCTTTTATGCTTCATGGAATCCTTACATTAGCGAAGCTACTGTACCTGTATTAAAAGAAGTGGTAAACTTTTATAAGTCAAAAATGAATTTTGTTTTTGTAAACGTAGACGATACAAAAGATCAATTCATTAAAACAAGCAATTCTTTATTAAAAGGAATTCAGGGAGTAAATGTTTATGGAGAAGGAGGGCTGAACTCTGATATTGCTAAGAAATACGGAGTATATGGTTTCAAATTACCTTGCTTTGTCATTATTGATAAAGATGGTAAAATTGCCAGCAGATCTTTCGTAAACCTTGGTGAGCAGGAATTGGTGACTATTTTGGATAAACAAACAGGTCTTTCAGCACCGAAGGTAGATCCAAATGCACAAATGCAGCCACAATTACAGCTTGATCCATCTGCAATGCAGCAAGCTCCACAGCCAGCAAATCCACAGCCGGCTCCAACAAAATAATAAACTTTAACACAGTATAGAAACCTTATCTTCGGATAAGGTTTTTTTTATTGTATTTTTGCAAACTGGAATGTAAAAGTTCCCATTAGGAAAATAGAAAATTTTAGAATGAGTAGGAAGAAAAAAAGAGATCTGACTCTTGAAAATATAAAATTGTTGACTGCCGGAGCAAAAGGCGTGGCAATAGGAAAAACAGAAGAAGGTAAAACGGTAATGGTAACAGGCGCAATTCCTGGTGATATTGTGAATGTGAGAGTGAAAAAAGCAAAGTCGAAATATTATGAAGGCGAAGCAATTGAAGTACTTGAAAAATCACCGTACAGAGTTGAGCCTAAATGTATTCATTTCGGTACTTGCGGAGGATGCAAGTGGCAGAACATGAGTTATGAAAAACAGCTTGATTTTAAACAAGAAGAAGTCTATAACAATATCAAAAGAATCGGAGGAATTGATGAGTTTGAAACCGTGCCAATTCTAGGATCTGAAGAACAATATTTTTATAGAAATAAAATGGAGTTTTCATTCTCCAATGCAAGATGGCTTACTCAGTACGAAATCAGTTCTGAAGAAAATTTCGGGAGCAAAGATGCTTTAGGTTTTCATATTCCCGGCATGTGGAGCAAAATTCTTGACTTGAAAGAATGTTTCCTTCAGGAAGACCCTTCCAATGCTATTAGACTGGCTGTAAAAGAATATGGAGTTAATAATGGTTTGGATTTCTTTGACGTAAGAAATCAGGAAGGTTTCTTAAGAACCTTAATGATGAGACAGAACTCTCATGGAGAATGGATGGTTCTTTTCCAGCTTTACAGAGAAGAAAAAGAAAACAGAGAGAAGCTTTTTGAATTCTTATTAGAAAAGTTCCCGCAGATTAAAACATTGGTATATGCCATCAATCCTAAGCAGAATGACTCTATCTATGATTTAAACATCAATGTATACTTCGGAGAAGGGTACCTTATGGAAGAAATGGATGGGCTGAAGTTTAAGATCGGACCGAAATCATTCTTCCAGACCAATTATAAACAAGCGTTGGAACTATACAGAAAAACACTGGAGTTTGCAGATCTGAAAGGTGATGAAGTAGTATATGACCTTTATACAGGAACAGGAACAATTGCTCAGTATGTTGCAAGAAATGCAAAGCAGGTAATCGGAATAGAATCTGTACAGGAAGCCATAGATGCGGCAATAGAACATGCTGCATTGAACGGCTTAACAAATACAACATTCTATTGTGGAGATATGAAAGATATCTTTAATGATGAATTCATGGCCAATCATCCTAAAGCAGATGTATTGATCACAGATCCACCAAGAGACGGAATGCATCAGAAGGTTGTAGAACAGATTCTTAAGCTTTCACCGGAAAAAGTAGTTTATGTAAGCTGTAACTCTGCTACACAGGCAAGAGATCTTGCTTTAATGAAAGAACATTACACTTTGGTGAAGATCTTACCGGTAGATATGTTCCCGCAGACACACCATGTAGAAAACATTGCATTACTGATTAAAAAATAAATTTATTTAAATTTGAATTTCAAATCTTAATATGAAGTACTTTAAATTTCTTATAGCGATCTGCTTTTTAGGAATGCTTGTTTCCTGTGGGGGTGACGATGATATTTGTGAAAGCGGAGAAGGAACTCCCAGAATGAAGGTGGCCTACAGAGATATGGACAGTGGAAAAGAGACTACTCTGGACTCTCTCTATGTTGCAGTAGATTATGGTGCAGGAAAGGTAGATTTGGGAGTAGCTGTAAAGACTGATTCCAGGTTAATTCCTCTACGGGTAGATAACTCGCCTTATACAGACGTTTATTTTAAACTTACCAAAAAGGGGACGGAATCTAAAGTAAGGGTTAATTATACTACAAAATCGACCTATGTATCTCCGGGATGCGGAATCAAAAAGTATTATGAGAATTTAACTTCAGAATTAGTAACTCCTAACCCGGTGCTGAAAGTGGAGGCCGGACAAAATCAAATAGAGAATGAAGACAAGACTAATCTTTACCTTTCTTTTTAGTTTATTTGGAATAATAAACTGGGCACAAGACAAAAAAAAGGAAGCAGAAAAGAAGGTTCACGAAAAATATGAACCTAATTTTATGGTTGGCCTTGATGTATTGAATACAGGAGCCGGATTTTTTTCGGATAGAAAGCTGTATCAGGGATTTATTTCCTCAAAGATCAAAGGAAGTATTCATGCTATTGCAGAAGCCGGTTTTGAGAAAAACGTATATCAGAAGAATGGCTACGATGCTAAGGCAAGCGGTCCTTTCGTTAAGTTGGGAGCATTCTATATGCTTGCAAAAGATGCGGAAAATGAATTCAACGGATTTTATGCCGGAGGAAAAGTGGCTGGATCATTTTATAATCAGGAGTATATGGCTGTTCCCGTTCGTGGATTTGGGGGAAGTAACTCCTCTGAAGCATTTCCTTCATCCTCACAGTCTTCTTTTTGGCTGGAAGGAACTATAGGAGGAAGAGTGCAGTTATTCAGCTCTAATTTTTATATTGATGTGAATCTTCAGCCAAGATATATGGTATACACTTCCAAGCAGGATGACATCTCTCCGATGATAGTTCCCGGGTTTGGAAAAAGTTCCTCAAAGTTTAATATGGGATTTGCATGGAATATAGCTTATAAGTTTTAGAAATAAAAGCTCTTACCGTTTAAAATATAAAAACCACAAACTTTAGATTATTCTAAAGTTTGTGGTTTTTTTAATGAATGCTACTTATAATTTTTAGAAATGATAATCATTAACTTTTACAATATATAAAATACAAACTTAATCTTGTTGTTTGCTTTGAATTTTTTTTAATGATTGTGCTTGTTGTATGTATAATATTAAAAAATATTAAGTTATTTTATTTGTTTGAGTCGTAAAATGGTTATATTTGGCGGAAATTATAATTGTGTTTTAATTTATGAAAAGAGTATTTACTGCTTTAATGTTAACTTGTATAGGAGGGGCAGTGTTCGGCCAATGGACACCCACTTCTCTTAAAAAAGGAGACGATAACAAAAGAAGTACAGGATTTAGAGTAGATCAATCTAATGTAAGAAGTAACGGGTACTATAAACTGGACCTGAACTTACTGAGATCTCAGCTGAAGAATGCACAGGAAATGGGAACAAATTCCACTCCTGTAGTAATTTCTCTTCCTACAATGAGTGGGAAGATTGAAAGGTTTAATGTATACAGTTTTCCAGTAGTTGTAAAAGAACTGGCAGACAAGTATGAATTAGGATCTTATGTTGGAACAAGTGTAGATGACCCTACCAAATACTTAAGATTCAGTATCGCTCCTAATGATTTTCAGTCAATGATTATCCATGGAGATAAATATGAATTTATTGATCCTGCTTCAGCAGACAAAACAGTGTATGCTGTTCATCCTAAAACAAAAAAGGATAAAAACGGTTTCTTGTGTTCTACAGAAGAATCTCCTGCTGCTAAGAAGGAAATAGATGCTCTATTAAAAAACGGACAGTCGTTCACTAATCAGCCAACAACTTTTAACAAAAGTTCTGATAAAAAATACAGAACAATGAGACTGGCAATGTCTGTTACGGGTGAGTACACGCAATACTTTATGGGACTTGCTGGTGTACCTGCTACTGCTACGGATGATCAGAAAAGAGCTCCTGCAATTGTTGCTATCAATAATACTCTAACCAGAGTAAATGGGGTTTTTGAAAAAGACTTTGCATTGCATTTGAATTTACAGAACTTTCCTAATGTAATTTATATTGATCCTGCTACTGATCCATATTCTGCTGCTGCAACCGGAGCGGGTGGAGCTTGGAATACACAGCTGCAAACGGCTTTGACAAATAATGTAGGAAATACCAACTATGATATCGGACACTTATTCGGTAAATCAGGAGGTGGAGGAAACGCCGGATGTATCGGATGTGTATGTATTAATCCTACAACTTCAGTTCCTAAAGGAAAAGGTTCAGGATTTACTTCTCCTGCAAATGGAATTCCATCAGGGGATAGCTTCGATATCGACTATGTAGCTCATGAGATGGGGCACCAGTTAGGAGCTAACCATACTTTCTCTCATAATCTTGAAGGAAGTGGAGTAAATATGGAACCTGGTTCAGGAACTACTATTATGGGATATGCTGGTATTACCGGTCCTGATACAGATGTTCAGCAAAACTCTGATCCTTATTTCCATAAAGCAAGTATCGGTCAGGTACAGGCGAACTTAATTGCAAAAACTTGTGACGTAGAAACTACCATTACCAATAACCCACCGGTAATTGCTGATCTGCCAACATATACTATACCAAAAGGTACTGCTTTTGCCTTGACAGGTAGTGCTACAGATCCTGAAAATGACCCAATGACTTATTCTTGGGAAGAAGTAGATGATGCCTTAGTTTCTATTAATAAATATAACTTAGGAAATACAACATCAGGAGCTTCATTCAGATCTGCTGCTCCAAACGCAAGCCCAACAAGATATTTCCCGAAATTTACGTCTGTAATGAACGGAGTATTAAATAATGCAAACAATACTTGGGAAGCAGTATCTACTACGGCAAGAACTACAAATTTTGCATTAACGGTAAGAGATAATAATTCCAATGTAGCTGAACAGCAATCTGCTTTTAAAGTTCAGACTATTGTTGTAGGAGATAATGGCCCATTCAGATTAGCGAACCAATATGCTGATGTAAATACGCCAACTCCGGTTCAATGGATTGTTGCCAATACCAATGCAGCTCCTTATAATGTTGCTAATGTAAAAATTGATTATACTACAGATAACGGAACAACCTGGACAGTACTATCTGCGTCAACACCTAACGACGGATCTGAAAACTTTACTTTCCCTTCTTCATTGAACGGTCAGACAATTAAAGTAAGAGTTTCTTCAATAGGAAATGTTTTCTATGCAGTAGGACCTGTAAGTATTGCTCCTCTATCTGCTTGTAGCAGTGCTGCACCAACTAACGTTGTTGTAAGTAACATTACAGTGTCTTCAGGAAGTGTATCTTGGATGTCTTATACAGGCGCAACGTATAAAGTACGTTACAGAAAAGTAGGTACAACTGTATGGACTGAAGCTGATACAGCAGTTCCTTCAATCAACTTAAGTAATTTAATTGATGGTACTACTTATGAAGTTCAGGTAGCTTTAGTTTGTGGTACTACAGTAGGAACATATTCTGCATCTGTAAACTTCAGTACACCTGCACTTTCTTACTGTGCCGCTGCTTCAACGAGTGCAGACTATGAGTATATTGCCAATGTGACACTTGCGAATGTAAATAACACTTCTGCAAATAGTACATATACAAACTATGCAACAAATACAGCACTTCAGATTAACTTAACAAAAGGGAACGTTTACCCTATGTCTGTTACTGTAGGGAACTCCGGTGGTGCTGATTATGATACTGTAGCTGCATTTATAGACTTTAATAAGGATGGTGTTTTCAGTGATTCAGAAAGAGTATTGAATTATCCTGTAACATTAACGCAGCCATCAACTGTAGTAAGTGGGAACGTTACAATTCCTGCGAATGCAGTAGAAGGACAGCCGTTAAGAATGAGAGTTGTAGCATTCTATGTAGGTGCTGGAACTGGAGGTGGTAACGTTGGTTTATCATTACCTTCAGATTATGTTTGTGATGAACTTTTCGATGGTGAGGTTGAGGATTATAACGTAGTGATTACAGGTAACCTTGCTACTTCTGAAAGTACTGTTAAAAATAATGGTATTCAGATTTATCCAAACCCTGCAACTGATGTTCTGAATATTACTAAAGTTTCAGATAAAGCAACTTATAAGATTTATAGTGCAGCTGGACAATTAGTAGACAGAGGAAATATCAATAATGGAAAGGTTAATGTTTCAGCTTTAGTTAAAGGTGGTTATATTATTACAATAGATGATAAAGGAATTGAACAATTCAAATCTAAATTTATCAAGAAATAAAGATAACCTTTAAATATTAGTAAATCCCCGGGAAGTCCCGGGGATTTCTTTATTTAGAGCATAAGTAATAAATTTGTTATTTTTTTATAAAAAAAACATAAATGTACTTATAAATTAATAATAAAAAATGATTAGATTTGTGTGATTAATATTATAATGAA
This sequence comes from Chryseobacterium sp. WLY505, assembly GCF_030846215.1. Lineage (NCBI taxonomy): Bacteria > Pseudomonadati > Bacteroidota > Flavobacteriia > Flavobacteriales > Weeksellaceae > Chryseobacterium > Chryseobacterium sp. WLY505. The sequence goes on along the minus strand of NZ_JAVCWI010000001.1, from coordinate 1,003,039 downwards.
AACATTATGAAGAAATTCTTTACCTCTTTAATTCTGTTTCTCTGTTTGATTTGCACAGGCTTTGTATCCAAAGTCTCGGCTCAGGCAGGACAGATCGGGACAGGAACGGGTACCTCTGTGTATCTCCCCATACGTTCCTATTATGGGTATAGTTATTCCCAGCAGATCTATACGGCTGCGGAACTTACGACTGCCATTGGTACGTCGAACTATATCACGGCTATAAAGTTTTATTCCACCACCGTTGCAGCCTCTCAGGCTGTATATAAGGATTGGGTGGTATATATGGGAAACACAACCCAGACTAGCTTTACATCCAATACAAACTGGGTTCCGGTAAGTTCTATGACTCAGGTGTTTGACGGAGTTTTACCTAACTTAACGAACGGAAGCTGGGTAACTCTTCAATTGTCTACACCATTTTTATGGAATGGAACAGACAATCTTGTGGTTGCCGTAAATGAAAAAACTCCCGATTATGCATCTTCTCCGGGTACGGCCTGGGGATCATATAATGCAGGAGCAAATAGAGGGATAATCTATTATGAAGATAGTGCAAACCCGGACCCTGCAGCACCGCCTTCTGCAAAAGACAGACTTGCAGATATTCCAAGAATACAGTTGGAAAGCCACCCGCTTGCAGCTTGTTCAACAGCGCCACCTACCAATATTACAGTTTCAAACCTGACAACAACTTCTGCTAATGTAGGATGGTATCTTGCCTCAGGTGCCACTTATGTTGTAAGATACAGACCTGTTTCAGGGGGAGCTTGGACAACAATCAATGTTACGACTCCTATGGTCGCAAACCAGATTATTACCGGATTGACTGAGCAGACTCAATATGAAGTTCAGGTAGCGACTATCTGTGGAGGTACACAGGGAGCATTCTCTTCCAGTGTCAACTTTACAACCCCTGCACTTACTTATTGTACTTCCGGTGCTACAAGTACCTATATTGACGGATATATCAATCAGGTTTCTGTGAATGCACAGGGAGCTCCGTCTATGTACAGCAACTCTGGCCAGAGCGGCTATACAGATTACAGTACAGATCCTGCTAGAGTAGTTACTTTGGTAAGAGGAGGTACAGGTACCGTTTCAGTTTCAAAAGCTTGGCCAGGAACTCAATATAGCTTCTTAACAGGAGTTTGGATTGACTTTAACCGTAATGGTGTTTTTGAAGCAACTGAAAGAGTACTTACTTCACCAAGTAATACAACAACTCCGGTTACCGCTACATTTACAGTACCAACTGCTGCCGGTGGTGCCTACACAGGAAACCTGACGACAAAAATGCGTGTTGTATTAAATGAATACAGCCCTATTAACGCTTGTGGAACTTATTATTATGGTGAAACTGAAGACTATGCAGTAAAACTGATCGATTTGGCAGGATGTTCTACAGCACCGCCATCCAATATCATGGTTAACAACGTAACTCCTTCTTCGGCAAATGTTACTTGGACATCAACTACAGGAGCTACTTATATAGTAAGATACAGGGTTTCTCCTTCCGGAGCATGGCAGCAAATTGCAGTAAATACCCCATTAATCAGTAACCAAATTCTTACCGGATTATTGGAGCAGACTGCTTATGATGTACAGGTAGCTACGGTATGTGGAGGAACAACAGGTGCATTCTCACCAACTATTACCTTTACAACACCTGCTCTTACTTATTGTACTGCAGGCCCTACAAGTAATACTGCAACAAGCGGATATATTAATAATGTAACTGTTACTCCTACGAATACTCCTATTATGATGAGTAATTCCGGATCTGACAATTATAAAGATTATACGGCAGATGCTACAAGAGTAGTAATCTTTGAAAGAGGTTCTGGAAATAATAAAATCTCTGTAAATAAATACTGGCCAGGTTCTTCTTCTTCATATGCAGTTTCAGCCTGGGTAGATTTTAACAGAAACGGAACATTTGAAACCAGTGAAAGAATTCTTAATACTACATACAATACAACTACTCCGGTAACAGCTACTTTCGCAGTACCTACCGTTGCAAGTGGTAATGTTTATACGGGAACCCTTCCTACCCGTATGCGTGTAGTAATGAGATATTTTGATAACGCCAATCCTTGTGGAACATTCACTCAGGGAGAAGTAGAAGATTATGCAGTAAAATTTGTAGATGCTCAGCCTTGTTCAACAGCTGCTCCAACAAATATTACAGTGAATAATATTGGTGCTACTACAGCAACCGTATCGTGGGTTGCAACAACAGGAGCTACTTATAATATCAGATGGAGAGTTTCTCCAAGTGGAGCTTGGCAAACAGCTACAGTTCCTGCTGGTCAGAACTTCTATGGAATAACTGGTCTTACAGAACAGACTAATTATGATGTTCAGGTTTCTACAACTTGTAACGGTTCTACTGGATCTTACTCGTCAACAGTAACATTCACAACACCTCCGTTAACTTACTGTCCAATGACAGGTACCGGTACGAATGACCATATTTCGAATGTAACCATTACCTCTTCGAATCTTGGAGTTCCACCAATGAATAATACTTCAGTACAAACCAACTATATCAGCTATACTACAGCCGAGACTCTTGTTACTTTAGATGTAAATTCTCAGAATAACAAAATCTCTGTTGCAAAAGGATGGACTGGTGCAACGGGTAACGACGCTGTAACAGCGTGGATAGACTTTGACAGAAACGGACAGTTTACAGATGCTGAGAGAATTTTAATATCTCCAGCTAACACAACTACTCCGGTAACAGCTACTTTTGCTGTTCCTTCAAATGCTTACACAGGACCATTGACAACTACAATGAGAGTGGTACTGAAACGTACAAGTGCTCCTACAATGTGTCAGAATGCAGTAGATGGAGAAGTGGAAGACTACAGAGTAAGAATAAGACCTTGTAGCAATGCAACTCCTAACGCTCCAACATTTACTACAACGCATACAACAGCTACAGTAACCATCACAGGAGCAGGAGTGAGCTATGTGGTAAGATACAGAGTTCAGGGAACAACAGCTTGGACGCAAGTATATGCTTCAGCACAATTGGGTAACCTTCCGCTGGTAATCAGTGGATTGACACCAGCTACTACTTATGAAGTAGAGGTAGCAGCAATTTGTGGAGATATCGTTGGAACCGCAACTCCAATCAAGACCTTCACTACCAGATGTGATCCTACACCTCCAAATGTAACTGTAACAAATATTACTCCAACAACGGCATTGATTACGTGGTCTCCGCTTGCGGCAAGTTCTACGTATACAATGAGATGGAGAAAAGTAGGTACTACTACATGGGCTACTATAAGTTTACCGGCAGCTCCTGCAAATACTTATGTATTAGGAAGTGTAACTCCTTTAGAGCCATATACAACTTATGAAGTGCAGATTGCTAACCAGTGTAACGGTGAAACTACATTAAATCCATATTCTAACCCTAAAGTATTTACGACAGAAAGAATATGTCAGATTCCGCCTCCGGGATTAACAATTACTCAATTGCTTCCTACATCAGCGGCTATCCAGTGGGATCCGTTCCCGGGAGCAACGTATGTTCTTAGATATAGAAAAGTGGGTATTCCAAGTTGGACAGAAGTACCATCATTAGTTAATAACCTTGTATTGACTGGTCTTACAGAATTAACAAAATATGAAATGCAGGTAGTAAATATCTGTAATGGTACGCCAGGAAACTATACTCCTCCTTACTACTTTACAACGCCTACAGTAATCTACTGTAAGATGAAGGCTGAAAACTCTACAGGAGAGCATATCTCTAAAGTGACAGTGAAGCCTACAGGTAAGAAAACAATGGAGAACGAATCCGGAGCATCTACTTATACAGATTATACCGGAGTTCCTAAAACATTCATCGAAATGATCCAGGGATCAACCGACAATGAGATCATCATCGAGAAAAAATGGACAGGAACTACTTACAACGAAGGAATTGCAGTTTGGATTGACTTCAACAGAAACGGAGAGTTTGACATCAACGAAAGAGTATTCACTTCTTCACCCAATTCAAACAGCCCTGTTTCAGGTAAATTCAATGTACCTGCAGATGCATTTGTAAGCATGACAGATTACAAGTATGTAGTGATGAGAGTAGCCATGTCTAGAGACGGCATCCCAGTAAACTGTACAGACTTCAAAAACGGAGAAGTAGAGGATTACACGGTAAGAATCTCTAAACCGGTAGTTGCTAATCCAATTGATCAGACAAGTGTGATGATTTATCCTAACCCGGTAAGCTCAGTATTGTTTGTGAAAAATGTTAGCAAAAGAGCTAAATACAAGATCTACAATGCTGCCGGGCAGGTTATTGCTGACGGTATCTTACTAAACAACCAGATCAATGTAAGCAGATTGATTAACGGTGTTTATGTTATTGATATCGATGATAACGGTAATACTACCCAAAAGAAATTTATCAAAGAATAAGTCATTTAAATTTCAAATAGAATAAGCCTCCAGAAATGGAGGCTTATTTTTTATTAAAATATCTCATTGGAATAATCCCTCAGAAATTATTTTTTTGCATAAAAAAACTCGTTAGAAAAGCTTCTAACGAGTTCTTTTTTATTCAATACTGAAAACTACTTTTTCAGTCTGTTCTTTTAGTTCTTCCAGATTGGTATTATTGTAAATGATACAATCTGCTATTTTAATTTTATCCCTTTCAGGCATCTGTTTTTCCATGACAGCTTCTACCTCGCGATAGGTTTTGTTATCCCTGTCCATTACTCTTTTAATTCTGATATTATCCTCAGCAGTTACTAAAAGAGATTTATAACATTGTCTGTTAAGTTTCAATTCAAACAATAAAGCTGTTTCTTTAAAAACTAAATATTTGCTTTGTTTCTTTACCCAGTTTTCAAAATCAATTCTTACAGCGGGGTGGATGATCTCATTCAATTGCTGAAGCAGATCTCTGTTATTAAAAACCTGATCAGCCACAAATTTTCTGTCATACAACCCGTTTTCATCATAAGATTCTTCACCAAGAAGTTCCTTGATTTTTATTTTCAGGTCTTCACTCTCATTGACAATGGCTTTGGCTCTGTCATCGGAATAATAAACCGGAAAACCGAATTCCTCTATAAAGCGCGCTACTGTGGTTTTTCCTGAACCTATTCCTCCTGTTAAACCAATGATCTTGGGTGCTGGTTCCGGCTCTGTCTGTTGTGTTTCTGAATGTAATTCTTCCATGATTAAAAATTAATATCCAAAAACATCATTAAAGCTAAACGTCTCATCAAGTCTCACTCCTTTTTCGGTCATTTTAAGACTTGCCAGCTCGTTGTGGGCATCATGCTCAAAGAATAATAAATATTCGTTGTCTACACACTGCTTCAGGAACTTTGCTTTCTCTTCCATTGTGAGAAGAGGCCTGGTATCATATCCCATCACATACACCGGGTTGATATGTCCAGCTGTAGGAATAAGGTCCGCTGCAAAAACAACAGTTTTTTCCTGATACTGGATAACCGGAAGCATTTGTTTTTCTGTATGTCCGTCTACGAAGATAACGTCCATTTTAAGATCAGGAGCAAAACCATAGTTTCCTGTAGTAGGAAGTGGCAAAAAGTTAAGTTGCCCGCTTTCCTGCATTGGCATAATGTTTTCCTTCAGGAAGCTTGCTTTTTCTCGTGCATTAGGCTCTGTTGCCCATTGCCAGTGATTTTCATTTGTCCAGAAATTGGCATTTTTAAAGGCAGGTCTGTACCCGGTTTTATCATCATTCCATTCTATCGCTCCACCACAGTGATCGAAGTGAAGGTGAGTAAGGAATACATCCGTAATATCCTCCTTTATAAAGCCGTATTTTTTAAGATTTTTATCAAGAGTATCATCTCCCCAAAGAGAGTAGTGACCGAAGAATTTATCATCCTGTTTGTTACCAAGACCGCAGTCTACCAGGATTAGTTTTTTTCCATCTTCAATAAGCAGAGAACGTGTCCCCAGCTCGATCAGGTTTTTTTCGTCTGCTGGGTTTGTTTTTTCCCACAGACTCTTCGGGACGACTCCGAACATAGCACCGCCGTCCAGTTTAAATTTTCCACATTGTATTGGATATAACTTCATATGTATATTTTGATTATTTCTTTATTAATTTCATTTTCTCCGCAATCTTTCTCGCATTATCATCAGATTGTTCAAGTTGAGTAATGATGTTGTTAAAATCATTCTCTTTTCTGTTCTGAGAAAGTTTTTGTTTGATAAATATTTCGGTTGGAATAACTTTAATCCCAAAAGCACCTTTCATTTCCTTTTCTACAAATTCTTTTCCCATGTCTTTCACCATCATTGGACATTGCTGAAAACTTTCATATTTGGACGTTAATTTATCCAAATGCGCATACAGTTCATCATGATTCATTATTTCAACTTTTCCATAAATCTGTACGGCCTCATAATTCCAGGTGGAAACATTGATATGATCATACCAGCTGCTGGATATATAAGTATGGGACCCTAAGAAGTCACAAAGAACTTCATCACCATTTTTTAAGGCTTTGGCCTGGGGATTTGCTCTTGAAATATGAGTTTCAATATAGGCATTTTGAGGATCATCTTCATTAAGCATCATCATAGAATGGGTAGCCCGTATCTTATCGACGGAAGAAATCAGTAAAGCAAAAGAATTTTCTTTGATGATCTTTCGCATCACATCAAAATCTTCACTTCTATATAATTTGGGTATAAACATAAACTAATCAATTCTCATTAACCTTAACCTTAACCTTAAACTTTGAACTCAAAACTTTGAATTAAAATAGCTCTCCCGGATTTTTAGGTCTTGTAATATTCAAATGTTTGTAAGCTTTGTCAGTAACTTCTCGTCCTCTCGGAGTACGGATAATAAACCCTTCCTGAATCAGAAACGGTTCATACACTTCTTCCAGTGTTTCCGGATTTTCAGCAATAGATGTTGCCAGGGCAGAAATACCAACCGGTTTTCCTTTAAAGTTTTCAATCATGACACGCATGATCTTATTATCCATTTCATCCAGACCAAATTCATCCACATTTAAAGAGTCCAAAGCATATTTTGTAATCTTGATTTCAATTTCACCATTCCCTTTGATCTCAGCGAAATCTCGCACTCTTCTTAATAATGCATTCGCAATCCTTGGTGTTCCACGGCTTCTTCTCGCAATTTCGATCGCTGCATCTTCATAAATAACTACGCCTAAAACCCTTGCACTTCTTTGAATAATCATAGACAAAAGCTCAATAGAGTAGTATTCCAGTCTGCTTTGAATTCCGAATCGGGCAAGCATTGGCTTTGTAAGCATACCACTTCTTGTTGTAGCACCTACGAGAGTAAAAGGATTCAGTCCTATCTGTACACTTCTTGCATTAGGACCTGTTTCCAGCATGATATCAATCTTGTAATCCTCCATTGCAGAATACAGGTATTCCTCTACTACAGGAGAAAGACGGTGAATCTCATCAATGAAAAGAACATCATTTTCTTCCAGATTGGTCAATAAACCAGCTAAACTTCCGGGTTTATCCAATACAGGACCCGAAGTAACCTTACAGTTTACCCCAAGTTCATTAGCGATAATATTGGCTAAAGTCGTTTTACCAAGCCCCGGTGGACCATGCAATAAAACATGATCTAGTGCTCCGCCACGTCTTTTCGCAGCGGTAACAAAAACCTCAAGGTTCTCCAGCGTCTTTCTCTGTCCCGCAAAATCTTTAAAGCTCTGGGGACGGATCTGTTCTTCCTGCATCAGCTCCTCTCGTGAGTAGTTTTCCTTATCTGGATGTAAAAAATCTGGCATTAATTCATTTCATTTACTTCAAAGATAGCAAATTTCGACTAAGGTTTAAGCTGAGATTGAGAAAACGTTGAGATTGATAGAGAGGTTTAAGCCCCGGCTGAAAATGAGAACAGCTAAGATTTAAATAATTGGGATATTTTAAGTATTTTTGAGAGGAGAAATTATTAATGAAAATTAATAAAATTTTCAATGTTTAGAAAAGAGTACTGATATAAAATTGAGTCAGCTTGAATCTAAACAATGCATTAACTTTAAACTAATGAAATTAATAGGACCATTTAAGCAGGTGGTAACGCTTGCTAACTTACCATTAAGAGGAAAACTTTCCGATGAGCAGCTGGAAATTATTGTAGACGGAGGAATTGTAGTAGATCAGAATACCATCCGGAAAGTTGGAAATTTTGAAACATTAAAAACAGAAAATCCTACCATAGAAATCGAACAGATTGAAGGAGAACAGGTTGTTCTTCCTGCTTTTGTAGATTCACATACCCACATTTGTTTCGGAGGAAACCGTGCGAATGACTTTGCCATGCGTAATGCAGGAAAAACCTATCTGGAAATTGCAGAAAGCGGTGGTGGAATCTGGAGTTCCGTGCAGCATACAAGAAATGCTTCAGAAGAAGAATTGTTAAAAACTTTAGGAGAAAGAATCAACTTTTTGGTTGATCTCGGAATTACCACCATTGAAGTGAAGAGTGGTTACGGTCTGGATGTGGAAAACGAGCTGAAAATGCTTAGAATTATTAAAAAAGCGCAGAATGTAACCAAAGCCACTTTAGTTCCAACCTGTCTTTCAGCCCACTTAAAACCAAGAGATTTTGAAGGAAGCAATCCCGAATATCTGGAATATATCATCACCGAAATTTTACCAAAAGTAAAAGAAGAAGAACTGGCAAACAGAGTAGATATCTTTATTGAAAAGTCTGCTTTTCAGCCGGAAGAAAGTAAAGAATTCTTACTTAAAGCAAAAGAATTAGGCTTTGAAATTACGGTTCACGCAGATCAGTTTACCCCTGGAAGTTCAAGAATTGCTGTAGAAGTAGGAGCGAAATCTGCAGATCATTTGGAAGCAACAATAGATGAAGATATTCAGTTTCTGGCAGAATCTGATACGGTGGCAACAGCCCTTCCGGGAGCGAGCCTTGGACTAGGTGAGAAATTTACTCCGGCAAGAAAATTATTGGATGCAGGCGCTATTGTAGCCATTGCAAGTGACTGGAATCCGGGATCTGCCCCAATGGGAAATTTAATTACCCAGGCATCAATTTTAGCTACTTTCCAGAAACTAACTACAGCTGAAGTTTTGGCAGGGATGACTTTCCGTGCTGCTTATGCATTGAACCTTGAAGACAGAGGACAATTGGAAGCAGGGAAAAAAGCAGATTTTGTCACTTTTAAAACCAACAACTTCCAGAATGTACTTTACAATCAGGGAAGCTTGAACGCAGAACATGTGTACATTGATGGTAGTCAGATTTAAAATTATAAATTAACCATACTTTGTTATTGAATGAGAAGATCATAACTATTTCATTCAATGACATACAATAGGCAAATGACTGAATAATGAGTAATATTTGGCAAGGCAGATTGGACGGAGAAGAACTTCTCTATCACAGATTATTTCAGAGAGTAAAAGAAGAACGTAATTACGACAATATTTCTACAGGAGATTTTGCATTGCATGGTTTTGCTGTAGATGAAGGAGTAAGGAGAAATAAAGGCCGTCAGGGAGCGAAAGATGCTCCGGATGTGATCAGGAAAAATATGTCTAATTTTCCGGTAATTCTTCCTGACTTTTCAATGCTTGACTTTGGGAATCTTACCTGTGAGGATGGTAATCTTGAAAATACCCAGAATAATCTTGCCAAAAATGTCTCAAAAGTACTTTTGAAAGGAGGAAAATCTCTTGTTTTGGGTGGAGGTCATGAGGTAACTTACGCTCATTATCTAGGTGTTAAAACAGCCTTTCCGGAACAAAAAATTGGCATTATTAATATCGATGCTCATTTTGATAACAGACAGCCGGAAAATGGAGTAGGACCAAGCTCAGGAACCGGATTCTGGCAGATTGCTCAGGAAGGTCCTATCAATTCTTTACATATTGGAATTCAGAGAAACTCCAATACTTTGAAACTTTTTGATACGGCTCATCAGTATGGGATGAAATATATCCTGGCAGACGAATTATTTTTTGAAAATCTTACATCTATCTATCAACGTATTGATGAGTTGCTGGAGAGCGTAGATTATGCTTATCTTACCATTTGTATGGACGTCTTTAATGCTTCCGTGGCTCCCGGAGTCTCAGCTGCAGCATATAATGGTATCTTTGCAGATGCAGCCTTTATGCATTTTTACAGACATATCTTAAAAAATAAAAAATTGGTGGCACTGGATGTGGCAGAAGTTAACCCTTCTTTTGATATCCAGGACAGAACAGCAAGACTGGCAGCCTGTCTTGTGAATGAATGGCTAATGATGTAAGATAAAGTTATATTCTTCCGATAGAGAAAATCATTATTTTATTGACCCTTAAGGAATGGAATTTGCTCGTTTCACCGTGCTTTTAAAATAAAAGCGCTCATAAATTCATTAGCTGAATTTAAAACAGAAATTTATATTATGGAACAATTAATTGAAAGCAAGCTTATTAAAGCAGATAAAGCGTTTTCAGTGTGGAGAAAAGTGCCGTTTGAGGAAAGGCAGAAGTTAATTGCAAAAGCAGCGGAAATTTTAAAGAATAATTCGGAGAAATTTGGGAAAATAATTACTACAGAAATGAATAAACCCATTTCAGAATCTATTGCTGAAGTGGAAAAGTGTGCTTTAATGATGAATTATTATGCCACTGCTGAAAATATATTAAAACCAGAAAAAGTTGATTCAGAATTTGCTTATTCTGAAGTTCATTATGCTCCGAAAGGAGTAATCTTAGGTGTAATGCCGTGGAACTTTCCTTTTTGGCAGGTGCTGAGATTTGCTACTCCTGCAATTTTAGCTGGAAATACAATCGTTTTGAAACATGCTTCAATTTGTTTCGGAAGTGGAAATGCCATTGAAGAAGTTCTTCTGGAAGCTGGTTTTCCGGAAGGTATTTTTCAAAATCTTGAAGTAGGGCATAAAGCGGTAAAAGAAATCCTTGAACATGATGCTGTAAAAGGAGTAAGCCTTACAGGAAGTGGAAAGGCAGGAGGTGAAGTGGCTTCAATTGCTGGTTTAAATATTAAAAAATCTTTACTTGAATTAGGAGGAAGTGATGCTTTCATCATTTTTGATGATGCAGATCTTGAAGCTGCAGCAAAAGCAGGAGCAAAGTCCAGACTTCAAAACTGCGGACAAACCTGTACTGCAGCAAAAAGATTTATCATTGATGAAAAGATTGAAGATGCATTTTTACCTATATTCATTGAAGAATATAAGAAATATGAGATCGGAGATCCTTTGGATAAAGAAACCAAACTGGCAGGGATGGCAAGACCGGATCTTGCTGATGAATTGGAAGCTCAGTTCAATAGAGCATTGGAAAACGGTGCTGAAATCATTATTCCTTTAGAAAGAGTTTCTGAAAATGAATTTAAACCAGGTTTAATCAGAGTTCAGGAAGGAAATCCAATTTTAAAAGAAGAACTTTTTGGCCCTCTTGGTATGGTTATGACTGCAAAAACTAATGAAGAGGCTTTACAGATGGCCAATGATATTCCTTTTGGACTTTCCAATTCTGTATGGACTAAAGATAGAGACCGTCAGTTATTCTTCATTGAAAATCTTGAATCTGGAACAGTCAATATCAACCGTATGACAAGCTCTGATCCACGTTTTCCATTTGGAGGATCAAAAGCTTCAGGATATGGAACAGAACTATCCTTATTAGCTTTAAAAGAATTTGTGACCGCTAAGACTATTGTTGGTAACTAAATTAGGTATCATGTCATTCCGGGGAAACGAGGAATATCTGAGATTCTTCACTTCACTCCGTTTCGGTCAGAATGACAAATTACCGTTTAAAAGTTAACAGTGTACTTTTACATAATAAATAAAAACTCCCGAAAATCAATTTTCGGGAGTTTTTTTATGCTTTGACAAAAAGTAATTTTGCTTATTGCTTATTGCTTATTGCTTATTGCTTATTGCTTATTGCTTATACCGTAGTCAATCTCAATGTATTCGTTTTTCCACCTTCATATGATGGAGTAGCATTGATGTTGATTACGAAGTCTCCGGTTTCAATATAACCATAGTTGTGCGTCAGCATATTGACCTGAATGATCGTTTCGTCAGTAGACTTTTTCATATCATAGTAATAGGCATGTACACCCCAAAGAAGGTTCAGCATCGTAATTACTCTTCTGTTACCACTATATACAATGATGTGAGAGTTTGGTCTGTGTGCTGCAAGCTGGAAAGCTGTATATCCGGAATGAGTAAGGGTTACAATCGCAGAAACGTTGGTTGTTTTAGCAATTCTTACTGCTGCAAGACAAACCCTGTTTGTAATGAATCTTTCATCGATGCAGTTATAATCTTTCTCGATAGGCTCATTTTTGTGTTGGTAGAAATGAGTGGTCTCGATATTCTTTACAATTTTAGCCATGTTTTCCACAACCTGTACCGGATATCTCCCTACAGAAGTTTCTCCGGAAAGCATTACGGCATCAGCTCCATCCAATACAGAGTTCGCAACGTCATTTACTTCCGCTCTTGTTGGCGTTAAGCTGTTGATCATGGTTTCCATCATCTGGGTAGCAATAATTACCGGCTTGGAATAGAACCTTGCTTTTTCTACCAGGTTTTTCTGGATCGCAGGAACTTCTTCCATAGGAACTTCTACTCCAAGATCTCCACGTGCAACCATTAATCCGTCGCATTCAAGAAGGATTTCATCAATATTTTTAACACCTTCAGGTTTTTCAATCTTCGCAATAATAGGAGTCTTGAATTTACCGTTCGGATGGTTGGCAATTAATTCTTTCAGGTCAATAATGTCCTGTGCGTGACGTACAAAAGAAAGAGCAATCCAGTCTACCTCCATGTCAAGCATGAAATTAGCATCCTGAACATCTTTTTCTGTCAATGCAGGAAGAGAAACATTTGTATTAGGAAGATTAACTCCTTTTTTAGAACTTAACGGACCTCCCTGAATAGTTTTTGCTTTTACAGTATCTTTTTCATTGGTTTCGATAACCTCCAGCATGAGTTTCCCATCATCAATAAGGATTCTTTCCCCTACTTTTACATCCTGCGGAAACTGTTGGTACGTCATATACACCTTGGTGGAATCTCCCTCCATCTTTTCATTGGTGAAAGTAAGAATATCACCCGGATTCAGGTAAGACCCTTCTTTTACAACTCCCACTCTCAGCTTAGGTCCCTGAAGGTCTCCAAGAATTCCTACAGAATAACCATACTCATTGTTTAGCTCTCTAATTATTTCAATATTTTTTCGAACTAAGTCGTAATCTGCATGTGAAAAATTTATTCTGAAAATATCAACACCCGCTTTCATTAAATCTAACATTACCTCCTTCGACGATGAAGCAGGCCCTAGTGTTGCGATAATTTTTGTCTTCTTTAAATACTTATTCATAATACTGGATAATTTGATAAAGTTCCTCATCAGAACTCAGTGTATAATCTTGAATTGGAAACACAAGATTTTCAGGGAGCAAAATTACGGAAAAATCAGGAAACTGTTCCGAACTATGCAGAATATATTCCACATCTACCTGATTATTTAATAAAAATTTAATGTTTTCTTCTTCTGTAAAGAGTTCTGTCTGAATTTTTTTTTGTTTACTTTCAGAAGATTTATTGGAAATGAAGGTAAAACAGGTCTTCGTATACTTGTGGTAAGCTTCAAATCTTGGAAAAAAATAATCATAATAACCTCCATGAAAGACAAGATCTTTCTTCCTTGAAAAATTGAGGTTGTTGGTTTGATTTATTTTGTAGAAAAACTCGTGAGCAGGTACATCTTTGGCTAATCTTACCAATCCTATGGCAATATCTTCAAATTCTATATCATCAAGATCATAAAGTTTTTGAATTTCCAAGTATATTTTCTTTTTTGTTTAAAATATAAAATGCCCTCTGTGCTGCTTTTTCCTCTGCTTTCTTCTTGGAAGTCTCTGTTGCATTAGCAATTTTCTCGTCTCCCAGCCATACATGGCACCTGAATACGACAGATTTATTAGCCTGTATTTCCTCGCAGGTTTCGTATTTTATATTGACCTTCTTCTTTTGGCTCCATTCGAGCAGGAGACCTTTATAACTTACAATTTTGTTTTCAAGCTTATTGATCTCGGAAGGGGTCAGCAATTTTTCCAAAATAATCCTTTTGCAGGCATCATAATGGAAGTCTAAATAAACGGCACCGATTAAGGCTTCAAACAAATTTCCAGAGATATTTTCTCCCAAAGCTGATGAGCTGTTTTGCTTTTGCAAAAGGCTGGTAAGCTTGAGATCTTCTCCTAATTTATTGAGGTTTTTCCTATTAACAATCTTAGATTTCATTTGTGTCAGATATCCCTCATTGGCTTGAGGATAAGTCTGGAACAAATGACAAGAAATAATTGTACCCAAAACAGAATCTCCCAAAAATTCAAGTCTTTCGTAATTGCTGTCTTGATTTTTAGAAGAATTTTTCAAAGAAAAAGCTTCGCGGTAAAGAGCGATATTCTGTACCTCTGTACCCAAAACTTTTCTAAGCTCGGTACTGAGAAAATATTCTCTCTCCGTTAATTGTCTTTTTCTTTTTTTGAGAAGGAATTTAGAAAAGTATTTCTGTAACTCCATTCATTGAATTTAGATTTTCTTAAATAGAACGCAAGCGTTGTGCCCGCCAAATCCAAAAGTATTGCTCATGGCTACTTTTACATCTTTCTTAACAGCTGTATTGAACGTAAAGTTCAGTCGGCTGTCAATATTTTCATCATCAGTAAAATGGTTGATGGTTGGAGGAACAGTACCATGAATAATAGTTCCCAATGCAGCGATAGCTTCAATAACACCTGCAGCACCTAAAAGGTGGCCTGTCATTGATTTTGTAGAATTAATCTGAATGTCATAAGCATGCTCGCCTAATAATTTAGAAATTGCATTGGATTCTGCGATGTCTCCTAATGGAGTAGATGTACCATGCATGTTGATATGATCTACTTCATCAGCAGTTAAGCCTGCATCTTCCAAACAGTTTTTCATTACCAGATAAGCGCCAAGACCTTCAGGATGTGGAGCTGTCATGTGATGTGCATCAGCACTCAGACCTCCTCCCAGTAATTCTGCATAAATTGTAGCACCACGTTTTACAGCGTGCTCATATTCTTCAAGAACGATACATCCTGCTCCTTCTCCTAATACAAATCCATCTCTGTCTTTGTCAAAAGGTCTTGAAGCTGTTTTAGGATCATCATTTCTTGTAGAAAGTGCCATCATTGCGTTGAATCCACCGACACCACTTGCTGTAACGGCTGCTTCAGAGCCTCCGCATACAATCACGTCTGCTTTTCCTAACTGGATCAGCATTTTGGAATCAATTATAGCATTTGCTGAAGATGCACACGCAGATACAGTCGTATAGTTTGGTCCGTGGAACCCATATTCGATTGAGATATGTCCGGGAGTGATATCTGCAATCATTTTTGGGATAAAGAAAGGATTGAACCTCGGAATTTCCGTATTGGCCCATCCTAAAACTTCCGTTTCAAAAGTCTCTAATCCTCCGATTCCGGAACCCCAGATTACACCAACTCTGTTTTTATCTACATTGTCTTCAATAATGCCGGAATGCGTTACAGCTTCTCTTGCTGCAACAAGTCCCAATTGAGTATTTCTATCCATTTTTTTAGCCTCTTTCTTATCGAAATGCTGTAACGGATCGAAATTTTTTACCTCGCAAGCGAACTTTGTTTTAAAGTTTGTGGCATCAAAAAGAGTAATCGGAGCGGCACCGCTCTCACCTTTCACAAGATTTTCCCAGTATTCTTTTGCATTATTTCCTATTGGTGTTATTGCTCCAAATCCGGTTACAACTACTCTTTTTAATTCCATAAACTTTGTTTAATTTCTTTTTTGTTGAAGAATATTATTTATTTACTACTTCTTCGATGTAAGCGATAGCGTGTCCTACAGTAGTAATTTTTTCAGCTTGATCATCAGGGATCTGAATGTTAAATTCTTTTTCAAATTCCATGATTAACTCAACTGTATCTAGTGAATCAGCTCCTAAATCGTTAGTGAAGCTAGCTTCAGGAGTTACTTCTGTTTCTTCAACGTCAAGCTTATCAGCGATGATAGCTTTTACTCTTGATGCAATGTCTGACATAGTAAATTATTTTTTTAATTGTTAGATGGTGCAAATATATAAAATTCTTTACGATAAAACATTTTTTTAGTCTTTTTTGTGGACCAGAAGCTTTTATTTTAGATTGTTTTGCTTTAGTCTTTTCGTTTTCAGGTGGTTATATTGCTGTTGCTGCAAAGGTGTAAATTGTCATGGTGAACTAAGAGATATATCACACAAATTTCATTATTAATAGCTTTGTACTCTATGGAGGGTAGTGTATTTATGTATAGTTATCACCGAAAAGGTCTTAAATCTGTGGCTTATGGTCAATTTTTGTAATTTTTTTTAACCATAATATAATATTAGGCACATTGTTGTATAATGTTGATTTTAGTGTTTCCTTTATTATATAAGCTCTAACAGTACTTGTCGTTGCAGGACTACTCCCATTAAAGGTCTTCTTCTAAATGTATTTGAATATATCCTCCTTACTGTAGACAATACACAGATTCAAAATAAAATTTAATGATTATAGAGTTTTTGATAAGAGTTGAATTCCCAAATACAAGTGTGTTTATTTTCTTTCTGTTGCATTCTATTCAGATACATATCTGCTATGATTTTTACCTCGATTTATCTGCTTTTTTTGACACATTTTACATTGAAATTTTAAATTATTTCTATAGACGTAGATATAATTAATTTTTAATTCTGTAATTTTTTTTCTGAGAGATAATTTCAGAATTTGTCTAATATTCCCAAAGCCTTTGCAGATACTTGACGGTTTAAAATTTTAATTCACATAAATGAGAGTACGTTTGTAACAAATGTATTTAATTGTTATTTTTATTAAAAAAAAACTCACAATCAGTGGAATACTTTAATTTTTTTTTAATACTTTTAGAAAAGTTTTGATTTAAGTTGAATTTTTAATTGTGATTGAGTGCACGCAGTTTAAATTAAGAATGATCTTTAAAGAAAACTAAAAAACATTACAAAATATTAAATTTTTACACTATGAAATTAGAAAGTTTAAACAGCGAGAAATTTGGTAAGTATTCAAAAAACACTTTGGAAATCACTGAATTAATTAAAGGAGGTTTAGCAGGCAACACGAGCACATCAAGTTCTGTAACCAATGAGAGTACTTTTGATACTGATAGCGCATGCCCAGATTGTGAAAAGGATCCAAATGGAGGAACAAATGTTGGCTTAGAACCTGGCTTCGGTCTTGGTAGGTCAGCTAAATAATTTTTAAATTATCCAGCCTTAAATATCTAGCTTATTTATATAGTTAGTATTTAAGGCTTTTTATTTTTAATAGTAAAAATAATTTTAAGTTGAAAAAAACTATTTTAATATTAAGTCAAAAATCTGATATCTCTACTAATAGAGTAATTGATTATCTGATAGCTTCTCAAAAAGACTTTTACAGGGTAAATGTAGATTCCGACAGGCTGATTGATGTACGATTGGATTTCGAAAACGGAGAAGTGACAAAATTTATACTTTATTTTGAAAACAAAGAACCTCTGGATTTAAATGATGTCTATTCATGTTGGTACAGGAGAGGCGGTATTCCCATGTTTCCTTTACCGGAAATGAAAGATATATATG
This sequence comes from Chryseobacterium sp. WLY505, assembly GCF_030846215.1. NCBI lineage: Bacteria > Pseudomonadati > Bacteroidota > Flavobacteriia > Flavobacteriales > Weeksellaceae > Chryseobacterium > Chryseobacterium sp. WLY505. The sequence goes on along the minus strand of NZ_JAVCWI010000001.1, from coordinate 985,345 downwards.
AGCTATTTAAAAGTGAAAAAGTATCACTTAAATCAAGAGAACATCTGTATGCAGAGTCCCGTGAATTGCATGAATATATACATTGGTATATAGAGAACAATACAGAGAAGATTATTGGAAGTCAGTCAACCGCTCATATTAATAAATTAAAGCAGCTTAGCCTGGCGAGCAGTTGTGGTTTGCCAATTCCTGAAACTAAGATTTTAACCAATTTTAAAAATACAGCGAGAGCTAAACTTATAACTAAAAGTATCCAAGACATTCTTCATGCCCAGGATGAAGTCAATAGATATATGTATTTTACTGAAGATGTTCCGGCAGATGATATGAATGATTCTATCCAATTTTATCCTAGCTTATTTCAACACAAGATTGAAAAGGAATATGAAATCAGGATTTTTTATCTTCATGGAACTTGTTATAGTATGGCTATTTTTAGCCAGTCTGACGCTAAGACCCAAACTGATTTCAGAAAATACAACTTCGAAAAACCCAATCGGAATGTTCGCTATAAATTACCTGTTGATGTGGAAGAAAAAATAATTTCATTCATGCATAAGATAAATTTAAATTGTGGTTCACTCGATTTAATATATACAAAAGGACAATATTACTTTTTAGAGGTAAATCCAGTAGGGCAGTTTGGAGCAGTGTCTCAATCATGTTCTTATAATCTGGAATCAAAAATAGCAGAGTATCTATCTAATTAATTTTCAAGATGACAAAACTACCATACGTATATAAATATTTAACCAAAATAAAATTAAATATTGATAAGAAAAAACAAGAGGCATTTCCAATAAATGATTATGATAGCACCTATTGTGTGCCCGAAGGAGGGGCAAACAAACCTATCAGTAAAATTATTGATTTAAAAAAACTAAATGAAGACATCAACCTGAAAACTAAATAATGGATTATACAATTTTAAAGGATAAATTTTTACAATTATACTCAGTATGTCTTATGACAAAAGGTGTGAAAAGATCTGTGATCGTAGATACCCAAAGAGAAGAATGGTATCATATCCCAAATTCTTTACATACTATTCTTTTAACCTATAATAACCAAAAACTAGAAAAGCTATTCGATGATTTCAAAGGGGAAGAAGAGGTTTTAGTGGAGTACTTGGATTTTTTATATGAAAATGATTTGATATTTTATTCTGATTTCGCAGATAACTTCCCATTGCTGGATAATTATATTGAAAGTCCTTCAATCATAGAAAGTGCTATTATTGATTTTGACAGCAGTTCGCAAAATTTAAAGCATCTTGAGGAAATATTTTCTGATCTGGAATTGCTTGGGTGTAAAAACTGTCAGTTCAGATTTTTTCATTCCCCATCAAAAGCAGAAATAATTAAAATTGTGACACTTCTTAGCCACTCAAGAATTACTTCTCTGGATTTTATTATCAAATATGATGAATCCTATAATGTTGACTTTTTAATAGATTTAACTAAACAGCACTTAAGAATTAAAAGTGTTTTTATTCATTCAACTCCTTTTAATAAAATAGAAGTCATTAATTCTGAATATTTCTCATACATGGGAAATGTGGTTTTTATTATGCAGGAAATTAAAGATGAGACGCACTGTGGTAAAATCTCTACTGAATATTTTACGACAAACTTTAGGATGTTTAATGAATCCATAAAATACAATTCATGTCTGTACAAGAAAATTGGTGTAGATACCAAAGGTAATATTAAGAATTGTCCAACATTGGCATCGTCTTATGGTAATATAAAACAAGAGAGATTAACTGAAATTGTAATTAAAGAATCATTTACTGATATCTGGAATATTAATAAAAACCAATTGAATACTTGTAAAGATTGTGAATACAGAAATATATGCAGTGACTGTAGAGGGTTTTTAGATGAAAGCCAAATTCACAGCGCAAAACCTGCTTTATGTAATTATGATCCTTACCATAATGTCTGGCACGAATAATGAAAAAAATAGCACTTAATTTTATTTTTAAAAATGAGGAGCATGTTATCGAACGAATGTTAAACAGTAATTTATATTTAGCAGATTTGGTAGTGTGTGTAGATACGGGATCAACAGATAATACGGTAGAGGTGATTCAGCGGTGGGCGGAAGCAAATAAAAAACAATTGTTTATATTTTATAAAGCTTTTGATTACTTTGACAGTTGCCGCAATTTCGCTTTACATAAATTAAAAGAAGTTATTAATACACTGGGATGGGACGAAAAGAAAACTTATGGATATTGGCTGGATTGTGATGAAGTTGTGGTACATAAAGATTTTAATAAAAATGAGCTGACGGAAGACTCATACCTGAGCAAAGCGCATTTAAATGGTGACGTCTTTTCAAGATTAACATTTTTCAGAACAGATATTCCTTTCTTTTGGGATGGCCCTGTTCATGAATATTTAAAGTGTGATTCAGCATTTACGTGTGCCGTAATTGAAAACTTTGAAATCAACGTTTATAACGATGGTAACTCATGGCAAAGCAATTTGACAGGAAAATATTTAAATCACGCAAATATATTAGAAAGACATCTGGAGAAAAGTGATATAAGCGATAGTGCGCGATGGCTTTTTTATTTGGCTCAAAGCTACTATTTTTCAGCATTGTTTACATTTAATAATGATGACCGTATCGATAAATTAAATAAGGCATTAAAAGCATATCAAGAGAGAATTGCTATTGCAGATAGCGGGTACAGTGAAGAAATATTTTATTCACATTATACGATAGGGCGTATCTTGAGCTTATTAGAAAAAGATTGGGATATTGTCTTACAGGAATATACAAAAGCTTATGATATTGATCCTGTAAGAGCTGAGCCTGCATACAAAATCATTTGTCATTATTATGACAATGAGGACTATGCGTTAGCTTACAAGTATTCGAAAAAGTTTCTAAACTTATATCATGGTAAAAGTCCATTTCCTCAAAGATTATTATTTGTTGAATTAGAATTGTATAACTGGAAATTACTATATAAACATTTGAGAATTTGCATAAAAATAAGCCATATGGATGAAGCAAAAATTGTTGCTGAAAAGCTGAATGTGCTAATTGATGATAATCCGGAATGGTTTGATTCAGAATCTCTTAATGATATCAATGAAGTGAATCACTTTCTAATGTATTTTTAGCACGGGTTTTCTGCGAAAATCTGTAAAAAAAAGTTCAATAATTAAAACATTTTTTAACTTTTTTATATTAAATATTTTAGGTAAAATACCAAAAATTAAAACTGTATTTTTTTTCGAATTCTGTTAGCATCGAAAAATTCTATAGATTTATCATATAATAGTAAATATGCGATAGCTATTTTTCCTATTAAAAAAAACTACCAATCACTATGTTAAACCGAATATTTCTTCTTCTATTGATGAGCTGTGTTTTTACTTCCGCACAAACTCATCGTTTTATTTACGAATTACAATTCAAAATAGATTCAAGCTCTACAGATTACATTAAAACCAATATGGTTTTGGATATTAATCCCAAGGATGTCAAATTTTATGAATATAAATTCCTTAGGATGGATTCAATCAATAAAGCTAATCAGAATTACCGCTTTCGAACATGGGGTTTTCAAAATATTATTACAAGGGAGCGTAATTCCTTCAAAAATAAAAACTTTGAAAATTTGGATGATTTGTTTGTTTATCAAACAGATGATTCAATGAAATGGAATTTAAGCAATGAAACAAAAATGGCAGATCAATATCTTCTGCAGAAAGCTACTACATTTTTTGGAGGAAGACTTTGGACGGCTTGGTTTTGCAAAGAAGTTCCTTATAATGAAGGGCCTTATAAGTTTAGAGGATTGCCTGGGTTAATATTTCAAATTTATGATTCAAAAAGTCAGTTTAAATATAACATGTTGCAGTCAAAGTCATTGGATGCTACCTATGATACGAGCGGTTTTATAGAAAACTATGCAGGAACCAAACCTTTAGAGGTTAGTGAGGAAATGTTTCGGAAAAAGAAATTAGAAAAATTCAATGAGCCATTTAAAGATTTTATGGTACAGTTTGATAAGCAGCCGGATGCACAATATTTTTACAGAGGTACTCAAATTACAAGTAAAGATCAACTGAAAATCTTTGAAAGACAAGCACAGGATGAAATGATGAAAGAAAACAATCCGATTGAAATTAACAAGGTAATCCGTTATCAAAAAAAATAATTACATAACTATTTGTTACTTAAATGAATGAGGTTTTGTTGCGGACTATGTAATGCATACTCCGAATAATAAGCTAAGAATGTATTGGATTAACAGAGTTATTCCTAGTTTTGATACCATGTGAAATTAAATCTTCAAAATGCTGTTTAATTTCACATGATTTATTGTTTTAGTTATGGAAATTGCCTGGAGCGTTTTAAACTGAATTCTAACCTTGCTGGAGTAGCAATGCATTCTGTATTTAACTTAATCTCTGGTAAGACATATTGATTACTTTTTCACTGATTAATCTTGTTTAAAAAGTACAAAGGCCTTATTATCAAATGTGTTTATAATAGGGTTTAATCTTTAAGTGTTTGCCTGCAGGTAATCAAATTATTAATATTAATTTGTAATAAAGACTAAATGAAATTTTTTTGTAAATGCTTTTTAATTATTACGGCTATGATATCTAACCTTTTGTCTTCACAAAATAAGTCTGTGATAAGTGATACTGTAGTAAATACTAAGAACGCTAAAATAATTGTTGATCTGCCCGCAGCTAAAAATTCTTCAGAGAAAAATAAAAAGTATCCTGTGTTTTTTATATTAGATTCTCAGGAAAAAAATATTGTTGATATAGTTAAATCAAACATATATTATTTACAAAATTTTGGTAAAGAGATTCCTGAGGTAATATTCGTAAGAGTAGAGATATATGACCGCTCTAAGTTATATTTTGGTGAAGGGGTAAATGAGTTAGCAGAGATGTTGAGAAAAACAATTGTTCACCTTAATCAATATAATGCATTGAATTATAATATTATTTTAGGTCATTCTAATTCTGCATCCTTTGTTTTAGACATTGCAAACAATATAAACTTCAGTAAGCTGTTCCATGCGTATATTGCGTACTCTCCATCCAAGACCGTCGATAAATTAAATGTTCCCGCACAGGATATAAGTTTATACTTATCCCATGGAGGGATGGGGCAATATGAAAACTCGTTTAAAAAAGAAACAGAAGCGTATAAAGAAAAAATTGATAGTATAAATAGCCCCGGTTTTAAGGTGAAATATGATTATTTCCCCACTGCAAATCACAATACTATAATTCCTATGTCTATTTACAACTCAATAAACTATGTTTTTGATCCTTGGATTATAAGCAGTTTAGAGACTGATTTTATTTTAAACAATAAATATGATATTTTAGGAAATTTAAAAAGGAAATATCATTTGCTTGAACGTATTACGAATTCAAAGTACAAGATATCTCCTAACGAGTACGTGTATATAGCTAATCTGTATTACGATATCAAAGACTATAGCAGAGCTATATCTATTACTGATGAAGCTCTAACCAATTCCTCACGACAAGATCCTGATTATTATAAAATTTATTTTAATAGGGCATTGTATTATTTTAAAATTGAAAACCTCTCAAAAGCCAAAGAAAATATAGTTCTGGCCCAGAAATACATAACTAAAGAAACGGATGAATATAATTATGCATATCCAATGATATTGTATTATGATAAATTTCTAGACATTTATAGCACTACTGCTGGTAGTACTGATAAAGGAAAGAAGATCACTCAACTTCTTCAGTTAATTAATGATGAAAAGAAAATTAGTAATAACAATCTTCTGGTGAATTTTATAAAGGAAAATTTGCTGGAAATGAAAAAGTAGATTAGAAAAATGTTTCACACTACCTTTCCCTTCTACAGGCAGCCTGATGCAAAAGACTGTGGTCCGACTTGTTTGCGAATAATAGCTAAATACTTCGGTAAAACACTTTCTATAGAACAAATACGTCTTCTTTCAGAGACAACCCGGGAAGGAAGTAGCCTTAAAGGGATAAGTACAGCGGCGGAACAGGTAGGTTTTAAAACTATGGCAGTCAAAATTAACTGTAATATGCTGGTTGATGATCCTCCGCTGCCATGCATTCTCCACTGGGATAAAAATCACTTTGTTGTTTTATACAAAATAGAAATAAAAAATAATAAATATTACTTTCATATTTCTGATCCGGGATTTGGTATTCTTAAATATGAGCAGGAAGAATTTCTTAAACGTTGGATTGATGAAGATGCTACCGAAGAAACAGAAGAAGGAGTTGTCTTATTTTTAGAACCTACATCTGATTTCTCAAAAAGAAGCCTCGATAAAAAAGACCATAAACCCAGCCTTAAGTTTCTTTCCAAATACCTGTTTGAATACAAATTGCTGGTTGCGCAATTAGTGATAGGACTTTTAGCAGGAAGTTTGCTGTCGCTTATTTTCCCATTTCTTACCCAAAGTATTGTGGATGTTGGGATACAGAATCGGGACTTAAACTTTATTTATATAGTTCTCCTTGCTCAGGTTATGCTTTTTTTAGGAAAAACGGGAATTGAAATTACTCGCAGCTGGATTCTTCTTCATCTTTCTACACGCATCAATATTTCTATCATTTCTGAATTCTTCATTAAGCTGATGAAACTGCCCATTAGTTTCTTTGATACAAGAATGACAGGTGATATTATGCAGAGGATTAATGATCATCACAGAATAGAACAGCTGCTCACCACTTCTTCACTCAATACTTTGTTCTCATTAGTCAATCTAATCATTTTCAGTATTGTTTTGCTGTACTATGATTACAGGCTTTTTATAGTATATCTGATAGGGGCAGGTTTATATGTCGGTTGGATCACTTTTTTCCTTAAAAAAAGAGAAAAACTGGATTATAAAAGATTTTCACAGATTTCACAGGAACAAAGTACAGTGATTGAACTTATCAATGGTATGCAGGAAATAAAAATGCATAACGCTGAAAAGAAAAAGCGTTGGGATTGGGAAGATGTACAGGCCAAATTATTTGACATAAGGATTGAGTCTCTTTCATTAGAACAATGGCAGTCTGTTGGCGGAAATTTCATTAATCAGATGAAAGATATTTTCGTGAGTTTTTTATCTGCAAAATTAGTGTTGGATGGGAATCTCACGTTAGGAATGATGCTTTCCGTACAATATATTGTTGGTCAGCTTAATAGCCCGTTATTACAACTCATCGATTTTATTAAGCAAACTCAAGATGCTAAGATTTCTTTAGAAAGGCTGGGGGAAATACATGAAAAAGAAGATGAGGAGCTCACCACCGAGAAATATGCAGAAAAGATTCCTCCAAAGGACATTGAAATTAAAGATATATCATTCAGATATGTAGGTTCAAAGCAATATGTTTTCGAAAATTTAAACCTGATTATTCCTTATCAAAAAACAACAGCAATTGTTGGATCTAGTGGAAGCGGGAAAACTACCCTTTTGAAACTGATTATGAAATTCTATGAACCTGAAACAGGAGAAATAAAAATTGGTAATACTGATTTGAAAAACATTTCACCAAGATTTTGGCGGGAGCATTGTGGAGTGGTAATGCAAGATGGATATGTTTTTAATGATTCAATTGAAGAAAATATTGCTGTAGGAGAAGAAGAGATAGATCAGGAAAAATTGCTGAAAGCGGTAGAAATTGCTAATATCAAAGACTTTATTGAAGAATTGCCTCTCGGTTACAATACCCGGATAGGTAACGAAGGTATAGGGATCAGTGGGGGACAGAAGCAAAGACTTTTTATTGCAAGAGCTGTTTATAAATCTCCTGAATATATTTTCTTTGATGAGGCTACTTCATCTTTGGATGCTAATAACGAGAGGATAATCATGAAGAATCTGGAGCAGTTTTTCAAAGGTAAGACTGCAATAGTCATTGCGCATCGACTTTCTACGGTAAAAAATGCAGATAAAATTATTGTTTTGGATAAAGGATGTGTGGTAGAAGAAGGCAATCATGCTGAATTAGTTGCAAAGAAAGGAGAATATTATAGACTTGTAAAAAATCAATTAGAACTTGGAAGCTAAAAAAAAGATATCAGATAAACTAAAACTTCATTCAGACAGTGTTCAAAAGATACTTTCTACCTCACCTCATTGGATGATTCGATGGGGAAACACTATGGTATTTATTGTTTTACTGCTCCTTATTTTGATAGGTTATCTCATTAAATACCCGGAGTATATCCGTGAATCCATTGTTCTTACGTGCCAAAGTTGTCCTGAAAAAATACAAGCGAAAACCACTTCCAAAATTGAAAAAATTTTCATTAAAAATGACCAATATGTAGATAAAGGAAAAGTTTTATTGGTGCTGCAGTCTTCAGCAAGGTATCAAGATGTTTTTAAACTAAAAAATAGTATGGATTCTTTATCTTCTGACCAGATCCATTCTTTTCCTATCCAGGAAGTTTCTCATTACAAATTGGGGGAATTACAAGACGATTTTAATGCTTTTTCAAAAGTTTTCATTAATGAAGGGCAATCTGTCAATCTAAAATCCAATAGACGATTTAATATGGAGGGACAGGGAATCCAACATACTCAATCATCACAATGTGTAAAGTTATTGGAAAAATTAAAAAAATCTCTGAAGCAATGGGAGTCTAAGCATTTGGTAATTGCATCTAAGGCCGGAATAGCAAGCTTCTCTCAAGTGTGGAAAGAAAATCAGTTGATTAGAACGGGAGATACTCTATTGTCCATTTTGCCCCAAGAAAAAGAAGAATATGTAGCGACTGTACCCATTTCATTAACTGATGCTCGTAAAATTGCAGCAGGTCAAAAAGTTTTAATAAAATTAGACAATTACTCTTATCAAGAATATGGGGTTGTAGAGGGAAAGGTGCAAAGCATAACTACGGTTCCTGATAAAACAGGTGAGTATGGAGTGAGAATTAATCTTCCTGATGGCTTAAAAACCTCTTATCACAAAAAGCTTCATTTTGATCGGGAGCTTAAAGGGGAAGCTGAAATTATACTAAAAGATGTGAGATTAATTGAACGATTCTTTCATGAAATTAAATGAATGAGTCAATAGCTCATTAATGGGTCTATCTGATTAAATAATATCCCAAAATTAAAAAACCTTAAATTATTGATTTAAATAATTTAAGGTTTTGTTTTGTGGAGTTGGAGGGATTCGAACCCTCGTCCAAACAAGCAATACATAAGCTTTCTACATGCTTATTCTACCATTGGTTTTCGACTGAAAGCAGAGAGCAGATAGGCATCTTCTGATTTTCGGGAACAATTTCGGGAACAATTTTAAAATCACGAAATGGCATCAGTAAGTTTTTTTATTCGCGGAAAAGTAGTAGATAAAGAGTGTACAATTTGGGTAAGATTTAGAGATAAGGGCATTGATATAAAAGTCCCAGTACCTTATCTGAAATGTAAACCGAAAGATTGGAAAGATGGTAAGTGTAAACTTACCTCAAAGAAAGTAACAGAGAATGATTCCGATACAATTAATATCCGTTTAATTAAATTGGAAACAGAGATTATCTTTAAGTATAATGAGGAGAGTCCAGATATTGACCTGAAGAATTGGCTAGAATATGTAATTCTGCCCACTAAATCAAAGCCAGATAAAAAGGAATATTCTGACAAAGTACTTTTGTTCATAGACGATTACATTTCAATAAAGAAAAGGAATGTTGCTAAATCAACTATAAAGAAGGTAAATGTTGTGAAACAACTTTTGAATAGATATGTCGAAGATAGGAAGACAAGAAAGAAAAACTTCAAAAATCTTCGATTTAAGGATTTGGATAATAGTTTTAAAGCCGATTTTGAGGAATATTGTCAAAAGGAAAACTATAAAATATCAACTACTTATCGGAATCTTAAATTTCTTAAAATGATTTGTAAAGTGGCTGAATCTTTTGATATTGAAGTTCATAAACATACTGCAATGTGGAAATTTGATATTGAGAAGGCTACAAAAGCAATACCTAAATCTATATATTTGACGTTTGATGAACTTCAAAGAATCGAAGAAAAAGAAATGCCCTTTGATTATCTGGATAACGCAAAAGACTGGTTATTGATAGCCTGTTATACTGCACAAAGGGTTAGCGATTATTTGAGATTTACTTCATCAATGATTGTAGAAGATAGTGAAGGGCAGAAATACTTAGAGTTTACTCAGCAAAAAACAAACACAAGAATGAAAATTCCATTGTTGAAGAAAGTTCAGGATATTTTAGTTAAGAGAGGAGGAGAATTTCCCCGAAAAATTTCCGATGTTAATCTAAATCTTTATATCAAGCAAGTTTGTGAAATTGCGGGTATTAATGAAATAATATATAATGGAAAGGTTATGGTAGTTGAAAGAGAAGACAAAAGTAAGATAACACGAAAGGTTTTTGGTTATTATCCTAAATATAAACTTGTAACCTCTCATATTGGTAGGAAGAGTTTTGCTTCAAATTTTTATGAAAAAATACCTACCGCTTATTTACTAAATTTTACTGGGCATACAACGGAAAAACAGTTATTAGCATACATTAATAAAACTGATGTTGAAAAAGCTAAATCAACAGCTAAATTTTTTAGTAATTTAGGATTTTAATAAAATAATATAAAAAGTTTAAATTGAAAAATATTAGCAAATACGAAATAGAGTCTTACATAAAATAATGCATGAGATTGGAAAAAGAGGATTTGAAGAAATCAAGAAACAAATTGAGCAAAACTTATATTTAGGATATAGATATATTCAGAGTTTTATCTTTTATCAATACAATTTAAAATACGAAAATCTATATGATAATGGAAAATCATTGTTCTCAGTAACATTATTAAGGCGACTGGTTATGATATTTAAGTAATCAGAATAAGAGGAGATTTTGATGATGGCATTATTGATGATACTTTTAATAAATCAGCATGACCAAAGACGAGTAGAATGGAACAAAAAAAAACAATGACAGTACTAGAAGAAATGCAAGGATTAGACCCTGCACAAAAGACAGACATACGTTTCCAAAAATTAAACACATTACTGAGAATCAAATCTGATGATGATTTGTTTAGATTCATTAATAAAAATCTTCCTCCTGTAAGAACAAATGACAAGCAGGAACTCTTAAAGCATTTTCAAAAATATCTAAGAATACATTATACAGAAGAAATCTTAAAATATTACGACCGACCTTTTACCAACAGAGCATTGCAGGTGAATCACTACAAAAACAGATTAACCGCTTATAAACTAACCCTTGAAAAACAAAAACATAACAATAGTTATGAATATTTTCATGTTCTTTTGGAAGAACTATCTTTTATAGAACATTTAATTAGCCGAACAGAAACCAAAAATACGCCTGAAATATTACCACAATCTCACGTTACAGCTAATAAAACTAAAAAATCTACTACTGAAAGGATGGGAAATTCAATCGAGCAAACTGTTTTTGGATTGAATTTTGATTTTATCGGGCGACTATATGAAAATCTCTGGTCAAAAAAATTTATTGATGAATCCTGTACCAAAGATGTGTTTTTACAGCATTTTTTTATAGATACTATTCCTGAAACTAGGATAAGATTAATCGGTAAAAATCAGTCTGACATAGGTCTTTTGATTAATTCTTTACGGGATTTCTTCAAAGAAGATTATCAGGACAGTATGTTTTTTAATTCTTTTTGGGCAGAAAGATTCGAGTTTCAGACTAATGGCGATCCACAGAACCCAAAAACCAAAACTCCAAACGGCATAAGTAAGATAATTAGTGATGTGAAAACAGGCAATAGAAAGTCAACAAAAATCAATGCTATTAATGAAATTGTCGGAAATCTGCAAAATATTCCGCAGTAATTCCACATAAACTTAACAAAAACTCTTAAAACTCCTTTATACAGGGAGTTTTTTTGTTTTGCGGAATACTATTTTCCTCAGTCATTCCGCAGAAAAAAACAGAAATTGCGATTAGAATTTAGCAATGAAGCTGGATAATAAAAAAGGAAAAATATGATAAAAATCGTAAACGAATTAAGAGAAATGCTAATGAGCATTGCAAATGAATTAAAAGAACTGAAAGAAACAGTCCGAATGTCAACTATTCTTAACAAGGAAGTATTAGACGTAAACGAAGCAGCCGTACTCACAGGATATAAGTTAAGCTATCTTCACAAACTTAGTAGCGTAGGAACGGATTTACCCATTTATTCATCTTCGGGCAATGGGAGGCTATATTTCAAAAGATTAGAGCTATTGGAATTGATGACAAAGCACAAAAGAAATAATTTCAATGATTTTCAGATCAAGTAGATGATTATTTCTCAAAAAAAAGAAAAAAGCTGCCTGAATTTCATTTAAAAGCAATATTGGATTATTGCTCTGCATACATGGCTTTAATTACGGGTAATAAGCCTGTTTTCAAATCTTTTTAAATCTCCAAAATTTTAACGAATTGAGGTCTAGCTATAGTAAAGGTACTATGGAGAGCTATTGCTATGCCTTAAAATTAAATATTAATCTGCAATGTAAACACCATTGCCTAAAATCAAGAATTCTATGTTTTCAATAATACAAAACGTAAAAAACCGAAATATTATCGGACAAATAAATTCCGTAGCCGAGTTTGTTGAACATCTTAAAGATGCAAAAAGAATAGAGGTTTCTGAAATCTTAAAATTACGAGAAATCAAAGTGAAAAATAATGATTATCAAACGATAAAAATGGATCTACCTTCTATTTGTTTTAACTATACATTTAAAAATAATTACATCAATGCTGATAACGCAGATGAATCTACAGGATATTTATACTTTGATATAGATGGAGAGAAAGACTTTGATTATGATACAACTTATGTTACAGCATTATGGCGTAGTGTAGGAGGAAATGGATTTGGACTGTTAGTAAAAGTAAGAAACCTTTTAAAAGAGAATTTCAAAGAAAGCTATGAGCATATAGTAAATATTTTAGGTATTCCCTATGATAAAGCTTGTAATGATCGTAGCAGAATTAATATTATTAGTTTTGATACAGAAGCTTATTATAATGAGTATGCTGATGAAATAGATTTAATGGAATTTAATGCAACCATCATAAATGAACTTAAAAAACTCCCCCATTCCAATAGTAGTAAAATAAACAATTTAGGTTACTATCATAATGGGGGCAAAAATATTAGATTTAATAATTTGTCTGATGTATTAGCAGAAAAAGATTTTGAGTTTAATGAAGAAGGATATTATGATTTTGGAAAAAATAAAATAGAATATTGTAAATGTTATACTCCACGTAAGATTATACCAGTAGGATTAAGAAATCAAAGGTTAGTTGCTTATGCTTACTGTATCATTTCTATAAATCCTGAAGCTGGCTTTACAATGTTTAAACGTTATTTGCAAAAATATAATGATAAGTGTTTTCGCCTACCTCTTGAAATGGAAGAAATTGATGAGATTGCTACAAAGGTCTATAGTTTAAGAGGAAAAGTTGAGCCAAACAATAAGGCAAAAAAGAGAATTATATATAGTGATAATATTAAAACTTTGTCCGAAAAGCTAAAAATTAATGGTAAAATTCTAGGTAAAGAAAGATCTGAAAAAACTTTTAATGAATTACTGAATTTTGTACTGAATTGGGACTACGAAAAGCATCCAAAAATCACTCAGAAGAAATTAAAAGAGTTAACTGGTAAAAATAAAAAAACAATTGAAAAATACTATCGTAGTGTACTGAATACAATTAAAGGATTCAAAAATTAATATAATTGAATTAGTCAATGTTTAATCAATCTTAATAGCTTTCAACAGAATTAGGATGTAAGATTAAGTATTGACTAATTTAGCAACTATAAACTGCTTATATTAAAATATTCTTCAGACTATTTCTTTGATTATTTATCAAGATTGGTTTCCCAAATAATTAATCTTGTTTCCTCCTTAATATTTATTGCTTTTAATTCTTCATTATAAACAACACGAGATTTTATATTCTTATTAAGAGGTGAGAAAACTGCTAAAAATCTATGATCAAATTTATTTGTTCTTTGCTGTAATTGATGTTTGATAAAATCATTTGATATAATGTAGTCTGACGGAAATTTTCCGATAAAATTATTTCGCATTTTATGCCCGAGCATTTTTTTATCAGCTACACAAATAAAAAAACTTTTATTAGCTTCAAATTCTGAATGTAATGATGCCCGTATCATATCGTTTATCATTTTAACTGTTCTTTTGGTTTTATCTATTGTTCCGTCTTTATTACTATTTTGCCTAAATAAGCCAAATTCTGCACATATTTTTAAAGATGAAGTGTTTAGAACAAGATCTATCATTGGTTTTTCACTCCTTTTCGATTTTTCATTTAAATTCGGTATAAAGCAATTGGGGTTAAGAGCAACTTCTATTTCTATTTGATATGGCTTTAAATTATATGTTTTTAATAATGCTAAGAAAAAATCATATCTAATGCTATCTTCTCCAATTGATAATAACGTTTTATGATTTAACCTTTCTTCCAATAATTCTTTATAATTTTCAAAAAGTACTTTCATAAATCTTTTTAGTTAATTCATTCTAGAATATCTAATTAATAAATCACCAAACAATTTTGCTCCATTTTCAATTTGATTTTCCCATCCTTTATCATTCTTAGGATTTTGAATAATATTTTTACTATCCCAATTTAATTTACTTATTTCGCTAGTATTTTGATTTTGATGATTTGTAAAAAATATAGCTTCAACATTATAGTACTTTGAGTGTAATATTGAAATCATTTTTTCAATGTCATTTATACATTTACCGTGTGAATGGGAAGACAAAACACAAATATCCGCATCTTTGAAGTAGGTATTAAAATAGTTTTCCACACTTTTATATTCTCCCATTTTTTCCTGAATACTTCTATTTATAGTAAATAAAGTTTTTAGTTTTCTTGGACTTTCGGGATGTGTGATGGAATGTATCAAATTAGTATTTAATTTAGAAAATTTGTCAATTCCACATAGATAATGTATTAGATGTTTTTGAAAAGATGTTTTACCAGTTTTATCATCTCCAATTAAAATATAAGCTGTTTTTTTTATCATTTTATTCACGGTATAAATTAGTCTGAATATATATATGCAATATAATTAATTGTAATAATAGTAATATCCGTTTTTTTACTGATTTTTTTATACTAGTATTGGATTTGATATCTGAATTTATATTATATTCAAATTTTAAATTAAATAATCATGCAAACTCAAAAATTAAAATTTACAAAAGGTGATATTTTCTGGAATACCAAAAAAAATCAACATCCTATTATATTCTTAGAATGGATCAATGAACCTGAAACATTTAAAGCTTGTATTATTAGTAAAGAAAACATAGCTGGAAATATTAAAATGGAAGATGATCATTTTTTTATTAAAGATAATTTGGGAAAAGATTATGCAATAATAAATAAGCCTTCTTACTTAATTTCAGATTATACTTTTAAGAAAGAGATTGAATGGTTGGAAAGCCCTATTAGAGTGGGCAAATTAACAAGTAAAGGTATTAGATATGTGGAAGATAACATGACAACAGTCAATCTTATTTATTCAGATCAGCATATAAGTATTATTGCTAAATCTTAAAATTAAATTTTAAATTTTTGAAAATAGAGAGTTTTAAACAATTTATTTTAATATTATTTTTTTTCTAAAAATTTTCCAATAAATTCAATTTGTTTTTCTTTTAAACCAGCGTAGGCTTCTGATAGTTTTTTTAGTTCTACTTTTATTGTGAAAATATATGATTCTATTTTATTATTATCAGGTTCAACAAATTTCCAAAAATATAAATATCCTAAAAGCCTTTCTAAATAAATAGGATCAGAAATTTTTCTATAATTTAAATGTTCTTTAGTTCCATATTTTTTTATGAAGTAAATTATGTGCCTAATCTCTCTTTTCTTTTTCTTAGGTATTGTCAATTTATTAGAAGATATTGAAATCCCCGTGATTATTCTTTTATTACCCTTGTAAAGTAATCTTGTTTTTGTTTCGTTTACTATGAAACCTTCGTCATTTATTATTTTCGATATATAAGAAATAAATTTTTTAGAAATAAAACTCCCAGAAATAGTAAGGTCATCAGCATATCTTGTATAATTTAAGTCAAATTTATTACATAAAGCATTGAGTCTAACATCTAATCTTTTTGCAATTATATTACTTAAATAAGGACTGGTGGATGCGCCTTGAGGAAGACTATTTTCTTTACAGCATAACGAAGCAAGCGTGTAAGAAATATTTCTTGTATATCCAATATTTCTAAACACTGCTATAACTCGTCTTTTATTAATTGATGGAAAAAAGTCTTTTAGATCCATCTTTAGAATAATATTACTATTAAGGTGTTTAGATGCATTATGTTTTATGTTATAACCTTTACGAAATCCTATACAGTTTTCATGCAATTTAATAGGACATAATACATTTTTGTAAATCCATTTTTGTATTTCTAAAAGGAGAGTATTTGGTGAATTGATAATACGAAATTCACCATTTCTTTTTGGAATGTAAAATTGGTGATAAAATAATTCTGGTTTATTTACAATTTTGGATAAAAATTCTCTCTCTACGCCTAATAAAAGAGATAAATGATTAAATTCAAATATTATAGGAGAATTAGCTAAAAGTATTTTTTCTACATATAATTTTAAAGCGTTTCGTACTTCTATTTTTTTAAATGATTTATCTATAAAAAAAAACCAATTTTCTAAATCTTGATTCATAGTTAAAGGAAGGTGATTTATTTACTTTCTGTGTAATATTATTCTCATTACTAAATTTACGTTAGTAAAATTTAGTGATTAAGTTCTGTTAGGAACTTAATTAGTATATATACTAATGTAGATTTAAACTACCGTTTAAGCCTGAGGCGACTGCACCTCCAATCTGCTAAAATTTTATTCACCTTCCTTAAATAATGTATAATCTATTTTATAGATTTTAGGTTTATATAATTTATTAATATCTATTTTATTTCTTTTATATAAATTATCATCATAAGAACAAATATATTCAAATCTTTTAAGAAAAATAAAACTTTTATTAGCTTCTATCCAATCTACTCCAATTTGTGTAATGAAAAATTCTACATTATTATATTCCAACATCTTTTTCTCTGAAAATTTTTTAAGGCTTCTAATTATTTGTGCAGGTGAAAGTTTATATTTCTTATGAAGATCGTACAAATAAACTTTTTTAAAAGTATATATTTCTCTTAAAATGATAATGTCTTCACTAAAAAGTTTCATAATCTATGGAATAATGTTTTACAATATTTGTTATCATTTAATTTAGGCCACCAAAAAATTGGAAATACATTATTCGGAATATTAAATGATTCTAATGAAAAAAGTGACTCTGATTGTTTATAGCCAAATCTTAATCTGCTTAGTTTTAAGTTTTTATAATTTTCCCCTAATTTATCTTCCAATCCGCTCATTATCAAAATAGCTTTTTTACGTTTAGCTTGTTCAGTAATTAATTCGCTAATACCTTTTTTTAGCCATATGTAAGAATAAAACTCCAGATTAAGTCTATCTATTTTTTCTTTTGCGAATTCCATTGCAGCAAAGGCTACTACTCTAATTTTAAAATTATTAATGTTGCGCTCATTTAATTTTTTAATCAAATAAGTAGATTTTTTCTTAATCGTATCCCCAGTTCCAATAAAATCATCAACTAAAACAATTTCTATATTATCTTCCAATTTATGAGCTGCTTCAAGTAAATTATTATAAAAGTTATTATTTTCCCAAGTAATTGAGAATTTATTTTTTATGGACTGAATAAATGCTTGAGAGCCGTCAGGTTTTCGATCATCACATGTCGCAACAATATAAGTATTATGAGATTCTAATTTCCAAATATTTTCAATTTGATTCGCAATTGAATTTCCGCTATTATTCAGATCAGATGCTGTTGTATAACGAAAATTATCAATTAAAAACTCAATTAATTTTTTTTCATCATCATTATCACAATGACTCCATAGCTCATATAGCCCTTCATAATTATCCGTTAGCCAAGAGAATCTATTATTCATATTAATAAGACGACTGAAATCATCATATTCTAACACACGTTTTGATCTATAAAGAATTGTTTCCGTCATAATTAAATTCTCATGAATATTCTATTTTAAGTAAGCTTATGTAAATTTAATATTCTACTAATACCACCTTAAATTTGTTCGATTTTGAAGATCATTTTTTCTTCTGTAAGAAAAGGTGATTTTCGATTCCTTTTAGAATCTAATATATAATTTTATTTCTGATTTTTCAAAAACTTATACAAATCTTCGCTTACACCTGCTGGATTTTTGAAAATTTCACTACCAGAGTACCGAATTACATCATAGCCTTTTAATTTGAATAGACGGTCTCTCTTTCTATCGTTTTCGAAAGATTTCTTTGAGCTATGGAATTGAAAGCCATCACATTCTACAATAAGTCTTATTTTTTTATTTCCAGGACACCAGACTAGAATGTCAGGTCTAATACTTTTATTGTCAATTTTAAGATTTGGAAATTCAGGTTGTATTGTAATGTGATAAGAATTAAAGGTGAAATTTTTAACTATGTAATAATGCTCCCAAACTTCATAATAATCAGTTTCAGTATATTTTCCAATATCAATATATTTTTGTTTGAAGAATGTTTTAAAATTTGTTAAATTAAAATCTCCTGTATCATCTTTATAATTTTCAATTAGTTTTAAAATTGCCTTATGATTTTTACGATAATTCTTCATACATTCTTCTATATCATACAAACGAGGTGTGATAGAAAATCCAAGAATTCCATTTTTTATGAATAAAAGAAGTAGTGAGCTAATAAAAATCCTTTCGATTGGTGATTGACAGTTTTCAAAAATCAAATCAGCATGCAACTTCGAATAATTTTCAATATAAGCGGAATAGAAATTTGAATAATTAAGTTGATTTTCAGGATCTTTTTCTTTTGCTCTAATTTCTTCAATAGATTTTTGTACAAAGAAACGAAGTAATGGCTGGAAACTTTCTTTTGATTCCAAGCTTTTTCTTAATAGAGAAAGTTCATCTTTTGGTAGCATATGTATTTTATGTACTAATTTTGTATAGAAAAAACAAAAAATATATTCTATATCATCTTCTATTAGAATAAACTTTCCCTTTTCTTTATTATTAAAATGTGACTTTTAAATTGAGCCAATATATTTAATACTCAAAGATTTATTCTTTACAAATTTTCATCTATTTTAGTTTTCCACCACTGTTTTAATTCAATTGTTTTAGGTTCCCCAATATTTATTAATCCTTTTCCTGAATCTAGTTTTTTGATTTCAGATTCGAGTTTATACTTACTATTGGGAGTTCCTACAAAATTACTAATAGCTTTATAATCTTTGTTCTGTACATTCAGGCAAATTGGTAATTTAACTTGTGATGCAAAATCAAAATCTTTTGTTTTATAATCTTCAACACCTTGTGAAAGCATCACCACAATAACTCCTTTAGACCTTAAAAGTCTCAATAAATCTTCGAGCGCTTTTCTAGCATTCTTGTTTTTTAAATAAATATGGGCTTCATCTATCACGATTACATATCGAACTGGGAATATATAATCTTTAGGCTCACAGTCATTTGTAGAACTGAAATAAGAATTAAAATATCTTAATAAAAGGAATACCACCAACTGTCTTAATGTATCAGAAAGAGCAGGAGGTAAATTCAAATATAAGCTTTGGCTTAAAACATCTGAATTATTTGGATCACAATTAAAAATATTTGTAGATAAATCTCTTATTACAGAATATAAAGTATCCTGTCTAATTGTATTTTCCTCATAATAATTTTCTAAATCTTCAAATAATTCTGTAATCGTTGGATATATACCATTCTTCCTATCAAGTAAATCATTGATTAATGTTATCAAAATATTCTCTTGAGCAATTCCCATTCTTGGTACAAATGTAGAAATTGTATCTACAAATGCTCGTATACTAAAAGGTCTTTGTCTTTCTTCTAAATTAATAGATAAAAAAGGATTAAAATCCACACCTCCATCATTTACTATATCTACAAATTTTGCATTAGTAGCTTTTAAAAATGGTTTTAACTGCTCTGGATTTCCTTCTCCTTTATAGTCAAAGAATATAAATTTCAATTCATTATTAGAGTTTTTAGAAATTTGATAAAGAATATCTTTTATAAGTTGAGTTTTTCCAGAACCTGCCATGCCTGCAATTGCAATGTTTCTATTATCAAACTCTCGTAAATCGTTTATATTAATAATAATTGATTCATTATTTTCTGATTTTCCAATCTCTAATGATAGCAATTCTTGGAATTCTTTAACATTCGACCTTTTTCTGCCTGAAGCGACATGAGTTATATTAGATCTTAAATTTAAACCTTTTTTAAGAGACTTTAATAAAACATCTATGTGATTTCCATTAGATATATCTCCGTTTTCTAAATCATCATTCCATATTTTCAAACCATGATTTAAATGGAGCTTAAATAATTTTATAAATTCATCTTCAAAAGTATTTTTATTATAATGTTGATCTAATATTGCTTTGAAAATAACAACATTGGAAGTATCATTTATTATAGTGCCAAAAAGAGCTTTATCGTCTCTAAATTCCTTACCATCAGATTTTGGAATAATTTCATTTTCTAAACTAAAATGTTTGCCTGACTGTAAACTTAAAGCAAAAGCGATGCGAGGAGCGATTCCTTCATTTTTAAAAGTATATAATTGTTTAAGATTATATAGGATTTCATCATTTTCTTTACTTAATGTTATTCTCATAATTATGGAAATAGCCGTTTTTTAAATTAGTATTTACACCGTCATTAACTAACAAATAAGACTTTGCAATATTTTCTGAAATATCTTTAAATCTTTTAGGTGTAATCTCACTATTAGTTGAGAAAAGAACAACCTGTTCTGATAAAGTAGGATAATATTTTTTAGTAATTCCATCTCTATGTTCTTCATCAAGCCTTCCTAAAGGCGTGTCAATGAAAATCGGTAACGTTTGGACAGATTCATTTAAGATAGCTTTAATTAAACAAGAAATATAAATCTGTTTTTCTCCTGATGATAAACTTTCCTTTCTAATTTCAGTATCATCTTGATCAAGTAGTGTAATTTTCATTCCTTGCCCAGAAGCTAAAATTGTAACCTTGACATCTTCAATAAATTTGCTATTATTTTCTTCACTTGCAAGTTTATGCATCAAGGCTTTTAATTCGTTAAGAATTGTTTTTTCTAAGCTATTCTTATGTTTACTTTTTTGTTCCTCTAAAAATATATTAAGTGTGTCAATATATTTTTCTGCTTCTTTAATTTTTAATTTGTTTTGAGCATTAATATCAACCTTATTTCTAAGACTAATCAGCTCTTGATTAAAACGAGTTATGTCCTTTCTTAATTTGTTGATTTGTTGATTGTTTTCCCCAATTTTTCGATTGTTCAAGGTTATACTATATTCCGTTGTCTCTTTTTCGGCAAAATATTCCAAAATAATATCATCTTCTAAATCAGCATCTGCTTGATTTAATATTTTTATTAAATCAGACATTCTCAAAGTAGTAATGTTTAATTCCTCTGCAATACTTTGAAATGAATCGCTTGATTGAGAATTTACAAAATTAATAGCGTTAGAAATCAAACTCTTTTCCGCATTATTTAAATCGTGTTCAAACTCTACTTCCTGATGTTTATCTCCAGAAATATAAAGCTCACCGCCTAAACGCTTTGCTTTTTCATAATAGAAACTTTTGTCTTTAAAAGACATTGTTGAATTATCAGGCTCAGGTGGTTTGTTAAAAAGTAGTTCAATAAAATTTTCTATTTTTTCCGCATTTTCTTTCCATGCTTTTTGAGAAATATCATTATTTTCTTGAATTGAAATATGCTCTTTAACTTCTTCAAGCTTTCCAGCTAAAATAGTTAATGGCAAAATCTCATTTAATTCACTAAACTTTTCAGTAAGTTCTAATTCTTTTATCTTTAACTCTTGTATCTCAGAAATTACTTTCTCTCTATCGAAATTTGAATTTATTTGTTTGCTATTTTGAGAAATTAAATTATCGAAATGTCTAATTTGCTTTTTTAATTCATCAATTTCTTTAAGTTTCTCAGCATTCTCCTCTTCTGATTTTTCAATTTCTAAGTTTGATAGCTCAATAGCTTTTTCTTTATCAATAATTAGCTCTTGAAGATTTTTATTTGCTCCTTCTTTTTTTAAGGTATTAATATAAAATTCAAAATCATCAATTAAAGCTTCGTAAGTATCTAGGCCTAATATTTTACCAAGTGCATCATTTATAAAACTTCCTTCTTCTTTAATAGAGAGATTGGCAATGTCAGCAATTTTTTCAGCATCAAAAAACACAAACTTAGCCGCATCTATAGGTATAATGTAGTCATTAATGAAATTAAACTTATCGTCATCATCATCGAATACATCCAAACCTGATATTGGATCAATAATTGATAATTTCTCTTCTGTATTTGCTGTATTTCTGGATCTGCTTATTATTATTTTATCTGTAGTAGAAGATAACTTAGTTATTTCAGGTAATTCAATTTCATCAACAAGAATACTAACCGAAAAAGTATCAATTCCTTCTTTTTGTGCAGACCAATTTATTGACTGTTGCATAAATGAAGAATAATTTTTTTCTTTTTGAATTTCTTTTTTGAAATTATCATCTATTTGAGAAATTTTCTCTCCATATAAGCACCAAACAATAGAAAGTAGAAAATTAGTTTTACCATACCCGTTCTTACCACCAATAACTACAATGTTACGTTCATCATTAGTGAATAAATCAAAATCAACAGTATTGTAATATTGTCGAAAATTGCTGATTTTTATATTAGAAAATTTCATTTTATTCCTTTTTCAATTGTATCAACAATTTTTTGTTGATGATAGTTTACTCGTTTTATTTTTTTGGCTTTCACAGAGTCTAGCAAAGATTGTAAGGATTTATAGTCAACTCCCTTATTTGAACAAATCTCTTTAAGTCGTTCGTTTTGATATATTTTGGTTTCTTTTATTTTCATAAATTTTGATCATTTAATATTTTATTTACCTTTAAAAAACATTTTTTTTCATAATTGTCAAGTTCATTATTACTATACATCTTTCGTTGTTTGTAAAAGAAATTGTAAAGTTTTTCTTCTCCTTCTATATTTATGCTAGGTAATCTGCGTTCATTTACAATGAAATCAAATAGTTCATTATACTTTTCAATTGAGTTTAAACGTCTTCTACCATTTGTTGGTGGGAATTTATCAAAAACTTCAATAATTAATTTTTCTTTTTGTTCATCTAATTCTTTAAATTTAATCTTTCTTTTTTGCACATTAAGCCATCTATAAAGCTTATTTTCTTCTTCCGAAAAATCATTATTAGAAAATGGCAACCTTTTTTCAGTTGAAAGAAATTCATTTAAATCTTCAAATCGGTCTTCCCAAGAGCTACGTTCATTAATATCAGAAACATCCAAGATTTCAAACTCTTTTTCATAAGTCTTAGTATTTATTCCAATATGAGAGTTTTTAAAAAAAATGAAAATTTTAGATTCGTCAATTCTTAAATTATAATAAATACTTTTATCATTTGACTTTGGCCTATATTTTAATATATGTTCTGTGATGCTTGAAATATGTTTTGGCTCATTAAATTTTTCAAGAAATTCAATAGCAATACTTCTAATTGTACCACCTTTAAAATCTTCTAATTCTTTTTCCCATTTTTTTAAACCAAATATACTATCTCTACCAACTGGAACAAATCCATCCTTTCTTTTCATTGAAGCTCGAACTTTATTTTGATCCGTATCATAATTGGGATACAATTCTATAATTTTTTTTAAAATCTCTTCAACTTTGGATGGTTGACCTAAGTTTTCAAGAGCTTCATAAGCATATTGATAGGATTGTTTGATGGTATTTTTTTTAAATACAATATTATCATCTAAATCAAGATACAATTCAAATTCATCTCTTATTATTTTTTCAGCTACAGGAAAAACCGAATCAATTGTTTCAATTTCAAATTTTGTAATAAATCTTGATAAATAGCTTTTAAAATTGAAAGAATAAGTTTCTTCAATCCGCTCGTTTATTCTTTCTTCTACATCGTTTACAAACAAACTGAAATCCAAATTATCAATAATGTTTGTGCGAATTAAATATATGTTGTTCCAATTATGTCTGTTTCGAGAAGTAAAAAATCGAGATAATAATACATCCTCAACATTTCCAAGCAAAGAAAAATCGTCATTCAAATAAACAGACAATAGGAAAGAAATGAATTCTTTTGAAAAATTAGTATCATTCACATTATTTACACTAATCATTATCTCGTCTGTTATTTCAATTTGCTTCGTAGAAATATCTAATCCATAGTTTTGAAATAAGTTATCATTAAAGTTTTTAATAAACAATAATTTTTCATAAAAGCTTTCCAAAGCATCTTTTCTTATCTGCCTGACTCTTTCTCTTGTCAAATCCATCTCTAGTGCAATTTCATCAAGAGTTAATACTTTTTCGTTTCGATAAATCTTTAATCCTTTTTTCATTATTACAGTATAATTTTCATTGAAAAAAGCATTTTTATTTAGCAAAAAATCAACAATCTGAAAAATATTCTCTGATTCTAATATTTTAGCTGGGATTTTTGATATTAAAAATGTCTTCTGTATCAAATATTCATTTTTTAAAGATATCAATTGCTTTTCATCATTTAATTGACTCACTTCTAATATAAAATCTTTTACAATTGAAATATAAACATCTAACTCGGGAATACATTTTGCCCCAATATTATCAATATCTCTTATTTTAAAGTTTTGAGATAGTAAAAGTTTTTCAGCGAAATTTTTTACTTTGAAATTTCCATCTATAAACTTAGCAATGCCATTTCGACTTCTTACGGATAAACTATGTGAATTAATGACAATAAAACTATTAATAACTTCTCTTTGTGTTCTTGTTAAACTTGAAATTATTTCTTCTAAAGACCTTCCCTGCATTGCATCATTTACAATATTTTCCGAAATAATTTTCTGATATTTTTTACAAACTTCAATCAATTCTTCACTGGATCTCCTTCCACAATTTCTAAGTTTTTCAAACGAGCCATGCGTTATATAGTACTGTATTAACTCTTCAATAGAATCCAGTCCATTATATTTACAAATATTATAAGAACGTACACTTATGTCTTCACTTTCGTAAATTTCATTTATTGTCATTTATCTTAAATAATCGTTATTAGATTTTCAATTGTCAATTTAAAGTTTTTTTTAGTATTGAAATTATGGTTTCCCGCATTTTGATTGAAAAATCACTTTATTGATATTATATGATAGCAATTATAATAAAAAAACAGTTAAAGTTATATCCGTATTTTCCCTGTATTTTGAACTAATTTTTTCTTTTAAAATATATGTCTATAAGAACCTTGACCGCTTTGGTCAAGGTTCTTATTTTTATTAGAATTTCACTAAATCAAACCAAGTCCCATTAGTGTTATCTTTCCACTGAATTTGATTTGCTGAAACCTGTTTAAATTCATAATGTTGTACTACTCCCGAATTGGTAAACTTCACATCAAAAATATATGATGTTGACGTGTTAGAAGTTTCATCAACACTTCCACCATAAGGATGTGCTTTAATTAATCCTGTCTGGCTAACTTCAGAGCCTGATGCCAATGATATAAAATCTGAATTTGTAAATTTAAAAATCTTGTTGGTAATTGTTCCATTGGTTACTGCCCAACTGCCTTGAATCCATGTGGGAGGATGGAAGTATTGATCTGTTGTAGGATTTGTTTGTTGTGTACCGTTATCCTCATTGTCATTACTTGAACAGTTTATGTTTAAAAGAGATAATGTTGTTGTAAGCATTAATGCTAAAAATAATTGTTTTTTCATTTTAATATTATTTAATGTTAATATATCTTGTTCCGTTTCCCGATAAATCCATTATTTCCAATCGATTTTTATTGTATGAAAAGAAAATAAGCCTGTTTTGATTATCTCTTACTGTACAAAAAATAGATTGCATTAAAATATCACAGCTTCCCTCAATTTTATAGATATATGGTGTTGCAAATTCAGAATCAATTGTACTGATTGTATTTTTCTTTTTATCAATTACAATCTTGGTTTTACGTGTTGCAAGTTCTGTTACATTCATATTTTTGACAATCTGAACCATATTGTAGCTGAATGTTTTTATCTGTGCTGAAATAGTTTGTATTGTAAGAATCAATACTAAACTTATACTAAACTTTGTTTTCATTATTCAGAAATTAAAAAACTGTTTCTTTTTTGACTTGCTTCTGTGTAACTGTTGAAAACAAAAGTTTCTTTTTTTGTTATGCTTCCATGATAAACTGCTGTGCTGGGAGAATTAAGGTATTCACCGACTACTTGATCTTCAATTCTGGCTTTGATTTCATCATTAAAATGATCGAGTTCCTGAATAGGAGAAACAATATTAGCTTCTCTTATTTGATTAATTTGGTTTTCCGTAATGGCCAATCTTACAAATAAGTATTGCGACTGGGCTTTAGAATGTTCTTTAAGTTTATGATTAATTTCATCAAACTGTACTTTTTCGTTAGCCTTGATTTCAGTCATTAAAGAATCGATGTATGGATCGTCTTTTGTTGAAGGGTTGATTTTAGATTTTTCGCAGGAAATAGCACATAATACAAAAAGTGGTATGAGTGTTTTTATCATAAGTGATTTGTTGTGTCACTCAGTCCCTAAAGTGAAAGATTAATAAATGCAAAAAGCGTAGAGGACTAAACTCATTTTGCAAATAGGAGGTTCTCGCGAAACCGTGTTACACAAACAAGAATAGCCTCCACGCCGTAGGTGGAGGCATCAACTGTTTATTCTGTGTAACATTAGTTAATTTGCGAGATTTCCTATTTACAGAATAAAAGCTAACGCTTTATATTTTTTCGATAAAATTCAGCTACGAAGATATGAAATTTTGTAATTATGTATGGTAGTTTTATTCTTTCTTTATCAATACTCTATAAAATCATAAAACAGTTAAGAGAAAAGCTATTAATATTTGTGTTCCCAATTGCCCCAATGTGTCAAAACCCTATATGGAAATCCTCTGTATCCCAATTCTGAAATTTTATATAGAGGTTTTGAGAGTCAACCTACCAGTCATAAAAAGGTACATCTATTCAGCAAAAAATTTGCTATACCCCCTATACTCAAATTAGGATTTTTGAAACTGTTTTTACTTTTTTGCCATCTTCCAAAACGATTAAAATCTTTTTAAAAGCATTACTTTTTAAGTTAAAACGAGCTTAAACACTTGTATTTATGGATGTTTTCATGTATCTTTACTCTGCTTTTAACAGCGACTTTCCACTAAAAATACATCTTAAATTATACATAAAAAAGCCTTGAAGTGTTGGAGCACGACAAGGCAACATCAATAAATTTTAACGTAACTAAAATTATCGACTATGACAAATTTACAAAATTGTCTTGATACTGCTAGTATCTATTGTGGCACGTATGCCAAGTATAACAACGGAAGCCTTTACGGTAAATGGTTAAACCTTTCGGACTATTCCGATTACGACGAATTACTTACAGCGATGTATGAACTTCATTCTGATGAAGCCGACCCCGAATTTATGTTTCAGGACTATGAATGTCCGATTCTGGAAAAACTAGGACTATTGAGTGAGTGCCATATATCAAAAGATATATACGATGTTCTGGAACAAATTAATGATTCAGGGCATGATGTAGAAGTTTACAAAGCGTGTTTAGACTGTTTAGGCAAAATGGATTTTTCAAGCCTGTATGAATATGTAAACAACTTTTATTACGGCGAGCATGGAAGTGATGAAGATTTTGTACAATGGCTGTACGAAGATGACACGCTTAATATTCCTAATTGGGTAGTAATTGATTGGAGTGCAACTGCACGGAGTATAATGTTTGATTATTTTGAAAGTAATGGACATTATTTCAAGGCTTAAAATAACTATTTTATATATTTGTATTTATAATTAAATTGTATTCCGTTAATCAAGAGACTATGTAAAAATGTTTGGGAACAATTTCGGACACCAAAACAAAAAAGAGAAAATGTAATTATTTAAAATTCAATAATTTACAAATTCTCTTTAGCTTAAAAAGTGGAGTTGGAGGGATTCGAACCCTCGTCCAAACAAGCAATACATAAGCTTTCTACATGCTTATTCTACCATTGTTTTTCGACTGGAAGCAGAGGATAGACACCCAACTACCAGCTTATCTTCTGAAGTTTTCGAGCTTTAGCCAAAGCTTCTAAAGCCTTATTTCTGCATTCCTATATCCCAGGATCAAACGCCGCAGAACAGAGCATTTGTGGAATATCTTGCTTCCCTACTGAAATCTTCGGGAAAACGCTTGATCTACTATACTTCGATATTAAGCTGCAAGAGCGAACTCTTCGTTGCCAGTTAAAATTTTGTAGCAAGGGATTATAGAGATCGCGCTACGGTTCTCTGCATGCTTACTTACCCATTGGTCTTGCTGTCGAAACCAGTCAACCCCATGAATAAAGTGAATGCAAAGATAATGCTTTTTGTTTACATTTCATTAATGTTGGTGGTTTTAATAGAAATTAGGAAACAAAATGAGTAACCTGAAGTTTTAAGAATTGAATATCCGGTCATTGTGGATAAAAATATTATTGTTTGTTAACAGGCTTTAATACGGGGTTTTTTAAGGGACTTAAGGTGGAGCAGCGATTGTTTGTTGCAATATATTTTGTGTTCTCATAAAAATTGTCTAGTTTTGCAATCCAAAATGAGATGTAAAATATGTTAATAATTCCAGTAAAAGATGGTGAATCCATCGACAGAGCTTTAAAAAAATACAAGAGAAAATTTGATAAAACAGGAACTGTTCGTCAATTAAGATCTAGACAACAGTTTATTAAGCCTTCTGTAACTTTGAGACAAGCTAGACTAAAAGCGGCTTACAAACAAAGAGCGCTTAGCAAAGAAGAGCAGGCTTAAGATTTTTTCTTAACCATATATTAATTCACTTCTTAAATTCTTATATTTGAGGAGTGAATTTTTATTTTTATACCTATGATGCTGGAAAAGTTTTTAGAATACTTACAATTCGAAAAAAGATATTCTCCTCATACCATCACAAGCTACAAAAAAGACCTTGAAGACTTTTCCCATTTCTTTCTCCGAACGGAATCTTCCGACAATTTAGCCAAGGCAGACAAAAAGATTATCCGGAATTTTATTGTTGAACTCAGTGAAAATGACATTTCCAAAAGAAGTATCAACAGAAAATTATCCTCGCTCCGTAGCTTCTATCTTTTTCTTTTAAAAATAGGGGAGATTAAAGTTTCTCCTACCGAAGGTATTTCTTCTCTGAAGTTTTACGCTGAAAAACAGATTCCTATATCTAAAGAGGAAATGACAGATCTCAATCAAAGAATTTTCGAACAGGTACATGATGTACTTGAAGAATGTATTATGGAGGTTCTTTATCAGACCGGAATGCGAAAAGCGGAACTTTGTGGCCTGATATTTGAGAATGTTGACTTATGTGAAAATGAATTAAAAGTAATAGGAAAAGGGAATAAAGAAAGGGTAATTCCTATTTCCTATGAACTGTCTGAACTCCTTAAAAGTTATCTGGAAATAAGAAATCCACAGACAGAATTTAAATCATATTTTTTCGTGAATAAGAAAGGGAAAAAACTCAATGAAAAATTTGTTTATGTGGTAGTTAATAAGTACCTTAGTCTTATAACAACGAAAGAAAAAAAAAGTCCTCACATCCTTCGGCATAGCTTTGCTACTCACGTTTTGGATAATGGGGCGGAGATCTCCAAAGTGAAAAAAATATTAGGGCATTCCAGCCTTGCCAGTACTCAAGTCTATACGAATGCTAATATTGAACAATTGAAAAAAGTGTTTAATCAGGCTCACCCTCGAGCATCAAAAAAAGAAGAATTATGAAGATTTCAGTTCAATCAATCGGTTTAACACCACACGAACCACTAGAGTCACACATCGACAAAAAAGTTAGCAAATTGGATACCTTCTATGACAAGATTCAGGAATGTAAGGTATTTTTGAAAGTAGAAAATAACGCTGATAAAGCAAATAAAACAGCCGAGATTATTTTGGCGGTTCCGGGAGACGATATCGTAGTAAAGAAGACTTCCACCAGTTTTGAGGAAAGTTTGGACCTTTGTGTTGATACTGCTAAAAAGCTACTAATCAAGAAAAAAGAAATGGCATAGAAAAAAAAGTTAAAAAAAGTTTATAAAATATTTGAGAATTCAAAAAATCCGTTCTATATTTGCACTCGCAAAAAAGGAACAGCGATCTTTTGAATTCTTTTTTATATTTGCCTCCATAGCTCAGTTGGCCAGAGCACGTGATTTGTAATCTCGGGGTCGTGGGTTCGAATCCCTCTGGAGGCTCATAAAATATAAACTTTTGGGGAGATTCCAGAGTGGCTAAATGGGACTGACTGTAACTCAGTTGCTTCGGCTTCGTAGGTTCGAATCCTGCTCTCCCCACTTTATATTTTTATAAAAAAAAACTTGCAAGATTAAATAAGTTTTCTTAGTTTTGCACAGCGTTTACCAATAGTTTTGGAAACAAAATTGCGGAAGTAGCTCAGTTGGTAGAGCGTCAGCCTTCCAAGCTGAATGTCGCGGGTTCGACCCCCGTCTTCCGCTCAAAGAAATCACACCATAAAGGTGATTTTTTTTAACACTGAAATGTGTAGAGTAGAGTTTCTCGATCAGTTTCAGTCCTTTATTAAAATGCCTCCATAGCTCAGTTGGCCAGAGCACGTGATTTGTAATCTCGGGGTCGTGGGTTCGAATCCCTCTGGAGGCTCCATTTTAATATAAAATATCTGGGGAGATTCCAGAGTGGCTAAATGGGACTGACTGTAACTCAGTTGCTTCGGCTTCGTAGGTTCGAATCCTGCTCTCCCCACATTTTATATTATAAAAAACTTGCAAGATTAAATAAATTTTCTTAGTTTTGCACAGCGTTTACCAATAGTTTTGGAAACAAAATTGCGGAAGTAGCTCAGTTGGTAGAGCGTCAGCCTTCCAAGCTGAATGTCGCGGGTTCGACCCCCGTCTTCCGCTCAACAAAAAATCATGCTGCTTAGTATGATTTTTTTAGTTGATGCCGACTTAGCTCAGCGGTAGAGTGCTTCCTTGGTAAGGAAGAGGTCACGGGTTCAAGTCCCGTAGTTGGCTCTAAGAGAAAACCTTTCCCACAACGGTTTTTCGCTTTTTTAAATAACCTTAACGGAGGTAGATATTAAATGATTGTCAACATTAACGTCAACATTAAATCTACCGCAATGAGAAAACGAAACGCAGAATTGACTAAACTCTTAAACGGTTGTCACAGAACCGGAGTTTATTTTCTACCAAAAGACTGTTTAGATTTCACACCGAAATCTGAATTTCCTACTGAATGGGCCGTTGAATGTCGCTTTTACGATCCAAAATTCAAAGACAAATATCCAAAAGGATTTCAATACCGGAGAAAATTTTCCTCGGATTCTTTACAGGTCCTAAAAAGGACTGCAATACTGTATAAAGAACTCATGGAGACAAGACTGGATAATGAAAATTATAATCCGATCACAAAGTCCGTTATGAACAACCAATCATTATACCCTGAAATGCCTTTCATGAATGCATTATGGATTGTTAGAGATAAAATGAACTATGAAGAAGATTATGTAAAGCTGTCCCGGCAAATTTTAAATCAAATTGAAGCTGCAGTTCCGGAGCTAGGGTATTCCAACTTAAAAATTTTTGATACTAAGATTTTTCACATGAAAAACATTCTGGAAAAGATATACACGACTGAGTCTGTTTTTAACAAACATAGATCATGCCTTAAAAATATGTTTGATGAATTACTGGAATATGGATGTGTGGAATTTAATCCTGTTGCTTCACTAAAAAAGAAAGTTGAAAACACTAAAGAAAGAGTAGTCTACAAAGACGAAATAATTATTTCTACAGTATTGCAGTACCTGCATGATAATTACCCTACGTTTTACAGATATACTAATATATTCAGATATTCTGGAGGTCGCTCTACAGAGTTATTCAGGGTGCAGAAAAAACACGTTTATATAGAAAATCAAGAGTATAAAGTCCTTATAAAAAAACGAAAAAAATACGAGTGGGTTACAAAGATTATCATCCCGGCAGCGATCCCATACTGGAAGCAGGTACTATTAGAATGTAAAAATGATGATGACTTTTTATTTTCAGAAGATCTGAAGCCCGGATTGAAAAAGATTAGCTCAAAGCAGATCCAAAGAAGGTGGAGAAACAATGTGAAAATGGCTGATGATATAATTCACCCGATAACAAAAAAAGCTATTAAAGTAGATGTTAACTTTTACACATGGAAACATTTATTCCTTGATAAATTGGATGAACTACAGAATAATGTAGAATTAGCTCCAATTGTTCCGATTAATTTAGCTCAGGGTATGGCTAGCCACCTTTCACCAGAAACAACCGGTAAATACACCTTAGGAAAGCAGAACCGGAATAACGAGATATTAAAAAGAATTGCTTTAAAATAATGTTTATGGAGATAATCGGAGTTATAAAAAGCATTGAAGCAATACAAACTTTCAAATCTAATTTTGAAAAAAGAGAGTTCGTATTTATTACTGAAGAAAGATTTCCTCAAACTTTAAAAATTGAGTTACATTCTCTTCATATTGACATTATAGACCCTTTTAAGCCGGGCGATAGGGTTTTGATCAGAATTACGATTTTTTGAAAAGGATGGAACGGAAAAGACGGTTCTGTTAGATATTACAATACTATTGTTGCAAATAAAATTATAAAGCATTAAAAATAGGGGAGTCGTGAAATGCGACCCCCCTTTTATCTGCCCTAGGAATTACCGTCGTCAGCTTTTGATTTTAAATACACCAATTTTGGGGTGTTTAAAATTTATTTTGCTTATCAAAGTGGGTAAGCAAAAAATTAAACCTGATTATTACCATGTAAAAATTTCGCCATACCCTGATTTACAGAAAGTTATAAAAGTACAACGGAAAATTCCGCGCTACTAAATTGGTTCATAATTTATTTACGGTTTTCCGTAAAATCGATTTATTTAAATGTTTTTATATTTGTTCAAAATTTAATCATGAAAAAGCTATTATTTATTTTATCATTATTTAGCTTAAGTATTATTACTGGTTGTGGTAATAATGAAGACTATTCCTCACCACAACAGGAGCTTCCAGTTAAAGCAATGCCGTCTGAATTAATTGGGTACTGGAAAATAAAACACTACACATATTTAAATGATCCTAATTTTGGACATGATGAAACTGCTGGATATTATATATCAATTCAATCAGACAATAAAGTAAAATTCAAAGACCCAAACGGAGAAAGATCTGGAATTGCTTTTGTACGAGACAATGGTGATTTTTATATTATAGATCAATACATAGACTTTAAAGTTTCTGATTCTAAAAAATACCCTGGTCAAAAAGAATTTATAGTAAAATACAATAATGAAAAGATTTATTACAGTGGAATAATGACAGGTGAAAAAAATTAACCTAAAAGAATATTAAAATTAAGGCGCATCTAAAACGATACGCCTTTTTCTTTTATCTTTTTCCATAATTAGTCACAAATTCAATTGCCTTGTCGCAAATTAAATGTGTAAAGTATGACTTATCTCCCGTTTTTGGGTCTTCAAAAACTTCACTCTCCCATTTAATCCACATATCTACAACATCCCATTTCCTAAGCCTATGAAGATGTGGATTAAAAGAGCATTTCACTTCAAAACACTGCTTTTTCTTATCACCTTCAAATTCAACTATCATAGTATTTTTTGAAGGGCTGGTTTCTTCTTTGATGGTTCCTCTTAATTTCATGCTTCAAAATTGACACATTTTGTAACAATCACAAAATAATTAATGTTACAATTAATAACAATGTTATTTTTTTACGGATTAATAGTATATAGAAACATGCCTTTTCACGAGTCGGAGAAAATAAAAATCCCCGGATCTCTCCAGGGACAAATTAATTACTAACTCATTTTATAGAAAATGAGAATTCAAATATAATATTTTAAATAAAAAATTCGCGGATTTCTCCGAGGATAAAAAGTGCTCTTCTTGTAACATTCTAAAAACATCTAAAAATACAAATTCCCTGATATTAGGCTTGTGAGTAAAGTCATAAAAATATACTTTCTGCTTTGGCTTATTTTTTGATATGCAATCAACCACAGATTTTTGCTAATAAATTTAAATGTTAACGTAAAAAATTCTCAGATATGTTAATTAGTGAAGAACTTCTCCTAACACATGGAGCAACTTACGAAAATTACAAATCTAAAGAAGTAATTTTCCAAGAAGGTTCCCAACCTAAATTCTACTTTCAAATAGTAACGGGAACGGTTGAGCTTAATAATTACCACGAAGATGGTAAGGAATTCACACAGTATATATTATCGAATGGACAGAGTTTTGGTGAATCATTGCTATTTAGCAAACAACCTTACCCAATGAACGCAACTGCAAAAACAGAATGTGTGATTCTTAGGTTATCTATAACAGACTTCTTTGCTTTAATAGAACAAAATTCTTCTGTAGTTAAGGAGTTATTTCGACTGATGTCAGATAGACTTTATTACAAGTATATTATGTTATATGGATTATCAAGCTTAGATCCACAAATTAAGATCAAAAGAATATTAGACTACTTTAAAAGTATGCAAACTTCCAATTTTTATGAACGAGTAGAGATTCCATATACAAGACAACAAATAGCAAACTTGACAGGCCTTAGGGTTGAAACAGTTATTCGCAATTTAAAAAAAATGGAAATTGAAAATATTGTTAAAATTAATGGCAGGAAACTATTGTATTAACATTAATCGTTTATCTTACAAATTATATAGTTGTTATCAATAATTGACCCTCCAATAGAAGTAGGGTTTTGTTTTACAAAAACTAAAAAACCTCCCAGGGCATCGGGAGGCATAAAAACTTATGTTAAAAATTTTATTAACAGTACAAACTTAATAACTCCCTGTTAAAAGATTTATGATCAAGGTCACAAAAAAACCTCCCGGACAACTGGGAGGTAAAAAAGTGTTCTTGTTAAACATTCTAAAAACATTTAAAAATAAAGATTTTCTGAAGTAATGCTTATGATTGAGATCATACCATAAACTCCCATAATCTTATTAAATTTGATTAATCGATAGCTCGAATTATCGACTACTTATTCATGCTGCCTCTCAATAATGGGAGGCATTTTATATACAAAAACCTCCCAGGAGGAGGCTAAAAAAAACTTTGTTGTACTTGTTTCTTAAAAACTCCGTAAATATACTGTGAGGCTGTAGTCATAACTCTACGGGAAACCGTAAGGCTATAGTTCGGACTGTTTGTATATTTGAAAAACTATTCTTTTATATGATAAAACAGTTAATAATAGATATAGCATATGATAATATTTCTTTATCACAAGCACTCACTCGTTCAAAAATAATTGAATCAAAAGTAAAGAATGAACAATTTAAAAAATGGTTAAAGAGTGAGGCAGAAGGTTACGAAGATGGTGAAAATATACCTGGATACAGAATAATACCCTCCCAAACGTTTTTAGTGGCCGAGTTTCAATTTGGAAGAATATTGGATATTGAGGTCTTAATTCCTGATGTTTTTGCAGAAACAACCAAATTAAATACTTATTTCCATACAATCATAGATTCTGTAAAAACACTTGAAAATAATCTAGAGGAATTACCAGGAGCGCAAGCTCAAATAAATCTACCAATTGAAAAAGTAACAGCATACAGCAAGCTTTATGAGAGTAGAGTTAAATCACAAAATGGAGTAATAAGGTCTGGACATAAAATTGTTAGCAAAGCGCACATTCAAAATATAATTGAACAATCTAAAAACAAACTCCTTGATATACTTATGGACTTAAACGAACAATTTCCTAATTTAGAAAATGATTTTGAGAATAATCTAAAAAATAATGAGACTGTTTCAAATATCATTACAAACAATATATACGCGCCAAACAACAACTTAAATAATGCCGCAGGGTCTAATATATCAATATCCTCTGAGTATAATAACACACTTTCTACTGAACAAGAGAAAAATTTGAAAGACTTAGGAGTTAACGATAACGAAATACAGCAATTAAATACAATATTAGCGGAGAATAATAAAGATAAGCCTGAATTTGGGAAAAAACTAATGGCATGGTGCGCAAGTGTTGGTTCTTCTTTAGCAGGTAGAGGTATTTATGACGCTCTTCCAAAAATAAATGAATTTATAACGCAATTAATGTAGCTTAACCTCTTCTGACTACGTAAAATAATCCCCACCTAACAGTGGGGAATTTGGTTTAATAAAGATCTTATAAGTAACAATCTAATTTTTTATATACTCCATCAATTCTAGTCCCTATTCCATTTACAGACACAACCTTATTTTCATTTAAACTCTTTGTAAAAATTGAATTAGAAAGATCATCCTGATTCATATGGACAGTTAATGATATTTTATGATAGTTTTCTGTGTCATCCGGATAGAGTCTACCTCCTCCTTTACCTGTCTCAGTATTTATTCTACGAACTAATATTCTATAGGGCTGTGGATCTGAATCTGATTCTACAGTTAAATTGTGATAATTAACCTCGCCGTATGAAAGTTTTGTTTCTATTAGCTCTTTGTAATTTATATCTATACTACCATGACTAAAATACCTTCCATCACTTATTGTTTCAACTTCTATAGAGTTAAAACTATCATTTGTTTTAATAAATTCACTAACCTCTACCAATTTTTCTGCTACATTACCAATACCATCGATCAAAATATCTGATACTGTTGGCAAAGGCTCTTGATGTGAGCTAGTAAAAATGGATTCAAAACTATTTTTTACAACTAAAAAGTTTTCTGAATTTTGAACAGTTTCATATATAAATCCATCTTTTTCATAAGGTAATAATTTAGAAATATATTCAAAATATAAATTTACAAATTCAGATACTTTTTCCTGATCAACTTCAAAAAAATTCAATTGAGGGCTATCTGTAAAATTAATATAATAATTAAGCCTATAACTACCTAAAGTAGAAGGTTGAGAATATACTTTTGGATTAATACCAAATACATTTAAAGTCTGCAATGCTTCACTTAAATAATCATATATTTTCGAATTAATATTGTTAACATCACTTACAATAGCCTTGTGAAGGTCCGTTAATTTACCTTTCAGCTTAAATGAATAACTTATTGAATCGCTAATTGCATATTTATCAGGTATAAAAGAAGATTCCATAGGAAGGTAATCTAAAGGTATCTGATGTATTGGCAAAATATAAGATGCTAAAATTTTATTATTATAGCTCTTCTCAATTATAAAGATTTCTGATGAATTAATAATTAGTTTCCTATACGAGATTTTCTTTCTAAAAAAATCGCTATAATCTTCGTCACTGACTATTATTGAGAAATAGATCAACGTGTCATTTTCATAATCTTCTTCACAAAATGATCCAATAATTTTATTGCCAAATGCATTTGTTCCAGAAAATAAAATAGGATACTCATCAAAATGCAGGACAGTATAATTGTCTGTTATGACAGGCAATTTACTATTGGATAAATTATGAGAATTTAGATCAAGCATTTGTTTGTGGTATTAATGGAATCATTTCAATTAACTCTAAACAATCCACTGTGAAACAATCCTCCTTGTAAAGGTCATAGTGAAAGGGATTATATTCATCAATTTGTCTAGGTGTATGCTTTATTCTACCAGCAGAACTTTTTATGACAAAAATTGATAAATTATTTTTGTGCTTTGGGCTATAATTTGCTGTAGCTTGATATTTTTTCATTAAAACATCAGAACTAACATCGTTCCAAATTTCAATAGAAACTCCATGCAATCCACATATGTCTTCACACTGACTTGATTCTGTAATTCTACCTCTTTCAAAATGACTTTTAAAATCCGCATCCTTCATATCAGGCGCTTTTCGTACTCTTCTTGCAAAGTGACTATTTAAATCAACATAAGAATCGTGCAAACAGTTACATTCAGTGTTGTTGTCAATTTTATTGAAATTCATTTAATAAATAAAGGTTATTGTTTTAAAAACAAATATACACTTATTTAATAAATGCAATATACGGCTTCCCGTAATCTACTTAAAAACGGTCTTGTAATACTTCAGCTTATTTAGAGTACTTTTTATAAGCAGCTTCCATTTTCTTATCATAAGCATTTATGTGGTAATTCCTGCCATTATATATGCGAGCAAAATCGGACCACCTTTTATCTCTCAACTCATCATCCAGTCTGTTAGCTTTAATGAATTTTACGAAAGCTTTTAGTTGTTCACCTTCACTTTTATACATGGCATTGATAAAATCTTGAAGGACCGGGAAACCAACTAAGCTATGATTAAACCCCATAATCTGGAATTTTCCCCAGGAAGCAGATTTTAAGGCTGCAGTTCTATTTAATTTTGCAGCTTTGTCAAGTCTGATATTTTCATTTTTAGAATATCCTCCTGGTCTTGGATTTGAAATATCAGGATAATCTGCTGAATATTTTCCAGATGTAAATTCATGGAACTTATGCCTTTCAAATAATATTGTCGGTGTGCCATCTGCCTGAAAACCTCCTTTAGGAGCTTCAACTTCACTCACAGCCTTTATTGCTGCAACTTCACAACCTAATTCTTTGGCTGCATTTATATAATCTTGTTCTGTTAATGTTTTCATTGCTTTATTTTTTAAACTACTTTTTTACTAAATAATTCCTGTTGAATAGGATTTAGTTTTCTTATCCGTTCTTTTCCAAGCTCAAAATACTCCTGATCTATCTCACAGGCTATTCCTTTCATTCCCATATTGTGTACAGCTTCCATACAAGACATAGATCCTCCGAAAAAGTCAGCTACTACAATTTCCTCACGTGGTTTTGATTCTGGAATTACAAGAGCTAAAAGACGCTCCAAAAGACGTACGGGTTTTTGTGTGGGATGGATAGTATTGTAATGATCTCGTAATTCTCTCATTATTGTTTTTTCCTTCATCCCATTTTGAATCGTCCTTAATGTAGCAAGCCCCCTGCTCCTATCGTGAAAAGCATTTTTCATGTGATTTTTAGATTTTTTCTCAGTATAAATAATCTCACCAGTGTTTAAGTAGTGCTCTATATCTTCAAATTCTTTTGAATTTATAGCAGATTTTATCCTTTTTACATCCTGAATCACTCCTTCAATATTATATTTCTTAGCTTCTAAATACGGAATTTTAACGTCGTTTAATTTACCAACGCCTTTTGTATAAATATTAACCAATTCATGTGTTCTCAAAATTGGTGCTGCTGGTATCGAATTTTGACTTTTATCCCATACTATCTCCTCCTTAAAAGCAAACTTAAGCTGAGAAAGAATCGCATTCCAACGGTAAAAACTTTCACCCCTACCAAACATGACAATGAATCCGTTTTTAGTCAAAAGCCTTCTGCATTCTGAGAAAAACTTATGTTCATCAAACGGCCTTTCGAGCTTCTGATTTTTTAGATACAAGTAAGGAGGATCAATACATATTACATCTATACTTTCATCTGGAAGTCTTTTCATTAATTCCAGGTTGTCTTCATTATATAGTTTAATGTTCTCCATTACTTTCTTTTTAAGTATTTATAAATTCCAAATATTATAATTGCCACGACTCCAAAAACAGCCAGTACAATCCATAATCCGGCTTGAAAGCCTTTTGCTTTAATGTCGTTGGTTTTCTTCTCAACTTCTGCAGCAACTTTTTTTATAGTCTCTTTTGAGACAGCTGTTTTTGCAAGGTCCTGTATTATGTTTGTTTTTTCATCGCTGAATGTTTCTTGTTTGTCTTCCGATGACTTCCGGTAGTGATTGTTTATGTAATAATCCGCCGTTCCACGAATGACAATACTTTGAAGCGTATCACCGGAAACAACATTGTGGAAGATCAAAGGGTTTAAAGTGTCCGACTTTCCTTTAATGACAATGTCCCCGGAAAAAGCCTGAACCTGCTTTTTAACAGTCTGATCAGCTACTTTCTTGGTAGATTCTTTAACGGTCTTTTCTTTTACTGAATCCAGTTTCACCCGCTCAATCTCCATCTTTCCTTCCTTGGAATAGAAAGACGTTTTATGCTTTGTCCTACAACCAAGTAATAAACTACTCAGTAGGATTATTATCAGTATTTTCGGTTTCATTTGCTGTATTTTTCAAGTCTTTTAAATCTCCTGTTTTATTGAACTTTGCAATCCTATTAAGCACAAACAATGGTGGAAATTTTCCACCCGTCAGAATTCCCATATTAACCATAACATTACCAGCTGGCCATGCAAAAAGTAAAATTCTTAGAAATCCGGTTATAGCTAAAGACTCATAGCCTGAATCCTGTAAAATCTGTAAAAATGCTTCTGAGAAAAAGTAAAATAGAATAGAAAATGCCAGTTTCTTTGTAAATCCCCATAGCATTTTTTCAAAGGAAAAACTATGATTCTCCAAATGCTTCCAAACACCTAAAATCAAATCAGCTATTAATGAGAAAGCCAGTATTATTATAAAGCTTTCTCTTTCAAGATACCAACCTGTTATCCTTTCTGAAAGAGATAATCCAACAGCTGGAACAGCAGCCAATTTTAAAGCCGAAAAAGCTTTACTATATGCTGGACCAGAATGAATCGAAATTAGATTATTAACGATAAAATTTATTATTGGATTTCCCATTTCGTTATTATTGGCAATAGTTATAAAGGATATTATAAAACAACGTGTCAGCCATTTGAGCATAACCCGCGGCTATTGGATGCACGTCATCAGTATAAACTTTTTTGGTTCCTGAATCTCTTTTGTTTACTGTTAAATCAGTTGTTGGATAAGCATTGTCCGGGAAGAAAGTTCCCATGTATGAAATATGTTCAACCCATGAAGAGTAAGTCGGATCTAATGCAATCTTTTCAAAGATTCGTGCAATTGTCATCACTCTTTGCATCGTACTCACATATGATTGTTGACGCGTGCTTGTGCCATAATCCTTGTAAACATCCACAGGCGGTAATTGCATTGAAATTAATTTAACTCTAACGCCTGACTTCTGGGTTCTAATAAGATCAAGCCATTGTTTTGCAAAAGCTTCAATCTGAGCAGGCGTATAAGTAAACACATCATTCCAACCAAGCTGGCAAAGAATAATCAAATTGCTGGCTGTAGAGTTGACTCCTGTGAAGTTATTCTGAGTCAAATAATAACCTAAATCAAATTTTACAGATCCGGAAACGCCAGTATTCCAGAATGCGTTTGTGGTTCCTGATTTTGATGCAAGATTTAAATAGTCAGAGAATGACCATCCTCCACGACCTTCGTGTTTAATCGCTTGATCACCTATTGTACCAATGAAATTAATATTAGTAAGTGCTAATGCTGCCGGAGCTGTTGCAGGAGTCAGATTATAACCAATACCAGTTAATCTGCGAGATACTTCATTGATGATAGCTCCTTCAATTCCGCTGTTGGTTGTGCATTTTACAGTGGAATCACCAAAATGCATGAAATACAGTGCTGATGCTGGTGAATTTGCATTTAGCCCGACCTTTATA
Source organism: Chryseobacterium sp. WLY505 (assembly GCF_030846215.1). NCBI lineage: Bacteria > Pseudomonadati > Bacteroidota > Flavobacteriia > Flavobacteriales > Weeksellaceae > Chryseobacterium > Chryseobacterium sp. WLY505. Next base: position 943,543 of record NZ_JAVCWI010000001.1, on the reverse strand, counting down.
TTTACATATCCCAAAACTACAGAAACACCGTTTGGCTGCTTTTGTCTGATCGGAATTTGAACATCAGACGTTGGAATCAGTCTGATAAAATCTTCATTTCCGTTTGGAGCGTTGAAGAACGTATCTCTTGAATAGTCTCTAGGATGCTTGTTGACAAAACCATTAACATTTAAACAAATCACTTCCCCAGATCTTGCCCATGTTTTAGAAGGGAAAAACGAATCATTAATATATCCCTTTGCAATGTTATTCGGATCGACTTTATTTTGGTCAAAATGCGTACTTGTTAATCTCTGTGTATCTCCTGCACTATTACGTGCAGATGCTTTAATGTATACAACCCCTGCAGGTATTACAACTTCTTTATCTGTAAACGTTCCCTGAGCTGATAATAACACCACCGGATTAAACTTTGCGTCATAGCCCCACAATGGATAAACGGCTGCAGATGTAATACCAGTATAGTATACTTTTTCACCTTCGTAAACAGCTAAAAATGGTGTTACTTTCCAAGATGTGCTTCCTAATACTTCGCCACCTACGCTATTAAGATAACCCGCAATACCATTTGTAAATGCATTGTCAGAAATAACAAGCTTGTTCAATTCTCCGATCTTATCCAAATCTTTCACCGCTTCAGTTGCGATAAATGCTGTTTTTGTTATGGAAAATTCACCGACATACGAAACCTGGGAATTTGTTCTTAGTTTCCTGGTTCCGGCTGGCATTTCGGAAACTGCAATTTGATATGATGTAGAATTTTTGTTGATGTATCCCAAATACTTTCCATCAATATCTAAGCAATAGATTTCAGCAGCTGAAGAACTATTAAGTACCGCTGAACCCCTTCTGATTATAATATCCGTTGACAAAACATCTATAACAGATGACAGATTCCAGCCAGCAGACCCCTGTAATGTTGGTGTTGTGCCGACAGCTGTCGTTTTATCAATATAATGATTCGTAGTCGTAAAGTGTACAGTATCTTTTCCTGATTTAAGCGTTTCAAAGGAATCATAAACTTTTCCGCCGCTCACTGCTTCCGGATTATCTTTTGCTATAACTCCATCGGGTGTTGATTCTCTCTTTTCGGAAAGTTCTTTCTTTGAAACTCCGTTTGTTACCCATATTTGGACCAAATTATTTTTTAAATCAGGATCTGCCGAAACTACAATTGGATTATTGGAAGCATCTTTAAAATTCGTATACGTTCCTGCTGTTGTTACATCCCATTTTTCAAACAGATCTGCATCTCCAGGTGCCCATGGCGTTGGAGAACTTGTTGGTGTAGCTTCTCCTACATTTCCGGTAGAAATAATTTTTCTAAAAGATTCAATAGGCGTAAACGCCAACTTACCTTCTGAATTATAGGTTGCAAAATGACCTTCTAAAGGATCTTGTGTAATCGGTATCTCTGTTGTAGGCACCTGTTTTACGAATGGTGCAGGTATAATTATATCAGGCATTGTTTATGGGTATTATATAGTTTGAATTATATACGTATACAGCTGTATTATCTCCATTTGCTAGTGCCATCTTAAAAGCATCTGAAAACGCAGCATCTTCATCAAAAATTATGTTCAATCCATTTTCATCCTTAACATTGGAAAACTTCATTGTAATCTCATTGGTGAAGTCGGTTGTTTCTGGCTTTTCTTTTCTGGTTCTCTTTGTTCCGTCAATGTAAAAATCTTGGTTTGTGGAGTGAACTGCTACAAACGAAAGGATATTACTATCTCCTTCAGCTCTAATTTTGTAGGAAACATTTTCTTCAGTCCATGCAGAGTTTATTTTAGTAGAACCTAAATTTCCGGTCTTAGCTGATTTTACATCCTCGTCAATGTCAAATTCTCCCATACAGTAAGCTGGCAGGTTTGTTATAATCCAGTCATGTTGATTGTCTGCAAATGAGAAAAGATTTTTATTATAATTACATTGTGTGGCAATTCGGATGTATTTTCTACCGTCCTTCAAAGTACTATCTGTAAATCGGACGCAGTTTGAATAAAAAATAGCTACTCCGGAAGAATCTCTTACTTCAAAATGTCCCTGAATTTCTTCAGAACTAATAAAAGTAATCCGGAATAGCTTACCATCACTCACACCAAATTCACAAGGTATTTGAATTGAATCATCACCAATAAGAAATAAAGAAAGATCTGTGTCTACTATTTCATTCTGATAATTAGGTATTAGATATCTATGATATGAATTAACTTCCAAAGGATAAGGTTTGACATGTCCATAATACTGAGTGTTTTGTGGATTTGTCATGTCTTCAAGCTCTTCCATTGTCTTGTAGAATCTTACCGGACTGTGATACCAGAATTTCTGCATAAAGCAAAATTAAACACCCACCTTTATGTAATTGATGAGTGTAATGTTTTTACCTATTGTTAATAGTAAAAGATTATTCTAAAGGTGGCAAATTCTTAAACTTCTTATCTGTTAAAGCTATTAAATCAAATTCTTTTGATGTATTTGTTAACGTGTCAGTAAACTTCACAAATAATCTGGCGAAAACAGTATAAATCTCATTTCCAAACTTGCAATTCAAAGGTTGTAAGCTTTCTGTCTTATCAGAATTTATTAACTCCATAAACAATCTACCTGTACTGTTTTCAATGTGTAATACTGTTTCCTCTGTTCCAGAAACCGGAAGGCCATAACCTGTTTCAATAATTACATTTCCTCCAGTACCATCTAAATTTGTTACATATAATTTACCACCTCCGGGCGAAAATTCGTAACTGTATTCAATTTCAAAATTAGCAGTTCCCCTGACATCTATAACTAATCTGCTGTAACCACAATCAGCATTTTCCGCTTTATTATTTACTAATATTATGTATGGATTAAACTGCCAGTTTACAGTTAACGTATTCGATATTTTATTGTAAAAATCATCGGCATTAACAATGATTCTGAAATAAACATCTGTCCCTGAAATTATACTAGTAAAAACATCATCTATGATAACACCTTCTTTTGTACTTCCGTATTGACGAATTGTAATCCAATTGATTCCATCAAGTGAATATTGAACATTAATAATAGTATTTACATATTCTTCTGCATAATCCCAATGTAAGGTGACTGTATTTTTGTTGTCCTGCACAACAGATACAAGAACTGGATTTGCAACTGATTTTCCTTTAATTTTACCTTTGAAACTAAGGACATTTGTTTTACGATCATGGGAAAAGGCACCATCTCCAAATGGGTATGCATCATAAATCCCTAATGGGGTATTCAACGATATATATCCACGGCTGTTTGCTCTATCTCCCGAGATTCCGTATCTCCAATTTTCATACAAAGCAATGAATTCTTGAAAAGTTACGTTAGTGTAAGAAATTTCAATTTTTTCTCCGGAAAAGAAAGGCTGTTTATAAGCTCGCATTCTTCCCAGATTTTCATCTGCGCCTACAGTAATCAAACCAGGTAACTCATTTACAAGATCCAGAGAATTTACTTTCATTTGAGCTTTGTCGTTGTTCTTGTAGTTGGTAACCTTTAAGAGCTCTGAACTTTGCTTTTTCCTTAACCCACTGCCAAACCATTGAAACCATCTTGCCATGTGATATTTCGGATTATGACGGGAATTTGTAGATGTTTCAGCATTTCTTACAAATTGATCTTCTGTAAATCCGTCTCGTACTGATCTGTTTTTAGTTAATGATGGAATTAAATATCTGATTGGAGTGTCATTTGTTCCAGATTCTATTCCTGAAGTTTTATCAAGGGTTAATTCAGCTTTATTTATATTTAAAATAGTCCAGGTGCCAGAATTATAACCTTCAGTAATTTGAACGCTTGATCCAACCTCCATGAATGTCGTATCGAATGCCAATTCAGCACATGTTAAAACTAATTTGTTGTCTTTATTTTGATGAATACAGTTTGGGAAAACTCCTGAATCCCAATAATCTGATTCACTAACCATATCAATCATAACTAAATCATCGTCGTTATCATTGGTTGAAGAACTTTTATCTTCTATAAGTTCTTGAATCTTATATTCATCAACAATTAAATCAGTTTGTTTATCAAATTTATTTTTGATGCTTTTAATTGGAGTGGTAAATTCTGCAGATGTTATAAAGTTCTGAATGTCGTCCTTAACATTTTTTGAAAACTTCTTTGATCCGAAAATCATTGTATTAAAAACAACATCTTTATCATTTTCTGTCTCATATCCTTCTTGTAAGTAAATCTTATTTGATAGATCGAATACTTTTATATCTTTAAAAAAATACCCCAACTCTTCAACAATTACATTTTCATTGAGCACATCAAAACCTAAAGCCAATAATTTTGCAGCCCCTTCAGTAATCAATGATTTGAAAGATGTTTTAATTTTTTGACCTGCAGTATAAATAGTTGGTAATCCTCTTAAATAAACACCCGTAGAAACAGATGTATTGTAGTAAATTCCTCCCAAACCTAAATAATTACTTACAACACTTAATCCGGATGCTGTATAATTTTTCACTACCTGTTTCACAGCATCAATCAATCGTATACCGCTAGTTTTAACTATTGGAGATTCCATATTGGTAGTTATTTCTATACTGGTATTAGTTTTTAATGATGACATAATGAATTTATCATTTTCATCGGTTGTTAAAAACAAAAAGCTTAAATTTTGCCCTGGTGACAAATTGGAAACATCATTTATATTTAACGCAAAGGTTTCATTTTCAATTTTTATTTCTGAGCTATTTCCAGTTTGTGAAGTAAATGGCTTCAATAATTGTGTATAAAAAATACCGGGTCCAGAAACAACTGCATAAAACCCAACATTTGGAGGTGTAGTAATAGCACTATTGTCTCTGCCAAATACAACCTGCATGTTACTTACTTCCACTTTTATTGCTTTTAATGTTATATCCGTAGCAACAAATGGTCCCTGATCTATTTTTTTGGAAATAATACTCCCTATAATGAAGTTTTTAATTCCACAAAATTCATTCGTGTTATTTCCAAACTCGTACTCATCAGACCTACTAAAAGAGAAGAACCCAGACGTACTTGCCTCAAAATTCAAAATATCCTGTGAAACGTCCCATGAATAAAAATTAGACAGTTTCGAAGCTCCTTTTTTATACCCCAATTGAAAAGTCTCTACTGGAGTAATTGTATTTTCATCTAAATCTTTGGTTCCAAATAAATCGATTGTAACATCATCACGATTGAAAAGCTTATTTTGCGCTTCACTTTTTATCAGTTCTACATCAATAATAAAAGTGTTACCTTCCAGTGTGCGATTGTACTTATTCATGTTTACCTCAAAGTTATCTTTCAGTAAATCATATTCAACTCCATTTTTAACGGCAAGCCATTTGAAAATAATACGGCCGTCCCCTGCCTGTTCTTGATTAACATTAACAAGTACATCACAAGCAATCTTATTACTGTATTGATAAAATTTAAGCTTTGTGTTTTCACCAATAATGAAATCTTTTACAAACATTAATTCATCATCAATATTTACAATAGAGTCTACATCGTCCCACCCATCGGGTTTATTTATGACATATTCCCCCTGGAAAAGTCCAGAGGGTACTATGAATTTGAAAATATTTTTAACGCCGTTTTCGTTTATTATATGGTTAATTGGTATCATAAAATTTTTCTTCTTTTGTTTTTAAATCGTATTCTCCGATAATTAATCCATAATTTTTCCCTATGTACTTAATTATTTTACCGTACTCCCTTGTTACAGTTGGTTTATCCAACAATTCCATTGTTCTTCTGAACTCTCTACCTGTTTTCCTCGCAATTTCGTCCGAATTATCCCGGTAATTATTAACTATAGAAACTTGCGGGGCAATCATGCTTTCTCTTGCAATTCTTTGGAATACTTTATTTCCAATTTTGGCAGCAGGTCCCATAGTTTTTAAAATTCGCTTGGTTTCATCAGCTGTATAAACTGTATCACCTTTATCAAGCCATGTCACTTTATCCCCGGAATCAGATCCTAAAGATTTAATACGCCCATCTTCTCCTGCAATAATCTCACGACCTCTATCCTGGGTAATTGCAAATTCTGCTTTTCCTCCAGTTCTACCTTTCCAATATTTCGGAACCGGATCTTTGGACATTATGGCAACCGATTGAGCGACACCAAAACCAAGAGCGAGCGCAGCCGGAATAGCCCCAGCGATGAATCCCATCTGAGCGAGTGTCATTGTTGCTGCCAAAGCACCATTAATAAGGGCCTGTTGTGCTGCAGCCTTTTGTTCAGCCCTTGCCTTCTGCGTTTCAATTAGTTTTTCACGTTGGCGTTGCTGATCCTGATAAACTCTTGCTTCATCTTCTAGTCTATTTCTTTCGGCAGTCTGTTCTGCTGTAAGCTCTTCAAGACTGTTTAAAGCTTCTAAACGGCTATTGATAAAACCTAATTCCTGTTCGGTAGATTCCTGGGAATACTTAAGCTGTTCATCTAAAGCAGCAATAGTTTTTTCCTTTTGACTGTTAACCATAGAGGAAAGACCATCTGCAATTGCAGAACCTGCCAGAATAACAGCATCTTTTGCAGATAATGATCCTTCAATAATTTTTTTATAAAGATCATCAAATTGATCACCGATTGCAGCTGCAAAATTACCAAGCCCCATATCTTGGAAGCCTTTCACAAGGATATCCTTAGTTTTCAACCATTCTGGAGCAACCTCAGAATTTTTATCCATACCAAGTCCGATATTGGTATTCTGGAGATTCTTTATAGTTGACTCATACTCTTTAAGGGCTCTTTCTTCTTCTGGAGTAATTACAACAGCTTGTCCTTTCATGGATCTGATAACCTGTTGCGCTAAAATCTGAGCTTGCAATAATTGAAGCCTTTTAATTTCTTCCTTGTTTTTTTCAATCTGAATATCTTTCTCCAGCTGGGAAAGTTTGTAAGCTCGTTGATCAGCAGAAAGACTCTTATCTTTAAGAATTAAAGATCTTTGATCTTCAAAATTAGATTCTACTTTACTTTGAGTTATTGCAGATTGCCTGTCTATTTCGTTGAAAACAGCTTCAGGAAGAGAATTCATACGTTCAATCCTTCTGTCTTCAATTTTACCTATTTCTTCATCTCTGGCATTTTCAAGCTCAATAACTCTTTGACCTGATTTTGCCGCCAGATCTACCTGCTTATCATAATAGTCTGTAATCTCTTGGATAAGTTTTCCGTCAAGTTCTATCTGCTTATTGATACGTTCTACATCATTAAGTGTTTGATCTTGATCCAAACTCTTTGATTCCCTTTCTATAATGTTTTGTTGCTTTTCAAAGGAAGCCTTTAAATTCTTTGATCTTTCATCATACAATTCTTTATTTGACTGTACAGCTGCATCTATAGCCTTTTTATATGAAGCCCCCTGAATCTGTTTCTCTTTTGCATTTGCCCCTTTTAAATATTTTTGAATTTTATCATTGTACCTAATGGTAGTATTTAGTTTTTCTTGAAGATAATCTTCATACCCAATTTTTAAATCCAGTCTATTTTTTTCCAAATTAGCTAGTTCAGTATCTCTTTCAGCTTGAGCAATCATTATAAAATCCTTTTGAGCAGGTGATAATGTTGCTGACTTTGGTTTTGGTGTTTTTACCGGATCAGTTGGAGCAGATGCGGATTGTCTTTTTACTAATTTGTTATCTACAACATCGTATTCTCCCACTTTTTTACCTGTATTTTTCGCCGTTTTTGAATCAAAGAAATAACCGTTAAAGGTAGCATAGGCCTGATTTAATTCTCTTGCAGCCTTAATCGATTTTTGATAATCTTGATTCTGCTGTCTTTTAGCCAACTCCTGCTGTTGTGCCAGATAATTATAAGATCCTCCAAGGGAATAATTAGACTTCATTAAGTCTGTATTTATTCCTAACATGTTTCCGGTGGCTCCAAATAATCGGTCTAAAGTTTTTAACTGAGCGTTTTGCTTATCTGTAAGTTCTTGAGCTGATTTATTCAGGTTTTTAGTTGTTCTGATATAACCACTAGAAGTAATTACTCCAAAAGATACAGCATTACTCATATTGTTAAATAATTGAGTGGTTTCTTCTGTTACTCCACCTAATTTTCGCAGAGCCACAAATGCTTCTCCTATGTCTTTTTTGCCCGAAATTAGGTCGTCATAGACTTTTCTTTGAGCTGTTGATAAATTGTTAATTGCAACTGCATTTTCCTGCTCTGCTTTTGTGATATAAATAATTCTCTCTGCCTGTTCTTCCAATACTTCATTTAGTTCATCCATATTTTTTTGCAGAATAATCTTTTGCAAGTACTGTTGATTAGTCAGTTTTAATCTTTGTTCAATTTGTTCCAATGATGTCTTTTCTTTATCCAATCCATCAAGGAAATAAGGATTTATGGAGATCATCTGATCAATAATGTCCTTTCTTGCTTTCTGATCTTCCCAGTTTGCCTTTAAAGAAAGCCCCAGCTTATTAAATTCTAATTGCTGCCTTTGTATATCGGTAATAAACTGACTTGGAGTCATTTCTTTTAAAAGCCCTGAAATAACTTGAGACATTCCAGAGAAAGCAGAATTTACGTTTCCGGATCTACTTTCAACAGCATCTACAAAAATTGTCCAGGAGTTGGTAATTCTATTAATAGAAGCTTGAGCTGTATCAATATCTTCACCAAGACCAAGTTTATATTTTTTATTAAGCTGTTCAGCAAATTTTGGAAGCACATCTTCAGCAATAACTTCTCCTTTTTTCAGCATTTTATCAAGTTCTGCTGTTGACACTCCCATACCATCAGCAAATAACCTGAACGCACCTGCCATACGATCACCCAGCTGTCCACGTAATTCTTCTGCCTGAACTTTTCCTTTGGACATCATTTGCCCTAAAGCTCGAAGAATCCCGTTTGTATCATCTGTGGTGACTCCAAGCATAGCACTTGATTTTGCAACAGCATCAAATATTACTTTTGATTTTTCACCTTCCAAAGTGGTACCTTGAGCGGATGCGCTGAAGTTATTATATGCCTGGCTTAAAGAAATTAATTCAACACCATATTTTTGCGCTATTCCGGTTAAAAAAGCGTTTTGTCTACCGACTTCCTCATTCGTTTTAAAAATTGATTTTTGCGCTAAATGAAGCGTTTCCAACTTCACAGCTGTATCTTTGTAAGCGGTTCCAAGTTTGTAGAAGGAACTGGCAATATTATCAATTGAGGCTGCAATTCCTAAACCTTTAAGAATATCTGTTACACGACCTTGTAAGGCTCCGTTTCGTTGCTCAGATGGTAGTGTTTGTTGATTTAATCTCCTAAGCTCTCTTTCAAGTCTTATCGCTTCATTTGTCGAAGTTCTGAAATCTTTTCCCAGTTGAGCCATTTGCCTTCTATAGTCTCTTTGAGAAATTTCACCATTTCTCAATCTATCACGAAGCAAAATCATTTCCGCCCCATAATCACGGGCCGTTTGTCTGGTCTGGCGGGTTTGGCGGGTTAACTGAGCATGAGCACTGGAAGCATCTCTGTTTGCTCTTGCTTCCGCTGCGGCTTCTCTTGCTGCCTGTTGTCTTGCACGGCTCTCTGATCGGCTGGCTTCGGCTAATTCCCTTCTTGTTCTTGCTTGTTCGGTTTGAAGTCTTGCCTGCTGTTGTTCTAACCTTGCAGTCCTCGCCAAAGCATCTGCCAATTGCCTTTCCATAGCAGTATACTGAGAAGTATATTGATTTAGCTCTCGTATGGCAGCTGAATACTCTCTAATCCTTCCAGAATTGAAAGCCTGGTTAATTTTGTTAGTATTCACAACCATTTCTTTGAACATCTTGATAACGTCCTTTCCTGCTGCTTCTATCTGCTTAAGCTCTTTAACGGATTCTTGAGTCTGGATTACTGCTAAATTATCTGGCATGATTATTCAACTTATTTATTTCTTCAACTCTCTTTATTAAAGCCTTGACCATTAATCCATACTGGTAGAGAGATATTTTTGTATCATCTACCGGTATTTCTAATCCAAGACATACACTTACAAATTGTTCTTCAATATCAAATTCAGATTCTTTTTTATCAGAGTCTTCCTTTTGTATTTGGCTCTCCAGTTTTGAGAGCTGATTTTTAAGCTTTTCAATTTTATTTTGAATAAACTGCCTTTGTTTATATAGATCATCGGTTTTTTGTACCTTAAAATCTTTTAACAAGTTTTTAAATATATCTGTGTTCAACTCCTCAGATATTGGCAGCTTATGATATTCTCGTATTTCAGTACTTCTTATCGTTAGTTCAATAAGCTGGAGTATTATGTTGTATTTATTGCATTCATTGGTTACAGTGGCATGCTCACCATAAAGGACAACATCATTATTTTTTACATTCATAGAAGTTGCGTAATCTTCTTCTATATTATCGAACTGTTCTTTTAATTTATTTTTATCAACTTTAATTACATCTCCAGCTTGATAGCCTTTAACCATAAAATAAAAATCCCCCGTTTGAACTATTCTTTTATAATTGCAAAATGGGAGATCTTTACTATCTTGATAAATTCTAATTTTATTTTTATTGAGTGTTTTCATATAAACATGGGTGCTCACGCACGAAAAACCATTCAGGTAATCCATCGGATCCGATAAATTCTCTTTCAATGGCAATTTGATTTGGATTAATTCCTTTCGGAACTTGTGCTATCTCTAAACCTCTTTCACCGTCAAAAACATGGTAAATGAAATTCCTTTGTTCAGGATCTTCAGCGTATTTTTTTAGAATCTGGCATTCTGTCTTTGTGACAGTTTTACTACAATTACACATTATTTCTTAATTCTGCCTTCATTTATGATACTTAAAACCTGTGGTTTAATTTTCGGTATGTTTTTTTTCTGAGCATCAATCATCTGCTGTTTGGTTATACCGATAATCCTATGTTTGGGAATAACATAGTAAATATCTCGCATGTATACCGGACTGTAGTCAAGGGTAAATTGAACTTCTTTAAGTCCTATCTTTACTTTAATTCGCCTGTACAATAATCCGTCATACTTTTTATCCCACCAGTGTTTTAAATCCCATCTACGATTGTTCAAAGGGTTCATTCTATTCTTGTAGTCAGCATAGAACACATTTCCCCTTCTATACTTTTTAGAGTAAGGGGGCATTCGGCCCCCATCACTCGTTTTTCCTCTTAACAGGTTATCCTGGTTTATTAATGGAAGGTTTGACTCTTTTAGCGCCTGCTGTACCAGTTTCGGTGTCACTTTGATTGCCAACTGAATTCTCTTCACGAATGTCTCCGGGTTGATCTTTGCCATTGTTTGAGATTTTAGGCGTTAAATGCTTTTCGATCGTCTTAACATCCAGTTCTGGATATTTTTCTTGGATGTATTCCACCGCCTTTTCGAAAGAAGGAAAAGGCTTTGGTGGAACAATCTTATAGGTTCCAACTGCATATTCCATTACGCTGATACTTTTTCGGTTATAGATTTCCCGGCGTAATAGTCGGTGTCTAAAACGTAAACCGGATATCCAGCCTCATTGATTTCAAAAGAAATATCCTGGTTAGCAACTAAAGCTGCATGAGTGAAAGTATATTCACCATTTTGTTCTGTAACTGCTGTCACAGCCTCCAATGTTCCGTTTCTTCTCATTTTCCAGTTTGCTGGAGTTGTAAGTCCAGTAACTACGCTACTTGCGCAAATATTGGATATTTTAACTTTGGTACTTGTAGCAGCAGCCACTAATGGAGTTGTAATATCTACTGAAACACCTGTAACAGGATTTAATTGTGTAAAGTCAATTTCATCATTTTCAAACAACACAGATTGACCCTGCCAGTACTTCATCGCATCAGGCTCTAAATCAACTTCCAGAGTAGATCCCACACCTTCCGCTGTAGTTTTCACCTTTTTGATTCCGGTAAATAGATTTGCATCAAAACCTTTGATTTTACCATCATTTAGTAAAGCACCTAAAACGGAACCATCTTGCATTACCAAGAAAATAGCGTATCTTTCACTTTTGTCGAGCAACTGAAGTTGATTCTGGAAACAATTTCCTTTATTGAACATGAATTTCCATCTTTTAATACCTAGTGTATTCTTGCTTCTTTTTCCTGTTGAAGAAGAAGTGAAATTTGCTTCCTCATCGTTATCCTCTGCAGAAAAGAATTTTACAGTTCCAATAATCTTATCTCTTTGGATCAGATCATCTAAAACTGTTTTTGTGAATGTTTCTGAATCAAATTTCACAGATCTGTCCGCTAAAATAAATCCGGACACCTGGTCTTCATCGCAAAATCGGCCACCTAATCTGGATACCTGATCTTCTGCGTTACATTTTTTAATTGTTAAAGCCATTTTATATTTATTTTTTTATTTTAATTATTTAACACATTGAATCTATTGAATAAGGAATCGTTTTCAAATCAATCCGAAAACAGTAGTATGGTTGAATGTTATCAAATTCATATAAGAAAGATTCAAATACACTTTGGTAGTCTGTTACAATTGTGTATTCATTCGTAAACCCTCCACTTTTATCTACAGCATTCACAACATCTGCCAAGACTTTAGCATCACATCTTCCAGGTTCATCCGGATAAATGAATTTTAGATCAAGAATGAAATAGAGTTTTACTTTTGTCTCAAACTGGATGTTATTTAGTCTTTCCTGATCATCTTCAGCAGTGAAGAAAAACTTATCTCTTTCAGAAACAATTAAATTACCGCTGTATTCATTTTTATAAGTGTAATGTTCAACTGTTCTTTTTTCGCTCTCGTCTTCTAAGACATAACATCTTGGATAGCCATCTAAATCTTTATCCCATTTTTTGGTTAAGGCAGCATAAATCTTTTTTTGCGCCTTATGAATTAGCTGATCAAGTCCTACTGGATTATTTCTTTCGTACAGCATAATTAAACAGATGTTACTTCAACTTCAAATCCTGAATCTTCATCTCCTAACTGGGTATCGAATGTTTTCTGGATGATTTTCTTTGCTTCTCTCAGTTCGTAAAAGTACCTTTTAGCAGAAGTGTTGGCTTCAAGATCTTTCGTTTCCATCATCAACATGTCTTTGTTGATTCCATTCTCAGTGCGATTACTACGCTGGTGCGAATTCGCCAAAAACATTTGTAATGTCATGTACTCGAAAGTCGCTTTAAAAAGTCCTACAAAATTTTGAAGATTGTAATTCAGGTAATTTTCACTTTCAAGTGTGACAGTTACATTGAATCCTAAACCATTTGAAAAGTTTTGATAGTTGTACCTTGATGATTCCGGAGTATTACCTATTCCTGTAACCGGATAACAAACAAATCCATCATATTTCAGTTCGTCAACCCATCCGAAGTTTGTCATTACTTCCTGGCTCTCTATAGCAAATATCCACTTACCACGGCCGGAAAAAGAATAATTTAATTCTTCAAATGACACTTTTCCATTTTTCGGGTTCAAAACCAAAGTATTAATCAATTGTCCCTCATTTACCACATATAGATTAACTGGACTATTTGTAAGAGCCTGTAAAGAAATTTCATTTAATGTAATGGTTATATAATCGCTTCCTTTCGATTCAAAAACCCATGCTGAGTAATCATTTGGAAGTTTGTACTTACTTTCTCCGTTTTCATAGATGTACTGAGAGTTTATAAGCCTTCTTGAAAGATATAGGTCAGAAACAACTTTGTCCTTTACCTTTTCAATCCAAGATTTAAGGATAATATTTTCTTTACTGGTCAACATCCATGTACTACTGTCGGATCCGGGTGTAATATTTAACACTTCGTTTTTCAAACATTGATAAAGTGAATTGTTGTGTTTGACAACATCCTTTCTATCTTGTGTTTCAGAATACTTATTGTATACAGCTCCCTCGATATAATCTTTAAAATCAATTTCATTGAAAGGAAGGAAATGCAGAAGATTATCTACAGTAATATAAGGGTGAACACCGCTGTTTAAAACTATACCTGTTTTTGAATTCAGTTTTAGTTCTTGATCCAGTTCGATATTTGAAGTGTACTCTTCTGCAAATCCTATTTTCATAACCTTTGATTTAATTATTATGCTTCTTTTGCCCAGACACCAGTTCCGGAAATAACAATCCAAGCCTTTGCGCCAGCATTCCCTGTACCGACAATTGTAATGTTATCTCCTGTTTTGGAAGTAGATTTTGTGTTTTGAGCCGCTTTGTTCACAGTCCCATCTAATGTGACAGCTCCCACCGTTCCAGAAATCCCATCTGTAGCTGCCGGAGATACTTTGATAATATTATTTCCTGCATCGCCTGTATTCACAAAAGTGAATTTTAATCCCTTCTTGGTTGGTGGAAGAGTTACAGCTTTTGCATCGACTCCTACTAAAATTGTTTTTCCAGAATCATGCACGGTTAAAGCCAGATTGTCTGTAAGTTCTTGGATTGCGACAGTACTCAGTACCCCCACATTTCCTTTACTGTCTGTATAAGTTATATTGTTCATCTTTTACTTATTTTATGATGCTAATCCAGCGATTTTAATTACCGGATTAACTCTGTTAGACAAATCACTATTAAACTCTTCAAACAGATACACTCTAACCCATAAAGCCATTTCTTGATAATGGGTCATGATTAAGTTTGTATCTCTTCCAGCACCCACCAATGAAGTAGAATTTGTAGCTTCAAGGTTTGTAAATACGTTAGCTCTCATTCTGACAAATGGAAGCTCCATATCTGAAATCGACCATTCTTTTCCAGCGAACTTGGTACCCATTCTAAAATCTGCAGGGAAATTCTCATACATTGCAATAGCACCATTTCTTACATAGTACCCATTGAAGTTATTAGACCCTGGGACTAAGGTTCCGGTTTCGTGTAATTGATTGATTGCAGGAAATCCTAAAGCCTGAAGGTTTTTCTCATTGCTGTTTCCATATTTTGCCCATTCATTCTTTGCTGCTGCAAGACCCGCTCTTGATGTTACAATCTCGTAATCTCCTCCAATTTCATTTGCATCAACAATTCTGGAAAGGTTAGCAAACATGTACTCTTTTTGAGCTTCTTTGCTAATTTCAAGAGTATCTGTAGTGGCATTAAAACTGAAAGTTTTAGATCCATCAGAAACTTGCGCTGTCCCTAATGGAAGGGATTGCGTTTTTCTAGCTTCTAATCTGGAAAGAATAATAGCATCTAAGGCTTTACCCATTCCATAGGTTACTTTTTTAACCTTGTGATCAAGATCAAACTGCTCTTTTACTGTATTGTTGGCATAATGAGCAGGATAATGTCTAAAGCCAGAGAAGATGTCGTACGCGATCGGTGTAATCTTTCCAGACATTGAAAGGTTTGCAGGAATTTCAAACCCCGGAACCGCCGTAACTGTTACTTCTTGGTCAATAATTGCCGGAATCTCTACATCTCGTAAAGAAGATATCTCAGCGATTTTTTGTACTACATCAGGTGAAATCCAATCAGCCTGTTCTGTACTGTTCTTTGCTAAATCAACTCCACCAAGTTCCGCATAACGTGATTCCGAGAACGTATTGGTGTCCTGGTAGTTATTCAGCATTGTTACATCTAAATTCATTTAATAATTGTTTTTTGTTAATAATTATACACGCTTGCGGTCCTTCGCAGTATTTTATTTAGTTTGACTCTTTTATTTTTTTGTTTAATTCAGCGAACCTTGCAGAATATCTTGGATCTGTTGGAAGAATCCCTTCTTTAGCAATTTGTTCCTTGACAATTTTTGTTCGCTCAGTAACATCTGTTTTTGCAGTTACAGGAACATCACCTTCAATGCCTTCGATCTTTGTTTTATCAACTTTGGCTCCTGTTCCTCCTACCTGTCTTTCAGATGTGATTGATTTCAGATCTTCATCACTTGCAACCAAATCAGAAAGTTTAATTGTTTTGTATTGATTTTCTTTGTCAATCGCTAAATATTCACCTTCTACCAGTTCAAGATTATATTTATCTTGCGTTCTCTTCTGGAAATCATTCCATTTTGCTGAAACTTCATATTGATTTGCATCTTTGGAAAAGGCAGGCTTAACATCACCAAAAGCAGCTTTAATTTTAAATGCTGAAAGTTCTGATGTTGCAGTCTCAAACTTCTCAGCCTTATCCTTTAAAGTATCATAGTCTGCAAGTAGCTTTTGAGCATCATCCAATTTCTGTTTTGCTGTCTCAAGCTCTAATTTCGTAGCTTCATCGCCTTTGAAATCTTTGAGTTTTTTTTGATAGTCTGCTTTCAAGGCTTCAATTTCACCGTTCTTAACTTCAAGTGCTTTATTGGAAAGCCTCGCAAAATAATCTCCGAACTTTTCACCTTGTTGACGACCTTCTTTAACGCCTGTTTTCTCCTGCAAATATTCTGAAGCTCCGGAAAGTATGGCTTCTGCATTTTCGTTCGCCTTCTTGTCCCATTCTTTTTTCTGGTCGGAAATGTATTCAGCCCCCTTCGAGGTAATACCATTAACTTGTTCAGGCGTTAAACCCAGCTCTTTTGCAACATCTTCTGTTAAAAATTCCATAGTCTTTTATGTATTGTTTAATTAATTATTTTTGACCTTCACCCGCAGCGCTTTCACCTTCCGCATTGTCTTTATTAGATTCAGCTGCATTTGTTCCTGCTTTTGCGCCACCTTTAGATAATCCGGTCTTAGCATCTGGTTTTGTTCCTGCTTTTGCGCCAGCGGTTAAAGCAGCAATTTGCTCTTGCAATTCTTTAATTTGTTTTTGTTCCAGTGTTAAAGGTCTCTCAGTAGTTTCAAAAAGCTTATTGATTACAGCTTTTACAGCAGATACATCTTCAACTTCTCCGAATCTCTTTAAAGACTCAACAGGTTCATCCTTGTTTACTTTAGACAGATCATAAACCTTTTCAATTTTGACACTTGTTACTCCATGAGCTTTTAAATGCTTAATGAAGTTATCCCATTCCGGACTTTCAAAAGTGATCGATACAGTTTCATTCTTACTCTTGACATTTCCGTCCTTATCGTAGTTTAGCTCGCCATAGAAAAGTCTAAGCGTTACTGACAGATTTTTGCTCATTTTGTATAATGTTTTTTAATAAATTCTTGATTGTAATCATCTTGGTACTTTCCGTCATTTCTCCTAATCCTTCGTAGAAAAGCTCCATTTGTCCATATTCGGCTTCAAAAATTGATATCCAATAATCAAATCTTGTCTGTAATTGAAAAACAACAGGATCTACTTGCGCTTCGGTACTCATAGCTGTTGAAAAATCCTTATCTGAAACATAAGGGATAATGTCGTAGAGAATAGTATCTCTTTTAGCCTGTTGAAGATTATGCTTATTCCTGGTCTGAGAAATTCTTTTTAAAATCTTTCTACGCTCTATCGCATTTGGAGCTAACGAAAAAGACTTGTATAAATCATCAACAGATTCAATAAAGAAATCAGTTCCAAAGAATACTTCTACAGATACTTTATCTTTACCATGAAGTAAAGCCAAAGTTTTAAAGTCAGACAACTGCTTAATTCGGCTTAACTCATTTGAAAGCCATCTCAACCTGTCTTCTTTACTATCGTAGCCTTTTGATACCTGCATTTCATTTTTAGCAGCCTCATTCTGTTCTGCTATATCTCCTATCATGGAAGATAATATCAGTTTCTCAATTTCCTTAATTCTTTCATTGAGATACTCCATTGCCTCTACAGGCATATAGTGAAATTGGAAGTAGTTCTGAACTACATCCATGTCTACCTTACCTTCCTGGCTTTTTGGTGCTGTTACTTTTACTATTGTTCCAGCCTGAAGATCACTCTCTGATGGAGCGATTGGATTAGTATCATTTGATGTTTGAGCTCCTAGTATAGCAGAAGACATCGGCTCTTTAGAAAGCCCCTTTCTCAATTCTCCTGATGGGTTAGTTTCCTTTGCATTTAGCTGAACTGTAACAGGAATCGCCCCGTTAGGTTCTGTCATCCTTTGAAGTGTTTTGAGAAAAACATATTCTTCAAAATCCGGTAAAGCGTAAGAGAATATTGATTTCTTTACTACATTATTATCCTGGAACATATTTTCTGAAGAGATCCAATCAGCTGGACAAACTCCTAAGTCATGAAAAGACCGAACAATCATATTGTAGTCTCTATCAAAGAAAACATACTGGTCCTTATCAATGTATGAGAAACCATGAATAGAACTATTTTCCAGCTCCAAACATGAGTAATAAGCTATCTTATTAATCTGATCACGATCACAGTCAACTGATACTATTTTAGATATTGGTACAATCTCTCTGTATCTTTTTGACTCAATGTCTATATCCTGAACTACAACTGAATTGTGATCAAATAGAATAGTATTAAAAAGCTCTTCGTCAAATTGCTTTGAATTTAAATCTGCGTGACATGTTTCCTCTATTCCTTTTACGGAATATTTGAAAACGGAATCATCTGCATGAAAAACCCTTCTTAATTGTGGTTTAATATCATCATTAACAAGTTTTGCAGATGCAACTGGATTGCGAAGGTATTTGTAGAATGAAAGAAAGTTTTCAGTTTTGAAAACTAGTTTAACCCAGTTTAGAAATTTATTGTCAGAAGAATATTTTCTATTACTCCAAACTCTTAGATACTCAATAGTGATTTCGTCCTGCAAAGAACCCTGAATAAAATAAGAAAGATCCTTCTGCTGTTGTCTGGCATCGAGGATATATTTGTGATTTACTTTCTTTTTTATGAATTCAGCTGGCTCCAAGTATCTTTGCTTTTAAGCAAAAGTACTTTAGGGTATTTATGTAATTGATGGGTATAATTTGAAAACAAAAAAAACAGCCTGTTAAGACTGTTCTAATTTTAGTTCTTTAATTCCAAGTGTAAAGTAGAGATTTTGTAATTCATGGACATAATCAACATAATGTAACCCTCCGAATCCATCTATACATATCATCGGGTTTTCTCCAAAAGAAATATAAAAAGACTCATCATCTGAATCTCTCAATCTATATATTGAATCATTTTCATTTTGAATATCTCCTTTAGATCTTTCAAATCCTAAATTAAGAAGTATTTCTTTTGTTATTCTAACACCGACCAAATTATTAAAACCGAATTTTAAACCATTAATATCACGAATCCCATCATGCAGAATTTCAAATATCTGAACCTCATAAATTTTAATAGTCTCAATTCCATTAGTGACAACAGCGTTTACTATATTGCCAATCATTAGATCTTTTGCTTCCATATTGCTGTAAATTTAGTTCATTTGTTCTTTAGCGGCTTTCATAAGCTCAGTTATTTCCACATGGAACTTGGTAAACTTTGCAAAGTCGGCCGGATCAATTGGATTTGCTTTCTTCTGGATCTTGTAAACAGAAAGACCTTCACACTTTTTATGTAATATGCTTAGAATTCCAATATATTCTTCAATTCCTTTTATCAAATCATCATTGCATTTACCTTCCTGATGTAGCATTGTAAAGAACCCTGATATCTCCACGGCCTTAACTCTATTTGCTTTTTTTATTAATCCATGGATTAATTTTGCTTCTGTATTAGTCATCTTCAAATTTAATTAATTAGTTTCAGATTCTACTGTATTATCAGAATTCCAAGCCATATGCCCATATCTTACAGCGTCCCAGAAGTGATTGTACTTATCAATTGGCAGGTTTACCTGGATTCCGTTAATCTCCATCCATTTATAATTTTCTACTTCTTTTTTGATATATTTTTGATGTAGGTGGTTTTTTACAATACATATTCTTTTTCTCTTCATTGAAAGAATCCAGTACGTAACAGATTTAACCTTTGAGACTTTGATTGCATTCCATCCAAGTTGCTGCATATCGTAAACCATCTGCACGGTTCCGTTTTTTTCAGAAACTCTTTTATCTGAAGAATCGCAGACTATTGTTGCGTCTTTGTCAAAATCATGAGCTTCAATTGCAGCACTTAAAACATCTGCAGTTTCTAGTGGCTCATAAATTAATGGGTCAATGTAAATAGTATCTTCGGTCTCAACGTATTTATTGAAAGAGTTCGGATCAGAAGTAAATCCAAAGTCATTAACCCCAATATATCCTAAGTGTTCCGGGAATTCATCAATCCAAACTACATTATCAAAGATCACCCCTTTCATTGCGCCGCGCAATCCAAGACCGTAAACCTTCCACATGAATTCATCAGCTGTACCAGAATCAACATTTGTAGGGTGTTTTGGAGGCTGGTTCTTTTCCGTTATCGGAAGTCCATTATAGTAAACTCCATCAACGGTAACTTCATAGCTTCCTGGCAGCCAAGGCTCATAACTTAAAATCTTATTTAGCTCAGTGGCCGATATGTAGGGATTATCTAAGAATGTTGTTCTTAAAAATGCCACATCGCTTCTATGAAGAATTTTATCAAAAACCCAGTGATCAGTAAAAGACGGGTTATAGTCCATCCACCACATTATTCTACACCTCATTTCTACCTGATCAAAGATTGCGTTCTTAATCATCATACCTTCATTAAAGAAAGCATAATCACATCCTCCACCATGTTTACCATCACCAAGGAAATGAACCGTTGTTTTACCTATTTTAAAGCTCGGAACCTCTTTAGCTGTGTGAAATGGATTTGGGAGTCCGTAATCATCTAATCTACGTTTGAAATCATCATAAAGAGTTGTCTTGAATTCATTGTATGTCTCCCTGTAGATGTTGATGGTGCAAACTTGATTTTTATGTTTTACAGTAGCCAGATATATGATAATATCTACACCGCTCCACGTTTTACCAGACCTTGAACTCCCTTCTAAAACAACACCAGCATAGCCATATAACAATGCTGGTCTACTTTGCTCATTAAAACCCCACTTCTGCGTATTTATAGCCTCATATAATAATTTGTAGTTCGGATTTGTTTCTTCATCTATGGTAATTAGTTTTCTAAACAGCTGATCCATCTTTTCCTCATGTAAAAGACGTTCAAGCAGCAATATTTCATCGTCTGTAAGACTCACGTTTTATTATTTGGGTTAATTGGGTTTTAAAATAACCCACTGGGTTTTTTGGGTTTATTTTTATCCCTCTGGCTTTTATGGGTTGTTGTTCAATTTATCTTTTAGCTCTCGTATTTTCTGAGCTCTTTCTTCTGCAGAAAGGATTTTATCACCTCCTGAAGTTACATCAAGCTTATCTCCGTACTTTTTAGGATTCAATTTGGATATTTGCCATTTCAAAGTATCTACCTTTAATCTACGGTGTCCCAGCATATCCCCTTGGATTTTCCTCATCTCCTTTTTACCATTCTTGCCGCCTTTCTGGTTCATTTCTACGGTTTCACCGATTTCAGGTGTAAAGGCAATCTCATGCATTTCTTCGAAAAGAATATCGGCCCTGATTTCGCACGCACGCGCGTATCGTTTTGCTTTCTTTTCATCTTCTTCTAACCAATCAAAGAACGTACTTGTTGAAGGTGCCCATTTCTCTTTTAGAATCTGCCTTACTGGCTTGCCTTCATCTACTATTAAATTTATGATCTTATTGAAGATCTTTTCTTTTCTTTCTTCTGTGTAAGCCATGATTATAGGTATTCTCGTTCAACATACTTTATTAAATCATCAGAGCATTGTTCGGTATCTGGAATTCCAGGAACATCACACACAACTAAATACCGTGTTCCCCTTATTGTTTTATATACTTCATAAAGACGTTCCTCCTGTACAGTAAAATAATAATGGTTTGAGTGTTTCGTTATTTCTTTACGTTCATATGTTTCATAAAAGAAACGTACTTTTTGACCTGTTTCCTGTAACATTCCAAATCTGTTGAGGATCTTATAATACCCGTTTTCTTCTGTTACAAGCTTAAGCAAATTGTAAAGTGATTGTCTAAATTGTTCTAGTGTTTTGGTGCTTTTATGAACGTCACAACTTTTACAGCATGGATTTCTATTGTCGATAGATTCCAGATCTTTATTTTTATAAAGTCCTACGTATTCCCATTTTTGTAATTCATTATTCCACTTGCTGTTTCGTATAGGATCAACAATCATATCTGCAAGCCATCTTTCAGGTAATTCACAACCACAATACGCACATTTGCCATCGTATTTTTTATAGAGAATTTCTCTTTGTGCCTTTGTTAATTTCATGAATGATTTATTGCTTTTTACTTAACAACAGTTTTGCGAAGTCCAGAACAAACATTTCTGAAACATATCCGGGGGCGACGTTATAAAATGTGGACATATTCGTTATTTCTTCCTGCTTTGGCAATACCGGGAAGTCTATCCCCATTGACTTGTAAATATGTTCACCACAAATAGGAGTAGTGATATTCTCTTCTTTATCTACAAACCGTAAATGTCCAATATTTTTCACCTTAACAAGCCAGAATCCACTTTTTGGATAACTTTCACTCAAAACAGCTTTTCCTATATCTGAAATCTCTATTTCTTTTACTTCGATAAAATGATTCATGTCTTTATGTTTTAATAATTAATAATCTTCTGTACAGCTAAATCCTTTCAATAAAAGATCAGCCATTAATTTATTCTTTTCGGATTCTGTCTTGCAGGTTACTTCAAAGCGAAATACAGGAATGTATGTTTGCTCTTCCGGTTCTTCTTCATCTCCTGATGCTATAGGAAACTTTACATCCAATCCCCAGTCTTCCAACAAATCAGTGTCCCATTCGTTCAATAACATATCCCAATCCCATTCACCACCAGAAACATTGTCTTTGATAAGAAACTCCCTTTGCTGCTCTTCTGAGAGGTTGTCAGCAATGATAATGGGAACTTCTTTTAATCCGGCTTCCTGACATGCTTTTAATCGCATATTTCCTCCAAGTACTATCATATCACCGTTTACAACTATCGGCCGGATATCAAGCATTTGAGGAAATTCCTCAATGGATTTTACCAGCTTTCTAAATTTATCATCCTTTATTAATCTGGGATTATTAGGATTTACCTTTATTTCTGATATTTTTACTATTTTTGATTTCATTTTTTCACCAATATATTTACAGGGTTTTTACCTTTTTTAATTAAATATTTATCAACAGCCAAAGCTGCACTTCTTATGTCGTCATATAGTTTACCAACACCGGCAGCCATTGAAGCTTTATATCTTATTTTTCCATACTGATAAACTGCTGTTACAGACTTATACTGGGTTTTATAGTGTTTTGGTGTACATGTTTTCATGATTGTAGTGTTAAGTACCAGTTTATAAGTTTTACTATTTGATTAAATTCCCATTGGAAAGAAGCATGGTATCCGCGTTTTATCAACTTATTTATTGACTCTGCTTGCTCCTGTATATGCTTATCTGCTTTTAGTTCTCCATTCAACTTAAAAGGTTTGACAACCTTCAATTCCATAAACAGACCAGTAAACTTTCCTCTTGGTTCAAAAACAATAACATCAGGAGTTTTAAAACCGGGTTTTTGTATTTGTGAATTCCTTACAGCTTGCTGCTTGGTTAATTTCAAAGAGGCAATTGTATCAGACATAAATAAAACATCCGGATGTGCTACCCTCAAATACGCGCATACTCTTTTCTGTAAATCAAATTCAGGTTGTTTTTTCATTTTAAGCAGTTTTCCACGTTTTATTTGCAATAACTTTCTGAAGACATGGTACAGACACCTTATGCTCTAATGACAGTTCAGAATAAGTCTTGCCTGCTTTTCTTTCATTTCGGATCAATAAGGCTTTTTTATAGCTTAAGGTTGCCATCCCGTTTTTTTCTCCCTGATTGTAAGGTTGTTTTTTTGCCTTTTCAAGATTAACACTTTGCCATGTCCTCCATCTTAAGTTGAAAAAAGCATCGTTTAGTACATTTTTATCCAAATATTCCAATACTTCATTATCTTCCGGCGAACGTAGAAAAACAGAAGCGCAAATACGCCCCACGTTCTCACATTTTATTTTCCCGGTTTTGGATGTCAAAGCAACTTTAAATCTACCATTGGAAATTGACTTCTTTAAAATAAGCGCCTTCCTTTTGATCATGCTCTTAACTCTGGAATAGTTTGATATTTCATATCTTCCAACATACCCGGGCAGGTCTTCCCAAATTTCACCAGGCAAATCTTGCAAATCTGTGCTTAAAGTATCTTTTACAGTTATTAATCCTTTCATTTATGCTGTTTTTAATAGTTTATATTGGGTTATCTAAGTTTGAATACTTCTCTTTAATAACAGGTCCTGAAATCAATTTAGAACACAAGTCTAAAGACAAATCGGGAGGGTGGTTTTTCAATCCTTCCAGTATTTTTCTAAGAATAAATTCCTGATCATTAGAAAGATCATATTCTTCATGAAATTTTTCAACAATCTTGTTTATTTTATTTTTTAATAATACAAATTTACAATTCATTACAATGTTTATTTAAAGTATTACTTTAAGTTAAAAACAAAATTAATAATAATATTTGATTTATTTTTTTTTAGTATTTATAAAACAAAAAAACACGACATGTTTTGGCGTGTTACTCGTATATTTTTAGACATTCATTAAAAATAAAAAAAGCAAAAAAACAATGAATATCAAACATTTACGTCATATGTTAAAAATTAATAAGTATGATTTATCTATTAAAAAATTGTATTATATTTACACCTCAATTATGGCAAGAATAATAAGCAAAGAACCTGTTAAGGAGTCAATTAGAATAAAAAATTCTAGAGTTGAGCTAAGAATTATGGTAAGTAGCGGAAAAGACGGAGAATATTTCGTTTTCATTTCGCCTACTTTACTTGTAACTGGTTATGGTCATACAGAAAAAGAAGCGCTAAATTCTTTTACGCATAATCTTGATAACTTTTGTGAAGATATACTATCTTTAAGTTCTGCTCGTGCAAATTATTATCTTAATACCCTTGGCTTCAAAAAAGAAAGATTAAGGAATAAAAACTATTCGGGAACTTTCGTTGACAAAAATAATGTTACTGCAGATTTCGAACCTGAATCATTGAAGTCACAAATGTTAGAACTTGCATATTAATGGGAAATAATAGACCAGTAAAAACTAAGGATTGGATCGCCTTCTTATTGGCCCATGGATGTAAGTATAAAAGGACAAAAGCTTCTCATGATCACTATAAGTGCCCAAGCTGCATAAGAACAATCACCCACAGAGAAAAAGATAAGGAAATTCCCGCATTGCACGCCAAAACAAATTTAATGACAATGGGAAAGTCTTTGGAAGAGTTGTATAAATGGATCGAAGAAAATTGTTAAAATACCCCTGTTAATTCAGGGGCTTTTATTTTGGTAATGTAATTCGTTTTGAATTCAGGCTCTGGAAAATGTGGATCTTTTTCTCTTTGGCCATCCGGTAAATAAGTTCGTTACGTTCTTCTAAAGACATGTTTAAAAAGCTATCGAACGCATCCATAGTGACGCCGTTTGTTCCGCCGTCTTTTTTATGTTGATCTCTTACAATTTCCAGTATTTTCGCTTCTATTTCTTCCATGGAGTAAATATACTAAAACAGATAGAAAAGTAAGCATACCACGCAGGCAATCCAAAACCATGAACCTATTCCGATTATTCTCATTTGCAAATCTTTGCTTTTAAATAACATGCAGTCGTTAATAAATTCTTTCATAGTTCTAATTTAGCTTTTTTGTTTGGTTTGGTTTTGTGGGTTTCCGTAATTAGTCATCTTTTAAATCAAAGAAATTATTTAAATCTGATTCGTTATTGAATTCTTTAAAATTTAGTATAACAACGTCTTCTTCCTTGAATCCACTTTTTTTTGCTATTGCTTTTCCGACAATTTTTTTATTAAAAAATTTACCATCTCTTGTTATGTATCCCCAGTTTCCATATCCTGAAACTTTATCAGTTCTTATTGAATATGAAATAAAAAAATATCTTTCTTTCATCTTTACACTATTTCAAAGATTATACATTTTGATGGGTTTAAGGTTCTGGATTGAGCTTCTTCAAATAATTTAAGAGACTCATAGTACTTATTCTCACCTTCCTCATACATCCAGCCACTATCTTCTTCCGGGTGACCTGAAGCATACCATCCATAATCTGACATTCTAGGCTCTTTCACCGGATTCTCTCCCCAATGGTAGCCAGCTGCCTCGATAGCGGAAATAAAGGATTCTAAAGCAGTATCAACGTAGCATCTTGGTGAATGACCGTTATAGTCAACATAATAGGACAGATCAAATATGTTTACTAAACCTTCGGCAATATCCTCAGTAAGATCGGAGCCTTTGCAGATCTTTTTTATTGGATGCGGGCCTTTTTCATCAACTCTATAATCATATGCATAATTTCCAGACTCTGATTCGATAATAAGGAGTCTTCTATTTGTTTTTATCTCTAACTGTTTCATGTTATTTTTCCGTGTTTAATTACAAAATAAAGTTTACCGGGTTCTGCACCCCATTCCGGATTTCCTTCACGGATCTCAATTCCTGCATGCTCGAGTTTTAAAATTCTTTCAGTATCGTTTTTTGATGGATAACCTAAAGTCATTGTGTTAATGGTAAATTCTTTAAATTTCAAATACCAATTATCTAAGTGATATTCCAAATGCTCCGTGTAATCAGAAGAAGATTGACTTGATGAAAGAATATCCGAGCAAGCTTCTTCCCATTCACTATTTGTTAGAGTATATTCATCAGTAGAATAAAACATCAATCGTTTTAACCAATACGGCGTTACCTCTCTATAATCTTCGGGTTTGATTCTAGCTTTGGTCATTTCAAACCATTTCTTTTTTAAAGACAATTGTAGATTCATGATTCTTTAATTTTCAATTGCCCATAAAACCATTCCTAAAATCATAATTGATAACATACCAATTATTCCTATCACTAAAAATGCTGTGATTACGTCTTCGTGTTTTATTTTCATTTTTGTTCTTTTGTTTTAAGTGCCACCCTAAGATGGCACGGGGTTAAATTTATTTCATGAAACACAGCCAAATAGTTTTGCCATGTTTTCCAGAAGTGTGTCCAAAAAGAGGCTCATGTTCAATGACTTCCAATAGTTTTGATAGTTTAACATCTTTGTCATTCCATTTGAAAATTAATGTTCCATTTGGTTTCAACACCCTCATGCATTCTTTGAATCCTTCTTTAATTTCTATCTCCCAATTCGACAATAACTGACCATATTTTTGCCCTAAAATAGTATTGTTTCCCAACCATTTTGAATGCGGTGGATCCATAACCACTATATAGAAAGTATTATCAGAAAAAGGAAGGTTAGTAAAGTCCGCAACAACATCAGGATCTACGATTGTTTTATTCCCATATGCTTCAAAGATTCCTTTTCGCTTGTCGGAGTACATAACATCGGGATGCTGTTTATTAAACCACATCATTTTACTGCCACAACACACATCGAGGATCTTCTTTCCCATTGTATAATTTATTTATTAGTTAAAGTTTATCAAACGTGTTTTCAAAATCAACAGCAGAATACACTTCACTGTACGGATTCATAGATTTATCTCGGTTAACACACCATTCATTGTCCTTTAGTTCTGCTGTTTCGTTATCATTAGACATTATGGTGAAAATTGGCACATCATCAATGTATTTGGTTCCTTGTACGGCTCTTACATAATTTACAGTTCTGTGCCTGTTTTTTTCATTAAACTGAATTGCTTCTACAATTTCATTCGTTTTCTTGTTCTTGAATTTTTTCATTTTTGTAAATATTATTTAGTTAAAGTTGCTTTGTTGATATTTGTGATTCCGGAAGTCCGAAGACGTTGAAGTGCCATTCTAATAATTTTTCATAAACAGATACTTTTAATTCTTCATATCCGAAAATCTCAATAAAATCAATAGTGAATGCTTTATCTTCTCTTTGTAGTTCATATAGCGGAATTATTATCTTTCCCTCATGCTCTATCTCCTTGGTTAAATAGGTGATCAGAGGCGTATAGTAAGGTTTTACATTTTCAGCCACGAAAAGTCCGTCATACCAATTTTGAAGGAAAATAATTTCACTATATAAAGTAAGATCCGGCATTACTTTTTTCCTGTTATTTTTATTTCGACTTGCCCAGAAGTTAGCTCTGGAATGACTCGTACAAGGCCTACTCAACCAAATGAAATCAAATTCATGATAATGATCTAAAAGATCTTTGTTTGCATCACCCACCACTACAGTATCATCTGGATATAATTCCTGGTAAATGGCAGCAATATCTGGTTTTAGTTCAACGGCTGTTATCTCGTGATTCTCTCCCCATAATTTCCTATTCCCACCTACACAGGCATAAAGATTAAGTATTTTCATTTGATGAGATTTTCGGGATTAATATTTTGAACTAATTGATCAAATATGCGTTGCTTCTCTTGGTGATTTTCCATTTTGTAATAATTATTGATTATTTAAAAAGAATTGTTCAGCAAACCCACGACTGCACATTGAGCGAATATCTGCATCACATTTTATTTTGTCTTTTGCCCATTGGAATTCAGGAATCAGTTCAACAGCAGATTTATGGAAGTATACTAAACCGGGCTTTTTCCTACCTGGTCTTATATACAGGTTTTCATTCTTTGGAACATCTTCCCATTTTTTGAACAATGGATCCGGCATATTAAACTCCCCCCAAAGTGCAGTTTTTTTTGTCCAAGCGCTTCCATATTGCCATGGTTGATAAACTGCTTTGGGTGGCCCTATTATTTCTTTTAATCTTCCATTGAAAGGATTTTCAAGAACCCAGAATACCGGCTTTGCTTTTTTTATTATTCTTAAGCAATGATTAACTAGTATCATACCTTTTTCAAGATCATTAACCTTATCAAATCCTCCAGCTGTTGAAAATTCGGTGCAAACTGGATTCGCAATAATTCCGTACACATTATCAGGCGGATTAAAGTTTTCAACACCTATTTCTTTACCTACCATCACTACTTCATATTCATCTGACATTCGATAAAATAAACTATCACTTCCAATGTCTGCACAAAGATGTAATATCAATTTTGGTTGCTTCTCTTGGTGACTCATGGCTAGTTTTATTTAAGTTTAATCCAACCGAAACTAATAAGCTCTTCAACGGTCCATCCTGCCCACTCAACAGCGAAACCAAGAAGTCTCAGTTCATCTTTCATACTGTCTACACTTCCACTTATGAAGAAGTGATTTACATCATCAAAACCTAACATTTCAGCTTCTTCATCGGTTATGTGATCAATATTTTTGAGTTCTAAATGAAATCTTTGTGGGTTTCCCATACCTAATGTGTAGTGTTGGATATGGCAAATATTACTTGGTCCTGTGTTGCATTTTGCCACCTCTTGGCCAAAATACTGAGCGAAGAACTTTGCTTTATTTTCTAATTTGTTTTCCATTGTTATATTTTTTTAAATTTGACATAAGACGGGTGCTTTGACGCTTTTGCATCAACTATTTTTATCACTGAAAATTGTCTTTGATTTCCCGGAAAGAATACGGTCCGGGTTCCGTTTATTTTAGTAGTTAAATAGGTTTATTTCTTCTTCAACTTTCTGTTCTATTTCAAATGGAAATTCAATATGTACTATCTCGCACAAAGGCTTAACTCCTTTCCAATCTTCCAAATAATAGCTTGTGTCAATTCCAATAGCTAATTCCATTTTAAATTTTGTTTCTTTTATGAATTTTTGCAATTTTAATGAAGGCTCTACTTCATTATAAAATCTTTGCCCTGAATATTTAAAAAGTGTACTCATCTGAGGAAGAATAAAAGATCCACTGTTTGAAATTTTTGCTGCTATATTGATAGTAATATATTCAAATTCATTTCCCTTGTAATTAATATCCAAATCTCTACGTAATCCAGTTTTAATTTTACCAAATGGTGGATTTGAAAAAGATTGATCAAACATTGGAAGATTATAATTATCAAAATCCGTTATGGAACCATTAATCCAAGTGGCTTCTGGAAGTATTTTTTTGCCCACTGTGACATACTGAGGGTTCAATTCTATACAAGTAACTTTACAATTTCTATAATGGTAAGCAAAGAATGAAAGTATGCCAATCCCCGCACAAAGGTCAACTACATTTGAATTTTCATAAATAGTTAAACTAAAATCTTTAGCCAAACCAACCGGAGTAAAAAAAGCCCCTGCGGAAGAATTAATATTAGTTGCTGCTTCATTCCAATTTTCAAGAACAAAAAGCTTTTCATCAAAAGTCAAAACATCTTTTTTAAGATATTCTTCAGCTTGATTATGTAACTTTATTTTTTCTTTTGAAAGCTTCATGATTATGTTTTTAGTTTGGTTAAAAGGGATTTAATCTCCAATTCTAATTTGCTACATTTCCCAAGTTCAGCTTTAAATCTTCCAAATTCTAACATGCACTTTGCAAGCACCTCCTTCATCTCCTCCTCATAGTCAGGCTTTTCTTCAAGATAGTATTCAGGAGTTTCTTTCCACCATTCTACATCAGCGGGATCTTCTGGGTCAAAGGAGTAAAACCCCGCAAAGTTTGTTTCTGGATCAATAACTGCAATGTATTCTCCTTTTTCAGATGGTAACCTGTCAGAAGGCTTTACTTCTAAGTATTTTGTCTTTTGCATAACTTTATTTTTGATTTTGGTTTTACTTCTTCTGGGGCGCGGGCCTGGATAATCCAAGAGCCGCCCGTACGCGTATCATTTTCCACGTAATTTATATTCATTGAGGCTTTACCTCTATCTAACCCATTTGCCCCGCAAATGAGGTCTAAAATTTGATTCTCGTCCAAAAGGACCATTGATATCTTCGGTTTCATTTTAATTTTTGTTTTTTATTGTAACTCCTTGACTTAAATTCCCGGTTTTTCCGATACATTATTTTAAACGATGCCATACTTTCAGCTTTCCTTAAAGTATCATCTTCGGAGGGTGACCCCTTGAAGTTCGATGACGTTGAACATTTCAAAGAATCTATCATACATTCGGTCTCCATATCTTGCTTTATACTCTTCTAAAGTACTTACCACTGTTTCACCATAATAATTCAGAGTAAGAATTGTTTGTGATTTTTTAACATATCTTTCGCTCAACACCTTTTTCATGATGTCCACGCTTCCGTAATTTTTTGCCATGTCTTCTGACAATAAATCATCAAACGCGTTAAATCCCAACTCGTATCTTTTGTAGAACAATGACAAATGATAGT
This sequence comes from Chryseobacterium sp. WLY505, assembly GCF_030846215.1. NCBI lineage: Bacteria > Pseudomonadati > Bacteroidota > Flavobacteriia > Flavobacteriales > Weeksellaceae > Chryseobacterium > Chryseobacterium sp. WLY505. The sequence goes on along the minus strand of NZ_JAVCWI010000001.1, from coordinate 912,498 downwards.
CTCTATCAGCATCTTTACTGTGTCGGTTTGCTGCTTCAAAATGCTTTACTACTTCATCAACTGAATTATATTTGAACCTCAAATCATATCTTCTCAAAAGCTGATCTGTATCTTCAATGTCTTTTACATATAGTGGGTTTTCTGAACCATACTTGAAAATTTCGTAAAAGGTTCTTAAAATTGCAGTTTTTCCTATTCCAGGTTCTCCAATTATCGCAATGCCTTTATCAAAACTTGGAACGCTGATTTTGTTCAATAATGGACTGTTAAAAAAAGAGCGTCTCTTAAGAAAATAGGCTATCAACGTGTAAACAAGGGTTTCAGCTTCTCTATTATTTGCAGTTTCATCAAATTCTTTTTTGTTAACAATGGGAAAGTTCACTTTGAATGTATTGTACAAACTTTCTGCTTTCATAGGCTTAAGCTCCGGTAATACTATTTCTTGTTTTTTAGGTAGAGAATCAATCATTTTATCAAAATCGTTTTCATACTTTATCAACAATTCTTTATATTTCTGAGCAACAGGATGATCCGGATTATTTAAAAGCAAATATTCGATTGCTCTTGTTAGCAAAGGAGTTTCAACCTCTTGTGACTGATTGTCTAAGCCCGGTGCCGTTTGCTCTGGTTTTTGAGTTGCTTGCTTGTCCATTTTTATTTCCTTGTTTATTAACGTACCACTCGTATTCAAATCCCTGCCATCCGTAAACCCTGCAGGCCTTAATTGCTTCTGAAAATTGGAAATTATGCTTTTCACATTCAGTTACTACCAGATTAATCGCATCTTCAGTAAAAACTGCTCTTTTCTGCTTCCGTACCTCCATCCATTTTTCAGCATCTTCTTCATCGGCCCCCAATTCGATTAGCTTTTTTTTGAAATCATCTTTGGTAAAAATCTTTCTTTTTTTTTCCGGAACTTTTTTTTCTTTTTTAGAATCTGGAGGAATAACAAATAGTTCTCCTGAAATTTCTTTTGTTATATTTTCTTCTTTTGATTCTTTTTTTAAAAGAATATTATTTACATTCTCATTTATATTTTCATTTACATTTATATTTACATTAGGGGTTTTTTGGGTTTCATTTAAACCCAGTGGGTTTTCTGGGTTTTGTTCGGTTTCATTGGGTTTTGATTTCTCCGACTGGGTTTTCTGGGTTTTTGGCGGTCTCCCTCCTTTTGATCCATTAACTCTATTCCTATTCACTACCTTTTCCTTATAGCCTTCTCGCATATTATCCAGCTGTTTTTTCACAAAATTCCATGTTGGAGCAACAAATGGATTTTCACATTCTTGATCTTTTCCGTATTCATAATTCGTGAACAATTCCCAGAATACTATCTGATTTTCAGCAGACATAGGAGTGATTAAAAAAAGCCAGTCCTTTAGAAAAATTACACTGTTATCCTTGTCTTTCATCGTTTGGCTTTTTACTGTTCTTTCTGGAAATAAAGCTGGTAAAATTTCCCTTTTTCGTCTTCTCCCTGTTCAAGTAATTTTTTATCTCCGTGTATATGGATCTGAAAGTTTTTATCAAGCTTAATGACAGATTTGAAATGACGTTTTACTTTTTTTACAGCTGCATTGTTGATTTCAAATTCTTCTGAAATATTTACTTGCATTTCATACTCATAATCTGCCATAAAATCAACAAAACTTTGAATAACAGTTTCATCAGACAATACCTCATTCACAAATTCACCAAACTCAAATTGTTCTTTTTCCATGAAGTATGTCAGTGAGCTTTTTAGAAAATTAACCTGATCAACTTTTGTTACTTCATATTCCTGGGGAAGTTGTTTTGTTACGTAGTCTTTGAAGACCATTAACAACTCGTTTGTGTGAAAATAATCATCCTCCCTTTGTTTGATGTGAAGGAAATCTTCAAACCAGTAGTACATGTCTCCGTTTTTGTTATTATCAACGGCTGAAATGACATACCCAGTTTCTTTTCCTGTATTGTAAATAAGGGCTGCCTTATCGATTTTATTAAGGCTCACACCTTGATCTTTTTCAATTTCCAGAACGTCATTAGCATAAGAGAATTTTAAGATTGATTCTCTCTTTTCTGTTTTGAAAATTCCTATTTGGGTGTTTTCCGGTTTTTCGCTTTCAAAAAGGACCACAAATAATTCGCCTCCTGCAATGCGTGGGTTTTCAGCAGCATCAAATAGTGTTTTAGCTATTGACTCCGCTTCAAACAAGAAGGTTTCCGGATTTTCAAAAATTGCAAAAACTGATCTGTAAACATCATTGTTTGACAAGTATGAATCGCTGTAGAACTGATATGTTTCATCTGATTTTAATGAACTTAAAAAGAAGTCTTTTAGCTCTTCTGTAGTTTGTTCGTTTAATTGCAATTCTCGATGGGAAAGAAGCATTCCTTCACCGTTTATTTTATTTCCTATTCTATGTGTGATAACTTTCATTTTGATTGATTTTTGATGGTTTAAAATTTGTTAGCTTAGTTTGCTAAATCCTTGTGTGTAATTTTCCATGCTGAAAGGGAATTGAAGAATTTTGATTCACCGCTTGGATTTACCCATTCACGACCCTTTATATTTATTCCTACTCTTACTTGATCACCTGGTTTGAAATGATCTAAAAGATCAACTCTATCAGCGGTTATTTCTATCAGTAGCGGTTGCGGATATTGTTCCTCTGTGACTAAAACAAATTCTCTTTTCTGGAAGTTATTTCCAAATGTTTGTGTTTCGGAAATTTCTCTTATTGTTCCTATTAATTCCATATTAACACGTGTTTACTTCAGTTCATAACTTTTTCCGGATTCCTTTAGCTCTTTAGTTCCTACCGATAAATCAAATAGTTTTTCACCTTCAACATCAACACCTTTGAAAACAATTTTCTGAGCCCAGAAACCCTTCATTCTAACTTTATTTTGACCTTTATAGGCATATGTAAAACCATTGATTATAATCTGCTGGTCTATCTTTAATTCATTTACTTTCATGATTATCTTTTGATTATTTTTTTCTTTCCGGAAATTTTACTGAGTTGATATTTTTCAGATAGTTCTGAATCCCTTTCTAATTCTAAGTTGTGGAAATTGCAGCAGGGCTTCCATGTAGATACATCAAGGTAATTTTTCCCCCACCTTCCGGCCGTATGCTCCACTGTATCAGCTCTATTATTGCAACCCTGAACAAAACATTTTTGGTTTCCTGGCTGCGCTAAAAATTGTAGACGCTTAATCAGATATTCCCGGTTCTCTTTCTTCCTTTTGGCTGAATATTTAGGAATCGGTTTTCTCGGAACGTTTTCCTTGTGTTTATTTTTTTCAGCATTGACTTTTGCTCGATGTAATTTGTAATGAAAACTATTACACCTTCCAGCTGTTATTGGTTGGTCCCGTGTTCCCGGAGGACAATCACAGCATTGACCTATTTTTTGCTTTATAGTACTGTTTGTCATGCTGTTTGTTCTTGTGGTTTCCAGAATGATTGAAATCTTATCAGATCAGGACTGTCAGGAGTTTTCAATAGTCCGTCACCCATACCTGCCAATGTTTCCGCTCCTGCATCATCAATAACCACCCGGCTGTCAATTTCCTTTGGAACTCTGAAGCAAATCATTAGCGAGTAATTTACTTTGGCATCTCCGGTGATGATTTTTGTTGAAGCTCTTTGCGTTGCATCAATTCCTCTGAATCCAACTGAACGGCCTTTCTGCTTGATGATTCGCATGTTTTCCTCTAAACTCTTGAGTTCACCCGTTTTTTGTCTTTGCATTTTAGGAGGGCCTGCAACTGGGAATCCAAACGCGTCTTTAGTGGGTCTATAGTTTCCAACTTGAACCATACTATAAATGTCAAGATCTTTGCCTTTTCTCGATGCAGCAATAGCATCGGCGAATTCATCAAACACTATAAGTATTTTCTTTTTCTTTCCGGCTTTGATAAGAGAATTCATTTCTCTGACTAAACTTTCAACTTTGTTTTCAATGGCTAAAATTTCATTGTAAACTTCTATTTTCTCATGTGATGCATAATCCATAAATTCAAACTTTGGATCAAGAATCACAATCTGTTCAACTTCAGGGATTAATTTTGCATATTCTACAATGCTAATCAACTCAACAGATTTCCCAGATCCGGCAGCGCCGCACGTTAATACAAATGGGGTAGACTGATTATCTAAGTCCCAATAAAGCGTTCTTTCAAAATTGTCTTTACCAATGGGTATTTTTTGCCCCTTTAATTCAGATTCGCACCAGATTAAATCTCTGTCTCTTTTTTTGGCAGTTTCGACCTGCAGATAAGATTTGCCTTCGTAAACTTTCAGATCCTTTGGAATTCTGACATTGGGAACATTTAGAGCGTTTGCAATATCAAGTTTATGTCCTTGGATTGATGCTATTTTTGTTCCGGCGGAAACTTCCAGAAGGAAAGTGTTTGAGGAATATCCATTGAAGGTGTGAGCTACCTGCGTGTGAATTCCGAATGTTTTTAATATATGTTCTACTTTTTGTTGTGGTTCCATGTCTAAAGTGCTTAAATCGTATTTAATAAAGGATGCAGCGTTTGATTTGAACTTCTTGATTATTTTTGGAGAAATTGTTGTGGTTGATGAGTCTCGTATTTTTCTCAGTCTCTTTTTAACCATTTCTTTGTTAACCTCGGTTTCATCAATATCAAATTCATCAATTTCACACATTCGTGTCTTTGCCCAGAAATCATATAATTCTGCTTTATCAACTAAATTATCTTTGTCATTGATCAGGTAAACATAATCTGGATTAGAAACGGCCTCTATAAGTCTTTTTAAGTTCTCGTAAAGCAGATCTTCATACAAGGCCCGAGTGTCCACATCTAATACAACCATGAACATATTTAATTGATTCTCTCCAGATCTGTTTTTAGAGTATTTATTCTCACAGAACCAAGTTTCATCAACTGCTAATCCGGAATAAGCTTCATATGCTTTTACATAAGCTATTGCTTGCTTACCTATTGAAAGGCGTAAATCTTCTTTTGAAGAAAAGGCATTCTTACTTTTATGATCTATTATTACTATCTTACCCTCATGTGTTTCAATAACTAAATCGATGATAGTATTAAAAGGAAGGGGAATATCAACACCGTTGATCGTTAGAAAACTTGTGTTCGAAATCTCAACGTCCAAGACTTTTGCAACGTGATCTTCATAAATTGATTTTTCCACATAAAAGTTTGCTAACAATGCAGTTGTAGTTTTAACTGCCTTTATCTTTGCTTCAGCCATTGTTGGCGTTGTTTTCTGAAGCTTCCATTTATTCGCAGGAAAATTATCTATGAAATCAAACGCAATGCTTTCAAGCTCTGGAAGACTTAACTCATATCCATCTTTTTTTGCTTTAAAATATTGGCTTAATGCTTCATGATATGCATTTCCTGCAACACCAGACGCTGATGATTTGCTATGATATCCATAAATATTCATCATTTCAAAGGCTTTTTCATTTCTGGAAAACAAAGCAGCTTTTGAGTAAGAAACAGATTTAATAATGAAATTACTGAAGTGTTCCTCTAATTGATCCTGGGTATATGATTTATAAATACTCATGGCATAATTATTTTAGGTTCGGCTTTCTTACGTCTCGGCTTTTTCTCTTCATACTTAACTGTCGAATTGTTAATTGTTCTCGGTAAAACATTTTTATCAAAAATCAATTCTGATTTATCTGAAGCAATTCTTTTGCATTCTGCTAAAATTTGATCACCTTTTAGAATATTTCCCGATTCATCACATGGTGCTGGATAACCGTTATCCATTTTACATTTTATCGTTATTTCGCCAAGTTCATAAGCTTCTTTATTAATACCCCAATGAACTGCAGCACGCTTAACGCTATCTGACGTTTCTCCTTTTGACGGGTCCGAAAAACTTTCAGTTCCTGAATCTCCCTTCCAAATCCACTCCTCGCCAATCTTAATTCCTATCTTACAGAACTGTTTTCCCTTGCATTCAAAATAATCTTCCTGCCAGTTTTCAGGTTTAACAACCTGATCAAGCCTTTCATAAACCTGCCTTGCATCTATATACCCAACAATTACCATATGTGTAGGATCTACATTATCCGGAAGTAGGCCTTTTACTCTCCACTTCAATTTAAACGGCTCTTTTAATCTGTACAATTCACTTCTTTCTGCTCCCATCTTACATGAATTTTTTGATTACTTTTTCCATATCTTCATTTTCAATCAATCCTCCCATTTTGGCAAACCATTGTTGAAACTCTACTGCATCATTTATTTCTCTTGCGTGGGGTAGATTATCTTTCTTGTTGTCGATAATCATTTTCTTCCAACTTCTTTTTCTATGTATTTTTCTCATGGCTGACAGGTTTTTTTAAATATTGAAGAAATTCTCTGTGGTAGAATCGGAAGAATCCAAAAAACACATAAATGAATATTGGAAAAACAAAAGTGATCGGTTCCTTACTTTCTGAACAGATGAAAATGTAGATCGTATTCAGAAACAAAATAATGTTTAATGCTGTTTTCATAGTGAAATTAGATTAGGTTAAAATATTTAGCTTCCTCAGGTTTTAGCATTGGCTTTATCACCTCAATATCACTCGGAGACAATTCAGATATCTTTTTCTTCAAGGTCTTTTCCAAGTCACTCCAGAACTTCCAATAGTTCATGTCATCACTTCTTTGATAATCCATATCCATCGCATTGATGTTTCTGGCTATCTTCTCAGCTCGTTGCTGGGAAATTTTTTGCCCTTTTGTTTGGTTAATAGGGTTCATTTGTCTTACATTTGTTCTCATAATTCAAAACTTTTGATTTTAAGGCCGTCTGCGGGAACAGATGGCTTTTTTTATTTTCTATAGAATTTTGCTCTTATTTGAGCGTCTAAATCTTCTGTTCTTTTTTTTCGCTTCCTCTGGACGGTTCCCACGCCGCCCAGGAAAGCTATCATTTCGGCCTTAACGGAGGTAGAATATGATTGTATCTTTTTCGCCCATGATTCCATTTGTTCACATTTAGAAATGATTTCTTTTGCTAGTTTCTCAGTCATGGACTTTTAGTAGTTGTGTTCGATTTTTAATTATTTTTTTTAACGCATCTACGCACTCAAAGTGGTTTTTTTGGTAAACTCTGTAGAATGCTGATTGAGCTGATTTAGTCGGAATATTTAACATTTCGGCTATAAGCTTCCAATCACCCCTTCGCTTGTTTTTTAAAATCTCCTTAAGACTTTGTATGTATGCTTTTTCTTCTGGAGTTTTTGGACATAGTGAAAATGGGTTTTTCGCAATTTTTTTTATGGGGGTTTTTACGGTATTTGTTATTTCTGTCATGTCATGTGGTTTTTTAGTAGTACTTTTGTACTATTGTTATGGCAAATATACTACTAAAAGTGTAATAAAGAAATAAAAATTACATTTTTAGTAGTAATATTTACTAACTATTTGATAATCAGTGTAATAATTTTACTTTTATTGCTGAATTTGTATAAAAATTATGATCATGGCGGAAAATGATACTACTAAAAATGTAAATTTAGGTACTATTAATAGCAGAATTAAGTACTTTATTGAAAGTATTTTACGAATAACACCAAATGAATTTTCACGAAATATTGGTAAAAATCGTTCTGATTGGTTGTATCGAATTTTAAAAAATGAAGTAGAGCCAGGACCAAAGACATTAAACCAAATTTTTGAAGTTTATCCTGAACATAAGGTCTGGATTTTAACTGGTGAAAAAGCTAACGAACCGGAAGAGAATTTAAGTAATACTTCCTTCGAGAATTTAAAAATAGATGATAAGCTTACCGAAATTTATAAATTGACGCTTGGAAAACTTAGCATGCAGGAAAAGGATATAATGTTATTAGATAGAAAGGTGGATATTCTAAATCGGCAAAATGAATTAATGATGAATGAAATAAAAAATCTGAAGAATCTAATACAGGAACTTATAGACCACTAAAATAAAAGGCCTCCAATCTGGAAGCCTTAATTTTTTGCTATTTGGTAATTTTGGGTTACACCGAAAGCGTTTTTGTTTTTTACAACAATGTAACCTAATTTATTTGCTATTTTCTGAATGCAATTAAATGATACTGATAAGTGTTCATTCATTTCATTTTTAATGAGCTTTAGTTTTACGCCATATTCTGCATCATCGATAAGCCCCTTTTCTAAGTCATCCCATAATTCATCACTCAGAATAACCAATATTCTGACATGATCTACTTTACTAAGCGCCTTCATTCGATCTTTTTTTTGATAGAAGTGATAAGGTTCTTTCCAAGGTTTTCTCCTTAAATTCGTCTACTAATGCAAGTTTTTTTAAGTATCTCTCTACGAAAAATACAATTACACCTATAGCAACAAATATGAAAAATACTGCAGCTTCAGCAAAGAAAAAAACCTCGTTCTTGTCAAGGAAAATAAAATTAAGTATAAAAGCTAACTGAAAATAGCATGAAATAAAGAAAGTATAATAACTATATCTATGTGCACCAAATTTAGTGCCTATAAATATAAACATATATGCGAATGGCATTGAAAGGAAGAAAATACACGAGTCAAGGTCTAAATTCCTTGCTCCGGAAACATTGTTGAAAACTACCGATGTTGTATCATAAAAGTGTTTTACAATATTGTTCAAGAATGGAAGTAAAGAAGACAACAATACTAATATTGTTGCCATTCTCTTTATCATGATCTTACCACGGTTTATCCGGTTTGGTTGGGTCAACGATTGGGTCTTCTCCTGTATCATTATTTGGGTCTGTTGATCCTGTTGTCGATTTTGGTCCATCGCCAGCATTAACCTGGATGGTATCACCAATTTTTGAAACAGCACCTGTTTTGTTATTAGTTTTTAGTTTTCTCAAATCCAACTTCACTGGACTTTCTGATTTTGCTGTACTTTCTTCATCACGATCTGAAGTACATGAATACACTGATGCGGTAATGATGGCCAGTAAAAAAGTAACTCTAACGGTTTTCATAGGTATAATTTTATAAATTCCTGATAAAAATAGTTATTTCTTTACAATAATTACGGCTTGACCTACATGTATTGTATTCCAAATATATTAAATTATGTTATACAACGCAGAAAAAAAATCATTTATTGTGGAATTAATCACAATATAGACTGATTATTAACAGATAATTTTTTTTATATATTTGTTCCGTTATGCAACATATTTCCTTAAAAAAGGTAACATTAAGGGTAACATTAAGCAAAAAAACAACAAATATTAATCATAAGTTGATTTTTTAATGTGCTGATTTTCAGTAATATTTAATTCTGGGGGTAGATTTAAACTTCCTTGGTAAGGAAGAGGTCACGGGTTCAAGTCCCGTAGTTGGCTCTCGATTTTCCCGAATTTTCTTCGGGATTTTTTTATACCCAAATTTGGTGTTAGAAAATTAGAGGGAAACAATTTTGCACTTCAAGAGATCTTATCGTTAAACATCTGCTTAGATAAAATGCTCAATTGATCTATCCAAACATTTTCGCCTGAAATTTTTAAAGATCAAATGGAGATGGGCTATGAATTTTACTTCCGCTTTACAATCACAATCATAAAATTTTCTTTAAATTCGTGTAAAATAAATTTTTGATGAATATTCTTTTACTGGAAGATGATCTCATTCTGTCTGCAGAATTGTGCAGATTTTTAGAATCAAATAATTTTAACTGTGATAAGATCTATGACGGAGAAACTTTTCTCCGCCAGATAAAAAACAGTAGTTATGATCTGTATTTACTCGATATTAATGTTCCTAAAATAAATGGGCTTGATGTCTGTCAGACGATCCGTTCTTTTGACAAAAATACTCCCATCATTATCATTTCTGCCTATGGAGATATTTCTGATAAAAAAGATGCCTTCACAAGGCTGGCCGATGATTATCTGGTAAAGCCTTTTCAGTTTGAAGAACTTCTTTTAAGAATCAATTCACTGCTAAGGAGAAAAGCGCCTTCTGATAATTCCGATCAGGATATTCTAAGAATTGATGACCTTATTATCAACAAAACAGAACAGAAGGTGTATCGCGGAGGAAATGAAATAACGCTTACCCTTAAAGAATTCCAGCTGTTGGTTTATCTTGCGGAAGCGCAGGGAAGAACGGTTTCCAAGCAACAGATCACCGAACATGTATGGGAACACAATTTCAATACAAATACCAATACGGTGGAAGTTTATATCAATTTCCTGAGGAAGAAGATCGACAAAGATTTTAAAATAAAACTTATCCACACCCGTTCAGGTTTCGGATACTATCTAAGCCCACTATAAATGTCTTTAAAAAGAAAGATCGCTTTAACGATAAGTATAGCCTTTTCATTATTATTTGGAATGGTGATGGCGGTCATTTATTTATCTTTTAATGACTTCAGAAGAGATGAGTTTAAAGAAAGATTCAGGCAGAGGCTTGAGTTTACTTCTCATTTCATCTCAAAATCTAAAGACTTTGAAGAAGAAGCTCCCGTTTTTTTCAATGAAAATTCAGATAACATTCTTTTGAATGAAAAGATTTTAATTTTTAATGAGAAAAAAGAACTGATCTACAGTACGATCAAAGACCGAAATGTCATCTGGGATAGTGCCATGCTTAAAGAGCTGGATAAAAAGAAGATTATCTATACAGAAAAAACTGTCCCCGAAATCTATGCAGCACTCAGGAATATCAACGGTGAAAATTATTATATCCTTACCAGTGCTTTTGATACCAATGGGAAATCGAAGTTAGGATATCTTAAATATCTTTTGATTACAGCGTATGTGATGAGTACCATGCTTATTGGTTTCTTCAGTTATTATTTTGTGGAAAAGTTTCTCCGTCCTCTGGAAGATCTGAACAAAGAAATTTCTGAAGTTACGGCTCATAAACTCACCACGCAGATTCCCGTAGAGCAATCCAATGATGAAGTAAGTGTTCTTGCCAAATCCTTTAATACAATGATTGGAAGGCTGGATGATGTATTTCAGTCACAGAAAGATTTTACGGCCAGTGCTTCGCATGAGATCAGAACTCCTATTACAAGAATGGCGTTTCAGCTGGAAAACCTTATTAAGTTTGAAAAACATTCTCCGGAAACCCTGTCTTCCTTAAAACAAATTCAGAGGGATGTATATCAACTGTCAGATCTGACCAACTCTCTTTTACTGCTGACCAAATTTGATAAAGAAAATATTCAGAGTATTTATGAGGAAGTGAGAATCGATGAAGTTATTTTTGAAGCTTTTGAAGCGGTGGAGAAAAGTTATCCACAACTTAAGCTGGATTTTCTGATCAATGAAGAAAGTTCTGAAAATGCTTTTCTCACTATAAAAGGAATTCAGTCGCTAATGGTAATTGTATTTATCAACTTGTTTAAAAATGCAGCAGTGTATTCGGATAATACCGAAGTGAATGTTCTGATCACTGAAACCAATGATAATCTTTCCATCGAAGTTATTTCCCATGGTAATACTATTTCTGAAGATGAGCAGGCTAAACTGTTTGAAGCTTTCACGAGAGGAAATAATGCACAGAATATAGCGGGGTCAGGATTAGGTCTTAGAATTGTCAAAAGGATTCTGGAATATCACGATGCAGATATTATATACTCTTCACCTGAAGATAATATGAATAAGTTTACCCTATTTTTTAAAAAATAAATGAAAAGCAACTGATAGGAATACAGTTGCTTTTTTGTTAAACTCCTGATTGATTTTTTTAATAAAAATTCAATAGTTGGAGAAAAATTAACTGATTTTACCTGGTGATTCATTGTATAAATGGCCTGTTCAAGCCTATTTTAATATTTTTTTAAGCGTCATTTAAGTTTCTTTTAATCGCATCAAAGCAATTTTGTAATTTAAAAAGAAAAATAATGAACAGAATTGCAGTGCTGTGCCTCGCCGTTTCCTCATTCATGGCGGCACAACAGCAAATGTCTCTTTTGGAATGCGAAGAAGCTTTTCAGAAGAACAACCTCCAGCTGCTCGCCGAACAATACAACATCAATATGGCTGATGCAGATATTCTGCAGGCTAAAATCTGGGAGTTGCCTCAATTGAGCGGGCAATTCAACGCTTACAATCCTCAGGACAAAAAATTTTTTGATGTAGGACATTCTAAAGGAGCAGGTATTACTCAATTGATTTACATGGGTGGCAAAAAGAAAAACGAAATCGCTTTTGCCAGATCCAATAAAGAACTTGCTCAACTTCAGTTTTCACAATTGCTGGTAGATTTAAGATCCCAGCTCCGTTCTGCCTATTTTAATCTTTACTACGAAAAATTAAAGCTGGAGAATACTAACAGGCAGCTAGGGTATATGAATGATCTTTTAAATGCCTATCGTGTACAGTCAGCAAAAGGAAATGTTTCCCTTAAAGACGCCGTAAGGCTGCAGAGTATTGTAATTCAGCTTAATCATGATAAACTGGAGATCAATAAAAATATTCTTGGTTTTGAACAGAATCTGAAAGTTCTGACAGGTGTTTCTGAAGAAATAGAACCTACGATGTCCGAAACCGAAGCTAAAGAAGCGCTTGCTGCGCAGCCTTTTGGAGATGAAGAAGAACTGAAAAGCAAAGCACTGGAAAATAATGCAGATTACCGGTATAATTTGAAGCTTATTGATAATAGTAAGCTGTATGCACAATGGCAGAAATCATTGAATGTACCGGATGTTACCGTAGGCGCTGCATGGGACCAGGCAGGAGGAACCTTCAATAACGAAGCGAATCTGACCTTGGGAATTCCTTTGCCGCTATGGAAAGCCAATCAGGGAAATGTTGTAAAAGCAAACTATGCCATTCAGCAGAATCAGAAAAATGCAGACTTTCAAAAACTGACTCTCGAAACTAAAGTTCAATCTGCCTATAAAACCTGGAAAGCACAATATGACCAGCTTCTGGATGTGAAAACGACAGATCTTCAGAATATGGAGCTTGTTTACAACGGAATGCTGAACAATTTCAGAAAAGGAAATGTCAACCTGATCGAGTTCACAGACTTTATGGACAGCTATAGGGAGACCGCTCTTCAGATCTATGATATGAAAAATGAGATCATGCAATCTGCAGAACAGCTTAATCAACTAGTACAAACGAAAATCTTCTATTAAAATGATGAAAACATATATTATCCCCGCATTAATGATTCTTTCATTAATGGCCTGTTCCAAAAAAGAGGAAGACAAAAATATTCACACAAAAAAAGGATTTGAGCTCAGTAACACCATGCTGAATTCTATTTCCCTGGCAAAAGTTGAAAAAAAGAATATAGAAGATGAATACAGCTTTTACGGAAAAATATCAGCAGACAAAAACAGTTACATAGATGTTTACCCTTTAGTAGGAGGAAATGTGATGAGTGTTAATGTGGAATTGGGTGACTATGTGAAAAAAGGACAGGTACTGGCAACAATCAGAAGTACAGAGCTTGCAGAGATCCAAAAGGATGTAAGTGATGCAAAAACAGATCTTGTGGTCGCCAAAAATAACCTCCGTGTTGCCAAAGAGCTCTACGAAGGAAAGCTTAATACAGAAAGAGATGTTCTGGAAGCTAAAAGTCAGTTACAAAAAGCAGAAGACCAGTTGCAGAGGGCCGCAGCGGTAAGTACGGTTTACAATGTGAAAACCGGAAACATATATAGTGTGGTAGCACCTATCAGCGGATATATTGTTCAGAAAAGTATCAATAAAGACATGCAGCTGAGAAGTGACAGAAGTGATAATATTTTTGATGTGGCCAACACCACCAATGTATGGGCCATTATGAATGTTAATGAATCTGATATCGATAAGATCAGCCTTGGAATGAAAGCACAGGTATCCACACTTTCTTATCCAGACAAAGTTTTTGATGGAAAAATTGATAAGATATTCAAAATTATTGATCCGCAGACTAATGCCATGCAGGCAAGAGTCGTATTGGATAATGCCAATGGACTTTTGATCCCGGATAGTAAAGCCACAATAAAAGTTTCCAGTCTGGAAAGCAACTCTACACTTACCGTTCCATCCAAAGCAGTGATTTTTGATGACAATAAAAGCTTTGTGGTGATTTTTAAATCCAGAACAGATGTAAAGATCAGAGAAATCAAAGTATTAAAGCAGGTGGGTGATGTCACCTATATTGCAGACGGTCTGAAAGAAGGAGAAGAAGTGATTACCAACAACCAGCTGCTGATCTACCGTTCGCTGAACAGCTAGTCTTATTAAACCATTAAGAATATTCACTTTTTTCTTTAACGGCTTTTTTAGGTCATCAATGTATCTATCATGAATAAATTCATAAAAAATATAATCGCTTTTTCATTAAAAAATAAAGCATTTACCTTTATCTGGGTAGCGATTTTAGCCATCTCCGGTTTTATAAGTTTCAAAAATATGCCTATTGAAGCTTTTCCGGATGTAACCAACACCCAGATTGTAATCATCACCCAATGGAATGGACGTAGTGCAGAAGAAGTAGAACGTTTTGTCACGACACCCATCGAATTGGCGATGAGCCCGGTTCAGAAAAAGACAAGTGTAAGAAGTACCACCATGTTTGGGCTTTCTATTGTTAAAATTCTGTTTGACGACGGGGTGGATGATACTTTTGCCAGAAATCAGGTTAATAACCAGTTAAGAACCATTAGCCTTCCTGATGAGGTAGACCCTGAAGTACAGCCACCCTACGGGCCAACCGGTGAGATTTTCAGATATACGCTGGAAAGTAAAACCAAAGATTCACGTGCATTGCTTACCCTGCAAAACTGGGTAATAGACCGTGCTTTGAGAGGTGTTCCCGGAGTAGCGGATATCAACGTTTTCGGAGGACAGGATAAAGTTTTTGAACTCAGTATTGATCCCAGAGCATTGGATAAATACAATCTGACACCCCTTCAGGTATATGATGCGGTAACGAAGAGTAACCTGAATGTAGGCGGCGATGTTATTGAAAAAAATGGCCAGGCTTATGTCGTAAGAGGGATTGGTCTGGTAAAATCTGTAGCCGATATTGGAAATATTACCATCCAGAATGATAGCGGAAATCCTGTTTTGGTAAAAAATGTAGCAGAAGTTCATGAAAGCTCTATGCCTAGAGTAGGACAGGCTGCACTGAATCATCATGACGATACCGTGGAGGGAATTGTTGTGATGAGAAAAGGGGAGAACCCGAGAGAAGTACTGGTAGGAGTGAAGGCTAAAATTAAAGAGCTTAACGAAAAAGTACTTCCCAAAGATGTTAAAATGGTCACTTTCTACGACCGCGACAATCTGATGGATTTCACTACGCATACTGTAATGCATAACCTTATTGAAGGAATTGTACTGGTAACGGTAATCGTTTTAATCTTTATGGCCGACTGGAGAACTACGCTGATTGTTTCCATCATCATTCCTCTATCCTTGCTGTTTGCATTTTTATGTTTAAAACTGGCCGGGATGAGTGCCAACCTGCTTTCGTTAGGTGCCGTAGACTTCGGGATTATCATAGACGGAGCCGTCGTCATGGTGGAAGGCCTCTTCGTAATGCTGGATCATAAAGCGAAGCGGTACGGAACGGAGAAGTTTAATAAACTGGCAAAAGGAGGCTGGATCAAGCAGACCGGAACCGGACTGGGAAAAGCAATCTTCTTTTCGAAATTAATTATCATCACTTCCCTGATTCCAATTTTCTCATTTCAGAAAGTAGAAGGGAAAATGTTCTCTCCTCTGGCATTTACCTTAGGATTTGCATTAATGGGAGCATTGATATTTACCTTAACATTAGTACCTGTTCTTTCCCATATCCTTTTAAATAAGAATGTAAGAGAAAAAAATAACCCGTTTGTTAATTTCTGGGACAGAATCGTTTTGAAAGGCTTCAATCTAACTTTTAAGCACAAAAAAATGAGTATGATCGTGGCGATCTCTTTCCTGGCAGTTACATTGTTTTCCGGTAAATTTTTAGGAACAGAATTTCTGCCTCAGTTAAATGAAGGTTCATTGTGGATCACTGCCGAAATGCCAATGAGCTCCTCATTAAAAGAATCTCTGAAAACAGCAGACCTTTTAAAGAAAGACATCATGAGCTTCTCCGAAGTAACTGATGTTCTTGCACAGACAGGAAGAAGTAATGACGGAACCGACCCCAACGGATTTGGATTTGTACAGTTTGCGGTGAACCTTAAGCCAAGAGAAGAATGGAAGCGTAAGATTACTTATGATGAACTGATCAATGAAATAGACCAAAAGCTCAGAAGTTATCAGGGAATTACCTTCAACTATTCTCAACCGATTTCCGATAACGTGGCAGAAGCTGTGGCAGGTTTTAAAGCCGAAAACGGAATCAAAATCTACGGTGATAACCTGGAGACCCTAGACAAATTAGCTCATGAAGTTTTATTAAAAATTAAAGATGTGAAAGGGGTAAAAGATCCGGGAATTATTAAAAATATTGGGCAACCGGAAGTAAGTGTAGTTTTAGATAGAGATAAAATGGCTGCCTACGGAGTAATGCCTGCAGATGCACAAGCCGTGCTGGAAATGGCATTTGGAGGGAAAACAGCCTCTGAAATGTTTGACGGGGAAAGAAAATTCCCGATTCGTCTTCGTTATTCTCAGGAATACAGAACCAATGAAAATGACATTGCTGCTTTGATGGTGCCTACACAGGATGGAGCAAAGATTCCTCTAAAAGAAATAAGTACCATTGTGAAAGATAACGGAGCCGCATTTATTTACAGAGACAATATCAAAAGATATATTGGGGTTAAATTCTCCATTCGTGACAGAGATTTAGGGAGTACCATTGCGGATGCCCAGAAAAAAGTAGAAACTATTGAGCTTCCTGACGGCTATTCTGTAGGATGGACAGGTCAGTTTGAAAACCAGCAGCGTGCCTCACACAGGCTGGCGCAGGTAGTACCCGTGAGTATTCTGATGATTTTCTTTCTGCTGTTTATTCTGTTTGGGAATATGAAAGATTCTCTTTTGGTATTAGCAAATGTACCCTTTGCTTTGATTGGAGGAATTATTGCCTTACATGTTACCGGAATCAATTTTGGAATTTCCGCCGGAGTAGGGATGATTGCTCTTCTGGGCATTTGTATTCAGAACGGTGTTATTCTCATCACAGAGTTTCATCAGAATGTTAAAGACGGAATGGATATAGATACGGCCATCTTAAATGGAGTGAAATCCAGAACCCGGCCTGTCATTATGACAGCGCTTATGGCTTCCATCGGATTGATGCCGGCAGCCTTGTCTACAGGAATCGGATCGGAGTCTCAGAAACCATTGGCCATTGTCATTATCGGAGGGCTGATTACCGCAACTGTGCTTACCCTGCTTATTTTCCCGATTATCTTCTGGATCTTCAACAGAACAAAAAAGCTCAGTCAGATTTAATTAATCTTTCATTTATATATTAGTTAGAAGCGCGGAAAACAAAGTTTTCCGCGCTTCTCCATTATTGAAATAAAAAAAGGATGAGTTTAAAATCCTAATCCCACTGCAAAAGCTTTTACAGGATTGGGATAGTCAGAAACGGAAGTGGCAGCGCCTGTCATTGTATTAACAGTATAAATTTTTGTAGATGAACCTACCGATGCCATTAAGTAGGCTTTCTGGCTCATACTTCCGATGTCAAAACCATTAGTACTGGTAATATTGATTCCTAAAGAACCTGTCTCAACTAAAGTCCCGTTGTTGGGTGGGTTTTGCTGATATAATTTATCTGTGTTATGATCAATGACGAACAGGGTTGTAGCAGTAGCTCCTGCAAAGTTATTGGTGTAGGCTGCGGCACTTATCATTGGGCTTCCCGGATTCAATACTAAATCTGTAGCGGCAATAGTTCCGTCATTAGGATTAATCCGAAGATTCTGGCCCGTATTGCTTACCACTCTTATTCTGTCCACCGTGGGATTAAAATCAAAGCCGAAATCTGTTCCGGAAAGTAAGGTTACAAAAGGAGAACTGCCGACAGCGGTAGCAGCACCTGTACCTAAATTAATAGTATAAATCCTGCTTGAACTTCCCAAAGCATACAACTGTCCGTTGGCAGGACGGAAATCTATTCCTAAAATATTCTCACCACTTTGTAGTCCTGCCATAGTCTTGGAAACAGGCATTGGACTATTCGGATTGAAAATCTGAAGATTATTCGAATTGTCAATGGCATAAGCTACTGGTTCTGTAGGAATGGCAATATCGATTATTCCCTGCTGGAGTGATCCTATGGAAGTTGCTTTTCCATTATTCAGATCAAGAATATGCAGTTTGTCATTGAAAGCTAAGAGAGCAGTACTGTTATCATATTTGATATCAAAAGCTGCCTGTCCTGTAAAAGTGGTTCCAAGACTTCCAACCTCTACCAAAGTTCCATTGTTGGGAGGATCCTGTTTGTATAATTTCCCCAACATCGGATCAATATCATATAAAATAGTTGTAGCAGCTCCTGCTTTACTGTTGGTATAGGCTAATCCTGTTATTGAAGGGCTTCCTGTTCCATTAATAGTAATATCAGTAGCAGCAACAGCTGCGGTTTCCGGATGTAAACGCAGATTTTGTCCCGAATTACTCACCAGACGAATTCTGTCAACGGTAGGATTGAAATCAATAGAAGCTATTGTTCCGGAGATCATAGGCGTAAATGCTGTTGAGCTTACTGTTCTTGCTGAAGCATTGGAGGTATTGATGATATATAATTTGCTGGCATTGGATAATGCATACAATTCCCCTGTGGCAGGTCTGAAGTCTATACTTAATAGTTTTTCTCCTGAGGCAATACCGGTTACAGCTGTTTTTGAAGTAAACATTTTGGGGTTGTTGGTATTAAAATAAACAAGTTCGTTCATTGCTGTAATTCCATATACCATAAGATCCGGTCCTTGAGGTATATTTTCTGACATACTGTTTTCATCGGAATGATCACATGAAAATAATGTTGTAATAGCAAAGAAGGCTAAATACATGTGTAATAGTTTTCTCATAATATTAATTTTAGTTGTTATCTTTATATGTACGAGAAAAAACTTCATTGGGATTTATGGATATAGGTAATGATCAATATTTTTTTTGTCTGTATATCCTGTTCATAATTAATGAGATAGTTTATATTTTTAATA
The DNA here is from genome assembly GCF_030846215.1 of Chryseobacterium sp. WLY505. Classification (NCBI taxonomy): domain Bacteria; kingdom Pseudomonadati; phylum Bacteroidota; class Flavobacteriia; order Flavobacteriales; family Weeksellaceae; genus Chryseobacterium; species Chryseobacterium sp. WLY505. The sequence continues at coordinate 893,426 of NZ_JAVCWI010000001.1, read as the reverse complement.
AAACGTTTCTAAGGATTTTTTCTATTCGGAAAAATGTGTAAATTTGCAGTCTCAATACGTTAAATATAAGGTTTGTCCTTCACTGGATGAGAATATTGAAAGTTTTTTTAATAAAAAGTTTTTGGTATTTAAAAATTCATTATATTTGCACACCGAAAATTTGAAAAACAATAAATAAATAATTTTAAATCATGGCAAAGGAAACGTTTAATCGTAACAAACCACACTTGAACATTGGTACTATTGGTCACGTTGACCATGGTAAAACTACACTTACTGCAGCTATCAGTAGTGTATTAGCTAACAAGGGTCTTGCTGAGAAGAAAGATTTCTCTTCTATTGACTCTGCTCCAGAAGAAAAAGAAAGAGGTATCACTATTAATACAGCTCACATCGAGTACGAAACTGAAAACAGACACTATGCACACGTTGACTGTCCAGGTCACGCCGACTATGTTAAGAACATGGTAACTGGTGCTGCTCAGATGGATGGAGCGATCTTAGTATGTGCTGCAACTGATGGACCAATGCCTCAAACTAGAGAGCACATCCTACTTTGCCGTCAGGTAAACGTACCAAGAATCGTTGTTTTCATGAACAAAGTTGACATGGTGGATGATGCTGAGCTTTTAGAGCTTGTTGAACTTGAACTTAGAGATTTATTATCTACTTACGAATATGACGGAGATAACTCTCCAGTAATCCAAGGATCTGCTCTTGGTGCTCTTAACGGAGACGAGAAGTGGGTTAAGACTGTTGAAGAATTAATGGATGCAGTTGATACATGGATTGAGCAGCCTGTTAGAGATCAGGATAAGCCATTCTTGATGCCAATCGAAGACGTATTCTCTATTACAGGTAGAGGTACTGTAGCAACTGGTAGAATCGAGGCTGGTGTTATCAACACTGGTGATCCAGTTGATATCGTAGGTATGGGTGATGAGAAATTAACTTCTACTATTACAGGGGTTGAGATGTTCAGAAAAATCCTAGACAGAGGTGAAGCTGGTGATAACGTAGGTCTATTGTTGAGAGGTATTGAAAAAACTGACATCAAGAGAGGTATGGTTATTGCTAAGAAAGATTCAGTTAAGCCGCACAAAAAATTCAAAGCTGAGGTTTATATCCTTTCTAAAGAAGAAGGTGGACGTCACACTCCATTCCACAACAAGTACCGTCCTCAGTTCTACGTAAGAACTACTGACGTTACAGGTGAGATCTTCTTACCAGAAGGTGTAGAAATGGTAATGCCTGGTGATAACTTAACAATCACTGTTGAATTACTTCAGCCAATCGCTCTTAACGAGGGTCTTAGATTCGCGATCAGAGAAGGTGGTAGAACAGTAGGTGCAGGTCAGGTAACTGAAATCATCGACTAATCAACATCTAAAACAATATAAAAAGCTTCCGTAAGGAACACTCTTTACGGAGCTTTTTTTAACTACGGGCATCGTCCAATGGTAGGATACCGGTCTCCAAAACCGTTGATCAGGGTTCGAATCCTTGTGCCCGTGCAAATATAAATTATGAGTTCATTTGTCGATTTTTTAAAAGGTTCTTATAACGAATTCAGACATAAAGTTGAATGGCCAAAATGGGCTGACCTTCAGTCTTCTACAATTGTAGTGACTATTGCGACAGTTATTCTGGCTTTATTTACCTTTGGAGTTGATGAATTGTTTTCAAAAGCAATCAGCAACATCATAGGAATGCTAATCAACTTGTTCAATTAATAATTAAGTATTTTCCATAATGAGCGAATTGAAATGGTATGTGCTGAAAGCAATCAGCGGACAGGAAAATAAAGTGAAAAACTATATTGAGACAGAAATCAAACGTCTAGGGTTTGAGCAGTACGTTACTCAAGTGGTTATTCCTATGGAAAAGGTGATCCAGATTAGAAACGGTAAAAAAGTTCCTAAAGAGAGACCTTACTATCCTGGCTACCTGATGATTGAAGCTGACCTGATGGGAGAGATTCCTCACGTTATTAAAAATATCCCGGGAGTTATTTCTTTCTTGAGTTTAACAAAAGGAGGTGACCCTGTTCCAATGAGAAAATCAGAGGTTAACAGAATGCTTGGAAGAATGGATGAACTTTCAGAATTTGCAAGCGATGTTGAAATTCCTTATGTAGTAGGTGAAAACGTTAAAGTAATCGATGGACCTTTCAACGGATTCAATGGTACAGTTGAGAAGATTCTTGAAGACAAAAAGAAAATTGAAGTTTCTGTATTGATCTTCGGTAGAAAAACTCCAATGGAATTAAGCTACATGCAAGTAGAAAAAGTATAATACATTACTTATAAAATATAAAAGACTGCTTTTAAAGCGGTCTTTTTTCATATATATACTTTTCAAATATAATTTCTGGTGATGAATTTTCTATTCAATTTTTTTAATAAATAACTCCATAGTCTTATTTATTCATAATGAAATATAGGCATGTAGTTTTTATATTTTTTCCCTGTTGTTAGAGTTTTTTTAAGTTTATTAATATTATTTTGTCGATTTTCAAATTTCACAACTCTGTTGGTTACTTCTATAGTGTACTTTGCTTTAATTTAATTATCACCATTCAGTGATCATATTTTCTTTTCAAGCATTGAGTTTTTTTTAATTGGTTAATTCACCTTCAGATGGCATACTTCTTGCAACCAAGCTGTTAACTAATCCACAAAATTTTATATTTTTTTATTTCATACCCTGGTTACAGAGGTATAAGCAATGTATATTGTTTAAATAAATATAAAATCCGGATTAGCTAAACAAAACACAAGTCTTATATAAACACATAACCCAATGACAAAAATTATTTCGATGATCACTCTGGTGGGTACATCTGTACTCATGAGTGCGCAGGTTGGTATCAATACTGCGACACCGGAAAAGGAGCTTACCGTGAATGGTACAATGAAGACATCAGGAATTGTTTTCAAGCAACCTCTGGAAAAACTGAAAGCGGACGAGAATTACACTTTCATTATTAAGTCTCCGGCTCCGGAAAACAAAATTACAGCGTACAATGATTCTTTTGTACCTAATTCACCGGCACCTATTAATCTTATTCAGTTCAAAATTACCTGTGATCCTACAGACAAGGATTGGGTAAATCAATTTGACACAAAGATCAATTCCAGCAAGTTTTTGGTGGTAATTTCTTCTTTTGGATTTACACAGCCTACGAGAACGTATTCTGCAGACTGGCTTACTCCAATGCCTCAGATCTTTGCCTACTCTTCAGGAGGGACATGGAAGCTTAAGGCAGATTACCAGGGATTCGCTCCTGATAATTCTTTCCCTACAGGTGTCTGGACACTGAACTTATTGGTGTTCGACAGATCGTATGCCAAAGATTTTAATTCAACACAAAGCCTTAGTGGGGCATCTACTGGTGCTGCAACAGCTCCATTAATTCAATAAAAACATAAACTCTATGAAAAAAATTATTGCGATACTCTTTACGGGTTTTGCTGCTTTAAGCATAAATGCACAAGTAGGAATCAATACTACAACACCTAAAGGAACGTTGGACGTTGAAGGGGAAACATTAGTAGAATCCTATTTAATAGATACTGAAAATACAAAGGCAGGCGGAAATTATCTTCTTCTTACCCGATCAAAAGATTCTTCGCCGGTAGGTAAGGTAAAGCTGCTGGATATATCGCTCCGTAATGTAGCACCTGTAAATATGTATAATGTTGTATTGAAAAATGTGAGACAGGATGAAGTGGTAAATCTCAATACAGGATTAGATGCGGGTAAATATGTGGTGGCTATTACAGGTGCTGTTTTTACAGGAGCGGTTTCGGCAGCGAATACCACCACCAGCCCAAAATCGTATGGTTCCTACGCCACTGAAATTACCCAGGTAACCAGTGGAGGTAAAAAATACCATGCTATTAATTTGGCTTTTAAAGGAGCGGGAACTGTTTCTTCTATCAATGGAACCTGGACACTTACTCTAAATGTATTTGAAAAATCATTAGTGAAAGACTGGGGAACTTTTAACGGTTCTGTTTCAGCATCTGCTTCACCGGGATATTCGGGAGTATCAACCAATACGCCTTTAGGGCTTCAATAAAAAAAACTATGAAAAGAAAAATTTATATCACAATAATCATGTGCCTTGGGATCTTTTTGAATGCCCAGAAAGGAAAAGTAGGGGTGAATACAGCCAATCCTACAGAAACACTTGATGTTAATGGAAAAACCTATACGAATTCTCTGTACTTAAGAAATCCAGGAGAACCTACCATGACAGGAGGTAGCTTTTTAGCAACTTCACAGAATGCTTTACAGTTGTATGATCCGGCTCTGGAAAGCAGCGGATTGTTCAATTACCTTAAGCTTACTCTTACCGGCGTACCTGGGACAGGAATTACGGATTATGATACTAAAATTGATGCCAACAACTTTTTGGTTATACTTCACAACTATTCGTTTAGGCTGAATGATGGGAATACCAGCGTCATGCTTGATTACGGAGACAATGGTGTGAATGACAATAAACAGGGATCGCCGGATGTTGTGGCTTTCAAAAGTAACGGAACATGGCACGTAAGAGCAAGATTTACGGATAGCAGAATGATTGCTACCAACACCTCTACACCATCAAGAACTTATAACAACTTCACGGTTGACCTTTACCTGATGGCCTACAGAAGATTGATTGAAAAACAAAATATCAACGACATCAATGATGATCTTGGAGGAAATGACGGTTCTACAAAAACAATTAATAAACCTTCCGGTTTTTAATCAGTCTTTCCTTTTAAAAAAATTGTAAAACGGTTATTGAATGCAAATAACCGTTTTTTATTTTTTGGCTGTATTTTAAATTGTAGAATAATAAGCAAAGATTTATTTTTCTAAAACTTTTTAAAAATCAGCAATTTCCGTTTGCTATTTCAAAAATATTTTATACTTTTGCAGTCCAAAAAGTAGGTTTATTGTTATGTGAGTGCATAACCTACTGAATAATAAATGCTTCCAAACTCATTAATTATTCAAATTTAAAAAACAAACAATGGCTAAGAAAGTCTTTAAAATGGTAAAGCTTCAGGTGAAAGGTGGCGCAGCTAACCCTTCTCCACCAGTAGGTCCAGCATTGGGTTCTGCAGGTGTGAACATCATGGAGTTTTGTAAGCAATTTAACGGAAGAACCCAAGATAAGCCAGGGCAAGTTTTACCTGTAGTAATTACAGTATACGAAGACAAATCTTTTGAATTCGTTATTAAAACTCCACCTGCAGCAATCCAGTTAATGGATGCAGCTAAGATCAAGGGAGGTTCTGGTGAACCAAACAGAAACAAAGTAGGTTCTGTAACTTGGGAACAAGTAAAGAAAATCGCTGAAGATAAAATGGCGGATCTTAACTGTTTTACAATGGACTCTGCTCTTTCTATGGTTGCAGGTACTGCTAGATCTATGGGATTAAGAGTAACAGGAACTAAACCAACTAACGCTTAAAACTTAAAGAAATGGCAAAATTAACTAAAAAGCAAAAGGAAGCTTTAAGCAAAGTAGAAAAAGGAAGAATCTATAACCTTGAAGAAGGTTCAGCTCTTGTAAAAGAAGTGAACACTACAAAGTTTGATGCTTCAGTAGATATCGCTGTAAGATTAGGTGTAGACCCAAGAAAAGCAAACCAAATGGTAAGAGGTGTTGTATCTCTTCCTCACGGTACTGGTAAAGATGTTAAAGTATTAGCTCTTGTAACTCCAGATAAAGAAGCAGAAGCTAAAGCTGCTGGTGCTGACTATGTAGGTCTTGACGAATATTTACAAAAAATCAAAGAAGGTTGGACAGATGTTGACGTTATCGTTACGATGCCAGCTGTAATGGGTAAATTAGGTCCATTAGGTAGAGTATTAGGTCCAAGAGGTTTAATGCCAAACCCTAAATCAGGAACTGTAACAATGGAAATTGGTAAAGCAGTAACTGAAGTTAAAGCAGGTAAAATTGATTTCAAAGTAGACAAGTATGGTATTATCCATGCGGGTATTGGTAAAGTATCTTTCGATGCTGCTAAGATCAAAGAAAATGCTCAGGAATTAATCCAGACATTGATCAAAATGAAACCAACTGCTGCTAAAGGAACTTATGTGAAGAGCATCTATTTGTCTTCTACAATGAGCCCAGGTATTGCAATTGATACTAAATCTGTTAACTAATAATAATCCTTAAGACAATGACAAAAGACCAAAAAGTTGTAGCAATACAAGAGATCAAAGATTTGCTTCAGGATGCAAAAGTAGTATACGTAGCAGATTTAGAAGGTTTGAACGCTGGTAAATCTTCAGATTTCAGAAGACAGGCTTTCAAGCAAAATATCAAAGTGAAAGTGGTAAAAAATACACTTTTACAAAAAGCAATGGAGCAAATTGAAGGAGTAGATTACTCTGAAATGTTCCCATCTTTCAAAGGAAACTCAGCGTTAATGATTGCTGAAACAGCAAACGCTCCTGCGAAATTAATCCAAGGATTCAGAAAGAAAGAAGAAAAGCCAGCTTTAAAGTCTGCTTTTGTTCAAGAAACTTTCTACGTTGGTGACAATAACCTAGATATGTTGGCTAACATCAAGTCTAGAGAAGAAATGATCGGTGAAATCATCGGATTACTTCAGTCTCCAATCCAGAGAGTTGTTTCTGCTCTTCAAAACAAACCTGAAACTGTAGAAGCTAAAGCTGAAGAAGCTGCTCCTGCGGTAGAGGAAACTCCTGCTGCTGAAGCTCCTGAAGCTGCTGCAGAAAGCACTGACGAAACGCCAGCTGCTGAATAATTACACTCAAAAAATTAAATAAATAATCAACAAAAACATTACAACAATGTCAGATTTAAAAAATTTAGCTGAAACGCTAGTAAACCTAACTGTAAAAGACGTAAACGAATTAGCTGCTATCCTTAAGGATGAGTACGGAATTGAGCCAGCTGCTGCTGCTGTAGTTGTTGCTGCAGGTGGTGCAGGTGATGCTGCTGAAGAAAAGACTGAATTCGACGTAATTCTTAAGTCTGCAGGTGCTTCTAAATTAGCTATCGTTAAATTAGTAAAAGATTTAACTGGTGCTGGTCTTAAAGAAGCTAAAGATATCGTAGACGGAGCTCCTGCTGCAATTAAGCAAGGTGTTTCTAAAGACGAAGCTGAAGCTCTTAAGAAGCAATTAGAAGAAGCTGGTGCTGAAGTAGAATTGAAATAATTTCAATTGTATTATAAATATAGAAGCCCGGGCATTGGCCCGGGCTTTTTTTGTATGTAAGTCTTTGTAAATGTGATTCTTATTTTGTAATTATATTTTATTATTATTACCTCTAATTTCAATATATCTTTTTATGATTATAAATAATCTAGTAATTAACATAATGTTTTAGTAATATTTTGTTTATTGTTTATTTTGTGTGAATTTTTATTAATAAATATTTGTTTTAATTGAAAAAATATTATATTTGTATCGAAAAAACACAATATAATTGGATAGAAATTATTTTCTTTCCTACGGCGGCAAGATTACACTTTTGTTACTTCTGGCAGCGGTAGGAAAAATAAACACTAAGTTGATATCTGTAATGAGAACAAAATCTGAGTTGTCATGTTCTACAGATAGTAAAAATCATTTGCAGGGTTGCTTAGCTGATGTTTCTGTTCATCTGTGTGCTGAAACAAAAGATAATAGTTCTGTTCTCCACTGTCTTCCTTCCCGTCAGGAAAAAACGCCTTTATCTTACGATAAAGATCCTCAATCTATACTCTCTTTCTTTAATACTATAAAATCTGCTGCCATACCCAATAAATGGAGATATTCATACCAGAAATATAAAGAACAGGTTGGCCTTACCTGTAAAGACATTAATACGTTCTATAGTAATTCCGTTAAACTGGTTGATGGTTTTAAATATATTATCAAAATTCCCGATAAACTGATTCTTTCCCTTATTCTAAAATATTCCTTACAATTTTAAACGTATTCTTACAGTATAAACTGTTATTTCATTTATGATTTAGATGAGAATGCCTGAGAATTGCCCTTTTAAAAAAAACACATTTACATAAAAACAGCAAACACCATTAGAAATGAAAAACAAATTATTAACCGTCACTCTTTTATCATTTAGTTTAACCGTAATCGCTCAGGTAGGGATTAATATTAATCAGCCGCAAGCCACTTTTGATATCGTAGGATCACCTGCCAATACAACTAAACTTGACGGTTTGATTGCACCAAGACTTACAGGAATGCAATTAAAAGCTAAAAACTATACTGCAGCCCAAACCGGAGCAATAGTATATGTCACAGCAGCTGAGACTACCCCTACGGGACAAACTACGGATGTTGTTTCACCAGGCTACTATTATTTTGACGGTAGTAAATGGGCAAACATAAGCGGAAACTGGCGAACAGTTGGAAATACTGGCACAACAGCCACTACAGCAGCTTTAGGAACAAACATCGGAAGCGGAAATTACCTGGGAACAAATGATAGCCAGAATCTGGTTTTGTCTACCCAGAAAAACGTAAAAGGAATCCTGGATATCAACGGAACCTTGCAGGGTGGAAATTCTAATTCTGCGTCAGGTCCTTATGCTTCCTTGACATGGGGATCAAACAATACTCTTACAAACAGCACTTCCTCCAACATTGCACTAGGAAAAGATAATACAGTTTCTGCACAGGGAAATTTTCCTGCGGTTGCTATCGGGCTGAATAATACAGCTAACAACGGAGCCAAAGTAATAGGAAATAATAATAGTGCTACGGGCGCTAATAACCTTGTCTTTGGAAACCTGAATACAGTAACGGGACTGACAGGACTAACCATTGGAAACAATCATACTAATAGTGGCGGGATTTCCATTGGAAGCGGAAATACCACCTCATTAAACAATATAGCTGTTGGTTCGGCAAATACAGCGACAGGTACAGAAGCTTTTGCGATAGGATTTTCAGCTCAGGCAGCAGCGGGGCAAATGGTGTACGCCAATAAGGAACATGTGTTCTTCAATAAAGGAAACGGAACAGATACCATACTGGGAATTAATATGGCTCCTACAGCAGCTACCTCTACAGGAGCGGCGCTGCAGATGAAAGGAATTGCTTCCGGTGCCAACGCAGCATGTACAGCAGCTGAAGAAGGTGCAATCCGATATAATACAACTGCTAAAGTTCACGAAGGCTGTAACGGTTCCAACTGGAAGGCGCTTTACTAATCCAATAAAAAACACAAACCTTAAAAAAATAAAAAATGACCAGAAAATTATTCGAAAAGTTAGCTGCGCTGCTCATGACATTGATGATGTTTGCAGGAGTATTGGCACAGCAGGGCTATGAACCGATCCGTGGGATGGGTGTAGAGGCTAAACCAGTCAACAATTCAGGGATATGTCTTGCCTGCTATAACGGAAGTATGAATCCCGTAGTGGATGCAAGTCTGGATAACAGTGTAAGCATGGGTAATTTCGCTTCTCTTTTAAGTGGAAACGGAATCTCTGTAAAGAATAAAAATACAACTTATCCTGCGGGATATATTACGGGATTCAATGTAGATCTTGGGACAAGTTTTATTACTGTTGATCTCTTAAGCTCTTTGAGAATCAGTACCTATAAAAATGGGGTTCTTCAGGAAACGACTACCAGCAGCACACTTTTGTCGGTGCCTGCATTTGGAGGAAGTAAAAACAGAATCTTTCTTCATTTCAAAACTTCAAAAGAATTTGATGAAGTAAGATTATATCAGACGAATGTTCTTTCTGTATTCAGTGCAATGAATGTGTATTATGCCTTTGCATTTGATCCTGCAAAAGTTCCTACGGATAATAATGGTATTTGTGATGATATCATTGCGGGAAGTGGTGTGGATGGAAATGTATCCGGAAGCAGCAGTTTTCTGGCTCCGCTTTCCTATGTTCAGAATAAAGAAAAAATAGGAGACGGGAACAAAAATTCTTATGGATCAATTGTTCTGCCGGTAGGATTACTGGGTTCTTATTCGGTAGGCGTTTTAGACAAAAACCAGACCTACCCGGCAGGAAACAGAACAGGTTTTGTCATAGAACCGGATGATCAGGGTAAACTGTTAAGTGCAGAGTTTTTAAAAAATATTACCATAGAAACTTATCTTTTTGGCCAGCTTCAGGATTCAAAACAGTTGTCTGACGGCGGAGGCTTAATTAATATCAAAGTATTAGGTTATGGCTCAGGAAAACAAAAAGTTACCTTAACGACTACTAAACCTTTCAATGAAGTAAGATTAAAAGTGACTCAAACGCTGGGATTTAATTTAGGAACATTGAAAGTATATTATGCTTTCGAAGAACCTGTTACCTGTGAGTGTGATGATAAAATCCAGACCACCGGTTCATCAGTACCGGGAAATTTGGTTGCAGGAACTCCATGGACTTCCGGACCCGGATTTCTTGGCCTTATTTTAGCTAAAATGACCAGTCCTGAAGCGATTGTAGATAATAATCCTTCCAATTATGCCACAGCTACAGTTCCGGCTGCCTCTATTTTCAGCCTTTTCTCAGCATTTGCCACGGTAGGAACTAATGCGGTGCTTCCTGCCAATACAATGGCCGGATTTACGGTAGAAAAAGCAGGAAACCTTCTTGGAGTAAGTGTTCTGGAAAATATCACTGTGACATTGTACAACGGAAATACTTTGACAGATACTTTTACAAGTTCAGGAAGCCTTATCAGTGGAAATTTTTTCACAACGAATTCCAATAAATTTTATGTTGGAGGTAAATCAACAAAACCTTTTAACCGTATTAAAATCACTTTCAATAGTGGAACGGCTATTCGTATTCCTCAAAATTATTATATCTACAATGCTTTTGCAAGCAGAGATGATGATAATGATGGAGTCCCGAACTGCTTTGATCAGTGCCAGGGAGGAGATGACAGCATAGATAATAACGGAAACGGAATTCCTGATTGTGCAGAAGGATGTACAGCCGTAAATGACAAATCTCCTGCGCTCGATACAGATGGTGACGGAATTGTAGATGCCTGTGACCTGGATTCTGATAATGATGGAATTCCGGATGCAGTAGAAGATTTTGATAAAAATGGCAAGTTCCAGGATGATGATAACGAAGGAGATATTCTTTTAACACCTGTATTGGGAGATTCCGTTCCAAATTATCTTGATCTTGATTCTGATAATGATGGTATCCTGGATTTATTTGAATCTGGAATTCCGACGTCCGTCATCAATCAGATTGATGCAGATCATAACGGCATCATTGACGCGAATGTTCCGGTAGGTAAAAACGGAATTGCAGATGTTCTGGAAACTTCACCTGATTCGGGCGTGTTGAAATACCCAGTCAAAAATACAGACGGAGATGATAAACCAGACTTTCTGGATATAACTTCCAATGGTTCGGAGCCTGACCTTTATAAGATCGGAAAAGCAAATCTTGATACCTTAGGAGGAGGATTCATTTCTACCATTAATGATAAAGACAAAGACGGAATTCAGGCTGTGGTAGATACAGATCTTGTAAAAAGAGGTTCTCCGGATTCCCCGTTTTCACCTTATGCTTCATTATTGAAAAATGCATCCAATGCGACGAAAACTACCTCCGCAGAAATTATTGAAACAGCAAATGATGTAAAAGTATATCCGAATCCGGTAAAAGCAGGAGAAAACCTTAGAATTATATCAGAGGAAGAAGGAGTGTATACTTTGTTCTCTGCACAGGGACAGGTTGTTAAGACAGATCATTTTAATGCCCATACAGGTATTGATACTTCTTCACTTCCTGCAGGAGTGTATATTATTAAAATAGAAACTAAATCAAAAATAAAATCTTATAAGGTTATTGTGAAATAATCATAGGATTAGCTTGTGTTGTGGAGGGGTTGCTCATATTTGGGCAGCCTCTCTTGTTTTAAGAGTCTCAAAATGAGAGGTTTTTATTTGTTATTGTGGATAACTTTTTGTATCTTTGCCCCTCTTTTGGCGCGAAAAATTGTTTGTAAATTTATAAAATACTGAAAATCAACTCTTTCATTGTGTAAAACATGAAAGGGATTTCGTGTGTATAAATACTGCGGTAATACTGCCTCAAAAGTAATAAAAATATTTTGCATTACGCTGTGAAAAGATATACCAGCGTTGCAGTTAGAAAGAACTTATACAAAGTTTAAAAGAGCTTAAGGTCCTTTGTGAGCGCCAAAAACACTTTTACCTTTTACTTTTATCTTGTTTCTTGTTCTTTTCTGATATTTTTTAATGAATCAAAATATTTTTTAACCCTTTCTTAAAAGTTTTATGAGTAAAACAAAATCAACAACTCAAGGAAATCCGAGAATTAATTTCTCATCAGCGAAAGGAAAAATCATCACTCCGGACTTTTTGGATATCCAAATTGAGTCTTTCAGAGAATTTTTCCAGCTTGATACACTTCCTGAAGCCAGAAAGACAGAAGCTCTTTACAAGACTTTCCAAGAGAATTTCCCAATTACGGATTCAAGAAACCAATTCGTATTAGAATTCTTAGACTATCTGGTAGATTCTCCACGTTATTCAATCGATGAGTGTGTGGAAAGAGGACTTACTTATTCAGTTCCTCTAAAAGCTAGACTTAAATTGTATTGTACTGACCCCGAACACGAAGATTTCCAGACAGTGGTTCAGGACGTATACTTAGGTCCGGTTCCTTATATGACGCCAAGTGGTTCTTTTATCATCAATGGTGCTGAAAGAGTTATCGTTACGCAGCTTCACCGTTCACCTGGTGTATTCTTCGGACAAACTTACCACGCAAACGGAACCAAACTTTACTATTCAAGAATTATCCCTTTCAAAGGATCTTGGATGGAATTTACAACAGATATCAACAGCGTAATGTACGCGTATATCGACCGTAAGAAAAAATTACCATTAACAACTCTATTAAGAGCGATCGGTTATGAATCTGACAAGGATATCCTTCAGATCTTCGACCTTGCTGAAGAAGTGAAAGTTTCTAAAGCTGCCCTTAAAAAAGTGGAAGGGAGAACATTGGCTGCGAGAGTATTGAACACTTGGTTCGAAGATTTCGTAGACGAAGATACAGGTGAAGTAGTTTCTATCGAAAGAAACGAAATCATCCTGGATAGAGAAACTATTCTTGAAAAAGAACATTTAGATCTTATTCTTGATGCGGGTGTGAAATCAATCCTGATTCACAAAGAAAACAGCAACGAATTCTCTATCATCCAGAATACATTACAAAAAGACCCTACCAACTCTGAAAAAGAAGCGGTAGAGTATATTTATCGTCAGTTAAGAAATGCAGATCCACCAGATGAGGAAACTGCAAGAGGAATTATTGAAAAATTATTCTTCTCTGAGCAAAGATATTCATTAGGTGAAGTAGGACGTTACAGATTGAACAAAAAGTTAGGTCTTAATATTCCAACGACAACTGAAGTTCTTACAAAAGAAGATATCATTGCTATCGTAAGACACCTAATCGAGCTTGTCAACTCTAAAGCTGAGGTTGATGATATTGACCACTTATCAAACAGAAGAATTAAAACTGTTGGTGAGCAATTAGCTGGACAGTTCGGGGTAGGTCTTTCAAGAATTGCAAGAACAATCAAGGAAAGAATGAACGTTAGAGATAACGAAATCTTTACTCCGCTTGACCTTGTAAATGCTAAGACATTAACATCTGTAATCAACTCATTCTTTGGTACCAACCAGCTTTCTCAGTTCATGGACCAAACCAACCCTCTGTCAGAAATTACTCACAAGAGAAGATTATCTGCACTAGGGCCTGGTGGTTTATCAAGAGAAAGAGCAGGTTTCGAGGTTCGAGACGTTCACCATACTCACTACGGAAGAATTTGCCCGATTGAAACTCCGGAAGGACCAAACATCGGATTGATTTCATCCCTTGGTATTTATGCTAAAATCAACAGACTAGGTTTCATCGAAACTCCATATAGAAAGGTAGAAGGTGGTAAGATCGAACTTAACGCAGATCCTATCTACTTAAATGCAGAAGACGAAGAATCTAAAGTAATTGCTCAGGCAAACGTTGAATTGAGCGACAATGGTGAATTCGAAACAGACAGAATTATTGCAAGATTGGATGGTGATTATCCGGTAGTAGAGCCTAATCAGGTAGACCTTATCGACGTAGCGCCTAACCAGATTTCCGGTATTTCCGCTTCATTAATTCCATTCCTGGAGCATGATGATGCGAACCGTGCATTGATGGGATCCAACATGATGCGTCAGGCCGTTCCTCTATTGAAGCCACAGGCTCCAATCGTGGGTACAGGGCTTGAGCAACAAGTTGCAAGAGATTCAAGAATTTTAATTAACGCTGAAGGTACAGGTACAGTACAGTACGTGGATGCTGACAGAATCGTTATTAAATATGAAAGAAGCGAAGACGAAGATTTAGTACAATTCGAGTCTGCTACTAAAACATACAACCTTACTAAGTTCAGAAAAACGAACCAGAGTACAACCATTACCCTAAGACCAAACGTAAGAGTAGGTGATGTAGTGGAAAAAGGACAGGTACTTTGCGACGGTTATGCTACTGAAAAAGGAGAATTAGCTCTTGGTAGAAACTTAGTGGTAGCGTTCATGCCTTGGAAAGGATACAACTTCGAGGATGCCATCGTAATCAACGAAAAAGTTGTACGTGAAGACTGGTTTACTTCAATCCACGTGGATGAATATTCTCTTGAAGTTCGTGATACCAAATTAGGTATGGAAGAGCTTACAGCAGATATTCCAAACGTATCTGAAGAAGCTACTAAAGATCTTGACGAGAACGGTATGATCAGAATCGGTGCTGAAGTAAAGCCTGGAGATATCATGATTGGTAAAATTACTCCAAAAGGTGAATCTGACCCGACTCCTGAAGAAAAACTTCTTAGAGCAATCTTTGGTGATAAAGCTGGTGATGTGAAGGATGCTTCATTGAAAGCCGACTCTTCATTAAGAGGAGTTGTTATCAACAAGAAATTGTTCTCCAGAAACATTAAAGACAAAAAGAAAAGAACTGAAGAAAAACTTAAACTTGAAGAAATTGAAAACACTTACAAGGCTAAGTTTGACGAGTTGAGAAATACTTTAATTGAAAAATTAAACACACTGGTAAGCGGTAAAACTTCTCAAGGGGTACAAAATGACCTTGACGAAGAAATCATAGGTAAAGGTGTGAAATTCACTCACAAGCTATTAACTTCAGTTGAAGATTATGTAAACGTTAGCGGTTCAGACTGGACAGTAGACGCTGACAAGAATGAATTGATCAAACAATTGATTCACAATTACAAAATCAAATATAACGACATCCAGGGAGTTAAAAACCGTGAGAAATTTGCAATTTCAATCGGAGATGAGCTTCCGGCAGGTATTATGAAGCTGGCTAAAGTTTACATCGCTAAGAAACGTAAACTGAATGTAGGAGATAAAATGGCAGGACGTCACGGTAACAAAGGTATCGTTTCAAGAATCGTTCGTGAAGAAGATATGCCATTCCTTGAAGACGGAACACCAGTAGATATCGTATTGAATCCACTAGGGGTACCTTCTCGTATGAACATCGGTCAGATCTACGAAACCGTTCTTGGATGGGCTGGTAGAAAATTAGGATTGAAGTTCGCGACGCCAATCTTCGACGGAGCAAGTCTTGATCAGATTACTGAATATACTGAGAAAGCAGGTCTTCCTAAATTCGGTCACACTCACCTTTATGATGGTGGTACCGGAGAAAGATTTACTCAGGCTGCAACAGTAGGTATCATTTACATGTTGAAACTAGGACACATGGTAGATGATAAGATGCACGCACGTTCTATTGGTCCTTACTCACTGATTACTCAGCAGCCGTTAGGAGGTAAAGCTCAGTTCGGAGGTCAGAGATTCGGAGAGATGGAGGTTTGGGCACTTGAAGCATTCGGTGCATCTAACATCCTTAGAGAGATCCTTACTGTGAAGTCGGATGACGTGATTGGTAGAGCAAAAACTTATGAAGCTATTGCAAAAGGTGAATCTATGCCTGAACCAGGTATTCCGGAATCATTCAACGTATTACTTCACGAGTTACAAGGTCTTGGACTAGACGTAAGACTTGAGGAATAAATTCCATTTGAAATTAATTTATTTGAAATTTGAAATTCTGTAAGCAGATTTCAAACAAAAATCAAAATAAAACTTTTAGAGATTCATGAATCTCAAATTTCAAATGTCAAATCTCAAATAACAAAAAATGTCAAATAAAAATAAATCAAGTAGATTTAATAAAATAACCATCGGTCTAGCTTCACCGGAGTCTATTTTACAAGACTCAAGAGGGGAGGTTTTAAAACCGGAAACTATTAACTACAGAACTCACAAGCCTGAAAGAGACGGGCTATTCTGTGAGAAAATCTTTGGTCCTGTAAAGGATTACGAATGTGCTTGTGGTAAATACAAGAGAATTCGTTACAAAGGAATCGTTTGTGACCGTTGTGGAGTAGAAGTTACTGAGAAAAAAGTAAGAAGAGAGAGAATCGGGCACATCAACCTTGTAGTTCCAATTGCACACATCTGGTATTTCCGTTCATTACCAAACAAAATCGGATACCTTTTAGGAATTCCTTCTAAGAAATTAGACATGATCATCTACTACGAAAGATATGTAGTGATTCAGCAGGGTATTGCTAAAAAATTAGACGGTTCTGATTTTGAAAATATGGAATTCCTTACAGAAGAAGAGTACCTTGATATCATGGAAACTCTTCCTGTAGAAAACCAGTATCTTGATGATTCTGATCCAAACAAATTCATCGCCAGAATGGGTGCTGAAGCTGTAGAAGATCTGTTAAAAAGAATCGATCTTGATGCATTGTCTTTCGACTTGAGACACAAAGCTCACAACGAAGGTTCAAAACAAAGAAGAACAGAAGCTCTTAAGAGATTGAACGTTGTAGAAGCATTAAGAGGTGCTAATACAAGAATGATCAACAGACCGGAGTGGATGATCATGCGTGTACTTCCTGTTATCCCACCAGAACTAAGACCATTGGTTCCATTGGATGGAGGACGTTTCGCTACTTCTGACCTGAATGACCTTTATAGAAGAGTTATCATCAGAAATAACCGTTTGAAGAGATTATTGGAGATCAAAGCTCCTGAAGTAATCTTGAGAAACGAGAAGCGTATGCTTCAGGAATCAGTAGATTCATTATTCGATAATACAAGAAAATCTTCTGCAGTAAAATCTGAATCAAACAGACCATTGAAATCACTTTCTGATTCATTGAAAGGTAAGCAAGGTCGTTTCCGTCAGAACCTACTAGGGAAAAGGGTTGACTACTCTGCGCGTTCGGTAATTGTTGTAGGTCCAAACTTACAGCTTCACGAATGTGGTATTCCTAAGGATATGGCAGCTGAACTTTACAAACCGTTCATCATTAGAAAACTAATTGAAAGAGGTATTGTAAAAACAGTAAAATCTGCAAAGAGAATTATCGACAGAAAAGAACCGGTAGTTTATGATATCCTTGAAAACGTGATGAAAGGTCACCCTGTTCTATTGAACAGAGCACCTACGCTTCACAGACTGGGTATTCAGGCTTTCCAACCTAAGATGATCGAAGGTAAGGCAATCCAGCTACACCCGTTAGTAACTACGGCCTTCAACGCCGATTTCGATGGTGACCAGATGGCGGTACACTTGCCACTAGGACCAGAAGCGATCCTTGAAGCTCAGTTATTGATGTTAGGTTCTCAGAACATCTTGAACCCTGCAAACGGTTCTCCAATTACAGTACCATCTCAGGACATGGTTCTTGGTCTTTATTTCATGACTAAAGAATTAAGCTCTACAGAGACAATGAAAGTAAAAGGAGAAGGTCTTGCATTCTATTCTCCTGAAGAAGCAGAAATTGCTTACGCTGAAGGAAGAGTATCTTTAAATGCTAAAGTAAGATGTAGACTACCTATCAAAGAAGATGGAGAAATCGTTACAAGATTGATCGAAACTTCTGTAGGTAGAATCCTGTTCAACCAGATTGTACCTAAGCAGGTAGGATATATCAATGAACTTCTTACGAAGAAATCATTGAGAAACGTTATCGGTAAGATCCTTGCTGATACAGATTTCCCTACCACTGTGAAGTTCCTTGATGCAATGAAAGACTTAGGTTATTCAAATGCATTCAAAGGAGGTCTTTCTTTCTCACTTGGGGATATTGTAGTTCCTGTTGAGAAAAAGCAGATGATTGCACAATCAATTGAAACTGTAGACGAAATTAGAGCTAACTATAACATGGGTCTAATTACCGATACAGAACGTTATAACCAGGTAATCGACGTTTGGACAAATACCAACGCCGGATTAACTGAAATGATCATGAGCAGAATGAAAACTGACCAAGGTGGTTTCAACTCTGTATACATGATGCTTGACTCTGGAGCGAGGGGTTCTAAAGAACAGATCCGTCAGTTATCAGGGATGAGAGGTTTGATGGCAAAACCGCAGAAAGCCGGTTCTACCGGAGCGGAGATCATCGAAAACCCGATCCTTGCCAACTTTAAGGAAGGTCTTTCGATTCTAGAGTACTTTATCTCTACCCACGGTGCCCGTAAGGGTCTTGCGGATACCGCTCTTAAGACAGCCGATGCTGGTTACTTAACGAGAAGATTGGTAGACGTTGCACAGGACGTTATCGTTACAGAAGACGACTGTGGAACATTGAGAGGTACAGAAGTTACTGCACTTAAGAAAAATGATGAGATCGTTGAAAGAATCTCTGAAAGAATCTTAGGTAGAGTATCTCTTCATAATATTTACGATCCTGAAACTGATGAGCTTATTGCAAGCGCAGATCAGGTGATCATTGAATCTTTGGCGA
This sequence comes from Chryseobacterium sp. WLY505, assembly GCF_030846215.1. NCBI lineage: Bacteria > Pseudomonadati > Bacteroidota > Flavobacteriia > Flavobacteriales > Weeksellaceae > Chryseobacterium > Chryseobacterium sp. WLY505. The sequence goes on along the minus strand of NZ_JAVCWI010000001.1, from coordinate 874,571 downwards.
AGAGAATCGAAGAAGCAGGATTAGAAGCTGTGGAGGTTCGTTCACCATTAACTTGTGAAGCTAAGAAAGGTATCTGTGCGAAATGTTATGGTAGAAACCTGGCAACAGGTAAAGTGATCCATATGGGTGAAGCGGTAGGTGTAATTGCAGCACAATCCATTGGGGAACCAGGTACTCAGCTTACGTTGAGAACCTTCCACCAGGGGGGTACTGCAGGTAACGTATCAGAAAACCCATCTATCGTTGCAAGAAGAGATGGTATCGTAGAAATGGATGAGGTAAGAACAATTACTTCTGAAGATGAAAACGGTAATACAGCTGAGGTTGTAGTTTCCCGTTCAACAGAATTCAGATTAGTTGCTGATAATGAGTCCAGAACTCCATTAATGGTAGCTAACGTACCTTACGGATCTATATTATCTGTAAAACCAGGTGATAAAGTGAAGAAAGGAGATACAATCTGTAGATGGGATCCGTATAACGCGGTTATCATTGCTGAAACTTCAGGTAAGGTAGAATACGAGGATATCATCCAGGGTATTTCATTCCAGCTTGAAATTGACGAACAAACAGGATTTGAAGAGAAAGTAATCTCTGAATCCAGAAATAAGAAAGCCGTACCTACCTTGAAAGTGGTAGACTCTAAAGGAGTTGAGCAAAAAGCTTACAACTTACCGGTAGGAGCCCACTTAATGGTTAACGATGGTGAAAAAATTAAGGCTGGTAAAGTCTTAATCAAAATCCCGAGAAAATCTGCAAAAGCAGGGGATATCACCGGAGGTCTTCCGAGAGTTACCGAATTATTCGAAGCAAGAAACCCTTCAAACCCAGCGGTTGTTACTGAAATCGACGGGGTAGTTTCTTACGGAAAAATCAAGAGAGGTAACCGTGAACTTATTGTTGAGGCTAAAACTGGAGAAAGAAAAATTTACTTGGTAAAACTTTCTAACCAGATTCTTGTTCAGGAGAATGACTTCGTAAGAGCAGGTTCTCCACTTTCTGACGGTTCTATTACACCGGAAGATATTTTAAGAATTAAAGGTCCAACTGCTGTTCAGGAATACTTAGTAAACGAGATTCAGGAAGTTTACCGTCTACAGGGGGTAAAAATCGACGACAAGCACTTCGAAATTATCGTAAGACAGATGATGACGAAAGTATCTATCGTAGATGGAGGTGATACTCAGTTCCTTGAAGGAGCTCTTGAACATAAGTATGATTTCTTGGAAGAAAACAACAGAGTATTTGGTCTTAAAGTAGTAGTAGATGCTGGTGATTCTAAAGAATTCAAGCCAGGTCAGATGATTACTGCAAGAGAATTAAGAGACGAAAACTCTAAGTTGAAGCGTGAAGATTTAGCATTGGTAGAAGTAAGAGAAGCTCTTCCTGCTACTGCAACTCCTGTACTGCAAGGTATTACAAGAGCGGCCCTTCAGACTAAATCATTCATGTCTGCAGCATCGTTCCAGGAAACAACTAAAGTTCTTAACGAAGCAGCTGTTGCTGGTAAGATAGACGATCTTAACGGTCTTAAAGAAAATGTAATTGTAGGTCACAGAATTCCTGCAGGTACAGGTCTTAAAGAGTATCAGAACGTTATTGTTGGTTCTAAGAAAGAATTCGAAGACCTTAACTAAAATTAATGATTTGAAATTTGGGATTTGAAATTATTTTTATATTTTCACAATCTCAAATTTCGAATTTTAAAAACATAATTTATAACAATGGACAACAATCAAAATCCACAAGACGGAAACATCAACATCGAATTAAACGAAATGGTAGCTGCTGGTATCTATGCTAACCTAGCTTTGGTAAACCACTCTCCATCTGAATTTGTAGTAGACTTTATTCAGTTGATGCCAGGTGTTCAGCAAGCTAAAGTAAGATCAAGAGTAATTCTTGCTCCACTTCACGCTAAAAGAGTATTAAGCGCTCTTCAACAGAACATCGCTAACTACGAGCAGCAGTTCGGAGAAATCAAAGAAGTTGAGCCTTTCGTATTAGGAGGAAACAACGTTCAAGCGTAAGATTTCTTTTGTAATCATATAATTGCCCCGGATTTATCCGGGGCTTTTTGTTTTTTAGTTGAAAAAAATAAGTTTTTTAATTAAAAAATAAAAAATGCTCAAATAGGTATTTGATATTTTTTTAATGATTTGATATTAATATCTGTATTGTATTGGTGTTTTTGTTGAATTTTTAATATTTATTTTTAGTATATTTGAAAAAAAACAAATGGTACTGAAAATTTATCCTGTTGCAGCGGCATTATTTTGCACTTTTATTAATGCACAGCAAAATACGCTCAATACTAATCAAAAACATTTACAGAAATTGTATGCCCAATACGGCAAGAACCTCAAACAGCTGCATAAAGCTGCCAGGGCGGCTGGAATACCTCCCAATGAATATTATGAGGAAGATTACAAAAGAACAATGGATCCGGTTACCGGAAGGACGTATTTTGATAGATTGGTTAAAATAAATCACGATATCTTGTCGGGTAAATATAGTTCCGAAAAACCTATGTCATTTATTTCGAATAATCACCATTCTTCCACTGGAAAAATTATTAATGAACCCTGGATTGAAAGAGGTCCTTATGATGTTGGAGGACGAACAAGAGCCATTATGTATGACCCTAATGATCCTACCGGGAAAAGAGTCTTTGCTGGCGGAATTTCCGGCGGACTTTGGGTTAATCAGGATCCATCCATTAATACCAATGAATGGCAGCCACTGAGTACATTCTGGGCCAATACTTCGGTTTCTTGCATTACTTACGATCCAAACAATCCGCAGGTATTTTATGTAGGTACAGGAGAAACTGAAACGGGTGATGCTAAAGGATCCGGAATTTGGAAATCGACGGATGGAGGTGCTACCTGGACACAGATATTTACCATACCGGTAACCTATTCGAATGGAATAGTAAATGGAAACTTTTATATTAATGATATTAAAGTAAGAAATAATAATGGAATCTCGGAGGTATATGCAGGGGTAAGTGGAACATATGTAGGAACTCCTACTTTTGTTGCGGGATGGAATGGAATATATCAGGCTGGGTTATATAAATCAACTGATGGAGGGGCTACATTTAACAAAAATACTAATTTACTGGCCTTAGATACAACAACAAATGCAACCGGTACAACCGGATATTCTATACAACAGATAGAAATAGGAGCAGATAATGCTGTATGGGTTTCTACAAGAACTTCCAGGCTTTCCAATGTAGACTCCGGAGGAAGAATTTTTAAATCTGCAGACGGGAATACTTTTAATCAGGTGTATAATGTTGGGAATACAGGAGCAAGAGTCAATTTTTGTCTTTCTAAAACAAACGCTGATAAAATCTATGCTTTCATGCAGGGAATCTCCACAACTACAGAACCAATCAGAATTGCACGTTCTGCCGACGGAGGTTTAACATGGCAGGCTACCAGTGATGCAGCACCTGTTTTGACATTACCTACAGCTTCAGACACGAGTATTCCTGCTAATGATTTCACACGAGGACAATCTTTTTATGATCTTGTGATTGCAGCAGATCCTCAGGATGACAATACAGTGTATATCGGAGGTGTTGATCTGTATAAATCTACGAACGGAGGAGGTACATGGAGTCAGATTTCAAAATGGTCCAATAATAACAATATGGCCGCTTTGCAGGTTTCTACAGTTCATGCTGACCAACATGCAATAGTGTTCAATCCCTTTAATAATTATGCCAGTAAGGAGATGATGTTTGGAAATGACGGTGGAGTTTATTTTGTTCCTGATAAAACGAATATTGGAGTAGAGGGAGCACTTTCGTCAAGAAATACAAGGTATAATGTAACACAGTTCTACACAGCAATGCTTAATCCTACAAAGACTCCGGCAGATGAAGAATTATTGGCTGGGGCTCAGGATAATGGTTCATGGTGGCTTTATGGTATACCACAATCCAATAACTTTCTTAGCAAGTTTGCTGCTACAGGGGGAGATGGTATGTACACAGAGTACGATGATCTGGACACATATGAAATTTCGAGCTATACTAATAACAACCATTACTTATTGACTACCAATGCGTATAATCTTATAGCCACTAGTGCTAATAGAAACTTAGGACATTTTGTCAATGAAATTGCTTTGGATAGAAAAAATGATACCTTCTATTCTTACCGTTCCGGGCTTTCGCTTTTCAGAACAAGCGGGCTTTCTGCGGCAGCTACATCATTCACTAATAATGTGGTTACTGTAGGAACAGCACAGTCCGGAGAGCAGATTTCATGGATGAAAGTATCTCCTTATACCACTGCTTCCACAACTCTTTTTGTAGGAACCAACCTGGGGAGAATCTTTAAACTTAGCAATGCAAATACAGCATCATATGCTGCCACCCTTCTAACCACTCCAGCAGCAGGAACTATTTCTGATATCGAGTTTGGAGCAAATGAAAATGAGATAATGGTAACACTTTGCAATTATAACCTCACCAGCGTTTTCTATTCTACAGATGGGGGAACAACCTGGCAGAACAAAGAAGGAAACCTTCCTGATATGCCGGTAAGAACTGTACTCAGAAATCCAGACAACCCCAATGAAGTTTTAGTAGGAACAGAATTGGGAGTTTGGGGAACTACTAATTTCCTGGATTTAACTCCTGAATGGGCTTCAGTAAGTGGAAATATAGGAAATGTGAGAATTACTAATCTGGATTACAGACCTGCGACCAAAACAGTATTGGTTTCTACTTACGGAAGAGGAGCCTGGACAACGCAGAATACACTAACTCCATTATCAACCACAGAGACCAAATCTAAAAAGAATATGAATATTATATATCCGAATCCATCAAAAGGAATTTCTCACTTGAGATTTGACACAGCTAAATACAATAGTGTGGATATAAGCATTGTAGATGAATCAGGCAGACTTGTTTACAGTAAGAAAAATGTTAAGTCTGATGAAGAGTTTGGACAAAAAATGATACCTGGAAATTATATACTGAAAGCTGAATCTAAAGGCGAAATAGTATATAGTGGTAACTTTCTGGTATTGGAACCAAAAGGAGGCGATAATGACTAGAAAATGAATAATCAACTCTATATAATTGTGTTTTGGATGCTGGCTTCCTGCGGGATGCCGGTATCCTCTTTATATCATGATAAGACCATATCGGTAATCTCTGCTGAGAAAACAGAATGGGCAGGAGGAAGATCAGGAGTAAAGGGAATCATGTATACCGTTAAATTAAAGAAAAATAACAACAGTGTAGTTACCGTAAAAACGCTGCGGGCAGAAGGAAATACTATTTCGTTTAGTCAGGATACAGCTGGAGGTACAATTATAGTAAGAGGCAATCTTCAGTTTAAAAACGAAGATGAAACAAAAATGGCTGATCAGTTACCCATAGAAAACCCTGTTTTCCCAAAAATAAATCCAAAAGACAATTGGATAGAATACAATGTAGAAGGTTTCCGGACACTGCACAGAATAAACATTTCAAAATTTACTGCAGGTAATTTTTCCGGTGAGTCTGCTCCTTAATACCCGATTCTTTGTACAAAAAACTATTTCCTATTGTATTGTGTCTTTCTGTTATCATATTGTTCAATAATATGATATACTCCGGTATGATTTTTCTGAAAAAAGAATTGTATAAAAAAACACAATATGATATAACCAGGAATAAATTCAAGGATTCAGAAACCATATGCTTTTCAGAAGCAGATATTGCAAATGTGGAATGGAAAGAAAAGAAGGAATTTATTCTTAAGGGATATTCTTATGATATCATCCAGATACGAATTATTAACGGTGAAAAAAAAATCTTCTGTTATAGGGATAAAAAAGATATGATCATCAATTCCCTGGTTGATCTTTCAAAAAAGCTGGCTGTACAAAATATAGATCTGCATAAGCATATCAACTTCCCTCTACATCATAAAAATGGATGTAAAACCTCTCTCTTTTTAGCGTCTGTTTCTTGTAATAAAGACTATATTTCTGATAATTCAGATTTCAGAATACTCCCAGATTATAATTTTCCATCAGCAAATACATCCTATATATCCATTATTCCTCCTCCTCCTGAAATGTGTAGCCCATCAAAACAATTATGAATCGTATATTAATGGTAACACAAATTTTGAATAATGAAAAAATATTTATGCATGACAGCGGTGTTAGGCTGCATTATAGCGCATGCTCAGCAAAATCAGGAGGGAGCAATTGATGAAGTTAATATCCTGGGAAGAAAAAAGATAAAACAGGAACGTGCAGAATTTAAACGACATGGACAGTCAGTAGAAACTCTTTCCGAAGAGGATCTTAACAGAAATAATCCGGCAGCAATAGATCAGACTTTATCCACCATGGCAGGACTGCAGGTAGATAAAAGAACCAACTTTGGAGGCCAGAGACTTGTTGTCCGGGGATATGGAAATGATCAGAAATTCAACAACTGGGGAGTGAAAGCATACTGGAATAATATACCATTAACTACAGCAGAAGGAATCACTGTTCTGGATGATATGGATTTTGCTTATGTGAATAACGTAGAAGTTATTAAAGGTCCGGCAGCCACCATGTATGGAGGTGGAACAGGCGGAGCGGTCCGTTTTTATACAAGACCGGATTTTACAAAAGGAATTTCAGTTTCGGAAGATGTAATGTTGGGTGCTTTTAAAACCTTTCAGTCCAGAACACAGCTGAATGTTGCAGATGAAAACTACTCGGTAAATGCTGCATACGGACATCTTGAAACGGATGGTTACAGACCCAATGGAGGCGGATTAAAAAACTTTTTCAATGTGAATGGTACCGTGAAATTAAGCAAAAAAGATCAGTTAAGTTTCCTTGCAAGCCAGGCTTATTCATACGAACATACTTCAGGACAGATTTCATACGATGATTACTATGCAGGAATCGATAACGGAAATGCTGCTTATATCAGGAAAAATGCAGGAACAAAAATAAAATCAACCAGAGTAGGATTGAGTAATACCATAAGTCTTACCTCAAATTTGAGAAACTATACCACTCTGTTTTATTATAACGCAAACACGGAAAGTGTTTCCGCCGGAGCATATGGAGTGACAAGTTCCCCGAATGTAGGGCTTCGTTCTACTTTTACCTTGAAAAATGAATGTAAAGACTTTGAAAACCGACTGGACTTTGGGACAGAAATACAAAATTCTGTTTCCACTACTTCGAGTTATCGTTTTACAGGCTCAGAAACAAATCCACTGCAGACAACAGGAATGTCCGGAGCATCGTATTTTAAATATAATAATAATCAATCCACCTATTTTGTGATCGATTATCTAACATATAAGCCGTGGGGACTAACTTTGCTTGCAGGACTTAGTGCCAACAGGACCAATTATGACAGGAAGGACCTTTATGCCCTACCAGATTTAGTTCCCGGACACAAAGATCAGTCATTTAATAAAAAGTATGACATGGCATTTACGCCTCACATCGCATTACAGAAAGAATGGAAACACCAGATCTTTAATCTAAGCTATAGTGAAGGATATAATTCACCCACTGCAGCCTCTTCGTTTATAACTGCTACCAACACTGTGAATGATGATTTAAAACCTGAGCGTGCAAAAATGTTCGATTTCAGTGTGCATGGGCTTTTATTGAATACAAAACTGGATTACCGTATTTCTGCTTTCAGAATAGACTATTCCGATAAACTTACACAACTGCTCTTACCAGGTAATACAAGTGGACAAACGTACTGGGCTAATACCGGAAGTCAGAAAAATACAGGTCTTGAGTTGAGTATAGGATATCAGTACAGAACTGAAAACTCTTTTATCGAGAGAATAGTTCCCTTTGTAAATCTTTCTTATTATGATGCTAAGTATAAAGATTTTGCAACGATGGTGGGTGGAAGAAAAGAAACTTATGATCACAAATCTGTAGTAGGAGTTCCCAGAAATAAATATGCTGTAGGATTGGATATCTTTACCAAACCGGGATTTTATCTGGTGAATACCTATAATTATCTTGGAAATGTTTATTCTGACTTTAACAATTCGAATCTGGTAAAAGGTTTTGGATTGCTTAATTCAAAATTAGGGTTTAAAAAGTCATTCAATAAATTGGATCTCGACCTGTATGTGATGGGTAATAATCTTACCAATCAGATTAACTATACCTTTTTATTCTTAGGAAATAATATCAATGATTCCGATAAAGGAAGCAATTATACAGTTCCTACAGACCTTAATCCAGGACCTGCAAAAGCGTATTTCTTTTACGGACTCAATATAAAATACAGATTTTAGAATTTACATTATATTCATAAACAGCTTTTTTACAGCAAATAAAAACGCCACAGTTTATTACTGTGGTTTTTTTTGTTTTGATTCATGAAAATTAGTGAAATTCATAGTGAATTTGTTTGATTGTTAATCTTATTTAATAAAATAAAAAAATATGATATCAATATAGCAATTTTATATCTTTGTTTAAGGAAAGCAGAAAATATAAGATATGATTGATCACTCGTTCGCTGTAAGTAAATTTGGTTTTTTAGGTGCCGAATTTTTATCTGAGCTTGAAAAACATGCTGTTGCTATTGATATAAAAGCAAAAACTGAGATCATAAGGGAAGGACAAAAAAATAAGTTTGTTCCTTTCCTTATAAAAGGCTCTATCAAGGTATTTACTCTTAATGATGGAAGAGAGCTCATCTACTATTATATTAAACCTAAGGATAGCTGTCTGATGACCTTTTCATCCATTCTTACAGATTATACCAGCAGGGTATATGCCATTGCGGAAGAAGACTCAGAAGCCATTCTTATCCCCGTTTCTATCATGCATGAATGGCTCATAAGATTTCCGGAAATCAATAAGCTGTTTTACCATGAGTATGACCGGAGATTTTCAGAAGTGATGAATATGGTGAACGATGCCGTTTTTCACAGGCTGGATAAGAGGGTTCTGAACTATATCAAACAGCAGATTGTATCCACAGGAAATAACCCTATTAAGATTACCCATCGTGAAATTGCCAATAGTTTGGGAACTTCAAGAGAAGTGGTGAGCAGAGTTTTGAAAAAAATTGAAAGCGAAGGTGAAATTGTTCAGACAAAAGAAGGAATAAAAGTTCCTGTAAATGAAAATGTTAGATCAGTCTAATTTCCATTGTTTCAAAACTTTATTTCTATCATTGATAAAAACAATTTGACTGGTGACTTTTATCACCTATTTTTGAATTGAGAACTCAATAAGTTTGTTATATCATAATTTAATTCAAATTGTATATGACAAAAACTCTCTTTTTTTTGTCAATGTTTTCTTCAGGTCTTGTCTTTGCACAGGAAGATCTGCTGAAAGATATTGACACCGTTAAAACCAATACAGAAACCTCACAACCCGCCTTCAAAGCCCTTCAGATTGTTACAGGGCAATCTACAAAACTGGCTGCTAAAAAAGAATGGTACATTATCGTTGCCCATAGATTTGGAGACATCAGCGCAGGATTTAAAGACTTTTTCGGACTGGATCATGCTTCCACCAAATTAGGCGTTATCTATGGTATTTCAGACGCAGTATCTGTAAGTCTGTCCAGAGAGACAAATATGAAAACCTTTGAGGGAGCAGTGAAGTACAGACTGGTAAAACAAAGTGAAAACTTTCCGGTAGATATTGTGGGGTATAATGTAATGGGGGCCAATACTGAACTGGATAAAGATACTTATCCGCACCTTACATTCAGTGACAGGCTTTCTTATCTTACACAGGCCCTGATCTCAAGAAGGTTCAGTGATAAGCTTTCCGTACAGCTTACGCCTTCCTTTGTGCATAAAAACCTTTACGAACCTACCATTGAAAACAAAAACCAGTTTCTGGCAGGGTTGGGAGGACGCTATAAAATCTCAAAAAGAGTTTCTGTAAATGCAGAATACTTTGTGAATTTTGACGATCACAGTTTTTATAAAAACCCTTTATCATTGGGTGTAGATATAGAAACAGGAGGACACGTGTTCCAGCTTTTACTCACAAACTCCCAGATAAATTCAGATATCGGATATCTTACCAATGCTACCGGAGCATGGGGAAAGGGGCATATTTTCTTTGGGTTTAATCTTTATAGAGTTTTTTAATATGAAAAAGCTAACATCCTTATTGATATTGTCGTCAGCAATCATACTGACGGCTTGCGACAGCAGAACGTATGAAGAGATTTCTGATAACACACCCATCACGGCGCCCGTAAAATATACTTCAGATGTAAAACCCATTGTGGATAACAGCTGCATAGGCTGCCATTCTGCGGGAAGTTTTAAACCGCTCGTTACCTATGATCAGGTGAAAAATAATATTGACGGAATTTTAGACCGTATCCAAAGACCTAATGGCGATCCCGGGAAAATGCCTCAGGGAGGATCTTTGTCTGCAGCCCAGATCAATATATTCATCAAATGGAAAGCTGACGGATTACATGAAAATTAAAAAAATTGATATGAAAAAATTAGCATTATTAAGCGTATTACTTCTTTCTGCGGGATACGCTTCAGCACAAAAATATAGCTCCAAAACAGGGAAAGTAACTTTTGAAGCTTCGGTACCTTTGTTTGATGATATCTTTGCCCAGGATGACAACAATGTTGTTATTCTCAATGCAGACAATGGTGAAATGGCATCAGTCTCAACTGTCAAAAACTTTCATTTTAAAACAAAATTAATGGAAGAACATTTCAATGAAAGCTATGCTGAATCTGCAAAATATCCAAAAACCACTTTCAAAGGGAAGATTGTCAACTTTGATAAGACAAAGCTTACTGCAAGCCCTCAGAAATATACGGTGCAGGGAACATTAAACTTTCATGGCGTAGACAAAGCCGTTACCTCTGCTGCCACTTTATATGCAAAAGACGGGAAAATCTATATGCAGGGAGGTTTTGTGGCAAGACCTGTGGATTATAAAGTAACTATTCCTAAAATGGTTACCAAGAAAGTGGCTGAGAATGTCAATATTGAATACAACTATGTAATGGTAAAACAATGAGACATTTCATCTTAATATTAGGACTGTTCCTGAGCTCATTATTATCCGCTCAGGAAAAAGGGAAATCAATATTTGATATGGCAAGAAGTGGGACAGTGGCTGAAGTACAGGAGTTGATGAAACAAAATCCGGATGTGATTAATCAGATCAACGAGAACGGATTTTCACCCCTTATTTTAGCATGTTACAGAGGAAATACAGCCGTGGCTGATTTTCTGATTGACAACGTAAAAGATGTAAACTATAAAAGTCGTGAAGGAACAGCGCTGGCAGGTCTCGCAATAAAATATAATAAAGATCTGGTAGAGCATCTGCTCAAGAAAAAAGCAGACCCCAATATTGCAGATGAAACAGGATACACACCTTTATTCTGGGCTGTAAAATTCGGAAATAAAGATCTGGTAGAGCAACTGCTGAAATATAAAGCAGATAAAACAAAGAAAGATTCAATGGGAATGACCCCTTTTGAATATGCATTACAAACCAATAACAAGGAAATTATTAATCTTTTAAAAAATTGATATGAAAAAAACTTTACTAGCGCTTAGCGTACTTCTTGCCAACTTTGTTTTGGCGCAGTTTTCGTCTGGAACGGTAAATTTACCGGCAACTTCTATGACGGTGAAATTAGATACCACTCCCACCGGAGTAACAATGACCGTGACTGGTGACAGCAACTCCATGATGGGAATTGGTTTTGGAACTGTAGGAATGGCTCCGGGATCAGATGGCTTTATTTATAATTCATCAGCTAACAGAGACTATACATTTATAGGAATGACAACGCCTAATGCTGATGCTGCCCAGGATTGGACAGAAACGTCCAATACCGTGTCCGGATCTACAAGAACTGTAGTGGCAACAAGGTCACTTACAGGTGGAGCAGGAGATTTTGCCATTGCCAATGCTGCCGGAACCATCAATATTTTCTATTCCCGTAAAAGTGGTGGAACTTCTTTAGGATATCATGATGCAGGAAGAGGATATGCAACATTGACGATGACGGCTGCCACTTTATCTACCAATGAGATTACAGCTGATAGCAAAAAGGTAAATCTATATCCTAATCCGGCAAAATCAACTGTTAATTTCAAAAATTCTGACAAAATAAAATCCGTTGATATCTACGAAGCAACAGGCAGAAAAGTATTGTCAGTAAAACCGGATGGAAAAAGTATCACTGTTGAAAATCTGAAATCAGGAAGTTATTATCTTGAAATTCAGCTTAAAGACGGAAGTACATCTTATGAAAAACTGATCAAAGAATAATTTTTCAGAAAAAACACACCTAAATATTTTTTTTAAACAGATACCTCTGATCTTTCAGGGGTATCATTTTTTCTTTAAGCCCCATTTTCAGGGAGTTTGCTTTAAAATTCATATATTTGTGTAGATCCTGATTCTTAACAAAAAGAAATTTCCTGACCTTACAATTTTGACAACCCATGGAATTTAAAACTTTAGCCGATATCACAACAGATGAACTTTTATCCGTGTTCAATCATTCATTTTCTGACTATGTTGTTCCTTTTCACTTAACGAAAGAAGTACTTGTTTCAAAAATTGATGCAGAAAAATTAGATATGAGTTTATCTGCCGGAGCATTTGAAGATGGAAAACTGGTAGGCTTTATTCTTCAGGCTGAAAAAATTGAAAATGGTGAGAAAATTATTTATAATGGCGGAACAGGAGTAGTTCCCGAAAGTAGGGGGAAAGGCCTGGTGAGAAAAATGTATGATTTTATTATTCCTGTTTTAAAAGAAAGAAATGCAAATACACTACTGCTTGAAGTTATCGAAGGGAATCAGCCTGCTATCAGGGCTTATGAAAATTTAGGTTTTGCGATTGTCAGAAGACTGCTTTGCTTTAATGGAAATATTAAACAGGAAAAAGAAAATACTGAAGTATCCATACGAGATTTGAAAGACTTTAAATGGGATGTATTATGCTCATTCTGGGATATTGAACCTTCTTGGCAGGGATCTGTTTTCGTATTGGATCCAATGCCGGAAAACTATGTGACTTTAGGGGCTTATGAAGGAGAAAAGCTCGTCGGATATATTGTTTATGGTCCTGCCTCAAGAAAAATATATCAGTTTGCTGTAGATAAGAATTACAGAAATCAAGGAATAGGTACAAAGTTGTTTAATGCGATTAGAGAAAAAAATAGCGGACAGGCTATAGCCTTGAACAATGTGGATGATTCTTCAGAAAATACCGCTGTGTTTCTTAGCGAAAGAGTAGGACTGAACAACTGGTTGTCACAGTTTGAAATGAAAAGACCTATTTAACAGGGAGTAATTTTGACTCAAACAAAATAACAGGTTTTAATATACTTTTAATCTCCTAAACTTTTCAGGCAGAAGTATAGGATGTAACTTTGCGGAAAATTTTAAAATAATGAAGCGAGGAATCCATTTTTTACTGCTGCTCATTTCCTTTACGGCTTTTGCACAACAAGCCAATATTGACACTGCCCAGGTGGTTATTCCGGGAAGACAAAACAGCACAGAAGCACAATCAAAACCTTATGTAATTATGATATCAACGGATGGTTTCCGTTATGATTATGCCCAGAAATACAATGCTGAAAACCTTTTGAAACTGGCTAATGGCGGTGTAAAGGCTGAAGCAATGATTCCAAGCTATCCAAGCATTACTTTCCCGAACCACTGGAGTTTAATTACCGGCCTTTATCCTTCCCATCATGGTTTGATTGATAACTTTTTTTACGATTACAAGAGAAAAGAAGGGTATGCCATGAGTAACAAAAAAAATGCTGAGGATGGAAGCTGGTATGGAGGAACACCGCTTTGGGGACTTGCTGAAAAACAGGGAATGGTATCTGCCTCTTTAATGTGGGTAGGATCTGCCAGTGATGCCGGAGGAATGCGACCTACTTATTATTATCCTTATCACGAAAAATTCACGCCTTCTGAAAAAGTAGAAAAAGTAGTCAACTGGCTGAAATTACCGGAAGATAACAGACCGCACTTTATTTCATTATATTTCCCGGAAGTAGACGGAAGCGGGCATCATTATGGTCCGGATACCAAAGAAACAGAAACAGCTGTTCATTTAATAGACCAGGCCATTGGGAGTCTTGTTCAGAAAGTAAATGATTTAGGATTAAAAAATGTCAACTTTATTTTTGTTTCCGATCACGGAATGATTAAAGTAGATGGAGGTACACCGCTGGAAATTCCGGCTCTTCTTTTTGATAAAAACAGATTTGATTTTTACAATTCCCAGACTTTACTAAGAGTGTACGTTAAAAACCCTGATGAGGTAAAAACAGTTTATAAACAACTGAAAGCCAATAAAACAGACGACTACGAAGTATATCTTGATAAAAAGCTTCCCAAGTACCTGCATTTCGCTACAAGAGATGACCAGTACAACAGAATAGGACAGATTCTTCTGATCCCGAAAGCACCAAAGATTTTCCTGGAAAAAGGTAAGAAAACATCTGTTGGAAAACATGGTTATAACCCTAAAGTGGTTCCGGAAATGAAAGCCACTTTCTTTGCCTGGGGGCCTGAGTTTAAAAATAATCTGGTGATCAGCGAATTTGCGAACATCAATGTTTATCCTTTGGTGGCTGAGGTTTTAGGATTGAAAATAGATCAGCCTATTGATGGAAAACTGAAAGTTTTAAAAGAAGCCCTGAAAGAGAAGAAATAATTCTTAAGGATTAAAATATAATAGTAAAAAACAAGTTTCGGCGCACCTTTGGTGCGCCGAAACTTGTTTTTTTAATTGACTTAGAAATTAAAATTGAGAAGCAAACTCCTTTGCAAAATCTTCTAATTTAACACTTCCTGTAACCGGAGAACCGTGATCAATAAAATCCTTCTGCACAACACCTGTTCTTATTCCTCTTCCCATTTCAACATATAGCTTAGCCATATCTTCAGGTAATCCTGCCTGAAGCATTCCTTTTAAAGAATCTTCATCAGAGAATTCTACCCATGGAAGCTCAGGTTTATTAACAGACGTTCCCAGAACCTTTGCAAAGTCAGACGCTTTTCTTACGTCACTTACAATATATCTGATGTTGTTGGTATTTCCGTCTTTTACCAGTTCTTCAGCGGCAGCTTTGGCGATATCATTGGGATGTACAATAGGTACTTCAACACTTGCAGGATAATTTCCTCCAATGATTCCTGCATTTTGAATTAAAGGAATATCATTGAAAAAATTGTTATAAAAATATCCGGCTCTTAAAAAAGTAAAAGAAGTGTTCTCTACTTCATTATATATTTTTTCAATATTGTGAAGTCCTGCAATAGGACCGTTTTCTACCGGAGATTCTGCACCTACGCTGCTTAACATTACAGCTCTTTTTACATTGGCATTTTTTAAAGCTTCCGCATAATTTTTCCCTGCATTGGTAGTATTTTCTACAATTTTATCCGGACTGATAGCCGGAGGAGTCATTACAAAAACCGCATCCGCTCCATCAAATGTTCGCGTTAAAAAATTAACGTCCGTGATAGACCCAATGGCCGGAGCTGCTCCCAGAGATTCAATTTCCTGTTTTCTGGCATCGCTGCTGCTTACGATGGTAATATTGTGCCCGTCGGCAATTAATTGTTGTGCTAATGGTTTAGCCACATTTCCTAGTGATCCTGTGATTATAATTTTCATATGTAAATATTTTTTTATTTCTGGGAACAAAGTTATATTTGTACTTACTTTTATACAAGTACTTACCCTAAAGTATGTAGATATGACAGCCATCAAAGAAAGTTCAACCATTCAGGAGAATAAGAAAACAGTGCAGGATTGTCCTGTAATGTATGTCATGGAAAGAATTGGCGGATTCTGGAAACCGATTATTCTGTTCAATCTTTCTACAGGAGAAAAAAGATACAGTGAATTGAAAAAAGCAATTCCTGCTGTAACGGAAAAAATGCTCATTCAGCATTTGAAACAGCTTGAAACCGACGGACTCATTATCAGAACAGCAAAACCTGTAGTACCGCCTCATGTGACCTATAAACTGAGTGACGCAGGGAATGAACTGGCCCCCGTGATTGATGCTATGGCAGCATGGGCTTTTCAGGATATGGAAAGAAATGATAATAAATGTGCAGAAGGAAACAGATATATAACGAATCAGGATCAGAATGCTTTCAGCCAAAACCTGAAAAAATAAAAACAGGCTCTTCGGATTGAAGAGTCTGTTTCTGTTACTATTCTATCAAAGAATTATAAAGACTGCATATCGATAACGAAACGGTATCTTACATCGCTTTTCAGCATTCTTTCATATGCTTCGTTGATGTCCTGCATTTTGATCATTTCAATTTCCGAAACGATATTGTGCTCTCCACAGAAATCCAGCAATTCCTGAGTTTCCGCAATACCACCGATTACCGAACCAGCCACCGATTTTCTTCCCATAATCATAGGAACTGTATTCAGAATAGGTTCTAAACCTCCAAGATATCCTACCAGAACATGAGTTCCATTGATATTTAAAGTAGCCACATACGGATTGACATCATGTACATAAGGAACCGTATCAATAATCACATCGAATTTCCCTTTTACAGCATCCATTTGTTTATCATCCGTAGAAATCACTACATGATCAGCTCCCAATTGTTGAGCATCCTCAGTTTTTCCCGGAGTTCTGGAGAATAAGGTAACTTCAGCTCCCAGTCCTTTTGCCAGTTTAATGGCCATGTGACCAAGACCTCCCAAGCCTACAACCGCCACTTTAGACCCAGGACCTACATTCCAGTGTTTTAAAGGTGACCATGTGGTAATGCCTGCACAAAGAAGTGGAGCTACTGCTGCCAGATCAAGATTTTCAGGCACTTTTAAAACGTGGTGAGAATCCACCACTACTTTTTGAGAATATCCTCCAAAAGTATGACCTCCCAGATGTTTATCCTTTCCATTGTATGTTCCGGTGAAGCCATTCAGGCAATATTGTTCAAGATCATGCTGACAGCTGTCGCAGTGTCCACAAGAATCTACAATACATCCTACCCCTGCAAGATCTCCCACTTTAAATTTGGAAACTTCACTTCCCACTTTTGTAATTCTTCCTACAATTTCATGCCCCGGAACTACAGGATACAAAGATCCGCCCCAGTCATTTCTTGCGGTATGAAGGTCAGAGTGGCATACTCCACAATATAGAATTTCAATCTCTACATCTTTTGCGGTTACTTCTCTTCTTTCAATCTTCATTTCTTTCAGATCTGCCGTGGTAGACTCAGCACCATAAGCTTTTACTGTGATCGTACTCATTTTTTATATTTAGTTTATTTAGGGTTATACATTATTATATTCTTCATCCGTTACGGGTTGCAGCCATTCTACAATTCCATTTTGTGTATTAGGATTAATGGCGATATGGGTAAACTCACTGTCCGGAGCAGCTCCATGCCAATGGATGACATCAGGAGGAATATTGACAACGTCTCCAGAATTTAAAATCTGGACAGGTTTTCCTTTTTCCTGATAATATCCTTTTCCTGAAGTTACGATTAAAATCTGTCCGCCTCCATGAGAGTGCCAGTTATTTCTACATCCGGGTTCGAAAATCACATTTCCGATCTGGCAGTTCAGGTTGTCTTCATTGGGTTTCAGAATATGAACCCAAGCTGTTCCTCCGGAGAAGTAATCTGAAGGAGCTTTTTCTCCTTTCGGAAAAATGTTGGTATTAAAAGTTTCCATAACGGTACAAAAGTCGAAACTTTCATTTAAACCCAACTTATACAGATTACCGAATTACTTACCAATTTTACAGACATCATTTCCATTACAAATGAAAGTGGTAATTTTGAATAGCAATAAAAATATACTTCATGGAAAATCAGGAGGTTGAAATCTATAACACGGTCTCAGAATATAATAAAATGGCGAATCATGAAACCCTGCATCCGCTGGTAAGTATCATTGATTTTTCCAAGTCTGATCCTATCTGTCAGTACAGAAGAAAATTTGGATTTTATACCGTTTTTCTGAAAGACGTCATGTGTGGAGACATGCAATATGGAAAACACAGCTACGATTATCAGGAAGGAACACTGGTTTTTATTGCTCCCGGGCAGACCTATGGAATTTATAATAAAGACAGATTTGTTCAGCCTGCAGGTTTTGCTTTAATTTTCCATCCGGATTTAATCAAGGGAACCAACTTAGGGAAGAATATGAAAGATTATTCCTTCTTCTCTTATGACGTACATGAAGCGCTCCATCTATCAGAAAAAGAAAGGGAAGTAGTGCTGGATTGTTTTAAAAATATTAAACTGGAACTGGAGCAGGCTATTGATAAACACAGCAAATCTTTAATTGTTAATAATATTGAGCTTTTTCTAAACTACTGTATGCGTTTTTATGACCGCCAGTTTATTACAAGAGATCATATCAACCAGGGAGTCATCGGGAAATTTGAAAATCTGGTAGATGACTATTTAAAATCTGAAAATCCAAAGAATATAGGTTTCCCAATGGTCAATTATTTTGCAGAAAAACTGAATTTATCTGCCAATTATTTTGGAGATCTTATCAAAAAAGAACTGGGAATTTCCGCACAGGAATTTATCCACAATAAGCTAATTGATATTGCCAAAGAGCAGATTCTGGATCAGGCAAAAACAATCAGCGAAATCTCCTATGATCTGGGCTTTAAATATCCACAGCATTTTACAAGATTGTTCAAAACGAAGGTGGGTATTTCTCCGAGTGAATATAAAATTCTGAACTAGTTTTTTAACACGAATAACACTAATTTTTTCACGAATAACACTATTATGATTCGTGGATATTAGTGCTCATATTTGTGAAATTAGTGTTTAGATTTTTTTCAACACGAATAGCACTAATTTTTTTCACGAATAGCACAATGATGCTTTGTAAATATTTGTGCATGTATTTGTGAAATTTGTGTTTAAATAATTAAATTTAAAGAGAAAAGTTTTCACCATTGTAAAGATGACACCCAATCAGCAAAATACCATTGTTTTCGAGACCCGTTTCGGAAAAATCTTAGCATTAAAAGAAGAAGGAATTATCAGAGCCAGAAGTATCCGCTATGCCCATTCTGAAAGATTTAAAAAACCTGTTGCGGTAGAAACTTCTTTATCTTCCATACTTATTTCTCCGGAAAAAACTCCGGTCTGTCCGCAGGCTCTAAGTCCGCTTGTTGAAAAAATGATTGGAGCAACAGTTGTTGAAAGCTTCGAGCCTGATGAATCTACCCAATACCTTTCCATAACCCGACCGGAAATGATATCTGAAAATGAAAAACTCCCCGTTGTAGTCTGGATTCACGGAGGTTCCCATGAAATAGGCTGTGGCGATCTTACCACTGCCGATCCTGCTGAATGGGTGAAGGAACAGCATATTATCGTTGTGAGTGTTTCATATCGTTTAGGATTATTTGGTTTTTTAGGTGGTGATGAAAAAAGGCCTGCCAATTTAGGCCTGTTAGATATTATCGAAGCCTTAAAGTGGATCAAAAACAATATTGCAGATCTGGGAGGTGATGAGAATAATATTACCCTTCTCGGGCAGTCTTCAGGAGGTGATGCTATTGCCCATTTAATGATATCAGAAGGAGAGGAGGGTTTGTTCCAGCGCTTGATTATCCAGAGTGCTCCTTTGGGATTACGTCATAAAAGACAGAAGATGTCGGCAGAATTCCTGAAAAAAACAGAATTTTTAAAAGATGAAACCGACGTTTTAAAAATGATGGATGAGTACAAAGCATTTGTGCCTTCTGTAATAAAATATGGTTTGAAAGCTGCGATGCCTTTCGGAACTCAATACGGATATTTTCCTTTGTGTAAAGAAGAAGATTCTGTGGAAATGTGGAAAAAAAGTGCTCAGAAGTACGATGTCCTGATTGGTTTAAATAATGATGAAACGGCTTTTTATCTCAAAACTTCCGAGGCTTTAAATAAATATTTCGGAAAGGGATTCGGTTTAAGAATTATGGATAAAACGGTGGAAAAAACTACAGCATTGATCTACGGAAATCCGGCAAGACAATTTGCCCGGAATCTGGCGGATGCCGGTGGAAATGTCTATCTCTTCAGAATTCATTCAAAATTAAAAGACAATCATATCGGAGCACCGCATTGTATAGATCTTCCTTTAATTTTCGGGAATGAATCAGCCTGGAAATCTTCCGAATTACTGAAAGATATTCCCTGGAGCCGTATTCATGAGAATGGCAAAAAACTGAGAGCGCTCTGGGCTGAATTTTCCCGTACCGGAAAAATATCCGACACCTC
This sequence comes from Chryseobacterium sp. WLY505, assembly GCF_030846215.1. Lineage (NCBI taxonomy): Bacteria > Pseudomonadati > Bacteroidota > Flavobacteriia > Flavobacteriales > Weeksellaceae > Chryseobacterium > Chryseobacterium sp. WLY505. The sequence goes on along the minus strand of NZ_JAVCWI010000001.1, from coordinate 854,279 downwards.
CGAAAGACCGGAAATTTTGGAACTGCGAAAGATGTAATAATAAATCCAACTTTAGGAAATCTCTAATTTTAACCGAAATCCAACTGAAGACGTAAACATTCCCATCCTTCGGAGGGGTGTCAAAAATTCAAAGAATTTTTGACGGGGTGGTTCATCATATTCTCAATATTTATCTTTAATAATGAAAATTGTATATACTAAATCAAGTAGTTAGTATTAAATGTTTATTCATAATTGTAATTTTTAATGTATATTTAATAACTAATCCTAAAAAATAATAATTATGAAAACAAACAAAGAAATCAAAGTAAAAAAATTGAACCGTCAGGAATTAAAAAGTTTAAAAGCAGGAGATTTAAATTGGGGTAAAGTATGCTGCACTTCCAATGAAGATGGACAATGTTGTGAATGGGCTGTAGATGTTTGGAATTGCCGATATATTTACTGCTAAAATATACCCTTGTCAAGGTTTCAAACCTTGACAAGGGTTTCTGATAAATTAATCTTATTCAGGAATCCAGACACTCACATTTCCCGCCGGAGCAGGAAAATCTCCCCAGCCGTTTTCATCAATCATTACTTTCTCTTTAAACCGTTTCAGGAGGTCTTTGAATTTTTTTCCGGCATATAGTGTTCCCACTTCCATAGGTTTATTGTAAGCATCTTTATTACTTAAAACTACTACACATCCTGAATGCTCATCATCTCCCGTACGTACCCAGCCGAGACAGTTGGCATCTTCAAAATAATCATGCTGATCACCATATGCATGTTCTTTTCTCGCTTTTAACAGTTCTTCAATACCGTCTACTTTGGGCATAAATATTTCCTGATCATTGCCTTCTCTATCTTTATCCACATAATGAGCGCCATAAAGATCCGGGTAAAATACACAGGGATAACCGTCTTTTCTCAATAAAATAAGGGCATAGGCAATAGGCTTGAACCAAGGTTCCACGGGAGCTTCAAGATCCTGTAATGGCTGAGTGTCATGATTAGCAACCAAACTGACAGAATGCATAGGATCTGCCTGAGTAAGAGTTTCATCAAAAATTCTTCGGAGATCATAAGAGCCTCCTTCCCTGGAAGCAGTATGAAAGTTATTCTGCAAAGAACTGTCGAAAAGACTCATGCAGCCTTCTGTGACCTCAATATATTTTTGAAGAAGATGGAGGTATCCCGGGGCCCAGTATTCTCCAACGGCGAAAATATCTTTTCCTGAATTGGAACGGAGGAGCGTAAGCCATTCTTTGTAGAAATCAAAAGAAATATGTTTTAACGCATCCAGTCTTACTCCATCAAAATCGGTCTGATCAAAATACCATTTTGCCCAGGTGTTGAGCTCTTCCCGTACAAAAGGATTCCGGTGCTCAATATCATTATACATCAGGTAATCATAGTTTCCTTTTTCATCATCAATCATTTCTTCCCAGTCGTTTCCGTATTCTGACTGTATTTTAAAGATATGGGAATCCATTCCTTCAGCATAATCTACCCCACTGAAACAAGTGAAGTTCCATTCAAAATCAGAATATTTTTTTCCTCTTCCCGGAAAGGTAAATTTTGTATAAGATTCTATTTCGATCACATCGGAAATTACTTTTTCTCTGTTTTCCTCATCTACTTTTACGACGTTGAATTTTTCCAGCTCGTCACCTCCGGCTTTATGTCCGAGAACAATATCTACAATAACCTGTATATTTTGTTTTTTTAAGGCTTTGATGGCTTTTGTATAATCGTTTTTAGTACCGTATTTGGTAGGAGTAGTTCCTTTTTGATCAAATTCTCCGAGATCGTACAGGTCGTAGGCGTCATAGCCGATAGAATAACCACCGTTTGTCCCTTTATAGGCAGGAGGAAACCATACAGAAGTAATTCCAAGTTTTGCTAAGTTTCTTGCCTGTTTTTCGGCTTCTTTCCACAATTTTCCATCTCCTTCAGAATACCAGTGGAAAAACTGGATCATAGTTGGGTTCATAAATTTGCTGATTTGGTAGATACAAGGTAGCAAAAAAATATGATTTATTCATTTCCGAATTCCTCAAACGGGATTTTTAGTTGAACCGAAACCTGTTTTTTTTCTTCCGTATTCAGGTGGGAGAGAGATAATCCGAGCAGGCGGACAGCTTTATCAAAAGGTCGGAGTTCCCAAAGTTTTTTTCCGGTAGTATAATACTGTTCCGGCGATGAAAAATAATCCTCTTTCGTAATGCTTCTTGTGAACAGAGAAAAATCTTTATATTTTATTTTTAATGTTAAAGTCCTTCCGAGAATATTATTTTTCTGTAATCTCTGATGAATTTCCTCAGCAAGGCTTTCCAGTTTTTCATTGATCTGCTGTTCATCCAAAAGGTCTTCAAAAAAAGTTCTTTCCACGGCCACACTTTTCTGAATACGGTGCGGTTTTACTTCAGAAGTATGAATTCCACGTACCACATTGTAATAGTGCTGGCCGGATTTTCCAAAAAGTCTCATCAGATCTTCAAGTGATCTCTTTTTTAAATCTTTTCCTTTATAAATTCCCAAACTAAACATTTTGTTAGCCGTAACCTTTCCAACACCGTAAAATTTTTCCACAGGCAGTTCTTCCAGAAAATGCTCCATTTTATCAGGATGAATGGTTTTCTGACCATTCGGTTTATTAATATCGGAAGCTACTTTAGCTAAAAATTTGTTGACGGAAATTCCTGCTGAAGCCGTTAATCCGGTTTGTTCAAAGATTTTCTGACGGATTTCTTTGGCGATGAGGTTGGCAGATTCCATTCCTTTTTTATTTTCGGTGACATCCAGATAGGCTTCATCCAGAGACAGAGGTTCTACCAGGTCCGTATATTCATAGAAAATTTCCCGGATCTTTTTCGAGATCTCTTTATATCGGGTAAATCGGGGAGGAACAAAAATAAGCTGTGGACACTTTTCTTTAGCTGTTTTACTGGGCATTGCAGAACGAACACCAAATTTTCTGGCTTCATAGCTTGCGGCTGCCACTACACCACGATGCTGTCCGCCTACGGCTATGGGCTTGCCTTTCAACGTAGGATTATCATGCTGCTCCACAGAAGCATAGAATGCATCCATGTCCACATGAATAATTTTACGAAGAGGCAAAGAAAAATCCATATACAAAGATATGGATTCCTTTATTGACGGTAAATTTTTTATATGATGGAAGTTTGAAGCTGAAGGTTGGAAGTTAATAAGGACAATAGGGAAATTGATGACCTGCTTATTGAAAATCAAAAAAAAAAAATAGCAGATTATTCAACGTACGAAGATTACTTCCATCTTCCAGCCTTTTAAGCCTTCAGTCTCATGGTGAGAAGATGAGGTTCAAAACCTGCTTTTTCATAAGCTTTTATGGCAGATTCATTCTGAGCATATACGTCCAGTCTTACCTCAGTCATTCCCCTTGATTTTGACCAGGAAATCAATTCATCAGTAATCATTTTATTAATTCCTTTTCCTCTGTGCTCTGGCTTTACATACATAAAACCCAGATAGGCATATTCTTTAAACTGATAATAATCTTTTGCTGCTTTTTTAATCAGAGCGTATCCTGAAGCAATGATTTCGTTATTTTCTTCGGCGACAATTACGGTTGCTTCCGGAGATTGTATCAGATATTTTAAATCATAATAATGAATCTCTCCTTCAATCAATGTACTGTTGAACGGTCTTTCGGCAGTAACAACTCCCTGTTCAAATTCTAAAAGGATTGCTAAATCCTGCTCTGTGGCTTCTCTTGTGATCATGGTGGTCTTTGTATAAAATTTTAAAACTCACTGAAAATTTAATGTTTCCAATGAGTTTTGTTGGTTTTTCGGATTAAAATAACTGACAGTTATTTTAAAAGCTTGTCTATGGTTTGCTGAAGTTCAGGATCTTCGGGAGATATTGCATAATATTTTGAAATAGAAGATTTCTGATCAATTACCATATATCTTGGGATCCAGTTAAGGTCTACATAATTATTAAAATCATTCTTCCAGCCTGTGGAAAACCAATAATTTTCTTTGTCTTTCATATCAAATCTTTCAAGACTTTTTTCAAACCCTTCTTTTGAACGGTCTAATGATAGAAATACAAAATCAATATTCTTGTTATTTTCTTCTAATTCTTTAGCTTTTGGAAGAGCATTTAAACAGTCTCTGCACCATCCGGCCCAGAAATCAATCACTAAAACTTTTCCTTTATGCTGATTCAGAATCTGCTGGATGGTAACGGTTTTTCCATTTTCATCTTCCAGTTTCTGCTGCAAAGCTTCTTTTGAAAATCCTGTTTTCAGGACCGCAGGGACTTTTTGTGAATAACTTATCCCAAAAATACCCATCATCAATAATAATATCAACTTTTTCATCTCGTACAATTTCATGGGTACAAATCTAAACAATGAATGGCAATCTGGGATTGATTTCTTGGGAATTAGTAAAAATTTATAATATTGATGGATTCTATGGGTGAGGAGAGTGGGAACGGGTAAACCACCCGTCAAAAATTCTTTGAATTTTTGCCACGCCTCCTGTGGAGGGGAATCATACGTCTTCAGCTGTACTATTAGGTTATTTTTACTGATAGTTTTTAATCAAGCCTTTGACAACGGCAATTACATTAGGCATTGCTTTGTTGGCTGCATTTAGAACTTCTTCGTGAGAAACGGCAAAAGCGATGTCCGGTCCGCCAAGGTCTGTGATGACAGAAATACAGAAAACATCCATTCCCATATGTCTGGCAACAATGACTTCCGGAACAGTACTCATTCCTACCATATCACCACCAATGGCTTTAATCATGCCATATTCGGCCGGAGTTTCAAAAGTTGGTCCTTGTAATGCTACGTAAACTCCCTGATGGATTTTAATCTGGTGATCTGCAGCTGCCTGTTCCGCAGTGGCAATCATTTTTTTGTTGTAAGGCTCGCTCATATCCACAAAACGTGGTCCAAGCTCATCAATATTTTTTCCGCGTAAAGGATGCTCAGGCATCATGTTGATATGATCTTTCAGAATAACAATATCTGCAACGCTGTAAGCAGGGTTTACACCACCACAGGCATTGGAAAGAATAAGGTTTTGAATTCCCAGCAAATGAAAAACTCTTATCGGGAATGTAACCGTTTCCATAGAATGTCCTTCATAATAATGGAAACGTCCGCTCATCATCAGTACTTTTTTCCCTTCCAGGATTCCGTAAATCAGTTTTCCGGTATGTCCGGCTACTGTAGTTTGTGGAAAATGAGGAATGTCTTTGTACTCTAACACATGGATCGGTTCTACTTCATTTTGTAATTTACCAAGTCCGGATCCTAAAACAACTGCAAAATCAGGGGTTTCCTGAATAATATTTTTAATAAAATCTGCAGTCTCTTTAATTTTTTCTAACATAATCTAAGATGATTTGATTGAATTCTTCTTTCTTATCAATAAGTACATTGATAGGCCAGTAGTAAACAATTTCTCTAAGATAGTCAAAAGTTTTCAGACGTACATAGTCTTTCTCTGTGGTTAATATCAGTTTATATTCTCCTAATTTTTTGTATTCGGCAAGGATTTTTTTAATATCATCATCCGTGAAATTATGATGATCTCTGAATTTTAAATGCTTCACCCTTTTTGAGAATTTGGCCAGATGTTCCAGAAGCGGTTTAGGATTGGCAATTCCGGTGATCAGCAAAATATCATAATAATTCAGGTTATTATCCGGAAGCATTTTATCTTTTCCGTATACATTTTCGTCATAGCCGATGGATGAAAAGAATACTTTCTGTCCGTAAGAAGGTCTTATTCTTGAAATATAATACCTTTTGGTTTCCTCCGTCAATTCATCAGGACATTTGCTGACCATGATGATATTGGCTCTTTTATATCCTGCTCTAGATTCTCTCAGATCTCCGGCAGGAAGAAGGTAATCCTTGAAAAATGGATCATTAAAATCAGTCATCATAATATTGAATCCTGCTTTGATGGCTCTGTGCTGCATGGCGTCATCCAGTACCAGAACTTCAAGATCCATATCGTCAATTACTTTTTTGGCTCCGGGAACACGTTCTTCGGAAACGGCAATTACGAAACGGTTTTTAAAACGTTCAAAAAGCTGCATCGCTTCGTCACCCACCATTTTGTAGTTGCTTTCGTAATTTGTTACTTCATAGCCTTTGGTAAGCCTTCCGTAACCCCGTGAAAGGACTCCGGTTCTGTAATGTTTGGATAAGAATTGAGCAAGATACATCACCATGGGTGACTTCCCGCTTCCGCCCACAGAAAGGTTTCCGACATTGATTATCGGTGTCTTGAATTTTGTCGACTTAAAAACTCCCAGATCATACATTGTGTTCCGGATACCCGTTACCAAATGATAACCGAGGGAAAAAGGATAAAGGTACCATCTTTTCATACGATTGCAAAAATAGGAATTTTAATAAGCATTGATGTAATATTCTCAAAGACTTTTCAACAAATATTTCGTTAAATTAAAGTATTTTTGTGGAGTTATTACAATACATTGAGATACTTTATTGAATTTTCTTACAACGGAAAGAATTATTTCGGCTATCAGATACAGCCGGATGCTATTTCTGTACAGGAAGAACTGGAAAAAGCGCTGTCTACCATTTTGCGCGAAGAGATTAAAACTACAGGTGCAGGAAGAACAGATACAGGGGTTCATGCTAAAAAAATATTTGCCCATTTTGATACGGAAAAACAATTGGATGATCAGCTTGTACGAAGACTGAACAGTTTTCTTCCTCCCGATATTTCCATTAAAAAAATTTTTCCGGTAAAAGATGATTTTCATGCCCGTTTTGATGCCACGTACAGAACCTACGAATATTTTATCTCACTGGAAAAAAATCCTTTTACTCAGGAATCTGCATGGCAGCACTGGAAAAGAGGTCTGGATATCAATGCCATGAATGAAGCCTGTAAGATTCTTTTTGAATATGAAGATTTCACCAGTTTTGCCAAGTTAAAAACAGACAACAAAACCAATATCTGCAAAATTTATAAAGCAGAATGGGAGCAGAACGGAGCGGAATTGAAATTTACTGTTTCTGCCAACCGTTTTCTCAGGAATATGGTTCGTGCTATTGTTGGAACAATGGTAGAAATAGGAACAGGAAAACTGAAACCGGAAGATCTTCGGAAAGTAATTGAAGACAAAAACCGTAATGCAGCAGGTACCTCAGCGCCGGGACACGGGCTGTATCTGGTAGATGTAGGGTATGAATTTTAAATAAAAAACTAAAAACAAAATAATAATCATGTTATCAATTTTTATTCTTATCGGTGCCTACCGATATTATGCGCAACTGGCAGAAAGATTTGGAAAAACAAAATGGCAATACGGTGTTTTGGCCATCGGAATTTATCTGGGAACCCAGATTGTGCTGGGTATGGGTTACGGGGTGTATTTGAGCGTAACAGACCCTGAATCCGTAGATCATGTAAATTACACAGGATTTTCCGGAGTGAATATCGTAGGCTGGCTCATCTCTATTGTTGCCGTTTGGGGCGTTTATAAACTCCTTGAAAATAAGTTTATAAAAGAAAGACCGGCAAAAACCATCGAAATCGAGGAGATTGGGAAGACTATTGATCAGTAAGTGTTATATCGTTTCTATTCCAGCAGTCAGAAACCAGGAAACAAAGCAGAATATGTAGCGGATTGGATACAAAATGTTGCTTAATATATTCATATTGTAAATGGTAGGTATCTGATATTTTCTATGACGATTTGCAAAAGTTGTAAAGGCAGTCCGATTATAATGTCTTATTTTTGCATAGAATTTTATTTTAATTCTTTCTTTCGATTCGTACAATGAAAAAACAAGATACCTGGGGAATTATAAAAAGGCTGTTCTTTATCGGAATGAAATTTCGTTCTTGGTTCATCCTTACCCTTATCATTTCCATATTCCTTTCCATCGTTTCTACTTACAGGCCTTATCTTACGATGCAGGTGGTGGATAATGACATTACAAAGCTGCATGATAAAGCTTTGATGATGAAACACATCTACATCCTTGTGGGATTGGTGTTTGCTGAAACGATATTAAACTTTTTCCTGGTTTATTTTTCAAATTTCATCTCCCAGAATGTGATCAGGGATATCAGAGAGCGTTTATATGCTAAACTGATTTATTTCAAAACTTCATTTTTTGACAAAACGCCTATCGGGCAGCTGGTGACGCGTGCCGTAGGAGATGTGGAAACAATTGCAACAGTATATACAGACGGTTTCCTGATGGTATTCGGGGATATCCTTAGAATTCTGTTTGTCCTGGTGATGATGTTCAGTACCAATGTTCACCTGAGTTATATTACGCTGGCTATTTTACCTTTAATGGTAGTTATTACAAGATTTTTCCAGAAAAGACTGAAAAAAGCTTTCGGAGATGAAAGAAACTGGACGGCCAATCAAAACTCTTTTGTTCAGGAAAGACTGGCAGGGATGTCGATCATTCAGGTCTTCAACAGACAGGAATCTGAGTTCAGGAAATTTGATGATATTAATATTACGCTGAAGGGAGCATTGCTGAGAACTGTATTTATTTTCTCACTGTTCTTTCCTGTAGTAGAACTTATTTCTTCACTATTCATCGGTTTTATCCTTTTCTATGGAGGATATATTACGATCAGTGCCGGAGTGGTAATTGCCTTTATCCAGTATATTTCAATGCTGATCCGTCCTTTGAGACAGATTGCAGACCGTTTCAACAATATCCAGCGAGGAATTGTAGGAGCAGAAAGAGTATTGGGATTGATGGATGAAGAAAACTCAATGCCGAATAACGGAACCGTGAAGAAAGATCATTTTGCCGGAAAAATTGAATTTCAGAAAGTGCACTTTGCATATGATGAAAAGCAGGAAGTGCTGAAAGGCATTGATTTCAAAGTAAACCCGGGAGAAACCGTAGCGATTGTAGGAGCAACAGGTGCCGGAAAATCTACCATTATCAGTTTGATTACAAGATTATATGATATCAACTCCGGAAATATACTGATTGATGATGTGGATTTAAAAGATTATGAGCTTTATAATCTCAGAAGTCATATCGGAGTGGTATTGCAGGATGTATTCCTTTTCCACGGAAGTATTTTTGAAAATCTTGCTTTTGGAGATGACAGTATTACCCTGGAGAAGATAAAAGCAGGAGCCAGAGAAATTGAAGTGGATGATTTCATTCAGCAGCTTCCTGGCGGATACGATTATATAGTGAGCGAAAGAGGTTCATCTATTTCTTTAGGACAGAGACAGCTGTTGTCTTTCCTGAGAGCCTATTTATCAGATCCGAAAATTTTAATTCTGGATGAAGCTACGTCTTCCATTGATCATGAAAGTGAAAAGCTGATTCAGAGAGCTACAGAGAAAATTACAAAAAACAGAACTTCTATTATTATTGCCCACAGACTTTCTACCATTGAAAAAGCAGATAAGATTATTGTGATGGAGCATGGTAAAATTGTAGAAGAAGGGAAGCATCTTGAACTTCTGGATAAGAACGGATATTATGCCACTCTTTACAAAGCCCAGCTTCGCCATGAAGTAGAATTGGAGGAAGAAAAAGAGTCATAATCAGAGAGAAACCATTTCTTTGAAATGAGATAAACAAAAAAGAGAGCCAGAAATGACTCTCTTTTTTTATATTTAATTAACTACATACAATTCATTACTGCTTTTTAAAACTGCAGAATACAAAATTTTGAACCGTGTCAAAAGGAGTGGTGTGGTCTTCAGTAATACAGTTTACTTTTTTAAAACTTTTTTCAAATTTTTCGGATAATGATTCTTCATCATACTGCTGAATATCCAATCCACTGCATTTCGTAGGACCGTTTTTCGAAAAAGTTCCGACAATCATAAAATGGTTGACCTTCTTTTCTGCGATATCAATATATTTTGAAACCTGTTCCGGGGTTGTCAGGAAATGAAAGGCAGCTCTGTCATGCCAGATATCATAGGTTTCTGCAGGTTCGAAGGCTGTAATGTCTGTCGCAATCCATTTTACTTTACCGGCAGCATCTCCGAGTCTTTCCTGTGCTTTTTCCAGGGCTTTGGCAGAAATATCAAGAACTGTAATATTTTCATAACCTTCTTCAAGAAGAAAATCAACAAGGTTGCTGTCTCCACCACCAATATCTATGATGCTGGCCTCTTTTCCCAATCCGGAAGAATGTATAAAATCAAGGGAAGTCTGAGGTTTTTTCTGGGTCCAGCTTACCTGATCTGGATTTTTGGTTTCATATACATTTTCCCAGTGGTTTTTGTTGTCAGAAGAAATCATGATTCTTTTAATTGATTATTGATTTCCTCAAATTTATTAATTAATTCGTTAAGTTTTTCCTGCTGTTTCTTTATGGTTCGTGGTCTCAGATAAAACCAGTTGAAAGCGATCCATGCACATGTTATAGCATAGGTCAGAATTCCTGCACCAAGAGTCATTCTGGAAGTGTATTCATACATATACAAACAAATTCCCAAAAAGAGCATCATAAAATACAGATTGAGTATCGTTGTCTCCATCCATTTCTGTTTGCTTTTGACCACGTATAAGCTTTGAAGATATTCACTGTTCGACTGGGTTTGATCAATCTTATAAAATACCATAAACATTTTGTTATAGGCCAGAAGAAAGATGACCATAGCCAGAATAACAAGTACAATTCCAATTTTTGTAGTGATCATCTGAGGCTGGTAAATGTACCAGATAAAAGCAATTAATATGGAGGTGGTGATTAAAGCCACATTCGCGAGAATCAGTTTGCGAAGATTCTGGTTTCTGAATTTTTTCAGTTTTCCGAGCAGTTCTTCCAGATGGGGTTTGTTGGAAGTTTGCTGCTTCCATATATTTTTGAAATCGATATTAGTATCCATTGTCTTTAAACTTTTGCGTTAGTTTTTCTTTTATCCTGTGAATCTTTACCCTGATATTAGACTCTGAAAGTCCTACGATATGAGCTATTTCAGCCTGTTTTATCTCTTCCAGTTCCAACGAAATAATGATTCTGTCTGTTTCAGGCAATTCTGAAATAAATTGATAGAGCATTTGAATCTGAGGTTCCATAGATTCCTGTTTTTTTTCTTCCAGATTGATGGGTAAATCTGTTTTGGCAAATTTCTTTTCCTTTTCAATCTGTCGGAGGCAGTTATTAGAAGCTATTCTTAAAATCCATGTTCCTACACTGGATTCATTCCTGAATTTCGGGAGCTGCTGCCAGACAATGATAAATGTTTCCTGAGCAAGATCCTGAGCAATATCAGTATCATTCACATATCCCATACATAAACGGAATATCCTTTGCCAGTAGAGTTCGTATATCTCTTCAAAAGCCATTATTTCGCAGATAAAAAGTTATTAAGTTGGTTAAAATACCAATCCTTATCATCGTACATAATGAAGTGTAGTCCTTTTGAAGCATACTGCATATTGGCATTCTTTAAATTTTTGTACTGCCCTTCAATAGTGGGTCTAAGGTTAACAAAAAAGGATTCCAGAAGGATGAGGGAAGGGCATTGAATGTTTTTTATTTTTTCTCGGAGATCGGTATTATAAAAATCACAGTACATTTTAGCAAATGTTTTTCGGTCAGATTTCATGCTCCAATTGATTACGGTTTCCTGCATCGAAGGATCTGCTAAGAGACGTGGCATAGCCTGAGCCTGCATTTTCCGGAACTGTTCATCATTCATTGCTGTTAACTGAGTAATAGTAGCCGAACAGTCATTGTTTTCTTTAGAAGTAAAATTAGGATCGGATAAGGCTGCCAGGCAGGGCAGGGTATCTACAATGATAATTTTACCGACAAGTTCAGGATAGTCGGCTGCAATAGCCAGGGCAAGACCGCCTCCCATACTATGTCCGATAAGAATAGGTTTTTCAATATTATTATTTTTGATGTAAGCCGCTATTTCTTTTTCCCAGTCTTTAAAACTGGCATCTGCCTGTGGTTTTGTTCCTGCAAATCCAGCCATTGTTAAAGTATAGCAGGTGAAATCTTTTTCAAACTTTGCTGTGGTTTCGTTCCATACATCTCCTGAAGAAGCAAACCCCGGAATGAATAGTAAGGATTGATTTCCTTTTCCCGTTTTCTTTACTTCAAACGGATAAGTTGTTTGTTGCCCGAATATATTGCATACCGCTAAAAAGAATAACATGATGATCAAAAGGAATGTGAATTTTTTCATGATTTCTAAAGTTTTAAAGTTTATTTGTCTTTTAGAGACGAACCTTAAAAAAATGTTACACAAGATTTAATCTTTTTTTGAAAAAAATATTTCTCCTCCTTTCAAACCCTTTTGTTTAGCGTATATTCATATGAAATTTATTTTTAGAAAAATTGATAACGGTTATTTTTGAAAAGTAAAAACGGGATGAAATAATGAATACAATATCAGAAAATTATTAATCTAATATCCTTCCATAGAATCTGCTGATGTCAAAATAAAATCCCGGAACTTTGTATTTATCCTTTTCAAATTCCTGGTAATCACATTTTCCTTTCAGACTTTGTGATTTTGTTTCCATTTGAAACCTGTTCAAAAGGACATACTCATCTGTTACAGCAATCACGTGAAAGCCTGTTTCACAGGTTAATCCATCACCCGAGGTAAGAATGGCATTTAATAATCCGTGGAAATTTCCTGCAATTTTTTCAGCAGTAGCGTCATCATTGTTTAAATGATACAGATAGGCAAGATAATTCATAGCACGCAAATCCAGCGGATTTTCATCCAATGCGCCAAGAAATAACTGGATTCCCTTGGAAAGATCTTTTTGTGAAATACCTTCTCCACGATAATATTTGGCAACTTCTTCAGACTTCTTTCCCATTTTATAAGGCTGATAGTCTTTCTGGAAGGTATATCCGAAATAAAGATGACGGTATTGATTGCTGGTAAGAAGCGTATCGTTCTGTTTTAACCTCTTTAAAAGTTTCGGATAATAGAATTCTGAATTTTTATTCTCAATATTTTTTTGAATTTCCACATAATCCGGTGCTTTGAATTCCATTTTCTGACCATGCAGGAAAGTAATCAGGGCTAAGAAAAATAAAGAGAAAAATGCTTTAATATTCATGGTTTGTGTAAGGTTGTTACAATTTTTTGCGAGGTTAAAAATACGAAATATGCATCAATCGGATATTATCGACTTACTATTTGTAAAAAAAATAATAAAATATTATCAAAGTATTACTTTGTGTCAATAAATTTACTAACTTTATTCGGAATTTAAGAGGTTACCCCTGACATTTGAAGGGGTGAATGGAATTTTTAACTAAAAAACTATAAATATTAATGAGCAGTAGTATCCAAGATGAATTTAAAGTCTTCAAAGACGAATTAAGAAAGTTGAATATCGAAGTACAGAAAGTTGTAAAAGTAGGAAACGGTAGTATGGATTTCCATGAGGTTTTCTACAAATCACCGAGGTATGAAGAGGTAAAAAGTATATACGTCCAGCGTCATAATCTGGATAGTATGATTGAAAAATTTAAACAGGCCTATCATTAAAAAATAGAACGAGCGCCGCAGATTTTCTGCGGCGCTCGTTTTTTATATTACTTCTGATATTAGTCTTTGTCCAGTGTAGAAGTTTTCCTGGTGTCTTTCATTCCAGCATAAACAATCAGAGAAAAAAGAATACAACCGGTAATGTACCAATAAAAATATTCTTCAGATCCAATCTTTTTAAACCAAAGCGCAATATATTCTGCAGTTCCTCCAAATACAGCTACAGTAATAGCGTAAGGTAAACCTACACCAAGCGCTCTGATTTCGGAAGGGAAAAGTTCTGCTTTTACCACAGCATTAATAGAAGTGTATCCGCTAACAATTATTAAAGCTGCCATAATCAGGAAAAATGCAGTCCAAATGGACGTAGTTGTACTCAGTGCTGTAAGAAGCGGAACGGTACACAAAGTTCCCAGAATACCAAAACCTAAAAGAAGCGGTCTTCTTCCGATCTTGTCAGATAATCCACCAAATACAGGTTGAAGGCAGGCAAAAATAAATAACGAAATGAAAGAAACTAAAGTAGATTCTTCCTTGGTAAGATGTACCGTATTCACCAAGAATTTCTGCATGTACGTTGTGTAGGTATAAAATGCAAGTGTTCCTCCTAAAGTCAATCCCACAACGGTAAGCAGAGCTTTTGGGTGTTTCAGAAGCTCTTTCACTGTTCCTTTTTTCTTTTCACTGACTTCTTTTTTATTTTCAAAAGCTTCTGTTTCGTGAAGATTAGCCCGAAGATATAATGCAATAATAGAAAGGAGTGCTCCAATTACAAAAGGGATTCTCCAGCCCCATTCCTCCAGCTGAGCTTCAGTGAGCAATAGTTTTTGTAAAATGAGCTGAATTCCCAACGCTATAAGCTGCCCGCCAATCAAAGTGACATATTGAAAACTTGAATAAAATCCTCTTCTGTCCTGAGTTGCCATTTCGCTGAGGTAAGTTGCGGAAACTCCATATTCGCCTCCCACACTTAATCCCTGAAGCAATCTTGCCAGCAAAAGTAATAACGGTGCTAAAATTCCTATAGACTGATAGGTAGGAGTAAGGGCAATCAGTAAAGATCCGAAAGACATCAACAAAACAGAAAGCGTCATTGCTTTTTTTCGTCCGATTTTGTCTGCAATACTTCCGAACAGCCATCCACCGATAGGACGCATAAGAAAACCTACAGCAAATATTCCTGCGGTATTCATCAGTTGTGCATTCAGATCAGAATCCGGGAAAAATGAATGGGAGAAATAAATGGCAAAGGCTGCATATGCATACCAGTCATACCATTCAACAAGATTTCCGATAGATCCGCCTATAATGGCTTTGATTCTTTGACCTGTGGTGATAGCCGTTGAGTTCATACAATGTTATTTTCCTGAAAAGTTTTTTTAATAATGGCATCCAAGATACAAATTTCAGAAAAAAGCAAACCGCTCCGGAAAAGAGCGGTTGAGTAGCGTATAAAGGTGATTCTTTAAAATCTATATCCAAGCGAAAGCCCGCTTCTGAAACCTGCCCATGGACCATCTACTTTTATTCTCGCTCCATTGGCATTGGTTTCTACCGTATACTTTACAAAAGGAATATCCAGGTTTTCAATTTCCTTTTTAAGCTGTGCCTGCATATCCGGTGTGAGTACATAATCTGAGGACATCGTAAAATCTCCTTTTCCACTTCCATAGTGGGCTCCTGCGATCCAGAAATCCAGTACAAGATTCTGGCTTCTGGTCAGAAAGAACTGTACTCCAACCATCAGACCGCCACTGTTTCCATTGGTATCTCCCTGGCCTCTAAGCGGAATTTGATAAGTATTTCCGTCAGGACCATTATAATCATAATAAAAATCAAAAGTATTGGAAGTGACACTTGAGTAGCGGTAATAAGGTGCAAAATAGAAACCTTTTCCATAGCCATGCCCAATATAAAATCTTGGCTCTATAGTGAAATTAGTAGCTTTTACTCTCAGATTCTGGAATCTTTTTTCATCTTCATCTTTCAGAAAAGCATTGATAAAAGGTACTTTTCCTTCTGTCATTGTCCCAAAGCCAATATTCACAGAAAACCATTGGTTGATGGCTCTTTCATAGGACAGATTAATATTTCTGAATGCATAAGCCGTGACATTGGTCTTGACAATATTCATCTTCTCTGCCGGGCTGTTTTGAATTTCCTGAGCTCCCAGAACACAAAACAGGAAGCACGGAGTTAATAGGACTGCTTTTTTCATGACTCAATATTTTGTGATGTAAAAAAATACGAGCAAAAAACGGGCTGAACTTAACATAATAAGTAAAATATAAAGAAAGATAACGTTCATTATTTAATTGTTTGCAATGATAAATGTAATATTCGCCGGTAATCGACTGTCCTAATAGTATAATTCATCTTAAGCCATGAAAAAAACTATATATACCCTCTTCTTTCTTTGCGGTGTCTGTATGTTTTCGCAGGAGAAGAAAAATGATACAGTTGATGCAGCAGCCACTAAAGAGATTCAGGAAGTTATTCTGAAATCCCAGCGTAAAAAACAGTTTGCAGACAAAGCAGTTTATACTTTTGATAAAGAGGCTCTGGAGAAAGCAAGATATGCAAAAGATCTGCTTCGTACTCTTCCGGAATTACAACTGGATCCGGTAGCCAATACCATTACCAGTACGAAAGGAGGAACCACGCTATTTCTTATCAACGGCATTGAAGCTACCGATATGCAGATCCGAAGTGTGGCTCCTGGTGAAGTTGTGAAAGTAGAATACTATGATATTCCACCAGCAAGATGGGCAACGAGGGCAGATACGGTAGTGAATATTCTGACAAGGTCTACAGAAACAGGGTATGTGTTCGGAGCTGATGTTTCCGCAGCTTTGAATACTGGATTTGTGAATGGTTCTGCCTACGCAGATTATACAAAAGGAAAGAATAATTTCGGACTTGAATATTCCCTGAATCTTAGAGATTATAATGACAGAAGGGTCAATAGTATCTATGACTATGGACTTAATGGAAAACATTACCGGTCTGATGAAAATCGTAAAGATCATTTCGGATATACTTTTCAGAATATTGCTCTGCGTTTTACCAGACTTGTTCCTGATGACTATGCTTTTCAGGCTAAACTGAATATGGATATTTTCAGCAGGTTTTCAAAAGGAGTGGGGCAGAGTGTTTTTACTGAGGATAATCTGAAGGAAGAGCACAATATGTTCAAAAATAATGGTTCAGATTATGTGATCCCTAAGCTGGATCTTTATTATTCTAAAAAGATTGGAGAAAAAGATGAGTTGAGCATTAATGTTGTAGGCTCTCATTATACTACCAATACTACAGAAACGGCCAAAGAATGGATTGTAGGTTCAGGACTATCGGTATATGATAATGATATGGTGTTGAAAGCAAAACAGACGAGTCTGGTGGGAGAGTTGGCACACACCCATGATTTTACAGCAGGAAAGCTTTCATCCGGATACCGTATTTCAAGGTCTTCTATTTCCAATGATCTGAATAATCTTGCCGGATATTCCCAATACAGTGTCAATTATCTGGAACAGTATTTTTACACTGAATTTGCTGGGAAAATGGCTAAATTCAGTTATCGTATTGGAGCTGGTCTTACCAATATTCATAACAAAAGTGCAGAAACTACTTTTGATGAATGGACTTTTACTCCAAAGGTTATTTTAGCTTATCAGATCAAAGGAAATCAGAACCTTCGCTTCACAGCAAGTTATAATCCGGTAAGTCCCTGGAGTAACGCTTTAAGTAGTAATGTGGTGCAATTGGCTCCTAATATTGTTCAACGGGGAAATCCTTTTTTAAAATCCCAACAGGTCTTTTCTAATAACCTGACCTATTCTTTTAATAATAAGTATTTTGATTTTAATGCAGGATTATTTTACCGGTATACCAACAGGGTGATCAACCAGTATTATGTTCAGGATGAGGTATTGAATGGATATGCACTGACTTATGAAAATGGAAAAAACGGACAGCGATATGGAGTACAGCTTACCGGTTCCTATAAACCTTTTGGCAGCAGTTTATTGGTCATAAAAGCTGTGATCACTCCTACTTCCGAAACAGTAAAAACAAGTACAGGTGCTTTGATTAAGAATGATTATTTAGGAAATTATTTCTCGCTTTCTTCAGAATACAAATCTTTTTCCGTTCAGTATCAGTTCAATATTCCTGTATATAGTCTCAATGGCGCATTCCTTAATACGAATGAAAATCAGAATAATATTTTTGTAAGCTATAAACATAAAAACTGGACATTTTCCACAGGAATGTACTGGATAGGAATGCCTTCAGAATATAAAACGAAAAGTTTACCGGAAAGCCTGGTAGATTATAAAGTTCATACACAGATTATGAACAATAAGTCCATGTTTGTATTAGGGCTGAGTTATGATTTCTCGAAAGGGAAAAAGACAGAAATTCAGCGGAAACTTAATAACGAAACTGCTCCTGCAGCAACTTTTTAAGCGTTGGTTCTAGGTGGGAAGAGGGAAGCTGGAGGATGGGAGTTTATATCCTCCGGATGATCATTGAAGATTTTATTTATTAAAAAATAGAATAAATTAAACTCTATTTATTCTTAGACTAAAATAGCTTCCAACCTCCTTCCTCCTGCTTCCTTACAAAAAAAAATCCCGCTCATTGGAGCGGGCATTTTTATTATTTCTTGATGAATTTTGTATTCTTTGTTTCTGCAGCATTTTTTCCACTGACCTCAATGAAATAAGATGCTGGTGGAAGATCTGAGATCTGAATGTTTCCGGATTTTACCTCTGAAGTTTTAACCAGCTTACCATCCAGACTGTAAATATTTGCTTTAGAATAATTATCCGTATTTCCTTTGAAACCGATAAAATCCTGAGCAGGGTTTGGATATACCACTAGGTTTTCTTTTTTTGCAGCATTGTTTACGGCCAGAAATGTTTCACTTAATGCAAATGTAGTTTTTACATTCTGGTTGATGCTCAACAGTGGAATGCTGATGTTTCCGCTTGTCGAATTAAGCAGTGCATATCTGTGAGAAGCATCGTAATAAGAATAAGCTGTATTGACTATTGCTCCAATAGGGTTAGAATAAGTAACATCTAGTGATGAATATAGATTAAGATTCTGTGTGAATTTTACTCTAAGAACATTACTGTATGTTTGATTACCTATAATTAAAGTTCCATATGCATCAGCAATGGCAGTCATTGTACCACTAAACAGTCCGCTGGCAGAAGATGAGGAGAAAGTACCTTTGGCAGTATCGTTTTGAGCCGGTCCGTAAGTTGTTGGATAATTAATATGAGTACCGTTGTCCACGCTAAAGTTTAAAGTTGCCTGTGGATTTACCATTCCTGTGATTTCCAGTTTAGTCGAAGACGCTTTATAGTAAACTATTGTTGCGCCGTCTGCCATTTTAATATTGGAACCCGGGAAAGTTGCTATTTCAGTGGCAGTAGGAGTTGAATAGCTTGTTTGCGATGCTGCTCCCATCGTAAGACCTCCATTTGAAAATGTTGCGTTTGGTCCTGTTGCAGAGTTGTTTACGGTGCCAGCTGTGTTATTGTAATTGATAACGTTTCCTGAAATAGGGTCATTGGCTGCTTTTGTAAGCGTGATCTGCGCAGAAAACATGGCAGATGCTCCTAGTAAAAGGAGTAAAGATTTTTTCATAGTCAAGAATTTTTTTGTTAAAAATAAATAAAAAATAGTATTCAATTATTAAATTAATGAGAATTTAGTTGAATTTTTAATAAAAACGCCTGTTGATCGGATCAACAGGCGGTCTGTGCGTTAAAAATGTGTATGTTTAGTTGCTTATTATCATTTTACGATAAGCATAAATATCCTCGATGGTCACGACGCTCATTCCTTTTTTGAGGGCAAAGTCCACAATTTCAGGAAGCCTTGCCATAGAACCGTCTTCATTCGTTAGTTCACAAAGTACAGCATCGTTACCCAGGTTAGCCATTTTTACAAGGTCTACGCTGCCTTCAGTATGGCCACGTCTGTCAAATACTCCACCTTCTCTTGCAATTAAGGGAAATACATGACCGGGGCTTGCAATATGCTCTGCCTGTGCATTTGATGCGACGGCTGTTCTGATTGTTGTTACACGGTCTTTTGCTGAAACACCTGATTCCACTCCTTCTCTGGCTTCAATAGAAATGGTGAATGCGGTTTGATTTTTTGAATTGTTGTTTTCCACCATCGGACGAAGGTTGAGGTGGCGGCTTTTTTCCTCAGAAATACATAAGCATACGATACCGCTGCATTCGCGGATCAGAAGTGCCATGTCCTGTTCTGTAATAGTGGAAGCGGGAAAGATGATATCGCCTTCGTTTTCGCGATTTTCGTCATCTACTAAAAGAATTCCTTTTCCCTGTTGTAATGTCTGAAGTGCTTTTTCTACACGTTCTCTGGAGGTAGCTCCGAATTGTTCTAATAATTTTTCCATGTTATTTTACTTTTAAAAGTTAAAATACTCTTCGGTACATGGAAATGAAATACAACGCAACAAGAGTCCATAAGGAATCTTATTGGTCATCTCATTTTCTTCTCCCATCCAGACTTTAACTGTCGGTTCCGGAATTTCACCAGATCAGTCCCTTCATAAGAAAGGAGTCGCGGACTGTAACCGCCGGTAGGGAATTTCACCCTGCCCCGAAGAAAACTTATACTAAGTTTGCTGTATGTTGTAATTTAAATTTTTATTTCATTGAATAGTATTTAACGCACAGTCCGCTAATTTCGGGAAGTTTTTTGAATTGAAGAAGCGTTTTTAATCATATTTAAAGAATGATTCTTTTTGAATTGATATCTTTAGTTTGTTCTTAGTATTTTTTCCATTTTCTTTCCCTTTGCCAATTCATCAATCAGCTTATCCAGATAACGGATATTTCTCATCAGTTCATCTCCAATTTCTTCCACCCGATATCCACAAATGGCTCCTTTGATCAAAGCAACATTGGGATTGATCCGTGGAGCCTGTTCAAAGAAAGTTTTGAAATCAGTTTTATTGTTTAATATTTCCTGTAATTCCTTTTCATGATATCCGGTCAGCCAGAATATGATTTCATGTACCTCTTCCCTGGTACGTCCCTTTTTTTCTGCTTTTTGAATGTAATGTGGATAAACACTTGAGAATGCTGTTGCAAAGATTCTGGTATTCTGCATCTTTAATTATTGGATTAGTTTTTTGATCACTTCATCAAGAATAGCATTGAATTCAGTAGGTTTTTCCAGCATAGGATAATGTCCAACGCCTTCAATGGTAACATAATCATAGTCTTTTAAATATTTGCGGTTAGCTTCAATATCAGTAGGAGAGGCATCGGAATTAACAGCTATAACAGGTACTTGAATTTGTTTTGCAAACTTGTTGAAATCTGTTCTATATAAAGGCCATAGCGCATCGATTGCCAGTTCTGGTTTATGTTGAAGAAATTCATGCTGTACTCTTTCTCTTACTGCAGGAGGTGTTCCTTCGGCGAATAAAAATTGAGGCAAAATGTTTTCTACAGTGTATTTGAAATCTTTTCCATATTGAGAAAGTGCTTCTTCAGCCTGTTCTTTGGTAAAGGACTCATCCAGGTTTTTCAATGTATCGATCAGAATTATGGCTTTTACTTTTGGTATTTTCAATGAAGCTTCCAGAACATAAGCTCCGGACATGGAGTGCCCTATAAGAATGATTTCATTAGAATCGATAGCATCAGCCACAGCTTTGATGTCTTCTCCATATTTTGCACTCGTCCATTCCTTTCTGGTAACACTGGATTTTCCATGTCCGGCAAGATCTATTTGTACAATATGATATTGGCTGCTGAAATATTTTTGCTGATCTGCCCACCATTCCGTATTTCCGAGCCATCCGTGGATGAAAATCAATGTGGTACTTCCGTTTCCGGATTCTTGGTAATGAATTTTCTGGCCGTCTGATGATATTGTGTATTTTTCCATATGAAATTGAGTGTATTGGTCTGTTTTATTGTAAAATCTAATGTACGAAATGTTAAACGATGAATAATTAAACACTACGATAATGCAGTTTTACCTGATAGTTTATTTTTTCGATTTGATCGTAAAAATAACCACTCCATACGGATTTCCGGAAGTGTCGCTGACCTCACATTTGAAATAAAAAAGATTTTTTAAATACCGTTGATGAAAGACTTCGGTAAGGAAAATGATTCCTGTTGGCAGTGCATTAGAGGCGTATCCCTCAAAGCTTTCTATTTCGTATGACATTTCATTACCGAGAAAATTGAATATTTCCTTTAAAATACATTGAGTTATAAACACAAACGGTACAATAGGATGATTGTCAAAATGCCCCTTGCATTGATTAGGAGTAAAAGGTTCTGTTGAAATCGTAAAATGATGAGGTTTTTCTGTATTGATTATTTTACTCCCGGGAAGATTTTTGTCATGATATTCTACCGGAACCGTACTCAGCAAATCTTTATAAAAAAGTTCGAATGCTTCACGGGTAATAACATAGTAATCCAGCTCTGCAGAATAAAGCAGCTCTTTGGAATAGTTGTCTCTTATATGAATATGAGATTTCCCTTTTCTATCAGATTCAAGAATGCTTTCGCTGGCAATAATTACTGATTTTGATTCATCATATGATAATTTTCTGATCCTGATTTTTTCGCCAAGGAAATAAATTTTTTCTTTACTCTCATCATTAAGAGCTTTATACAGGCTGAGACTTCCTAATGAAAATAATAATTTGATCAGTTGGGCATAATTTTCATTCTCAAAATTCCATTCACTTATTTCGGTCTCGATCTTATGATCTCTGAAAATACAGTTTTCAGGAATTGAAATGTACGGTGCTGCTTCCCCAAGGTAAGGGATGATGTTTTCCATGATGTCTGTTGTTGTCATTTGAATGAGGGTATTGGGTTATTGTATTTGTTTTCATTGTGGATAACTTTTTCATCATGGTGTGTAATACTATTTTCTGGTTTGTGCTGTTTTGTGTTTGTTGATTTTTAAGTGAACATTCAGAAATGGTAAATTATATTTTTATTATATTGATATTATTTTTTTGCAAATATGTTTTTAATTTACTGGATGTTATTCACTTATGTGTATTATTTCTTTTATTGGTGATTTGTTTTTAATGCAATTTATAAAAAAATATTCATAATAGATTATGAATAAATGTTCATTCTATAGAATTTAAAACAATTGCAGGAGTAGGGTTATGGTAAAAAAAATGTGGATAACTTATCCACAAAAGTTATCCACCTGATTTTCTATTGTGGAAATATGACAAAAAATAATATGTTTTGTAAAATATTGAAAAGCAATTAATTATTGGATTATTTTGAGCAAGTCAAAAACTTATCCATAGTTTATCCACAGACATACATTGAACATGGAAAAGTTATCCACAACTATTTAAAGATGTGGATAACGGATTTTTTTGATTCAATTATTTTAAAATCAGAGATATATAATTTTTTTTCTTGCTATTCCGAAAGACCGTACTATACTTATCCACAAAATTTAAAATTCCAATGGATTAATGATCGTAAATGATTTTTTGTAGACCTGGTAAAAACAGCCATTTTCGGTAGACAGAACATTTTTAAAATCAGAATTTATTTAACTGAGCTCCCCCGAATGTAGATTCCAGACAAGAAAACTCGTTTTGTCTTTATAGGTTGAATGAAATACAATATTGTCCGCTTTTGTAGATACAGATTGAGCACCTATGCAAACAGATGGAATTTCATAACTGACAAGATTGAAAGTGTTTACGTCCAATTCCTGCAAAGAAAAATTTCCATAACCATTAAAAATAATTTTTCCATTCCCCAAATTGGCAACACAATAGCAATCGATAAGCTGGTCTTGTAAATTACCTGAATTAAAACCAAAAACTTGTTCCCCTTTAAGATTGAATACAGCCAATGCATCACAGTCAGGTTTATCACCTTGTAAAACACCTTCATCAAAATAAGAGACTATTATTTTTTTTCCATTGATCTTAATGTCATTAATTGAAGTTCCAATATTAAATTTAACATAAGGTTTTCCTGTATAATCAGTGATTAAAGCATTTTCTATGGTGTTTGGACGATCAAGTATAATTAAAATTTTTTCTTCATTAATGATTCTAGCCATTAAGATATCCACTCCTAACTCTAATGGTGTTTCTGTACCAGAGATTATAACTCTGTTCCCGGAGGTAATGGCAATAAAATTTCCGAACTCATTTGTTGAAAGATGTTTGATGTTCTCCTGAAATAAATCGAGTTCTATGGTTGTATTGGTCATAATGATGGGGTCAAACTATAAATTACTATCTTTTTAAGTGATAGAAAAGATATACCTTTTATTCTCTGTCTTTATAAATATTCCAGAAATTAAAATCCGTCATAGGAGCATCCGTGATTCCTATATTTCTTCCCATTGTTACGATCTGTCCTCTGTGGTAGGTTCCGTGAAGAATAGCATGCTGGATATATTCATATTTTGAAAAATCACACTGAAACCATTGGGATTCTATCTTTACATTTTTTGAAAGATCTTCTTCAGATAAACTTTCCACATAATCTACCAGTTTCTGTGAATTGTTTTTTATGGCATTGAAAACATCTTCTCTGCTGGTAGTTTCTGCTGTTTTTACAAAATCAAAATCATCTTTTTCAGAAATATGACTCCACCAATATTCCTGAGTTTGCCAGATGTGGTGTAACGTTTTTAAAATTGTCGGAAAACTGGAAATAGTTTCCTGGTTAAGCTGTTCATCAGACTTTGTAGATAACCAGTCGATATATTTATTGACTACCCAATTGTTGTACTGTGCACTTTTGCTGACTAATGTTTTTAAGCTCATATTATTAATGTTTAGTTGTGTGTGTAAAGGTGAGTGTTATAAACCAAAATGCCTGTCCTGGCCTGAATTTTCAGGATTGATGAGTGCTTTGTTGCTGTATGTTGCTGCTTCGAAATCATTGATATTGGCAGAAAGAAAAGAAATATCAGGCAGCAATGCTGAAAGCCGGGTACAGATCTGCTTGGAAAGATTTGATTTTTGTTCTGTATTGCGTCCCTGCATGATATACCCAAACACATGTAGAAAATTTTTCTTACCTGTGCCTAATTTGTGATACTGATAGGGGTGAAGTCTTACCTTGATATCATTGGGAGCAAAAAGTCCTGTTCCGTCTGCCGCTTCATAAACGGCATCCATTAATTCTTCCGGTGTTCTCTGCTGAAGAATATCCTGTGAACAATCTATTATAAAATGAGGCATAGATTCTATTTTGTGTTTGATTTTGTGTGAAATAAAAATAATAAAAAATCGTAATGGATATTCAAAATAAAAACCGCTTTGAAAACAAAACGGCTTGAAAATGTGTATTTTTTAATTTGTGAATGCAGGCTTTATGGATTTCTGTGAATGAAGAGGATGTACCGCAGCATTAAAACAGTAAGGTTTAATAGTAGTTCTTTTTACTTTTGAGATACAAATGCGGTGCTTTGATTGATCGGTTAATACCACATGTTTTTTATTTCATCTGTTATTTCACTGGCTTTGGTTTCGGTGATCCAGTTGATAACTCTTATTTCGTTGCCATTTTGTATAAAAACAACAGAATAGGTTGAACCACTCAGAGAAAGATGATACCGAACTCCGAATTTATATTTTTCTACCTGAAAATCTTTTACCAAAATCTGATCAATTTCTTTTTTTAAATAGATTCTGGGACTGGTAAACAATTTGTTTTTATATCGGACTGTGATTTTTTCGGGTTCAATGCTGAAGATTGTTTTTCCAAAAGTATTCCATAACCAGATATATAGAAATAGTATAAAAAATGCGGCAAAAGGAGTAGCAAATGAAATGTAGTTTATAATAAAAAAGAAACCTTCTGCCTGGATGCTGAAAAGAGGAATAATAATCAGAATAATAAGAGAAAGTATGAACAAACCTAACCCCAATATAATGGCTACCGCCCAATTGGTTCTGTTTTTTATTTCAATGGTAGCCGGCTTAATCATCTATCTTTAGAGCAAGTTTTTTTATGATTTGTTTGATTATTTTTATTTAAACCTCATAAATAAGCTGTACTACACCGGATTTGAAAACATTGGTTTTGACCAATTTCAGACTCAGTCTTTCTTTTAAATCTTCAAAAAGAGGTTTTCCTTTTCCCAGAGCTATTGGATGAACAGATATTCTGTAGGTATCGATAAGATTCTCCTGAATAAATGTTTTAATAAGACTTGCTCCTCCATACAACCAGATGTCTTTTCCTCCCTGGTTTTTTATTTCCGAAACTTTTTCCATAATATCAGAACTGATAAAAATGGCATTTTCATCTTCTCGGTTCTGACTGGAAAAGACAAATTTATTCTTTGAATGAACTGCTTCCCAAAGTTTTTGTTCTTCCACCATTGCATTTTCTTCCGGTTGATAATTTCCCCAGGCGTCATAGCTTACTCTTCCATAGAAAATAGTGTCTATGCCGGAAAGAAACCCATCAAAATCCATATCATCATCCATGATACACCAGTCGGTTTCTCCGTTGGGTCCTTCAATAAATCCGTCCAATGTTGTGGCAAGGTCTAGTATTATTTTTTTCATGTTTAATAAGATTGATTTAGGTTTTGAGTCTCTTAAAATTCATTTCAACGCTGTGTTTTTCTGCGCATAAAGCTTAGTGCTATAAGAAACATAACGATCACAAAAATAGAAATATAAATGATGATTTTATACCTGTTATTCTGTTGATGGAGTATTGATATTTCTCTTTTTTGTTCTTTAATTTTTCTATCGGATTGATTGGAGCTGTCCACAATCAAATCTGTGAGTTCAGGAGCATTGAAGATATCAGAGTTTTCAGATAATTTTTTATACTGAGAACTTAAAGACTCCAGTTCTTTTAATTCTTCCGGAGAAAGCTCATCCAGTTTTTTTTGAATAAAACATTGGTCAGAGTAGAGAAATCCGGTATCTTTTTCATCATATGCGAAAATCAGATATTTCCCTTTTTGGGTAAAAAGAACATCGCAGGAATGCAGCGGAGATCCGAAAAGGGTAGCATTGTGTGTATAAAATCCATCATAGGAATCCGATTTGTAGGTCTTATTGATTTTTACTTTACTTAGAATATTCTGGACCGTTTTAAATCCAGAAGGAACTTCTGTAATATCATATATTTCACCAATAAAAACAAAATCAGCACTGTCAAATGAAGATTTTAACGTAGGAGTGCCATTGCATTTGCAGGCAGCTATTTTCACAGAAAATATTATTAGAAAAAGTAAAAAAAGCCTGGATTTCATCGGAGTTATAAACGTAAGCTTGTTCATCAGCTTAGCGGTAAGGCAGATTAATTTCTTCAATTTTTGTTCTCAAATCTCCAATGGTGAAGGTTTCTGAATTACATTGAAATTCAGGAATGTCGTGTTTAGATAGGAAATCATTTAAATCATCACAATCTTGCAGAATATTAAATTCTTTATTGTCCAGATCTAAAACAATTCCTTTGGTTTTTCCATTGATAGAGTAGGCTAGAGGAGTTAATGCTCCTAACAGTGCCTTCGACCATAAGCCTTTCATGTTTTCTTCGAAATAAATGAATCTTCCATAGTTCAGAACTTTGCAAAATCTTGAATACTGGTCAGGATCGTATCCATTGTCTTTCTTATTGGTATATTTTCTATAGGTCTGAAAATACATTTCTCCTTTATGCGAAACCGCTAATGGAACTTTTACCCTTTTATTTTTTTGTTTGAAATAAAAGAATGCTTTTTCCGGCATGTCAAGAGAATCACACTTTTCACAGGCTTTGAAATAGACCTCTTCGGTTGAAGATGGTTGTTTATTTAAAACATCCTCCAGAGTCATATAAATACCTTCCGGAAAATCTCCTTTTTTGATGGATGGGTGTGTTTTTTCTTGTGCATATGTAAGATTGAAAATGCAAAGCAGGAAGGCTAAAATACAAAGTTTCATGGTTTTATTAATTTTTCAGCAGAGCAAAAATATAAAAAAGTTAATGGGAAATCCTTATTAGATAGATTTTATTCAATATCATAGAACATAATTCTTAGTTATATTATTTTCTAAACTGTAATGTCTGAATTGCCTTTAAAAGTTCTGCCTGACTTTCTTTCTTCAGATTTTTACCATATAGATTGAATCTGATTTTTCCTATAGATCCAGTTTTAAGGCTGTCGATATAAACTCCTGTCATTCCATTGCCTACTTGTTTGGGCTCTACTATTTTTGCCTTGTACCCATCAATTTTTTTATAGGTTATTTTACTTTTGACAAAATCTTCTCTATTTGTATTTTTATCAATGACAATAAATTGTGTTGTATCAGCTTTTGGATTCACTGCTAGAAGTTCGTTGAAATCTTTTCTGCTAATAATCGTGACATTTTCTTCTAATGAATAGGAATAAGGTCCATAATCGTAGAAAATCGAATCATTATTTTTTGTGATGATAATTCCGGCATTACTATCATAAGCATCCATTTTCAGTTTGCTCCAGTCTTTAGGAGCCTGAAGTTTAAAACTGCGAAAATCCATGGATTTTGTCTTCTGAGAATGATCAGAACAACTCAATATTATAAAAGATGTAAAAATGAATAAGGACATTTTTTTCATGGCTTTTTAAAATAAAGGTTCCCCGTTCATATCCGTGGTCAGAATTTCACTCATATAATCAAAAAAAGGTCTCATAGCAAGTAAAGTCAGGAGGACTTCTTTTTGAAAATTGTCCGATAAAACCTCCTTATCTGTAAATTTCCGCATCACAAGGAATTGCTTTTTTCTGATCAGATCAATAGCCGGATGATTTTTATCAAACCCACGAGGAGCTGTTTTTACAGCGTCTCCTTTAAGTTCTCCAAAATATTGTATAAAAGTTGTATCTGAGGTAATTTTTTCAATTTCTGAGTTGCTGATTTCAAATTCTTTACGGATGCGAAGTAAATCTTTGGCTTCAGGCCCCCAGAATCCGCCGCCTACAAAACTGTTGCCCGGTTCCAGCTGAATATAATTTCCACCTCTCAACATAGGTTTCGAGCGGGAATATCCTACTCCGAAATTGGTTTTATAAGGTGTTTTGTTTTTGGAAAAACGTACATCATTGTAAATTCTGAAAATATGCATTCCTTTCAGGTTATCATATTCCTGAAGTTCGGTATAAATCTGATTAAAAAAAACTTTGTTTTCTTTTACAATGACATCGTATTCAGATTTATGTCTGGCAAACCATTCCCGGTTGTTATTTTCTTTTAAATGGGTGAGAAATTCAAATGCTTTTTTCATGTATTATAAATGTTTTCACCTCTAAATAGAGGATTTTGAAAATGTTTTAACTTCTGATATTTTATTACCAGAGCAGAAAACTGCTTTTTAACTACCCAATTTTTTTGTTCCAGAATGAGCTTGTATCAATTTTCTTTTTTTCAGCATGACGAATTGGGAAAATATCTTGTGCAATTCCTTTTGATAAATTGCCGCCCCAAAATATAATGTCACTGCCAAACATTGAAAGAACATTTTCTTCATGATCCAGTATTAAAAACCGATGTCCTAAATAGGGGATAATTGGAGGTACATTTTGGTTCTTCATAATATCTTCCGTCACGCGGTTGGCTTCCATGATCCATTCAATTCTTGCTTTTATGATGGGAATGTCATCAGGGTATGAATAAAATTTAGGACCAAAATCAATTTCTCCTTCGCCGCCATTGTTATCTATTCCCAATTTGTCAAGACCATTCATCGTTCTGTAATAGTTTTTTAATGACTCCGGAAAGGTGATGTTCAACTGTCTCTGGAAATCTTCTAATTCAGATTCTGACAATCCTTTTTTCCATTTGCTTCCTTCCTGAATCTGGAATCCCCAGCATTCCATCAGATCTACTTTCTGCCAATATCTTTCACTTTTCTTTTTTATCCATTGAAAGCTTGAAATGGAATTGTCCAGTTTTTTAAATTGTCTTTTTTTCATAACATTTCTTCTAATATTGATACAAGGTCCGGGATTTAGAGAAGCGGGTTATCATTCTTATTATCAATCAATCTTTGTTTTAAACTTTCTGATAACAAATTGTTTTCTAGTAAGTGGCTGGTCATCATTTTCAGGAAATATCGGCATTTTTTTAAATAATCTTTTTTTGTTTTTGTTTATCATAAGGAATTCCGTCTTTTCTGATTTTTAATTTTTTATTCGTCTTTTGTTTTCCAAAGTAGTATTTCCTTATCATTCAATACTTTATAATGGTAATCTATTTCATTCCAGAAGTTGATGATGGTATCTTGTTGTTCTTTGTTTTTCAAAACAGCAATAATATGAGTTTCTACATCATAATCTTCAGGATAATGCATGTCAAAATCAACACTGGCCCAGCCATTAGTTATAATTTGACATAATCTGTCAACATCATCAGTATTTACATACTTTCTCCTTACAATTCCGGCTTTAATGCTTTCAAAAGTATTGATGATTCTGTATTCATCAAAGAGATTGTCTGGCAAATGTTTGTAATAATGCCTATTGTTTGATCCTGAACCCAAAATGGTATAATTCTTCTGTGCTTTATCAAAAACAATAGGTCCGACTCCAATTAACTTTCCTCTTTCATCATCTTTATCATATTTTTTATGCTTCCAGAAAATAAAAATATAAAGCTCTGTTTCATAATATTTGAAGATGGTATAATCAGGATGAATTTCATCTTCAATCATTTTTTGTACTAAAATTTCGTCTATCATCAATTGTTTTGTTTTGAGAACGCTGTGTGCTTAATTTTTCATTTATATCCTGTGAATATACTATTACCTGAAAATTTTAACCTGCTGTAAAACTCCTTTCTCATTTTTAAAACTGAAAATATAGTTTCCGGGCTTTACTTTGGATAAATCTATCGTTTTATTATAGTAAGCAAAACCTTTGTGTATTTCCTTTCCATCTAAAGAGTAGACGGTAAATTCAAATTGATTGCTGTTATTTTTATTGCTGATGAAAAAACCGTCTTTCGATGCGTTGGTATATACTCTTGTTTTGGTTTCATGATCTTTTTTGGCTGTATTTGAAGAGAGGGCAATCTCGGTAATATCAGCTGCCTGTGTACTTTTAATAGCCGATTTGGTTACAGACGTTGTACTTCCGCCGATGATGTATAATTTATTGTTGTATACTTCTGCAGCAGCATGTCTTCTGGGAATCATATTGGATGACAGCTGGTGGAATTTATTGGTTGCGGTATCAAAGTAGGCCAGAAAAGTCTGATTATTATAACCTCCTGCCATAAAAATCTTATCACCGGACACCGCTAATGAATGTCCTGATATCCCGGCTGGCATCGTAATTTGATCGGTCCAGCGATTGGTATTGATATCGTAGATATTGATCAAACGGGATGAGGTACCATTAAAGCCACCAATGACATAAAGTTTATCATTCACAATTTTACCTTTTGCTTCTCTGGCGTTGGGCATATCCGGTAATGGATGCCATGTGTCTGAAGCAATATCATAATATTGGAATCTGTTGGAAAATGAAGTGGTTGCAGCACCATTGAGCCCGCTGCCACCGAACACATATATTTTGCCATTATGGATGGCAGAACCAGCATTTCCGGTATAGGAACGGTTCACAGCTCCCTTTGTTACTTGCTGGGTTTCAGGGTCTACAATTTCAAGATGGCTGTTTCCCCAGCCGTTAAAAATATAAATTTTATGATCGTAAGTCTCCGAATTAGCAAATTTTTTAGGACTAATAGTAGCATTGAGAACACTCCATTTGTTGTCTGTAATATTGTATTTTTCAATAAAATTGGCGTTACCTCCGCTTTCCTGATATCCGTTGCTCACATAGATATTGTCGTCTACGATGACACTGGATATGGCTCCTCTGCCTGCAGACATATTGGCGAGCGTTTTAAATTGAAGTGTTTGTGCATGGGCGAGCAATGAGCCTAAAAATGACAGGAATAATAATTTTGTTTTCAATGGTAGTAAGATTTCGTGTTTGTTTTACATATTAATAGAAACAAATATATGTAAAAGCTGAATCTGAAATAGAGGACTTCGGATTTTATTTTTTTAATGGGGGTAAAGTTTCCTGACTTTGAGTAAATGGATATCGATGATTTTCTCGTCTATGGAGATAACGGGATATCCAAATTGAACATTATTTCATTGATCTCTGCAACTTGTGTACTTTTAATAGAGGAAGATGGAAGAGTGGTTGTATTTCCGCCAATGATGTATAATCTATTATTATATACTTCTGCTGCCGCGTGTCTTCGGGGAATCATATCGGAGGATAACTGGTAGAATTTATGGGTAGCAGTATCAAAATAGGCCAGAAAATCCTGATGACTATAATCACCCACAATGAAAATTTTATTATCGGCTACTGCCAAGGAGTGCCCGGATATCCCAACAGGCATTTTATACTGATTGGTCCAACGATTCGTACTAAGGTCGTAAACATCGATCAGATTAGAAGAAGCTTCGTTAAAACCACCGATGACATACAGTTTATTATTAACAATTTTACCTTTTGTTTCTTTGGCTACAGGCATATCCGGCAATGGGTGCCAGGTATCTGAAGCAATATCGTAATACTGAAATTTATCAGAATATATAGGTGCCCCGTTCAACCCGCTGCCTCCAAACACATATATTTTGCCATTATAGATAACAGAACCGGAACCGCTGGCAAAATAGGGATTCATTGCTCCTTCGGTTACGGTATTGGTTGCTAGATCTAAAATTTCAAGATGACAGTTCCCCAAACCGTTAAAAATATAGATCTTATTATGGTAAGCTTCCGAATTAGCAAATCTTTTGGGAATTAGAGTAGTATTGAGAATACTCCAACTGTTATCGGTAATATTATATTTCTCAATATAATTGGCTTCTTCATCCGCTTTATAACCATTGGATACATAAATATTATCATTCACGATTACACTTGCTATCGCCCCTCTGCCTGCTGACATACCGGCGAGCTTCTGGAAATGAAGCGTTTGTGCATGGGCCAGCAAGGAACCCAAAAATGACAGGAATAATAATTTTGTTTTCAATGGTAGTAAGTTTTAGTGTTTTTGTTTTATAAGCTTAAAGTCAGGAGGTATAAAGTTATGTAAAGCTCCATCAGGGTTTTCCTTCGTTGATATATTCCAGATAATCCTGTTCTAAATTATTAATTTCTTCAATTAAGAAGTCGTAGATATTTCCTTCAAATACTTCATAATCTTCCTCGTCGTATTTGTCATACTCAATTTTTATGATTCCGTTGTCGGTATAGGCTCTGTAGAGATTTCCACTGCGTTTAAAAAATAGTTGTCCCAGTGGCTTTTCTTTATATTCAAGGGCTTCCTGATGTTTTTCTTCAAATCCCATCCATGAAGGCATTTCTTCATCCTGCGAAAGTCCGTACACAAAAAAGCCATACCCGAATTTCCAGCCTGGAAGGACGTCAAACTCCTGGGGACGTTTCCAGATCTCTTCTTTGACTTCAAAAAGTAAGGATCCGAATGAGGTCAGAAAATCCTTAACATCTTCACTGAAGCTAAACCCTGTGCTTTCTTCATATTTTTTAATTTGTTCTTCGGTCGCAGGTTTGGCCACAGAGCCCATCACGAAGAAATCATCATTTAATTTCTTTTTCCTGTCCCAGAATTCTTCTTTTGTTGCCATATTTTGTTTTGGTGTTACGTCGTCAACACTGTTCAGATCGTTATTGAAACAAAGATAAGAGAAAGTTTGGGGATAAAAATTAGAGTGTTGGTGGATTTTGTTTTTATTGACGCAAGTTGGAAGACTTTGTAGAAAGAGGTTACTGCCATCTACAGTGACGCAAACTCATGCTGGCCACAGTTATTATTTTAATTGAATTTCAATCTTTTTATCTTCCATAAATAATTGTATCCAATTCGGATTTTCATTATTTCCTGGAATGCATTCGATTAAACTTTTATTATTTTTATAATTTTCTATAGCTTTTTTTCCGAACTTGATTTTCATTTCATAAATCTCATTGCCATTATATCCAATCCAGGCTTTTGTTATTATTTGCCTTTTTTTTTCAATATTATGATAAAGTAAAGATTTTGAGTCTTCTGGTAAATGACTTATACCATCACACCAAAAAGACTTAGCATAATATTTTATATTTTCATTTTCAATGTTTTTAAAATCCAGAGACCATTCTAAATGACTGCAAAATTCTAAATTAAACACTGGTTCATTGAGATTATAATTAAAAGCACCACAATTGGGACATTCAATATATTCTCCATTCAATTTTTCAAACTCACATGCTGCACATCTGCCATTTCTATTGTTTACATGTTGAATAATAATTTTTGCTTCATTTTTGTCTACATTGAATTCGTCAATTATTTTTTTTTCAGCAAATAATTTTAAATCGTTTTGCATCAAAATATAAAGATCAAGCTTTTGTTCTTCAGAAAATTTTAGAGTAATAACTTCATTTTTACATTTGTTGCAATTCGTTTTCATTCTGATTTTAATTTAGATATTAAATTAATATTCCAGGACTATATTTTTTTAAGATAAACTGTTTGGTATTTCCACCGGGTGCCCCAAAATACATACTTCCTTTGGTTAGTATATACTTTTGATTTTCTTTTCAGTTGCCCACTTTTGATGTCATAAACAAAGAGCTTATTTCCTTTGATTTTATATTTTAAATGGTAGTTGATCCCGTTTTCGTTTTTTAAATCATAATTATTATAGTTGCCGGATAACATGTCAGCTATTATTAATGAATCATGTACAGATTCGATCTCTTCTTTATTTTTATTGAATTTTAAATACAAATTATGGCCGCTTACCGTATAAAGCCCGGAAAGTTCCTGATGTTGAAGATCTCCGGAAAACACGTAATTAAATTCATTGTTATTCTTAAAATCTATCTTGGTGACGAAGAAACCAAATTCAGCTTTGTTGGATTTATAGGTTCCCTGCAATTTTTTCTGTGGGTTGCAAGATAAAAAAAGTAATAAAGCTAAAATCAGACTAAAGTTTTTCATACCAGTATCAAGGATAATTCTAAATTATATAGTTTGTTTCTGAAGTCCAGAGACTTTGTGATGTAGGTATTTTATTTAGTATAATCTCCTGCAATAATAGATTTCTCCATTGTACTTACGATCTCAGAAACAGGAATCGTAAATATCCCGGCATTTCCTTTATCAAACTCTTTTTTCCAGTAAGAATAACCATCCATTTCAAGGGAGTCCGGTTTTTTGTAGGCCTCTTTTTTCAGGCTGATGACACTTTTGTTCAAAGCTTCTTCTGATAGAGGAAGATGGCTGAGGTTTTCTGCATACCCAGTAGGACTGGCAGGGTTTTTCATCTTCAAACCGCTGACAGAAATATGAATCACTTTTCCGGTTTCAGGGTATTCTTCAATCTTTAATATGGTAAGTGTTGAGTTTTTTTCCGTAGGACGGGTTTTGTAGTTCCATTGCTGGCCGACACGGTATTGGTCTTTTTTTGCACAGCTGAAGGACAGCAAGAATAATACTGCTATGAAAGTATAGAGTCTCATGAAGGGTTGGTTATTAGTTTTGTGTTTTTATTTCTGAATCAATTGCTCCAGCCTGGCCATCATTTCATCTTTTTCTTTCAGCATTCTTTCGTACAGCGCAATTTTTTCTTCGTGTACTTTGATTAATTGATCTATAGGATTAAGTGTAGAATTATAGAAAATAGAAGCTGGTTGCTGACAATTATCGAAAGTATTAGAAATAATATTGATAGCCTGTTCTTCATCAAAATTTTGAAACGCTTCCACAGGGATTTTCAATACCTCAGAAATTCTTTTCAATAAAGGATCTTCAATGGTTTCTTTCTGCTCCAAAAGCGAAATCTTCTTCTGGTTCCAGTCTTCACCAAGATCAAAAGCCAAAGCCTCCTGCTTGATGCCCAACATCTCACGAAAACGCTTGATATTTCTCCCCTGATGTATTTTTTTGTTTTGCATATTTGTGTACGTTATAGAAACAAATATAAGTAAAAGTTGGGGGATAGGAAATGGGGGAGTGGGGGTATTTTAGGTGGTGGATATAAAGAATCCGAAGTGGGAGACTTCGGATTTTGTTTTTTATGATGGTGCAAGGTCTCCAGACTTTGCGGAGCGGGTAGTATGGTCTTTAAATACTATTCATAGGATTTTCCCAATTGTAACTATATAATTGATTATTTAAAACTGCTTCAAGTTTATTTCGAATATTTTCTTTGTCAATTTTAGATTCAGTAGTTAACTTTAAAATATCATAAAATCTTTTAGAGTTTATAAGTTCAATAGGCATACCTCTATCATGTGATTTTTTAACTGTTTTACTTGCTCCACTTTGAAAATCTGATGTAGTAACAAAAATACCTTTTGGTATACCAGAAAGAAAAAGAGCACCTGTTAACTCTCTTATTTGATCAACTTTTATTTTATTCTTGTATCTCTTAACTTGGACACCAATTTGCTTTCCTTCCTTTTCTAGAATGACATCAATTCCACCATCATTTGAATAACCTGTTACAATGGTATCGTATCCGAGGTTTTTAAAAACCTGCCCCGTTACTTCTTCAAATAATTTTGGATGTAAACTAAATCTTGCTTCATATTTAGCTAGAAGATATTTTGAAATTTCATTGATCGGAACATCAATATTGTGCAAATCTAATTTTTTCAATAGACCAGCTGTGCCATAGAAAAATTGCCATAGCTGCCATACTTTAGCACTGACAGTCACATCTTTTATTATTCTCCACCAGCCACATTTATTACAGTGATGAAAGTATGCTTCACACGAATACTTAGAAAGATCAAGCTCCCACATTTCTTCATCCATTCCTTCTTCATAACACCAGCTCTTTCCTAATTGATGAAAACTATAAATTTCTTTTAAATTTACGTCCCAATAGTCATCTATTAAAAATACTTCTAATTCATTTTGACAAAAAACACATTTTTGCCTATGAGGATTATTATCACCAACTTTTAATGGGCTATCAAAATGATCATATTCAAAGATTGACATAATTATAAATATCTGTAAGTATAAATTTACGGATTATTAAAAATAAACCACCAATATGTTGTGTAGCTTAAGAGATTTATTTTAATTGCGCAAAGTCGGGTGACTGTGCACAGCAGATGATTTTCGAATTTCAACAATACAGAAACTAGCTAAAGGCTATGGTACAAAGTCAATAGGTTAGGTTTTGTGAAGATTTATTAGTGAGAGTAAATTGATTCCAATTATACATTTAATCTAAATTCTATTGTTAATTAAAACCTTATTATTCATTTTTTATATTATTGAGTATTAAAGAAGATGCTAAATCATGACTAAAATTTTCAAGAAAGCCATCATGTATTTTCTGTCCTGTTTTTTCAATTTTCTTTTGAAGTTCGTCTAAGATATATTGTATTAAACTTTCAAATTTATCCAAGTCTTCCTGAGAAAATCCCATTTGTTTTAATTGACTAAATCTTACTTGAGTTTGTTCTAAATCATCAGCTTTTGGAATTAGTAGAAAAGAAATTGCTATTTCACTATTGGTTTCTCCTCGGTGTGCAATAAACTGATGGCGCAATTCCATTAAAGTATTGTGATTTTGTCCAACCTCAGGATTGTCCTTGAAAATTGAATTTGGCTCTAACTTAGGATAACTATTTTTAGATGCGTCTGTAAAACATTTTCCGTATAATGAGATTAAGGAATATGTTAAACCTGATTTTATCACTTTGCTGGTTTCAGTTCTTAGAAGTTTTATGTATTCTATACAGAGTTCTAAATCTTCTTTCATTGCACAGTAGGCTATAAACTTTTTAGCAAAAAAGTTTGGAATGGCAACTACAATATATTCTTCAGAAAATTCATCTTTTGCTTGTAGGAATAATTGTTTCAATCTTTCAGTTAATGTTTTATCAAGTTTTTTCATAATAATTAATTCAAGTTCGTAACATTTTATACTACTTAATAGTTCTATACTGTTTTAAAATTATTGGTGTTTTTATTGATACTTTCAAGAACCTGTTTAAAAAGCAAGTCTCTTTCATTTTTAAATGGATTGAGAAATGCTTTCTTTATGTTTATGTTCCCTTTTCTTAATTCATTATCGTTAAAGTCAAGTGATAAACCTCTAAATTTGAAATTATCTTTTACTTCCAATAAACCATGTTCGTTTTTGAAACTGGAATATTCTATAATTCCATGAGTCTTAAAATTATTAGATCTAAAAGCTCCGATTTGTATATTTCCCCCAACTGTTGGAATATTATTATCTGTAATTATTTCACGTAATAAATGAAACTGTGAATATTTTTCATCTATCTTTAAAACCAATTCTTCTGCTCTGCTTTTAGCTGTGATGTCACCTATGAAATAAGGAGATTTATCTATATCCACAGTTTCTTTTGTAAAATCAAGTAATCCTTCTTGAATATCTGGAGAAAATTTATATAGTTTAAAGTTTTTATTGATTGGACAATATCCCCCTAATAAGACTTCTGATACCCCTTTTTCCCGGTTAATTGTTGTAAGTTGTCTTGACACCTGCTTGTAGATGGCAAATGCTATATCTGATAAATTGTCAATGGAAAAATCCGAAATTTGAGGTGATCCTTGTAAATTTGATAATACTTCCTCAATTGTATCTGCAAGTAGGCTACCATTTAAGTAGCTCCCAGTAAAGCAGAGCCCAAAATTTGTTCGATGTAAAAGTTCTTCTTGTGCATTTGGTGTTTCGGATGATATTGCATCATAAATTTCAACCCCTATTTTAAAAATTTTTGTAGCATCATCGGTTATTTTTGATTTATCAGGGTTGGTAAGTCGTGAATCAGATGCAAAATAAATTTCTTGTTCTTGCTTCCAAGCTAAACATAACGTCATAATTAATATTTTTACTAATTTATAAGATTATGATGGTATTTCCTTACGGAAAACCATAAAACAAAAAACCGCTCTACAAAAGTAGAACGGTTAGTATTTTAAATTTGTCTCAGCGACACGCTGTTACATCATTCCTGGCATTCCACAACCCATTGGCATAGCTGGTTCAGCGCTCTTTACTTCAGTGATTACACATTCTGTTGTAAGAAGCATTCCAGATAAAGAAGCTGCATTTTCAAATATATTTCAGCAGATCCTTGTCAAGGTTTTAAACCTTGACAAGGATATCAATCCAGCTACCTTAGCCCAAAAAATTAAATCTTACAAACAAAAAACCGCTCTGAAAATCAGAACGGTTAGTATATTAAATTGTCTCAGCGACACGCTGTTACATCATTCCTGGCATTCCACCACCCATTGGCATAGCTGGTTCAGCGCTCTTCACTTCAGTGATAACACATTCAGTTGTTAAAAGCATTCCAGATACAGAAGCTGCGTTTTCAAGGGCAACTCTTGTTACTTTAGTTGGGTCAATGATTCCTGCTTCAAGCATTTGAACATACTCGTCAGTTTTCGCGTTGTATCCGAAGTCTCCTGATCCTTCTGCTACTTTAGCAACGATTACAGAACCTTCACCACCTGCGTTGGCAACGATTTGTCTTAATGGCTCTTCGATCGCTCTTTTCACGATTTTGATACCAGTGTTTTCGTCAGCGTTAGCACCAGAAAGGTTGTCTAGAGATTTAATTGCTCTTACTAAAGCAACACCACCACCTGCAACGATACCTTCTTCAACAGCTGCTCTTGTAGCGTGTAGGGCATCATCTACTCTGTCTTTTTTCTCTTTCATTTCTACTTCAGAAGCAGCACCTACGTAAAGTACAGCAACACCACCAGCTAACTTAGCTAATCTTTCCTGAAGTTTTTCTCTGTCGTAGTCAGAAGTTGTAGTTTCCATCTGAGCTTTGATCTGAGCAACTCTTCCCTTGATTTTCGCTTCGTCACCACCACCGTTTACAACTGTAGTGTTGTCTTTGTCGATCGTTACTTTCTCAGCAGTTCCAAGCATATCTAAAGAGATGTTTTCCATAGTGAAACCTTGCTCTTCAGAGATCACTTGTCCACCTGTAAGGATAGCGATATCTTCTAACATTGCTTTTCTTCTGTCTCCGAATCCTGGAGCTTTTACAGCAGCAATTTTAAGAGAACCTCTTAGTTTGTTGACTACCAAAGTAGCTAAAGCTTCACCTTCAACTTCTTCAGAGATGATTAATAGAGACTTACCACCTTGTGCAATTGGCTCAAGAACCGGTAATAATTCTTTCATTGAAGAAATTTTCTTCTCTACTAAAAGGATATATGGGTTTTCAAGTTCAGCTAACATTTTCTCAGGGTTAGTCACGAAGTATGGTGACTGGTACCCTCTGTCGAACTGCATACCTTCTACAACATCTACCGTTGTATCGATACCTTTAGCTTCTTCTACAGTAATTACACCTTCTTTTCCAACTTTTCCGAAAGCTTCAGCGATTAAAGCACCGATAGTTTCATCATTGTTAGCAGATACAGAAGCTACTTGCTTTACTTTATCTGTAGAATCTCCTACAGCCTGAGACTGTGTTTTAAGGTTTTCAACAACGGCAGTTACCGCTTTGTCGATTCCTCTTTTAAGATCCATTGGGTTAGCACCTGCAGCTACGTTCTTAAGACCTTCTCTTACGATAGCCTGTGCCAATACAGTAGCGGTAGTAGTACCGTCTCCTGCGATATCATTAGTTTTGGAAGCCACTTCTTTTACCATTTGTGCTCCCATATTTTCTACTCTGTCTTCAAGTTCGATTTCTTTTGCAACAGACACCCCATCCTTAGTTACGTGTGGAGCACCGAAAGATTTTTCGATCACTACGTTTCTCCCTTTAGGACCTAAAGTTACTTTTACTGCATTAGCCAATGCATCTACACCTCTCTTTAGAGCGTCTCTTGATTCAATATCGAATTTTATTTCTTTTGCCATGTTTGTTTAGCTTTTGGCGACTTGCTTTTTGCTTTTAGCTTTTGCAATTCGCGTGTTTAACTTTAATTTTTAATTTCCATTGAGCCTGTTCCACAAAGTGACAAGCTTCTTTTTTAGTGTTGTCAATTCTTCCAAAAGATTTTTGAAATCATTTTCATGAATGTATCCTAAATCTTTAGCAAGAATTAATTGGTTTTCGGCTTCATTGGATGATCCCAGAGCAATATTAATGAAATTGGCAAATTCTTTATCCGAATTTCTGCCGCTTCCTTCTGAGATATTATATCCAATAGATGCAAATGATCTTCTGATTTGAGAGGTGAGTCCAAAAATTTCTTCTTTTGGAAAACTTCTGGTTGAAGTATAAATTTTCAATGTCAACTGATGACTTAATTGCCACACTTCAAACTTTTTAAAATCTCTCATGAATTAATTTCAACTCAGAAAAGCCATTTGCCAGAAGCCAATAGCCAGAAGCTTACCCAATAATTCCCAATAAATCAGCTTCTCTTACGATTAAATAATCTTTACCTTCCAACTTCAATTCAGCACCTGAATATTTTCCATAAAGAACTTTGTCACCTACCTGAACTGTTGTAGGCTCATCTTTTTTACCAGGACCTACTGCTACTACAGTACCTTCTTGCGGCTTTTCCTTTGCAGTGTCCGGGATAATGATTCCTGAAGCTGTTTTAGTTTCTGCTGCGATTGGCTCTACCAGAACTCTGTCTGCCAATGGTTTAAAGTTTACTGACATAATATATTTAATTTTTTAATTATTTCTGTGTTGTAATTCTCTAAATGTATGCCATGAGACACTGGTGGCTGAAATGGCAGACTTTTATTTCCGAATGTGAAAATTTGGCAGAAAAATTATTTTTTGCGGGCCGGGAATCCGAAAAGATAACTTGTAGCTACGGGAACAACAAACAAAAGAACCGTAATGGCGGAAACTAATATTTCCATCGTATGGCTGGCTAAAAACTGAGCGAATACCGTAGCAGGGTAGAAGTGCTCAAATAATGACAAACTTAGTTTAACTCCTAAAATAGCAATGACAATAAAAGCCGCAGTTTCCAGAAAAGGAAATACCTGCATGAGACGAACAAACCATTGTGCAATAAACCTCATCGCTAAAATTCCTATAAATACACCCAGCGTAATCAGAAGTAAATTGTCTGAAAAAGCCACTGCTGCAAAAACATTATCGATAGAAAAAGCAAGATCCATCACTTCCACAATAGCAACCGTTGCCCAGAATTGACCCAGCAATCCGATGGAATTTTTATACAGCCAGCTGGATTCCTTGTCCGGGTTTTCCTCAGTATTTTCTTCATCATTTGTGTTTTTAATTTTTTTGATGAACCAGTCAAAGGAAATATAAATCAGATAGAATCCTCCCAGGGGTTTCAGCCACCATACGGAAATCAGTATGGAAGCGAAAATAAGAGCGAGTCCCCGAAATACATAAGCTCCAAGGATTCCGTATTTCAGGGCTTTTTTTCTTTGGTTTTCGGGCAGATCCATGACGATGGTAGCCAGTACTGCTGCATTGTCTACAGAAAGAAGGCTTTCGATCAGAATAAGATTGCCGATAATAGCAATGGATTTTGCCGGGTTTTCTACGATGTCATTGAAAAGGTGTGTAAAATCAGGAAATATCATTTTTTAAGGGAATAGAATTTTGATTAAGTTTTGAAATAATGGCAGCAGAAACTGAAATGCCGATGAAATTGGTAACCGATCTCGCTTCATTCATAAAGCGGTCTATGCTGTATAAAAGAGCAAGATCCGTGGTAGGAATTTTTCCAAACCTGCTTAGGGTAAACATCAGGGCAAGGAAGCCTGATCCGGGAACTCCGGAAGCTGTTTTGGAAGCAATGGAAATCGTGATAAAAAGCCAGAAATAATCCATTGGCGTAAGGGAAATATTGTAAAGCTGAACCAGGAAAATACATGAAATAGAAAGATAAATACAAGCTCCTGCCAGATTAAAATTGTATCCGAGAGGAATAATAAGACGAAGAATTTTTCGGTCATAGCCTTGGGATTCCATTTTGTCAAAGATCATTGGGAAGGCCGTTTTTGAAGAAGAAGTGGCCACTACAAGAATGATTTCTTCTTTGATGCTGATCAGAAAGTCCCAAAGATTAATTTTAAAGTAAGCCGTTATAACACCCAATATCCCGAAAATAAAAAATACACTGGTAAGATATACGGTGGCAACAATTTTACTTAACGGCAGTAAAGTATTAATTCCATATACTGAAATTCCGTAAGCGATATTAGAGAAAATAACGATCGGAAGAAATAAATAAACATATTTGATAAGTTTGAAAAACAGATTTCTTCCCGCATCTAAAGCTTTAAAGATGTTATTCCTCTTCTTTGAAAGACCAATCACGACTCCCGCAGAAATAGAGATTACAAGAAAAAGGACATAGTTGCTGATGTGTAACGGGTTGCTGGTTGTTGTTAAAAATCTTTCCGGAAGTTCTTTATGGGAAGAAATAATAATTCCTGTATTGGCACCCGGTTTTAAAAGAAGACCAGACCCGATTCCCAATAAAATACTGATGGAAGTAATGAGTAAAAAATACAGAACCATCTGGCTCACAATTTTGAAAGCATTTTTAGTGCTGAAAATATAGCTTACCCCGTAGGTTACTGCAATGAAAATAACAGGAACAATCAAAACCTCAAGAAGCATAAAAAAGTAACTGCTTACCTTTTCCAGGGGTTTACCTACTTCCGGAAAATAGTAACCTGTTAATGCTCCACAGATAATCGCTGTGAATACATAAAGCGTAAGGTTCCTCAGATAAGAATCGGTAAATGTTTTTTGCTTGGCAGTTTTCATCATTCGCTTTTTATAGATGGTAAGATTACAATATTCAAAGATATAATCTTATATAATACCAAGAATCAAAGCACTCAACAACATGATGACTGATGATCCCAAGGCCCACTTTAATGTATACTTTAAATGATCTGAAAACTCTACACCGGCCAGCGATACCAACAGATAAGTAGACGGAACCAATGGACTCAGAAGGTGAGAACCCTGCCCGATAAGACTTGCTCTTCCCAATATTTCCGGTGAAATTCCCAATTGATGACCGGTAGCAACGATAATAGGCAATATCCCAAAGTAGTAGGCATCATTAGACAGGAAAAAAGTAAACGGGATACTGAATAAAGCGGTCACGATATTCATATAACCACCCCAGCTTTTAGGAACTATTTCTATCATACTGTTTCCCATCGCCTGCATAATCCCTGAACCATTAAGAATTCCCGTGAAAATTCCTGCTCCAAAGATCATTCCCGCCACTGATAGGGCATTTCCGGCATGTTTGGAAATGATTTTCTGCTGATCTTTTAATTTTGGATAATTGATGATTGAAGCGATACAGAAAGCAATCATAAAGGCAATTCCTAAAGGAACAATATCAAGAATCATGACTACCAAAAGGGTGATCGTAAGGGCAAGATTGATCAGGATCAGTTTCGGGCGGCGGAGTGCAGGATCTGCTTCTCCAATAATATCATTGCTGTTGTAGCGTGTAAACTTACCATGTTTTGCAATTCGTATTTTTTCCCTTCTGCCCAAAATATAGGCAACAAATATAACCCACAGAATCCCTATTGCCATAATTGGAATCATAGGGACGAAAATTTCGGTGTGCCCTAGTTTCAGGGAACTCATTACCCTTGCAGTAGGCCCTCCCCAGGGAAGGATATTCATAATCTGTCCGGCAAGCATAATAATACAGGTAAGAATAAGTGGATTCATTCCCTGCTTTTTATACAATGGAAGCATAGCGGCTACTACAATTAAATAGGTAGATGAGCCATCGCCATCCAATGAAACCAATGCCGTAAGAACAGCAGTCCCTATTGTTGTTTTAATGGGATTGTCGCCAACGGCTTTTAAAATTATATTCACTAACGGTTCAAAAAGTCCCGTGTCTATCATTAAACTGAAATAAAGGATGGCAAAGATCAGCATAACGCCGGTTAGCGCTATTTCCTTAACACCGTTTTTCATCATGTCTCCCAGTTGAGGACCAAAACCGGCAAAAAGGGCTATGATTACGGGGACGATGACCAGAGCGGTAAGTGGAGTCATCTTTTTGTTCATGATGAGAATCATGAAGATGAAAATCATTAAAAAACCAAGAAATGTAAGCATAGTTATCTATAAATATTAATGAGATTATTGTTGTTTCTTTTTTCTCCAGTCAAAACTGTTTCTGAAGCCTATAAAGCCGTAATTGCTTGTTTTTCCGGTTTCCATTTGATTGATAAAGGCCAGCTCCAGTGCAGAGTTTTTTCCTACTTTTATTCCAAGACCTGCGGTAATACGATTGCTGTCGAAAGGC
This sequence comes from Chryseobacterium sp. WLY505, assembly GCF_030846215.1. Taxonomy (NCBI): domain Bacteria; kingdom Pseudomonadati; phylum Bacteroidota; class Flavobacteriia; order Flavobacteriales; family Weeksellaceae; genus Chryseobacterium; species Chryseobacterium sp. WLY505. Next base: position 809,455 of record NZ_JAVCWI010000001.1, on the reverse strand, counting down.
TCTGTTTTATCCACATTCATTCTTATTTCATTTTTAAGAATACCATAGAGTTTTTCTTTTTCGCCTTTTTTGTTGAAAGGAATTCTCACAGAAATCAGATACCGGATTCTTACCTCAAATTCATCAGGATTGCTGAGGAAACGTTCTTCCACCCTTAGACGGTTGGAGATGGAGGTTCTTCCGATGAAATACTCGGCAGTTACCTGTTGGAAAGGTCTTTTTTCATATCTTATCTTTTTAGAATCGTCGGCATTATAAGATTCGAGGATCAGAAACATGGCTCCAGCGGCAGGTCTTATATTTTCTGCCACTTCATAATCTACGTAAGCATTCACAAGGAAAAGTCGGGTGTCATAAGCCAGGTCAAAAGAACGGTATTGAGTAAGAGCCGTTAAAGTACTCTTATCAGTCAGTTTTGCTGACATCAGGTACTGAAACCACATATTGTAATTGTCTTTGCTCTGACTATATAAAAGGCCATTAAGCAGGCAAAATGATAAAATAAGCGTTGATTTTATATTAAGTTTCATGTAATATTTGATTAATATTGCGGTTTCTCAAATATATTTATTCAGAAGAGCGGGCCCGGATTTTTTCAATCAATGACAGTTTTTCTCAACGAACTGCATTTTGAGACAAAAAGATATTTATATTTGATGCGTTTCAAAATAAGGTATGGACTATGTTTTTAATCATTAATTTTATTATTATATTATTGATTATCAGAATTTTATTTAGTGGTAAGATTCTGGATAGCCTTATGAAGTACCGCTGGAAATTTTTGTTGAGGTTTCAGCATATTTTTTTCCTTTTTATCTTCATTTTGATGACTTATTTCACCGAAAACTACTTCCTGGATTCAAATCAGTTGGTGATAAGTATTATTTTGAATACAATTTTCAATGTGGGGATTTATTATCTGGTGTACTATTACCTTGTTCCCAGATTTTATTTATCGAATAAGTATCCGGAGTTTATCCTCTATGCTTTAATCCTTTTTTTAGGGTCCAGTCTTTTCAGAATTTTGTGGGAACCTGCCGTTTTTCAAATGGATTTCAGTGGAGAAGGTTATCATGTCGGGTTTCTGTATAATGTGTATATCTCACAAGGAATCATCATTCTTGTGGGTTCTTTTTTGGGAATTACCAAAGACAAATTTTTAATAGAACAGGATGTGATTAGTCTTGGAGAAGAGAAAGATCAGCTTTATCTTGATTTGCTCAAGTCTAAACTGAATCCTCATTTTTTGTTGAATACGCTTAATAATATATATGCCAATAGTTTTACCCATTCGGAGAAAACATCAGATTCTATTTTGCAGTTGAGCAAACTTCTGAAATATATTATTTATGACAGTGGAAAAGAAAAAGTAACGGTTTCTCAGGAGTTTTCTTCCCTGAAAGCGCTTGCTGCATTGTATCAGCTTAAATATAATAACCAGCTTGATATTGTGATGGATATTGAAGATCAGGAAGAATTTGACATTGCTGAAATTCCGTCTGCTATACTTCTTACTTTATTTGAAAATGCTTTAAAACATTCAGCGATTGGAGAAGATGCTCACGCTTTTATAAAATTATTCTGTCATATTGAGCGCTCTGAACTGTATTTTGAAATTATAAATTCTGTCGGGAAAGATAGAACTCTTGTCGCTGAATCTGATTATCACGGATTGGGTAATGAAGCAATTATTCATATATTGGAAAAATTTTATCCTGATCAGTATGAATTTTATTCCGGACCGAAAGAAAATGATCAATATAAAATTGCTTTAACAATTACTATCAATGGCTAATCTGACTATCGTTAATGTGGATGATGAATATCCTGCATTGCAGCTTGTAAAACAATATTGCGATCAGCTTGAAGAGGTTGAATTGCTGGCTTCATTTCAGAAACCGGAAGAAGCACTGGCATTTCTGAAAGTCAATAAAGTAGATCTTGTTGTTTTCGATATCAATATGCCTGGGATCAACGGAGTAGAACTCTTGCAGCAGCTTCCCGATCCGCCGCTGTGTATTTTTCTTACACTTGAAACAAAATATGCAGTGAAAGCCTTTGAACTGGATGTTGTTCATTATCTTATCAAACCTGTGGATTTTGATACATTTAAAAAAGCAGTCCATAAAGCAAGGGATTTTGTTCAGTTTAAAAGCTCAGCCAGCATCCGGCAGCAAGAAGACTTTATTATGTTCAAATCCAATTATGTGATGAATAAAGTCTTTCTTAAAGATATTCTTTGGATACAGGGATTCGGGGAGTACATTGTGTTGATGACCCCGTTGAAAAAGTATATGATTCTGGAGAGAATGTCCAATTTTGAAGAGAAGTTTCAACATTTCGGATTTATCAGAATTCATAAGTCTTATATTGTATTATCAGAACATATCAATTCGTATAATTCCAGCCATGTTTTTTTGAAAAATGGTGATGAGCTTCCTTTGGGAAGAACCTATAAAAAGAATGTAAAAGAACATTTAAGTTAAAAAGAGGTTGTTCCAAAGTGTCATTCTGAACGAAATAAAATGAAGTGAAGAATCTTATATGGTTAGAAGTAAGATTCTTCCTTCGTCAGAATGACAAAAGTCAAATTATTTAACCTTTGAGACAGCCTCTTTTTTTAGTTGTTATCTAAGGATTGAACTATGGGCAATATTGTCCAGGTCCGATCCACAGGATACATTGTCCTTTGTAATTGTACTCACAGCAAACACGTCCTGCTGCTCCGCCATTGATAGATTTCTGAGCATCTCTGCTTAATAATTTAGCGTTTTTCATAGTTAATAATATTTTGTTTGTATGTTCCTGAGCATTTAAAGTCAATCAGGATTTTGACATTTGGTGTAAAAGAAGTGAATCAAAGATACTGTTTTTCCTTATTTAGTGATATAATTTTATTGTATTTTTTTAATAAAATTATGATAATCAGATAATAATGACAATGAGTTGTGGATATAAACAGAAAAAACCGGAAATTTCCGGCTTTTTCAAGATTGTTATCAGATGACAGAACTAAGGACAATTTTGTCCTGGTCCGATCCATAAAGTACATTTTCCGTTATCGTCGCGTTCGCAGCAAACGAGTCTGGCAGCAAGTCCGCCATTGATGGTTTTCTGAGCATCTCTGCTTAGTAGTTTAGCATTTTTCATAGTTAAAATATTTTGATAGGTACGTCCTGAACATTTAAAGTCAATCAGGTTTTTGACATTTGGTGTTTATGTGATTCAAATATAAATATTTTTAAGTCAGGTTGTTATATTTTTTTTAGGTGAAAAACAGGTGTTGTTTTCTTAATGGATTCCTGAATTTTTGGATACACAGATTATAAGCAAAAAAAAAACACTACTTCGTAGTAAAAAGTAATCCTTATGATCTTTTAATACGAAGTAGTGGTGTATTTGTTAAAAGTTACAACCTTTTGATTTTAACTCTTTCCTGCGGCCTGCATTGGGTTAACCTTTCCGGTTGAGCCTCCTCTTACAGAACCTCCTCCCTGTTTTTGTTTGAAAAGCTGGAATTTTGAAGTTTCACTTGCAGCTCCGGCATTGCTCCAGAAATTGTTGCTTGTATCAATATCAGCAGTCTCCCTCATTGGATCCAGCTGAATAGATTTCAATTTCTTATCAAAATAATACGTCTTGGAAACTTTTTGTTCGTTCAGCCTCCAGATTTGTGCAGCAGATTTATCATACAATTTTGATCCGTCTTCAAACGTGAATTCAAGAATGATTGGCATTACCAGACCGCCTTTATTCACAAAATCGATCTGATATCCTGTAATATTTTTGAATTTCTCTTTATCCTTTGCATCTAAAGGAAGACCTGATTCTGTTTTGATGGTGTATTGCTTATTATTATCAATCTTTTCCTGACCTCTGTCATATCTGTAATAGAAATCCTGAAGATCTTTATCACCATCTACGTAGAATTTGATATTCTTATCTTCTCTGTTTCTGATTTTTGAAAGATCTTCAAAACTATTTACCAATGGTTTTTCAACCTGATATTTTACTTCTGCAGCAGCTTTAGGATCACTCTCAAGATCAGGAACAGCAACCGTTACTTTATCAATCGCAATATCTACAGGATCTGTACCGTAGAACCAGCCTCTCCAGAACCAGTCAAGGTCTTCACCGCTGGCATCTTCCATGGTACGGAATAAATCCGCAGGTTCAGGATGCTTGAATGCCCATCTTTTAGCATAGGTTTTAAAAGCTTTGTCGAAAAGCTCTCTTCCCATGATCGTTTCGCGAAGAATATTCAGTCCTGTAGCAGGTTTTGAATAGGCATTCGGCCCATACTGAACAATATTTTCAGAGTTACTCATGATAGGTTCCAGCTGATCTTTCGGGAGTTTCATATAATCTACGATCGTCCATGCCGGTCCTCTTTTGGATGGGAATTTATTATCCCACTTTTCTTCTGTAAGATATTCTGTAAAAGTATTCAGACCTTCGTCCATCCATGCCCATTGTCTTTCATCAGAATTGATGATCATAGGGAAGAAGTTGTGCCCAACTTCGTGGATGATAACTCCGATCATTCCGTTTTTGGTTCCTTCAGAATAGGTTCCGTCTTTCTCGGTTCTTCCGAAGTTGAAACAGATCATTGGATATTCCATTCCATTCGCTGCTTCTACAGACTGTGCCACAGGATATGGATACGGAATGGTAAATTCCGAATAGGTTTTGATGGTATGGGCTACCGCTTTTGTAGAAAACTTTCTGTAAAGACCGTAAGATTCTTTTGGATAGAAACTCATTGCCATTACTTTATTGTTGTTTTCAGGAATCGTTACACGCATTCCGTCCCAGACAAACTTTCTGGAAGAAGTCCATGCAAAATCACGAACATCTTTCGCTTCGAAAACCCATGTCTTTCTTTGTTTTGAATGATTTTTCTCCGCTTTTTTAGCTTCATCCAACGTTACAATTTCGATAGGCTCAGCTGCGTTTTCAGCTTTTCTGTATCTTGACAGCTGATCAGTTGTCAACACCTGATCGTAATTTTTACATTCTCCTGTTCCACCAACAATATGATCTGAAGGTACATTCACAGAAACCTTAAAGTCTCCGAAAACCAATGCAAACTCACCTCTTCCGGTAAACTGATGATTCTGCCAGCCCTGAAAGTCACTGTATACGCACATTCTTGGATACCATTGGGTTATTGTATACAGATCATTGCCGTCTTCAGGGAAGTTTTCATAACCACCGCGGCCTCCCATTTTGATTCTGTTGGGAATATTGTAGTTCCAGTCTACTTTGAAAATGAATTTTTCACCCTTTTTCAAAACTTTTGGAAGATCAATACGCATCATGGTCTTGTTAACGGTATATTTCAGGGGAGTTCCTGAAACATCGGTTACTTTCTCAAGACTTACTCCATACCCGTTATCCTTAACAGGAAGCTCAGAAACTTTAAGCTGCTGGTCTGTTGTTGAAGAATGAAGTACAGATGAAGTATCATATCCTGCATTTCTAATGCTGGAATGCTCGTTTTCATCAAGCTGCAACCAGATATAATCCAGATCATCTGGAGAATTGTTGTAATAAGTCACCGTTTCGGAACCTTTCAGATTTCTCTTATCCTCATCCAGATAAGCGGTGATGTTATAATCGGCTCTGTTCTGCCAGTATCCGTGACCGGGAGCTCCAGAAGCCGTTCTGTAGATGTTGGGTGTTGGTAGAATAGTTCCCAGCTGCTCAAACCTGTTACCATGATTGCTGCCTGGGTTATTCTGAATATTTTGTGCGGTGAAACCTGTATATGCAAATACAGAAAGTGAAAGTATAACAACTTTTAGTTTCATAACCGAAATGATTTTTTAATGATCAAAGATAGTAATTACCTGTTGAATTAATGAGAATATTTAACTTTTAAAAAGGAATTCTTTCCAAAGTCATTTTTAAGGATAAAGCAAATACCCCGGAAGAAACAAAGAGTATCCAGTCTTTTTTATTCACTTTGAAAAGGTTGAGTGAAATAAACAGGATGATTAAAATGGCAGCAACAATGACAATCTGGCCAAGTTCCAAACCAATATTAAACCCTAGGAGAGGTAAAGCAATACTTTGGCTTTTAGCAATCATTACTCTTGCCGTGTTGGCGAATCCCATTCCATGAACAAGACCGAAGATCAGTGCAAGATAATAGTTGGCCCGCATCAAAGTCTGTTTCTGATTTTTCATGATAATATTATCCAGTGAAGTCAGAACAATGGTTAAAGGAATTAAAAACTCTACCCAATCAGAAGGAACTCTGAAAACATCCAGAATACTTAAAGCTAATGTAATAGAATGCCCAATGGTGAACGCAGTCACAAGAATCAGGATTTTTTTCCAGTCACTGTAAGAGTAAACTGCAATCAAAGCTAAAACAAAAAGCTGATGATCAAGGGCATCCAGAGAAATAATATGTTCCCATCCAAGGTTTAAATAAAAAAGAAAATCCTGCATTTTGATTAAAAAATTTTATATTTTGAATATATTGTTAAATTGTTGTTGATTTTATTGTTTAATTTAATTTTTACGCTTAATGTTTGTTAATATTTTATATTATTTCTTTTTTAAATAAAAATTGTATAATTGTACTGATTAAAAATGAAATATGGATATTAAAAAATTATTTTTTACAAATGTAAACATTTCACATGGAGGAGCGAAGCTTCTTAGAAATGCTACAGCAGCCTTTTTGGGATTGTATTCCTACGCTTTTTACGGGCAGGTACAGAAACTGGATTCCCGGTTTGATATTTTACTGAAAAATAAAGAAAGTATTGCTAATGGAAGAGCTGTGAAAGAACTGGAACGTCCTGATATGAAACTTGACCAGCACCTGGTAGTGACTTCAAAAGGAGCGCAGACCATGTATTCATGTATTGTTTATACTAAAGAGCCTGAAAAATTAAAAGCAGACGGATTTCTTATACAAAGCCAGTTTCCTGCTTTTTCCACAGCTTTAGTTTCTATTGAAGATATTGAAAGACTGACCCAGCTTCCGTATGTAACCTCTGTAATGGGACCTGAGTTTGACGAACTTCATAATGACGTGAGTCGTGCTCAGTCCGGAGCAAGTCTTTTGCAGGATGGTGTTTTCAATAACACAGTTTATAATGGAACAGGAGTGTTAGTAGGAATTTATGACAGTGGAATAGACTGGAAACACCCCGATTTCAGAAAAGCTGATGATCAGACCAAAAGCAGAATTGTTTCCATCTGGGATCAGACATTGACTGCTCAGGCGGGAGAAACCGCCCCGGTAGGGTTTGCTACTGGAGTGGAATACACAAAAGCACAGATCGAAGATGAACTGGATGGTACACCCGCAGGTTTTGTTCGTGAAAATGATACCAACGGCCATGGTACCCATGTTTCAGGTACTGCAGCCGGAAATGGTTCCGCTTTTACCGATAAAAGACATAAAGGATTTTCATCTGATGCAGATATTGTTTTTGTGAAAGGAGGAAACGGATCTTTTCCTACAACAAATACCATTAATGCTTTAACCTATTTTAAAAATGTGGCAACGGCACTCAATAAACCTATTGTTGTCAATATGAGTATCGGTGGCCAGAGCAGTGCTCACGACGGAACCTCCAGCCATGAAGTAGCGGTTAATAGCTTTACCACTTCAGGAGCGGGAAGAGTTGTTGTTATTTCGGCAGGTAATGATTACGGAGCTAATCTTCACAGAAAAGTTGATATTGCCGCTAATGCTTCTCAGACTTATAATTTTACGGTAGCCAGTAATACCTCGTCAGCTACAGTATTTTCATTTATAATGTATGCCAACGATAATACACCTGTTACAGCAAAGCTCACTACTCCTGATGGGCAGCAGTATACTCAGAACATAAGTACCACTACAGCTCACAGTATTCTGGGAGGAGGGCTTACCGCTACAATGTATAATTATTGGAGCAATGATAACAACAAAAGGTATGTTCAGCTGGTGATTACCCGAACTTCAGGAACCACCAATGTTCAGGGGAATTATTCATTGGAAATTACCAATAACGGAACACAGCAAATTTCAGCGCATGGCTGGCTGTATAGTCAGGGAGTACAAACCACACTGCAGAATGGGGATAACGAATATATTGTAGGAAGCCCCGGGAATGCTTCTAATGCCATTACAGTAGCTTCATACATGGGAAGAGCCAGTTGGTATAGCGGAACAAGTGGTTATTTTACCCTTACTCCACAGGAATCCATCTCATCGTTTAGTTCGCAGGGGCCAAGAGTAGATGGTGTCCAGAAACCAGATATTGCAGCTTCAGGGCAGAATGTCATTTCTTCCAGATCGGCTGATTCTGCTCCTGGCGCAACGGATATTATTGCAGGAACCAATTATTATGTGAAAAACCAGGGAACAAGCATGTCTTCACCGGGGGTAGCAGGAGCTGTCGGGTTATTGCTTCAGGCTAATCCTACATTGACGGCAGCACAGGTTAAAGCCCGTCTTACAGCTAATGCAAGAGTGGATGGGGCAACAGGAACCGTTCCAAATATGAGATGGGGGTATGGTAAACTAGATATTTATAAAGCAGTTACTGATGAATTAGGATGTGTGAAATCTAATTTTGAGACTGTAGGGTATGATGAACCATACATTATTGCTAATACAGAATCTAATTATTACTTTGATAATATTGCGCTGGCAGTAAGGTATACGCCCACATTAACAGGGAAGTTGGGAGGTTTTTCATTTTTAACAGGGACTTCACTGCCTTCAGATATTCCGGTTGATATTCAAATCAGAAAAGTCGATGCCAATGGAAACCCCGGAGATATTATAGCGACTAAAACCATTACTTCATGGCTTAATAACGTTCAGAGATTTACCTGGAATTATGTGAATCTTTCAGATCTGAATGTACAAATGGTAACCGGAAAAGAATTTTATATTGTCGTAAACGGATTAGGAGGAAGGATTGCCATGAAAGCTGAGAATGCAGTACTGAATAACAGGTCTAAGACTTCTACAGACGGTACTACCTGGACTTCAAGAACATTTGATCTTAAAATGAGAGCCGTGGTCTACGAAAATGTAGCTGAAGTAAAGAATTTAGCAACTTCCAACCAGACGAAAGCCAGTACGGTGACGAATGGTTACAATTATTTTACAAATTCCTGCCAGCTTATCTCAAGATTAGAAAAAGAAACAGCCAGTACCGTATCAGGAAATGTAACATCCAAAGTGTGGGTTGATAATGCACAGCCCAACTATGTGGTAAGAAGATATGAAATCAATCCGGATGCAAACACTACCACAGCAACCGGTAAAGTAACCTTATATTTCAAACAGAGTGATTTCGATGCCTATAATCTGACCAATGGAGTGAAATTACCTACTTCTCCTTCTGATGTTGCGAATAAAGCGAATCTTCTTATTGAAAAATACACGGGAACAAGTACTACGGGAACAATTGCTTCTTTTGGAGGAACCGCCACAGTTATTACACCTGATATTGCAGATATTATCTGGAATGACACCTATCAATATTGGGAAGTGAGCTTTCAGACAACAGGTTTCGGTGGTTATTTTGTTAAAACAGGAGCAACATTAGGGACAGCCGATGTAAAAATGAATTCAGAAGTGAATATCACTCCGAATCCTGCTAAGGACTTTGTTAATGTGACGCTGGGCAGATATTCTAAAGGAACGGTAACCATTTATGATGTTTCAGGAAAATTGATTAAAACGGTCAATGTGAATGTCAATTCAGGTAAAATTGATGTGTCAGAGCTGGTAAGAGGTACCTATCTGTTTACTATTGCACTGGATGATAACACAAAAGTTACTAAAAAAGTAATGAAGCAATAATCTTATTAATCTATGATCATAAAAAGCAGCAGTTTTTATAATTGCTGCTTTTTTTATATTTGCTGTAAAATAAGATTCATGTCAGGTAAATTTTTTTGGAGTTTTCTTTTACTATTAACAGTGGCTTTTCAGAGTTTTACGGAGCGTGAAGCTTTTCACCCCTATCACGTAGGCTCTGTAGAAATAAATTATAATTCAAAATCCAGAACATTTGAAGTGACAGGACGGTTTTTTCTTGATGATATGGAAAATGGTCTGGGAAAAAAATATGGAGGCGCTTTTCATTTTAATGACGAAAAATACAAAGCTAAATTGAATGATGCGCTGCAAAAATATTGTTCAGAATATTTTAAACTAAAAGCTGATAGCAAATTTTTGAAGGTAAACTATATCGGTTATGAAGAAGACCAGGAATCTGTAAATGTGTTTATGGAATCGGAACCTGTAGCTGTCCCGAAAAAAGTAGAAACTGCCATAAGTTTTCTGTATAATCTCTTTGATGATCAGATCAACATTGTGCATATTATTGTGAACGGACACAGGAACAGTGAAAAGTTGTCGTACCCCAATCGGTATATGTTTAAAACATTTTAATTTTTTATATTAGGATAACTAGCAAAGCAGTAATTCAGATTACTGCTTTATTTTTTATTCACTATTTTCTAACAGAAATAGGATTAAATAAATCACTTCATATCGACTAATTTTTTTTCGTTATTAAATTGATAAAATGTTAAAATTTAATTATTAACATTTTATTTCGTTATATTTTTAATATTTTAACTATTTTCATGGGATATTTTCGATTATTGATTAATTTTTGAGATTTAATTTATATATGATTGTGTGTTTTTTAATATTATTTTAGTAGTTTATTACTATTTTTTTTGAGTTATAATAATTAAATCAATTTTAATATGAAGTGAAATAAATTTATTATCTATTGCTTTTTACCAATTACAATTTTCTATAGTCAAAACTAATCAGACAATAGTCCACCCAAACTTTACTCTAATTTTTTGATTTTTTCGGATGAAACCCTTTAAATGTTCATGTTTCATCAAAGCAAATCAAAAATTATCCAAATTATTAAACAACTTAATATGAAAATGAAAAGAAAGAACATTACACTAACACTACTATCAATAAGTAGTTTTGTTTTTGCACAAGTAGGGATTAATACAGCTAATCCAACTGCAACATTGGATATTACAGCAAAAAATCCAACAGGAACTTCTAATGCTGTAGATGGCCTTTTAGTAACCCGCGTAGACAGATTGAGAGCCCAAAGCATGACAGCAATTCCAACTTCTACAATGATCTATGTGAATAGTGTGGGAAATGGCTCACAAGCTGGAAATGCAGTAAATATTGATGCTGTAGGCTATTATTATTATAACGGTTCAGCATGGGTTAAGCTTCATAATCCAGGAAATGCCATTGATACTAATATTTATAATACCAATGGAACGTTAACCGGAAATAGAACGGTAACCCAGGGAAGTAACACATTGGCTTTTACTGCAAATGCCACAAATGCTTTTTCTGTGAACGGTAATAACTTTTCAGTAGATGCACTTAACAGAAGAGTAGGAATAGGGACGGCTGCCCCCTCCAGTTTTTTATCCGTACTAAATCCGGTCGCTGGAAATGTAACAGATATTTTGTCTGCAGGGATTGATAATTGTGGGGCTCCCTGTGGTCAGGCAACTCCAAGAAATATTACCCTATACAACAATAATGTCACTAATACCTTATTTGGAGGAATTGAATTTATTCCTTCAACAAGCCCTTCTGGTATTACAGGAGCATCGATTATAGGAATAGACAGGGATGCCGCAAATAATTATGCAGGATTACAGGTTTTCACAAGAAATGCTACAGATTATGCTGCAAGAATGACGATAAAGTCTTCAGGAAATGTGGGAATTGGAACAGCTGTTCCCGATACAAAGTTAGATGTTCAGTCTGCAGGAACACCTGCCGTTCCGGTAGCAGCTATAAAAATTGTAGACGGAAATCAATCTAACGGATATGTCCTTACTTCTGATGCTGCAGGGGTAGGAACCTGGAAAGCTATTCCTGCAACAAGTTCCGTTAATATCTATAATACAGATGGAACTTTAACCGGAAACCGTGCCGTAACACAAGGAAGTAATACGCTTGCTTTTACGGGAACAGCTGTAAATGCTTTTTCTGTAGACGGTACTACTTTATCAGTAGATGCTGCGAATGATAGAGTAGGAGTGGGAACTGCGGCTCCTACCAACAAACTACATATTAATGGCACAGATCCTTTACGTTTACAGGGAACCACAACTGGAAATACAACCACGGACCCACTTATGGTGTTGGATGCTACCGGTGTTGTGAAAACCATTGGTACACTTGGAGCATTATCTATTCCAAATCCAGCTCTTTTCAGATTGGAAACAGCTCAGGCCGATTTCCTTAATGGTTTTGCAGCAGGAAGTTTATCCGTTGTTCCCATGACCGCTATAAAGAATTCAATCTCAGGGATGAGCTATAATGCAGCTACCAGCACTATTACATTTCCGGCAGGAACTTATCAGATCACTTTTGTATATGAAGCGCTTCATAACAATGATAACGGAACTACAGTAGAGGCTGATAAATGTAGAAACAGCTCATACATTGTTGATTTTCCTACAGGAGTTTCCGGTACTCAAAGGATTCATAGTACAGCCTACCATAATTCAGGTATTTTATCCAATCACGGAGGTGCTATCACTTATTCTACTACGGTTCCAGCCGGAAGAACCTGGCCTATTCGTCTGGGAAGAGGGCAGTCCGGAAACTGTTCAGGTACCGGGATGACTCTTGCGGCAGCTTCCACTCAGCTCTTAGTATTCAGAATTGGAGACTAATATTATTATGAAAGAACTTTAATAGAAAAGTGTTCCCAAAAGCTTTTCTATAAAGTATTCAGGCATAAAAAATTCTAATAACACAAATTTATAGAACACTTATCTTTTATTATAAGGTAAGTGTTTTTATTTTAAACTAATTGTCCAGTTGTAAAAGAGCATTAATTCCCTTTACATGGGTTAAAAGATCAGGAAAAAAATCGTCATAACACTGCTGAAGATGGTCTTTGTTCTTCAAAAAAGCTTCAAAAACAGGAATATCCTTATCAAGGTACTTCGCTTTATTCAAAACATTCTGAATGCTGAATTTTATTCCCCAGTCTTCACGGTAGTTGTAAAGCCAGTCGTCGTGTTCCATTTTTACCAGCATCTTTTTAAAATTTTCAGGTAGCCACTGTTCATGGGCATTTAAAACACGATAAACCTTAAGGGAATGCGCTTTCCATTCTACCAGAGAATGCAGAGAAAGGTCTTTCGCTACAAAATGATCCATCGAGACATCTACAAATGCTCCGGCATAAAGTCTTACCAAAGGAGCGAATACCTTTTTGGCTTCATGAATAGCAGGATGGGAGTCTGTAAAAGTATCAATTGCTCTATGAAGGGTAATTCCGTCCTGAATATCTTTCGGGAAAGTAAAACGATCTCTGTTACGGATAAAGTCTTCAAGAAACTGCCCCACGATCTGACCGTCGGTAAAAGAAAGAAAAGAATGCGCCAGATAATTCATAATTTAAAGGTATGAATTAAATGTGAATGTTTGATAATAGTGAATTGTGAATAGTCAATCCGCTTCGCTTGTGAATTTTTTATCCCCATTCTGATTGACGATTGACTTGCGCAACAAAATTGACCATTCACATTAGAAAAGCCTCTCGTGAAAATCTTCAATTTTACTAACTTCTTCAATCTTGATTCCGAATTTTCTTTTCGGGATTTTATTAAGGTTGGAAACAAATATTTTTTCATAACCCAATTTTTCCGCTTCAGTAATTCTCTGTTCAATCTGGGCTACCGGACGGATTTCACCACTCAGACCAATTTCTCCGGCAAAACAGTAATGTTCAGAAATGGCAATGTCTTCGTTGGATGAAAGAACAGAAGCAATCACTGCAAGATCCAGTGCCGGATCATCTGTTTTTATTCCTCCGGTAATATTCAGGAAGACGTCTTTGGCTCCCAATTGAAAACCTGCTCTTTTTTCCAGTACGGCCAAAAGCATATTCAGTCTTTTGGAATCAAAACCAGTGCAGCTTCTTTGAGGAGTACCATAAACAGCTGTACTTACCAGCGCCTGAATCTCCAGAAGCATAGGTCGGTTTCCTTCAAGGGTTACCGCCACAGAGTTTCCGGAAAGTTCTTCAAATTTCTTGGTGATCAGAATTTCAGAAGGGTTTTTAATCTCTTTCAATCCTTGTGAGATCATTTCATAAATTCCAATCTCTGAAGTAGAACCAAAACGGTTTTTATTAGCTCTTAATAATCTGAAAAGGTGATTTCGGTCTCCGTCAAAATTCAGAACAACATCTACCATATGCTCCAGAACCTTTGGTCCGGCAATCTGTCCGTCTTTGGTAATATGCCCTACAAGAAATACCGGAGTATTATTTTCTTTGGCATATTTGATGATTTCATTGGAGCATTCCCGGATTTGGGATACGGTCCCCGGAGAGCTTTCTATCAGCTGAGACTGCAGGGTCTGGATAGAGTCGATGATCATGAAATCCGGCTCCAGTTTTTTGGCCTCATGAAGAATTTTTTCCAATGATGTTTCCGTGAAAAGGAAACAGTTCGGGTTTTGAATATCGGTAAGCCTGTCTGCTCTCATTTTAATCTGAGAAGCACTTTCTTCACCAGAAACGTAGAAGATTTTCTTCTTCATTTTCAAAGCCAGCTGAAGGAGCAGAGTAGATTTCCCGATGCCCGGTTCACCACCAATCAGAGTCACAGAACCCAAAACAATTCCTCCTCCTAAAACACGGTTCAGTTCTTCGGAAGGGGTTTTTATTCTCGGCTCTTCACTGGTTTCCACTTCAACAATATTGATAACATGTTGTTTCGTTTTTGAAAAAGGAGGAGTTTTGTGAGAAGGTTTTTCTACCACCTCTTCTACTAAAGTGTTCCATTCTCCACAATTTTTACATTGCCCCAGCCATTGAGGATACTGGGTTCCGCAGTTTTGACAGAAATATGCTGTTTTCAGTTTTGCCATACTGCGAAGTTATAAAAAAAGCATTTTTCTTTCAGAATGTAAATGGATTTAATATTAAAAACTAATCTATGAATGGTAGGAATATCTTTCATATCTTAGCTTTATTCAATTAAAATATATTAATGTAAAATATAATTACAATGAAAAAAGTATTTTTATCTTTCGTATTTACGCTTTTAAGTATTGTTGCTTTTGCACAGGGAAGCTGGCAGGTGGACCAGATGCATTCATCAATCAACTTTAATATCAAGCACATGGGAATCAGTTTTGTGCAGGGAAGATTTGATAAATTTGACGGGAAAGCAGCCACTGGTAGTGCTAACCTGGATAATGCCGATTTGAGCTTTTCTATCAGTGTTCCTTCTATTAATACAGGAGTAGATATGAGAGACAGACATCTTATCAGTGAAGAATTTTTTGATGTTACCAAATATCCTACGATTGAATTTAAGAGCTCTTCCGTTACAAAAGATAAGAACAACAATTATATTGTAAAAGGGAAACTGACGATGAAGGGCGTGGAAAAAGAAATTACTGCTCCGCTTACGTTTGGAGGAATTACAAAAAATAAGGATGGAAAAGAGATAATGGGGATCCAGACAAAATTTACCGTGAATCGCCTGGATTATGGAATCAAATATGATCCGTCAGGAACCGGAATCGCGAAAGATGTTGAAGTAACAGCTTACTTTGAATTGACTAAGCTATAATATTATAGAATATGAACTATAAAAAGGTTTTCCATGTGAGTGGAAAACCTTTTTTGCTGATAGACGAAAATCCTTTTGGTTATAGCTTTGTTTCATTTGTTTATATCAATATTAATAAAAATTTTTATCTGGTTTTATAGTTGTTTGAAGGGTGTTTTACTATTTTCAAAATCTAAAAGATTGCTTTGTATTTCTTTTTCCCCTAACTTTGCACAAACCTAATCTAATGAGTAAAAAGAATACAAAGTACATCTTTGTGACAGGAGGTGTAACTTCATCTTTGGGAAAGGGAATCGTTTCTGCTTCTCTGGGACTTCTACTAAAATCACGCGGCTTTAATGTAACGATCCAAAAATTAGATCCTTATATCAATATCGACCCAGGAACTTTGAATCCTTATGAGCACGGAGAGTGTTATGTGACTGAAGATGGTGCAGAGACGGATCTGGATTTAGGCCACTACGAGCGTTACCTTGATGCTCCTACATCCCAAAACAACAACGTTACTACAGGAAAAATCTACCAGACTGTAATTGAAAAAGAAAGAAAAGGAGATTTCCTTGGAAAAACAGTTCAGGTAATTCCTCATATTACTAACGAAATCAAACGTAGAATTAAAATCCTTTCAAAACAGAACTACGATATCATCATTACTGAGATCGGTGGAACGGTAGGGGATATAGAATCTTTACCCTACATTGAAACTGTTCGCCAGTTGAAATGGGAATTGGGAGAGAGTAATTCTATGGTGATTCACCTTACTTTATTGCCTTATCTGGCTTCAAGTGGAGAATTGAAAACAAAACCATCCCAGCACTCCGTTCGTCAGTTGATGGAAAGCGGAATTATGGCGGATGTTTTAGTTTGTAGAACAGAACATAAAATTCCTAAAGATCAGAGAGCAAAATTAGCTCAGTTCTGTAATGTTCCTTTAGATAACGTTATCGAATGTAAAGATCTTGAAACCATTTATGAAGTTCCAATGTATCTTCAGAAGCAAAATTTTGATGATGTAGTTTTGAAAGAGCTGGATTTGAAAAGTGATAAAGATGCTGATCTTAAAGACTGGAAGAGTTTCCTTAAAAAATTCCAGAACCCTAAGAAAACTGTTGAAATTGCATTGGTTGGAAAATATGTTTCCCTTCAGGATTCTTATATTTCTATTGCTGAAGCATTCAAACATGCAGGAGCTGACCTTGAAACTGAAGTAAAAGTAAGATGGGTATACAGTGGAGATATTACGGAAGAAAATATCAAAGATACACTGAAAGGTGTGAATGGTATTCTTGTAGCTCCAGGTTTCGGAGACAGAGGAATTGAAGGAAAAGTTCTAACTGCAAAATATGCAAGAGAAAATAAAATTCCAATGTTGGGAATCTGTTTAGGAATGCAGATTATGACGATTGAATTTGCAAGAAATGTTTTAGGACATACCAAAGCAAACTCTATGGAATTTGATACCGCTACTCCTGATCCTGTAATTTCTTTGATGGAAGAACAGAAAAATGTAGTAGATAAAGGAGGAACAATGCGTCTTGGTGCATGGAAGTGTACGTTGAAAAACGGATCTAAATTAAACGATATCTACGGAACCAAAAATATTTCTGAAAGACACCGTCACCGTTATGAATTCAACAGTGATTATCTTCAGGAATTTGAAAAGAATGGTTTCCTTGCTACAGGTACCAACCCTGAAACAGGTTTGGTAGAAGCGCTGGAACTTCCTGATCATCCATTCTATGTGGGAGTTCAGTATCACCCGGAATATAAGAGTACGGTAGCAACACCGCATCCTTTATTCAGAGCGTTTATTAAAGCTTGCGAAAAGAAATAAGGTAAAATTTTATCATAAACGTCTACATATAAACTCAGGCTGAGAATAATCAGCCTGAGTTTATTATATAGTAACAACGTAAAGCATAGAGTTTTGATAAAAAAACAGTATTTTTGTCAGCTCAAATTACGTACACCCGTACGTATATTTTAAATTTAAAATTTTAATATAAAATAAAATGCAACAAAACAACGGAATCGATAAGAAGCAAATGATTAGTTTCGCGGTTTTATGCCTTGTTCTCTTCGGTTTTATGTTCTACTTCCAGAACAAACAAACGAAAGAAGCGGAGTTGAAAGCTCAGGAGCAAAAAACGGAACAGGCTAAAAATGCCGTAAAGCAAACTCAGGCAAATAATATCAATCCAAATGTAACTCCTAATGCAATCCAAACGGCAAGCCTTGGAAATAATGAATTGAAACTTGAATTTTCAAGCTTAGGAGGACAGGTTTCCAAAGTAGAGCTTTTAAAATATAAAGCCTACAATCACAAAACAGACAATGCAGATCAGCCACTTTATCTGATCACTAAAAATAACTCAAACTACGGTTTTCAGTTTAAAGATAAAACAGGGAAGATTGTTAATACTAAAGATTTAGTTTTCTTACCTACTGTTAATGGAAATGCGGTAACCTTAACTGCAGATTATAATGGTGCTGTTATTCAATTCATTTACACACTGCTTCCAAAATATACTCTTGATTTTAAAGTAAGAACTCAGGGTCTTTCTAAAATTACTTCTGATAACAAAGCAGATTTCATTTGGGATTATAATGTAAGAAACCTGGAAAAGGGTAGAGCTCAGGAGCAGTCTCACTCCGAGTTTTCTTATGCTTTCAATAATTATAAAGACTATGATTATGATGGAAGAACCACAATGGAAGAGGAAAAAGAAACCCTTAACTGGATTGGTGTAAAGCAGCAGTTTTTCTCTTCAGTAATTGAAGCTAAAAACGGATTTACTCAAAATAAAGGAAACCAGGAAAATGTTGAAGAAGGAGAATATCTGAAGAAATTCAACTATGAAGGTTTCGTCCAGATGACTGGAAGTGAGCTGAACCAGGATTTCACATGGTATTTTATGCCATTGGATTTACCATTGCTTAAATCTTACGATAAGAATTTTGACGAAATCCTTCCGTTAGGTTGGTCATTCATCGGAGCAATGAACCGTTATTTCTTCATGTGGCTATACAGTATTATTGCTGCGTGGGGATTATCAGCAGGTTGGGTAATTTTTGTAATGACAATCATTGTGAAACTGATCCTTTCACCAATTATGTATAAGCAGCACAAGCTAAGTGCAATGATGAAGGTGATCCGTCCTGAAATTGATGAGGTAAATGCTAAATTCAAGGATGCAGACCCGATGAAGAAACAGCAGGCAACGATGGAGGTTTACAGAAAAGCAGGAGTAAATCAGATGGCGGGATGTTTACCGGCATTAGTTCAGATTCCAATCTTCTATGCTTTATTCCGTTTCTTCCCGAACTTTATTGATCTTAGAGGACAAGGGTTCTGGTTTGCAAAAGACTTGACGGCGTATGATGATTTGATCAAACTTCCGTTTAAGGTTCCTTTCCTTGGAGACCACTTAAGTATTTTCGCTTTAGCCTGTACAGTTGTTATTTTGATTTATACTGTTATGACTTCAGGAAACATGCAGCAGCCTCAACAGGAAGGAATGCCAAATATGAAGGTGTTAATGTATATCTTCCCGATTACATTCCTATTTTTCCTTAATACTTCGGCTTCTGGTCTTTCATGGTACTATTTTGTATCGAATGCAATTAACATCTTAATCATCCTTGTTATTAAGTACGTGATTCTGGATGAGAAAAAAATCCATGCTCAGATTCAGTCTAATAAGGAAAAACCGAAAGCAGAAGGTAAATTCCAGAAGAGAATGAGAGAGATGATGGAGAAGGCTCAGGAGCAGCAAAAAACTCAGGAACAACAGAGAAATAAGAAGAAATAAATTTCTTAATGATAAGTTAAAAAGAGAAGCAATTATTCAATTGCTTCTCTTTTTTTATGGGGTATTTTATTTAGAAAGATTTTAAATTTCTAATGGATGTCTACGAATTTAATAATTGAAAATGAGTGCTTTTCAATCATATTTAAGCCTGAAAGATTGTCTGTGATGAGGTGTTGGACCGTATTTTATAAGGGCTTCCTGGTGTTTTTTTGTAGCATAGCCAAAATTGGTGTCCCAGCCATATTCAGGATATTCTTCATGAAGTTGAATCATAAGCTGATCCCTGTAGTTTTTAGCAAGAATAGAGGCTGCAGCAATGGATAAAACTTTAGAATCTCCCTTAATAATACATTGATGCGGGATGTAGTTATAAGGATGGAATTTATTGCCATCCACCAAAATAAGTTCCGGAGTTATTGTGAGTTTGTCCAGCGCACGGTGCATGGCGTGAATACTAGCGTTGAGGATATTATATTCATCAATAAAGGAAGGCGGCAGTTCTGCGATAGCATAGTTTTTCACATTATCTTTGATGTAGCTATCCAATTCCATACGAGTTTTGAACGTTAGTTTTTTTGAATCATTAACCAGATTTTGTTTGAAGTCATCATCCAAAATTACCGCTGCCGCTACCACCGGACCACTTAAACATCCTCTTCCTACTTCATCACATCCAGCTTCGATGTAAAGGTTCGACCAGTTTTTTATTAGCTCCATAAATTGTTTCTGTCAATGCAAAAATATAAAATTTTACAGGAAATGATTTTCTATGTTTCTTATTATTTTCACTGTTGTAAAGAGTATAATTCATTGTTTTTATTTTTTTTTGTTGAATTTGTTAATTGATTGTATTTTTCATATTGATGGAATAAAAGAAGTTTCTTTGATAAGTTGTTAGTTTTTGACTGTTTTTAAAGTGGTTACTTTTGTTAATTATAAAACTTTAACATTTTTTTTGGTTATTTTAAGAAAGTTTCACATATTTGTAATCTGTAAAAATAATTGAATTTGATATGAAGAAATTAACTGCGAGTGTTTTCGCGGTTGTACTATCGTCATCATTTGTGATGATGTCAGCCCAAAACACAAAAGATACTCTAAAAACCAAAAATATTGAGGAGATCGTTGTCACTGGAGCCTTAGGGATTAAAAAGAAACAAGACGCTGTTACGGCAGCCAGTCAGGTTGTAGGAACTAAGGAACTTAATGCAGCATCAAATCCAAATGCTGTTCAGTCATTGACAGGTAAAGTTGCAGGTTTGCAAATTACAACAACGAATGTGGGAGTAAACTCGAGTAATAGAATTGTATTAAGAGGTACTCGTTCTATAACAAGTGACAATCAAGCTCTTATTGTTATAGATAATGTGATTTCTTCCTCAGCTGTATTTCAACAACTACCTCCTGATGCCATTGAAAATGTGAATGTTATTAAAGGACTTCAGGGAGCTGCTTTATATGGTTCTCAAGGGGTAAATGGGGTTATTGTTGTTACAACAAAAAAAGGAAGTAATAATCAAAAAATTCAGTTCAATCTTACTTCATCGGTTGAACTTTCTTCTGTTTATAAATTGCCAAAAATCCAGACTAAGTATGGGCAAGGTGTTCAGGACGAAACTTTTAGCAGTGTAGATTATAATGGAACCAACCATGTGCCTTGGGAGAATACCTCTTGGGGACCTGCTTTTGATGATCCGAATATTGGAGGGCAATATGTAGAAACTGGTTTGCCACAAGCAGACGGAAAGTTTCTTTTTGCAAAATATTCGCCAGTTAAAGACCATTTTGCAAAATTCTTTAAAACGGGGGTTACTTTTCAGAATGGAATATCTATGAATGTTGGTGGATCTGATGCCTATGCTTATCTTAATTTAAACAGAATGAGCAGTGATTTCATGGTCGAAGGAGATCAAATGCTTAAGAATTCATTTCTATTTAAGGCAGGTAAGAAGTTTGGCAAATTTAGAATAGATGGTGATATTAACTATATTTACAGGTCTACTACTGAGACGAGTCATGATCTATATGGAGAAATGTTACAAATGCCTAGCAATATTGATATTAGAAATTATAGAAATTCTGGATTAGAAGGTAACTATAGTGTTTATGCATTGAACCCATACTGGACAATTCAAAATGAAAGATATAATGCCAAGACTAATTTTATTTCAACAATTATAGGTCTTCAATATGAATTTAATGATCATATTAATGTGACATATAAAGGAGGTTTGCAGAATACGATGGGAGATTTTGATAATTATAATAATGGTTTCAAATTTACTCGTCAGTATAATGGTACAGGAACAGGAATAGACGGAACCTATTTTTCTGACTATGGAACAGGTGATGTTACCTCTCTGTTTAGACAGAGTCTTTCTAAAACTTCAAATTATTATGGGGACTTATTAGTAAACTTCGATTATAATTTAACGGATAATATCGTATTAAAGCTTAATACGGGTATTAATACTCAGGATAATAATTATAGAATTAACGAGGTTGGAGGTGAAAACCTTAAAATAGCCAAATGGTATAATTATGCAAATGTTTTGAATCCATATTTGGCTTACCAGTTAAATAATTACCAACTAAGAAGCCGTGTATTTGCAGTATTAGGGAACTTAGATTTGTCATATAAAAATTATTTATATTTGAATGGTACTTATAGACAAGAGTGGAACTCTGTTTTTTCCGTTCGTCCAACAGGTACTTATGAGCAGGATTTACGAAGCTATGGGTATTTTTCTGCCGGTCTAAGTTTTATACCTACTAATGCTTTCGAAAGCCTAAAAGGAGATATATTGAATTATGCAAAAATATCTCTATCCTACACAAGTGTAGGAAACGCACCAATAGCAGCTTATGCTGTAGACCAGATTGGATCATTCCCTACAGGCTATCCATTTGGAACCAATACTGCTTATATTGCTAATCAAAACCCTACCTCAGAACTTATACGACCTGAAAATGTTTATACAAAAGAAGCAAACTTGTATTTGGGCTTCTTTAAAGATCGATTGACTTTAACAGGTTCTTATTCTCAGTCAGATACAAAAAGGTTGATTACTCGTGTAACATCTAGTTCAACTACAGGTTTAGCAAGTCTTCAGAATAATTTTGGAAGAATGGTTAATAATACATATGAGCTTGAGTTAGGAATTACGCCAATTAAAAGTAAAGATATAGAATTAAACATTCGTGGATTTTATTCCTCTTCAATAGCTAGAATTAAAGAGTTGCCAGAAGGAGTGGATGAGGTGAATTTATTAAGTTATTCAACTCCTGGTGTTGGTATTTTTGCAATTAAAGGTGAAAAAATGCCAATGATAAAAGGAACGAAATACCAGAGAGATCCCAATGGAAATATTATTGTTGACTCAAATGGAAACCCTTTAACAACATCTACTTTTGAAATTTTAGGAAAAGCAAATCCAGACTATATTTTAGGAATGAACCTTAATTTCAGAATTAAAGGCTTTACTCTTTCTGGTACTATGGATTACAGAAAAGGTGCAAGCTTTATTTCAATGTCTAAAAGGCTGTTGATGTTTACTGGTGCAGATCCTATGACTGCTGATTATGATAGAAGTAAAGGTTATGTTATACCTAATTCTGTGCAGCTTGTTAATGGAAATTACGTTACTAACAATACTCCTGTAGGAAATACTCCGGAATATGGAGGTGCGGTGTCTTATTTTACAGGTGCAGGAAGAAATATTGGTGAAAATCTTGTTGTTGATGGAACGGCATTAAAAGTAAGAGAAATAGCTTTAAGCTATAGTTTACCAAAATCACTTTTAGCATCCACTTTTGTTAATTCTGCTACTTTAGGGGTTTTTGCAAGAAATCCATTTATAAAATATGCAGATAATAATTTGAATTATAATGATCCGGAAACAGCTTCCGGTAATGGTAATGCTAATGGAATAGCATTAGATACACAATATCCGAATTATAGAACATTTGGATTTAACTTAAATGTAACTTTTTAATTGGACGAGAATTATGAAAAATATTAAGATAAGTACTTCTTTAATCATTGGAGCGTTGGCTTTAGCCTCTTTTCATTCATGCAATAGATACCTGGATATTAATGAAAATCCAAATGCCATTCATATTGAGGAGGTAACTCCGGATTTATTGTTACCAGGAACAAATACCCAGATATTTAGAACTCAGGCAACTACCATGAATGTTTTCGGTAATTTAATGATGAACTCATGGGCTGGTAATTCATATGTTTATGGTTCTCCTTATGTAAGAGAATTTAACCTTAATACTGTAGATAATAGTTTTTATAATGGCATTTGGGATGGATTATACCGCAACATGGCAAACTATAAACTAATAGAGAACTATCCTAATAGTGATGGAGCTCAGGACTATTATGTGGCGGCAGCTAAAATTATGCGAGCATTTTATATGCAGACAATAGTTGATTTGTATGGAGATGCTCCTTTTTCTGAAGCATTTAATTATCAATCAAATTTGACTCCCAAATATGATGATGATAAGAATATTTATCATGCTGAAATTGAAGATTTGGAAAAAGCTATTTCGTTAATTCAGCATGCAGGATCAAATGTAATAGCTTTGAATCCTTCAACAGATAATATTTTTGGAGGATCAACAACTAAATGGATTCAATTTGCTAATACGATCAAATTGAGATACCTTGTAAGAATGAGTCGACTTACAGGTTCTGAGGCTACTTACAGAGATCAAAAACTAGCATCATTAAATGGTGCTGCTTTTATTAGTGAAGATGTTTTGATAAATCCTGGTTATTCAGCCGCTACAGATGATCAACAAAACCCTTTTTATGGAACATATATCAGAACAACGGCTGGAACTAGAGTAGGACAAGTTGTTACTGTTTCAGAGCATTTCGCTAATGCATTAAATGGTAATCCAAATAATTTAGTATTACCTAATAATCCATCAAATATTTATGATAAATATACGGGGCTTGCTGATCCTAGAAGGGGAAGAGCATTTACATTAGTTTCCGGTGCTTTGAAAGGTATTCGACAAGGTGCTTTAGCTGGTGAACCTGGTGCTCCAACTGGGAATAATTCTGTTTCAAGAATAGGTCTAGGAATTACAAGTGAACTATCTACTGCAAACAATGCTACAAATATTAGTCTTGGTTCTACTAAATCAGGAGTAATCATGTCTAAATCCGAAATTAAATTTCTTCTTGCAGAAGCATCTTTAAGGTATCCTTCAGTAAACTTAGGGAATGCTCAAACTCATTTTGAAGATGGAATACAAGCTTCATTTGATTATCTAGGAGCAACAGTTGGTACTTATATTACTTCTGCAAACCTAAGACCAGGGTTAGGTTGGACAGGATCGATGGATCAAAAAATCGAAGCAATTATGACACAGTCTTGGATTGCAAATACAAGTATAAATCCTGTTCAGTCATTTATCAACTATAATAGAACAGGTTACCCATACACTCCATTAGCAACAACGACTAATAAACCAAATAAACCATATCGATTGATATATCCTGTATCTGAGTATGTCGCAAACTCATCAAATGTGCCCAATATTTCAAGTGCGGATGCATTCGTAAGAAATCAGTTCACTCCATTCTGGAATCAAAACTAATTTGCAATACAATTTTAATATATTTTTACCGCCTTCGGGCGGTTTTTTTGTTTTTAAGACCAGTTGTTTCTTTAGTTATATCAGTATGTAAAGCATAGTATCTATACGGTTTAAAGTGGTGTTTTTTGTTTGTTTTTATTTCAAGTTGCTGATATTCAAATTGTTTTAGCTCTGGGGAGTGATGATTTAATATAGATAATATCAATTTAAGTGATTGTTATTATTTCTTAAATGAAATTAACATTTAATTACTTGCTTTTTGTTAAATATTTAATTTTTAACTAATTTTAATACTTTTTTTATTGTTTTTATTTGAAAAAAGTGAAACAAATGTATTTTTTTTAATTTTTGCTTTGTTGTATTAAGAAAGTTTTACAAATTTGTAGGGTACAAAATTAATTTGATATGAAGAAACTAACAGCAAGTCTTCTTGTTTTAGTACTATCTTCTTCTATAGCTGTTGCAAATGCCCAGCAAAAGAATGATACTATTAAAACAAAAGAGATCGAGGGCGTTGTCGTAACAGCCCTTGGTATTAAGAGAGAAAAGAAATCTTTGGGATATGCCTCACAGGAGATTAAAGCAAGTGCTCTTTCTGATGGAACCACAAACACAGGTAACATTGGAGCTCAATTATCTGGTAAGGTCGCCGGTCTTAATGTTACTACCAACAATAACTTTGGTGGATCAGCAAATTTGCTTATAAGAGGGGTTAAAACATTAGGAGGAGGAAACCCATTGATTGTAATTGATGGATCACCTGTTAATAATACCTATACACAAGAGAAATCAATTGATTACGGTAATGCCTTATCTGATATTAATCAGGAAGACATAGAATCAATTAACGTATTAAAGGGTGCCGCAGCATCGGCTTTATATGGAGAAAGAGGTTTAAATGGTGTTATTGTTATCACGACTAAAAATGGTAAAGGAAAAGATGATGGTTCATGGGGGGTTACTTTATCATCTTCAGTCAATGTTGGTTTTATTGATAAATCAACATTTCCGGAATATCAGACTAGATATGGAGCTGGATATTCTCAAAAATTTGGATCTCAAGGTCCTGGAGGCTTAAATAATGCCAATTTTGGAGCAGATGCTTCGTGGGGACCAAAATTTGACCCTAATTTATTGGTATATCAATGGGATTCTTTTGATCCAACATCTCCTAATTATGGCAAAGCAACTCCTTGGGTGGCAGCTAAAAATGGACCGATTGAATTCTTTAATAATCCTGCTACATACACGAATACTGTAACATTAGAAAAGGGTGAAAAAGGGAAAAATATCAGTTTTACATATGACAATATGATGTCAGATGGTCTTATACCTAACTCCCATATTAATAAAAATACTTTTTCCCTAAAAGTAAATTATGATCTGACTTCTAAATTACATTCTTCTTTCTATTCTACAATGACATTACAGGATACGAAAGGACGTAGTATAACCGGATATAGCGATAATACAGTTACCGGTTTCAGACAATGGTGGCAAACTAACGTAGATGTAAAGGATCTTGAAAGGGCTTATTTTGCTAATGTTAATCCTAGTATTGCTAGTGCATTGAATAATTATGGGAATGTTACATGGAACAGAAAATCTGCTTCTAATGGGGCTCCTGCATATTGGAATAACCCATATTTCCAAGCATATCAAAATTATACAAGCGATAGAAGACATAGAAATTTTACCTATGCTCAATTAACTTATGATTTATTAGATAATATTTCTGTAACAGGTAAGGTCTCTTATGACAGATCAAATCTTTTTGCAGAGAATAGAGTAGCTGTTGGATCTGTAGCTCAGCCTTTTGGACAATCAGGAAATGACGTATCTTCTGGTTATGCAAGACGTGATGTACTGAGAACTGAAACAAATTATGATTTAATGGTGAATTATAAATTTGATATTACTGATGATATTAATGTTTCAGGAGTTTTAGGTGGAAATATAAGAAGGAACTATTTTAATTCTGTATACGGTTCAACTGAAGGAGGATTAGTTGTTCCTGGAATTTATGCACTTTCGAATTCTAAAAAAGCTCCATTAGCATCAGATGAAAGTGAGTATACAACACAAACTAATTCAGGATATATCACAGCATCATTTGATTTTTTCAAAAAGTTTTACATAGATGGTACATGGAGAGTTGACCAAAGTTCAACGCTACCGGCTGGTAATAATGTATATAACTATCCTTCAGTGACTGGATCTCTAATCATGTCGGAAATTTTGAATACTAAGAGTTGGATGAATTTCTGGAAATTAAGAGCAAACTACGCAGAAGTAGGAGGTACTGCAGATCCTTATATGCTGACAAATAATTATAGATCTGCAGGGATTTTATCAGGTGTAGGAATATATAGTTCAATTTTGAATCAAGCCAATCCAGATCTAAAACCTCAAAGGTCTAAAGAATTTGAAGTAGGTACAGAAGCACATTTCCTAAAGGATAGAATAACAGTTGATTTTGCTTATTATAAAACGAAAACGATTGATCAGATTATAACACTTCCTGTTTCTTCAGGAACAGGGTATACTGGTAAAGTTATTAATGCAGGAAGAATTGATAATACAGGTTTTGAAGTGCAGTTAGGACTGGTGCCAATAAAAACAAAAGATTTTACATGGAATATCGATGCCAACTGGTCTAAAAATAAAAACGAGGTTGTGAGCCTATATCCGGGAATTACTAATCTTCTTCTGAACAGCTTCCAAGGAGGAGTTTCTCTTAATGCCAGAGTAGGGGAAGCTTGGGGAACTCTAATCGGAAGTGATTATGTCTATCTGAATGGACAGAGAGTTATTGATCCTGACACAGGAATTTATCAAACTAATTCAAATCAAATTATAGGTAATACTACTCCTGATTGGATTGGAGGTATCAGAAATACCTTTAGCTATAAAGGCTTCTCTTTAAGTTTCTTAATTGATATGCGTAAAGGTGGAGATATTTTCTCAACTGATATGTATTATGGTATGGATACAGGGCTTTATAAAGAAACTGCTATTGGCGATTACAGAGATAAGGATGTTATACTTCCTGGAGTCTTGCCAGATGGAACTCCTAATAATATAGCATTGTCACAGTTTTCAACTGGAAGTAACTATGGATATGAAACCCAGCCGGCAAAAGAATTTGTCTATGATGGATCTTTTATTAAGCTAAGAGAGGCTAGCATTGGCTATATGCTTCCTAAATCTTTATTGGCTGGAACTAAAATTTATGATGCGAAAATATCTATTGTAGGGCGAAATTTATGGATCATTCACAAAAATCTTCCATATGCTGATCCGGAAGCTATGATTGGTGGAGGAATTAATTCTTATGGATGGTCAATTGGATCTATGCCAACAACAAGAGATATTGGAGTAAATGTTACATTTAAATTTTAAAAAATCAACAATGAAAAATATATTAAAAACTGCCTTATTTGGCATATTTATATCTGCAAGTTTGGTATCATGTCAAAGTGATCTGACCTCGCTGAATGAAGATCCTAAGCACCCATCGATTTTACCTTCAGAAAATTTACTAGCTACGGCATTATTCCAGTCTTCTTATTATATGGACAATCCTAGTGTGAATTTTAATAATTATCGTTTTTTTACTCAGCAATGGGCAGAAGGACAATATCCTCAGGAAACACAATATGATTTGGTAACCAGAAATCAGCCTAGAAATCATTTTAACAGGATGTATGTATACAGCATCAATAATATTAGACAGGCAAAAGAAAATCTGAAAGCAGAAGTGGAAACTAATGATATTCGTACAAACAAATTAGCAACATTAGAAATTGAAGAGATTTTCATTTGGGAGAACTTGGTGAATACTTTTGGTGATGTGCCTTATTCCGAAGCTTTTAAGCCTAATGAGATTCTTACACCAAAATATGATGATGCTAAAAGTATTTATACAGATTTAATTAAAAGAATTGATGCTGTAATTGCAACAGTAAAACCTGCAGCAAAAGGATATGGATCTGGTGATTTAGTTTACTCGGGAAATATGAATAAATGGGTGAAATTTGCCAATTCTGTGAAATTAAGACTGGGAATAAACTTAGCAGATGTTGACCCAACATTGTCAAAAGCAACTGTTGAATCAGCAATTGTAGGAGGCGTAATTTCTTCTGAAGAGGAAGCTTATAAATTTGCCTATGACGGGAATACGTTTTCAAATCCTGTTTTCGATAATCTTGTAGCTTCTAACAGAGATGATTTTGTTCCTAGTGAATTAGTTATCAATACTATGAGTAGCCTTTCGGATCCAAGAATGGATCAATGGTTTACAAAAGTTGGTGGAGTTTATAAAGGAGGTGTTTTTGGTGAATTAAATGACCCATATAGTGATTTTTCTCATCTAAACGATTATTTCAGATCATCTACAACAGCTTCAAATTTATTAAGTTATGCAGAAGTAGCTTTTCTTAAGGCTGAAGCAGCAGCTAGAGGATATTCAGCAGGTGGCACAGCAGCAGATCTTTATGCTACAGCAGTAACAGCATCAATGAAAGAAAATGGTGTTTCAGATGCTAGCATTGCATCATATCTTAGTGCTAACCCTTATAATGCAGCTAACTGGAAACAGTCAATCGGAGTTCAGGCATGGATTGCTATGTTCAATAAAGGATTTGCTGCATGGAATTTTACGAGACGTTTAGATTATCCGGCTCTTGTAAATCCGCCAAAATCTAACTTGTCTTCAGTGCCATATAGAATGCCTTATTCTGATCAGGAATATGTGTTAAATGGTGCAAATGTTAATGCTGCTGCTAGCAAAATCGGTGGTGACAAGGCGACTACAAAACTATTCTGGGATAAATTTTAATTTATCTAAAATAAATTTGTGAATTTGAATCTAATGCATTATATAAAATTTTTTATAGGAGTTTTACTCTTTATGGCTGTTACCTCATGTTCTTCTAGCAATGATAATAATAGTATTATAGAAGAGAGTGTCAATATTATTGGAAATTGGAAACCGTATAAATATGAATTTAGAGGAAAGACAATTTTGTTAAATGAGTGTGAGAAAAAGGGCCAAATATCAATTAATACAGATTTTTCGGGTGTTTACGAAAGGTACAATCTTGTTAATTCTGGTACTTGTAATCTTACTGAATCTTACAATGGTAAGTGGAGCTTTGATAATAGTAGCTTAACACTAACTTATAGTGAGGCAGGAACTGTAAAAACATTAAAGAGAACTCTTCAGTCATTTGATGATTTTGAGTTAAGAATTTCAGATAATTCTAAAGATTTAGATGATACACCTGGAAATGATAATGCAATTTTAGTTTTTGTTAAACAATAATTCTTATATAAACCGCCTTCGGGCGGTTTTTTTGTTTGTAAATTATAAGGTAAAGGTCAATGATTTCAGTTGAATAGATATATAAGAATATTTTTAAATTGATTTTTTATTTCATATTTAATTATTACCTTGTTCTAAAGAGACTTTTACAGTCTTTACAACTAAATTAAAAAGTATTATTATGAAAAATCTAAAAAAATTATCG
Organism: Chryseobacterium sp. WLY505; assembly: GCF_030846215.1. Taxonomy (NCBI): domain Bacteria; kingdom Pseudomonadati; phylum Bacteroidota; class Flavobacteriia; order Flavobacteriales; family Weeksellaceae; genus Chryseobacterium; species Chryseobacterium sp. WLY505. The sequence continues at coordinate 778,851 of NZ_JAVCWI010000001.1, read as the reverse complement.
AAATCAGCATTAAAGAAAATTGCAGGTGGATGGGTTCCCCAGCCAGGACAAAATTGTCCGGAAGGAACTTGTCAGTATACTGAGAATGGACCTTGTAGAATTTACAATCCGGACAAATGTTATTAATAGCTCTATAGCTTAAAAGCTAAAGGAATAACGTTTATGAATTAATAAAAGAGTTCGGTAATTGTTACCGAACTCTTTCCGTATATTTGTACTTCAAAATTTTGAAATGAAATGCGGGCTATTACATGTGGCCTTTGAAAAAATAAGTATGAACACATGAATATTAAAGATATTATAGAAGAAAAACTTTCGGAGGTCATTTTAAATGTATATCAGTTAAAAGACATCAAGCTGGAAGTTCAGGAGAATAAAACGGAATTTGAAGGTGATTTCACCATTGTCACTTTTCCGTTGGTAAAACAATTGAAGAAAAATCCTGAAAGTATCGGGGTTGAATTAGGTGAAGCGTTAACAGAACAGACGGAACTTTTTGAAAGCTTTAATGTAGTAAAAGGTTTCCTGAATGTTAAAGTGAAAAACCAGCTGTTTGTGGATAATTTCAGATCTGTAAGCAAGAATTTTTCCACTATAGAAAAGAAAAATGCCACGGTAATGGTAGAATATTCTTCACCGAATACCAATAAGCCATTGCATTTAGGGCATATCAGAAATAATTTGTTAGGATTCTCGGTCGCTCAGATTTTAAAAGAAGCTGGATATGATGTAATTAAAACTCAGATCATCAACGACAGAGGTATTCATATCTGTAAATCTATGCTGGCCTGGGAGAAATTCGGGAAGGGAGAAACTCCTGAAACAACCAATACCAAAGGAGACAAATTTGTTGGAAACTACTATGTAGAGTTTGACAAAAACTATAAAAAAGAAATCGCAGAGCTGGTAGAACAAGGTGTAGGAGAGGAGCAGGCGAAAAAAGATGCTCCGGTAATGAAAGAAGCTCAGAAAATGCTGTTGGATTGGGAAAATGGAGACAAAACAGTAAGAGCGCTTTGGGAAGAAATGAACTCATGGGTTTACAAAGGATTCAATGAGACCTATAAAAGATTGGGAGTTGATTTTGACCAGGTTCAATATGAAAGCAATACTTATATTTTAGGAAAAGATCTTATTCAGGCAGGGTTGGATAAAGGCGTTTTGTATCAAAAAGAAGATGGTTCTGTTTGGTGCGATCTTACCGATGAAGGACTTGATCAGAAACTGTTATTACGTTCAGACGGTACCTCAGTGTATATGACTCAGGATCTTGGAACGGCAGTGGAACGTTTTAAGCAAAATAATATCCAAAAATTAATATATACAGTAGGAAACGAACAGGATTATCACTTCCAGGTTTTATTTAAAATCCTGAAAAAATTAGGATATGAGTGGGCAGATCAGTTGTTCCACCTTTCTTACGGGATGGTAGAGCTTCCTGAAGGTAAAATGAAATCCCGTGAAGGAACTGTTGTAGATGCAGACGACCTGATGCAGGAAATGTATGAAACAGCAAAATCTAAAGCTCAGGAATTAGGAAAACTAGAAAGCCTTTCAGAAGAAGATAAAGAAGCATCTTATGAAACAGTAGGATTAGGAGCATTGAAATATTTCATGCTTAAAGTAGATCCTAAGAAAAAAATGCTTTTCAACCCTGCGGAAAGTATTGATTTCAACGGAAATACAGGGCCGTTTATTCAGTATACCTATGCACGTATTCAGTCATTATTGTCTAAAGCAGGTGCTTTACAGTCCGAAACTGCTGATATTGAATTAAATCAATCTGAAAAAGAATTGATTATGCAGTTGACCAACTTTAAAACTGTTGTAGCCAAGTCAGCGGAAACCTTAAGTCCGGCTTTGGTTGCCAACTATGTTTATGACCTTGTAAAAGCATACAACTCTTTCTATCAGAATAACCCTATTCTGAACCAGGAAGATGAAAATGTAAAACAATTCCGTTTGAATATTTCAGATCTCACAGCAAAAACAATCAAAAAATCGTTAGAACTGCTGGGAATCGGAACCGTAAACAGAATGTAAAAATAGAAAGAAAGCCTCCTGAAATTTTTCAGGAGGCTTTTTTATATATCAATAATCTCGTATCAGGAATATCCCGGATCTCAAAATCTCGCAACCCGAACCCTGTAACCCGAACCTACGTTTTATCACTACTTTCACCCTGCATCTGTTTCAGACTATCCGCATACAACTTAGCAGGAGTCCATCGTGCATGTTTGGAAAGAACTACTTTATATCCCTTTTTGTAAGTATATACTTTAGTAAATTCTGCGCCAAAGAATATCAGCATACAGGAATAATTGATCCACATCATAATCAGAATGACTGTTCCGGCAGCACCAAAGGCTGAGGTAGGTTTTACCTGATTAAAATAAAGACTTAATAAAAATTTTCCAAGGGTAAATAAAACCGTAGTCAGGAATGCTCCTTTCCATACCGGTTTCCAGCTGACTAAAACATCGGGCAGTACTTTAAACATCAAAGCAAATAACAGCATCACAAGGCCAAAACCGACGGCGAAATTGACAACCTCTACCAACATATACGTTTCAAAACCAAAATATTGGGTGATAATTGTATTAAAAAGGCTGATCAGAGAAGATAAAATCATGGTGATCATCAGAAGAAATCCCAGAATAAGAATCATTCCCAAAGAATTCGCTCTGTCCAGTAAAAATTTGACTAATGCCTTTTTGGGAGCAGCTTCTACTTCCCAAAGTGTATTTAATGAATGTTGCAGCTGAAAGAAAAGCGTAGTAGAACCGAAAACCAATGATCCAACTCCAACTGCCTTCATAAAAATATTCTTTTTGTCAATAAGAGCACCGGCGAGCATACCTTCGATACTTTTTGCCACATCCGGTCCCATAATACCACTGATCTGTGTGCTGATCTGCCCGCGAATGGCTTCTTCCCCAAAGAAATTTCCAAGTACCCAGATAATAATAATTAATAATCCCGGGATAGAAAAGATGGCATAATACGCAAGACTTGCTGAATCTTTTGATGCAGTAGAATTGTTCCATTCAGTGAATGTATCTTTTAAAACTTCCCAGAAAAATTTAGCGGTTTTGATCATATTAAAAAGGATATCCGATGGCAATATTTAAAACAAGATTGTCTTTTCTCCAGCTTGAGTCTCCGAAATTAATTTTATCGAAGGCCCATCTGTCCCCTTTCTGATAGTAAGGAACTCTCAGTGGCATGGCAAGATCCAGTCTTAAAATCAGGATAGAAAAATCCAGTCTCAGACCTACTCCGGCTCCCACCGCAATTTCATTTAAAAAATCTTTTGAAAACTTAGCCCCGGGTCTGTTTTCATCGTCGTGAAGAAGCCAGATGTTTCCGGCATCTACAAAAACGGCAGCATTTAAGAACTTATAAAGATTGGCACGGTACTCCGCATTTAATTCCAGTTTGATATCTCCGGACTGGTCAAAGTAAGTCCCAGGATCTATCGTTCTCGGGTCAAAACTTCCCGGTCCTAATGTTCTTGCACGGAATGCCCTGATACTGTTACTTCCTCCTGAGAAAAACTGTTTAGAGAAAGGAATATACTCTGAGTTTCCGTATGGATAGGCAATTCCTCCAATAAATCTCGTAGCCAGTGAAGACTTTTCACTGAACTTATGATAGAATCTGAAATCGTTTTCAATCTTTACATATTGGCTGAAAGGAATACCAAATATTTTCTTTTCCTTATCTTTCTTTACATCGGCTCCTGTTACCAACCCTGTAATATTTCCAGCAAGATCAAGCGTACCTTTATAATAAACGGTGTTGGTCTTTGGAAGCATGGTATTGGTATAGGTGTAAGAATAGGTAGGACCGAAAATAAGCTGCTTTGCCACAACTCTTGCCATTGCTGGATTCTTCTTTGATATTGAATCATATTCTGCGGTAACCTTTGCCGGGGACACCAAAGTAATATCAATCACTTTCAGATCATGTTCCTTTCTTGCGTTTTCTTTCCACACATATCCGAATGATCCGGTGAAATTATTTAGGGTATAATATTGTGTTCTGTTCTGGAATTCATATCCCAATGTGATATTCGTTCTGGGAACAAATTCACTGGAAGAATGAAAACGGAATGGTGCTACAATTCTTGGGATTGAAAGCTGCACGTTTGTTCCTGCACGGAAAATATTATTGGCATTTTGAGCCCCTCCCATCTGGAAATCAAAAGCTCCATAGATGGCTGCTTTAAATTGTTCTGCACCTCTGAAGAAATTTCTGTGGGTCCAGTTCAGGTTCAGCTCACTACCCGCATAGTTGGCGGAATTGGTCCTTCCCAAAGCTTCCAGACGAAGCGATTGTACCTGTCTTGGAGTCAATAAATAATAGGCATCAAATTTATGGCTCAAAGAATCAGATACAATAAACTCGTTCTTTACAAATTTGAAAACACCCAGACTGATCAATCGGTTCAGAGTTAAATTGTGGTTCGAACGGTTGTAAAGATCTCCTTTTTTGAAATATAAAGCTCTGTCAAAAATTTTCGGTTTAAATTTATGCTGCGGATCAATGACGTAAATGTCATCAAAACGATATTTGGAAAGAGAATCTTTATCCATCGGGATACTGTATTTACCATCTTTTACATCCTGAATATTGTAATTGGGAAATACAATAACATTATCAATACCGAACTGCTGCGTTGCCAAATCAGGAGTGTTATCTTTTAGTTTTACGTTAAGTTCAACTTTATGATTTTTACTCACCGTACTGTCGGCCTGCACGATAATATTATCAGGATGGAAATAATAAAAACCTCGTTCCTTTAGCCTGTTGTCAATTCTTTCTCTTTCTGCTTTGATGACGTCCAGGTCAAATGGTCTTCCGTTTTTAAGAAGAGTTTTATCCGTAAGGTTTTGAATTTCATGATTGACCAGTGTAGAATCTTTCTGGAATTTTACACCGTCTATCAGATATCTTGAACCAGGCCTTACTGTATAAATAACCTGAGCTTTTTTGTTCTTTGAAACAGTGTCATAAGTAGCTCTGGCATTGAAATATCCTTTGTTTTCAGAATAATTTTCAATGATATCTTTATTGAACTCACGATCTACATCTCCCAATAATACTGGTTTTTCACCCACTTTATATTTAAGCCAGTAATTAAAACCTTTGTCTTTTTTAGGCTCCTTGGCAATATTATAAAAATACAGCTTGGGACGCAGCCCTAAAAATGTGGAATTAGGCTTTGGAGTGAGGTTCGCTTCCAGTGCAGACTCAAGATCTTTTTTTTCTTTTTTGGAAATCGTATCATTTTCAATCTTTACTTTGGCTCCCGTATAGAGCATCTGGCCCTCTTTCAGAAACCTGGTGTTGCTGCACGAGATTACCGTGGATGCCATCCCGGAAACCAACAGATACTTACAATATATATGGAACTTATTATTCATTATTTAAATTCTACCACTTGGTTATTTTGATTTTTTTTCTGCTTTTTCTCTTTAGATTTCTGGAAAATCTCCCGGAATTTGTCATAATCCAATGTAATAATAAATCCGACGCCGGTTTCTATGATCTGTCCCTGAAGAGCTACCTGATATTCATCCTTACGATAAGCACGAAGCATATACCTTCCATCTTTGGAAAGGCTGTAATCTACGGATACATTACCCGCAATATTGGTCATGTTTTCATTCTGGCGTGCCTGGCCTTCCAGTCCGAAGTTACTTCCTACCGTTACTTTCAGTCGGTCATTCAATAATTTTTTACTGATATCTACATTCAGGTCGGTGCGGGTATTTTTCTCTCCGGTGGAATAATCTTCTGAAGAATCAAGTCCAAAATTAAGATCTACTCCTTTAATCAGGCCTGCTGCAAGATTATTCAGCTGCTGAGAAAGGATTTTACTCACACTCTGTCTTGCCATGGTTTCTGCAGACATTCCGGCACCGCTTTCAAATGGATTTTCTCCTATAAAACGGTTCAGAAGCAATAAGGCAAATACCTGTTTGTTCAGCTCAGACTCCTGGGTTCTGATCTGGGCGAGCTTCTGATCTACAACATCTTTTACATTCGTAGATACAGAATTATTTTTCTCATCTGTAGTAATATCGAAAGTAAGCTGAGGTTTCAATAATTCTCCTTTCATTTTCAATAAAGCATTGAAAGGAACCCTCTGCTTAAACTGATTCATCGTTGAGGCACTCTCTCCACTGATCTGCTGCTCCACAAGGTCAATAGGTGGTGCTTCTGTTTTATATACGGCAGTAATATCCATTTGAGCCATAGTAGGTTCACCTGTCCAGGTAATGGTACTGCCTTTCTGAATGTCAAATTTACGTTTCAGGAAACTCACCGAAAGATCATAACTTCCTTTTTCCACTTCATATACTCCTACCAGCGTAGTTTTTCCTGACGGATCTATTCCTCCGGTTAATTCAGCTTCACCCTGAAGCTGTACAAAATCACCATTGGCTTTATCAATGATCAGAGACAGTTTTGCCTCTTTGCTGACTTCAATATTGACACTTACATCCATTCCTTTGATGCGGCTCTGCGCATTAAGAGAATCTGCTTTGATTGTTTTGTTTAAAACCACCTGATCCTGATCCACAAATTCTACAATACCATCTCTCTCCTGTAAAGTAGGGCTGGACTGAGGAAGAACAAAAGTGAAATCAGTGTTGTCTGCCACACTCAGTCTTCCGTCTACTTTTGGAAGATCAAGGTTTCCACGGATATGAAGTCCGGCATCAATGGCCAGAATACCATACATCATCGCATCATTTGATTTCTCTGAATTGACAACTTTGAAGTCTTTTGCATTCACATCCAGATTAAAGGCAAAATCTCTGTAGGTTTGGGTAAGAACCTGCCCGTCCACCACAAGAGCATTTCCGTCCTTGTCTTTGATTTTGAACTGATCAAACTCAATTCCGCGGCTGGTAAAATCTATTTCATCACTAAGGTGTCTGAAATCACTTCCCGTTTTGGCAATTTCCAATCCGGCATCATTGAATTTCACTTTTCCTAAAATATTCGGTTTATCTGTAGTTCCGGTGATCTTTAAGTTTCCTGATAGATAACCTTCCGTATTGGTAATGGCATTCATAGAGAATCCCTGAATACTCTTCATCTGAAGCTGGTTGATCGCCATATTCAGATCAAAAGTACTGGAAGAGGTATTATAATCCCCAAGGATTTTTACGTCATTGTTATTTCCCGAAAGGGCAATATCAGCATTTAAAACCTTCGGTGAGGCATTATTCACTTTTACAGCAAGATTTCCGACAGGACTTCCATAGACAATTAAGTCTGAAATATTCAGGTCGGAAGTGAATGTCATATTTTTAGTCACATCACGAAGCTGCGCCGTACCATTGATCGTTCCTCTTGCCAGAACCGTATCTTTTTTAATAAGTTCCGTAATGGTTTCAATTTTAAAATCTTTCAACGAAATATTCAAAGGGCTGCTTGGATTGTTGCTTTCAGACTGTACAGCAATTTCACTGCTGCCATTAGACAAGATGAAGTTATCTGCCAGAATTCCTTTATTACTGATCTGAATTTTATTGTTTTCAGCAACATTCCAGTCTGTATAATTCAGTTTCAACCCGTTCGGGTTCAGAGATATTTCGGTAATATCATTCAACGATTTTGCATTTCCTGCAATCAGGAACTGAGTGGCGTCTTTCTCATCTTTTGTGGTAACATTGTATCGGATGGTATTGTCCGCAACATCTCCATCAATATTGATTTTATTTAAAGAAAAGCTTGAGCTTTTTAAAGCCGCTACATTCAGACTGTACTGCAATGCCTGATTTTCATTGGTGACTTTTAAAGCACCTTTTTCAATGGTATTTTCACCATATAATAATCTTGGTATTTGGCCGTCAATTTCAATTTTCTGAGAATCTGCATCATAATTTCCAACAAGATTGATGGTTTCAAAATCTTTCAGATCCGGCACAAACTTTCTGATCAGATCATCATTTTTGATTTTAGCCGTAAAAGTAAAATGTTGTCCCGGATCAATTTTCTGTTTGTTATCCGGCTTCTGGAACTGATAATACTGATTCACAGTTTTCGTTAAACCACCAAAAATTTGAGTCAATTTATATTTACCTTTCAATTCCACATCTGCAATCTGAGAATTGAAAATGATCTGAGTAGAATCTGTTGTAGAGGAAGCTTTCAGATTGACTTCCTGTACAGGATAAACCTCTTTGGTATCTGAGAAAGCAAAATCTTGAAGGTTTAAATATCCATTCAGATTATTGGGATCTAAGCTGGTGAAATCTCCATCAATTTTTCCGGCAATAATCATCGGTTTTTCATAGAAGCCAAGTTTGTTGATATCCAGTTTGATGACTTCTCCATTTACTTTTACCGTAGGATTTTTTTCATCATAAACACCCGAAGCGGTCAATTGTAAACTGGCATTCGGGTCTTTTGAATCCAAAATCACATGATAAGCTCCTTTATTGATCTTTCCGGTAAGATTCATATTTTGATAGCGATATCCTTTGTAGACTGCGGAAGCAACGTGACCTTTTAAATCTGCATTGGCATTTTTAAAATCAAAACTTTCCCCTTTGGCTGCAATTTGTGCAGTGATAGGACCAATATCTTTATTCTGAATAATTTTTCCTACCTGTATACCCTGAAGATTGGCTTTCACATCATACAATTCATGATTTTTTCTTCGCATGTCTACCTGTGCGATGATGGCAGCATTTCCTAAAGTAGAGTACAGGTTTAAGTCTGTATTCACCACTTTTGTCGTTCCTTTTGCATTTCCTTTGATGCTGAAATGGGAAGGAAGCGAAATATTGGAAGGAATTGTATTTTTAGGGACAAGATTGAATATTGTTTTGGCATTGGATGAAAGTTCTCCAATTCTCAGATCATAATACAACTGATCTGGGTTCATTGCATTTTTGATCTTTCCGGAAGCCATTACCCTTAGCTGATCCAGCCCTGAAACTTTGAGATCCTGAATTAAAAGATCATTTACGCTTCCTTTTACATTCGCATTTACGTTTAAAATAGCGTTCGGATATTTGTTGAACGGAACTGTATTTTTTAAAGTCGGAACCAGATTCAGAATGTCAGAAAACCCTATTTTTGAATCTTTGATATTGGCCGAAATCTTTACTGCACCTAAGTTTTTGCTAAGTTGATCAATGGAGTTATAATTTAAAATAACCTCATCACGCAATAGGGTTTTAGGAGTTTGAAGATAAAGATCTTTCAGATATGCTTCTTTTTCTGCGTAAACAAAATCCGTATTGAATTTCTGGATATCCAGCCCTCTGCCTTCTTTAATTTCTGCAGAATTTACGGTTCCTGCAAAGGTATTGTTCTCCATTTTGAAGCTTCTTACCTCCACATTCATTTTTGAGAAATTAAGGTGATTGAAGTCCATTCCCTGTTTCGTTGGAGCAATGGCAGTATTGTTATAATTGACCTTTACATCGTTCAGAACAAGTTTCCCTAAGAGAAGTTTCATGGCTTTATCCTGATCAGAAACTTTGGAAACTTCAGGTTCTTTTGTTGTTTTCGGATTGGCATTCTGAGCAGGAAGATAAAGGTTGGCATTAATATCTGCCCCGGAAAGAAATACATTGGCTACATTGTAAGCATTGTTTTCAAGATCAAGTTTGTTAACCTTTGTGCTCAGTTCTTTGAAGATAACTTTTGCAAATGTTTTGGTGTTTTCATCACCGTAATCAATATCAAAATGAGTAAGCTTGATTCCTCTCAACCCAATATTCATCGGTTTTTTTTCATTGAGAGAATCTACTTTTTTCTCCACTTTTTTAGCGACTTCTTCTACCAGTCCCTGCTTTAACTTTAATTTTAAGCCGTCAAGGTTGATATCATTAACGGCATAATTGTTTTTGCTGAGATCAAAAGTTTTTACTCTGGTATCAAACGATTTAAAGTAGAGTTGAATATCATTCTTAGATTGCTGGTCATTGAAAGTTACCCCAACATCTTTTAAATTAATTTTATCAAGAGAAATAATGAACGGCTTGGATGGGCTTTCTTCCTTATCACTGGACGCAAAAGCATCAATGATATAATCAAAATTGAATTTGCCATCTGGTTTCCTTACCACATTGGCACGTGCTCCTTCCATGTTGACCGAAGTAATATCTGCCGTAGAATTAAGAAGCTTCAGCATATGTAAACCTACATCCAGCTTTTTCACTGCCAGAAGGGTATCTACATCCTGTCCTTTGAGGTAGAGGTTTTCCATAACAAGACTGTTGGGAAATCCTATATAAACCCTTTCAAGGCTTACAGGAGTTTTGATTTTTTTCTCCAGATAAACAATGAGCTTGTCTTTGATGAAATTTTGGACGGCAGGAAGCCTTAAGCTTAGGATCAACAGGGTAAGAAGAACCAATATTGAAATAAAGGTTATTGCAATACGCCTTAAAAGTTTGGTGGTGTTGATTTTCAGTTTCAAATGCGATGAGGTTTCTAACAAAGATAATAATACTATTTTATTTGGTCTTTGTTGTGGTACCCTTTTGCGAATGCAAAAATCCTGCCTTGGCTGTCTTTTTATGGAATTTCTAGTTTGTAGTTGTCAAGTGAATAGTTGAGTAAGACAGCCAAAGTAAGGATTGTTATTTGTAAAAAACGCCCCCTTTTATCATTTTTTTAATGTTGAAAAGGTTAGTTAGCAAAAATGAAATTCAAATGTTAGTAGTGTTGAAGGGGGCGTGGCATGGTTTTATGATAGATAATAATAATTTAGTTGTTTCCGTTTTCCCATTTCACTTCTTCTCCCTGAGGAGCAGCACCGCCTTGTGCTGTAGTGATAGGAGCAGTTTCCTGGTTGATGTGATAAATATAAGCGGCAATCTTTTCAGCATCTCTTCCGGTAATGGTTCCTTCCTTGATGAAAGGTCTCATGGTAGGATTATTCGGAGAACCGTTTTCAAGCATCCAGAATACATTTTTAAATAAGCTTTTTTCTTTAATATTGATCCAATGGGTATCGGTAAGGTTGGGACCTATACCACCTTTTCCTCCGTCTCCGTGGCAGGTAACGCAATTTGTTTTAAACAATTCCTGTCCTTCCGCAATATTATCAGCACTGTATTTTGCAGATTCCAGATTAATTTGAGGAGCAGTTTTCTCATACTCCGCAATGGAAGCTAGCATCGTTTTTGTTTCTTTGGTGTACTCTGCTTCCGGATGAGCATAATCTGTGAAAGAAAAAGCAAACAGGTACACGGCACAGAAAATACATCCGAACCAGAACAGACCAATCCACCATTTCGGAAGAGAGTTGTCAAGCTCTGTAATTCCGTCAAAACCATGGTCGATAAGTATATCTTTTTCTTCCGTAGCGGTTTGTTTTTTGAAGGCAGAGTTCCATAATTTCTGGTAGTACGGAACTTTCTTTTCTTCCAGATATTGTTTTTTCTCTTCCTCGGATAATCTGTTGAAACTTTCATTTTCCACCAGATCTCCAATAGAGTTCATAATCAGCAATAGGATAGTGGCGATTAAGATCAGCGCCCAGAAAAAAGGAGAAGAAAAATATCCTGAATCTCCGGCGAACATTTCAAAGGCCATGATCGTTAAACCTATCGTAGTTGCGATATATATTGAAATGGGGGTTCTCGTTTTCATTGCAGTTTAATTTTAAATGTTACTCTACGCTTGCGGTTTGTACCTGTGTTGTTTTAATGTCTGTACCTAATCTTTGCAGGTAAGCAATCATTGCTACAATTTCTCTTTGTTCAAGCGGTACATAGGCAGATCCTTTTGCTGTTTTTTCTTTTACCATCTGATCTTTTACATCTGTTGCTTCAGCGTAAATTCTCTGTACAATAGCTTTTGACTGGTTGTCCGCCCATTGGTTGGCAGAATCTATCTGAGCTTTTGTATAAGGAACATCGAAGGCATTTTTCATCAGTTTCATTTTGTCCACCATTTGGGTTTTGTCCAGTTTATTGGTAATTAACCATGGAAAACGTGGCATGATAGAACCGGCAGAAGTAATTCTTGGGTTGTACATATGTTTGAAGTGCCATGAATCCGGGTTTCTTCCTCCTTCTCTGTGAAGATCCGGTCCTGTTCTTTTAGAACCCCATAAGAATGGTCTGTCGTATACGAATTCCCCCGCTTTGGAGTACTGTCCGTTTTTTCCTTCAAATCTTACAACCTCATCACGGAATGGTCTGATCATTTGTGAGTGGCATGAGTTACATCCCTCACGGATATATAAATCTCTTCCTTCCAGTTCCAGTGGCGTATAAGGCTTTACTGCGGTAATTGTCGGAACACTTTGCTTCAGTGACAGCGTAGGAACAATTTCCACCAATCCACCAATTGCTATAGTGATGAAAGCTAGTATAGAAAGGAGAGTAGGCGTTCTTTCCAACCAAAGGTGTACACCTTCGCCTTCTTTTCTTGTGCTTCCAATGTTGGCTAATGCAGGTGCTTCTGCAGGAACGTTTTTCTGGAATGAACCAGCTTTAATGGTTTTGATAACATTAACTACCATTAAAATTGCCCCAGACAAATAAAGAACACCTCCAAGGAATCTCATTTTAAAGTAGGGAATAATTGCAGTTACTGTGTCCAGCCAGTTTTTCCACAATAAAGTTCCGTCCGGATTGAATTGCTTCCACATTAATCCCTGTGTAAATCCTGAAATATACATAGGTACCGCGTAGAAGATGATCCCTAAAGTTCCCAACCAGAAGTGCCAGTTGGCTAATTTTTTAGACCAGAGGGATGTTCTCCACATGATCGGAACCAGATAATATACCACTCCGAATGCCATGAAACCATTCCATCCAAGAGCGCCTAAGTGTACGTGGCCGATAACCCAGTCGGTATAGTGACCAATTTTATTTAATGATTTTGTTGCCAATAAAGGACCTTCGAAAGTAGCCATCCCGTAACATGTAACTGCTACTACAAAGAATTTTAGAATCGGATTTTCTCTTACTTTATCCCAGGCTCCTCTTAAGGTAAGAAGACCATTCAGCATTCCTCCCCATGATGGGGCAATCAGCATAATAGAGAATCCTGTTCCTACCGCCTGAGCCCATGCCGGTAAAGCTGTATATTGCAGGTGGTGAGGCCCGGCCCAAAGGTATACGAAGATCAGCGACCAGAAGTGAATGATGGATAATTTGTATGAGAAGACCGGTCGTTGAGCTGCTTTTGGCATAAAGTAATACATCAGACCTAATACAGGGGTGGTTAATACGAATGCTACCGCATTGTGCCCATACCACCATTGTACTAATGCATCTTTTACACCTGCATATACAGAATAAGATTTCCAGCTTGTGAAAGATAACGGAACTTCAAGATTATTGAAGATGTGAAGCATTGCTACTGCAATCCAGGTTGCCAGATAGAACCAGATCGCTACATATAAATGTCTTACTCTTCTCTTAGCAATAGTTCCGAACATATTGATTCCGAAAATGATCCATGAGAATGCAATTAAAATGTCTATAGGCCATTCATGTTCGGCATATTCTTTAGAAGTATTGATTCCCATAAGGAAAGTAATAACCACACTTACAATCATCAACTGCCATGACCAGAAGTGAATCCATGAAAGGGTATCACTGTACATTCTGGTTTTAAGAAGTCTCTGCATACTGTAGTAAGCACCGCAGAAAAAGGAATTACAAACGAAAGCAAAAATTACCGCACTGGTATGAAGCATTCTGATTCTTCCGAAGCCCATCGCTCCCTGAGTATTGATCAGCCCCTGAATATTACCCGAAGCTAAGCTTTTAATCGTTGTATCATCCGTACCGAATAAAAATTCAGGCAATTCAGGATAAAAAAGCATCAGTGCAGCTGTAAGCCCCAGCAGAAATCCTACAAGTCCGAATGCGATAGTCGCATAGAGGAATGCTCTGACAATATTATTGTCATAATTAAATTTTTGCGTCTCCATAAATTCCAATAGTGTTTACCGAAGTGATATTTTCTCTGAAAAAAGGCGTATTTTTAAGTCTTTTTTATGTCGAAAATAAATATCATGTAACGTGTATAATGTTTTGCCAAAGGTATTTATTAACTTTGTTGGAGGCTAATAGCTAATCTTCTAAAATATACCGAAAACTACTAAAACAAAAACGATGAAAGTATGTGGACAAAATATCAGGAAAATACGTAGGAGCAGAGATCTTACACAGGAATATATGGCCTTTGAAATGGGCATTTCCCAAAAGGCATATTCCGATATTGAGAATTCCAAGGTGAAGATTAACCTGGAGATACTGACTAAAATATCTGATATTTTAGAAATCAAGCCATCAGACATCTGTAGTATTTCGCATAAGTGTGGAAATGATGAATATGAAGATAAATATCAAAACCTTGTGGAATACATGAAAAAAAATAATATTTCGATTCCGAAGGAACTTTTATAGCCTATAAAAATTTCACTTTTAATTACATTGAATTAACATAAAATAATGATCTCCCCGCACAGAAGGAGATCATTTTTTTTGCGAACAAAAAAGACTGTGTTTTCAGTATGCCTGATGACCATGACATTGATGAGGGAACAAATGTTTGGTTTTTCAAATGTATTGTAATGAATCCATTATTCATATTTAATTATGTAGAAAAAAATTCACATAATTGTGGATAAATATTTACAATAAATTTAATTTTCTATAATATATTTGTCTTAAATATAACGCTGCCCTACTGAATGAAGCTTCTTTACTTTATTTCACTTATTTTTTTTCTATGTATCAAAGGGCAAGGTTATACTACCCAATGGTATAACACGGATAATGGACTTCCTCAAAACAGTATTAAAGATATTGTAAAAGATAGATATGGTTTTATCTGGCTGTCTATGGAAGGCAGAATTGTACGGTATGACGGAAGCAATTTTGTTCAGTATAATAATTTCAAACTTAAAAATTTAAGCTTCGGTGATTTTTTTGGCAACATCAGAAAAGACAGTATTACGATCAGTAATGCAGGAGAAAAAGATTTTTTACTGATCTCTCAGCGAAGGCCTGATATTATTTTACCTGACATGGTTTCTGGTTTGGAAGGTACAGTACAACAGAAAATCTATAAGCGACTTGTTAAAAATAATATTACCGTACGATTTATTTCTTATATCGATTCTTATTTTATCCGGATGGATACTGGTTCTTACTATTTTGAAAATAATGGAATTACTTATGTTGATAAGATAAGTAAGAAAACCACAAACATTGATCTGAAATTTCCACATCGCAAGTTGAGAAGATTATTTATTCATGGAGATTATGTTTTTATCCCTGACGCTGATAATAAAAAGATACTTCAGTTGTATCAGGGGAAATATTCCTATATCAATGCTCCGTCAATGTATACTGATGCTGATACTAAAATCTATTGGCAGCAAATCACCGGACAGGTGTTCATCATCAGGCATGGTAAGATATACAGAAGTGATTTTTCGGATGGAAAGCTGAGGCTGAATTACCTGTTGGATTATAAGGATATTGATAAAGAAATTTCCGGAGCGATGTTTTATGATGAAGCAGCGAAGAAATTATACATCGGGAGTTCTATTAATGGGCTTAAAATTTTAAGCCTGTCCGATTTCTCGGTGTCCAGAAAAAAATTACCTTATCAGGATGAGGTGTGTTATGCCGGGATTTCTTATAGCGGTAATTCCATTCTGACTCAGGAAGGAATAAGATACTATCCGAATACTTCAGAAAGAATATTTCCGGCTTCTCAATCTTATGATAAACGATATATTTTGCAGGATAACACCGGAAATCTGGTTTATCGGGAGAATAATGCTATCCATATAAGGTACAAGAATACAGGATTTACAAAATATGATTCTATTTCTTTTCAAAATAAGGAAATTGATGGTCTGTATAAAAGTGGAGGATTGTATATGGCATCACTTGTCAGTGGAAAAGAATCTTATCTCTATCTGTTTAAGCAAGATCGTTTTAAAGAAATTGAAAGAATTATTCCCTGTAAAGATAATATAGATGCTGTTTTAAGATATAACAAAGATCTGCTTTATCTGGGAAGCAGCGGCGGAATCTACGTTTACTCTCTTACCGGAAATAAAACGGAGAAGCTGATCGGAAAAGGTCTTCCTGTAAAACAAATCATCCGGACCAAAGATGGGAATATCTGGTTTACAACATACAACAGAGGACTTTATTTGATAAAAGATCAAAAAGCGGTCAGAGTTCCATCCGATAAAAATGATTTCCTGGCGAATGCCCATTCTTTGATGGAGGATAAAAATTCCAACGTATGGATTTCTTCCAATAATGGGTTATTTAGAGTCAATAAAAATATTCTTATACAATACATGAAAGCTCCGAAAGGAGACATTACTTATTACCGTTACACCAAAAAGCAGGGACTGTCGAATAATGAGTTCAACGGAAGTGCCAATCCATGTGCTCATGAACTGGAAGATGGGCAGCTTGTGTTTCCTTCTATGGAAGGTTTTGTGTTTTTTAATCCCGAAAATATTAAAACCTATTACCCCGGAAGTGGGGATGTTTATCTTGAAAGGGCAAGAGTGAGGGGAAAAATGGTTCAGTTGAAAAACAAACTTTTTCTGGAATGCGGTTATAAAAATGCAGAAGTTTACATAGATGTTCCTTACTATTCAGATCTGGAAAATATTTATTTGCAGGCTAAACTTGATACTGAAGACAGTTCATGGACAAATATCAAAAATGATAAAACTTTCCGGATTGCTGCTATTGAACCTGGTACTTATAATCTTCTCGTCAGGTTTTTATCTTCCGAAACCGGGCAATTCGTTTATAAAACATTCCCTGTAGAAGTGGAAGCCTATTTTTATCAAACCTTATTCTTTAAAATCCTGATTGCAGGGAGTATTATTTTTATTATTCTGGTGATTGTTCAGACGCGAACGAATTTTCTGAGACTGAAAAATAAAGTATTAAAAAATACCCTTGATCATAAAGATAAAGAACTGCTTGAAACCAATAATAAACTGAAAAATGAATCCGATTATCAAAAAAAACTGGTCGAAAGCATCAGCCACGATATAACTACTCCTGTAAAGTTTATTGCTCTTCTTTCACAGGAACTCAACCAGTCGGAAGATCCGAAAACACAGAAAAAATATTTTGACAGCATTTATAAAACCTCAGAACAGCTCTATAAATTTACGTTAAGTCTTAAAGAATATACAGAACTATACAAACAACAAAATAGTGCGGAAGAAGAGTATTCCATCTATGATCTTATTGAAACCAAAAGATTATTATTCGAAGAAATTGCAGCTCAGAAAAATACATTTATTTATAATTTTTGTGACCATCAACTTAAGATTAAACTCAATAAGAATGTTCTCCTCGCAGTTTTCCACAATATCATAGATAATGCGGTGAAAAATACTTCAGACGGAGAAATTACCATCACATCAGCTTTTACAGGAACACATATAGAAATCAATATTGCTGATACCGGTACCGGAATGTCCGATGAACAGAGAATGTATTATTCCGGGTTGTTCAAGAAAAAAGAGAATGAGCATATGATTTTTAAAAATTATGGTTTAGGCCTTCATATGGTTGTTCAGCTGCTCATAAAGATGAATTCCGAAATGACTTTCCATCAAAATACTCCGAAAGGAACACTCATTAAAATCCTTATTAAAATATGACAAAAAAAATACTTATTGCAGACGACCATCATGTGGTGAGAATCGGTACAGCCATGATTCTTGAGAAAAATTTTAATCATTTTGAAGTTGATTTTGCAGAAACTTATGGCGAAACAAAAAAGAAAATTGAATCCGAAAAATATGATCTGGTCATTCTTGATATTGAACTTCCGGGAAGTCTTTTCAAATCAATGGTCAAAGAGATTAAAGAAATCTCTGAAAATACTATTATCCTCATATTCACTTCTTACAAAGAAAATATTGCATTGCAATACATTGAAGAAGGGGCCAACGGGTTCCTGAATAAACAGAGTGATCCCGAAAATTTTGTCAAAGCAATTGAATCTCTTTTTAAAGACGGACATTATTATACACCGGAGCTCATGAATGAATTGCTGAAGGGAAATACAAAGCGAAAAGCAATTGAAAACCTATCCGAGAGAGAACTGCAGGTTTTTAATCTTCTGGCAAAAGGAAATGGAAACCTTGAGATTGCCAATGCTCTTGACATTGAGGAGTCCACCGTAGGAACTTATAAAAGAAGGGTTTATCAGAAATTAAAAATTACCAATTTGGTTGAACTGCTGGAGATCTACAGCGAAATTCATTAATACCGTCTCTTTAAAGTCATAATATCATTACAATCTTGTGGAAAAATTCGTACAGAATATGTTCGTTAAATAGTTGTTTTTAGCGGTAGGTTAGCACCTCATTAACTTCTGTTAAATAGATGAAGCTAATGGAAAAGTATGTTACAAACTAAGGTACTTTTTTCGCAAAAAATAACTTTAAAAACCAATTTTAATGAAAAAGATTTATGTTATGATGTTAGGAGCCTTTGCAACCTTCACCTTTGCACAGGTTGGATTGAACACTCCCAATCCCCGGGGAATGTTTCATCTGGATGGAAAGAAAAATAATGAAACCTCAGGCCCTGTAAGTATTGCCAATCAGGCAGATGATGTCGTGATGACTGCCGATGGTCACGTTGGAATTGGGAATAATAACCCGGCATCGAGTTTAGATATTAAAACTCAAGGAACATTAGCCGCTCCGGTATCAGGAATAAAAATTACAGATGGAGCGCAAAACGAAAATTATGTCCTGACTTCTGACGCCAACGGAAACGGCTTGTGGAAACCTGTAAGGCTTACAGTGGTAAGAGGAACAAACGGAACCGGGATTGATATTCCTTTCACTTCCACCGGAACATTTCAGTATACCGGCTCTTATATTGATCTGCCTCAGGGAAAATGGCTGGTTACAGTACAACAGCTTATTATCCCTACAGGGACGGCATTAACCAGTGATCAATGGATGTGGATAAGGACAAGCTTTTCAGATCAGCCTACTATTAATCCGGGAGATACTGCTAATATTTCAGGAGATATTTTTGAAGCACCTGTGTTAGTAAGCGGGCTTATTCAGGGGCCTACAGCACCTTCACTTACAAGATTTTCCATTATTCAGGGAAGTCTGATTGTGAATAACTCATCTGGTGCAGTCAAAAGATATAAATACATTGCCGGAAATAACGTGATTGGAGGTGCTGTGTCAGCTGGTACTTTTTTTCAGGGTTTTGGAGGTAACTATTCAGAAAATATTATTTATGCTGTACCAACAAACTAAACGATCGATACTGATTTAAAAGCTCTTCCAGAAGAAGATCAATGATTTTATTATTTATGCGCAGAAAAAGCCTTAGCAAACTGTTAAGGTTTTTTCTTGTCTGCCTGACTGCAAATTCTCAATTTACCCCATGGAATGTGAATTTCTCTCAAAAGTTTTTATATATTTAGCGACCGAATAATTCATTCAATGAGCAACGAAAATAAAACAGGACAAAACGAGACTTTAGTTAGAGGATTAACAAACCGACACATACAATTAATTGCCCTTGGAGGTGCCATAGGAACAGGGTTATTTCTGGGAATTGGACCCGCTGCAGTACTGGCTGGACCCTCTGTAATCTTAGGCTATGCATTGGCAGGAATTATTGCCTTTTTTATTATGCGTCAGCTGGGTGAGATGGTAGTTCAGGAACCTGTTTCGGGAAGTTTTAGCTACTTTGCCTACAAATATTGGGGAAATTTCCCTGGATTTGCTTCAGGATGGAATTACTGGATTCTCTATATTCTGGTAAGTATGGCGGAACTTACCGCTATCGGACATTATATTCATTTTTGGTGGCCGGAAATACCACTCTGGGTTTCCAGTTTATTCTTCTTTATAGTTATTAATGCACTTAACCTGGCTTCTGTAAAGGTGTATGGAGAAACAGAATTCTGGTTTTCCATCATCAAGGTAGTCGCAATTATTGCCATGATTGTTTTCGGAGTATACCTTTTAATAAGCGGTACAGGAGGAGAAAAAGCTACCATTACCAATCTTTGGAATGACGGTGGATTTTTTCCAAAGGGATTATTTAATAAAACAGAGAACGGATATTCTGGATTATTTGCAGCCATGGCGATGATCATGTTCTCATTCGGAGGTCTTGAGCTTATTGGAATTACTGCTGCAGAAGCAAAAAATCCGGAGAAAACCATTCCACAGGCAACCAACCAGGTGATTTATAGAATCCTTATTTTCTATGTAGGAGCTTTGGTTATCTTATTTTCATTAAGTCCGTGGAGAGATATTACAGAAGGATCAAGCCCGTTCGTAATGGTATTTCAGAATTTAAATGGTCTTGAATTCAGCCTTTTTGGTAAAGTCATTCAGTTCAATACATTAATTGCAAATGTGCTTAACCTGATTGTTTTAACAGCTGCTTTGTCTGTATACAACAGTAGTGTTTACAGTAACAGCAGAATGCTTTTCGGATTGGCTCAGCAGGGAAATGCACCGAAATTTCTGAAAAAACTGAATAAAAACTCAGTACCTACCAACGCAATCATTATTTCATCATGCTTTGCAGGGATCTGTATTATCATCAATAAATTAGTTCCGGAAAAAGCTTTTGAATATCTGATGGCTTTAGTGGTGTCTACTTTGATCATCAACTGGCTGATGATATGCTACACCCATTTAAAGTTTAAAAAATCAATCAATGCAGAAGGAATTCAATCCAAATTTCCGTCTATATTTTACCCGATATCCAACTATATCTGTATCGCATTCTTAATCCTGATCTTAGGATTGATGAGCATTACAGGAATGGAAATCCAGGTAATTTTGATTCCTGTATGGATTGGATTTTTGTTCGTGATGTACAAGTTATACAAGCCAAAATAAAAATATAAAACAGATCTAAACATGTTTTAAGAGGTGGAAATCAAATGATTTTCACCTTTTTTGTTTTTATTTTCAGTACATTAGAATAGGAAATAGGACGATCTGTATTGATTTCACTGCATGAAAAGAATGTCAATTTAGGACAAGATTTGTTTTTTTGAGAGACCTAATTTTGTACCCGTCAATCATCACAATGATGAACTTGCAATGTGCAACTTAAAAAGACAAATAGAATGAAAAATGTATTTCTCCTCATCTTATTATTTCCTTTTTGTGCCATTCACAAATTTCTGTGCAGGTGTATGTTGGAAATAAAGAGATCGAACTTCAGGGAATTTATAGTAAATATTTTAGCAGAAAATGGAATTATTTCACCTCTGGAACCATTAGCCACGTATATGAACCAAAGAAAATTAATCCTGAATTTTAACCAATTTCGGTGTTTTTATAGGAAAGAAATTTTAATGATATGAAAAAATTATTCACACTCACTTTAGTATTGAGCTCTATATTCTATATGGCACAGACAGACTATCATTTTCCCGAAGAATCTTCAAAACATGAAGGAACGTGGCTTCAATGGCCGCATCATTATCAACACGGAATGACTTACCGTAAAAGGGTAGAGCAGACATGGGTGGACATGACAAAAGCCCTTCAGTCTGGCGAGAAAGTTCACATTATTGCCTATAATAATGAAGAGAAAAACAGAATTATCCGTCTTTTGGAAGAAAACAAAGTTCCTATGAAAAATGTTGATTTCAGAGTGTATCCTACCGATGACGTATGGATCAGAGATAACGGTCCTGTTTTCGTAAAAGATAAGAAAGGAAATGTTCTTATTGAAGATTGGGGATTCAATGGCTGGGGCGAAAAATTTGATTTTGAAAACTGTGATGAAATTCCACGAAAGATAGGCTCAGACCTTGGGATCAAAGTCATCAATCTGAATGATGAAATGGTGAATGAAGGAGGATCTGTGGAAACGGATGGAAACGGAGTTTTAATGGCTTGTAAAAGTTCAGTCATCAGTCAGCAAAAAGTAGCTACCAGAAACAAAGACATCACGCAGAAAGAGGCCGAAGAAATGTTTGAAACCTACTACGGAGTTTCAAAAGTGATCTGGCTGGATGGAGTAACCGGATTGGATGTTACCGATATGCACATCGATGGTTTTATGAAATTTATCAATCATCAAACCATGATTACCATGAAAGGAGATGAACTTCTTGATCTTGGGCTTTCAGAGAAAGATGTCAACACGCTTTATACAGCCACCAATATAAACGGGAAAGAATATAAAAAAGTTTACGTTCCGGCAACCAAAAACAAAGTGAAAACAGCCTACGGAAAACAACTGGACGAAAAAGGTTCTTATGTAAATTATTACGTAGCAAATACAGTGGTGTTGGTTCCCAACTATGGAGATCCTAATGATGCCATTGCCAACAAGATTATTCAGGATCAGTATCCGGATCGAAAAGTAGTAGGAATAGATGTAAGAAACCTGTATGAAAACGGAGGAATGATTCACTGTGTAACCCAGCAGCAGCCTGCCGGAAATGCAGCACGATAAATTAAAATAACAAAGTATTTTTTTACATCAGTCAGTTAGAATCAATTGAATAAATTAATTCCATCTGATTTTTTTACCATAACAATCACTGAATACGAAAGGTTTTTCGGTTATTTTTCGTATATTGGTAAGAGGTTATATTTCAAATTCAGGTGAATATTATAATCTGTTTGAAATACCTGCGGAGAAGCCGAAAACCGTTACAAAAAGTAGGCAGGACCAAAAAAAGACACCTATGGCCAATTTATTTCAGACCCTTACCAATACCGTAAAACATTGGTACATTCCTTTAATCTTCGGAATTCTTTTCCTTATCTGTGGTTTTTATGTATTCAGTGTGCCTCTGGCAACGTATGTCACTCTTTCTATTTTTTTCAGTGTTTCCTTTTTATTTTCAGGAATTACCGAAATATTCTTTTCCTTACAAAACAGTAAATCCCTGCAGGGCTGGGGCTGGTTTCTGGTAAGCGGATTACTAACAACGGCAATAGGAATTTACCTTATTGCGAATCCTCAGATTTCCATGACAGTACTTCCATTTGTGATCGGGTTTACTTTGTTGTTCCGTTCCTTTCAATTATTAGGATTTGCATTCGACCTGAAAAGCATGAGAATAATGAGCTGGGGAAATGTAGCCATTGCCAGTGTGGGAGGAATTATCTTTTCTTTACTGCTGATATTTAATCCGGTGTTTACAGGATTCTCATTGGTTACCCTTACCGGGGTTGCTTTTATCTTCATGGGAATTGCTTCCATTATGCTGGCTTTAGACTTAAGAAAAGTCAAAAAAATTCCGGGAAAAGTAAGTCAGGAATTAAGGGATAGAATCAAATCAATACAGGAAGAAATTGATGATCTTAAAAAATAAAGAATATTACCTCAATAAGCAAAAACCATCCTAAAAAGGATGGTTTTTATTTTAAGTAAGGCAAATATCTGTTATTTATTTCTTAATTAATTTTAAAGATTGCTTGTCTCCTTTTTTAGTTTCAAACCGAATCATATAATTCCCTTTTTCTAATCTTTGAATATCAATTTGTTCATTGAATATCGATGAACCATTTTGAACTATTTTCCCGGACATATCAAAAATACTGTACTCAAAACTTTCATGACCCTGTTTTTTACTTTGTATGCTAATATGATCCCCGGCCGGATTAGGGTAAAGAATAAAAGCATAATTATGATCTTTTGCAGAAACCTCATCCAGTCCTAGGAAACCACTGTTAAACTTTGTCAGAAAAGATTTGGAGCCATGTGTTACACTGCCGCCGGAATATACAAGAACCAGTGAGCCGTCATTCAGGTTAAATAATTTTTTAATATAGTCAGCTCTTAGCGATGTAGTGGGTGGTGCAGCCATAAAATACTGAAAACCGGCACTTGATGTAGTATAATCAATACTTCCATTTGCATTCAGTCTGGTTACAAATAATTGTGCAATAAGATTCGGGGTACCATTATACATATTCGTTATACCTCCTGTTACTATTATTTTTGAATTGGGCAATACGGTAATTTGTCCCAATGACAATTGCTGTGCAGTGGTAAAGTGATAATCAGGTGTTCGTCCGTTATTAGAAAATCCGGAAACAGAAGCGCCATCTGAAATTTGAATTTTAGACAAAAAGAAAGTATCTCCGTATATGCCATTTTTACTGTGCAGTAATAAAATAGAATTATCAGTATAATTATATTCAAAATTTCTGGCAACAGAACCTTGCGTATTAGGAATAAAAACAGAACCATTAGTACCAAATGTAGAATCGTATGTGCCGTCAGGCAGTCTTCTTTCGATATAAGAATCTTCTGTGTAGGTTAATGTATTGGTTTTGGTTCCCGCCATTACCAGTTTCCCATCATTCTGAATATAAAACTTTTTGGGATAAAACGTATTAAGCGATAACTTTCCATTGGTTCCGAAATTGTTATCAATGACTCCGTTGGAATCTACTTTTACCATATAAGAACCCATGTTGGAAATAAGAAGGTAGCTGTTTCCATTCTGATCTACTGCAAAATCATCTGCTGTACCGTTTTGACTTACAGATTGAGTGGTAAAACCATTAGTTCCAAAACTCGTGTCTAAAGAACCGTCAAGATTAATTCTGGTTAGAAACCAATCATATAAACTGTGGGTTGGAGTAGCATTTACCCTTCCATAGATCAATATTTTATTATTATTTAAAATAACTTTTTTGATAGATTCGCTTTTATCCAATGAATTGCTGCCCATATCATAATCCTTCTCTCCGAAAGAGCTATCAAGAATTCCGCTTTGATTTACCTTTCTTATAGTGATAGAGCCCGTGGACGTTGCTGTAATGAATTGGCCATCCGGAAGTATCACAGCATCCGATGTTTCTCTGAAATTATCATACATACAATAACCGCCATTTCCGAAGGTAGGATCCAGGCTAAAGCTTTGGGCATTCAGAATAATACTGATGATTGAAAAGAATAAGAAATAGTGTTTTTTCATAGTTATAGTTTTAAATTGTTTATTCTGATTTCACTCAGAAACATAGGATAGGAATAAAAACAAAAACCACCCTTAAAAAGAGTGGTTTGTAGACTCACAGGGATTCGAACCCCAGATGACTGAACCAAAATCAGTAGTGTTACCGCTACACCATGAGTCTGTTTGTTTTAGTGGTGCAAATTTACAGCTTTTTTCTTTATATACAAGAACTTTTTGAAATTTTTTTTAAATTTACTGTAGAATTTATTTACAGAAAACATGCTGATAGACTTCAATAATCTCAATATTAATCAATTATCATTCGATACCGGATTTGAAAAGAAAGTGAAAATTTTTCTGGAAGAATGGTTTTCAGAAAAAACAGGAGTAAATGTCCAGACTTCAGGTTCTACCGGAGTACCGAAAATTTTTGAAATTGAAAAAAAGAAAATGGTCAATTCTGCTATAATGACCTGTAATTTTCTGGGATTAAAAGAAGGTGATACGGCATTGCTTTGCCTGCCTGTGGAATATATTTCTGGGAAAATGATGATTGTGCGATCAATAGAAAGGAAATTACAATTAAAAATTGCTGATCCCTCTTTAAAACCTGTTGAAGATCTGGAAGAAGAAATAGACTTTTGTGCTATGACCCCTCTTCAGGTAGAAAACTCACTGGAAAAGCTCCATCTGATTAAAAACCTGATCATTGGTGGAGCCGCCGTTTCAGAAAGCCTGAAAAATAAAATTCTACAGATGAACCTTAGCCCTTCAAATCGTATTTTTGAAACCTATGGAATGTCTGAAACCCTTTCCCATATTGGTTTGAAACAATTGATGCCTGAGCAGGAAGATTATTTCACCGTTTTTGAAAATGTATCCATTTCTTTGGATGACAGAGGTTGCCTGAAGATCTTTGCTCCGAATGTAAATGCTGAAGAACTGCAAACTAATGATTTAGTTGATATTAAGAACGGGAAACAGTTTAAATTTCTGGGAAGAATAGACAACGTGATCAATTCCGGAGGGGCAAAAATTTTCCCGGAAACGCTTGAAGCACTTGTGAAAAAAGAGATTTCTAACGAAGCGGTCTTTATTGGATTGCCAGATGAGAGTTTGGGGCAGAAATTGATATTGGTTATAGAAGGAAGTGAATCTGATGAGGTAATGAAAAAAGTTTTGGAAATACCTTTTGAGAAAAATTTTCACAGGCCAAAAGAAATTATTTTCATCAATGAAATTCCAAGAACTCCCAACGGAAAAGTAAATCGGTCAGAATTATATAAAAGTATAAACGTACATTTATAATCTTGACTTTTGATTTTATTATCTCAAAATTTAAAAAAATGAAAGACTTTTCAAAAGAACTCAGCTTTAAAACTTCCCGCAGCAGTGGGGCAGGAGGACAGAATGTTAATAAAGTGGAGACAGCTGTTACCGTACTTTGGAAAGTAGATGCTTCAGAATTTTTTAATGAAGATGAAAAAATCTTGATTCAGCATAAACTGAAAAACAGAATCAATGCAGATGGCTTTTTATTTCTCTCAGTTTCTGAAAGCAGAACCCAGCTGATGAATAAAAATAAGGCGATTGAAAAAATAATCGAAATTGTAAATAAAGCCCTCATTGTTCCCAAAAAGAGAACCGCAACGAAGCCCTCAAAAGGGCAGAAACAAAAAAGACTGGATAATAAGAAAAAGCTTTCAGACAAAAAAGAAAACAGACGTTTCAGGTTTTAATTGGTTTCTCCAGCAGAAAATTTTATTTTTGCCGGAAACTTTAAAACCATGATAAAAAAATTAATCTTGGCTGGAGTATTCTCAATCTCCACCATGTCTTTCGCTCAGAAATTTTCTATCAGACCTTCCGTAGGATACGCATGGAGAACAGCAAAAACAATTTCCGGACTTAGCAAGGAAGAAAAAGACTATGTAAAAGACCTTAAAAACGGACTGAACTTTGATATCGCTGCCCATTATGAGGTAAATAACGGGTTTGGACTTGGGGTAAAATATTCTCATTACAGTGCATCCAGTGACGGGTTTTTGCTTGGCTATGTAAATGGAATGCCTGTATCTGTTCCTGTGACCACAAAGGATAATATTACTTTTTTTGGAGTTTCCGGACTGATTTCAAATGATAATTCGCCGACCAGACATAAAGTATTTGCAGATATTGCATTGGGAGTACTCTCTTATACTACCAAAACAGGAGATGTAAAAGGTACAGGAAGTACTTTCGGGGCAGAAATCGATTTTGGTTACCGATATCAGATCAGTAAAAACTTCCTTATTGGGCCAAAAGTTGGTTTAAGCGGTGGTACTCTGAATAAAATGAAGTTTAACGGTGTAACCTATAAATTTGATGATGATCAAAAAGAAGGTTTACATAGAGTTTCTTTAAGTGCAGCTGCTACATTCCGTTTTTAAGCCGTATATTTGTTAGAATTAATAATAATTGATAATGACAGCAACAATCTTTTTATCTGCAGAACACCGCCGGTCAGGATTGCTGCTGTCTTTACTTTATCTTCATACAGATTCTTTTCTGAAAAGTTCTAAGGACTTCATTATCTAAGCCCTGTCAGGATCCAAGACAGGGAATCAATCCGGATTTTATCTATCACTTTTTTGCAGTTTTCTAGAGAAGAAGGCTGTCATACGTCTGTATTCTACATTGGATCGTCAGAGAATAACTGCATTTTAATTAAAAAAATAATGAAAAAATGTCCAATCATATTATTGTAACTACTGGAATTTATGATGCTATAAAAGATACACTCAGAAGAAAAAAAGTGAGTATCGCAGAGGAAAAAAGATTAGCTGAAGAGCTTAGAAAAGCAAAACAGGTACTGAGAAGAGATCTTCCTGCCGATATTGTAACGGTTGAAAGAAAAGTAACATTAAAAGACCATACATTAGATTTTGAACACGAATATATTTTTGTGGCATCTAGCAAAGAAAAGCTTAAAAAAAATAAACATTCCATCCTGTCAGATATTGCTCTTGCAGTAGTAGGGTATAAAGTAGGAGATATTATCAACTGGCCTTTCAAAGACGGAGAAAGAAAAATCGAGATCCTGAAAGTGGAAAGCTGGGAAGGATAAATCTTTGTTGAATACTATAAGGTTGAATTACAATGAAAGTGCGGCTCATTTCGGGCTGCGCTTTTTTTATAGGAGGTCAATATTGGAAAACCTAAAGGCACTATTTTTTTTGACATGGCTCTTGCTTTAAGACGCAAAGATTTTATCTCTCGCAGATTTTGCTGATGACGCAGATCATAAAAATCTGCGTAATCAATTTGATCTGTGGGAATATTTCAATAAAAATGAAGCTCCATCCTTGCTAAAAATCTTGGATTTTTTTGCGCCTTAAATATTCACAAAGTTTTAAAACCCTTTGCGCCGTTGCGTTTTCCAACTTATACCTTCCCAATTTAACAAATGATAAAAAATACTCCTCTATCACACTTTCTTCAAGTGCTTTGATTACATTCCGTTTTTAAGTTTTATCTTTGCAAAAATTTAAAAAATGAGCAAACCGATAACTGAATTCATAGAAAAGTATTACCTGCACTTCAACGCAGCTGCATTGGTGGATGCTTCTAAAGGATATGTTGCACATCTTAAAGATGGCGGAAAAATGATGATTACTTTGGCAGGAGCAATGTCTACTGCTGAATTAGGGAAGATTCTTGCTGAAATGATCCGTCAGGGAAAAGTAGATTTTATCTCTTGTACAGGTGCTAACCTTGAAGAAGATTTAATGAATCTTGTAGCACACTCTCACTATGAAAGAGTTCCTCATTATAGAGATTTAACAGCTCAGGATGAGTGGGATCTTTTGGAAAGAGGTCTGAACAGAGTTACAGATACTTGTATCCCTGAAGAAGAAGCTTTCAGAAGATTACAAAAACATATCGTAGAGATCTGGAAAGATGCAGAAGCTAAAGGAGAAAGATATTTCCCTCACGAATTCATGTACAAAATGATCCTTTCAGGAGTATTGGAGCAGTATTATGAAATTCCTAGAGAAAACTCTTGGATGATTGCTGCTGCAGAAGCCAACTTACCAATCGTAGTTCCGGGATGGGAAGATTCTACAATGGGTAACATCTTCGCTTCTTACTGTATCAAAGGAGAGCTTAAAGCGACTACAATGAAATCAGGAATCGAATATATGACTTACCTTGCTGACTGGTATACTAAAAACTCAGGAGGAAAAGGAGTTGGGTTCTTCCAGATTGGTGGAGGTATCGCAGGAGATTTCCCTATCTGTGTGGTTCCGATGTTATATCAGGATATGGAAATGCATGACATTCCTTTCTGGTCTTATTTCTGCCAGATTTCTGATTCTACAACATCTTACGGTTCATATTCTGGAGCTGTTCCAAATGAAAAGATCACTTGGGGTAAGCTTGATATCACTACACCGAAATTTATCGTTGAAAGTGATGCTACGATCTGTGCACCATTGATGTTCTCTTATATCTTAGAAAACTAAGAACAAAATTCTCGTCAGAGATTACCATATCAGCGCTTCAATTCATTTGGAGCGCTTTTTTATTTTAGGATTGAAAAATAGATTTGTTCTGAAAACTAAAAACAATTTGAACCATTAAGAGTATTTAAGTTTTTTCTTAATGGTTGAAAAAGTGGAATATAGTATTCCCATAGATCACACGAATTGCACAGATTTTTATGATCTGCGTCATCAGCAAAATCAGCGGGAGATAAGGAATAAAAACACAGCCTACAATTTTATCGGAGATAAAATCCTCGCGCTTTAAAGCAGGAGTCATGTAAAAGAACTAGCGCCTTTGCGTTTTCCAAAAGATATACATAAAAATCTGTGAAATCTCCGCGATCTGCGGGAAAATAAAAATCAATCCAAAGAATTCACCAGCACAAAATAACGATACGCCAGAATTCCCTTTTCCATCTTAGTGAGATGATTAGGATCTTTACTACTCAGTTTCGGAAGAACTTTTTTATTAACGGCATTCAACAGCCTGAAAAATGATTTTTTCATATCTTTATTTTTTAATGAAACATCATTGAGTTTAATAGAATTCAAAAATGATGCAAAAATATAGAAAACAGATATGGACGAGATTTTCAAACAGCAGGTTTACGAAGTGGCAAGACTTATTCCCAAAGGAAGAGTATCCACTTATGGTGCTATAGCCAAGGCGGTTGGTTATCCTAATCATTCCAGGCATGTAGGAAAAGCTATGGGAGGGTGTCCAAAGGATGTTCCTGCTCACCGGGTAATTTCCAGTTCAGGAGTTCTGTCTGTTCCGGAATTTCAGCCTAAGCTGGAAGCTGAAGGAATCACTGTGGAAAATCTTAGAATAAAAAATTTCAAAAAACTGTTCTGGGATCCGTTGGAAGAATTGTAAATTTTAAGTTTTGGAAACAATAGGTTTTTAACGCAAAGTTTCTATTTATAAAACGTAATATTTTTAAGGGAGCAAAGGCATAATCAATTTCATTGATTCTTATTAAGCAAACGCATCATTTACCACAAAGCTTCATCAGTGACAAAGTTGCAATTCTTTGCCTCCTGAAATAAAAACATTCGAATCATTAATTCTTTGCGTCAAAAAAATAGTACTAATTAGAGTCTATCACAAAAAAAATGTCACTCCATACATTAATATGAAGTGACATCAATATTTTATACAGTTTCAAGCCATCTTATTTTCTTGCTCCTGAGATACTTTTCAGTTCTTCTTTCAGCCTTTCATTTTCCTCTTTTAACAGAGCTATATAGTTTTGTAGATTTTCAATGATAGCTCCCGGAATATTATCATAATTATTCTGGTTAGTAATTACTCCTGCAGAAGATGATCTGTCATTAAATACAGGATGATCATTATTGATAATTACTGCAGGTTCATCCTCTTCATAAATATCCTCAAACGGTACATCCAGAAAACGGGCAAGTTTATCCCATTCATCTTTTACAATTCTTACATCACCGCTTTCTTTTCTGCTGTAATTGGATACATCCGTTGCGATAAAGTCAGCTACCTGTTGTTGAGTATAGCCTTTTTGCTTTCTGATGACGCGTAATTTTTCTTTTTGCATGACCGACATTTTATACAAAAATGGCAAAAAAGCAGAAGCTATACAATAAAAAGTAGAAAAAAGTATGCGGTAAAGAATAAGATTAAAGATAAAATGAAACCAGGCTTAAAAACACAAATACTATCTGATGTAATTGTTGAAAATTTTCTTCTTGCTAGTCATTCACTTAATGATAATTTCTGATTGATCAAAGATGATGGTAAGAGCAGTTATTTAAACCTGATAGGTTTCTAAAACCTATCAGGTTTTTATTCATTATGAAAATTTAAAGCGCAATAACATTTCAACTTATTAAATATTCCCACAGATCAAACTGATTACGCAGATTTTTATGATCTGCGTCATCAGCAAAATCAGCGGGAGATAAAAAATAAAAACACAGTCTAAAATTTTATCGGAAATAAATCCTTGCGTCTTACAAAACATAGTATTCAAAAAAATAGTGTCTTTGCATTTCTCCAACCTTTCTTCAGATAAAAAAAGACTGCTTCAAATTGAAACAGTCTCGTGTAATTTATTTTTCAAGTTGCTTATAGCTTCTCTGTATAAAATCTGTAAGGTCTTTTCCTTTCAGTAAGTTTTGTGAAAGCTTGGCAAGATCCAGAGCATATTTGATTAAACTTTCCTTCTCTTCAGCATTCTCAGTTTTTAAGATCTGATTGGAAAGCTCACTGTTTGAGTTCACCACAAGATTATACATCTCCGGGAAACCTCCCATTCCGAACATACCGCCTCCGCCTGTCGCCTGCATTTCCTTCATTCTTCTCATAAATTCTGGTTGGGTAATCGTGAACGGAGCATCACTGCTGTCAAGATCTTCAAGCTGAACCGTAAACTTAGTATCCTGAATCGCTTCCTCTACATTCTTCTTCAAAGATTCTTTTTCCGTTTCATTCAGTTTTGAAATTACCGGCTCATCTTTTTTGATCAAATTATTAACATGATCAGCATCTACTCTTGCAAACGAAATATTTTCTTTTGAAGTTTCCAGTTTCTGAATCACGTGTGAAATGATAGGAGAGTCTAATAGCAGAACTTCATATCCTTTATCTCTTGCAGACTGAATGTAGCTATGCTGTTCATCCGCATTGGTAGCGTACAGTACAACCAGTTTGTTATCCTTATCGGTTTGAATTGGCTTGATTTTCTCTACCAATTCATCCCAAAGGAAGTACTTACCGTCTGTGGTAGGATATAATGTAAATTTGTCTGCCTTTTCCGCAAATTTTTCTTCAGTAACGATTCCGTATTCGATTACAACCTTGATGTCATTCCATTTTTGTTCATAATCTTCACGGTTTTCATTGATCAGAGAAGCCATTTTGTCGGCTACTTTTTTCGTGATGTAAGATGAAATTTTCTTTACAGCACCGTCTGCCTGAAGATAAGAACGGGAAACGTTCAACGGAATGTCCGGAGAATCAATTACCCCTCTCAGCAACATCAGGAAGTCAGGAACAATCCCTTTTACTTCATCTGTAACGAATACCTGATTTTGATATAATTGAATTTTATCCTTGTCGATATTCAAATTGTTGCTCAGTTTCGGGAAGAACAAAATTCCGGTAAGGTTGAAAGGGTAATCAACATTCAGGTGGATATTGAATAATGGTTCTTCAAACTGCATTGGATACAGTTCGTGGTAGAACTTCATATAATCCTCATTGGTCAGTTCGTTTGGAGCAATCGTCCATGCCGGAACCGGATTGTTGATGATATTGTCTACCTCTTCCGTTTCAGCCACAGCATCTTCAGGAGCGTCTTCCGGTAAAGGAAGTGTATGGGTTTTCGTTCCGAATTTGATCGGAACAGGCATAAATTTGTTATACTTTAATAGCAGTTCACGGATTTTTGCTTCTTCTAAAAATTCTACAGAATCTTCAGCAATATGAAGGATGATTTCAGTTCCTCTGTCTGTTTTATCAGTAGTTTCTTCAAGGGTAAATTCCGGGCTTCCATCGCAGATCCAACGTACTGCCGGCTCATCTTTGTAAGATTTTGTAAGAATTTCTACCTTTTCTGCCACCATAAATGCAGAGTAGAATCCAAGACCAAAATGTCCGATAATTCCTGAATCTTTAGCCGAATCTTTATATTTTTCAAGGAATTCTTCAGCCCCTGAGAAAGCAACCTGGTTGATGTATTTTTCAACTTCTTCACCTGTCATGCCAATACCTTGGTCGATGATGCGTAAAGTTTTCTGGTCTTTGTCAATTTTAACTTCAAGTTTCGGATTTCCGTATTCCACTTTTGCTTCACCAATGCTTGTTAAATGTTTTAATTTTAAAGTAGCATCAGTGGCATTAGAGATTAGCTCTCTTAAAAATATTTCGTGGTCACTGTAAAGAAATTTTTTGATAAGCGGGAAAATGTTTTCCACAGATACATTAATATTTCCTTTAGTCATCATATTTAGATTTTTAATTTTAAAATCTTTCTCAAAAAAAATACCATGCAGCAGAAAGTGACAGAATGGCATTTTTTCAAGCCGAAAGCAATTCTGTTATGTGGATTTGTCAAAGAAATACCTTACTTTTAATTCTTAAAATATTTTAAAAATGAAGTTGAAATGTACAGTTTTTATTCTGCTCATCATGACCTGTTTCGTGTATGCACAGAAGAAGCCTTTAGACCACTCTGTTTATGACAGTTGGCAAAATATCGGCTCGAGAAAAATCTCCAATGATGGAAAATGGGTTGCCTACTCTGTGGATGCTCAGGAAGGAAATTCTAACCTTTCTTTATTTTCTGTTAAAAATAAAACAACAAAGAAGTTTGAAAGAGCTGCCAAAGTGGATTTTACGAATGATTCAAGATTTGCTGTTTTTCAAATCCGTCCTCAGTATAAAGATATTAAGGCGGTAAAAGATAAAAAACTGAAAAAAAATAAATTAACAAAAGACAGCCTTGCTATTGTTGATTTCGTCAATGATAAAACAGAGAAAATTCCTAATGTAAAATCGTTTAAAATTCCTGAAAAGGCAGGTTCATATGTTGCTTATCTTCTGGAAAATACAAAAGATAAATCTTCGGATGATGCTTCTGATAAAGAAGATGGAGATGAAAATAAAGAGGAAGACAAAAATGTAAAACCATTACAACTGGTAGTGCGAAATCTATTGGACGGAAAAAGTACAACCTATGATAATGTGATACGCTACGAGTTCAGTAAAAATGGAAAACAGCTTGTTTTTGTAACTAAGAAGCCAGACGAAAAAAAGGATAAAAAGGAAGGAAAAGAATCAACAGATGAAAAATCTGCAGATAAAAAAGATACTGACAAATCAAAGCCTAAGAAATATGCATTGCAAACTGTGCAGGTAGTTGATCTGCCAAAAGGAACTGTGAATAAAATTTCTGAAATGGAAGGTGATTTTTCCCAGTTATCTTTTGATGAAAATGGAAACCAATTGGCCTATGTAGGTACTTTTTCTGCACAGAATGATCTGGTGAAATTATATCAGTTGTATTACTTTAATTTTAAAGGAAATAAAAAAGAAATTGTCACCAATGAGAATGCTCAGATGAAAAAGAATTGGGTGATTTCTGAAAATAGATTACCTCTGTTCAGTAAAAATGGAAAACAGCTGTATTTTGGTGTTGCTCCAAAGCCTGTGGCAAAAGATACAGCAATGATTGCGAATGACCACGCGGTAGTAGATGTCTGGAATTATAAAGATGACTATTTGCAGACCGTACAATTAAAAGAACTGAAAAATGACCTGAAGAAATCTTACGCTGCAGTAATGCAAACAGAAAAACCGGATTTCTTTAGAAATATTGATGGAGAGGACTTAGATACTTTACGATTAGTGAATGAAGGAAATGCAGAATTTGCATTGGGAATTACCAGTATCAACAACCGTATTTCTTCACAATGGGAAGGCGCGACAAAGAAAACCTATTTTCTGATCGACAATAAAACGGGAGACAGAACAGCAATTATTAAAAATCTGAATGGAGCAGCAGCTATATCCCCGCAAGGAAAATTTGTTGTCATCTTTGACAGAGAAAAGGGGCAGTGGCTGTGTTATAATGTGAAAACAAAACAAACCCTTCCATTAAATACAGGCTTACCTGTTTCCTTCGTTGATGAGGAATTTGATATGCCGGATTTCCCAAATTCTTACGGGATAGCATCGTGGACAGATAATGATGAATCTGTGATTATCAGAGACCGTTATGATCTTTGGGAGTTTTTCATGGACGGTTCAAAAAAGCCGAGAAATATTACCAATGGATTTGGCCGTAAGCATAAAATAACATTCGATACTTACGATTTGGATAAAGATATTAAAAGCTTAAGCCGAAAATCGACTATTTATTTATCAGCGTTTGATAATACAACCAAGGCGAATGGTATTTTTAAAACATCCATTCAGAAGAATTCTGATCCTGTAAAAATTCAGATGGAAAATGTCTGGGGATACAGAACTCTTCAAAAAGCAAAAAATGCTGAGGAATATATTTTGGTAAAAGAATCGTATACAGATTCTCCCAATATTTTTGCAACATCAGATTTCTCAGAACAACAAAAACTGAGCAATACCAATCCTCAGCAAAATCAATATAACTGGGGAACAGATGAATTGGTAAACTGGACAACACCCAAAGGAAATACTTCCACAGGAGTTTTATACAAACCGGAAGATTTTAATCCAAATAAAAAATATCCGATGATTGTTTATTTCTACGAAAAGCTTTCGGATAATTTAAATCGTTATGTTGCGCCGGCTCCTACGCCTTCAAGATTAAATATTTCTTATTTTGTGAGCAACGGATATCTGGTTTTCACACCTGATATTTCTTACACAGATGGTTTCCCGGGAGAATCTGCCATGGAATACATTAATTCAGGAGTTGAAAAGTTAAAGCAAAATTCCTGGGTAGATGGTACTAAAATAGGAATTCAGGGACAAAGCTGGGGAGGTTATCAGGTAGCCTATCTTATTGCTCATACCAATATGTATGCGGCTGCATGGAGTGGTGCTCCTGTTGTCAACATGACTTCTGCCTATGGAGGAATCCGATGGACTTCAGGAATGAACAGGCAATTCCAGTATGAAAAATCGCAGAGCAGACTAGGAAAGAATTTATGGGAAGCTCCGGAGCTTTATATTAAGAACTCACCGCTTTTTACCATTGATAAAGTACAAACTCCGGTAGTTATTATGAGTAATGATAAAGATGGAGCAGTGCCCTGGTATCAGGGAATTGAAATGTTTACTGCATTACGCCGTCTCGGAAAACCAGTATGGCTTCTGAATTATAATGGTGATGATCATAACCTTGTGAAACGCCAGAACAGAAAAGATATTCAAATCCGCGAACAGCAGTTTTTTGATTACTATCTTAAAGGTGCTAAAGCTCCGGTCTGGATGACAAAAGGAATCCCGGCAACCCAAAAAGGAAAAGATTGGGGATTTGAGCTGACAGATGATAAACCTAATTAATAAAATTCCGGCGGAGCCAAAGGCTCCGCCGGAATTTTTCATTATAAAAGCAATAAAGAGCACACTGACACAATGGCATTTTTTTTATGTTGGGTCTGTTGAGCACTTTTATTATATTTACCGCCAATTATAAATAACAGTATGGGAATCTTTGATTTTTTTAAGAAGAAAAATAACAGTCAGGAAAATGTGAGTACTCCGGTTCAGGAAATGGAAATGCCAGAGGAAAAAATAGTAGAGGAAGTGGTGGAAGAAGTTGTGGAAACAATACCGGAAATTCCTTCGCAGCCGGTAGAAGAGCCGAAAGTAAATGAAGAATATGAAAAAATCAGGATTTATAATGATTATATCGTGTATTCTATAGCCCTTCAGCTAAGAGGAGAGTATACCCCTCTTTCTGCTTTTGAAAAAGAAAATGGCGAGGTAGAAGGCTTTGCCTATATGGTAACTGAAGATGCTTATGCACTTTCTCCACAACAGGCGATTGCACAGATGGAAGAAAAGTTCGAAAGTGAACTTCAGGAAGGAAAGATTAAATCTTATGTGATCCTGTATCATTCTCAGTTTGATCATAACGGTAATCATACTCCGGCTATTCAGGAAGGAGAATTCAAGGGAATTTCACTTGCTTATCACTTTGCCGGTGATGAAAAGAAGAAAACAGGATTGCCTTATGTTTTCGAAAACCAAAATATTACTTATAAAGGTTTTGCAGAGTTTTCTCATGAAGAAAATAATGCGATTATGAATCATCAGTTGATTGAGGGACAAAATTATTTCCAGAATACGGAGGGAATTGCAGCGCCTGAAACAACCAATGAAGCAGGAATTATCATCAGAAAGTCCAATGTTCATAATCTTATGAATACATGGAGTGGGATTTTTGGTCATCAGAATTTCCAGACTAAAGATTACGGTCAGTATCTGAATGCTATTCTTACACAGACAGAGTCTTCTGATCCATCAATGGATATTAAGAGCAAAACAGAATTTGATGGGGTAAGGTTTAAAACTATTGTAACACCGGAATTAAGTATGATCGTTCCGGAAGTAACAACGGATTATACATTGGATTTTGAAACAAGATCAATCAGAGAATGGGAAAATGCATTGAATTTGCAGGCAATTGTAGCAGGACCTGCCAGAGAAACTTTTGGGGTTTGGTTCTTTGCGACAGATTATGCTGAAAACAGAAACACGTACATGACTCAGCCTCATCTGAAAGTAAATGTCAGTGGAATTTTGTTCATTCTTGATATTCACACCAATACTGATTTGCCAGATGGGAATAAAATGAGTGAGGATTTCACAACGTATGCACCAAGTCAGGACCTGCCTAATTATGCATGTTTCGATTTTATTGGTCAGGTAGTAGACTTTAAAGAAACAGAATTGCTTGAAGACGGAAGTGTTAAAGGGTATATTCTGAAACTGAAATTGATCACGAATGAAGAGCGTGAAGATTTCTTTACCATTGATGCTTTTGTGAACAAAGAGAATATGAGATTTGAAACTCCAACAAAAGGAATGAAAGTGACCGGAGCACTTCAATTGCAAGGTAAAATTGCTGAATAATTTTTTTAAAATATAAAATCTCAAAGAGGTTGTTCTACGGAATGACCTCTTTTTTATTTTCTGATCCTTTATTTAAACGCATCGTTAATGAAGCTTTGTGATAAATGATGCATTTGCTTAGTAAGAATCAATTTATTGATTCAATCCTTTGCCTCCTCAAAATTGTACCGCCTATAAATAAAACTTTGCGTTAAAAAAAATGACAACAAAAAAGGCAATCCGAAGACTGCCTTTTCTATATTTTCTGAAAAATTATTTGTTTTTCATTTCTTCCTTGATCTTACCTTCCAATTCTTCGGCAAGATCCGGGTTATCTCTTAAAACATCTTTTACAGCATCACGTCCCTGACCCAATTTAGTCTCTTCGTAGCTGAACCAAGAACCACTTTTCTTCACGATTCCCATATCTACAGCAGTATCAAGAATTTCTCCTACTTTAGAAACACCTTCTCCATACATGATATCGAATTCTGCCTGTTTGAAAGGAGGTGCTACTTTGTTTTTCACAATTTTCACTTTCACACGGCTACCGATAGCTTCGTCACCTTGTTTGATTGGTGCACTTGCTTTTCTGATATCAATTCTTACAGAAGCGTAAAACTTCAGGGCGTTACCTCCGGTAGTGGTTTCAGGGTTCCCGAACATAACACCGATCTTTTCTCTCAACTGGTTGATGAAAATCACGGTACATTTTGTTCTTGAAATAGTAGCGGTAAGCTTTCTTAATGCCTGAGACATTAATCTTGCATGAAGACCCATTTTGGAATCTCCCATTTCACCTTCGATTTCTGCTTTTGGTGTAAGAGCGGCTACAGAGTCAATAACAACGATATCAATAGCTCCTGAACGGATCAAATTATCTGCAATTTCTAAGGCCTGCTCACCATTGTCCGGCTGAGAAATGATCAGGTTTTCAAGATCAATTCCTAATTTCGCAGCATACGTTCTGTCGAAAGCGTGCTCTGCATCAATGAATGCTGCAATACCACCTGCTTTTTGAGCCTCCGCAATAGCGTGAAGGGTTAATGTTGTTTTACCTGAAGATTCAGGACCATATATTTCAATGATTCTTCCTTTTGGATATCCGCCTATTCCTAAAGCAATATCTAAACCTAAAGAACCGGAAGGAATTACCTCAATAGTATTGTCTATAGATTCGTCACCTAAAGTCATTACCGTTCCCTTTCCATATGTTTTATCTAGCTTGTCAAGCACTAAAGCGAGTGCTTTTTTCTTATCATCAATGTTACTCATCTCTATTAAAATAATTTCTCAAAAATACATAATTTATAGATCAAAAGCTAATATTATTTGTCTCTGAAAGCTATTTTTAAAGTTAAAAAATGATAAAATTTTACAGCTGATCTCATTCATTACGAAGCACATGCGGAATGTGGTATCTAAAGTGTTTTTAAATGTTTTTTACTTTAGTAAGATGAGTTGTTTTTTTGTGTGAAATCGCAAAGGCGCAATTCTTTTGCTTTAAGGCGCAAAGATTTTATCTCCAATAAAATTGAGTAGTGTATATGTTTTTTACCTCACGCTGATTTTGCAGATAACGCAGATCATAAAAATCTGTGCAATTCGTGTGATCTGTGGGAATATTTTAATAAAAATGAAGCTCCATTCTTCCTGAAAATCTAATATTGAGCGAGTCGAAATGTTCTTGCGCCTTGGCGATCTCCAACAATTACTTTTAATGAAAATTTGAGTTTTTAGTGATGGCAAGATAATCTTCCAGTACTTTCATCTGATCCTTATTTCCTCTTTGTATTCTCTTTTCACGACTGACCAGTTGATCATAAATTTTATTGAAAAGTATTTTCGATTTTGGAAACAGATTTCTGAAAGGAACTTCCGGAATTTGTAATCTTTTACATACTTCGTCATCCAACAAAAACCAGGTACAGCAGACGTGCAGATATTTTAAATTCTTTCTTTGAAATCCATATTTTAAAATAGGATTTTCCAGTGATTCATCCAGAAGAGAGTGAGCCAGCAGAACAGAATCTTTATCCGAAGGGGGCTGAAC
Organism: Chryseobacterium sp. WLY505; assembly: GCF_030846215.1. NCBI lineage: Bacteria > Pseudomonadati > Bacteroidota > Flavobacteriia > Flavobacteriales > Weeksellaceae > Chryseobacterium > Chryseobacterium sp. WLY505. The sequence goes on along the minus strand of NZ_JAVCWI010000001.1, from coordinate 738,758 downwards.
AGAAGTCCATAAATAAAAATATTCCGTTGCATGTTTTTTATCATCAGGAAGAAGCTGTTCCGGAATTCCCAGAAGATACCCTACATATTTCCAGAGATGAAAAATTCCCTGTTCCTCTTCAACAGAAAAACGATTTCCCAATTTCTGAAGACTATGAAGGAATACCAGACTGAACCCAATATACGTTGCCATCATATCCCACGAATTGATGGGTTCTCCCCAGTTTTCGGTATCCCAGTCTTTATAATGTTTTTTAATGGAAAGTCTTGCATAGGAGTGGATCAAACGGGTTTTTATGGCAAATTCATATCCTTTTGCATGAATTTCCAATGCGTTGTATCGGGTAGCATTTACCCAAAAATCCAATGTTTCAGAAAGACGTTTTACCGCTCCTTTTTTCAATGCCTCTGTGACAATAAGCGGTTTGTTGAGGTAAGCATAATCATAGCCGCCGATCAGACAGTAATCCCTTAATGAAATTAATGAATCAAGATTGCTTCTCATGCATAGTTCAGCACCGCTTTTAAGCAGATTATAATCCAGCCAGTCCGGAACTTTTTGAGTCTGACTGAAAAGCTTTTTTACACTTTCAGGAACATCATCAGTTTCCGAAACTCCATTTCTGATATAGTGTTCAATCTCTCTTGAAGCCTCATGAAATTTTTTAGTGAAATAAACATCTTGTACCACCTCATCACCAATTTTATCCACATGATGAAAATAGGGAGCAAATTTTTCAAAGTTTTTAAAACTTACCTCTGCTCCGGAAAATTCAATAAGCTGCTTTCCGTTACCATGTTCCCAAAAATCTCTGAAATGGGGGGCGTTTTTAAAACGGGGTTGTATCATGTTCATTCCTTTACCTATAAAAGTACAAGTTTTATGCTGAAATATTCTGGTGAGATTTATCAGGGTTGAATTAAATTTAATGATGATTGGAGCTCATTTTTACGTTTTATCAATATCTGTCAGGTCCACGATAACCAAATAATTCATATATGTAAAAACCTAAAATCAAAGCATAAACCACCGATAGTATGGTAATGATGAATACCGCAATATTATTTCTGCTCTGTTTAGTGAAAAATTTTATAAAACCGTAAGAAATTATTCCCAGACCTATAGCAAAAATATAAAAGATGCGACCGGAATATATGATTTGTAATCCCCATAATATCCCACCAATAGTTCCACCGATAATTCCTCCTAAGATACTCCCGATGATGGTGCTGGGTTTAATTTCTAAATCCCTTTTTGTTGCTTCTATTTCTGTAGAAGTAGTTTCTATGATCTGTTGTATTTCATCTGAGGCTAGTATTTCTGAATTCAAAGCATGATTGATGTCATTTTTTGTCATCCCGTTTAAATACAATTCCGTAGCATCATTCTTTATTCTTGATTTTTCCAATTCCTTCGCTACAGTTGTATCATACCGGACGGTCAGAGATTGTATTCCGCCTTTATTTTCTATGACGATATCTAAAGCTTGTTTGGCATCATTTGTATATCTGCTTTTATTTGAATATACTTCCATTAATTCCACATCAGAATATTGAGAATATCTTTCAATAAGTTCATTGAGCATGGTATAAATTTTGGGAGTTAATTTAAACAAAAAAACCTTCCCGATGGGAAGGTTTTATATTACTTATAGCTTATCGCTCATTATTGATTATAAAGAAGCAGCGTGTACAAGCATATCAACTAACTTGTTTGAGTAACCCATTTCGTTGTCATACCAAGAAACAAGTTTCACGAAGTTAGGAGAAAGCATGATACCAGCATCTTTATCGAAGATAGAAGTTCTCTTATCTCCTACGAAGTCCTGAGATACTACAGCCTCTTCAGTATATCCTAAAATTCCTTTCAATTCACCTTCAGACGCAGCTTTGATTACTGAACAGATTTCTTCATAAGAAGCAGCTTTTTCAATTCTCACTGTTAAGTCTACTACAGAAACGTCAACAGTTGGTACTCTGAAAGACATACCTGTTAATTTTCCGTTTAGTGAAGGAATTACTTTTCCTACTGCTTTAGCAGCACCTGTAGAAGAAGGGATGATGTTGTTCAGAGCAGCTCTACCACCTCTCCAGTCTTTCATTGAAGGACCGTCAACAGTTTTCTGAGTAGCTGTTGTAGCGTGTACAGTGGTCATCAAACCTTCTACGATTCCAAAGTTATCGTGGATTACTTTAGCTAAAGGAGCTAAACAGTTTGTAGTACAAGAAGCGTTTGATAAAATTTTGATATCATCAGTAAGTTCCTTGTGGTTTACCCCCATTACGAACATTGGAGTATCATCTTTAGAAGGAGCAGAAAGGATTACTTTCTTAGCACCTGCAGTAATATGTTTTGCAGCGCTTTCTTTATCTAAGAATAAACCAGTAGATTCTACTACGTAGTCTGCACCGATTTCATTCCACTTTAGGTTGCTTGGATCTTTTTCAGCAGTTACTCTGATCTTTTTCCCGTTTACTACAAGATCATTTCCTTCTACAGAAACTTCACCTGGGAAAATACCGTGTACAGAGTCATATTTTAACATGTAAGCCATGTATTCTGCATTGATTAGGTCATTGATTCCTACAACTTCAATGTTGTCTCTTTCAGTCATTGCTCTGAAAACAAGACGTCCAATTCTACCAAAACCGTTGATACCTACTTTAATTGTTGACATAATAGTTTGTTTTTATTAGATTATAAAAATAATTAGATTGCTAAAATTTCTGAAATCAGTAAAAGATCTTTATTGATTTCGTTATGTTTTTTAATGGCTTCTTCTATTGGTGTATACGTCAAATCATTGGAACGCATTCCTGCCATTACGTTGGTTTGTCCTTCCATAAGCCCTGTTACAGCACCGTATCCCAGTCTGCTGGCCAAAACTCTGTCTGCACAGCTTGGAGAACCTCCTCTCTGCATATGTCCCAAAATGGCTACACGAATATCATAATCAGGGAAGGTTTGTTTGGTTTTTTCTGCAAGCTCATAAACGTTGGCTAGTTTTTCACCTTCTGCAACCACCACAATACTTGATGCCTTTCCGGTTTTTTCCGCATCCCTGAATTTTGTGAAAAGCTCATCAATACTGTCTTTTTTCTCAGGAATTAAAATATCCAGAGCTCCTGTTGCCAATCCACTGTTTAAAGCAATAAAACCAGCATCACGTCCCATCACCTCTACAAAGAAAACTCTGTTGTGGGAAGTAGCCGTGTCACGGATCTTGTCAATAGCATCCATAGCAGTATTCAAGGCAGTGTCGTAACCAATGGTATTATCAGTACCGAAAATATCGTTGTCAATAGTTCCCGGGATACCGATTACTCTGATTCCGAATTCTTCATTAAAGATTTTGGCACCGGTAAAAGTTCCATCTCCTCCAATACATACCAATCCGTCTATTCCAAGTTTTACGCAATTATCGTAAGCTTTCTGACGGCCTTCTTTTGTTCTGAACTCAGTGGATCTGGCAGACTTTAGAATAGTTCCACCCTGGTTGATTATATTTTTTACGGAACGAGCCCCCATTTTCAGGAAATCATTGTTGATAAGACCGTTGTAGCCTTCTCTTACTCCGTAGCATTCGATATTATAGTAATTGGCGGTTCTTACTACCGCTCTTAACGCCGCATTCATACCCGGAGAGTCACCTCCTGAAGTAAGAACTGCAATTTTTTTTACAGCACTCTCTTTCATCAAGTAAAAAATTTCGAACACAAATTTACAAAAACAAGTTCAGATTATCGTAGTAAGTTTCCAATAGTTTTGAATATAAATGATTAAAAGCTTCTGAAGTTTGTAGGTTTAAAAAAATATCGTGCAGTTTTCGTTTCCTCAGAATGGATATCGAGATCGTACCAAGGTGTAAAATAGGGATTAAACGGGTTGGAAAGCACATGAACAGACTGTGCCGGCGTAAATCCCTCGCTCAGTAAAAATAATCTTTCCCCTTTCTCATTTTTACAGACCCCGGAAATAAAAACAATATGTCCCGGGCTTCCCGGTGTGATCAGAATATCTCCTGTTTTAAGATCAGAATTTCTTGTGACCGGCTTTGTTTCTCTGTTCAATGAAATTGTTCCTGCATAATTGAAAATCAGATCCAGATAATTTCTGAAACTCTGGTAAGAATCATCATACCCAGCTGTTTTTCTGAAGCTGACTGAATTTCCATTCACAAAAGCTCTCGTTCCATTTTTATAATCATTCCAGCTGAGGAGGTCGCCACTGGTAAAATGAAATTTAATTTCATCAAACTTTTTCGATTTGTAAAGATATTCCGCTCTCATACGGATAGCGGCATCAGCACATTGCTGCAGGTCTTTATTTCCGGTATCAATATCAAAAACAGCTTCATGAAGATGTTGGGTAGAAATAGGTGTTCCGTCATATTTTACAATCCGGCTGCCGTAAGGTTTCAGCTTAAAATTTTCGATAAAATGTCCGAAAGAACCAGGTTTTTCTTCCATCCACTCATAGCCTTCCGGAGGTGAAAATCTTTCCCGGATGGTATTTTTTTCTTTATTGATTTTCAAAGCATTTTCTGAAATTAAATGCTCATTTTTATCTGGTTCAGGTAATAAACGGTCTGATATTTTTTCTTTTGTACAGCCAACGAAAATGAGAGCAGCTGTGATTCCTGTGATAACTCTTTTCATGTGTTTTAGTGAACACAAATATCATTTTTTTTCACCTATCTGCCAATATATTATATGAAAACTTATGGGTTCAATAGCTCATCTTTTTCAGGAATCAATAGTTTTCCCCAGTCATTCAGCTGCCAGAGGATCTTCACAAGTTGTTCCCCAAGCTCTGTCAATGTGTATTCAACCCTTGGAGGAAGTTCATTAAAAGATTGTTTTGTTAAAATACCGTCTTCCACCATTTCACTCAGCTGCTGATTCAAAACTCTGCGGTCCACTTTTGCAATCCCACGTAAAAACTCACTGGGACGTTTTTTCCCTTCATTGATCTGCCACACGATAGGAATTTTCCATTTCCCACTAATGGTATTGACAGCAACTTCCAACGGACAAATTTTATTTTCTTCAGCTCTTTCCTTTGTTTCCATAAAATTGATTTTTTTATCCCTATGGGTGAAAAATATGCGGTATTGTTTTTCTCCGCCCACTTTCAGACTTTTGTAAAGGTAATCATTAAATAGTATGACAGAAAAGCGAAAAGGAGCCCGCTCCATTAAAGATATTCCAACTGATATTCTGGAAAAGCTGAACAGGGGAGAAATTGAAACCGCCAATCTTACAGAATGGCTGGCTGTAGATCAAAGGTTGCTGCTGGAAAATCTGCTTTTGCAAAATGATCGTAAAGAATATCTGATGCCTGTTTTAGAAATTGTAAATCAGCTGAAAAAACAAACCGTCAATTCGATTAATGAAACAATTGGTGTTGGGCTTCTTAATCTGGCTGTGAAAAATAAAGATGACGAATTTCTTTTGAAATTGTCAGTTCATCCGGCAGATTTGGTACGTTGCTGGGCAGCTTATACGATTGGAAGAGATAATGATTTACAATTTAAAGAAAAATTAGACAGAATCCAGTCATTCGCTTCTGACTCTCATTTTGGAGTGAGAGAAATCTGCTGGATGGCGGTGCGTCCGGATATCTCCAAAAACCTGGAAGAAAGTTTATCCATATTATCAAAGTGGACAACGCATGACAATGAGAACGTAAGACGTTTTGCCAGCGAATCCACAAGACCGAGAGGGGTATGGTGTGAACATATTGATGCCTTAAAACAAAATCCGGGGCTTGGACTGGAAATTCTGGAACCTTTACGATCGGATTCCTCCAGATATGTACAGGACAGCGTAGGCAACTGGCTGAATGATGCCAGCAAATCTCAACCCGAATTTGTAGTGGAAATCTGCGATGAATGGCTTCGGGAAAATCCGACAAAAGAAACACAGTATATCGTAAAGAAAGCTTTGCGAACCCTTAAAAAGTAAGAGTTATCCACAAAATAAAAATATTGTTGTGAGTATTTACTCCGTATATCACAGATTTTCATGTTTTTAAGTGGTATTATCAAACCCTTTATTTTCATAGGGTAGGTAATTTTCTAATTGATTTTCTTAAAAAAATAACATTGAAGAAATTTCAATATTAACGGAATGTTAACTGGAAAAAGTTATCCACAATATGAGTTTTCGATGAATGTGGATTATATCTTTCATAAAATGAACGGATTAAATAATGCTCTTGAAAAAAGAACTTGAAATAACATATTTTTTCGCCGAAATAAAAAGTTATCCACAATATGAATTATTGATTCAATTTTGGGCGTATGTACCATGAGAATCTCAGAATCGTTTTATTGATAAAAATCTGCGTTATCTGCTCAATCAGCGAGAAATAATATTGAGAGTGCAGCTACCATTTCTCAGTCAGATATTTCCAGTATCTTTTCGGAACATGCTGAATATGCAGTTTCATGTTTTTTCTTTCCACGATATTGGTTTTCGTGAAATAACGCTGCCAAAGTACCTGATAACTCTTTTCCTCATCATGGAATTTTTGCTGGTAATTATTTAGATTGATCTTTTCGTCAGGATAGAAGAATTCGCAGGTGTCCAGATCATACAGAAGTCCGTAATTCCTACGCAGGTCGTAGATCATCCATTTCTGATCCTGATATCGGTCTTTAAAATGTTTTCTGATTAAAGGAAGAACATTGAAGTCAGGATCTATTTTGGAGAAAAAAACACCATCCTGCATTTTTTCAAAACGAACAAAAGCAGTCATTCTGTGCCTTTCCCGATCTACTGATTTACAGATTTTTGAAATTTTTAAAACATCAGCATCAGCAAAATTTTCAAGAATATTTTTTTCAGAATTTTTCACGGATTGCCTTACTGCAGATAAGATGAGGTTTTCCAGCTCCGGATCTTCAGATAAAAAAACTTTTAAAAGTTTGTAAACGCCCTGTTTTCCTATACTAAGCTCCAGTTTATTCAAAACCCTTTCAGATTTATCCGGTTGAGTAATGACTTCATGAATCTCTGCAAAAATATTTTCCTGATGAAATCTTTCTCTGCTGGTAATTTCCACCTCTTGATAACGGTATTCGAAAACTTCAAATACTGCAGTGAAAAGACCATCAAAACTTCCATCGTAGAGTAGGGTTGTCATGGGTTGAGTTTAATAATTTAAGTTCAGTTGGGGTGTCATTCTGAACACAGACTGAAAGTCTGCGAACGAAGTTCATAAATGAAGTGAAGAATCTGTTTTAAAGGAGAGATTCTTCCTTCGTCAGAATGACAGCAATGTTGCATTATAAATTTGTAATCATTCGTGAAAATATTGGTGTCATTTGTGTTTAAAATCAAAACAAAGTCAGTTGTTGCGAAAACTGGTTATGGAATTTGGATGAACTTCCGCCTATCAGCAATTTTCTGAAGTTTTTATCCGTTAAATATTTCAGGTAAGCATTTCCCGCATTAAAATCGATAAAGTATTTTGCCCGATTGACGGCTGCACCCAGTTTTTTCAAATGATCTATTGTTAAAATCTGAAAACGTCTTGCACTTATAATTTTCTGAGCTGTTTTTACTCCAATTCCCGGAATTCTTAAAATCAACTGATATTCCGCGGTCTGAAGGTTAATCGGAAATTGATGAAGGTTTCGCAATGCCCAGCTTAATTTCGGATCTACTTCCAGATCAAGGAAAGGCATATTGGGATCTAAAATTTCTTCCGCTTTAAAACCATAAAATCTCATCAGCCAATCCGACTGATACAAACGGTTTTCCCGAAGCATAGGAACTTCCGTCGTTAAAGAAGGTAGTCTCTGATCTTCCAACACCGGCACATATCCGGAGTAGTAGACTCTTTTCAAATTAAAGTTTTTGTAAAAATGATCGGCAACTTTGATAATTTGTAAATCGTTTTCATTGGTTGCCCCTACGATCATCTGTGTAGATTGTCCGGCAGGCGCAAACTTGGGAACTTTTTTCAGAACTTTCTTTTCATCCTTATATTGAATAATTCCTTTTTGAATATACTGCATCGGACTGATCATATCCTGCCTGTTTTTTTCAGGGGCCAGCAATTTTAATCCGCTTTCTGTAGGAATTTCAATATTTACCGATAACCGGTCTGCATACAATGCAGCTTCCTGCATCAGATCATCACTTGCCCCGGGAATAGATTTTAAATGAATATATCCGTTAAAGTTCTCCTCCAATCGCAGCTTTTTCGCAACTCTTACAAGCCTTTCCATCGTAGTGTCTGCATTTTTGAATATTCCCGAGCTCAGAAATAACCCTTCAATATAATTCCTTCGATAAAAATTGATGGTAAGATCTACCACTTCTTCTACCGTAAATGCTGCTCTCTTAATATCGTTGGAACTTCTGGAAACACAGTAAGCACAATCATAAATACAATGATTGGTCAATAAAATTTTAAGCAGAGAAACACATCTTCCGTCTTCCGTATAGGTATGACAAATCCCGCTTGCAGAACTGTCTCCTAAAGCTCCTTTTTTATTCTTCCTCGTGCCTCCGCTTGATGAACAGGAAACATCATATTTCGCTGCATCAGCAAGGATTTCAAGCTTTTCTTTAAGGCGGTCAAAATTCATATTGTAAAATGATTGATCTGTTTTGTATCAATAATGTATTTTAATTTTGTTCAAATTTAGTTCCAAAATTGATAAAAGTCAATCTTTTTTCATAGAAGTTATCAACAAAAAAGAGTCTCAAAATCATTATATTTACGGCTCATTAAAGTTTATATCATGAATCATAAACCAATCGAAGGTTTTTCCAAGCTGCCAAAGCAGGGGAAAATCGAATGGCTCGTAAACGAATATCTTGAAGGAAACCAGGAATATCAAAATATATTAAAACAATATTGGAACGATGATGCGGATCTTCAGAAACTCCACGAAGAATTTTCTGAAAACACCATCTCTAATTTCTATATGCCTTACGGAATTGCTCCGAATTTTTTAATCGACGGAAAGCTGTTGGCCCTTCCAATGGCCGTTGAAGAAAGTTCTGTAGTTGCTGCTGCTTCCAAAGCTGCGAAATTCTGGATCGACAAAGGAGGTTTTAAAACAACCATTATCAATACAGAAAAGCTGGGACATACCCACTTTATTTTTAATGTAGAACCTCATAAATTATTACATTTCTTTAATTTCAGTTTAAAGAAAAAACTATTTGAAACTACTGAGGATATTACCTCCAACATGAGAAAACGTGGTGGTGGTATTTTAAATATCAGTCTGGTGGATAAGACAGCAGAGATGCCGAATTATTACCAGTTGAAAGCAAGCTTCGATACCGTAGATTCGATGGGAGCGAACTTTATCAATTCATGTCTTGAACAGTTTGGAAAAACATTGAGACAGGAAGTTGCTACCAGCGAAGATTTTACTCAGGAAGAAAAGAATTCACTACAGATTGTAATGAATATTCTTTCCAACTTTACCCCTGACTGTATCGTAAGAGCTGAGGTTTCATGTAAAATGGAAGATTTGAAAGATGACAGCGGAATTTCCCCTGAAGAATTTGCTGCTAAATTCAAACAGGCAGTTACGATTGCAGAAATTGAACCTTACCGCGCCACTACTCATAATAAAGGAGTAATGAACGGAGTAGATGCTGTTGTAATCGCTACCGGAAATGATTTCCGAGCTACGGAAGCCTGTGCACATGCGTATGCTGCAAGAGACGGACAATACAGGTCTTTAACTCACTGTACAACAGATAACGGTATTTTCAGATTCTGGATTGATCTTCCTATTTCTGTAGGAGTAGTAGGAGGGCTTACCAATCTTCACCCTTTGGTAAAATTCTCTCTGGCTCTTCTTGGAAAACCTTCTGCACAGGAATTGATGAGTATTCTTGCTGTTTCTGGTCTTGCTCAGAATTTTGGAGCGTTACGTTCTCTGGTAACCACAGGAATTCAGAAAGGACATATGAAAATGCACTTATTGAATATTCTGAACCAGTTGGGAGCTACTGAAGAAGAAAAGCAGCACTTTGTGACGTATTTTAAAGATAAGACGGTGAGCCACCATGAGGTGATCAACGAGTTTAACAGAATGAGAGGAAACTGATGTTACAGATCATTTTGCCTATAGTATTCCTTCTTTTTGGATTTTTTCTGAAGAAAACCAACAATGAAGGTTTCAAAAGTTCCAAGAAATTTGCCAATATGTTTATCATACTGGGGATTTCTACATTGGTGGCCAAGTTCATTTTAATGTACTTAAAATCAAAATAGTGAAAAGGAGTATTGTATTTTTCTTACTGATTTCGGGGTTAAGTTTTTCACAACAGCAAAAAGTGAAAATAAGTAATCTGCAGCCGAAAACTGAAGATACCGTTTTTCCGGTTGTTTCGTATTCGGAAAATCCTCGGGTAGAAAATAAAATCAATACATTTCTGCAGGTAGATCAGCTGGAATATGTTCCCGGATCTGGCGGAAATCCGTTTAAACTGGCTTCTACAGCCACCAATTCCTATTCAAACTATCTTTATTTTTATAGTTGGGATAAGATTGAAACGCCTAAGAATATTCTGAGCATTGCCATAGATGGTGAAGCTTCAGGCGCTTATCCGGAAGGATTTCTGATCTGGAAGAATTTTGATCTGAGAACAGGAAACTTTATCAATGCCAAAGATTTATTTCAACCCAGCTCAGTGAAGACTGTTGAGGGAATTATTCAGAAAAGAGTAAAGAAAAGAATTTCTGATTTTCTTATTACACTGAAAGCTGAGAAAAATCCTGCAGAGGAAACTCAGGATCAGATCGCTATGTATGAAGACTGTTTTACGGAACATACTTTAGAAGGGATCAGATATTTCTTTGGGAAAGATAAACTGACTTTTGTTGCCGGAAGATGTTCCAACCATGCCATGAGAGCTTTGGATGACCTGGGCAGTCATGAAATAGAATTTTCCTACAAAGAGCTGGAAAAATACTGGAGTCCTTACGCGAAAAATTTAATTTCCGGTTCTGAAAAAACAGAGATAACCAGTCTTACTCATAAATTGTATAAAGGAAAGATCGATGGAAAGTATTCCATTACTGTTTTGATCGGTGAAGTATATGACGATGGTTCTTTTTCTGCAAAATACTGGTATGATAAAAATAAAAAGCTGATTGAGTGGAACGGAAAGATAAAAGGTAACCATATCTCCATTATAGAAAACGATTATTATAGTGAAGAAACCAACCAGTGGATTTTCAAAGCCTTGGTGGAAGCGGATCTGCAAGGCAGGAAAATTATAGGAACCTGGCAGGATCATAAAACAAAAAAATATTTAACCCTAGAATTAGAAGAGTTATAAAATGAAAACAATTACTTTAGTTTTTGGAGCAGTTTACGGAATGGTTTCTGTAATCCTGGGTGCATTCGGAGCACACGCTTTAAAGAAAATATTAGCTGTGGAAAGACTGGAAAGTTTTGAAACAGGCGTAAGATACCAGATGTATGCCGCTTTTTTCCTGCTGATCATCGGGTATATCTTAAAATTCGAAACCTCTGCTGAAAAATGGACTTCCATTTTAATGATTGCAGGAACTCTTTTATTCTCAGTAAGTATCTATTTTCTGAGCATGCAGGATTATTGGGGAATGAATCTTAAATTCTTGGGCCCCATCACTCCGCTTGGAGGTCTGATGATGATCTTAAGCTGGGGAATGCTGATCTTATATTTTGCTAAAAACAGAATATAAGAATGAAAATTAACAGAAGAAGACGGTTAATACGAACATTCAATCTCTTGGATCAACCTATCAGATTTAATCCGTTTGTGTTCAGCCGTACTTTTTTTATTTGGGCGGTTACAGGTCTGGTGGGCGGTAGTATTGCCGGAGGATATTGGATTGTGCTGGAGCATTTTACAGAATTTTTAGCAGAATTTCAGGGCTGGCAGGTGATTCCCACGATGGCGATCTGTGGTTTGCTGGCAGGACTGGTAATTCATTTTATTGGTGATCCGGGAGAAATTCATCTGATTGTTAATAATATCAGATTCAATAAAGGGAAACTGGAACCAAAGAATAATCCTTCGATGATTCTTTCTTCTCTTTTCTGTGTAGCATCGGGGGGAAGTTTAGGTCCTGAAGCACCATTGGTACAGGTCACCGGATCTACAGGAACCTGGCTTGGGAAGATTTTCAGACTGAAAGGCGAAGAGCTGAGGTCTCTGAGCATTGCGGGTATGGCTTCCGGTTTTACAGCATTATTCGGGGCTCCGCTTGGAGGGAGTCTTTTTTCTTTGGAAATTTTACATCATAAACATGCGGTAGAATATTATAAAGCCATTATTCCTGCATTGGTAGCAAGTTGTTTCAGCTATCTGATGTTTGCTTTGATTATCCATTTGGGAATTGGGGCAACATGGGATTTGAAAGCTTACCATTATACAGGAGTCTATGATTTTGCTTATGCGACGGCATTTGGAATTGTAGGAACTTTATTTGGCTGGATTTTCATTTTTGTAGTCAAATTTTTTAAAAAGATTTTTGAGTACAGAAGATTGCCGATTTATATTAAAACCTTAGCAGGTGGGATTATTTTAGGAGTTATCGCCTACAATTTCCCAATTACAAGATACTTCGGGCACAACGAGATCAATCAGTTGATCGGAGGTAATTTCGGACTGAATTTTTTAATTCTGATTCTGGTTTTTAAAATACTTGCGATTGCCATTACAGTAACTTCAGGATGGAGAGGAGGATTTATCATTCCTTTGTTTTTTGTCGGAACAACGTTGGGACTGATTATTCACAATATATTTCCAACGGTTGATACCACGCTGGCTATTGTAAGCTGTATGGCAGCCATCAATGCCTGTGTGACAAGAACTCCGATGAGTACAACGATTATTTTGGGGACGCTTACCGGATTTACGTATTTTGTACCGATATTATTTGCGAGTCTTACGGGATATTTCCTTGCTCCGAAAATTCCGTTTATCGGATCTCAGTCTGAGAAATTAGCGGAAGAATAGGGGAAAATAGATAGATATGTTAAAAATCAAGTCCATCAGACTTTAATTTTTAAGTCAATAAACTTGAACTTCCGTGTCTTTTTAGTAAATTTGTCAACCTTTAAATATTAAAATAAAATAATAAAAATAATATGAATCTTCACGAGTATCAATCAAAAGAGATTTTATCAAAGTATGGAGTAGCTATCCAACGTGGTTTCGTTGCAAACAACGTAGATGAAGCTGTAGCAGCTGCTGAAAAATTGACTGCTGAAACCGGAGCACAGGCTTGGGTTGTAAAAGCACAGATTCACGCAGGCGGTCGTGGTAAAGGTGGGGGTGTTAAGTTTTCTCCAAACATGGATAAACTTAAAGAGAACGCTCAGAATATCATCGGAATGCAGTTGGTAACTCCGCAAACTTCTGCTGAAGGTAAAAAAGTAAACTCTGTTTTGATTGCAGAAGATGTTTATTATCCTGGAGAATCTGAAACTAAAGAATTTTATGTTTCTATTCTTTTAGATAGAGCTGAAGGAAAAAATACGATCGTATATTCTACTGAAGGAGGTATGGATATTGAGCACGTTGCTGAAGTAACTCCTCATTTGATCCACAACGAATTGATTGATCCTGCTATCGGTCTTCAAGGATTCCAGGCTAGAAAAATTGCTTTCAACCTAGGTCTTGAAGGAAATGCATTCAAAGAATTTGTGAAATTTATTTCATCTCTTTACAATGCTTACACAGGAATTGATGCTTCTCTTTTCGAAATCAACCCTGTATTAAAAACTTCTGATAACAAAATTATCGCTGTAGATGCTAAAGTAACTTTAGATGACAACTCATTGTTCCGTCACAAAGACTTAGCAGAGCTTAGAGATACAAGAGAAGAAGATCCAATGGATGTTGAAGCTGGTGAAGCGGGTCTTAACTTCGTAAAATTAGACGGTAACGTTGCTTGTATGGTAAACGGAGCTGGTCTTGCAATGGCAACTATGGATATCATCAAATTATCAGGTGGTAACCCTGCTAACTTCCTTGACGTAGGGGGTACTGCTGATGCTCAGAGAGTACAGACAGCTTTCGGAATCATCTTAAGAGATCCAAACGTAAAAGCTATTTTGATCAACATCTTCGGAGGTATCGTAAGATGTGACAGAGTTGCTCAGGGTGTTGTAGATGCTTACAAAGCTATGGGTAGCCTTCCGGTTCCGTTGATCGTAAGATTACAGGGAACTAACGCTGTAGAAGCTAAAAAATTAATTGACGAGTCTGGTCTTCCGGTACACTCTGCAATTACTTTAGAAGAAGCTGCAAACAAAGTAAAAGAAGTTTTAGCATAATCTAAAATTTTCAGATAAATCAGAAAACCGTTCCTTTTGGAGCGGTTTTTTTGTTAGCATGTGAAGGTAAAGTTTTGTAATAACTTCATCGGAAATGTACTACTGTAAATCTAGCATACTGTAAACCTAACAGGTTTTTAAAACCTGTTAGGTTTAAACATATTTTATTTAATCAATCATCATAAAAAAGACCACATCAACATTTGAAATGGCCTTTATATTTTATATTTTTTTACTTATCCTGATGGCTTTCCGGCAAGTTAGTCTCTCCACTCGTAATACTTATACTTGTAGGCGTTACCAACTGAACTTTATCCGTATCAAAGCGTTCTTTAATCCCTAAATAGGCTTTACTTCTTACCTGTGCAAGATTAGCCCCAACCTTTATCCAGAACTTCACCTGGAGATTAAAAGCTCCCTGTTTAAGGTCTGTGAAGATTACCTCTACAGTGTCTAACTTATCCACATTATCAAGATTTTTAATCACATCAAGAATTCCCTTTTGTGCTTTGGTAATATCTTCATCAGCCGGAATTTCAAAATTTAAAATAATTCTGCGCTGTGGGGAAGCCGTAATATTGTAGAAAGGTGCATTGAAAACAACCTGATTCGGAATATATGCCTTCTTGCCATCATCAGTAAGAAGTTTTGTCGTTAAAAAACCAATTTCCTGTACCGTTCCTGAATGGGTTCCGATGGTAATATAATCTCCTACTTTGTAGGCTTTATCAATTCCAATCAGCATTCCTGAGAAAATACTTGAAACAAGATCTTTTAGAGCTACCCCTGCAATAACCCCTGCAACTCCTAAACTTCCGATAAACTTCCAGAGAAAACCACTGAAACCCATTATTTCAAGTGCAATAAAGGTTCCCATCAGCATAATCAGGAACCTGAATATACTGATTAAAGTGACCAATGAACTCTCTTTTTGACTTTTCGGGAAAAATTTGTGAAATAACTTTACTGCCCCTTTGCTTAAATATTTACTGCTGATAAGGAAGAATGTAAATACTAAAATCCCGACAATCAGCTTTGGGGTGAGCGCGGCAAAGGTTACATACCAACTTTCCAATACCTTATAAACAACATCTAGATACCTTAATCCGGTTTTCTCCATGGATAAAATTTTAGTTAAATATATAAATTTTCATCAAAAAATTTGCCAGTTCCAAAAAGTCTACTAAATTTGTAGACTATAAAGAAGGAACATTATGTCAATCAAACTAGGAGATACAGCACCCAACTTTCAGGCAGAGTCATCGGTAGGTGACATCAATTTTTATAATTATCTGGGAGATTCCTGGGGAATTTTATTTTCTCATCCTGCAGATTATACGCCGGTATGCACTACAGAACTGGGGTATACTGCAAAACTGCAGTCTGAGTTTGAGGCCAGAGATACAAAGGTGATTGCTCTGAGTGTAGATGGAGTAGAAGATCATCAAAACTGGGTGAAAGATATTAATGAAACTCAGAATACCACTGTGAAGTTTCCCATTATTGCTGATAAAGACAGAAAAGTTTCTGAGCTGTATGATTTTATTCATCCCAATGCTTCAGCTACAGCTACAGTGCGTTCTCTTCTGATTATTGATCCTTCCAAAAAAGTAAGACTGATTATTACCTATCCGGCCTCTACGGGAAGGAATTTTAAAGAGATCCTTAGAGTGCTGGATTCTTTACAGCTGGTGGATAATTATCGTGTAGCGACTCCTGTAAACTGGGAAACCGGAGAAGATGTTATTGTACCTCCAACCATTTCTACAGAAGATGCACGAAAGATATTCCCAAAAGGGGTGACGGAAATAAAACCATATTTAAGGTACACGCCTCAACCCAATACATGATTTATTTGATTTTTTATAGTTTAGTTTTAATTTGTACGAAAAGCGCCCCGAAAATAAATTTCGGGGCGCTTTCATTTTTTATAAGTATTTCAGTGATTACTTAACGTCGTTGATGATTTGTTTACCTTTTGAAGTTGGTAAATAAATACTGAATCCTACGTTGAAAGTTAAAGTAGAAGTTAATCCTTCGCTACCAAATCCTGCAACACCATTATATTTTACTAAACCTTCAACACCAATGTTTGGAGTAATGAAGTATGAATAACCAGGTCCTGCTCCAAAATCTAAACCAGTTGTAGAGTTAGATCCTTCAGTAGAAGTACCTCCAACACCTACATTACCTTCGAAGAACCATCTTCCGTGGTGTAATAAGTTGTCAACACCTTTTTCTCCTGGAGAAACATAGTATCTACCTAGTGCACCCACTTTATATACAAAATTGGTAGGTGATCCATTTGTTACTTTATTAAATCCTAGATCTACATATCCCCCAACTGCTACATTATCTTGAATAAAATAAGCTGCTTTTGGCTGTAGTGAAATATTATATCCTCCACCTGTATTTAAGCCAAAATTACTTGCAACGATGCTACTTCCTACCATCCAATTACCTTTCTGAATCTGAGCGTTGGCAGTTGCTGTTAAGCCTGCTACGGCTAATATTCCTGTTAAAATAAGTTTTTTCATAATTTATTATTTTAATAATTAAATGTTTATTATTCACGAATTATAGAAAAAACAATAAATGTGCCAGACTCTTAATTTTACGTAATTTTTCTAAATAAACGTTAAGATTGTCAGGAAGATATAATTTACTTTTTTAACATATTAACTGCGGATATCGTAATGATAAATAAAATGAAACAAGCGTTTTGAAATGAAAATGATAAAAACAGATGTTATATTATTAATGTTCCAAATTGCTGTTTTTTTTCAAATTGCCCTTGTATTATATTAAATAAATAAAAGAATGATGGAAATGATCAATCCGGCAATTGTAAACTTGATTCCACGTTTGAATGCTTTTGTCTTAGGATTAAACATCCAGAAACTTGATATAACGAAAAAGAACAGGGAAACTCCGAAGAATACGCTCAGAGGAGATATAGCATCTTTAGATTGTGATTTGTGAAGAGAAACCATTTTATCCAATACAAAAGGGAGTTCTTTTTTAGTGTACTTGGCTTTTCCGGTAGCACTGTCATAAGTTCCCTGTTTAAAATAAAGAACACTTCCTTCTGTTTTTTCTACTTCCAGGCCTTTCATCTTCAGTTCTTTTTTCAGTTCTTTCTCTGAAAGATTGGCAGCGATATTTTTTTCATATTTCTTTTCGCTTTTCAGAAAATCTGTGTCTCTGTACACCAAAAGAATTCCACTTAACGAATATACAGCCATAATTCCGGCAAGGAAATAGCCCAGATAACGGTGTGTAATTCTCATGAAACTTCTTGTGTCTTTAATCTTATCCATATCTTTTTGTTTGTTTTTGTTAAAAATTTCAAAAGTGGAAACTGCAAAAATGCAATCTCCACTTTTAATGAAAGAATTATTATATAAAGAATTCTATAGTCTGTATGTCAATGTGAAATAGTAGTTTCTAGGCGTAATAGGATTCACTGAATAATTCTCGTGAACATTGTAGTTTACAACATCAAACAGGTTGCCCACTTTCCCCTGGATAGAGAATTTTTTCCATTCGTAGCCTACTGAAAGAGAAACTGTTGTATAGTCTTTCAGATCAAACATTCTGCTTACATTGTTTCTGCTTGCGTTCGTAGATTTTGAATCATTCCATCCCGCGATTCTGTCTCCGATGTAGTATACTCCGGCCCCGATTTTTAGACCTTTTAAATAGTTTGTAAATTTATAGAAAACAGAAGCATTGGCTGTTGTAGCTGGTGTTCTTACCAGTCTTTGGTTTTCAACATATCCTTTTTCAGGTGTATCAATATAAACGGAATTATTATAAGAAAAACCTCCGATTATAGACAGGTTTTCTGTTGGATTTCCTGTAATGTCTAATTCCACACCTCGGCTTCTCATATTTCCTGCAAATTCTTTAAGATTGGTATCAGTGGAATTTACCGGTACTCCGTTCGGAGCAGAAGCAAACCAGTAGGTTTGATAATAATTATTGTACATAATCTGGTACGCCGTTAAGTTTACAGCTAAAGCATTATTCCAGAAATTCTTTTTAATACCAATTTCATATTGATCAACCGTTGATGGCTTGATGCTTTGTTTTGATAGAGCATTTAACTGAGCTTGAACATCTGAAGCAGATTGGTTGGTATTTACCGTACCAAATTGATCTGAAGTATATCCTGCATTGGAAGCAAACGAATTTGTATAGGTTGCAAATACAGAAAGGTTTTCATTTGGAGCATACACCAAACCTACTTTTGGGGAAAATGCATTGTCAGAAGTCGATGAATTAGCTACTTCAATTTTATCATTTAAGGTGAAGCGGGTTGTCAGCGTAGGCATATTTTCTATATAAGACCATCTTAAACCTGCAATTACTTTTAATTGCTTTGTTACACTTATAAAATCCTGTGCATAGATCCCAACTCTTCTTGTATTGATTCTGTTTCTTGTACTAAGAGTAGAATTGGGCATATCGATACTTCCCCATGTTGAAGGATCATCTAAATACAGAAGATTTTTTGGAGCTGTAACATTATAAGCATAAGCATCTGCCTGGCTATAATCAGCATCTGAACCAATTAAAACTTTGTGGTTGATTTTTCCTGTATTGAATTCACCATTGATGTTTACCTGTGCTGAAGTATAATTTTGTTCGTTATAAGTTTTTCCAAAAGGTCTTTTCCACGACAATCTGTTAGGATCTACAGAGGCATCTTTAGTATCGTATATCCATTGTACTCTTTCAGACGAAAAATAATCTTTCGTATAGTTTTGGTACGAAGCAGTCGCGTTCAAAGACCATCTTTCGTTGAATTGGTGGTTAAAAGTTACATTCGTAGACGCTTGCTGTACATTTTGATATTGCCAGTCTGTTCCGTAGAAAGTATTTCTGGAAACGGCATCATTCAATCTGTAGCTTTGGTCTTTTTCCGTAATAGACCCAAGACCGAAATCCGGAGTAAAATTTGTTTTAAGATAATCACCCTCAACAATTAACTGAGATTTATCACTTAAATTAAATAGAAATGAAGGATTGAAATAATACTTCTCTGATTCTACAACATCTCTGAAGCTTTCAGCATGCTCGTAGGCTCCATTGATTCTGAAAGCAATATTCTTGGATAAAGGTCCGTAAATATCAACTGTTGGTTTATAGGAATTCCAGCTTCCGCCATTGAGTCCTACGCTTCCCCCAAAGTTGAATTTAGGCTTTTTTGTAATCATGTTGATAACACCACCAGCTGCAGTATTTCCAAAAAGCATCGCATTTGCCCCCTTTAAAACCTCTACTCTTTCCAGACCACTTACTTCAGGGAAAACACCGCTGTTTATTCTTGAACCATTCTTAAAAATGTTATCATTTCCTAAAATGAAACCACGTCCACCAAAACTATCCTGGGAGTTTCCCCTGGATGAAGTGATATACAAACCGTTTACATTCTGAAGAACATCACTCAGCTGTTTTGCCTGCTGCTGCTCAATAATTTCGTGCGTAACGATAGCAATGGGCTGAGGGTTTTCCATTATCGTCAGATTTGATTTTGTCGATAATGGTCTTGCCTGGTTAGGATTTCCTGTTTTGTGAAGATTAATATCTTCAATAGTCTGAGTTCTGATGGTGTCTGCTTCCGCATTTTTCATCTGTGAACTCGCTGAAACAGCGATCAGTAGAAGACCTAAAGAAAGTAGTTGTCTTTTCATTTTATTTTTATGTAGAACAGTTTTAAATAAGGCGCAAATGTAAGTATTTGTTTAGAATAGATAAAAATAATTTTATGATTTAAATCATATTTTTACAGTTCATGAGATGGATTATTTCTATACCTTCTTTAGACCAGGGGACAGAGTAGTTTTTATGAATATATTTGTTAAAAATTATAATATGCAATTGGTAAAAGCAGGGCTTTGTGCCTTTGGAATGAGCGGAAAAGTATTCCACGCGCCTTTTTTAAAGGAACATCCGGGATTCTTTATGTCTGCTGTGGTGGAAAGAAGCAAGGAAGAATCGAAGGAAAAGTATCCGGATGCAACCATCTACCGCTCTGTGGAAGAAATGCTTCAGCAGGCAGATGTAGAACTGGTGATTATCAATACTCCGGTTCAGACCCATTATGAGTACGCCAAAAAAGCACTGGAAGCAGGAAAAAACATTATTGTGGAAAAGCCTTTTACAGTAAATGTTGCTGAAGCAGAGGAGCTGGTACAATTGGCAGAAGAAAAGGGATTGTTTTTGAGTGTCTATCAAAACAGAAGATTCGACCGCGATTTTTTACAGGTTCAAAAGATTCTTGATGCTAAGAAAACAGGGAATATTAAAGAAGCTGAAATCCGTTTTGACAGATTCCGTACCACTGCCAGTGGAAAACAGCATAAAGAAAGCCCGGATCAAGTGGGATCAGGATCACTTCACGATCTGGGGGCACATCTTGTAGATCAGGCAGTGCAGTACTTTGGATATCCTGAAAAATTGTTTGCAGACGTGTTTTCTATGAAAGGAGCTGAGTTTGCTAACGATTATTTTGAAATTCTCTTATTCTATAAAGATAATCTGAGAGTAAGACTGAAATCGTCTGTTTTCAGCAAAGAAGGGCATTATGCTTACACAATTCATGGAGACCGAGGTACTTTCCTGCAGGAAAGAACCGATAATCAGGAAAATGAACTGGTAGCAGGTGCTATTCCTGAATATGGTAAAGAATGGACGCAGCCTCTGAAAGGACCGGACGGAATTTTAAACTTCCTGAACGATCATTCCGAAACAGAAAGAATTCTTACTTCAAGTGAAGCCGGAAATTATATGAATTATTATCAGCAGATCTATGAACACATCGTTTTTGGATATGCTTTACCCTCTCCCGGAAAAGAAGTTATTCAGAATATGAAAATTATAGATGCTTCGCTGGAAAGTGCAAAAGAAGAAAGAATAGTAAAATTATAAATGATGAGTTATGAATTATGAATGAGTCAGAGCGTTTGAGAGTTTTAGGGTTTGAGTGTAAACGAGTTGGGAACCTCTAATCACGACTGCTATCAACCTTGAACTTTAAACTTTGAACCTTGAATTCATTCATAATTCATAATTTTAATTCATCATTATTAAAGGATTTCCTGAAGTTCCAGCCATCTCATTTCATGGTTCTCCAGTTTTTCTGAAACGCTTTCCAGTTCTGAAGAAAGTGTGGCTATCTTTTCGTAATCAGCCTCGTTGTTGAGCTTATCCAGAATTTTAGTGCGCTGTTCTTCCAGTTCAGGCATTTCTTTTTCAATGGTTTCCAGTTCCCTTTGTTCTTTAAAAGTGAGTTTTCTTTTAGAACTGGAAGACTGAGTACTTTCTGTTGAAGAAACAATTTCTTTTACAGGCTCAGGTTTTACCACTGCATTTTTTTCTAAAGCTTCTTCACGGCTTCTAGCTTCTCTGTATTCTGAGAAGTTTCCTACGAAATCTCTGATTTTTCCGTTTCCTTCAAAAGCCAGAACATGGTCTACAATTCTATCCATGAAATATCTGTCGTGGGAAACAATAATTAAAGATCCCTGAAATTGCTGAAGGAAATTTTCCAGAACGGTTAATGTAGGAAGATCCAGGTCATTTGTAGGTTCATCAAAAATCAGGAAGTTAGGATTCTGATACAAAATATACATCAGATGAAGTCTTCTCTTTTCACCTCCGGAAAGTTTGGAAATAGGAGAATATTGTGTCTGATCGTCAAATAAAAATAATCTTAAGAACTGTGATGCTGATAAACTTTTGCCATTAGCTAAAGGATAAAATTCTGCAATTTCTTTGATGAAATCAATCACACGTTCATCCTCTTTATAGGTAAGGCCTTTTTGTGAGAAATAACCGAAAGAAATAGTTTCTCCCGTTTCAATTTCTCCCTTGTCGGCTTTTTCAAAACCTTGAATAATATTAAGCAGGGTAGATTTTCCAGCACCATTTTTTCCAATGATTCCCACTTTTTCTCCACGTTGAAACTGGTAGCTGAAATCTTTCAGTAAAACTTTAGGTCCAAAACTTTTATCAATATGTTTAAGTTCAAGAATTTTATTTCCCAAACGTTTCATTTCAAAATCCAGTTCCAGTCCGTCCTTTCTGGTATCGGTTTTGGCTACTTTTTCAGTCTCGTAGAAAGCATCAATTCTGCTTTTTGATTTTGTGGTTCTGGCTTTTGGCTGTCTTCGCATCCATTCCAGTTCCTTTCTGTAAAGGTTATTGGCCTTGTCAATTGTGGCATTAAGATTTTCCTCGCGAATCATCTTGTTCTCAAGGTAAGTTGCATAAGAACCGTTGTGAACATACAGATTCTGATCCTCCATTTCCCAGATACTGTCACAAACACTGTCGAGGAAATATCGGTCGTGGGTGACAAGCAATAAAGTGATTTTTGCTTTGTTCAGATAGTTTTCAAGCCATTCTACCATATCCACATCCAGGTGGTTGGTAGGTTCGTCCATGATAAGAAGGGTATGTCTGTGCTCGGCTCTTGTTTCTGTTAAAAGTTTAGCTAACGCTACACGTTTGATCTGTCCTCCGGAAAGAGTGCCCATTTTAGCATCCAGATCAGTGATTTTAAGCTGGGAAAGAATCTGTTTCATTTCATTCTCCAGATCCCAGGCTTTATGAACTTCCATATCAGCCAATGCTTTCTCAATAAAATCATTATCTGTAGAATGGAGCGATTTGTGATAGTTTTTAAGTGCGAGGATAGGCTCGGAATCAAGGGTCATCATAAATTCTTCAATGCTCAGCTTAGGATCATAATCAATTTCCTGATCAAATAATACCACCTGAATATCTTTATTGATGACCACAGTTCCGCTGTCTGCAATTTCTTTACCCATTAATATTTTCAGAAGCGTAGATTTTCCACTTCCGTTTTTGGCAACAATCGCTATTTTATCTCCTTCATTGATGTGGAAAGCAATATTTTTAAACAAAACTTTGATGCCGTAAGATTTGGTAAGATTTTCTGCAGAAACGTAATTCATTGGGAATTAATAGTTTGATTTTAAATTTCAATTGAAACGCAAAAATACGAAAATGTAGCCTAAAACTTCCCGGAAGCTCTTTTATAAAAATGAATATTTATAATTTTTTAATAAACTGTGCCCCTTATCTGAAAAAACTAATCAGTAAATTTGATCAACACAATGAAATGTACATTGTAAATAGGAATATATAATAGAAAATCTGATTGAAGTAATGAAAAAAATTATTGTCGACATGGACGGGGTAATGGCGGATGTGTATCATCAGCTGGCGCAATTTGAAAAAAGAGATACAGGAAGAGAAATTGAAATCAGTGATCTGGCTGGTAAGCCTGAGATAGAGTCTTTTCCCAATGGAAAAAAACACGTGAATGAAGTCGGTTTTTTCAGAACCTTACCTGTCATGAAAGGAAGCCGTGAGGTAATGGAATATCTGAATAATAAATATGAACTCTATATTGTTTCTGCCGGAATGGAATTTCCGAACAGTTTAAGAGAAAAATACGATTGGCTGGCAGAGCATTTTCCATTCATTACCTGGGAACAGATTGTGCTTTGTGGAAGCAAAAAAGTAGTGTCCGGAGATATCATGATTGATGATTATCCTAAAAATTTAGATCATTTTTCAGGGCAGAGACTGATATTTACCCAGCCTCATAATGAGCTGATAGAAAATGATACTTACAAAAGAGTGCATTCGTGGGAAGAAATTATGAGTATCCTTTAAGTAGGATATATTTAAAATCAGGAAATATTTAAAACAACTTTAACTAAAGGGAGAATAATTTTAATAAAGTATTGGGATATTGGGCTGTTGAAAATAAATAAGTTTGCTTTAAACTTTTAACATGAAAATAGATCATACTTTATTCTTCCTTTTCACAGCTTCTGCTTTCCATGCCCAGGTTATTTCCGGAACCATTATTTCAAAAAATGAGAACCATCCGATTCCCTATGTGAAAATTGGAATTGAAAAACAATCAATAGGAACAATCTCTGATGAAAAAGGAAATTTTTCAATTGATCTTTCCAATACAGATCCCCGGCAAAAAATAAAAATAGAAGTACCGGGATTTGACACTTACCAGGAAACAATACAGAATTTTAAAAAATATGATCAGCAAAAAATATTTTTAACAGAGAAAACTAAAAATATTAAAGAGATTACTATAAAGCCTAAGAAGCTTGTTGATAAGAACTGGGGAGTCAATACCAGCACAAAAAGCGTTATGTATTCTGTAAATCCACAACTCAGAAAAGAAGATTTTCTTGGTGAAACCGCATTGGCTTTTAATGCTAAAAAGAAAGCAAAGATTAAGAATATTAACCTGAATATTGCCAGCTATACTTCTGATAAGCCTGTCATCATGCGTTATACTATTTATAGTGAAAAAGATGGTTTTCCGGATAAAAATATTCTTGATGAAGAAATTACCGTTGAACTTACCAGCGATATGATTAAAGACGGAACTTATACCTTGGATGTTAATGACCATAATATCTGGGTACAGGGAAGGTTTTTTATAGGAATTCAGTTTTTAAAAGAGTTTGAAGGGAGAGTCAATATAAGTGCAGCGTTATTCAAAACAGGATTTATAAGAAAATTTTACGGGGAGTGGACAAAAATGACTCTCGCCGCACCTGCCATTAATATCGATGTGAAAATGGATAAAAACGGAGACCAAAATACGGATGATGAAAACGGTTTTGCAGATGATAGCGCAGAAGCACTGATGCCTGATGTATCAAAATATATTCAGGAATCGGAGCAAACTGTGTATGGGCAAAATAAAGCCGTGGGAAACTATCTGAAACTTCAGGATACCAACCTTTATTATGAGATCTATGGTGAAGGAGAACCATTGCTGATGCTTCATGGCAATGCCGGAAGCATTAAAGATTTCTATCAGCAGATTCCTGTTTTATCAAAGCAGTATAAAGTAATTGCTATAGATACAAGAGGACAAGGGAAAAGTGTAGATTCCTCTAAAAAGGATTTTACCTACAAAATGTTTGCTGATGATGTAAAAGCAGTCGCAGATCAATTAAAGCTTAATAAGGTAAATATCGCTGGCTGGAGTGATGGTGGAAATACCGGACTGGAATTTGCCCTGAAATATCCTGAAAAACTGAATAAGCTGATTGTAATTGGAGCCAATGCATTTCCTGATGGAGTAGATGACAGGCTTACTGATCATTTTGAAAATAAAATGCTGGTGATGAAGGAGCTGAAAAATCCTGAAAAGTTTAATGAGCAAAGGCTTTTAAAAATTATGCTGACACAGCCGCGCATTGCAAAGAAAGATTTAAATAAAATTGAAAGTAGAGTATTGGTTATTGCCGGTGAGAATGATGTGATCAAACGTGATCATACCGAACTTATTGCTCAAGAAATACCCCATGCTGAAATTAAAATCTACAACAAGGCCACCCATATGATTCCTTTTGAAAATGCAGATCAGCTCAATACAGATATTCTGAATTTTTTAGGAAAAAGTAATTAGTAAAGGTTGGAAGCAGGGAGATGGAGGATGGAAGTGATATCCGTCAGCTTATTTTAAAAATTGACTCCTTAAAATTGTATCAATTCCTATTTTTCTGCTTTCGTTTCCTTTCTTTTAATCCAGTGTCAACCTTTTTAACGACCACGAATTACCATTGTAAATATCAAGATCCACTTTAGCGTTGATACCATGAACAATTCCGTTTTCTGTAAACTGCCAGAAGTCCCACTCATCGTCAGGTGAAGGAGACGGAACATCATTGTAATTGGCAAGCCATAAAGGGTAACCTTCAAACTCGCCTTTCAGAAAATCTTTATAATAATGGTAGTAAGTATAGATAATCGGCTTTTCTCCATAGGCATCTTCTACAATTTTACACCATACTTTCAGATCTTCAATCAGTTTTTTGTTGGTTTTACGCTTCGGAATTTTTTCAATATCGAGAATAGGAGGAAGATCTCCGCTTTCAAGTTTTACATTTTCTAAAAAATTATTAGCCTGGATCACAGGATCTTCATCGGCTCTGTAAAAATGATAGGCACCACGGATCAGATCATGCTTTTTAGCACTTTCCCAGAATTCGTCAAAATGTTTATCGGCACTTCGGTTTCCCATCGTGGCGCGCATGACAACAAATTCCAAAGGAATCGTTTTATTTCCGATGCTGAGACTGTCCCATTTGATGTCTTCCCGGTTCTGATAATGAGAAACATCAAAACCATAGGTCTTATCAAGGTTGCTGGCTAATATTCTTTGGATTCTTGATGCTTCCTTTTCACTGTTATGAAGCTTTTTATGCTTAAATTTATTAAAGTACAATGCATAATAATAGCTGACGGACTGCTTTAAATAAAAACCCGTTCCTATCAATGCTGCAGTTAATATTGCCAATATCACCCATCTTCGGAAAAAATACTTCTTCCGTCTCGTTTTATGGACTTGTTTGGCAGTTTTTTTGGTGTACTTTTTAGGTGTCATAAAGTTTTGCAAAACTAACTTTTTTCACTGCTAAATGCTAAAATAAAATCAGTAAATTTGTGTATTATGGAAACACGCGAAAAAATCATCATTATTGGAGGAGGATTTGCGGGGCTGCAGCTTGCAAAAACATTGAATAATAAGAACAAAAAGGTCATTGTTCTCGATCGGATGAACCACCATATGTTTCAGCCGCTTTTTTATCAGGTAGCCTCAGGAAGGATAGAACCTTCCAACATTTCTTTTCCCTTCAGAAAGATTTTTCAGCAGTCCAGAAACACACAGTTCCGTATGACGGAAGTTAAAGAAATAGATCCTGCCAGCAATAAAGTTATTACCGACGAGGCAGAATTTACTTACGATAAACTCATCATTGCAACGGGCTGTAAAACTAATTTTTTCGGGAATAAAGAATTGGAAGGGAAAGCTTTCGGGATGAAAAATACCCAGGAAGCCATCAGTATCAGAAATCATGTTTTGATGACCTTTGAAAAACTGATTATTGAAAAAAGCCGAAGCGATGACGGAAACTGGAATATTGTCATCGTAGGAAGCGGTCCTACAGGAGTAGAACTGGCCGGTGCTTTTGCTGAAATGAAAAAAGACATCCTTCCGAGAGATTATCCTTATATGAACTTTGATCATCTGAAGATTATTCTGGTGAGTTCTACCGAAAAACCGCTTGCAGTAATGAGCAGTGAGGCTCAGGAGAAGTCCGAAAAATACCTTAAAGATCTTGGGGTAACTTTTATGAGTGGAGAAGTGGTAACGGATTATGACGGAGATAAAGTTCATTTGAAAAGTGGAAAAGAAATTCCATCCAATAATGTGATCTGGGCAGCCGGAGTTACAGGAAATGTAGTAGGAGGTTTTCCGGAAGAAAAATTAGTAAGAAACAGATATATAGTAGATCGATATAATAAAATACAAGGTTACGATAATATTTATGCGATCGGAGATATTGCCTATATGGAAACACCAAAATATCCGCATGGACATCCTCAGGTAGCCAATGTAGCCATTAATCAGGCAAAAAATTTAGGTAAAAATCTTTTAAAGAAAAGCCGGGAAGAATGGAAGGAATACGAGTATGATGATAAAGGCTCATTAGCGACCATTGGGAAGCACAGAGCCGTTGTTGATCTGCCGTTTATAAAATTTCAGGGATTTCTGGCCTGGTATTTCTGGATGTTTCTCCATTTAATGCTAATTTTGAGCGTTCGAAATAAACTGGCCATATTCTTCAACTGGATGTGGAGTTATATCAACAAAGATTCTTCTTTAAGATTAATTATTATACCTACTAAGAAAAACGGAACATTACAATGAGAATTGACATAATAAGCGTACTTCCGGAATTGATGGAAAGTCCGTTCCAGACTTCTATTTTGAAAAGAGCGATGGATAAAGGGCTGGTAGAAGTACATTTTCATCATTTGAGAGACTGGGCAATCAATAAGCACAGACAAATTGATGATGAGCCTTACGGAGGCGGAGCAGGAATGGTCATGATGGTAGAACCATTGGATAAATGCATTTCAGAGCTTAAATCTCAAAGAAATTATGACGAAGTGATCTATCTGACTCCGGATGGGGTGACTTTGAATCAAAAAATTGCCAATTCATTATCGATCAAAGAGAATTTAATTTTTCTTTGCGGCCATTACAAAGGAATAGACCAAAGGGTAAGAGACCTTCATATCACCAAAGAAATTTCAATTGGAGATTACGTTCTTACAGGGGGAGAACTGGCTGCATGTGTTTTGGCAGACTCAATTATCAGATTGCTTCCCGGAGTTCTGAACGATGAGCAGAGCGCCTTAACAGACAGTTTTCAGGATGATCTTCTTTCACCGCCGATCTATACAAGACCTGAAAGCTATAAAGGTCTGGATGTTCCTAAAATCCTGTTGAGTGGGAACTTCGGCAAAATTGAAGAATGGCGTCACGATGAAGCGGTAAGAATCACAAAAGAAAA
Organism: Chryseobacterium sp. WLY505; assembly: GCF_030846215.1. Taxonomy (NCBI): domain Bacteria; kingdom Pseudomonadati; phylum Bacteroidota; class Flavobacteriia; order Flavobacteriales; family Weeksellaceae; genus Chryseobacterium; species Chryseobacterium sp. WLY505. The sequence goes on along the minus strand of NZ_JAVCWI010000001.1, from coordinate 709,997 downwards.
ACGCCCCGATTTACTATAAGCGAAAATTGTCAGAACTTATCTGATTTTTACTTCAATATTTTAATTCCATTTGTTATAGACAAATGGAATAATATTTGTTGTAATTTAAAAAAGCGCGAAAAATATTAACAGTAACGTTTTTAAATCTAAGGTTTATTTCGATTTTTCCGGTTTTTTTATATTGTCTCAATTTTGATTAATATATTGAAACTGTCGAATAATTGAAAAATTAATTTATAATGATTTATTTCGTTAGTATTTTTTACTATATTTGAATTGTTTTTTATTGGAAATTGATTTACTGTTTTGAGAGTAAATCACAAAAATTTGAAAAAAAATAATAAATTTACACCTTAAAGTAAAAAGAACATATTAAATTAAAAGTATAGAAATTAGTGTAGATGGAGCTGTTCTCTTTTTATAATGTTGAAAATTTATTTTTACCCGATCCGAAACCTGTCCACAAATTAGATCCTACCCGGTCAGGATTAAGGAATTGGGATGAAAAGAGATATAGAAATAAGCTTTTCAAAATCTCGCACGTATTTCAGCTGATGAAGGAGGAAAATGATGTACTACCATTTTTAATAGGATTATCTGAAGTTTCCGGAAGGAAAGTTTTAGAAGATCTTGTAGAGATGGAACCCTTTAATTCTGAATATGGAATTGTACATTACAATTCTATGGATGAAAGAAAAGTGGATGTAGCCATGTTATATGATAAAAATAAAGTAGAGGTAATCGATTCTGAAACCATTACTTTCTTTTTTGAAATAATAAATAAAAACACAGAAAATTACGACACAACCAGAGACGTACTTTTTTCAAAAATTAAATATAAAGGGGAAATTATTAATGTCTTTATCGCCCATCTTCCCTCTAAGCGAGAAAAAGATATTAATAAACCTAAAAGAACCTTTATATTGAATGAAGTACGACAACGGATTATGAAAATTGTAAATGCTGAAAAAGAGCATGTTATATTGTGTGGTGATTTTAACGAAAACCCGGATGATGAAAATTTAGTACAGATTCTCTATGACAATGACCATGAGAAGGTGTTAGTGAACCCTTTTCAACAATTGTTTTCTACAAGAAATTATTCTACTTTTCATTATAAATCTGGATTGCTGTATGATCAGATCATTATGTCAAGATCTTTGCTTGATAATAAGACGCTGGTTTTTCAGGATGCCCATGTATTTAATTCTGAAAAAATCCGCAGCAGAACCAGAAATTTTGAAGGACGGCCCTTCCGAACGTATGCCGGTACACGGTATTTAGGCGGATATAGCGATCACTTTCCGGTTTTTGTAAAATTTAAAAATTTACAGTAAAAAACATAAATAATAAAAAAAGTAGAAAATGAAAAATTCGAGCAACACAAGCTACCATTTAGATTCTATTGACAAAGAAATCATCTACATGTTGATGGATAATGCTAAAACTTCTTTAGCCCACATTTCAAAAAATGTTGGAATTTCCACCACGGCAGTGCATCAAAGAATCAAAAAACTCGAACATGCAGGAGTTATTGAAAATTCAATATCATTTCTTAACCCTAAGAAAATTGGATATAAAGTAATCTCCTACATCGGTGTATTTTTGGATCAGCCAAGTCATTATCCGGAAGTGGTAAAGTCTTTGCATGATATCAACGAAGTAGTGGAAGCCCACTATACGACAGGAAATTATACCATTTTCCTTAAAGTGCTTTGTAAAGACAATGATCACTTAATGCAGATTCTTAGTAAGCTTCAAAAACTGAAAGGAGTAACAAGAACAGAAACTTTTATATCTTTAGAACAAGGTATTTACAGACAATTGAAAGTATAATAATATGAACATAGCCCAATATTTGGATTCAACTTACCTGAAAACACCAGAACAGTCAGGTATTTCCCACGAAGAAACACTTCAAAAAGATAAAGAACTTGCTCAGGAAGCAATAGACAATGGTATTTTTGCCGTGATGATTCGACCGGAGTATGTATCTGAGATCAAAAAATTTATTCAGGAAAGACATTCAAATGTTGTAGTTGGAACCGTAATAGGTTTCCACGAAGGAACGTATTCTATTGATGAAAAACTTACAGAAGCTTCAAAAGCAATAGAAGACGGAGCAGATGAATTAGATTTTGTCATTAATTATATGGCTTATCTGCAGGGAAATACAGAACTGGTAAGAGAGGAATTTGTAAAATGTACCCAATTATCTCTTGAGCATCATAAAATTGCAAAATGGATTATTGAAATTGCAGCATTAACTGATGAACAGATTGCCGATCTTACTAAAAAGATTTCTACCTGGGCAGAAGAGAATTTTTCTGAAAATGAGTTGTCGAAAATTTTTGTCAAGTCATCCACAGGATTTTATCAGACTGCCGAAGGAAAGCCTAACGGAGCAACCTTTGAAGGAATAACAATTATGCTCAGCAACGCTGGGAAACTTCCTGTAAAAGCAGCAGGCGGAGTAAGAACTCCCGAAGATGCTGAAAAAATGATCAAAATGGGAGTTAAAAGAATTGGAACCTCTTCAGCTCTGGGATTACTTAAAAACGAATCTTCATCAGAAGGATATTAAATGAGATTCTTACTATAAAAAAACCATCAGTTTTGCTGATGGTTTTATTTTTATAGCTGTGCCTGATATTCTTCGTAAAACTGTTGGGTTTCTTTGATCAAGCTATTCATTTCTTCCATTGTGAATACTTCCAGGAACTTTTTTCTGAACTCCTTGAAATGAGGAATTCCCCGGAAATAGTTGCTGTAATGCTGTCTCATTTCAACCAGTCCTAATCTTTCTCCTTTCCACTCTGCACTCCATTCTGCATGCTGACGTACCGCCAGTAACCGGTCTGAAATTGTCGGTTCAGGTAAATGCTCTCCTGTTGCAAAGAAATGTTTGATTTCATTAAAAATCCATGGATATCCAATAGCAGCACGTCCGATCATAATACCGTCACATGCATACTTTTGTTTATATGCTAATGCTTTTTCAGCTGAATCTATATCACCGTTTCCAAAAATCGGAATCTCGATATTAGGATTTTGTTTAATTCTTGAAATATGTTCCCAGTCTGCTTCACCCTTGTACATTTGAGCACGGGTTCTCGCATGTATCGTAAGCGCTTTAATTCCTGTTTCCTGCAGGCGTTCTGCCACTTCATCAATATTAATACTGGTGCTGTCCCAACCTAGACGGGTTTTTACCGTAACAGGAAGATGAGTAGAGCTTACAACAGCTTTTGTAAGACGTACCATAAGGTCGATATCTTTCAAAACACCAGCTCCTGCTCCTTTGCAGACAACTTTTTTTACAGGACATCCGAAATTAATATCTACCAGATCCGGATTTACCGTTTCAACAATTCTTGCAGACATAGCCATAGCTTCTTCGTCACCACCAAAAATCTGTATCCCAACGGGTCTTTCATAATCGAAAATATCCAGCTTTTTACGACTCTTGATAGCGTCACGAATTAACCCTTCGGAAGAAATAAATTCCGAATACATTAAATCTGCACCATGCATTTTACACAAACGTCTGAACGGAGGATCACTTACGTCTTCCATCGGAGCCAGCAAAAGTGGAAATTCCGGCAGTTCTATGTTGCCTATTTTTATCATGGTGCAAATTTACGAAATTCTGAAAAAACAAATTTTTATAAATTAAAATGTGGTACTGTGTTTTATTGGAGTGATGTTGTTTAAAGGATTTTATGATATTATGTTTAATTTTTATTTAATATATTTAATTGATTATCAGTATTTATTGAATTTTATTGCTAATTATTTTTTATATTTAGTATAATAAAATTAATGTCATGAGAAAAATTCTATTTTGTTTGATGGCAATTTTGGTTTCATCAAATTTTTATTCACAAGTGAATATTTCTGCGACGGCAGGAACAGCTACAGGAACCTATACCACATTAAAGGGAGCATTCGATGCTATTAATGCGGGAACACACCAGGGAGCAATTACAATCAGTATCACAGCAAACACAACAGAAACAGCAACCGCGAGTCTGAATGCCAGTGGCGGAGCAACAAGCTATACTTCTGTTGCCATAAAACCTGCAACAGGAGTTACAGCTTCTATTTCCGGTGATATTGCCAGTGCACCCTTAGTAAGAATACAGGGTAGTAATATTACCCTGGATGGAAGCAATGCAGCTTCAGGAACAACAAGAGATCTTACCCTTACCAATACTTCTACTACAGCACCGCAGGTACTTACCTTTATTGCGGCTTCTGCCGCTGCTGCCAATACTAATATTATGGTTAAAAACCTGAATATTGTAAATGGTATGAATAATTCTTCAGCTTTAGTGATGTATGACGGAGCCACAACGCCTACAGGAGGCTTCTTTAATAATGTTACGATCCAGAATAATGCAGTGAAGAAAGCATACATGGGAATTTATTTATTTGCTGCTACAGCTGCGGGTAATGGAGCTAATACATTGGTTACAGGTAATGATATAAGTGCTACGGGAGCAGATGCCAACCGCCTTGGAGGAATTTATGTTCAGGGTGCAGATGGAGTAACGGTAAGCAATAACACGATTGGTAATTTCGAGACTACCATTGCTGAGATCAAGAGAGGAGTCTGGTTTGCAACTGCTACAGTTAATTCCTCAATTATTTCAAATACCATTACCAATATTGGGTATACAGGAACAGGTGCGGGAGGTGCTTCGGGAATAACAATTACCTCTGGTAGTACTGGAGCCTCTGCAGCCGCCAATATTATAGTAAGAGGAAATACAATTTCCAATTTTAATTCCAGCGGAACTGGTTCTCTGTTTGCGGGTATCTATGCAGGAGGAACAATGACAAGTGCAATGACTATTATCAATAATAAAATAACAGGGATCAAAAATACCAATACATCCGGATATGGGGCGCAGGGAATTTATTTAGCCACATCAAGCCTTACTTCCAATACCCTGGTTGCCAATAATACCGTAAGCGGAGTTGCCGGTTATGGATATGCAACCACCGGAGGTGTTAACGACAATGGAAACGGAATTATCATTACTTCAGGAGGAGGATATAAACTGTATTACAATACAGTTGTGATGGATGTAAGCCAAACTGTTGCTGGAAGGCCATCCGCATTAAATATTACAAGTGGGGTAACCGGTGCAGGAGGTATTGATGTGAGAAACAATCTTTTTGTCAATACCCAAACACAAGCGGGTGAAAAATATGCTGTTTATGCAGGAGCAGCCAGCAGTGTTTTCTCTACGATTAACTATAATAATTTTTATTCTGCAGGAACAAATCTGGGCTATATCGGAGGTGTGGCAAAAGCTACTCTTGCTGATATCCAGGCGGGATTCGGAGGAAATGTGAATTCGTTGAATGTTCTGCCAGTGTTTATGTCAGCAACCGATTTCCACCTGTCTGCTACAGGAAATGCTGCTCTTGACAACAAAGGAACTCCGGTAGCCGAAGTAACATTAGATGCAGATGGTAATACAAGAAATGCTGTGACACCGGATCTTGGCAGTTTTGAATTTACAGCAGCAGTATTGGCGGTAAATGAAGCCATGAAAAAGAATACGGTAAGCGTTTATCCAAACCCGGTTGTGGACTACCTTTATATCGATAATGATAATAAAATCAAAGATGTTGAAGTGTATAATGTTTCAGGCCAGAGAATTCTCAGCGAAACAATTAATGCTGAAAAAGGTTCTGTAGACATGAGACGTGCTACAGCAGGAGTTTATCTTGTAAAAGTAAATACCGAAAAAGGATCACAGTCCGTGAAAATCATTAAAAAATAACTGTTAAACTAATAACCAAAGGAAATCCCCGATAACGATATTGGGGATTTCTTTATTGTAAAAAAAATAATAGTCACTATTAGAAACTTGCTTTTACCTGCATACTTCCGATATGAATGGTACGGTCGCCGGAATTTCTTCCTTCGTAATTAAGATTCAGCTGGATAAACGAGTTGATAGCTTGCTGGATAAACACACTCCATACCTGGTTTTTTCCCGGTTTAAGCCCGTCCAGCATCTGGTTTCCTACAATACTGAAATTGTTTCCTGTAAAATTGTTATTGATGAATGAGAAGTTTCCACGGATAGACGTTTTTCTTCGCTCCCACTGGATCGTTCCCGTAATATCAAAAGCTTTAAGAAGTTCTTCACCATCCAGTCTTTGTTTCTGACGGAAAGCAGAAGATAATTCGGCCTGAATGGCATCTGTAAATTTATATGTTGCTTTAGGCTTGGTTTCAAAATTATTGAGACGATAATCTCTGGTTTTAAATAATTGTGAAGAGTTCTGTATATCATGCACAGAGTTTTCCCAATCCACTCTGAATTCTTTATTGAACCAATATCCTATATTCAGGAAATGGGAAGTCTGTTCACGTTCTTCATTGCTGAAATTCGCATTGATGAGATTATCATTGGTGATGAATCTGTAATTTCCGTTCCACCCTGATTTGTCCGTTGGATTAAACTGTACGGAAGCAAGAATGTTCTGATTTTTAAGAATCTGATCACTGTTCTTTTCAAAAGGATTCAGAACGAGTACTTTTTCCTTTTTGTAGAATGAGTTTTGAGAATTTAATGAAATATTGAAATTCCAACGTTTTAGAAATCCATTTTCAGAGTTGAAAACAATGGCCGGATTGACAAATAAGGCCAACTGTAGTTTATTTTTATTGGAAGGAATATATCGTACAGAATTTGTATAGACACGGATGTATTGGGCAAGATCAGAATACTCGGCAATTTCAAATTCGTCCAGCTGCTGAACGCCGTCTCCGTTATAATCGGTCCATTTATAAACACCTTGTCCGTCTGTTACTTTAATGTACTGAAATTCCCTCTGCGCTTCCTGCCCGTTGCCCAGTTCATAGAAAGCTTGAAGACGCATCCCGTTTCTGAACAGCTGTTGGTTGTATAAGATGTTTCCAACAACAAAATCATTATTACGGGTTACTTCAACTTCTGCACCTGCGTAGAAGAATTTTCGGTAGTGAATCAGGGCATTTAAACTGGTTCTTTCGGTCTTGATAATCTGACTTTCAGCCATGATCCCCAAAATATTGTTCATATTCTGAAGCCTGTTATCACGTACTGAGTCATTATCTCTCATATATACTTTCGCTAATAATTTGGTTCTTGTACTGTCACCGATTTTCTTTTGCAAAAAGATTTCTTTCCAGCTGAAACTAGTGACATCCATAAGCTGAGTATCGTTGTACTTCTTCTCATTATGTTCCATGCTTCCACCGATGGCCCAGCTTCCTTTTTTACCGGTAAATTCTGTTGAAACTCCACCACGGATGAACTTTGTATCCTGAAGGGTTGCATTGGTACTCAGATAAGACAGATTCCCTTTCGTAAAGAATTTTCCTGTCAGCCAGCCGAAGTCAAGATCATTTTTAATCCCTTTGTAAGAATCCTGTTCATTCAGATAATTAATACGGTAATTAAGCGTAGATTTATTATTCCATTTGTTTAAAAAGCTGAAGATAAATCTGTTTTGGGTCTTTTTATTGAATTCCTGGGTAAGGTTGAAGTCTCTGGAGAATTCCACATCATTGATACGGTCAAGGATATGAAACTGTCTGTCTATATATTGATATTCAAAACTTGGAGTTCCTCTCCACGTGTTCTTTGTGAAACTTTTATTTCCAAAAATACGCCATGCATACCCCATATTCTGATCAGAATCTTTTGATGAAAATAAATTGACGTCATAGTTACTCAGAGAGATATCAGCGCCTATTTTTCCTTCATTTAAAAGGTATTCAGAGTTCAGAGAGTATACCTGTGATTTCTGAGGAGAAGGAAGTTTTCTTACGGCTCTGTAATCTCCGCCATTAGGACCTACATATTCAAAAACACGTCCGTTGTTGGTGGTTTGTGCTATTTTATAGTCTCCCTGATTAGCTCCGAAGTAAGTAAAAGAAACCTGATAAAGTGTTAAGCTCGAATCCGTAGAATATTCATAGAAATTACCTGCGGGACTTAGTTTGTATAAAATTTTATTGACATCATATTCCGTTATCACTCCTGAAGGAGCATACATCAGGTCAGGATTATTTCCGGCTTCTGCAAGAATCTGCTCATCCTCCTTAGAAAGGTTTAAAGAAAGAGGTGCATTCTTGTTATCATTTTCCATAAACCAGTTGAATCCTACTTTGAATTTCTCTCTCTGATGCTCAAGCTTTCCTGTAAACAGATATCTTGAATAATTTCTGTTGGCGTAGTTATAAGAAATGGTAATGAAATTCTGTTGGAAAATGGGACGGAAACTGGTAAAAGTAACTTCACCGGTATTATAATTGATGGTATAATCCTGGTTTTCACCACGCTTCATTAAAATTCCATCAATAAAAACCTGTTCAGAACCGGAGATTAGTGTGATAAACTGTTCACCGTTCTTACCCGTCAGCCGGTAAGGCCCCTGATTTCCTTCCACTCCCTGAAAACGGATTCTGTGGAATTCACTTCGTGCAACCCCTGCAGAGATATCTAAGAATGTCTTGTTTTCCTTCCCAAATTCTGTCTGAAACTGAAGTCCCATACTTCTTCTCTGGTATTTGGCAAAATAATTCTTGGCTTCTACAAGATCAAGATGTCCCGCTCTGAGGATAGATTTATCTTTAATATTAAGCTGCATATAGATTTTATCAAACTCCTCCAAAGTTTGGGTATAACCATCAGCCTGAATCGGCAGGTTATGATCTGAAATACTCGCTAAAATCGTCACATCTTTTGACAAACGTCCTGAAATCTGAAGATCCATAGAGCTTTGTACAGATTGTCCCTGATTATTACCAAAAGTAATCCCCCGGATAATAGAACCTTTTGAATTAAGCTCTCCTAAAAATCTCTTTTTATCATTCTTGGCCAATACGGCTTCATCAATAATGATCTTATTGTGCGTTCTTATGAAATCAAGAGTATCCTTTGCAAAGATATCCTGTTCCAGCTTTGCGGCCAGAATACTATCCCTTTTAATACTGTCTTCAGGAACGTTGGGATTCTTCCACGAAAAGACCTGAGCATTTCCTGAAAATATGCCTAAGAAGAATAAAACGAATAGAATGACAAAATTCCGCAACTTTTAAAAATAATTCGTAAAAATAATTAAAAAATGTTAACATTAAGAGGTCAACTATAATTAACAAAAACTTAACCTCTTTATTGTCCCCAAAAAAAAATTAGAATGTAGTTTTGTTATGCAAAGAAAATTATTAACAGTAAAAAAATTAAATCATGAAAAAACTTTATTCTCTTTTTGCAACAGTTGTGATGAGCGCAGTTGCTTTTGCACAAACAACTTACCTTTGGGATGGAAGTTCTGTAAATCCGATTTCCGGTACCAATGCTAATATTTCAAGTGTAGCATTTGCGGCAACTCAGGGAAATAATAATGGTACAACCAATTTAATAACTACTTCATCAGTATCTTCAGGGTATACGGGGGCAAGTGGGTCCAGTAATTTTGGAGCAGCAGCTTTTAAAGAGGCTCTTTCAACTACCACAAGTACTTATTTTAGTGTTACTGTTACTCCTCTTGCGGGTAATAAAGTAACTTTAAATTCTTTGAATTTCGGTTCGAGAGGGACATCTACCGGTCCGGGAAAAATTACTGTATATTCCAGCATTGATAACTATGCTACAGCAATAGGTACTGTAAATGTTAACAATAACAGTACATGGACATTGAATAGCATCACTTTTTCAGGTTCTAATTTAGTAGGGGCAGAATCAGCGCCGGTTACTTTGAGAATCTATGGAAGTGACAGCCCTGGTACAGGAACTCCATCTTTGGGTACTGCCAACTGGAGAATAGACGATATTTCTTTAACGGTCACTTCGTCCAGTGCCACTTTAGCTGTTATTGATTCTAAAAACCTAAAGTCAGGAAACTTCGTAAAGAATTCTTTCGTTAAAAATAATCAGATCATTTTTGGAGCTGATGTAAAAGACGTAAAAGTTTTCAATATGTTCGGGCAGCTTGTAAAAGAAGCTTCAGTAAAACAAAACGAATCTGTAAGTGTTGCTGAACTGGTAAAAGGAAACTACATCGTGACAGGTACCATAAACAACCAGCCGGTTTCTCAGAAGGTTCTTAAAGACTAATCTTTTTTTTATAACAATATAAACAGCCGCTTCAACGAAGCGGCTGTTTTTGCGATTGTTTCCTGATTTTTAAGTTTTTGTATCCCATATATTTCTTAATTTGGTGGTATTGTTTTTGATGTTTTATTTTTATTCCATTTCTAAAATTATTACGATGAAAAAAATCTTTACTCTTGTTGGACTTACATTATTAACTTCCTTTTCCAATGCCCAGATTGTGATTAATGAGATCTATGGTGGTAATGCCAACTCAGGGGCTGTATTGAAGAATAATTATATCGTCCTTAAAAATATCGGAACTACTTTGGTCTCTTTAACGGGAGCAAGTATTCAATATGCTCCGGCAATAGGTGCTTTCACGGAATATCATACGCTGCCGGACCTTACTTTAGGACCGGAAGAAACCTATTTAATTCAGGAATCAGCAATTGAAGGAGGTATTGAAAATCTGCCAGCACCGGATTTTATTGCCACTTCCATAATTAATTTCGACGGAACACCCAATAAATCTTCAGGGCTGAAAATCTCCAGTGTATCTGGCAAAGTGGCCTTAGCTGGAAATATCGTGCAGGTGACAGGACCTTCTGCATCCAATGTACTGGATTTTGTAGGGTACGGATCCAACGCTGATCAGTTTAAAGGTGATGGACCAGCTCCTTCTCCCACGACCACCACAGCTATCAAAAGAACTTTGGTTGGCAGTAATGATAACATGGCAGACTTTTCTCTTGAAGGAAGTGTGAAATCGGGTTTTGTGCAGAATCCTTTTATAAAAGACAGTAAAGTAGTGTTCGGAACTGAGGTTAAAGATGTGAAAGTATACGATACTTTCAGACAGGTTGTTAAAAAATCACCGACTAAACTGGCCTCCACACTTGATATTGCAGAGCTTCCAAAAGGAACTTACATTGTCACAGGAACGATTAACAATATTCCGATCTCGCAGAAAATTATAAAAGATTAATTTTAAATAAGAAAGGACAACCGATAACAGGCTGTCCTTATTTTTTATTTTTCAGAATCTTAATACCAGCCTCTTCTCGCTGCATTAATGATGGATCCGAGATTAAGGATCAAAGTATATCTGATACGTTTTCCATAATCTTTGAATGAAGGTTCAAAACCTAAAGAAGATTGTATCGGGAAATAAACTTCCAGAAAATCGGGGATGATTCTTACTTTAACTCCTGTGTCCCATATGAATTTGGCAGGAAGATCTTTATTTTTATAAACTCCGGCATCCGCATATACATGGAATATTTTCCACACACTTGAATCTACGTTGGCAGAAGTGATCCATTGGTTGACTGTTCCCGGAAGAAAGGATTTAAAACCACCATCAGCTAATATAAACTGCTGAGAAAGAAGACCGCTGCTGGCACTTTCTCCTAAAAGCGTATAAGAGAATGAATAGTTTGAAACCCTGGAAATTCCATAATCGAAAAGGTTATTTCGGGTGTTGTTTCTTAAGAAGTATCCGGCAAATAAACGTAAGCTCAGCTTTTGTTTAGGAGCAAATTCCCATCTGTAGAAACCTTCAGCTGTTATTTTATTGAAATCTTCCATTCCCTGGGTACTTAGGCTGAAGCTTTTCTCATGAATCATCTGGCTGTCGCTATAACCATATCCGATACTCCAGAGGTTATATTTGCTGTAATCATTATTGGCGATCATTGCAGGGCTCAGATCCCTTTCAAAATAATTATAGGAAACTCCAAGACTTCTGCTTACTGTACTTCTTGGGTTTTTTCTGAAGTTAATCGAAGATGATATTGAGGTTTTTCTGTAGGCCAGATCATAATCATAATGGAAATAAGAGCCTGAAAGTCCGAACGTCAGACTTCGGATAATGCTTTCTGCAGGCAGAATAGAGTAGGAGACTGCTCCTGAACCGGTCAGTTTGCCTGTTCCTGTACTATAGGTCGGCGTTACCGAATACAAAAATTTCTGATCAAAGAAAGACTGATTTTTAAAATTGGCTCCCAAAAGAAATTTATCATACGTATTGTTGAAACGTACCCTTGGGCTGAAGTAAATTTCGTTGTATTCCGGGTTCGGAATGTCTTTTATTAGTTTAAGTTTAATTTTTTTTGCATTGGAAAATAGTCCTTTCGCATACAGGAAGTTGTCTCTGTAATTGGATTCAGGGAAGATATAGCCACTATTTAGGGTGGTTTTATAAATATTCTCTGATGCAGGAAGTGACAGGCTGGTGGTACGTTCATTTTCCTCCGTATCTATCCAGTACGTTTTCTTTTCTCCTTCTCTGGTTTCTGTTTCCAGTTTTACAGGAATAGAAATGTCTGTATTTCTTACAATTTTTATTTGCAGAGAGTCATTGTCTTTTCTAATATTTTTCAATTTAAAATCAACCCTGTTCTTCTGTTTGAAGAAGTTGGAGAGATAGGCTGTTGACTTATTGTTTTCAGCAAGAGATGAAAGGAATTCATCAGGATTAATCTTTTTTCCGGAATTCTGAGCAATATAATTTTTTAGAATCCCATCGAATTGTTCATATCCCATTTTGTCGGCCGAATAGTTGAAAAGACTTCCTGTTTCAAAGCTGCTGATAGCCATGTCATTGAAATTACTCAAAACAGGGAAATGCTCATCGATCTTCTGATCAAGGTTTTGCAGCATGATATATTGATAAGAAAGTCCATAGCGGTCCAGAAGTTTTACTTTGGAGGCGTGGAATAACTTTAAAGGTTTTAGCCCGAAGATTCTGGTCTCGGGAAGTGTACCTAAAAGTTTTGTGTCGGCATAGAATTTTTTGAGGTACTGAATTTCCAGATAAGATTTTAAACCATTTTTAAACCAGTGATCTTTTTCTTTATCTGCAATAATACCTTCGTCAAGAATTTTTTTGGCAATGATTCCAAAGTAATCCATATCTGTTTTTTCCGTATCGGTAAACAGGCGGAATCTGAATTTCCAGAAAGTAATGTCATTATTCCCGAAAAAGTCTTCTTTAGCTCTGAATTTATCTGAGATAAAAATACTTTTCGGAAGATATCCGATGCGTTCTTTAATGAATTTTAATTGTAAAGGAAGATAAAACTCCAGATTTTGTTTTTCATCCGGTTTAAGGTTGTATCCAAATTTGATTTCGATTTCATCTCCGTCAACATTGGTTTTGATGGATTGAAATTCTGTTGGAGAAATCAAAAATTCAGGGTCTGAGTCAAGGTATCCCTTAAATGAGTTCATCTGAACCTGTGGGAGATTACCTTCAACAAAACTATTTACAGGAAGATCAAAATTGATGGTCCAGAAAGTATTAAAGCTTACCTGTTCCTCAATATCGTGGTAGTTTCTTTTGGAAATATTGTCCGGATCAAAATGATCCGGAACAATAAAGAAATATTTTAATACAGTATTCTGAGCGGATGTTCCGTATCCCGTAAAGTTTTTATCGGGTAGCTGCATCCTGTATTGCAACTGTAAAGTGACGCTTTCGCCAGGTTTCAATACATTTTTCAGAGGAATAAAAAGATTTTCATCTGAGAGTGTATTGACAGGAAGGACTTCATTGTAAGAATTTTTAATATTCAGTTCAAGAAGTTTTCCCAGTTGATCATTTTTTGCAAAATGCAAATCATTATTTCGGTCTTCCAGTTTTCTGTAGACTAAAGAAGTTCCCCGTTTATTGTACGCGGAAACCCAATTCAGGAGTTTTACAGTTTGAAGGTCTTTTCCGGAGTGATTGTAATAAACAATTTCCTGGCGGACCTCAAGGTTCTTCTTGTCTGGTGACAGTTTTGTTTCAATGTATATACTGTCTGTCTGTGCAGAAACCTGTACAACTCCACATAACAAAATAAGGCAAAGGCTGATCTTTTTCAAATATTCGTGATAAAGCCCAAATATAACTTATTTTGTATATACTTTATAGGATTTTAACCCTGAATTGCTTTTTTTTCCAAAGAATTAATATAAGCATTCCATCCCTCTGTTTTATAAGTGATTGCCGATGCTTCAGGATCATTGGATTTGTAGATTCCTCTTCCTACGATAATGAAATCTGTGTGCAGTGTTTTGAAAACATGCTCAGGGGTGTTGTACTGCTGTCCTTTACCATCTCCTGAATCTGCAAGATTTACTCCCGGAGTGAATAATAAAAGATCCTCAGGAATTTTATTCTGAGACACACCACCAATTACATTAGGATGAGATAAAGCTACTTTTAAAGCTTCTTCACGATAGCTGGCTGTTGTTAAAGCTCCTTTTGAAGACATTCCAACGATGGCTACCACTCCTACATTTTTGAAACAGTCTAATGATTCAAAACCTCCGATCACCTGAGAAGTTACGAAATCTGCCCAATCTGTAATTTTGAAAACTCCGCTTGTGAACTGAAGTTCCTGTGTATTTCCGATATCAGCAAATTTTCTGTCTTCCATGAGTAAGAACTGGTGTTTTGCCGCAATAGCTTTTAAAGGAGTGATTGTTTTTTCATAATCAAAATCAGAAATGATATCGATATGTGTTTTTAAAGCAATAACGTGTGGCCCTACTTTTTCAGCAAGTTCCAATAGCTCCTGTGTGGTTGTAACATCAGCAGAAGCAATAAGGTTTGATTTTTTTGCTAAAGCGGTTTCCAGTAATTTTTTCGAAACGGAATGCTGGGTTGACTGAAGTTTCTGCTCATAAGAAGATCTGGTTTCTTCTTCAAACTGAATATGGTTCCCTTGAAGGAAATCCTGGATTCTTTTTACTTCTTCATCTGACAATTCACCTGTTTCCTGAAGAATATTGCATACTTCCGAAATATTGAAAAGAGTGTGTACTCTATATCCCTTACCTTCCAGTAATTGTTTTCCTCCCTGTTCTCTGTCTAGTACCACCACAATATCAGAAACTTTAAGATCTTCCTGTTCTATTTCAGGAATGGTTTCCAGCAAAGATTTCCCTGAAGTGATCACATCTTCTACCAAAAGACAGTTCTGTCCTTTCTGATAAATTCCTTCAATCAGCTTCTTTGTACCATAGCTTTTCGCTTCTTTTCTTTTAATAATTAATGGAATATAGCTTTCCAGAGACATTGCAGTCGCCATAGGAAGAGCAGCATAAGGAACTCCACAGATTAAATCGAAATTATCTAACGGAAGCATTTCCAAAAGATAATTAGCAAGATTTTTTAAAATTTTAGGATCTGAAGCCAAAGGTCTCAGGTCTACATAAAAAGGACTTTCAATACCACTTTTCAGGGTAAACCTTCCGAATTTAATGATTCCTAGTTTGTAGCACTCTAAGAAGAATTCTTTTTTACTTTCCATTATTTTTTATTAGATATTGCAAATTTAAGGAATTGAAATAAGGCTTAAAAATTTATCGCTCATTTGTAAACAAAAAACCATCCCGGATGAACCAGGATGGTGTGAAAAATATAATAAACTATTATTTTACGATTTCAGCATCAATGACTTGAGCACCGCTATATTTTTGCTGGGCTTCCCACAATAAAAATTTGTCAACCTCTTTGATGAGCTTAGGGATGGTAAGTGACAATACTGCCAGGTCATCCATGACTCCCAGAACCGGTATGGCAAATTCAGGAAGGAGATCAATAGGAGAGAGTACATATAAAATTCCCAGTAAAGGAAGAATAATGTCTATGGATTTCATTGGATAAATTCCTTTTCTCCACATTTTGACCATTCTGAAAATATCAGGAATCTTTTTGATAAAGCCCTTATGATTGATGGCTTCTTTTGCAAGATTTAATTTTGAATATTTCATTTTGTGTTTGGATTTAATAAATTTTTCAATGCTATAAATTTCGCAAATCCTGTACCAACAAATTATAAAATTTAGTTAAAATCTTATTTGATAATATTGTCAATGAACTGATGCACAGTCTCTGTGTTCCAGTCTTTTGTAGCATCCTCTTTAATAAGGATTCTTCCGTGCTTATCCAGAAGGAAAGTCGTAGGAAATACCTTTGGAAGAATTTTCTCAGAAATTGGACTTTGAGCAATATATACAGGAACGGTATAGTTATTTTCTTTCAAAAACTTTCTTACATCCTCTTCTTTATCATTCATAGCAATCAGCACAAAATCTACATGATCTTTTCTGGTATCATACAGTTTCTGAATAGAAGGCCATTCTTTTCTGCAGGGTGGGCACCATGTTCCCCAGAAGTTCAGGAAAACACCTTTGTCCTTAAAATTCTTAAGGTTGGTGCTCGGTGCATTAATTCCTTTAAGTTCTATATCATAATCCTCTTCACTGATGTGAACGGCATTTTCAATGGTGGCTACCGGAAAAAATGTATCCTTCAGGAAATTTCTTATTCCGGGTACAAAAGCAACAACGCCAATGATTGCTATGATTACAATATAAATGATATTTTTTTTCATATCTTTTTTTATAGGAGATCCAAAATTTCCTGAACAGCATCTTTGCCTCTGTTTTTGGCATAATATATCTGCAGATCATTATAAAAAGTATCTTTTGGGTAGGCTTCAGGATCAGCTTTATACTTCATCAGCAATTCATATCCATATTTGGGCCGTGGTCCCCAGGAATTTTTTACATTCAGGTCTTTGTCAAGAATAATTACTTTAGGAATAGATTCCGTACCATTGGTCAGAAACTGATTGATTAAGCTTTTATCACTATCTCTCAGGAAAACTCTTACTTCATTATGTCCTTCAAAAAATCTGAAAAGAGCAGGTACTGTTGCACTTGCATCTCCGCACCAAGCTTCGGAAATAATTAAAATCTTTCCGTCAAAATTTTTGGCAGCAAGTTCTTTCAGCTGATCTTCATCAGGAACGTATTTTTTTACCGTTCTGTCCATTCTTTGAAGCCCCAGCTCGTAATATTGTTTATAATCAAGTTCCTGTTGGTTGGCAGGATTCTCTAATCTTTCTTTTGCAATCTGAAGATATTCTTCAAACGAAATTCCTTTATCCCAGTAATTTTTCATTACTAAAAATATTTATGTTAAAAATTATTGATATTTCTTGTTTTGTTGATCAAAAACAGGTCTGCCAGTACAAATGCAGCCAGACTTTCCACTACAGGAACTGCTCTTGGAACTACACAAGGGTCGTGACGCCCTTTTCCTTCTACGATGACAGGATTTCCGTCTTTATCAATACTATCCTGAGGTCTCAGAATAGTAGCTACAGGTTTAAAAGCCACACGGAAATAAATATCCATTCCGTTCGAAATTCCACCCTGGATTCCTCCGGAAAGGTTAGATTTTGTCGTGAAATCTGTATTGAAGGCATCATTGTGCTCTTTTCCTGTCATTTTAGCTCCGCAGAAACCGCTTCCATATTCAAAACCTTTGCAGGCATTGATATTCAGCATTGCTTTTGCCAGTTCAGCCTGAAGTTTTGAAAAGATAGGTTCGCCAATTCCCACAGGAACATTTTTAATCACACAGGTGATGGTTCCTCCGATGGTATTTCCTTCTTTTTTGATTTCTTTGATTCTCGCAATCATCTTTTCTGCTGTTTCAGCATCCGGACAACGCACATCATTACTTTCAGTTTGAGAGAAATCTAAAGCCTGGTAAGGTTTTTCACAGAAAATATCGCCTACGGAAGATACGTAAGCATTGATCTCAATATTGGGTAAAAGCTGCTTGGCAAGTGCTCCGGCAACTACCCAGTTCATGGTTTCTCTTGCAGAAGATTTTCCGCCACCACGGTGGTCTCTGAAACCAAATTTCTGGTCATAAGTAAAATCAGCATGACTTGGGCGATAAGCTCCTGCTATGTGATCATAATCTTTTGATTTCTGATTTTCGTTTTCAATAATAAAGCCAATAGGCGTACCTGTTGTTTTGCCATCAAAGATTCCTGAAAGAAACTTTACAGTGTCGCTTTCTTTTCTTTGTGTAACGATTGCTGACTGGCCGGGTTTTCTTCGGTTCAGTTCGTACTGAACTTTATCGAGATCTACCGCTAAACCTGCCGGAAAATTATTGATGATACCGCCATAAGCCACTCCGTGACTTTCTCCAAATGTTGTAAGACTAAGAAGATTACCTAATGTGTTGAACATAATACAAAATTACCTTTTTTTCTTCAGATAATAAAGTTTCTGGATTTGTTCTATTTATCAGTGTTTTTGATATTATTGATAACCTTTTGGGCTTCCTCTTTTTCTTCTGAAGTCATTTTTTTCGGGATAAACCCTTTTTGAATATCATTTTTGTCTGCAAGCTGAGGGAAAATACCTGCCTTCACATCATCAAAAAGATAAGCCGGAGTAATTGCCGGAAGTGGAGTATCAAAACTATAGGGATAATGATGAGAAACATTAAACTTTAAATTCCCTACCTTAAAGGTATCAAACCGCTGATATTCATAGGTTGAAGGTTGATATATCTGTTCTTTCTCAAATCCGGTCATAAAACTTCCCACCCGGAAACTTGGAATGTATTTTTGAATAATTCCCGGAAAAGATAATATGGAAATAAAAAATAAGCTGAGCACTGAGAAAATTGCTATTGATCTTTTTTTACTTAAATATTCATGAAACAGTACAAAGACTATCACAAAAAATACATCTGTGAAAAATCTGTACTGAGCTGAAAAAGCAAGCACTACTATACTTTTTATCAACAATGAAATGAAGATCATGGTGATAATTTTTTTCTTTTTTATCCAGGTAAATAAGGAAAAAATGATCAGGCTAAGAATAAAAAGGATATTGATTTTGGATTTGATCCCTTCCAGAGAAAACCAGTTCTTGATATAATCTGCAGTCGAAAATTTTTGAATTTCCTCATAGGTATACTGCATATCATAGGTTTTCATGATGGCAAACTGTGAAGAAGTTTTTAAAACTTCGGGATTCGGTTTCCAGGATAATCCCAGGTCACCTATTGCTACCGGGAAAACGGGATATCCGAATGTCCAGATATTTTTAATGAAAAATAAAAATAGTATTGAACTCCCTAGAAGAAATTGCTTAAAGGTACTTTTAAAAATAAAAACAAAGTTTAAGAAAACCAATATAGGGAGCCATATCATCGTAGGTTTTATCGTAAAGACAAAAACTGAAAATGCAAAGAGGAGCGTGGCATTTCTGTTTCCGGCTATAATTTCATTTAAAATAATCAATGAAAAGATAATAACAGGAAGGTCCGGGCTTGGAGACTGGGAAAACAGGAGTAATATGGGCAGAAAACAAAGATGGATCCAGTTTTTTCTTTCAATACTGTATATACCGTAGATGATAAGCAGTATAGAATTGATTCTTAAAAACGGGTCTGAGAAATTGGAAAATCCTGCCTGGAAAATGTGCCAGACAGACATTTGCCCTAACGTGAGGTCTACATTTGATATGCCTTTTATAAGTCCATATTCTGTAAGCCATTTCAACGTAGGAATATAATATCCGAAATGATCCAATATATAAGGATAAAAAGAGCCTGCAAATAGGACAGTCAGAGAACTTACACTTAATAATATAAAATCTTTTTTTGAAAATTGATAGAATTCCTGGTAAAGTTTATTTTTAAAGAAAAAAAGCAGTCCCAATAGTATTGAAGGTATTTCCACATTTATATTTAAGGGAATGAAAAAAGAAATAACGGTCCATATCAGGCTTATCCCAAGAATACCTGATAAAATTTTTCCGGAGATTCCCTGAAATAAAAATCCTCCTATATTTTCCATGATTTTTCCCCAGCCCATCAGGACAGGGATGATGAAAATGCAGGAAAATAGAATCAATACCATAAAAAAAAGATTGCTTAAAAGTAAGCAATCTTTATATGTTATCATTAAAAATATTTATTAACGGGGTTGTACCCTTCCGTCTTTTCTATCCTGTGATCTACCAATGGTATATCCGGTGGCACCACCTACAACACCACCAATTACTGCTCCAAGGCCTCTGTTTTTCTTAGCAATAAGTGCTCCGGCAGCAGCTCCACCTACAGTACCAATGACGGTTCCTTTGGCAGCTTTACTCCATCCTTTTTTCTGAGTAGTTCCCTGTGAAGTACCACTTCCGTTATTAGCATAACTTCCGTTGCTGCTTCCTGATCCGGAATTCGAGCTTCTGTCTCTATATACTGTTCTGGTTTCTCTGATCACCTGTGGTTTTGAATTATTTTCAGCAGCAGCTCTCGCTTTTTTGCTTTCTGATACACTGTCTGCTTTTTTTTGAGCTTCATATACCATTTTTTCCTTTTCAATAGCCAGCTTTTGTTTTTCTATTTCAAGTTGTCTGGCCTGAAATTCAAGTTTCTGTGCTTCCAATGACTTTTCAGCGACGCTGTCATCTTTCTTGCAGGCCGTCATTAAAAAGACGGATAAAAAACCTGCTAATACTATCTTTCTCATAATTCAAATTTTAATACGATAAAGCCAAAAATGACTTTGATTTTAATTCTATTTTCAATTATGAAGCCAAATTTTAGTTAATAAGTGTTAAAAGTGATAATTAAAAAGTGAATTAATTGTATATAAAGACCAGTTTTATACTGTTAATGGTAGATTCCCGAGATCTAAGGAATAAAGATTGATTTTTTTTATTGTATGTTTTTCGCAGGAAAAAATAAAAATATAAACTTAATATTATCATTATGCTTCCAATTTTCTTTTTTTGCTTTTGAGAGTAGATGTAAATTTTATTTCATTGATAGTTTTTATTAAATTCATATAAGTTGAGTATTTTTGAATACCAAATTACTTTTTAATATGAAAAAATCAATTTTTACAGGAGCAGCATTGATAGGATTGCTGACTGTAGTAACCTCGTTTTCCACCAGGGAAATAGCAGAACCTCATAAAGGAAGTTCAGAAATAGCGGATAAAACACCCCAAACTCAGACCTATAGGATTCGTTATGGTCTTCTTTCAAAAAACGGAACAAAAATTCTTTCAGGAAATTATGATGTAGGAAGTTTTCTTGCTGAAAATATGACGACCGGAGAAGTATATGATACTTATTATGGGGGAGGATTTCAGTCTGTTCCACAATATTATGAAGGTCTTCCTGCGGGCACCTATACTTTCTCTGCAATGCAGGGACAGGGAGGCTGGGTAGGTTATGGAACAGTAGTTGCTACAGTTTCTGATGCACAGGTAGATTCCGATGGATTTATCACTGTATATATTCCCATTATTTGGGAAGAGTAAGCCTTGTGGGCAAACAAATATTTAGCTACATTTACCCATTCCAGAGATGAAGATGGTTTTCAATCATGACATAGTGGTATTGTGTTTTTAAATATGAACCTTTCGATCTATCTTCAGGATGCAGTGCAATTCTTATAGAAAGTATTCATTCTTCTGTTCCGATACTGTATTATATTTTCTGCTTAGAAAATGTAAACTATATGGATAACGCTGAATGATTCTGCAATATTCTGTTTGGATTTTTCTAAATAGATTTTTTTCATCATTTGTGTTTTTTAGGCCTCCTGACGGAGGCCGTTTCTTTTTGAAGTTTTTGTACCTATAATAATTGTACTCCAAACAGGTACTTTTATGATAAACATTTTCACTCCATATTTTTATAACAAATGCTGCTCAACCTGAGCAGCATTATTATTTTTATATATTGTGTAAAGTAACTTTTATTTTGCTAATAAGGCGGTGCATTCTTTGGGTCTGGTAATTCAGGAGATCAAAAATTTCATTTGAGCTGGTGAAGACCTCAGGAACAATTTTGCGATTAATTGTTTTTATTCCCCGTCTTTTCATACTGTCGTGGATTACTCTCGCAAAAGATTCTTTTGCACTTTGTTTGGCTTTATCCTGAGAAATTCCATTGGGATGAAGTCTATAAAGATACAGGGGCTCTTTGAGATATTTTACTTGGCCTTGTTCCAGTATTTTCAGATAAAGGTCCTGATCGACCGCATTTTTAAGATTGGGATTTATTCCGGTAGTTCTTAAATAAGCCTCTCTTTTAAAAGTGAAAAAGTGGGCCAGCTGAATAGGATAGTTGAAGAAATAGCGATTGTTATAAATTTGTTTGGTACCGGTATAAATTTTTTCCTGAACAAGATTTTCATTACAAAGTTTCATTTGAGAATATACAGCGGCAAGACCTTCTCTGTTCATAAATTCCAGTGCTACTTTTTCCAGTGCTTCGGGATGAAGAGCATCATCAGGATCAAGATAGGCACATAAATCGCCCTGAGCATATTTCATGCATTTGGCTTTGGTAGATCCACAAC
The DNA here is from genome assembly GCF_030846215.1 of Chryseobacterium sp. WLY505. Taxonomy (NCBI): domain Bacteria; kingdom Pseudomonadati; phylum Bacteroidota; class Flavobacteriia; order Flavobacteriales; family Weeksellaceae; genus Chryseobacterium; species Chryseobacterium sp. WLY505. Next base: position 687,704 of record NZ_JAVCWI010000001.1, on the reverse strand, counting down.
CTTCGTTATTGGGATTATGATAAAGTTTAAAACGGGAATCATTTCTGATCAGAGATTCTATGATTTCTACCGAGTCGTCTGTAGAGGCATCATCAATAATAATCACTTCCCAGTTTTCGTAGGTTTGGTTAATTAATGAATGATAGCAATCCCTGAAATACTTTCCATTATTATAGTTTGCTATAAGTATAGAAAAATTTGTCACGTTTTTTAATTTATGAAGTAAAATTATCAAATAATATATGGGTGAAACATAATTTCAATCATTACATTTCTAGTATTTTTTTCTTATATTTTGCAAATTAGGGGTGTGCTATACTTTTTAATCATATATTATTTTACCAGATTTTTTATTATTGTCTTTTTTTGAGAAATAAAATAGATTACCAGAAAATTCCGTATTTAAAAGAAATAAAAATTTTATGATTATACTCATAAAATAAAAAAAAAGACTGGTATATCTTTGGCTTAGAATTAATAGATAAAATAATTTTTATCTCTGATATAAAATTTTTTTTCATCATTTGTGTTTTTTGAGGCCTCCATTTCTGGGGGCTTTTTATGTAAAATACGTCTATGATATTTTATGTTGGTCTTCATGAAATTCTTTAAAATTTCATATGCCATTAATCATTGATGTTTTCCGGTGACTGATGATAAAGAGTGTGCCATTTTGTTTATTGAAAATTGCTTTTATGGCAAAACTGCTCTTTTTAATTTTTTTTATGTCATGAATGTAAATTTTATTTTATTAAAATGTAAATTGTATTTTTTTTAATACTTTTGCCGGAGCATTAGATTTATCTGAATTTATTAAAGATAATTATGAAGCGCTTTTTAAAGTATCAGTAAAATAGGTTTAAAATGCTGAATTGGTGAAAATGGTGCCGAATGAAGAAATTAACTTTTTTTCTCAAAATAGTTATTCTTGGCACGATTTTTCAATATAGAAATGTAACTCATGTTTAATTTGAGTTTTCATGGTTATTAGTTTTTATCCTCGGAATTTCCGGGGATTTTTTTTACCCCGATATGACGCTACTCATAAAAGTATGTGGGATCAATCCTTTATTTTTGATCAAGATAATTTTCTATCCATCATTACTTTTTACATTATTTATCAAGCTCTTCTTTGATCTGGAGGAGCTTTTTTTGTGAATAGTATATTACATTATAAATAAAAAACCATACAGATTGAATAGCCCGTGGAAAAGTGTTGTTAGAATAAAACTGTATTGATGGGCGTGCTTATTGTAATAGATGTAAAGATTATTTAAAATGATGCCTCCAAAAAATGTCATAACAATGTATAGCCCGTTATAATAATGCATGGAGGCAAAAGTAATGCTCATAATGATGATGCAGAGTATTCTATTCTTGACTCTTATCCATTTGCTTAAAACGAGGTAAGGGATATATTGAAATAGAAAAGTCTCCAGAACAGGAGCGATAAATATCGCGATGAAGTTTAATTCTTCTTTCGAAATATTGTTGTGTTTATTTTGATTGATATCAAAATGAAAATAGGTATCATTAATGAAATTAAAAATATATCCATTCAAAAGAGCAAGAGAAAATGAAATGATGAAGAAGAGTAGTAATTTTTTCATGCGTAAATATTAATAATAAAAAAGAATGGAATATTAAAAGCTGTAAGTATAAATACAAAAAAACCTCTAAATAATTTAGAGGTTTTTTTTGAGGTACCTAGCGGATTCGAACCGCTGTAGATGGTGTTGCAGACCACTGCCTAGCCGCTCGGCCAAAGTACCATTTTTACCATTTTTGAGGTGTGCAAATATAGTAAAATTTCTTTATGAACAAAAGTTTTTAAGCAATTTCTTTCCTTCCAAGATCTTCAATTTCTCTTTTTGCTTGAATTTCAGCCTGATAATTTTTGATGTTAATTACCCTTGTTTCGCTCCATTTGTCATGCCAGCCGTTTTCTCCGAAAAAGGAAAGCGTATCAAAAGGAACAATTCTGGAAATATTGCGGATCAAATAATCATTGAAAGTAGGCTCGGTGCCATCTGTACAAATGACTTTAGTTCCTGTTATATACTTGCCGATCGACCTTCCTTTGGTAAAATATTCTATCAGAAAAGTGTACAAGAAGTAGATAAGAGAGGTTATCAGTATATCAAGAAACCTATTCATTTCTGACATTTTATAAACAATCTTGATCAGAAAGTCAATATTGGCAAGGTTGTACAGTAAGGAGGCTGTAAAGCCCAAAGCAAGAAAAAAAACTGAGATTACAACTCTGTCAATAATAAAATTAGCAAATCTGGTCAGCTTTTCAGCTCTGTTTCGATCTACAATTATTAAATATTTTCTCATGGTCGGTTATTAGTTTTTGGTTTAGTTTTTTAGTTTAAAATTTTAGAACCCATTGACAAGCAGTTTTAATGAAGCGTTCGTATCAATAACAGCCGTAATTCCTGTATTGCTGAGTAGAATTTTACTGGGTTTAAGATTGAAAACTTTCCCGTTCATTTTTAAACCTTTATAATATTCTTTATTAAAGGCTTCTTCAATACTTTTTCTTGAAGTTTCTTCCAGTTCCTGAGTAGGAATACCATATTCTTCTTCAATCATTTTTACGATTTTCCCCTGAAACAGGAGAGAAGCTGTTTTCTGCAGAATATTGGTAGTTTTCAGCTTGAATTTGGTTTCTGACAATACAATTTTTCTTTTTGTTTCGTCATACACCGGAATTCCTGAAATAATAGAAGTACCTTTTATATAGCCGTCAGTCTGAGCCTCAATAACGACTCTGTCATCAACACCGTATACTCTGATATCTGTTACTTTTACTTTGGAGTCGCGAATATCAAATTCCTTATTCAGGAAAGTTTTTCTCGCCATATTACTTGCTTCTGTAAAAGGAATATTGGCTGTAGTCTGAAGAATAAACTTGTCAGCAACGGTAGGTGTTGTATTAAAATTAGCAACACTGGTTACTGGTGAAGAAGCTGCAGGTTTATTCCCAGTAAAAGTTTCAGAAAAGATATCCACACCAAGGGTTGCATTGATCTGGTTTCCATAGAATTTCAAAGGAGTGATATTAACTCCCACAGGACTTACTTTCAGCCATGTATTATATTCCTCCGAAATATTGAAGGGCTGCAGGAAAGTATTCCAGGCCATTAAGGCATATTGCTGGAAATTCAACTGTGTAGCCATCTGCTGATCAATGGTTTTACAGAATTTTTCCTGTTGTTCTTTTAAACTTTTTTCAACAATGGAGGTAATAGGAATCTGTATTCTTCCATAGTCCAGAACAGGTTTTGTTACCCATCTGAAGCCATTGGGCCGGGTGTTTGTAGTAATGGTCCAGTTATTTTTAAAAGTAACGGTGGTATTGAAAGACATTACTGTCTCAAAGGTGGTATTCTGATAGGTATAAACTCCCAAAGTACCGATTCCTTTTTCTGCCCATATTTTTAAGGGAACTTCAATCAGTAGATTCTGGCTGGTTCCACCTACAAGGCGGATGGGTCTTGTTTTCCATACTTTTACCTTAAACTGATCATTGTTATTGTCTGTATAAGAATCATCCTGGTACACCAGATCTTTCACGGAAGCATTGATCATATTGCTCAGCTCCGAAAGGGGAATGGTCACAGGCATTGTAATACTGGATCTGATCTTCGGAAAGTTATAAGCTGCCAACTGATTATCAACGCCGGCCTGGCCAAAAACGTTGATTCCTGCTACTAAAAATAATATTTTAACGAATTTCAATTTGTATGTTTTTTTAATGAAACGAAAATAAGGATTTTAATTTTCCGGTTTAAAGCTCTTTTCCAACTCAATACTTGCACCTTTCATTTCTCCCTGCATAGGTGGAGCTGTTTTGGTGATTTTTAATTTAATATAGTCGATCTGTGGAAAGCTGTCATGAATTTTTGTGATGATTCTTCCTGCTACATGTTCCAGTAATTTGGAATTTATTTTCATTTCACGGTGAAGGATATCATTGATGTCTGCATAACTTATCGTGTCATGCAAATCGTCGGATGTGGCTGCTTTCCACAGATCGGTATGAAGTTCTGCATTCAGAATATAATAGGTACCGATGATATTTTCTTCAGGAAGTACACCATGGTACGCGTATATTCTTACATCTTCAAGATATATTTTGCTCATTGCTTCAGATTTTATGAAGCAAAAATCGTCTTAATTCTTCAAAATCTGAATTTATTTCTACAGTTTTTTTCTCCTTTTTCATAAGCTCATTCAACGACCCCGGAATTTCAATATGGGTCTGAATCGCTTTTTCTACAGCATCAGGGAATTTTACCGGATGAGCAGTTCCCAGGATAAATCCTTTTTGATGGGGATTTTCTTTCAGATATTTTTCCATTGAAGCAAAGGCTACGGCACTGTGAGGTTCCAGAATATATCCGTATTTTTCATAAACTTCTGTGATGGTGCTCATGGTTTGGTCATCATCAATGGAATAAGCCGATATTTTATCTTTTACAGTTTCAAACTGATGCCCGAAAAGCTCCAGAACTCGTACAAAATTACTCGGATCTCCTACATCCATCGCATTGGATAGAGTTGCAATCGCTTTTTGCGGCTGGTAGTTCTGAGTTGTAAAATAATCCGGAATTACATGATTGGCATTACAGGCTGCAATAAAATGGCTGGCTGGCAACCCTCTGAAATGAGCCAGAAGTCCCGCACAGATATTTCCGAAATTACCACTGGGTACACAGATGGCAGGATGCTCCTTATATTGTTGAATCCATTGTTTCAAAGCTATTAAATAATAAATCTGCTGGGGAAGCCATCTTGCCACATTGATAGAATTGGCGGATGTCAGAAATAACTGACTGTTGATTTCTTCATCTGAAAAAGTCTGTTTGACAAGATTCTGACAATCATCAAAACTGCCATCTACTTCTAGTGCAGAAATATTTTCACCTAATGCCGTTAACTGTTTCTCCTGCACCGGACTGACTCTGTTTTTAGGATACAGAATGACTACATTAATTTGCGGAATTTTATAAAATCCATGGGCAACAGCTCCTCCGGTATCTCCGGAAGTGGCAACAAGAACAGTTACTTTTTTTTCCTCATCTTTTAGAAAATAAGACAGGCAGCGGCTCATAAATCTCGCACCAATATCTTTAAAAGCTAGAGTAGGACCATGAAACAGTTCTAATATGGATATCTGCTCATTAATTTTTACTAAAGGAATCTCAAAACTCACAGTTTCTGCTACAATTTCTTTGAGTATTTCCGAAGGAATTTCATCTCCCACAAAATCTTTCATACATTGGTAAGCAATGTCTTCATTGGAATACTGATGGAGATTTTGAATAAATTCTTTATTAAGCTGGGGAATGTTTTCAGGAAAGAATAACCCTTTTTCTTTTCCCTGACCTTTTATTGTTGCCTCTCTGAAATTGATTTTTTCCAGATGGTCTTTTAAATTATAATATTTCATTTCTGTTTTTTATGATTAAGCTTCTTTAATGATTTGAATACCAGCCGGATTTATTTTTGAAACGTATACAAAACTTTCTATTTCAATTTCATCATATACTGATTCCATCATCTGAGCGATTTTATCTGCAGTTTCTTTTTGCTCAGACAGCATAAAAATAGAAGGTCCGGAACCGGAAATTCCTCCTCCTAAAGCTCCTGATTGCAGACTTTTTTCTTTGATTTCGTTAAATTTTGGAATCAGAATACTGCGGACAGGTTCTATAATGACATCGGTTAGACTTCTGCCAATCAAAGCAAAGTCATTCTTCTGAATCCCGGCTACAAGTCCGGCTATATTTCCCCATTGTTCCACAGCGCTTTTTAAAGTGATATTTTTCTTTAAAATCTGTCTGGCATCTGAAGTTTTGACTTCTACCTGCGGATGTACAGCCGTTACAAATAAATCAGGACTGTTTAGAGGAATAATATCAATCGGGCTGGTAGATTTTACCAAGGTGATTCCACCATAGATGCATGGTGCGATATTGTCTGCATGTCGTACTCCCGAAGCAAGTTCTTCCCCAAACATGGCAAAATAAACCATTTCTTCTTTGGAAAGTTTGTTTCCTAATAATACACTGGCTCCGAAGGCGGCTCCGGCGGCACTTGCCGCACTGGAGCCGAGCCCGCTTCCGGGCTTTATATTTTTATGAATAATGACTTCAAAGCCGTTTTTCAGATTAAAGTGTTCCTGAATTTTCAATAAGACAATTCCTGCAACATTTTTGGACGGTTCTTCAGGAAGTCCAAAAGAATCTGTATGTTTTATAATAATTTCCGGGGTTTCCAATAATCTGAATTCCATCTCATCATAAGGATCATGGACTGCCATTCCTAAAATATCGAATCCGCAAACCAGATTGGCCACAGTGGCCGGGACTTTTAATTTTACTTTTTTCATAACTGTGTTTTTAAATAGAACGGATAATATCTGCAAAAACTCCGCTTGCCGTTACATCAGCTCCGGCACCGGCTCCTTTTACAACCAAAGGCTGCTCAGAATATCTCAGCGTTTTAAAAATAACAATATTGTCTTTTCCATATAAGTGAAACAGATCACTATCCGGAGCAATATGCTGTAAACCTACTTTGGCTTTTCCGTTTTCAAATTCTGCGACATATTTTAATATTTTGCCTTCAGTTTTAGCTTTATTTAATAAGTTTTTAAAGTGATCTTCATATACTGTAAGCTTTTCGTAAAAACTTTCAACGCTTCCCTGCATGCATTCTTCAGGCAGAAAACTTATGTTTTCAATTTCCTCAAACTGAAGCGGATATCCTGCCTCTCTTGCCAGAATTAAAATTTTTCTGGCTACATCTGTTCCGGACAGATCAAGTCTTGGATCCGGCTCTGTATATCCTTCCTTCTGAGCCTGGGCCACTACTTCAGAAAAAGTTCTGCTTCCGTCATACTCATTAAATACAAAATTCAATGTTCCACTCAATACGGCCTGAATAGATTGAATCTGGTCTCCGCTTTTAATGAGGTCATTAATAGTTCCTATTACCGGAAGCCCTGCTCCAACGTTGGTTTCAAAATAGAAATTACAGCTGTGGTTTCGTGCTGTATTTTTTAATGTTTTATACTTTTTGAAATCTGAAGAAGCTGCAATTTTATTACAGGCCACGATGTTTACACTTCTTTTTAATAAGCTTTCATACACTTCGGGAATATCAGCGCTTGCCGTTACATCAATGAAGACAGAATTTCTAAGATTTCTGCGGATAATTTCATCAGCAAATTCTCTGGCAGAGACTTTTTCATTCTGCTGATTCCAGTTAAGGTAATCTTCCTGTGAAATTCCCTGGTCTGAAAATAGCATACAACGGCTGTTGGAAATTCCTGCAATTCTAAGGTTGATCAAAAAGTTTTCTTTTAGATAATCATTTTGGGTATAAATCTGCTGGATGAGTTTTGAACCTACATTTCCTGTTCCACAGATATACAGATGGATTTGCTTTATTTCAGACTCAAAAAATTCTTCATGAAGTACATTGACGGCTTTTTTACTATCTTTTTCTGAAATAACGATACTTATATTTCTTTCCGAAGATCCCTGTGCAATTGCTCTTATATTGATCCCGTTATTTCCGAGGCATCCAAACATTTTTGCACTCACACCGCTTCTGCTTTTCATACTTTCTCCTACTAAAGCGACAATAGAAAGCTCTGTTTCAATTTTTACAGCACATACTCTTTCCAGATTGATATCATCAGCAAAAGAAGAATTGATGGCGTTTTCAGCACGTAGAGCTTCTTTTTTCTCAATAGCAATGGTGATTGAATGTTCTGAAGATCCCTGTGTAATAAGAATGACATTTATTTTTTCATGACTTAAGCATTGAAATAGTTTTGCTGAAATTCCGGGTATTCCTACCATTCCACTGCCTTCAAGGGTAAGCAGGGCAATATTGTTCATGTTTGAAATTCCTACTGCAATCTGTTTTTCATCTTCAGAACATCTCAGTTGATGGGAGATTAAAGTTCCCCGTGCCTCCGGGTCAAAGGTGTTTTTGATGAGCAGATTTATATTTTTTACCATCACAGGTTGAATGGAGGGCGGATAAAGGACTTTGGCTCCAAAATGAGACAGTTCCATCGCTTCATGATACGATATTTCTGAAATAGGTTTGGCATTGGAAACCAGACGGGGATCAGCAGTCATCATTCCGCTTACATCGGTCCAGATCTGAAGTTCTTCCGCATCAATAGAAGCCGCAACAATAGAAGCCGTATAATCTGATCCACCTCTTCCTAGTGTAGTGGCATTATTTTTTTTGTCCCTCGCAATAAAGCCTGGTCCTATGATAATACTGTTCTGATTTTCATTCAGAAAACAGGCGATATTTTTTTCAGTAGAATCGAAATCTACTTTTGCGTTGGTAAAATTACTGTCTGTTCTGATAAGCTCTGCAGAATTCATCCATACGCAGTCTAGTCCTTCATGCTGTAATCTCGCTGCTATAATTTTTGACGACAGAAACTCTCCGTATGAGGCGATTTTATCTCTAATTCTATCTGTGAGTTCACCAAGTACGGCAATTCCATTGCAGAGGTCTTCGATATCATTAAAATGCTTTTTTACAAAACTTAACCATGAGCTTTGCTCTGCGATTGGGAAAAGTTCTTTCACCAGACTGATATGTTTTTCTTCAAGATTCTGAAGAGTCTGGATATAACTTTCATCCTTTACAGAAGCATATTCTGCTGCTTTGATCAGTTGATCCGTTACTCCGTGAAGAGCGGATACAATAACAACAACTTTACTTTTTAAAGATTCACTTTTTATGATTTTTTCCACCAGTAATATATTCTGAGAATGGGCGACTGATGTTCCGCCGAATTTTAAAACTTTCATCAATTATTTTTTTGAAGTTGAATAAAGAAATGGATACTCTTTGAAAAAAAAGAGTACGGGTACCGGAAATAATATGTGAAAATTTACCCCGTTATGGGGTAGTTGTTGTAGTTGTGAATGTAGAAACAGAAGATACGCCTGAAATAGTAGCTTTCAGGGCAGAAATATCAGATATGTTTCTTAAAAAATTCATTGTAACAGAACAAATGTACAAATTATTTTGAAATGACCAAGTTTTTAACATAATAAAATATATTTCCATTTTAGGAGATATATTTGGTGTAATTGATTAAAAATGTTACATTTATGATATTAACTAATAATAAAATAATCATGAAAAATTTAAAGAAATTAAACAGAGAAACTCTGAAATCAATCGGTGGAGGAGATGTGAATACCTGTTTTGAGAATTGTCCTGCCGGACCCTACGGACCTGGTGAACCAAGATCATGTGCCGATTATTATGCACTACCGGAGTGCTGTAAAGGAAGAGTATTAGTAAGCTTTGAATGCTTTGGTCCTTACTGATTTACATCATGAATTTATTGTTATTACAGAATACTAAAATTATTGCAATATGAAAACAATCAAGAAATTATCAAGAGAAGATCAAAAAAATATCAAAGGTGGTTTCACTGATATTCAGATTGAAGCATGCGGAGGAGAGCAATTTGTCTGTTTCCGCGGAGGTGGAAAGTGGGGCTGCTGGCTAAAACCGGGAGGAACCTGTTATGCACCGATGCTATAGCATTGGATAAAGACTAGACCCTATTTGAAAAATAAAATACTATGAAAAATTCAAAAAAATTAAACAGAGAAAGCTTAAGAGCTATTATCGGAGGTATTGGAGACAGCTGTGCTGTAAATCTTGACTGCGGACCGAAAGGATGTGCGGTATGTACAGATTTTAAAGGACGTAAAGTTTGTCTTTACCTATTCCCTTATGATCCATCCATTCCAGGCAGCTGTATGGTTCTGGAAGGCTAGAAAAATATTGTTTAAAAACGATCAATTTATTATAAAAACAGACAATCAAAAATTAATTTAAAACTACTATGAAAAATCTAAAGAAATTAAACAGAAAAGAACTTCAAGCACTGCAAGGGGCAGGTTCAGCCACGTGTACAGGATGTCCTAAGAATACTACTTACGGAAATAATCCAGGCGATGCTCCATGTGAAGCTTTTCAAATGCTTCCTGACCGTTGTAAAATGTGTGTTATTGTGGATATGTCATGTATGAGCGGAGGAGTATCTTAAACATAATATCTGTCCTTAGAACAATAAAAAAGCACTGTGAAAACAGTGCTTTGATTTATTTTATACTTTTCGAAAGGTCCAGCATGGCTTCAATAGGTTTCAATGCTTTTAATCTTAATTCTTCGTCGATAAGAATTTCAGGAAGCTCATATTTCATACATAAATACAGCTTTTCCATGGTATTACGTTTCATATAGAAACATTCTGAACAGTTGCAGCTTTCATCAAAAACCAGTGCAGGAATCAGTTCCTTGTGAGGAGCACGTTTTCTCATTTCGTGAAGAATTCCTTCTTCTGTAGCGATGATGAATTTCTGACAGTCATCTTTTTCTACATAGTTCAACAGGGCAGAAGTGGAACCGATGAAGTGAGCCAGTTTTAATACTGCTTCTTCACTTTCAGGGTGTGCAATCAGTTTTGCATCCGGATTATCTGCCAATTGCTGGGCAATTCTTTCCATTGAAAATGCTTCGTGTACTACACAGCTTCCGTCCCAAAGGATCATATCACGACCTGTTTTCTTAGACAGATATCTTCCCAGGTTTTTATCCGGTGCGAAAATAATTGGTCTGTCTTTCGGAAGGGCTTCAATTACTGTTTCAGCATTGGAACTTGTTACGATGATGTCACTTTCTGCTTTGGTTTCTGCATTACAATTGATGTAAGTGGCAATTAAAGCATTCGGGTGCTGTTCGCGCATTTTTCTCAATCCTTCTCCGGAACAACCGTCTGCCAGTGAGCATCCGGCCATGGTATCAGGAAGAACTACTTTTTTAGTTGGATTCAGAATTTTAGCGGCTTCTGCCATGAAATGTACTCCACAGAATACAATCATGTCAGCATTGGTATCTTTAGCCTGTCTAGCCAGCTGTAAAGAATCTCCAAGGAAATCTGCGATATCCTGAATTTCTCCGGGCTGGTAGTAATGGGCAAGGATCACCGCATTTTTTTCTTCTTTCAGTTGAAGAATGGCTTTCACAAGCTCTTCTCCCTGAGGAATAGCAATATCTTTTATATCCAGAAATCCTCTGACAGGAATTGCAGATTTAGCTTTTTCTAATGTTTCGGTACTCATATCCACCTCAATTTTTTATGATCAGAAGCTAGAGGTTAGAAATTAGAAGTTAGATTTTGAGAATATTGAGTTACTCCCATCTTCCTGCTTCCATCTTCCAGCCATTAATTACTGATAAAACTTTTTATTAAACTTTCTATTTCTATTTTAGCTGCATCAAGATCTTCATTAATCACGATCTTGTCAAACCCGCTGGCGTAGGTCATTTCTTCTTCTGCCTTTGCTACACGGGTTTTTATGGTTTCTGCATCATCTGTGTTTCTGGAGATCAATCTTCGTTCCAATTCTTCAATGGAAGGCGGTTCTATAAAAATAGACAACGCTTTATCACCGAAATATTTTTTTAACGAAATTCCTCCTTTTACATCTACATCAAAAATAACTACTTTTCCCTGATTCCAGATTTTCTCTACTTCAGACTTTAAAGTACCGTAATATTTGTCAGTATATACTTCTTCATATTCTACAAAAGCATCTTCAGAAATTTTCTGTCTGAACTCATCCGGTGTCAGAAAATGATAATCTACCGCATGAACTTCACTTCCTCTGGGCTGTCTCGTTGTACATGAGATTGAAAATTCCAGCTCAGGAAATGTTTCCAGTGAATGCTTTACCAATGTAGTTTTTCCGCTCCCTGATGGTGCTGAAAATATAATTACTTTATCCATTTTTTTTGGTTTCGGGTTACGGGGTTCGAGTTGCGGGGTTCTTTTTTTAGAAATGGCAACCATGCATCTCGTACCTCGTATCTGTCATTACAATACGTTTAACGTTTGTTCTTTAATTTTTTCAAGGTCGTCTTTCATCATCACCACCAGTTTCTGGATTTCTGCGTGATTGGCTTTAGAACCCAGGGTATTGATCTCTCTTCCGATTTCCTGAGAAATAAAGCCCAGTTTTTTTCCATTGAAAGATTCATTGTCCATTACTTCTTTGTAATATTTCAGGTGCTGGGCAAGTCTTACCTTTTCTTCAGAAATATCAAGTTTTTCTGTAAAATAGGCCATTTCCTGATAGAAACGGGTTTCATCAACGTTTTCAAATTCTTTCAAAGACTTCTGATAACGCTCTTTCACGCTGACAATTCTTTCTTCTTCAAAAGGAATCACTTCTCCAAGGTACTTGTCAATATTCTGGATATTTCTGTTGAGTTCCTCGTGTAAAATACCGCCTTCAGTTCTTCTGAATTCTTCGAATCTGTCTACGGCATTGTTGACAATCTTAGCCAAAGCCTCCCATTCACCTTCTGTCAATTCGTCAGGTCTGGATGTGATGGCATCAGGAAGTCTTACTGCCATTTTAAGGTATTCGAAATTGGGACCGTCAGAAGCTATGTTTTTAAGTTCGTTGATATAAGAGTCAATTAAGTTTTTATTGATTTTTACATCATTGGACTCTTCAAGATTCTCAATATTAACGTAGCAGTCTACTTTTCCACGGATAATTCTATCGTTAAGAATTTTTCTGATTTCAAATTCTTTTTCTTTATAACGTAAAGGAATTTTAATATTTAAATCAAAGCTCTTGCTGTTCAGAGATTTAATATCTATAGTAATTTTTTTTCCTTCAAAAACATCTTCGGCTCTACCGAATCCGGTCATTGATAAAATCATAGTTTTTTATTGTTCTACAAAGATAAACATTTAAGTCTATACTATAATACCATGAAACTTCGACATAAAATATATGATCATTCAATTTTTAAATTTATTTGAAACATTAAGAACATATAAGCTGTTAAGTTAATTAAGGAAAAAAATCAGGTAGATTTTTATAAGTGTCATGCTAAGAGCAAAGCTCATCTTAATATTCTCAACTTCTTCATTAAAAACTTAATGGTTCAAAATAAACAGTAGCTTTATTTGTATTTAAAAATAAAAAATCAAATGAGTGCATTTTCGTAAATTAGCGCGGTGAAAAAGAAAAATTTAATTTCTGTAGTAGGACCCACCGGAATTGGAAAAACGAGATTGGCAATTGATTTGGCTCAGCATTTCAATACGGAAATTATTTCCTGTGATTCCCGCCAGTTTTTTAAAGAAATGAAAATAGGAACTGCAGCACCTTCGGAAGAAGAACTGGCCGGAGCACCTCACCATTTCATCGGAAATCTTTCAGTGGAAGACTATTATTCTATCGGGCAGTACGAAGAAGATGCCCTTCAAAAGCTTAATGAGCTTTTTACTACTCATGACACTGTCATTCTTGTTGGCGGAAGCATGATGTATGAAAAAGCGGTGATAGAAGGTCTGCATGATCTTCCGGAAGCCAATGCTGAAAATCAGGAGAAGCTTCAAAATATCATGGAGCAGGAGGGAATTGAAAAACTTCAGGAGATTTTAAAAGAACTGGATCCTGAATATTTCAATGTAGTGGATATTCACAATCACCGCAGGCTGTTGAGAGCTATTGATATTATCTGGCAAACGGAAAAAAAATATTCTGAACATATTTCGGTTTCTCAAAATGGAAGGGATTTTAATGTAATCAGAATCGGAATTGAAGCTCCAAGAGAAGAACTGTATGACAGAATCAACCGCAGGGTAGACATTATGATGGAGAACGGCTTGCTGGATGAGGTAAAAGGTCTTGAGAAATTCAAAGAACTTACGGCTTTGAATACGGTAGGATATGCGGAACTTTTCAAATATTTTGATGGAGAGTGGGATCTGGATTTTGCGGTTTCAGAAATTAAAAAGAACAGCCGCAGATATGCAAAACGTCAGCTGACGTGGTACAGAAAGGCGGATGATATTCGTTATTTACAATTGGGGTATTCTGAAAAAGACTACGAAGATTTGCTGAAATGGATTGCGGAGGAGTTTGAAAAGTAAATACTTTTACATTATTAAGTGGCTCTGGAAGTTTTGAAAATATAGATTCCTACGAGATGACATAGTGTGCGGAGAAACTAAGCGCTTAGTTTGTCATTCTGAACGGAGCAAAGTGGAGTGAAGAATCTCATTAACAATTAAAGAGATTCTTCCTTCGTCAGAATGACAAACAGAATTTTTAAACTTGGTTCTATCAAGTATTGTCTTAAAAATCTATTTGATTTTTCTTAATTAAACTTAGCAACTTAAATGTTCTTAATGGTTCGATGATCATTCATTTCATCACTAAAATCATAAAAAATGCGGCTCTGAAAAGAACCGCATCTTAAAACAAATATAATTTAATTTACTACTTCCAACCGCCGCCTAAAGCTCTGTATAAATCTACAATGCTGCTTAATCTCTGTCTTTTAATGGAAGCCAGATTCAACTCTGCCTGTAGGGAGTTCCCTTGTGCTGTAATCACTTCCAGGTAATTGGCTGAACCTCCTTTGTAAAGAAGTTGTGCACTTTTAATTCCGTCTTTCAACGTGGTAGATTGCTCTGTGGCTTTCTGTTCCTGAACTTTTAAGTTTTCATTGGAAACCAAAGCATCAGAAATTTCTCCTACAGCATTCAATACTGACTGACGGAATGCCAGAACATTTTTCTCTCTTTGAATTTTCGCTACCTCCAGATCTGTCTTCAATTGTCTTTTCTGGAAAATAGGCTGGGTAATTCCTCCTAAAACCGATCCGAATAACGAAGCCGGAATCTGGAACCAGTTGTCAAATTTGAATGAATTGACTCCTCCGTTAGCGGTAATCTTCAATGCCGGATACATATTCGCCTGAGCAATTCCTACCATCGCATTGGATTCTAATAAAACCAGTTCCTGCTGACGAACGTCTGGTCTTCTGCTTACCATCGCTGCCGGAAGTCCGGCTGTAATGTTTTGAGGTAGAGAGGTATCAGACATTTCAATGGTTCTGTTTACTTTATTAGGCAGTTCACCTGTCAGAATACTTAATGCATTTTCCTGAATAGCGATATTCTGCTCCAGCTGGGCAATCAGAAGTTCTGTTGCCTGTTTCTGTGCGGCTGCCTGCTGTACTCCTAAAGAAGTGTTATCACCGCTTTCCCACATTTTTTGCGTCATTAAAAGGGTATTGCTTGTCAGTTCCAGATTGGATTTTGCAATTGCTAATTGTCTGTCAAGCATTAATAAATTATAATACCCTTGTGCAATAGCTGCTACCACCTGAGTCTGAACAGCCTTTGAACCTTCATACGTCTGAAGATACTGCATTCTTGAAACTTCCTGCTGGTTTTTGATTTTTCCCCAGATGTCAGCTTCCCATGAAAGGTTGAAGGCTGCGTTATAATCCTCAACATGGCTCGAGCCTAAAAATAAATTTAAGCTTTGCCCGTTCATACTGTTTTTGGAAGGTCTTGAAATCTGTCCGCTTACTCCGAAACCAACGTCCGGATATTGCATATATTTTGCCTGTTTCAGTTTTTCCTGTGAAGCAGCTACCTGTTTCAGGGCAATCTGAAGGTCATAATTATTTTTAATTCCTTTTTCAATCAGTCCCTGTAAAATAGGATCACTGAAAAACTGTTTCCACTCCAGATTGGCTATACTGGCTGTGTCTGCAGTTGCGGTGTACTGAAACTTTTCCGGAAGCGGAAGCTCAGGCTCCGTGTATGCCAGTTTAGACACACACGAAACAGAGCCGATGGCCAGCACAAATGTTAGAATAATATTTTTAACTCTTTTCATAGTTTTTAAACTTTTAATTGAAAACAAAACTTAGAGAGGTTTCTGTTGAGGCAAAATTGTCTTTAGTAGGAGAAAATAGTTAGCTTTTGTAAACCATTAAGAACAGGCAGGTAAATAGGTAAACCTATGATCTTAAAATTTTCTCTAAGTTTTTGTCATTCATTTTTTATTAGTGACTAGCAGCTAAAAGCTCTTCCTCCATTTGTTTTTTCAGAAGTCTTTTCTTTTTTCTGCTTGGCATTTTTTCATGCAGGTACTGGAATACTACATACATTACCGGAATGATGAAAATTCCGAATATTACTCCTGTAAGCATTCCTCCTACGGTACTGTAACCGATAGAGTGGTTTCCTTTTGAAGAAGCACCTTGTGTCCATACCAGCGGAAGCATTCCCACGATGAAGGCGAAAGAGGTCATTAAGATCGGTCTTAGACGTAATCTTGATGCCTGAAGTGCAGATTCAATTAATGTCTTACCTGCTTTTCTTCTCTGTACAGCAAATTCTACAATCAGGATGGCATTTTTCGCCAATAGTCCCACAAGCATGATCAATCCTACCTGAACGTAAATATTGTTATCAATTCCAGCTAATCCTGTGAAAGCAAATACTCCGAAAATCCCTGTTGGAATGGTAAGAATAATAGCAAACGGAAGGATATAACTTTCATATTGGGCTGCCAGTAAGAAGTAAACGAATAGAATACTTAAGAAGAAAATAAAGGCAGTCTGTCCGCTTGTTTTAATCTCTTCACGGGTAATCCCTGTCCACTCATATCCATATCCTCTCGGAAGTGACTGTTGAGCAACTTCTTCTACCGCTTTGATGGCATCTCCGGTACTGTAACCAGGTTTCGGAGTTCCGTTAATTGTAACGGCGTTGAAAAGGTTATTTCTTGTTACCGTTTCAGGACCGAAAGATCTTTTTAACGTTACCAGAGTTTTGGCAGGAACCATTTCTCCTGATTTATTTTTTACATAAATTCCTTCTAATGAATTAACATCCGTACGGTAAGGAATATCGGCCTGAGCCATTACTCTGTAATATTTCCCGAATCTGTTGAAATCCGATACAAAGCTACTTCCGAAATAAATCTGCATGGTCTGCATCAGTTCTGTTACAGAAACGCCCAGCTGGTTGGCTTTATCAGTATCTACATCAATGGTATACTGTGGGTTTCCTGCCGCATATGTTGTAAATGCGAAAGCAATTTCAGGTCTTTTCATCAATTCTCCAATGAACTGTTGAGTGGTTGTTCCCAATTGTTCAAAAGAACCGTTTGTTTTATCCTGAAGCATGAATTCAAATCCGGAAACGTTACCGAAACCTTGTACAGTGGGGAAGTTGAAGAAGAATGCGTTGGCATCTTTCACCTGGCTTACCTTACCTGTTAATGTTGCAGCGATCTGATCCGGGTCTTTCATCTCACCACGTTTGTCGTAATCTTTAAGTTTGATGAAACCTGCAGAATATGGAGAAGCGTTGGCGTTACTGATGAAGTTCATCCCGTCTGCTACCCAAAGGTGATTAGTTGCTTTTTCACCGTTGATAATTTTATCAATTTGAGCCGTAGCTCTGTGTGTTCTTTCCAGTGAACTTCCCGGAGGAGTATTCACCGCATACAATACGAATCCTTGGTCTTCCGTAGGAATAAATCCTGACGGTGCTTTTTTGATCAAAAATACACTTGCTGCTGTGATGACAACAAGACCTCCTATCGCCACCCATTTATTTTTAATTAAAAACTTAAGGCTATAGATATATTTTCTGGTCATGCTGTTGAAGCTGGCGTTGAAAGCATTGAAGAATCTTGCTCCAAACCCTTTTTTATGACCGTGCTCCCCATGTTCTCCCTGAGGATCATTCAAGAACATTGCACATAATGCAGGACTCAATGTCAATGCATTCACTGCTGAAATCAAAATGGCAATTGCTAATGTGAAGGCAAATTGTCTGTAGAAAACTCCCGCAGGTCCCTGCATAAATCCAACCGGGATAAACACGGCACACATTACCAATGTAATGGAAATAATAGCTCCTGAAATTTCGCTCATCGAGTGCATCGTAGCATGTTCTACAGGCATTCCCGTTTGTTCCATTTTAGAATGGACGGCTTCTACCACCACAATGGCATCATCCACTACGATACCAATGGCAAGTACCAATGCAAATAAGGTAAGCATGTTGATACTGAAACCAAATAACTGCAGGAAGAAGAATGTTCCGATAATTGCTACCGGTACGGCAATAGCCGGAATTAAGGTAGATCTGAAATCCTGAAGGAAAATAAATACTACAATAAATACCAAGATGAAGGCGATAACAAGTGTTTCCACAACCTGATGGATAGAAGCATCAAGGAAGTCTTTGGAATTATACATGATAATCGGTTTCACTCCTTTTGGAAGAGTGGTTTCCATTACTTTTACCTGCTTTTCAATCTCGGTAAGGATTTCGTTGGCATTGGAACCTGCTGTCTGCAGGATAGCAAATCCGGCAACCGGTTTTCCGTCTACTCTGTTGGTCGCAGTATAAGTATAAGAACCAAATTCTACTCTTGCAACATCTTTTAATCTTAAGAAAGATCCATCACTGTTTGCTTTGATAGCGATATTTTCATAATCTTCATCCTTGTTCAGTTTTCCTTTATATTTAAGGATATACTCGTAAGTTTCCTTACTTCCCTGTCCAAGACGACCCGGAGCAGCTTCAAGGTTGTGATCTTTAATGGCTCCTAACACTTCCTGCGGAGAAAGATTATTAGCTGCCAGACGATCCGGTTTCAGCCAGATTCTCATGGAATAATCCCTTGTTCCGAATACCTGAGCCTGTGCTACACCCGGAATACGCTGTATCTGTGGAATAACATTAATTTTCAGATAGTTTTGAAGGAATAATTCATCATATTGTTTTTCATCTTCACTGGTTAATCCCATGAACATGATCATACTATTCTGAACCTTCTGGGTTGAAATCCCGGCCTGTACTACTTCCTGAGGAAGCTGGCTCATCGCTTTCGATACACGGTTCTGTACGTTTACTGCTGCATTATCAGCATCTGCTCCTTGTTTGAAGAAAACACTCAGGGTCATAGTACCGTCGTTACTGGAGTTGGAAGTCATATAGGTCATATTCTCAACCCCGTTCACGGCTTCCTCAATAGGAGTGGCAACCGAACGTGCTACCACCTCAGCATTAGCTCCAGGATAGAATGCCGTTACCTGAACGCTCGGTGGAGCGATATCCGGGAAGAGGGCAATCGGTAAATTAAAGAGAGACAAAGCTCCCAATAATAAAAGTATTATGGAGATGACCGTTGAAAGGACCGGTCTTTCTATAAATTGTTTTAACATAAGAAGTTTATTTTTTTAAGTCTTCTGTATTCGGAAAGGACTATAATGGTTTCGCTTTTAATAAGCTGTCAGAAGAAATGTTTTTCGGCTTAACAGAAGCACCGTCTTTCAGGTTTCCAATTCCTGTGAATACAATTTTTTCTCCAGGTGCAAGCCCTTCAGAAATAAAATAATAGCTATCCGTTTTTCCTGATATTTTGATCGGTCTTCCGGTTACCTTCTGGTCTTTACCCATTACATAAACATAGGTTTTATCCTGAATTTCGAAGGTTGATTCCTGTGGAATAACCACTGCATTAGAAATCAGCTGAGGCATACGCACTCTTCCTGTATTTCCGGTTCTTAAAGTTCCGTTGGCATTAGGGAAAACGGCACGTACACTGATGGCTCCGGTAGTTTTATCAAACTGTCCGTCTACAATACTCAATCTTCCTTTTTCAGGGTAAGTACTGTTGTCGGCAATCACAAGATCTACCATCGGCATATTTTTCAGTTTTTCTTCAAGACTTGCTCCAGGATATTTGTTCTGGAAAGCAATGAAGTCAAGTTCGCTTAAAGAGAAATAGGCGTAGATTTCGCTGATATCAGATAATAAAGTCAATGGATTTACATCTGTTCTTGAAATCAGACTTCCTTTTTTATAAGGAATTCTTCCGATATAGCCGCTTACAGGAGCTGTAATGGTTGTAAATCCTACGTTGATTCTTGCGCTTCCTACAGAGGCTCTCGCTTGTGCAGCTGCTGCTACAGCCGCTTCATAATTGGCTTTTGCAGTTTTAAGCTGTACATCAGAAACAACTTTGGCAGCAACCAGTGGCTGAAGTCTGTCTACTTCCACTCTTGCTTTTTGGATATTGGCATTGGCAGCCTGAAGATTAGCCTGAGCCATATTCATCTGTTCGCCATAACTTCTTGAATCTATTTTAAATAACGGTTGTCCTGCTCTTACATAAGCTCCTTCTTCTACATAGATTCTATCCAGGTAACCATCTACCTGAGATCTGATTTCTACG
Source organism: Chryseobacterium sp. WLY505 (assembly GCF_030846215.1). Lineage (NCBI taxonomy): Bacteria > Pseudomonadati > Bacteroidota > Flavobacteriia > Flavobacteriales > Weeksellaceae > Chryseobacterium > Chryseobacterium sp. WLY505. The sequence continues at coordinate 667,548 of NZ_JAVCWI010000001.1, read as the reverse complement.
TTGTTTTTCCCTTCTAAAGCAGTTGGGAATTCCTGATATGTAGTAGCGGGTGAAGTGATAACGGTATAAACCGGAAGTTCTGGAGCTGGAGGTGCGGCATTGGTTCCTTCTGCGGCTTTTGTGCAGCTCTGTAAAAGAATTATACTTGCAATAAGTACAATAAACCTTGTTTTTCCAGGTAATTTCATTGTTGGTTTAATTTTTTTAATGAAGTGTTAGAGGTAAGTAAAGTGTTTTGATAAATGCTGTATTTTTTCCTAACAGTGTTAATAATTAGTTCAAAAAAAATTACAGAATTTTTAATGTCAGATAAAGTCGATTGTTTCCATAATTGAAAATTGTTGTTAATGTATTGAAGTGTATAATGTTGGTGTAAGGTGTGTTAATTTTACTAACAGTGTTAATTTATAAGCAAAAAATGACTAATTTTAACAACTGAAAACGATGAATGGTTTCATAAAAGCTTGAGTTTTTAATCAGGAATAACAGAATTATTTATATTAATTCAGTGTTAAGTTTCCTAACGGTGTTAATTTTTAATTCAAAAAAAAATTACAAAGACTTAATAAAAGCCGAAACAGTTTCGTCCAATGTAGTCTTATTCATTGTTGAAGGGATATCAGCTGTACGCATCATCATAATAGAGATCATACCGTGTACGGCAGAAAACAGAGCGTGAGACATATGACAGGCATTGTCCGGATTGGATCCGTTTTTCTTTATTATCTCATAAGTACATTCATAGATAAGCTCCTGAAATGATGAGAATTCCTTTTTCATCTGACCTTTTCCGCAACACTGCATTCCAAGACCAAACATCAGCTGGTAATATTCCTTGTTTTTAAAAGCAAAGTTCCAGTACGCATCCACAATAGCAACAAGTTGCTCTTCTGGAGTATCGTGTTTCTGCTGAGCTTTTAGTAATTCTATATGTAACTTGTGGAAGCCATCTAAAGAAATTTCAAATAGAATAGCTTCTTTATTTTCAAAATAATCATATACAACGGGAGCACTATACTCAATAGCATCTGCTATCTTACGCATAGAAAGCGAACCCCAGCCTTCAGTTTTCGCCAACGTAAAAGCAGCCTGCAAAATATTTGCACGGATGGATTCTTTTTCTCGTTGACGGCGTTCATGTAGACCCATGATATTTATTTACTAACAGCGTTAGCAAAACTACAAACTTTTTACTATAACTTCCAAAGGATATTATAAGTTTTATAAATCTGTCGACTATTTAAAGAAAAATAAACTAAAGGCTGGATGCTGAAAGAATGGAAGCTGGAAGTTATTTTTAAGGCTGAATAATGCAATAATAGAATTTGGCTATAACTATTTTTGAGGGCTGAAAATCTTCCCACCTCCAGCTTCCAGCTTCCTTACTTTATTAAAAATGAAAATGTCTTCTTCCTAATTAACAAAAGAAATAATTATCTTTGCCGGTAAAGAAATAAGGATATGAATACTCCCTCAAATATGTTGGCATTAGGAACAAAAGCTCCGTTTTTTGAACTTCCTAACCCGTCAAAAACGAATGAACTTCAGTCTTTGGAAGAACTGAAAGGAGAAAAAGGTACTTTGGTAATCTTTATGTGCAACCACTGTCCGTTTGTTCTTCATGTAATTGACAAGATCAATGAACTATACGAAGATTATAACGAGCGCGGAATTGAATTCATCGCCATCAATGCTAATGATATCGAAAAATATCCGGCAGATTCTCCGGAAAAAATGATCGAATTCCAGATTGAAAGAAGATTCGACTTCCCTTATCTGTTTGATGAAAGCCAGGCGGTAGCAAAAGCTTATGATGCAGCCTGCACACCGGATTTTTATTTCTTTGATGATAAGCTTGATCTTGTATACAGAGGTCAGATGGATGATTCAAGACCGGGAAATAATAAAGATGTAACTGGTGAAGACCTGATTATTGCTTTTGAAAATCTTTTGGCTGGAGAACCTCAGGAAGAAATTCAGAGACCTAGCATGGGATGCAATATTAAATGGAAATAATTACTGGTTTATTTAGTGACTGGTTTTTACTCAATAATACAAAGCTGCTCTTTTAGAGTGGCTTTTTTGTTTTTTGTTGATTCATAGATTGGGGCTTTCTCTCGCAGATTTTGCAGATGACGCAGATTTTTAATTCTTAGTAAATTTCTTCACTCACTTTGTCACTCCGTAGGAGTCTCAGCATGGTTTGCTTTTGTGTTGTAACCTTCATACAGAGTTTATATAGCTAAATCTGGATTCCTACGGAATGGACAACACAACGTTTTCTATAACCGTGGAAATTGAAAAAAGAGCCGAATTATTAAAAACTTACTTTGGCTTTAACCTCTTTTTCAACCTTTAAATCTACATTCACTTTATTATGAGAATAATTTCTGATAAATTCCGAAGGAGTTTTCCCCGTATATTTTTTAAACATCCTGTTAAAATACGTCACATTATTAAAACCACATTGATAACTGCATTCTGAAATAGACCTGTCCTGAGCCATCAGCAGACATGCTTTATTGATTCTGTAACGGTTCACAAATTCTGTAAACGTAATCTGAGTTGCTTTTTTAAAGAAATTACAGAAAGCGGGTAGAGTGAGATTAGCTAGTTTTGCTACTTCTTCAATATCAATTTCCTTGTCGTAATTATGCTCTACATAGGTGAAGATATTCTCAAGACGGGTTTTATTTTTAGAAATAATGGTATAAGGCATGATTTCCTTATTTAAAAGATCATAATCCTCACATTTCGAAAGCTCAAAAAGAATTTCCAATAGCAACAAGTATCTTTTATAGCCTTCTGATTCCAGGATCAGCTTTAGTTTGGGAAGCATTATTTTTTTTACTTTTTGATGAAAGTGAATCCCATATTTTGAAAGTTCCAAGAGATTTTTGATGGATCTCGATTCTACTTCCTGCTCGGGAAACTGAAGGATTTCTTCTTTGAACTGAAGTACAATTTCTTCATGCGGATCAATAGAATTCAGTCCAAATCCGGAGTGGGGAATATTAGATCCGATTAACACCAGATCACCATTCGTATAATTACTTTTATGGTATCCTACGTGGCGGGTTCCGCTCCCGGAAATCACACATACCAGCTCAATTTCGGGATGATAATGGTATTCCCATTTGAATTCTGAAATGGGAGAATTATTGTGTATGGTACGGAATGAACTCTTTTCATTAGGGATCACCCTTTCAAAAGTAACTTTCATCTAGTTAATCATATTTATTCATTAAAAATACTAAATATATTAATATAGTTCAAATATTGATTTACTGTGTTAAATTATCGTTAACAGAAATGCTTCTATCTTAGCCGACAAGAAATCATCTGAATGAAAAATCTTAACATCAAGGCCGTTTTATTTTTGAACTATTTTGTCTTCGCCATTCTTCTGAATTCTGTAGGAACAGTCATTCTACAGGTACAGCAGAATTTTGGGATTTCAAAATCGTCGGCCAGTGTTTTGGAAGGCTTCAAAGATCTTCCGATTGCCATATGTTCTTTCATTCTGGCTTCATTTATTCCGAAGATAGGAATCAAAAAATCAATGCTGATTGCTTTATTACTGGTAAGCTGCATGTGCTTTGTAATGCCGTTTACCAATACCTTCTGGGTATTCAAATTATTATTTGCTACCGTAGGAGTTTCATTTGCGTTAATCAAAATATCGGTTTTTACTTCTATCGGCCTGGTAACGGAAACAGATAAAGAACACTCCAGCTTTATGGGATTTCTGGAAGGGTTTTTCATGATCGGAGTATTGGCGGGAAATGTTTTATTCAGTTTATATATTGATGATCATAATCCGAAATCTACAGAGTGGCTGAATGTGTATTGGGTGCTGGGAGGACTTTCAACGCTATCTTTTTTATTCTTATTCTTTTCAAAACTGAATGAACAGGAAGCTAAAAGTGATAAAACAGATTTATTGGGAGATTTAAGAAACAGTGCAAGTTTGTTCAGTTATAAAAAAGTGTTGTGCTTCTTATTGTGTGCATTCCTTTTTGTATTGGTAGAGCAGAGCTTTCAAACCTGGACGCCTACGTTTTATAAAGAAATTTTAAAAGTGCCTACTTCTATGAGTATCCAGGCAGGAGCGGTTTTGGCAGGAGCTTTTGCGTTGGGAAGATTTTTATCGGGATTCTTCTCCAAAAAATTCAGTTGGATCTATGTAGTTTCTTTTTGTGTAGTCGGTTTTGCTATCAGTTTATTGTTGGTTTTACCATTGACTCATAATATTCATATTGATACAAATACAAACTGGATGAATGCTCCTTTGGTCGTGTATTTATTTCCGTTGATGGGAGGTTTGCTGGCACCGATTTATCCAAGTATCAATTCTGTGATTCTGGCATCAATCCCTAAATATCTGCACAGTGCGATGTCAGGATTGATCGTTGTTTTCTCAGCAATCGGAGGAACGATAGGTTCTATTATTACCGGTTTTGTGTTTCAGGAATTCAGCGGTCAGCAGGCATTTTATCTTTCCCTGATTCCGCTTTCATTATTGATCACTTCTGCGGTTTTCATGAATAAATTAAAAATTAATCCTAAAAAATAACAATGAGTAATCAGCTTTACATAAACGAAATTCAAAGTCTGTTTGATGAGGCACAGAGATCTGAAATTTTTGAAGATCAGAAAATGATGACGGATGCAGTTCCTCTGTTTCCCATTGCAAAGATCAATGAGGATTATGAACAATCCAAAAATACGGAAGGTTTTGATCTGAAAGATTTTGTGATGACTCATTTTGACTTTTTAGGAGCAAGAGTTTCTATTCAGAGAGAAGATCAGCTCCCCATTGGAGAGCATATTGAAAAATTATGGGATGAATTGACCCGTACAGCGTATGAAGAAAAAGGTACCCTTTTAAAATTACCCAAACCCTACATCGTTCCCGGAGGTCGTTTCAATGAATTTTTCTATTGGGACAGCTATTTTATTATGCTTGGATTGCAGGTTTCCGGAAGAGTAGAAATGATGGAGAATATTATTGAAAACTGTTCTTATCTGATCCAGAATGTAGGATTTGTTCCGAATGCCAGCAGAACTCACTTCCTGAGCAGATCGCAGCCTCCTTATTTTTCACTGATGCTGGACCTTCTTTTTGAAACGACAGAAGACAAGGCGATTTATACGAAATACCACGAAACACTGGAGAAAGAATATGCTTTCTGGATGGATGGCGAAGAAGGGCTTGAAAACAATTCCAGCATAAAAAGAATAGTGAAAACAATAAACGGAGATATCCTGAACCGTTATTACGATGCAGAAAATGCACCACGCCCCGAAAGTTATCTGATCGATATTGAAGATCATGAGACCGCTTCAGGCGATGAATTTTACAGAAATATAAGAAGCGCCTGCGAATCCGGCTGGGATTTTTCCAGCAGATGGTTTGCAGACGGAGAAAATATACAGACGATAGAAACGCTGAACCTGGCACAGGTTGATCTGAACTGCCTTTTGTGGCATTTGGAAAAGACTTTAGCGAAATCTTCAGCACTTCAAAATCTGAGTGAAAAAGAAAATTATTTTTCAGAAAGAGCAGCAAGCCGAAGACAGATGATCAATAACTATTTCTGGGATGGAAATACTAACAATTATAAAGATTATCACACAAAAAAAAACACAAAAACACCGTCTGAACATATTGCTGCTCTTTACCCTTTATTCCTTGGAATAGCAGATCAGAAGCAGGCTGAGGCAGTTGCTAAAGCTGTTGCTGAAAAGTTTCTTTACCAGGGAGGGCTTGTTACGACAACCAAAAACTCAGGCCAGCAGTGGGATCTTCCCAATGCATGGGCTCCTTATCAATGGTTAGGATTTAAAGCAATGAAAAATTACGGCTTTGACGAGCTGGCAGAAAAAATTAAAAACAACTGGTGTTCCAATGTAGAAAGGGTCTACAAAAACACCGGGAAACTGATGGAAAAATACAATGCATTAGACACAGAAACAATAGCAGGCGGCGGGGAATACCCTAATCAGGACGGATTCGGTTGGACCAATGGAGTGTATTTACAATTACAACAAAACTGAAACTAACAATAAAAAATATGGCTATGAAAAAAAAATCAATCTTTTTAATCGCCGCAACAGCTACGTTATATTTTAATAATGCTTATGCCCAGGAAACACCGCAGGATTCTGCAAAAGTTTCTTCCATCGATCAGATTGTCATAACAGGAAACTCAAATCCAAAGAAAAAAATAGAATCCAGTACAGCGATTTCCACATTTAGTTCCAAAGAAATTCAGAAACAGAACCCGATCAGTGCAGCTGCTTTATTGCAGAGAGTTCCTGGATTTGCGGTAGAAACTTCAGGAGGTGAAGTAGGAAACAACCTTTTTGCAAGAGGGATTCCTTCTGCAGGAGCTTATGAATTTGTACAGGTACAGGAAGACGGTCTTCCGGTTTTTGAAGACGGAGCGCTTCAGTTTGCTAACGCTGACAACTTTTTCCGTGTAGACAATTCTGTCAACCGTATGGAAGCGTTGAGAGGAGGTTCAGGTTCTATTTTTGCAACCAATTCTCCCGGAGGGTTGATCAACTTTATTACCAGAGAAGGAACCAATGATTTCAGAGGTACAGCAAAGCTGGAAACAAGTACTTATGGATTGATGCGTACTGATGTTAATGTAGGAGGCGCATTGGTTCAGGATAAATTGTTTTTCAATGTCGGTGGTTTTTACAGAACAGATGACGGGATCAGAAAGACGGGTTTTAAAGCCAATAACGGCGGGCAGATCAGAATGAATCTGAAATACGTCTTTGATAAAGGCTATGTAAAAGTATATTACAAAAAACTGGATGACAGAAATACATTCTTCCTTCCGATTCCTTTAATCCAGAACGGAAATAAACTGAAAGGATTCCAGGGATTTGATCCTAATTATGGAACATACAGCTACAGAGCCATCAGTCAACTGAATATTCCTCAGGCGGGAGGTGGATTTTTCAACAGAAATCTTGAAGATGGTATCCACCCGAAAGTAGATGTATTAGGGGCTGAGTTTAAATATGATCTTGGAAATAATTTCACGGTTTTAAACAAAACCAGATACACCAATATCAATATGAATTATACGGGCATTTTCCCGGCAGGTGGACCACAGACGGCAGCCGATTTTGCTAAGAGTAACGGAATTACCGGAAATAACTATCAGTACTCATTGGTAGGCAGTGGAGGTGTTGTTGATCCTCAATATGTACAAAAGCTTGGCTTCTGGGCAATCGACAAGCAGATGAATAATTTTGTGAACGATTTACAATTCAACTATAAATTTGATAAAGGAAATGTTACCGCAGGTTTCTATAAATCCAACTGGAAATCACACCAATACTGGAACTGGAGTAATATTCTGACTACAGCAACAGACAGACCCGAACTACTGAATCTGGTAGATACTTCTTTAAGTCCTTCAGATATTGGATATTCCAAAACATATAACGGAGTAACCAATATGACGTTCTTACAGAGAGATACCCAGACTCAGGGAAGTTTGAATGATCTGTATGTGAACTTAGATTATAACATTACCGATGCTTTAAGCGTAAATGGAGGGCTTCGTTACAGCCATGATTATTACAAAGGAAATTTTGTCAATACAACAACTGCCAATTTAAATAATTCAGGCTTAACCACTGATGGAACTTATGGTTTCAACACGACTACTGCTGATGATAATATGAGCGTATTAGGAAACAAATACACCTATTGGAACTTTAATGTGGATAAAGTTTCTTTTACATTAGCTGCGAATTATAAAATCAATAGAGAAAATGCGGTGTATGCCCGTTTCTCCAATGGTTTCAGATCTCCTAATGAAGAAGCTTATTACAATTATTTCTCCAACCCGACTCCTGATAAACCGTTAAAATCTGTAACAACCAATCAGCTGGAAGTAGGGTATAAGTATTATTCGCGTACTTTTGATGTAGCAGTAATTCCATTCTATTCTACATTAAAGAACCTGTCATTTACAGATATCTTCTCGGATGGAAAGTCTGAAAATACTTTTGCCAATACAGAAAATTATGGAGTTGAGGTGGAAGGTTTCGCCCGCCTATTCAATAATATACTGGAAGTTACCTTTAATGGAACCATTCAGAGTCCGAAATATAAAAACCTTGAAGCCGGAAGTGTTCTTGAAGGAAATGTAGTAAGAAGAATGCCGAAGTTTTATTTTAATATTTCACCAGCGGTGAATATTACCAGATCATGGAGAGCCTATGTCAGTATGAACTACTATGGAAAGCGTTTCCAGGATGAGAAGAATGTACAGACGCTGCCATCTTTCACAGAATTTGGAGCGGGAATGTCTTACCAGTTAGGGAGAATACGTTTTGCCGTTGACGGTACCAATATCTTTAACACCATTGGAATTACAGAAGGCGATCCAAGAGCAGGATCACCTAATGGAGACGGAATCATCATGGCCAGACCTATTATGGGAGCTGCTGCCAGAGCCTCAATCACCCTGGATTTCTAAATTCTATTTCTTTATAACAGCAAAACCGTCAGAATTTCTGGCGGTTTTGTATTTTTTATTATTACGTTTCGATAAAAAGTATAAATACATTGAGAATGTCAATATTTGCGGGGTGAATTAACAGGTCGCTCCTCCGGAGCTTTATTTTACGGCGATTTTATTTTTTCTACTAACAGTAGATCCCGATGGGATCAAATTTAGCTCCAATAGGAGCTAACTGTTAATAGAACGTATTGGTTTTAAAATTATAGCTCCGGAGGAGCGACCTGTTAATTATGTTTAAATTTTATCGAACAAGAATAATTTTTATATAAAGTATCAGATCTGAGGTTGATTCAAGATATTTATATGACTCTCAAACCCTCAAACCCTCCGACTTTTTTACTTCAAAAACGGATTATACTGTTTCTCAAAACCAATCGATGTAGGATTTCCATGCCCTGAGAAAACCTGAGTATCATTATCCAGAATGAAAAGTTTGGATTTAATACCCTCAATCAGCTGATCATAATTTCCTTTATACAGATCTGTTCTTCCGATACTTCCTTCAAAAAGAACGTCACCGGAAATCATGAATTTCTGATTGTCATTATGATAAACAACACTTCCCGGAGAATGTCCCGGAACATGATATATTTTGAACTTTTCTCCATCCAGATCAAGTTCATCGCCTTCTTTCACATACTCTACATTCACTTTTACTGGATTGATCTGCATTCCGAATCTCATCCCGCTTGCCTGAAGCATATCCAGAACTTCCTGGTCTTCCTGATGCATATTCACAGGAACATTGAATTTGTCAAAAGCCCACTGAAGTCCCAATACATGATCAATATGAGCGTGGGTCAATAGAATTTTCTGAATTTTCAGCCCTTTTTCAGCAATGAAGTTTTCAATAGCCTGAGTTTCCTGAGCATTCATATTTCCCGGATCAATTAACCAGGCATTTTTATTTTCGTTATAAAGGATATAAGTATTTTCGCTCGCAAAGTTGAATACGAAACCTTGAATCTGAAGCATATCTGAATATTTTTTATTCAAAAATACGATATTATTAAGAAAATGGCTATTTTTCGTTATCTTCGTCATAATGAAAACTTTGCGAATACTCTTACTTTCTTTGAGCGGACTGGTTTTTGGACAAAATATCCAAAGTGTTCAGCTGTTCAATCCTCAGACCAATGATGAAACCCCTGTAATTAAGATAGGTGAACAGCTGGTTCTGGGCTTTGATGATCTTACCAACGGCAGCCAGATCTATAGGTATACCTTCAAACATTATGACAGAAACTGGAATGAAGATAATCTGTTTTTTACTGAATTTGCTACCGGAAGTATGAATGCTCTTCTGGATCAGTTTCAATATTCTTTCAATACACTACAAGCCTACACTCACTATAAACTGGTTTTTCCGAATGATAAAATCCAGCTGAAAGTTTCAGGGAATTATGAGCTGATTGTCTACAAAGATTCGGCAGACCAGCCTTTGTTCAAAAAGAGATTTTATCTGGTAGAAGATGTAACGTCTGTGGGGTTAAATATTTCAAGATTTGCTGATGCAAAAAATCCCAGCGTTAATCAGAGGGTGGAAGTGAATGTTTCTCCAAAAGGAGGAGATATTTCTTCCAATGTTAATTCAATCACGATGAATGTGATGCAGAATAACAACCCGAATATGGTGATTTCCAATCTTAAACCGAGCAGTGTTTTAGGAAATCAGGTATTGTTCCAGCAGATGAATCTTGTTTTTCCGGGAGATAATGAGTTTTATTATTTCGATAATAAAAATATGAATATGGCCGCAGATATGGTGCGTGCTACCGAAATAAAAGATGATGTGAACCAGACGTATCTTCATCCGGTATGGGCGTTTCCTTTAAACTATCAGTATCAGCCCGATGTGAATGGAGCATGGTATTACAGAAGAAATGATTTGGGTAGAGAAAGAGATGCTGAAAGAGAAGCTGACTATTCATGGGTACATTTCTACCTGGATTCCGATCCTGTGGATAAAGAAATTTATGTACTGGGAGGATTTAATAATTTTAAACCCAGCAAAGAAAATCAGATGCAGTATGATGCATCTGCCAAACAATATGTAGCGAAAATATTCCTGAAACAAGGGTTTTATAACTATGTTTTAGCAACAAAAGAAGGAAATGGTTCCCTGAACTTTGGGGAAGTAAATGGTAATTTCTGGCAGACAGAAAATCTTTATCAGGCATTTCTTTATTATGCACCATTTGGAAGAAATTATGATGGGTTGATGGGATATGGAGAATTCAGAACACCGATTGCCAATAAAAGGTAAGTAATTATAATTTAAAATATACATATAAAATAGGGCTGTCTCTTAAGATGGTCCTATTTTTTTGCTCGTATTGGAAAGAATTAATCATTCAAATCTTAGATTACTATTAATTTTCTACAATATAATGCACTGCATAGTGAAAAAAAATAATTCACAAAATTTTGATTTTAATTAAATATTTTAACATAAAATTTACATTATTGAAAAATTATATTTAAATAATTTTCTTTTTTTTAAAATCATTATTGTGTTTTATTTATTGATTTATAATATCAATTGAATTTTATTCATTGTTTCTCTTGTTTTATTGTGAAAAGTTTATAAATTCGTCACCACAATCAACCAATATTAATATGAAAACGAAATTTATCTTAGTAGCAAGCGTTGCTGCATGCTCCTTTGTCTTTGGACAAAACACACCATCAAAATTAATTCCGGGAAAAAGCGGATTACATGCTGAATTTATGAGATTTGAAAAAAATGCACCTGCTTACCAGGGCAGCCCTGTTTTATTTGACGAAACGTCTCAGAGACTTTCTCCGGGGCAAGCCCGCAAACTAGGCCTGGAAAAAGATGCATTAGGTTTTGAAACTCAAAGATTTCAACAGACCGTTAATGATATTCCCGTAGAATACGGAATGATGGCGGTACAGACAAAAGGCGGTAAAATTGTAGGACAATCAGGAAAATGGGTTGTTAAAATTCCGAAAGGCCTTGACAAAACTGCCAGTCTTGCTGAAAATGTTGCTTTACAGAGTGCTTTGTCATTTGTAGGCGCAGAATCCTATAAATGGAAAAATAAAGAAGAAGAAGATTTTCTTAAAAAAGAAACCGGCGATCCCAATGCAAGCTATGCTCCAAAAGGTGAACTGGTGTATTATTCAAATCCTGATGATGATAAACTGAATGATTTAAGGCTGGCCTATAAATTTGATATCTATGCCGAAAAACCATTAAGCAGACAATATGTTTTTGTAGATGCTAAAAATGGAAAAGTATTAGGAGTAGATGCTATCATTCACGAAGTGAACACACCAGGTACAGCCGTTACAGGATATAGCGGAACCCGCAGCATCACTGCAGATTCTTATAACGGAAGTTACCGTTTAAGAGAAACAGGAAGAAATGGAGGAACAGCAGTAGAAACTTACAACCTGAAAAAAGGAACCAGCTATGCTTCTGCGGTAGATTTTACCGATACAGACAATAACTGGAATAATGTCAATACCAATAAAGACCAATACGCTACCGATGCGCATTGGGGAGCAGAAATGACAGTGGATTATTTCTACACAAAATACGGACGTAAGAGTATTGATAACAATAACTTCGCTATTAAATCGTATGTTCATTATTCTACCAATTATTTTAATGCATTTTGGGATGGTTCAAGAATGACTTATGGGGATGGAAGTTCTACCACAAACGGTGGAAAACCTTTAACAGCCATAGATGTATGCGGCCACGAAATTACACACGGATTGACTTCTAAAACAGCGAATCTTGCTTATCAGAGAGAATCCGGAGCTTTAAATGAAGGATTCTCAGATATCTTCGGAAATACCATTGAGCGTTGGGCAAGACCTACACAGGCAAGCTGGACATTGGGAGAAGATTTCAACTACGTGATCAGAAATATGGCGAATCCTAATGCATACAGCCAGCCGGATACCTATATGGGAACTTACTGGAAAACTACCACCACTTCAGGTTGTGTTACTCCAAGTCAATCTAATGATTATTGCGGGGTTCATACCAATTCAGGTGTCCTTAACTTCTGGTATTATCTGTTAGTAACAGGAGGTTCAGGCACCAACGATAAAGGATTTGCTTATAATGTTTCCGGAATCGGACTTGATAAGGCAGGGGCTATTGCCTACAGAACTTTGACAACTTATCTGACGTCTTCTTCTACGTATGCGAATGCAAGAACTTATTCTCTTCAGGCAGCAGCAGATTTGTATGGAGCAGGCAGTAATGAAGTAACTCAGGTTACCAATGCATGGAATGCTGTAGGTGTAGGAGGAGGAACTTCAGCAGCAGGAAAAACAGCAATAGCAGAAACACCGCTTTATACGATAAGCCCAAATCCAGCAACAGACAGATTTACCATCAACTTTGAAGGGAAGTCAGGAAAAGGAATTGTAGAACTGGTAAGTCTTACTGGTAAAAAAGAAATTTCTGAGAAAGTAGAAATAACTGACGGAGCCAATAAACTGAACATCCAACTGCCTTCCAATATTCTTCCGGGAGTATATATTGTATTGGTAAACGGAGAAAAAGCAGGAAACCTGATTAAAAAATAACCAAATCAAATCTTTAATATATTTAACGAAAAGGCCGCAAGTGAATTCTTGCGGCCTTTTGTATATTTTGAGTAAAGTACATTATACTAAATAAAAATCATTCAGTTTTTCTTCACAAAGCGTTTTTACCACTTCAATCCATCGGTCTTCATCATTCAGACATGGAATATAATGGAAATTTTCACCACCACCATGCATGAACTGCTCTTTTCCTTCTACAGAAATTTCTTCCAGAGTCTCAAGACAGTCGGAAACGAATGCCGGACATACAACAGCCAGGTTTTTTATTCCCTTTTTGCCAATGGTCTCCAGAGTTTCGTCGGTATAAGGCTCAATCCACTTGTCTTTTCCTAATCTTGACTGGAAAGAAACAATCGTTTTCTCTTTAGGTAAATTCAATTTATCAATGACAAGCTGTGTCGTTTTATAACATTGATGACGATAGCAGAACTGATGACTTGGATTATCCTCTCTGGAACAACAGTCATTAAGATTACAGGTCTTCGTAGGATCTGTCTTATAAATATGTCTTTCCGGAACACCATGGTAAGAGAACTGCAATGCATCGAAATTTTCAGGAAGCTTCTCTTTAATACTTTCCGCAAGACAGTTAATATAAATATCCCTGTTGTAGAAAGGCTGAATATAATTAATTTTTATACCGGGAAACTTCTTTTTTCTCACTTCTTCCGCCTTTTCAATCACGGTTTCCGTGGTACTCATCGCATATTGAGGATATAGTGGAAAAAGAACAATTTCAGTGACTCCCTGATCAACAAGTTTCTGGATACCAGCTTCAATGCTTGGTTGTGCATATCTCATCCCGATTTCCACAGGAACATCTACTACTTTCTGAAGCTTTTTCTGGATTTGTTCAGTAATAACGATCAGCGGAGAACCTTCATCCGTCCAAACCGTTTTATAGGCTTCAGCAGATTTTGCAGGTCTTGTTTTCAGGATAATTCCCTGTACAAGAAGGGCACGAAAGATCCAACGGTAATCAATCACCCTTTCATCCATCAGAAATTCATCAAGATATTCCTTTACGTCGTTTACAGCTGTTGATCTCGGTGATCCGAGGTTGACTAGTAAAATTCCTTTCTTATTCAATATTCTAAATTTTAATTATGAAACAGAACTTGTAAAATCTGTTACTAATTTTAATACTTTGGCAAAGGTATTACTTTCCAGTAAGCCATTGCCGTCAAATTTGCCTTTTATCCCTTTTATTAATGCCTGATGTTTATCATCTGTTACAGCTCCAAGAGTTTTTAAAATTAATAATAACTCTTCGTGACCTCTTTCTCCACTGGCAGAAGCGGTAATCACAGCAACTGGTTTTTCAGAAAATACTGTTGTGGAAACACACCACTCCAACAGATTTTTTACTCTTCCCGGGATACTGAAAATATATTCCGGTGTGGAAAATATTACCCCTGAAGCATTTTTAATATCTTCTCTGATTTTCAGAACTTCTTCTGGAGTATGATTATCCGTTAATGCTGTATCAAAATGGGGAAGGAAAGCTAGATCAGTATACATCTGACAGTCTGTATTGTCCATATTTTCCAGCACCTGTTCCATCAGTTTCTGATTGCTGGAATTTGCCGAAGCACTTCCAATGATCACCAAAATTTTCTTTCCGGGAGGCATTTTAACTGTTTTATCCGTTTACGGCTTCCACTCTTTCTACTAAGTCCGGAACGAATTGTTTTAAGATATTTTCAATTCCGTTTTTCAAAGTAGCAGTAGAGCTTGGGCAGCCAGAGCATGCACCCTGTAGAAGCATTTTTGCTGTTTTGCTTTCCTGATCATATTCCATCAGAGAAATTTTCCCACCATCATTTTCTACGGCAGGAGCTACATATTCATTTAAGATGTCAGAAATTTTCTGCTCATCTTCAGTATAATCTCTGTTGATGATTTTTTCAACTGGGTTTTCGTGTTTCTGAGGTTCGATTTTTGAAATTTCACCTCCGTTCTGAAGATATTCGGCAATAAGTGCACGAACAGTCATCATCACCTGGTGCCATTCTACAGAATTATCTCTTGTAACCGCTACAAAATTGTCTGAAATGAAAACTTCCGTAGCAAAATCAAACTCTTTAAAAATAGCCAGTGCCAAAGGAACTTCTTCAGCAGCTTCTTTCGATTTTACTTCCACAAAACCATCCATCAGCAGTTTGCTTGATACAAACTTCATTACATTCGGATTCGGAGTCATTTCAGCATAAATCTGATACATTTCTTTTTTCTTCTGAAGATAAATTCTCGGGTTAGCCAGTAATTCATCCTCAATTACATTTTTCAGACTTTCAGCAACATGTTCCCATTCTATGGTATCCTGTTTTGCCACAGCTACAAAATTAGCAGTAATGAAAACTCTTTCCACAAAAGGATAATTGAAAAGTTCCTGTGCCAAAGGAATTTCTGAAATATCTGAATTTCTGTCAAGTTCCAAAGACCCTGGGATGAGGTTGTAATCTGCTACAAATTTCATCACTTTTGGGTTTTCAGTTGGTTCTATAAGTACGGTACGCATTTTTTCGTTAAATTTGAGATACAAAAATACGCATTAGAAGTTAGAAGCTGAAAATTGAGAGTTAGATTTTTGCTATCACTGTAATTTAGAAGTTAGATATCAGAAAAGATAGTATATTTTAATTTTCAATTGGGCACATTTTCACATTTTCAAATTAATATTATGGCACTAATAAAACAGCTTTTAGGAAAAGCACCACAGATCGGAGAGAATACTTTTTTAGCAGAAACGGCAACTATTATTGGCGATGTTACAATGGGAAAAGACTGCAGTGTCTGGTATAATGCAGTGATCAGAGGTGATGTTCACTATATCAAGATGGGTGACAAGGTGAATGTTCAGGATAATGCAATGCTGCACTGTACGTATCAGAAATATCCTTTGAATATAGGGAACAATGTTTCTATAGGACATAATGCCATTGTTCATGGATGTACCATTAAAGACAATGTACTGATCGGGATGGGAGCTATTGTGATGGACGACTGTCTGGTAGAAGAAAACTCCATTGTAGGAGCAGGTTCTGTAGTGACTCAGGGAACTCACATTAAATCCGGAGAAGTCTGGGGAGGAGTTCCTGCAAGAAAAATCAAAGATATCAATGCCCAGTTACTGGAAGGAGAAGTGAACAGAATTGCAGATAACTATGTGAAATATTCATCATGGTATAAGGAGAATGTGAAGGATCATCAATTTTAGGAGGTCAAGTGAATAGTCAATTCGCTGCGCTTGTCAATTATTTTGCGATCAGAATTCACTATTCACTTGCGAAGCAAAATTCACTTATTGATCTAGTTAAAATAAATATAAAAGCTCTGTTCTGAAACAGAGCTTTTTCGATTTGATATAGAACCTTTGCTTTATTGTTAATTATTATCCGGCGTGATAAGTCTGATCTTACCATTAACACATTTGAGTGATGTAGGCGGCTCGATCATCATACAGTCAGACGTAATATTATACTTTTCATTAAAAGCTTTCACTTTATCCGTATACTCATTCACCCTTGGTAAGAAAGTCGCTTCTATTTTCTTGGGATAGGCAATGTATTGCTGAGGTCCGCCGCAGGCTTTTGATCCCATAGGAGCAAACGCCCAGTCGCTGGCATCCGTACATTTTTCTCCTGATACTTCAGATTCAATAGAAGCTTTTAATCTATCCAGCTGTGCCTGTTCATATTTCTGACTGTCTTCGTCAGCAGGCCTGTCAGCAATATCAATAGGAAGATTGGTATTGGCATTCTTTGATGTATTACACGAAACTAAAGTTAATGTAGTACACAATACTATTGCCGGGATATGAAAGAATAATTTTTTCACAATAAACTTTTTTCTTTTTAAGAATTTTCAAAACTTATGCCAAGGTAAGAAATTCAAATTCATTTCCGTATTTTTGACGAAGATGAATAATCATTTTTTTGACTTAATAGAATATACAAACAGAAGCGTTTTTTTAACCGGGAAAGCCGGAACAGGAAAGACGACATTTCTTAATGATTTTGTAAGGCGTACCAAGAAAAAGCATATTGTAGTGGCTCCCACGGGGATTGCTGCCATTAATGCAGGAGGAGTAACCATCCATTCCATGTTTGGACTGCCGCTAAGAACCTTTCTTCCTACTACAGAAAGGATAGATACCAGTTTGGCTAATAATATTGCCGATCTGATGCCTCATTTCAAATACCGTAAAGACAAACTGAAACTTCTGCGAGAAGTTGAAATCATTATCATTGATGAGGTTTCAATGCTGAGGGCTGATGTTCTGGATATGATGGATTTTTCTTTGAGATTCATCAGAAGGAATAACCAGAGATTTGGAGGGGTACAAATGTTTTTTATCGGGGATTTGTATCAGCTTCCTCCGGTAGTGAGGGATGAGCACATTTTGAAAATGTATTACAACTCGCCCTTCTTTTTTGACAGCCATGCCATTAAAGAAATTCCTATCGTCACCATTGAACTGACAAAAGTGTACAGGCAATCTGACGAAGAGTTTCTGGAAATTCTGAATGCGATCCGTGACGGCGATGTGGATAATATAGACTTTGATCATCTTAATGAAAGGTATGATCCTGACTTTGATATGGGAAAAGAGTCTTATGTATATCTCTGTTCTCACAACAAAATGGCAGACGAGATCAATCAGGAGAAACTGACAGAAATAAAAGTTGATCCTCAGGTGTATGAAGCTAAATTGGTCGGTGATTTCAAAGAAAACCAATTTCCGAATGAACAATTTTTAGAACTGAAAATTGGAGCGCAGATCATGTTTATCCGAAATGATATTTCTGGTGAAAAGAAATATTTTAACGGAAAACTGGGTGAAATCATTGGATTGGATGAAAATGAAATCCGTGTTGTACTGGATGAAAGTGAAAGAGAAATTGTTGTCAAAAGAGAAACCTGGGAACAGAAAAAATATTTCCTTGACACGGATAAAAATATCAAAGAGGAAGTGTTGGGAAGTTTCGAGCAGTTTCCCATCAAATTAGCATGGGCGGTTACGATTCATAAAAGTCAGGGATTAACGTTTGATAAAGTGATTATTGATGCCGGAAAGAGTTTTACTGCCGGTCAGGTCTATGTAGCTTTATCCCGTTGCAGAACATTGGAGGGGATTGTTTTAAAATCAAAAATTACTCCTGAAGTTATTTTTAAAGATAACAGGATTTTGCATTTCCACACAGATACGATTGCCAATGATCATGTTGAAGCGATCCTTAATCAGGAAAAATATGATTACAGCATTAGAAAAGTACTGCGTACGTTAGACTGTACATGGTTTTTGAAAGAAGTGGAAGAGTGGAATAACCTTTCCATTGTTACCAAGAATATTGACCATGTTAAAACCAAGCAGCTTTATCTTCAGTTGAAGCATGAAGCGGTAAATCTTGGAAAAATATTTGAAAAACTGGAACGAATCATTTTTCAGAAGGTTAATAATTTTATTGAGCAGAAAGAAGAATGGTCCGAAATTGAGAGCAAATCAAAAGGCGCTGTTAATTTCTTCTTTACAGAAACCAGAAATAAAATTTTTGATCCTTTAAAAGAATTTTATGCCGAAATAAAAGGTGCAAAAGGCTTAAAACAATATAACGAAGAATTTAAAAGCTGGCTGGAAGATATTGAAGAGTATCTGAACAGTCTGAGAGAGATACACCTTCTTGAAACGAAACTTTTAGATGAAAAAAATGATAAGGAAATCAATCTGAAAATTGCTAAAGTTCCGTCACAGGTTTTAACTTTCCAGCTGTTTGAACAGGGAAAAACGATCGGTGAAATTGCCTTGGAAAGAGGGCTGGTGAAAGAAACTGTTATTGGGCATCTTGCCAAATTTGCCGAACAGGGATTGCTGGACATCGCCAGAGTCATTACTTCGGATAAAATCAAAGCTTTTGAAGATGAATTCTATAAAAATCCACACGAAACTTTAACCGAGTGGAAGAATGCACTGCCAAGCCATTTTGAATTTAACGAAATCAGGATTTTAATTAATCATTATAATTATAAAAAAGAAAAGAACTCATAAGAGTTCTTTTTTTATGGATAGGAGATTCTTAAAAATTTAAGGATACATCGCATTGATGGTATTGATATCTCCGGTGGTAAATCCGGTTCTGTTATAAGTAAAATTACTGTTATCAGCTCTGGTAATCGTTGGTAAGCCATTTTTAGAATAAGAGGTCGGCCAATACATCATCACCGAATTAATATTGAAAGGCCCGATGTCTGTTCCGGAATTATAAATATTGAAATTATAAGACTGTCCGTTTTGAATATTGTTCCACAGGATTTTTACATATTGATCTCGGTCTTTACGGGTATGTTCATGGTAAAGTCCCACAGTATGTCCCATTTCATGAATGACTGATCCTACAGAAATATATTGATCCAAAGAAACAGTCTGTTTTCCACCCTGATATCCGATATGCGCCCAGCCATCAGATCCTGATGAACTTCCGAAAATAAATTCCACATAATTAGACTGATTGGTGCGGTAGATCCACTGAGTATTGGTTTTATTATTATACTCGCTGATGGCAGAATTGATTTTATTGACATTGATGGAACCCATATTGCTGGCAATAGTATAATAAATTTTACCATTGGGCCATCTTGAATAGCTGGCACCGCCTTTATTAACTTCATTCCCTTCTGACAGTTGTTTGTCAGTAAGAACAATATCTCCCTGGAAAAAATTCATTCCGTTTTTTCTTTCATAGATAATTTCCTGGCCGTTCAATTGTCCTTTTTTTACATTGTCTGCGTTGAATGCATTGGTTTGAGCTTCAGAAGTAATTTCTTCATTGTTCTTACTGCAAGAGGAAAATGTAGCAGCAATAAGAAAACTCATAAAGACAGTTTTTCCTGTCAGCATCTGCTTATAAAACAGGCTGTTTGTTTTTTTGTTCATATTAAAGTTTTTAAAAATTTGGTATACGAATATAATGAATATGTCTCTTTTTATTGAATTATTTTTGTTAAAATATTATTTTTTACTAGTATTATTTAATTTAAATGTCGCATAGACAAAATCAAGTAAAAAAAAATTTTATTCCAATAGTTTTTCCCTGAACTGATCAATTGTTTTTATTAATTACAAAAAGTAACTAATGCAGTTTTTAAGTTTTAAATTTGCCTTGTTTTTCAGATTAAAGAAAAATTAACATCATAACATGAAAAATTTTGAAATTTCTGTTTTAGATCTTGCACCGGTAAAGCAAGATAAAAGCATTCATGATACTTTTCAGGACAGCTTATCACTAGCCAATCACGCTGAAAATTTAAATTATAAAAGATTCTGGCTGGCAGAACACCACAATATGGAAAGTATTGCAAGCTCTGCAACTTCTGTTTTAATAGGTTTCATCGCCAATGGAACAAAAACTATAAGAGTAGGCTCAGGAGGAATTATGCTTCCCAACCATAGCTCTCTTATCATTGCAGAACAATTCGGAACTTTAGAGTCTTTATTTCCGGGAAGAATTGACCTTGGATTAGGAAGAGCTCCGGGAACAGATGGGCTCACAGCTCAGGCTTTAGGAAGAAATCCTGCGATCATCAACGAACAGTTTCCAAGACAAATCCTCGAACTTCAAAGATATTTCTCAAAAGAAAATTCAGATGCGATGGTTCGTGCCATTCCGGGAGAAGGGCTGGATATTCCCCTTTATATTCTGGGATCAAGTACAGATAGTGCATGGCTGGCTGCTGAACTAGGATTGCCCTACGCATTTGCAGGACATTTTGCTCCTGAACAAATGGAAATGGCTTTTAAAATCTACAGAGAACATTTCGAGCCGTCAAAATATTCGGACAAGCCTTATATCATTGCCTGTGTCAATGGGGTAGCGGCTGAAACTTCTGAGGAAGCTCATAAAATTTCTACCACTTTATTCCAGGCATTCATCAATATTGTAAGAAACGACAGAAAACCTTTTGCTCCACCCGTGGATGATATGGATGAAATCTGGTCGCCCATGGAAAAATCTATGGTTTTGCAGAAACTGAGATATACTTTTATCGGAGATCAGGCCGAAGTTCAGGAAAAGCTTAAAGATTTTCAGGAAAGATTCCAGGTAGATGAACTGATGATCAATTCACATATTTACGACCATCAGAAAAGATTGAGATCTTACGAGATTTTCAGAGAGGCGGCAAACTCTTTATCCAAAGCGTAATAAACCATACATAATTAATTGGCAGATGCTTATTTTTATGAGTATCTTTGCACAAATAAAAAGTAAACATGTCCGATATTAAATTAAATACTATTCCAGAGGCTATTGAAGACCTTAAAAATGGTAAAATAATCATAGTAGTAGATGATGAAGACAGAGAGAATGAAGGTGATTTTCTATGTGCAGCAGAACTGACAACGCCGGAAATTATCAATTTTATGGCGCTTCACGGAAGAGGTCTGATCTGTATGCCGCTTCCTGAAAAAAGATGTGATGAGCTTGGCCTTGAAGTAATGGTAAGCAGAAGCAGTGATCCTAAAGAAACTGCTTTCACCGTATCGGTTGACCTTTTGGGCAACGGAACATCTACCGGGATTTCTGCAGGTGACAGAGCAAAAACTATTTTAGCATTGATGGATGAGAAATCCAAGCCTACAGATTTTATGAGACCTGGCCACATTTTCCCGCTTCGTGCAAGAAAAGGTGGAGTATTGAAAAGAGCCGGACATACTGAAGCTGCAATTGATCTTACACATTTAGCAGGTTTGAAAGAAGGAGGAGTAATCTGTGAGATCATGAATGAAGACGGAACAATGTCTCGTCTGCCTGAACTTCACGCTTTTGCTCAAAAGCACGATATGAAGATAGTTTCTATTGAAGATCTTATTCACTATCAGCTTAAAAAAGGAAATCTGGTAGAAAGACTTGAAGAGAAAAAAGTGAAAACGCACTACGGTGATTTTGATTTTTATGCTTTCAGAGAAACTTCTAACGACCAGATCCACTTTGCATTGACAAAAGGAGCTTGGACAGTAGATGAGCCTGTTTTGGTAAGAGTACAGTCTTCAGATTCTTATTTTGACGTATTGACAAGACTGAACAACGGTGAAAAGCCATTGCTGGAAAAAGTAACAGGGATGGTGAATGAAGCTGGAAAAGGAGCTATTATTTTTATCAACAACGTTTCCAACTCTGAAAATACATTGAGAAAACTTCAGCAGTTCCTGAACTATCAGGATGGGCAGGAGCAGCATCCTACCTTAGCGTACAATTACAGAGATTATGGAATTGGAACGCAGATCTTAAAGAATTTAGGAATCAACAAGTTTAAAGTAATCACTCAAAACCCTAATATCAAACCTCAGGTTGGAGGATATGATGTAGAGGTGACTGAGATGGTACAGCTATAGAAATTGAACGGTCAATAGTGAATTGTTTTCACAATAAATGACTGTTTGCAATACAAATTATAAGGTTTAGGATTTTTCTAAACCTTTTTTATTTTTAAACCATGACTGAGTCTTTAAAAAAACACATCCGGGGATATATTGATATTTCAGACGAAAAGCTGGAGAAATACTGCAGTGCCTTTAGTCTTCAGAAAATAAAGAAAAAAGAATTCCTCTTAAAAGAAGGAGAGATTTGTGAATTCGAAGGATTTGTGGTCAGTGGCTGCTTTAAAGTTTTTCATACCCATCATAATGCCGCCGAACAGATATTGTATTTCGGAATTGAAAACTGGTGGATCTCCGATATTGATAGCTTTGTCAACCGTATTCCTTCAAAGCTCAATATTCAGGCGCTGGAGGATAGTGAGATTCTTCTTATTCCCAAAAAGGAAAAAGAAAAATTGTATGCTGAGATGCCGGAGATTGAAAGATTAATGAGACTGAAGTTTCAACAGTCTATTATAGCGTTGCAGCGTAGAATTATTGATAATTTAAGCAAACCTTCAGATGAACGTTATGTGGAATTTTTAAAAGATTATCCGCAGACAGCAAACCGTCTTACCAATATTCAGATTGCTGCCTATCTGGGAGTAACGCCTGAGTTTATAAGCAGAATCCGAAAGAAAATTGTCAGTAAAAGCTGATAGTAGTAAAATAAAAAGTCCCGAAAGTTTGTCTATAAATACTTTCGGGACTTTTCTATAGGAGATAAAGATCTATTGTTAGGCTAATGCAATTCCGTCAAAATTTCGGAAGCCATTCAGAAAATCTTTTACCATCATTCTTTTTTTACCTTCCAATTGAAGTTCCAAAGGATAGTAAATTCCGTCCTGGGTATAGATTTTAAATTCATTCTTAGAAATATCAAGGCTTCCTGCTGGTTTTCCGTGATCAGAAAGTTCAAATTTACCCCCGAATATTTTTAATCCTTTTTCTTCGCTGTCAATCTTTAAAGTGGTGAAAGCTGCAGGATAAGGAGACATTCCCAGAATAAACTGATGAACGGTTTTTGAAGGCTGTTCCCAATTGATCCTCGTATCTTCCTTGAAAATTTTATAAGCATTTTTAGGATGCTCAACGTGTGGCTGAGGTTTTTCTTCAATAGCATTTTCAGCAAGACCGTCTAATGTTTTAACAACAAGTTCTGAACCCATTTCCATCAGTCTGTCGTGAAGACTTCCTGCATTTTCATCAGGTAAAATTTCCATTTCCTGCTGCAGAAGAATATTACCTTCATCTATTTTTTCATTGATAAAGAACGTAGTTGCTCCGGATTTTTCTTCTCCGTTGATCACGGCGTAATTGATAGGGGCAGCACCTCTGTAATCTGGAAGTAATGAAGCATGAAGATTGAAAGTTCCCATTTTAGGCATTTCAAAAAGCACTTTAGGCATCATTCTGAATGCTACCACTACAAAAACATCAGCATCCAGTTTTCTAAGTTCTTCAAGAAACTCAGGGTTTCTCAATTTTTCCGGCTGAAAAACAGGAATATTGTTTTCTTCTGCATAGATTTTTACCGGTGATTGGTGAATCTTCTGTCCACGTCCACTTGCTTTGTCAGCAACGGTTACAACACCTACCACCTGATGGTGAGATTGATGGATGGCCTCCAAAGAAGTTTTTGCAAACTCAGGAGTCCCTAAAAAAACGACTTTCAATGATTTCATACTGCAAAGATAAGTTTTTGACACGAGAGTCGGAAGGTATTAGCGTGGGAGAGTAGGAGTGTTTTAGGGGGTGTGAGTTTGAGAGTAGTGGATTTAGGCAGGTTGAGGTCATAATGATGACATCATAGTCTCTTTCTACACAATGTTTACCATTACTAATTATCCATTACCTATTATCTATTACTCATTACTCATTACTCATTACTCATGATTAAGCGCATACGTCCTGAAGTTAAGCATTCTTACTTTTCCTGAATCCAGAAGGAAGATCAGATTTTCCAGGATATTTTCTTTTGAATGATAGCTGAGCTGGATAGACAGTTCTTCAATGGTGGCGGATTTTTTAGCTAATAAATTAATGATTTGCTGAGAAATATTTTTTCCAAAAATAGACTGCTTATTTTTTTCACAGACAGAACACTGACCACAATTTTTTGAATTTTTTTCACCAAAGTAAGCAAGAATTAGTTTCATTTTACAGTAGTCATTATTTTCTGCGTAAAACTTCATCTCTTCCCATTTCTGAATTTTATTTCTCTGAATATGTTCAAATAATTTCCAGTAAGCACTATTTACAGCTCTTTCATCACGGGGTTTCAGGAATTTAATACTGGCTAATGCCCCATCGATATATTCAAGATAATTCTTTTGCTGAAGTTCTTTCAACCGTTCTTTGATCAAAGGAGCACTGATATTGATTTTGTTGCTTACCTGTTGTTCACTGAACATTACTTTGTGGGTTGTAATTCCTGATATGCTGCGGAAAAGAAGTTCTATGAAATGAGCATCTTTTTGTGGAAGCTGGTCTATCTCATCAGCTTTGATAAAAAGCTCGAGTGAGGAAAGGCTTTTATAATCGTTGTAGTAAATAATTTCCTGGTTGTGCAGAAAATTGAGTACATTGTTGATCTTTGCTTTCGACAGCTTTGTGAAATTCTGTATACTGAGATTATTCAGCTGAAATGTTTTTTCCGGAAGTTCAAATTCTGCAACCTGAAAAATAGAGTACAGGTAACTAACGATCTTCAAAAACTCAGCCTTGTTGGGAGTCTGGTTTTTTAAAACCTGATCAAAATTCAATAATTCCTGTTTGTTCCAAAGCATGAAGGCAAAACTGTCTTTTCCATCTCTTCCGGCTCTTCCGATTTCCTGATAATAGTTTTCCAGAGAGGCAGCAGGAGAGTAGTGGATGACAAATCGTACATTGTCTTTGTCGATACCCATTCCAAATGCATTGGTAGAAATAAGAACATGATTATCACTGTTATTCCAAAGATTTTGTCTTTCATTTTTTTCCCTGGTGGTAAGGCCTGCATGAAAATAATCTACATTTTTCACTTGATTTTTCTTCAGAAATTCTGCCAGCAGTTCAGCTTCTTTTCTTGTTCTTACATAGACAATTCCCGAATCATTGCTGTATTTTAAAATATCAAAAACACGTTGGAATTTGTCAGAAACTTCATCGGTAAAAATTTTAATATTTTCTCTTTTGAAACTCTTTTGAAAAACAAAAGGATTTTTCAGCTCCAGTTTATTTTTGATTTCTTCAAGCACTTTTGGGGTCGCTGTTGCAGTCAAAGCAAGACAAGGAATTTCAGGATTATTGCTTCTGAAT
Source organism: Chryseobacterium sp. WLY505 (assembly GCF_030846215.1). Taxonomy (NCBI): domain Bacteria; kingdom Pseudomonadati; phylum Bacteroidota; class Flavobacteriia; order Flavobacteriales; family Weeksellaceae; genus Chryseobacterium; species Chryseobacterium sp. WLY505. The sequence goes on along the minus strand of NZ_JAVCWI010000001.1, from coordinate 641,682 downwards.
CCTTTTATATTCTGGTAACTGGGTCTGAAATCCTGCCCCCATTCCGAAATACAGTGAGCTTCATCCACAGCAATGAAGGATAATTGAATTTCCTCCATATTTTGAATAAACTGACTATTGGTAAGTCTTTCAGGAGAAACATAGAGTAGTTTGGTAATCCCTTCTTTACAACGGTCATAAACTGCTTCTGCATCATATTCATCCAGTTCAGAGGACAGATATTCTGCTTCTATCCCACGCGATTTAAGCTGATTAACCTGATCTTTCATCAGTGCCAGCAAAGGAGACACCACAAGGCAGGTTCCTTCTTTCAATAAGGCGGGGAGTTGATAGCATAAAGATTTTCCTGCTCCTGTGGGTAGCAGAACCAGGGTATCTTTTTCGTTGATGACAGCATTGATAATTTCTTCCTGAGAATCTCTGAAGTCGGTATAACCCCAGAAATACTTAAGAGTATCATATTTTAGCTTTTGAAAATCCTGCGGAGAAATCATGTTGTAAAAATAAGGAAAGAATTAGGACAAAAAAAGTCACGCAGGGCGTGACTTTTATATGATGTATCAATATATTTATTATTTAGCTTCGAAGTATACTCTTCTATTGGCTCTGTTTTTCCATTCAGGGCACTTCGTTGCTGGTTCACATTCAGGGTATTTAAGGTCTTTTTCACCTTTTCCTATTGCCTGTAGTTTACCTGTCTGAACTCCGTTTTTGATCAGATAGTTCTTAACGTTGTTTGCTCTTCTTTCTGATAGTTTTTGGTTGTAAGCATCCGTACCTCTTGTATCCGTAGCTCCGATTACATTATAAGAACCAGTTGAAGAATTGATGTAGTTTACAGCATTATTTAAGATCGGAGTATTGGATGGTAAAATTCTGTCAGAATTTAAATCAAACTCAATTCCCTCCAACTTAGTTTCTGTTTCTACTACAGGTCCTGTTGTAGCTACAGGACATCCGTTGTTTTCAACAGGTCCTGGAACGGTTACACACTTATCGTAAAGGTCAATTACACCATCTAAGTCTGTATCAAGCGCAACTCCGGCACCATCCACTCTTGCACCTGCAGGAGTATCAAGCTGTCTGTCCCAATCGTCACATACGCCATCGTTATCAGCATCTCCTTTTTTACATACTTCGATATCCTGGTTTTTATTAGCCAATACATCCAGTTTGTAATAGATTTCCTGAAGCGGGTCATGCCACATTAAATGAGATTCATGTTTTCCAAGTTTAACAGAAAGACCTAAAGTAGCATTGAAGAAGTTGTCGGAAACCTGCTCAGAACGCTTATTGATAGCGCTGTATTTATCTCCTCCACCGTCAAATTCATCATCACCGGTTACCACATACATTAATCTACCTTCAATATCGATTCTTCTGTTCACTTTGAATTTAAGACCTGTACCAGCCTGGAAGAACATAGAACCTAATTGGAAAGGTTTGATTTCAGTCATTAATGTCTGCTTGTTACTTCCATCTTTTTGATAAGCTCTGTACGCAATGGTACCGATACCTGCATATCCGTGAAGTGCCCATCTGTAAGGAGAGTGGTTGTCAACTCTTCTTAAAAGGTTTGAGAAGTTAATATCTCCTAAGATAGAGATTGCGTCATACTGAGTTCTTGCTCCTACTGCTGATGCATCTGGTGCTGCATTTTTAGTATTGAACCATCCTTGTCTGGTTTCACCTCTGTCATACTGTAAATTGATCCCAAAAGCATGAGTAATAGCTTTATCAATACTTACATACGCTGAATATCCAAAAAGGTTTTTACCATTACCATTTTTGATCGAGGTTAAATCTGCTGACTGAAGAAGTGGAACACCTGCTCCTACGGAAATAGACCAATCGTTAAATCTTTTAGATTGATTGGTGAATGGGGAAACATTAGCAGATCCCGAAGAAAATGTATTAGGATACTCTCCTTTTGAAACTGCCGTTGAGTCTTGTGCATAAGTGGCAGAAGGAATTGCCAAAGCTAATGCAACAATTGCTAAACTTAATTTCATAGTGTTATTTTTTTAAGTTAAGTTATTTTAAATGATTTTTTACGCTAAAAAGTGATTTTGGGTTAATTTTTTTCAAAACAAACTTATTGATTACTAATATGTTTCACATAGTTGTCCTAAAAATAATGATAAAGGTATGTAAAAAAATTCGTAGTAGAAAAAAAATAAACCGAAAAGAACAATTCTTTTCGGTTTATGAAGTATTTGGAAGTTATTTCTTCTTTTTCTTGGCAGGAACTTTTTTCACTGCTTTTTTTACAGGAGCATCTTCATAGTCTTTCTTTTTGATAGAATCCCATTCCGAACTTTCTATAAATCTTACAGTAACTTTTCTGTCTGCCATTCTCTCAGCATCTGAAGCTGATGCCGGAATAGTAGCTTCAGCAGAACCTACTCCTCTTGATTTCAGTACATTTTCATTGATGCCTCTGTTTTCCAGAGCTCCTACTACAGCAGCTGCTCTTTCTTTAGACAATCTAAGGTTGTATGCTGCATTTCCTTTAATATCTGTGTGCCCTGTTAAAAGGTAATTACCTCCGTTTTCTTTAATAATTGAAGCTGCCAGATCCAGTTTTTCGTTAGATTCAGGTCTGATGGTAGCTTTATTAAAGTTGAAATAAATATCCTTAAGGGTTTTTTCTACTTCTACTGCAGTTTCCTTATGATCTTTAACGACAGGACATCCGTTGTTTTCAACAGGTCCTGGAACAGTTACACACTTATCGTAAAGGTCAATGACACCATCTAAGTCCGTATCAAGTGCAACTCCGGCACCATCCACTCTTGCACCTGCAGGAGTATCAAGCTGTCTGTCCCAATCGTCACATACCCCGTCGTTATCAGCATCTCCTTTTTTACATACTTCGATATCCTGGTTTTTATTAGCCAGTACATCCAGTTTGTAATAGATTTCCTGAAGTGGGTCATGCCACATAACGTGAGACTCATGCTTTCCTAATTTGAAAGAAAGACCTAAAGTAGCATTGAAGAAGTTGTCAGAAACCTGCTCAGAACGCTTGTTGATCGCACTGTAAGCATCACCGCCTCCGTCAAATTCATCATCACCGGTTACTACATACATTAATCTACCTTCAATATCGATTCTTCTGTTGACCTTGAATTTAAGACCTGTACCAGCCTGGAAGAACATAGAACCTAATTGGAAAGGCTTGATTTCAGTCATTAATGTCTGCTTGTTACTTCCATCTTTTTGATAAGCTCTATACGCAATGGTACCAATACCTGCATATCCGTGAAGTGCCCATCTGTAAGGGGAGTGGTTGTCCACTCTTCTTAACAGGTTTGAGAAGTTAATATCTCCTAAGATAGAGATTGCGTCATACTGAGTTCTTGCTCCTACTGCTGATGCATCTGGTGCTGCATTTTTAGTATTGAACCATCCTTGTCTGGTTTCACCTCTGTCATATTGTAAATTGATTCCAAAAGCATGGGTAATCGCTTTATCAATACTTACATACGCTGAATATCCAAAAAGGTTTTTACCGTTACCATTCTTAATGGAGGTCAAATCTGCCGACTGGAGTAGCGGAACACCTGCTCCTACGGAAATTGACCAATCATTAAATCTTTTAGACTGGTTGGTAAATGGGGTAACATTGGCAGATCCTGAAGAAAATGTATTAGGGTATTTTCCACTTGAATCTGCAGTTGAGTCTTGTGCATAAGTGGCAGAAGGAATTGCCAAAGCTAATGCAACAATTGCTAAACTTAATTTCATCGTGTATTATTATTTGATTTCTTTTTGAAAAAAGAAGTTTAAGTTTGTTTAATTATTTAACTGGACATCCGTTGTTTCCAACAGGTCCTGGTACAGTTACACACTTGTCGTAAAGGTCAATAACGCCATCCAGATCCATATCCAAAGCAACTCCGGCACCATCTACTCTTGCTCCTGCAGGAGTATCAAGCTGTCTGTCCCAGTCATCACATACTCCATCATTGTCTGCATCTCCTTTTTCACAAACAACAAGGTCAGTACTTGCGTTTTCAAGAACGCTGGTTCTGTAGTAAGCTTCCTGAAGCGGGTCATGCCATGCAAGGTGAGATTCGTGTTTACCTAATTTGAAGGATACACCTAAACTTACCGTCCATGCATTATCTGATCTTCTTGAATTCAGCATATTATATTTTGAACCTGGAGTGGAAGGATCATAATCATTAGGATCTGCCCATCCGCCACCATCGAATTCATCATCACCACTGATGATGTACATGGTTCTTGCCTCAACGTCAATAAGTTTTGAAACATTGTATTTTATTCCCAAACCTCCCTGATAGAAGATAGAGTTGATATCAATGTCTTGCTTAATAAACAAAGGTGTTCTTCTTGGAGTAGTGCTCCATCTGAATTCGTCGTTATCATGGAGTGATGTTCTGAATCCCTGAACCCCAATACCCATATACCCATGGAAAGCCCATCTGTATGGAGAGTGGTTGTCTACTCTTCTGAATAAGTTCGAGAAGTTGATATCCCCTAATAAAGAGATGTTGTCAAATTGTGTTGTAGCAGTAGCTATTCCTGATTTCACACCTGCAGCACCGGGAAGCTGGGCTGTCTGTTTCGTTTCTCCTCTCATATACATAACGCTTAGTGCAAATGTATGTGTGATTTGTTTGTCTACACTGATGTAAGCATTGTAGCCCCAATTGGTCTTATCCTTGCGGATAGATTTTAAATCGGAGTGTACCATAAATGCAGGACCACCTCCAACAGAAATAGACCAGTCTCTGAAGCGTCTGGCTTTATTGTCAAAGGGTTGTACATTAGCGGAACCTGAAGAGAATGTATTAGGATACTCTGTGGAAGAGTTTACTGTAGTGCCGCTGTTCTGTGCAAATGCAGCAATTGGCAATGACGTAGCCAATAATAATAAACCTAATTTCATACAATATGTTTTATGTTTTAAATAAAATCTTTTAATAATATTCTGGAAAAATCCCTTTCAAAAAGATGTTTTTTATGAGGGATTTCTAACCTTTCTGATTTAAAATTTAACTCATTATACTTAATGATATCAATATCTATTACCCTGTCCGTATAACCTCCGGATACTTTTGAATCATTAATTCTTCCCATCTCAACTTCTATATTCTTAATACAATCAAGCAGTTGAATTGGTGAAAGATGTGTGAATATTATTGCTGCAATATTACAAAAAATATTGGAACTGGCAAACTCTACAGGGTCAGACATTAAAAATTCGCTGGTTTGTGAAATGTGATTTCCGGCTTCATTGATCTTCTTTAATGCAAGCTCTACATTTTTTTTTTGCTCTCCTAAGTTACTTCCCAGTAACAAAACGACCTTATGCTGCGACATATTAGAAAATTGATTGATTTATGAGAAGTTTCTTTAAAAATGTTTTGGCAAATATAGTAGCAATTATCATACTTTGCGCTCTGTTTTTCATCTTTTTCATTATGATGCTTGTGTTCAGTGCGATGGGGAATGATAAGTCGGTGGCGGTAAAAAAGAACTCCGTTCTTACGATTAATTTAAAGACCAATATCATCGATAGCCCTACTGAAGAAGAGATGGGATTATTCGGTTTAGGTGCCCAAAATAAAAGTATCCTTATATATGATGCATTGGAAGCTATCAATAAAGCAAAAACTGATGATAATATTAAAGGAATCAGTATAGAAACTGATTATTTATCTGCAGGACTTACTCAGATTGATGATCTTAGAAATGCCATTGAAGATTTCAAGAAAAGTGGAAAGTTTGTGTATGCCTATGGAAATGGAGTATCACAGTCTGCTTATTATTTAGGATCTGTTGCTGATCAATATTATCTGCATCCTGCAGGAATGGTAGAATTAAAAGGTCTTTCTACAGAAGTTACTTTCTTCAAGGATTTTGCAGATAAATACGGGATTGGAATTGAAGTAATCCGTCACGGTAAATTCAAGTCTGCGGTAGAACCTTTTTTAAGAAATGATATTTCTCCTGAAAATAAAGAACAGTTAAGTACTCTTCTGAATGACCTTTGGAAAAATACTTCCAATAAAATGGCGGCTTCAAGAAAAATTGATACTGCTCAGTTCAGAATGATTACAGATAGCTTATATGGAATGATTCCTGAACAAAGCTTAAAATATAAACTGGCAGATAAGCTGATCCAGAAATCAGAATACGAAGATCTTCTTAAGGCGAAGTTAAGTGTGAAGGATAAAGAAAAACTGAACAAGATTTCTTTAACAAGTTATATCAATTCTTATGCGGATGAAGATAGATCGGGTGAAAAGATTGCAGTACTTTATGCTTCGGGATCTATTAATAATGGAGATGATTACAATGATATCCATTCTGAGAAATATGTAAAATACATTAAAAAACTTCAGGAGGATGATAAAGTGAAAGCGGTTGTGTTCAGAATCAACTCTCCGGGAGGAAGTGCCAATGCTTCAGATGAGATCTTATTTGAATTGCAGCAGCTGAAAAAGGAAAAACCACTGATTGTTTCTTTTGGGGACTATGCGGCATCAGGCGGATATTATGTAGCAATGGCTGCAGATAAAATTTATTCAGAACCGAATACACTCACTGGTTCTATCGGAGTGTTCGGGGTAATGCCTTACTATAAAGATATTGCTGCTAAAAACGGAATTCGTGCAGATATTGTTTCTACCAATGCCAACTCTATGTATTATTCCGGATTAAACGGAGTGACCCCTTACGGAGTCAATATGATGACAAGAAGTGTAGAAGGTACTTATAAGAGATTTGTCCATTTTGTGACTCAGAACAGAAAGAAAACTTTTGAGCAGATTGATAATGTAGGAGGCGGTAGAGTATGGAGTGGTGTTCGTGCCAAGCAAATTGGATTGGTAGATGAATTAGGTACTTTAACAGATGCTGTGAAGTTTGCAGCACAGAAAGCAGGATTAAAATCATACCACGTAGAAGCTTTCCCTAAGAGAATGACTCCGTTTGAACAAATTTTCAAAGACCTGAATGAAGAGGATGTTTCTGCCAGAATTATCAAGAATAAGATAGGGAAGTCCAACTATGAGATTTTACAGCAGATCACAGATAAAAAACTACAGTCTGAGGTGAAAATGGAAATGCCTTATCAGATCAGAATCAACGACTAACTAAATTTTATATTGTACACAAAAATCCCGGACCTGAAATTTCAGATCCGGGATTTTATTTTTTTATAAGCCCTAATATCAGCTTTTCCTTGTTGCCATTCCGTAAATCCAGAGAATGATTAAAGCACCTCCGATGGAGAGAATCCAGCTTCTGGGATTCCAGAATGAAGTGACATCTCCCCAGTGTAAAACGTAAACTCCTATAGCTCCTCCTACAAATGCTCCCAGAATTCCAAGGATAATAGTGATAAGCCATCCTCCTCCCTGAGTTCCCGGCATGATCATTTTAGCGATAGCACCTGCGATAAGACCAAATAGGATCCATGTTATAATTCCCATAGTTGCAAATTTTTTTATTGTTAATATTTAAAAATGATTTGTTTGCTAATATAAGGGAAAACATGATATAAATCATCTTTTCTTGAAGAATGAGTCTACAAATTCCGTACCATTAAAAAGTTGTAAATCCTGCATTTTTTCGCCTACACCAATATACTTCACCGGAATTTGGAACTGATCGGAGATCCCGATAACAACACCTCCTTTGGCTGTTCCGTCCAGCTTTGTTACTGCTAAGGCATTTACTTCTGTTGCGGCTGTAAACTGTTTTGCCTGTTCGAAAGCATTCTGTCCTGTAGAACCGTCAAGTACCAGCAGAATTTCATGAGGCGCATCAGGAATCACTTTCTGCATTACTCTTTTGATTTTCGAAAGCTCATTCATCAGGTTGATCTTGTTGTGAAGTCTTCCTGCGGTATCAATGATGACAACATCAGCATTTTGTGCAACAGCACTTTGTACTGTATCAAAGGCTACTGAAGCGGGATCTGATCCCATTTCCTGTTTTATAATAGGAACACCCACTCTTTCGCTCCAGATAACAAGCTGGTCAACCGCAGCAGCTCTAAAGGTATCTGCAGCTCCAAGAACTACTTTTTTACCTTCCGATTTGAACTGGTGAGCCAGTTTTCCGATGGTTGTTGTTTTTCCAACTCCGTTTACCCCTACTACCATGATGACGTATGGTTTTTTGGAAGTATCGATATTTCCTGTACCGGCATGTGGATTTTCGAGCAATAATCCTGAAATCTCATCACGAAGAATTTTGTCAAGTTCATTTACCCCTACATATTTATCTCTGGCAACACGTTCTTCAATTCTTTCAATGATTTTGATAGTGGTAGAGGCTCCTACATCGGAAGCAATCAGTACTTCTTCCAGATCATCCAGAACTTCATCATCTACTTTGCTTTTGCCGACTACGGCTTTTGTCATTTTTTCAAAGAATCCCTGGCTGGATTTTTCCAATCCTTTATCTAAGGTTTCTTTTTCTTCCTTTTTGAAAATATTTTTAAACCAACTCATAGTTTTAGTTTATTCTTATTTATTTTTAATCACTGCTGTGGCTTCTACTTCTATAAGCACATCATCTCTGAAAAGCCTGCTCACTTCTACAAGGCTGCTTACGGGAGAATTTTGAAGGTTGACATGCAAATCCCTTACTTTTCTGAAATCAGGTGTTTTTTTGATGTCTGTGGTATAAATTACCAGCTTGATAATGTCTTTTCCTGTGCCTCCATATTCCTTCAGGATATTATCAATATTCTTGAAAACCTGCTGCGTTTGCTCTTCAATTGTATTTCCTACAAGATGACCCTCAGAGTCCAGAGGAACCTGTCCGGATAATAAAATCATTTTAGAATTTCCACAGTCAATACTTACTGATTGTGATAATCCTTTAATGTTGAAAACTTTTGGCGAACTTTTATATTCTACAGTATTCATTGTTTTTTGACTGAATGAAAATAGAAAAGTTGCTGTGCAGGCCAGAACAAGTATCTTTTTCATACTTTACTGATTAATAATCTGGTGAGCAAAGATAGCAAAAAAACTACCCAAAAACAGGAGTTGTTTTTTTATATGTAAACAAAGTCTTATTATTTTTATTTACTGATATTCAGCATGAGGAGTTTTTATTACGGCCTGATAGATAAACTGATTGCCATTATAATTCAAATTCGTCTCCCAGACGTGCGATATTAAATCCTTTTTCAATAACCTGTTTACTCTGTCTGCTATCCGGATTTAAAATTTTATTGGTATGATTAAAATGGATAAAGAAAATTCTTTTTTTATATTCAGGTGACAGGTTTTTAAACAATTCCATACTCTCCACTACAAACGGGTGTGGAATATCGTCAATATTTCTGTATCCTATTTCTTCCGAATCATAGAATGTACCATCCAGAAATGCATAATCTACTGTTTTTATCAGATCTGTAATACTGTATTTCCACTTATTCCATTTATCTATATCCGGAATGAATAACGCTTTTTTATGAGGTCCTTTAATAATGAAACCCACTGTTTCCGAATATTCATCACGGTGGGGAACCTGTATAGGAGTAACTTCTAAATGAGAGTTCACCTCTATTGGTGTTTCATTCTGTATCTCATAGGGAATAATATTCTGCAAACGGACCAGCTGAGACCATGGCCCACTGGTTTCAAAGAACTTTTTAAGCCGTGGCATGGTATATACAGGAACAGCTTTGGAATTCATACCTTCTTTTCCCAAGAACATAAGACCTGTATAATGTCCGATATGTGCATGGGTGATAAAGATACCATCAGGTACGGCTTTCTTTGGATCTGCTGAATGCTCCATCAATAATTGCAGTTGCTGAGTGAAATCCGGGGTGGCATCGAAGATATAATTTTTCTGCAGTTCGTTGTCGATGACTCCCAAAGAAGATACTTTCCTGTCCTGCCGGGGATGTTTCCAGAGATCCATACAACATTCTTTACGGCATCCGATCTGTGGGGAGCCGGCATCCTGTACATTTCCCAGAATAATAATTTTTACATTCGCCTGAGAACTGCTTTTCCCGTGAATTGTTTGGGAATGACAGGGAGATCCGATAAATAATATCGCGGAAAATAAAATAAAGAATTGCTTCATAATGTGTTTTTTTATGAAACGAATATAATAAAAAAACTACTCAAAAAAATGAGTAGTTTTTTTATATTGTAAACAAAGTACTGATTATTTTTTTAAATAACCGTCTACTTCGTCAGCATTCATTACTTTTTCTTCGAAAACGTAAGCTCCTGATTTAGAAGACTTAACCATTTTCACCACTTTAGTCATCTTCTTAGACTGACCGCTTTGTAGGGTTGCTACTACTTTCTTTGCCATGGTAAGTTATTATTTATAAATTACTTAATTTCTTTGTGAAGGGTAGATCTCTTAAGAACAGGATTGTATTTTTTCAATTCCAATCTCTCTGTAGTGTTCTTTTTATTTTTTGTAGAAATGTATCTAGACATTCCTGGCATACCACTTTCTTTGTGCTCTGTACATTCAAGGATTACTTGAACTCTATTTCCTTTTTTTGCCATGATTTATTAATTCTTTTTAATCAATCCGTTTCTAGTAGCTCTTTCAATAGCTTCCTCGATTCCAATCTTGTTAATCACTCTCAATCCATGAGCTGATACTTTCAGTGTAACGTGCTTATCTTGCTCCGGAAGGTAAAACTTCTTCTCTAATAAGTTAATTTCAAAACGACGCTTCGTTTTGTTATTAGCGTGAGAAACGTTGTTACCAACCATTGCACGCTTTCCTGTTATTTGGCAAATTCTTGACATATCTCGATGTTCTTATTTGTATAATATTTGAGAGTGCAAAATAACGAAGAATTTTTTAGATAGACAAATCTTTTGGAAAATATTTGTAAATAAGTGGCTGATTAATAATATTGAATTTTTAAAATAGCAGAACCCTTGGGATACAGCAGATAATCGGTGCTGATATATTTCATACAGCCTTTTTTTTACCCGGAGAATTTAATAACTTATCTTTGTTTTTAATTAATCTAAATAAAAACAACTATGAAGAGGATCTATATTTTATTATCTATGGTACCAGTTAGTCTAATGGCTCAGAACTTTACTGAGGTGCAGACCAGTATGAATAATTTTTATTATTCTGCAGCTGATATCGCAGATATAGACAACAATGGTACACTGGATATTGTGTTCAACGGAGCGATAGACTCTGACGGGGACGGAAATGTAGACAGTACGTATAATGAAGTGTATCAGAATAATGGGACAACTTTATTGCCGTTTGCAGGGTTGGGAGCAGATGTGACCCATCTTGGAGATATTAAGTTCATAGATTATAATAACGACGGTCTGATGGATATTATTTCTACAGGACTCAGCTATATGGATGTTGTTAATTATAAACAATACCGATTCAAAAATACAGGTTCCGGATTTGTAAAAGAAGCAGAATTGCCGGGTAAAATTTACGGATCTCTTGAAGTTTTTGATTTTAACCATGACGGGAAACCGGATTATGCCATTAATGGAACTCAATACGCTCACGGAGGAGGTTTTGGAAATAGTCTGGATTATTACAAAAATACGGGTGCCGGTTTTGACCTTACAGAAAATTGGGTAGATGGAACTCAGAGCGGAAGTTTTAAAGTAGTAGACCTTAATAATGACAACCTGCTGGATCTTGTGATTGTCGGATCAGATATCAATGGAGATGCAGTATCCAAAGTGTACATGAACCAGGCCGGGGTTTTGACTCCTACACAGGATCTTGCGCCTGTAGCAGTGGGAAAAATAGATTTTGCAGACTTTAATGCAGATGGTTTTCAGGATATTGTAGTGATTGGAAGCGATCCAAATGATGAACCTTATTTTGCTGTTTTAATGAACGATGGTACCGGGACATTAACTCCTCAGACAATTGCTGTAAACGATATTTCAGATGTGGCACTGAGTGTTGGAGATTTGAATAATGACGGCTATTACGATTTTATTATTTCAGGGAATGAAAATTACAACGCTGTTGTGAAAACCTATATCTATAATGTTTCCAATCATACATTCAGTGAAGGAACGGTAACGGGGGTTACTGCCCTTGGAGGTCCGGGGCTGGTACAGCTTTTTGATTTTAATAATGATCATCATCCGGATATTTTATTGGGTGGATTTGATTGGGCTGCTTCTGATCTTCCTTCCCTGACTAAAGTATTTAAGAATAATTCTACAGCAGCGAATGCAAAACCTACAGCACCCACTCAATTGAATCTGACTAAAAACGGAAACCGTTTTAATTTTACCTGGAGTGGGGCATCGGATGATAAAACTCCGGTGAATGCTTTGCGTTATGAAATTACCGTAGGATCTACACAGGGAGCCCATGATATTGCAAAATATGTAGTAACAACACCATCATGGTTTCTTGAACTTGATCCTTCCATTCAAAATGTATACTGGAGTGTGAAATCTATTGATGCTTCAAAAGTATATTCTGATGCTTCCACACAGGGTGCGTTGGGAACGGCTGAGATCAAATCTGAAAAGCAACTTGTTATCTATCCAAATCCAACATCAGATAAAGTATATATCAAAGGAGAAAAAATTTCGGAAGCTGAAATGTATTCGATGGAGGGGAGGAAACTGAATATCAGTGTGAATGAGGATCAGTCTATTGATGTTTCTCATTTGCCTAAAGGAGTCTATTTATTAAAACTGAAGATAAAAAACGAAATAACCACCAGAAAACTTACGATTAAGTAATTGAATCAATTCTATCTTCTATTAATGAGAAAAGCCAGGCGTCCAGCTGGCTTTTCTCTTTTTTAGTCTGAATATTTTACGTATTTAAAGCAAAGTAAAACTTCATAAAATAAAAATCTGCGTAATCTGTAAATCTGCGAGAAAATATAAGGCTCGCAAATCTTGCAGATTACGCAGATCTTGTGTAATTCATGCGTAAATTTGTGCAATTAGTGTTTAAAAACTAAGCTTTCTTTGTTTTCTTTTTAAACCATTCAATCAGATAATAAAATAATAAAAACCCTAGCGCAAATATGGAAAACCTTGAAAGAAGGTCACCTGCTCTGGTATAAAATGTCATAGTGTCATAGAGGTTTACTTTTGCAAATAAAGCCGTCTGGTCACCATAGAAAGTGTCGGCCGTTATCTCTCCTTTAGCATTGATATGTGCAGAAATTCCGCTGTTGGCAGCACGTGCAATTTCTCTTCTGGTTTCAATAGCTCTCAGTTTAGCATAAGATAAAAGTTGTTTGTGCCCTTCTGTAACGCCCCACCAGGAGTCATTGGTCATAATACCTAAGAAGTTAGCTCCTTTTTTTACATAGTCTGTTACAAATTCACCATAGATACTTTCATAGCAAATGATAGGGGCCAGTTTTCCTTTATTGTAAGGATTTGAAAAGGCAACTCTTTCTTTATCCGTTCCCAAAGAAGCTACTGTTCCTCCCAGATTCAGCATAGCATCTCCAAGCAATGGTTTTAAAACATTCATATAAGGGAATATTTCAACACCTGGCACCAATTTTCCTTTGTGGTAAGCCTGTACTTTCTGATGAGGTACCAATTGAATGGCGGTGTTGTAGCTGCTCACCCAAACACCGCTATTAATCTGATACGCTTCTTTAGGTAAGTCGGAAGGATTATAAAAGAATCGGTGTGAAGAAATTCCTGTTGCAAAAACAGATCCTGGGTGACTGGACAAAAATCCTTTGATATTATTGAGAAGTAAACTCTTTTCAAAAGCTGTTTCAGAAATAGATCCTCTTCCCGGTAAAGCAGTTTCCGGGGCAATATAGTAATCTATTTTACCTGTTGAGTTTTTTTCAGCAAGAGCTAGTAAATCCTGTTCTATGGTCAGACTGTCTTTTGAATACTTTTCAGCATAAGGATCAAGATCCGGTTGCAGCATCAGAACATTAACCTGTCCGATTGGTTTTTCATCAAAATTATTGTATTTGATTACTGAAATAATCATTGGCAAAGCAATTAAGACTCCAATAATAGCCGAATTTTTGATCAAATCTTTTCTCTTTCTTCCGGCTTCCCATGTTCTTACTGTGTAAAAAATAAGTACGTTAATCAGTAGAATCCAAAAGCTTCCTCCGGTTGCTCCTAAAGTGTCATACCATTGGATCAGTTTTGGGTAATCTGAAAATACATTCCCAAGGTTCAGCCACGGCCAGGTAAGCTCCCATCCTAAATGAAATTTTTCAAAACTCATCCAGATGGCAATCAAAAATCCTAATCCCCAATACGTTCCCTGAGCATTTTTGTACCAGTGATAACATTGGAATACCAGAGAATATAAAAAAGAATTAACCAGTACCGGAAATAAAACAGCCATCAGAGAGTGGCTTCCGTCAGGGTTTTTGGAACCATACAGCCATCCTGTAGTGACTACGTTCCAGATCACAAAACATAAGTAGGATAATCCGAAGACCACCCAGCTTTTCCTTTTATAATCTGAAAATTTTGAAATTCCATGCTCCATCATCAAAAGAGGAACAAGAGCGAAAAATATAAAAAACGGAACTCCATAAGTTGGCCATGAAACCGACAGCAGCATTGCTGAAATAAGTGTAAGTAGAACGTATTTCATTAAATTATTTTAATACACAAATTTAATGTTTTTGAAATGAATATATTAGCAGTTCGATGTTAAAGAAAATTTATAAAATCATTATTGTTCCGTATACTCTGTTTTTGCTCTATCTGATGTTCTTAGGAATGGGCAGATTTCAATATGACGAAAATCTCATCACGGTAGAGCCTGTCTTTTCTACCATAAAATTTATTCAGGGGCCTACTAAGACGATAGATATTGTGAGGATTGTTTTAGGGAATATCATGATGTTTATTCCTTTTGGATTTTTGGGTTGGGTCATTCCCGAACTGAGAAAGCTGAAACCGTTATTATTTGGCTTTATCTCATGTATCGTTATTGTAGAAGCACTTCAATATTTTACCAGGATGGGAATATTTGAGGTAGACGATATCATCCTGAATACTTTTGGGGTGTATCTGGGATGGAAGATTTGCGGATTGATTGAAAAAAGATTTAACGATTAAGTTCCTTTGCACGCTTTTCGGCGTTCAGAATTCCCTGTTTCAGAATTTCTTTAAAACTGTTTTCTTCAAATGTTTTTAAAGCAGCTTCAGTAGTTCCGCCTTTGGATGCAACGTCTTTAATCAGTTCTTCAAGATTCTTTTCTGAATTATTGATCAGATGATAAGCGCCCAGCATGGTCTGTTTTACAAAAAGTTTGGAAAGATTTTCTTCAATTCCCATTTCAATACCTGCTTTAATCATAGCATCGATGATATAATAGAAATAAGCTGGCCCACTTCCTGAAAGGGCGGTGACACCATCCAGGAGTTCTTCGTTCTCCAGATAAACCGATCTTCCTGTGCTGTTCAATAATCTTTCAATATTGATTAACTGACTGAAAGAAATTCCTTTGGCCGCAGTATATCCTGTGATTCCCATTCCCAGAAGGGTAGGAGAGTTAGGCATTGCTCTTACCACAAGCGGATGATTCAGTAATTTCTGGATTTTTTCAATATTAATCCCCGCCATGATGGATAAAATCATCTGGTTTTCTTTGAAAGTAAATTGAATGTTTTGGGCAACGGTTTGAAAATCCTGAGGTTTTACAGCGATAATAATCAGATCAGCATCAATATCTTTTACTTCTTCAAAAGTGGAAATTTTAGATTTGGGAAATTCTTCAGCTATTTTGGTGATTTTTTCCTGACTTCTTATAATAAGATGGAGATGTTCAGGTTTGATCAGTTCGTACTTCAGAAATGATTTTGAAAAAGAAAGCCCCATATTTCCGGCACCAAGAATAGCTATTTTCATCACAAATTGTAATTTTTAAGCTAAAATAATGATTTTCCGGAGACTAGATATGAATTGATTCTGAATTAATTTTTGTTGGGTAAGCGCAAAGGCGCAAAGGTTTTGAATACTATGCCGTTTTTAAGTCGCGATAAAATCGGAGATTTTAAGCAAAATTTGAATAAAGTTATTTTCCTAAACATCTGCGTCATCTGCGAAATCTGTGAGAAATTATATTATTAAAAAATATACATTACTTAATTTTATCACAGATAAAATAAAAACCATATTATTGTTGGAAAACGCAAAGACGCAAGGTTTTAAATAATATGCCGTTTTAAGACGCGAGAAAATCGGAGATTTTCAGCAAGGGTGAGAATTAAATAAGATAAGGTTAATCCTTTTGTAGCACAAAGATCGAACAGCATTAAATTTTATCACAGATAAAATCCTTGCGACTTTGCGTTTATCTAACACTTACAAATAATAAGAAATAAAAAAGACTGAATTCATATGAATCAGCCTTTCTATATTTTAAAATTAAATAATATTCACTTCCCGTTCAAGCTCTATCCCAAACTTTTCTTTCACGGAATTGATGATCTCTGTAGAAAAATCAAAAATTTCTTTCCCTGTAGCGTTTCCTGTAGCATTGATAATTACCAGAGACTGCAGTTTGTGTGAAGCTACATTTCCGATCTGCTTTCCTTTCCATCCACATTGCTCAATCAGCCATCCGGCAGGGACTTTTACCATCTCTCCATTCGGATAACCCTGAATATTTTCAAACTGTTGTTTTAATGCTTCAAACTGAGCCAAAGGAATAGTAGGGTTCTTGAAAAAACTTCCGGCATTTCCGATTTCTTTAGGATTTGGTAATTTGCTTTGTCTTATATTGATTACAGCTTTGGATACATCCTGAATGGTAGGATTTTTAATGCCAAGATTTTCCAGTTCAGATTTGATAGCTCCATATTCTGTCTTGATATGGTGATTTTTTTGAGTAAGCTTAAAAGTAACTTCCAGAATAACATATCTGCCTTTTCCTTCCTGTTTGAAAATAGAATCCCTGTATCCGAATCTGCATTGTTCAAGATTGAAAGTTTTCAATTCAAGATTTTCTAAATCCAAAACCTTACAGCTTACAAAAATATCTTTGATCTCTGTTCCATAAGCTCCTATATTCTGCATAGGAGAAGTTCCTACATTTCCGGGAATTAAAGAAAGATTTTCAAGGCCACCATAATTTTTTTGCAGGCAGAACATCACAAATTCATGCCAGTTTTCCCCAGCTTTTGCAGTTACCCATACTTCATTATCATTAATGCTCTCTTCAGAAATTCCTTTTAAATTGAGTTTAATTGCAAGTCCTTCAAAATTTTTGGTAAGAAGAATGTTACTTCCGCCTCCTAAAAAAAGAAGCTGAAGAGATTGTTTTTCCGCGAAAGTAAGTGCCTCTTTTAACTCATCAATGGTATTGACTTCAGTAAAATATTTGGCTTTGGCTTCAACACCGAATGTGTTATAAGGTTGTAATGAAAAATTTTCCTGCATGTTTTATTTATATTCTTTGGGAAGAATCTTGTCTAGTTGTTCTTTAAGTTGTTGGAGCTGTTTGTAATGTATGGTATCTGCATAAGCATTCACATAGATATGTGATTTTTTGGGAGTCCTGATCTGGAAGGTTTCATCTATTCCGTCTACAGACTGTTGGCTGGGAGAGCTTTTGATATGGTCAAGATCTGTAATATTGACGGATGATACCAGCTTTTTCCATATTTCCGGATTGATGGCAGATGCCCATGCCTTATGGGTTTTATTGGCTGTCATTCCTTTTTCTGCAAAAACAGAATCTTTCGTAGCTTTAATAATCCTGTAGTTTCCGAGATTTCCTTCAACATCAGATACACTGATGAAGGTTATTTCGTGTGGATTTTTAGGGGAAGCCGACTGTTCTTTCTTTTTGGAGTCACAGGAAAAAAATGCCGACAGCAAAAGAATCGAAAACAGGATTTTCAGATGGAGTTTTTTTGTTGTCGGCATAAGATGTATTTTACAGACTGAATTCTTCTCTGTACTTCTTTAAAGCTTCTTTAAGAATTTCAGCACTTCTTTTTAAATCTTCTTCTTTCAGAACGTAAGCAATTCTTACCTGCTTTTTACCTAATTCAGGATCGCTGTAGAATCCTCCTGCAGGCGCCACCATGATGGTTTCGTTATTCAGAGAATATTTCTCAAGCAGCCACTGAGCAAATTTTTCAGTATCGTCTACCGGAAGTTCTGCAACACAGTAGAAAGCTCCTCTCGGCTTAGGGCAGATTACTCCAGGAATAGCGTTTAAAAGATCTACCAATACATTTCTTCTGTGGGTATATTCTTCTCTTACGGCTCTGATGTAAGGACCGTCATTCTGGTGTGCTGCTGTTGCTGCAATCTGTCCTAAAAGAACCGGGCTTAATCTTGCCTGTGCAAAAAGCATCGCCGCATTACGGATCTTGTTGGAACGTGTCACCATACATCCGATTCTTACGCCGCACATAGAGTAACGCTTGGATTCTGAGTCAATGATAATACAGTTTTCAGACAATTCAGGGAAATCAAGCATTGAGATCTGTTGCTTTCCATCATAAACGTACTCTCTGTATACTTCATCAGAAATGATTACGATATCATATTTCAACGCAATTTCTGCCAGTTTCTGAAGTTCCTCACGGGTATAAAGATATCCGGTAGGGTTTCCAGGGTTACAGATAATAATTGCTCTTGTTTTTTCTGTAATTTTTTTCTCGAATTCTTCAACAGGTGGCAAAGCAAAACCTGTATCAATTGTAGAAGGAACCGCTACTACATTCACATCAAATGTGCTGGTGAACCCGTTGTAATTGGCATAATAAGGTTCAGGAATAATCACTTCATCCCCTTCGTCGCATAAAGTAGAAATGGCAAAGTTCAGGGCTTCAGAACCTCCGTTGGTAACAATAAAGTTATCAGGAGTAAGATCGGAGAAGCCTAAAGAATGGTAGTACTCTGTAAGGGCTTTTCTGTATTCAATATTCCCTTCAGAAAGCGCATATTCCAATACTTTTAAATCGATGTTTTTTAAAGCATTTAAAGCTGTTTCCGGAGTTTCAATATCAGGCTGTCCGATATTAAGGTGATATACTTTTATTCCTTTTTGTTTTGCTTGTAACGCAAAGGGAACCAGTTTTCTTACCGGCGATGGCGGCATATGCAGTGCTCTGTTTGAAATATTCGGCATTGTTCAAAAAATTTGTATGACAAAAATAGGATTTAATTTCTCAATAATAAAATTAAGAGCCAATTAAGAAGAAGTTCACTCCTTTTTTATATTCTCTTTAGAATCTGCTTATTTTAATGGTTTTTGATGTTGATATTCTATCTATTTTAAATAAATGTTGATTTTTTATTAAAAATAATAATTTTGTATTGTTATTTTTCCTAAATTTCGCCACAAATGTGATTAAAATGGTAATAAATTTATTTTCTAGAGTGGTGCCTGCCGCTGCTCTATTCTCGGCCAGTGTAATGATGGCTCAAAATTTTCAGACAATGCCGGTTTCTTCAGGGTATACGGCAGACGTAATTGCTAATGGAATAGGTTCCTCAACAGTTTCAACAAACAATGATGTAGATGGTGTTTCTTACGCTTTTGTAGCTAAAGATTTCCAGCTAACTTCCACAAGTGCCGCCATTACGTATGGTATTCCTGTTGACGGGGTTATCAATTCTGTAGTGGGAGCCACTCCGGGATTAAGTTTTCAGCTGGCAAGTTTAAATGCAAATAATTCTTTACGATTAGCTGCTATAAATGATGTCGGGACTCTGGCATTTACAACACCCAAACCTGTTACTAAACTGTATATGCTTGCTGTGAGTGGAAGTGGTACTTCTACGGTAAGTGCAGTGGTAAATTTTACAGATGGGAGTTCGCAGACGTTTTCAAATATCAGTCTTGCGGATTGGTATGGAGGATCTAACTTTGCTATTCAGGGAATAGGAAGAATTAAAAAACCCGGGGCTACTCCAGGTGCTGGTGATGATGTTCCTTCTCCTGAGGGGGGAACGAACCCAAGGTTATATCAGATTGAGCTGGCAATAGATGCTGCCAATCAGGCAAAACCAATTCAAAGTGTAACCGTTACCAAAGCTAGTGGTTCAGGTTTACCTAATATTTTTGCTTTTTCAGCAGATGTATATTCAGACTGTGCTCCGCCGGTATTGCAGGCAGTTTCAGGAATTACAGCTAATTCTGCTTTAGTTTCATGGACAGGTAGTGCTGCCAGTTATGATGTATACCACAGTACCTCAAATACAATACCATCAAATTCCGTAACTCCTACTTATCCCGGAGTAGCAGGAACAAGCACAACGATAGGCGGTCTTAATTCAAATACTACCTATTATTATTGGGTAAAATCCAACTGTAATACTGCAACGAGCCAAAGTGTATGGTCTTTTGCAGGAACATTTAAAACGGCTTGTTCCACTTTCACGGTTCCATATACAGAGAATTTTGATACAACAAGTACAGGTTCCTCATCCAATACCAATGCTCCAAGCTGCTGGGCATATCTGGAAAGTGCATCATTTGCAGGTTACGGCTATGTAGCAGCCTCCAATAGTTATTCAGCACCTAATTCTTACTATATGAATAACTCAAGTGGAACTACAGGCAGTCAAATGTTGGTTGCACCTCCTACGATCAACCTTTCAGATGGTACGAAGCGTGTAAGATTTTATGCAAAAGCGGGGGGAAGCAATTATACATTGTTAGTGGGAACCCTATCAAATCCTGCTGATCCCAATTCTTTTACACAAATTGGAGCTCCTATTGCTTTAACAACCACGCACAGCCAATATACGGTTAATATTCCTGCAGGTACCGATTTGCAGTTAGCATTTAAACATGGTTTAGGAGGTTCTTCACGTTCTATTTATATTGATAATATTACCGTTCAGGAAATTCCTTCCTGCCTTGAACCAACGGCACTTACGTCATCAAACGTAACAATGAACTCAGCAACAATCGGTTGGACAGCACCAGCTTCAGTTCCTGCAAACGGATACGAAGTATATTACAGCACAACCAATACAGCTCCTGATGCTACAACGGTATTGAATGCTACCAATTCTGTAACTTCTACTACTATTTCTGCGCCATTGAGTTCATTATCTGCTGATACGAACTATTATGCATGGGTAAGATCTGTATGCAGTGCCAGCGACAAAAGTATCTGGAGTGAAGTTATTGCATTCAGAACAGGGTATTGTCTGCCTTCATCCACTTCTCAGAATTCATGGCTTTCTGATTTCAGTTCTACAGGAGGACTTGTCGACATGGCTTATTCGTCAGGTTCAAGTGTTGCAGGCGGGTATCAAAACTTAACTACAAGCAATAACAAAATAATCAATGCTCCGGGATCCAGTACTTCAGTATCTTTTACTGCCGGCGGTCCTACATGCGGAATCGGGGTTTGGGTAGACTGGAATAATAATTTGACTTTTGAAGCTTCAGAGAGAATGTTTGTTACCAACACTTATATTACAAGTACTTCGGGATCTATCACTGTACCTGCAGGAACACCTCTGGGAACTTATAGAATGAGAGTGGTGACTGATTATAACAGTACAGCACCTTCAAACCCTTGTACTGCTATTTCAAGAGGAGAATTTATTGATTTTACATTTGAAGTAGCTACTTCTTTATCAACTGCTGAAACGAATTTGAAGAAAAAAGAAGTGAGTGTATATCCTAATCCTTTCAAAGATGTGCTTCATATTGCAGACATCAAAGATGTTAAATCTGTAATAGTTACGGATGTAGCAGGAAGAGTAGTGAAAACTATTGACAATCCAACTAATGAACTTCAGTTAGGTGAATTAAATACCGGTTTATACTTAGTAACGATGAACTTTAAAGATGGTTCAAAATCAACAGTAAAAGCCATTAAAAAATAAAATTTTTTGAGTTAATAATTTCTGTAGGCAGTTGCATTCGTGTAGCTGCCTTTTTTGTGATTAGTTTAACTTACTTTTTTTTTAATATTCCGATTTTTAAGAGGTAAATTATTTCTTTCTTTAGAGATTTATTATTGAGAATAAGTAAATAATATTCATTACATGTTTTTTGAATGTTAATAATTTTAGTTTTTTTTCAGCTATTTTTTACAATTTAAGTCGATATGTTATTTATTGTTTTGTGAAATAGTTTTTTTATTAGTGGTTTTTTACTTTTGGACTATATAAACACAAAAACCTCTCACTATGAAAAAAAAACTATTTTTAGAAAAGCTTTCATGTCTTGCTGTATTCTCTACCGCTGTAATGCAGGCTCAGAATTATCAAACCATGCCGGTTTCTTCAGGCTTTACAACCGATGTCATCGCTAACGGGATGGGTTCTTCCATGATGAGTACAAGCAATGATGTAGATGGAGTTTCTTACGCTTTTGTAGCTAAAGATTTTCAGTTGACACCCACAAGCCCAGCTATTACGTACGGTATTCCTGTTGATGGCATTATCAACTCTGTAGTTACAACAACTCCGGGACTTAGTTATGTTTTAGGAAACTTAAATGCGAATAATTCATTAAGACTGGCTGCTGCCAATGATAGCGGAACTCTTACGTTTACAACTCCTAAAGCTGCTTTTACATTGTATATGCTTTCTACCAGCGGTAGTGGAACATCTAAAGTGAATGTAACAGTTAATTTTACGGATGGAAGTAGCCAGGTATTTTCCAATATAAGTCTTTCTGACTGGTATGGAGGATCCAATTTTGCCATCAAGGGAATTGGAAGGATTAAAAGAACTTCAGATGGTTTAGAATCCAGTACTTCGGATCCAAGATTGTATCAAAATGCATTGGCAATAGATGCAGCCAACCAGGCAAAACCAATACAAAGTGTGATGATAACCAAAGCAAGTGGCTCCGGCTATCCTAATATTTTTGCTTTTTCAGTAAACGAAAATACGCAGCTTAGTACCGCTGAAGCAAATGGTCTTAAAACAAGAGATATTTACCCGAATCCTTTTAAAGATGTTTTTCATATTAGTGATATAAAAGGTGTTAAAACTATAACGGTTACAGATGTGGCAGGAAGAGTAGTGAAAACTATTGACAATCCAACTAATGAACTTCAGTTAGGTGAATTAAATAACGGTTTATACTTAGTAACGATGAACTTTAAAGATGGTTCAAAATCAACAGTAAAAGCCATTAAGAAATAATATTTTTTGAGTTAATAATTTCTGTAGGCAGTCGCATTCGTGTGGCTGCTTTTTTGTGATAATTTTCTAAAATAATTGTATTTTAGAAAAAAATAAAAAATGCAGATTCAATCAGTTTCTATAGAAGATTATATCTCAAAAATTCCTGAAGAAAGACAGGAACCTTTTAAAAAGCTTTTTGATACCGTGAACAATAATCTCCCGAAAGGTTTTGAAGAAGCCACCAATTACGGGATGATTGGTTGGGTAGTTCCTTTGGCAACATTTCCTGCAGGATACCACTGCGCGCCCGGGACACCGCTGCCATTCATCAATCTCGCTTCCCAGAAGAATTTTATAGCACTGTATCATATGGGACTGTATTCAACACCGGAACTTCTCGACTGGTTTGTGGCAGAATATCCTAAGCACTCCAAAAAGAAACTGGATATGGGAAAATCCTGTGTACGTTTCAAAAAAGCAGAAGATATTCCTTTTGAGCTGATTGCAGAACTCAGTAAAAAAATGACTGCAGACGATTGGATTAAAATTTATGAATCACAGTATAAGAGATAAAAAAAGCCCTGAAATCTATTTGATTTCAGGGCTTTTTTTATGCTGGAGGCTTGAATAATGAAGCTAGAAGTAATATTTGTGTTTTTAGAATTACTGATTGAGATTTGATAATTTTTTGAGTTTTAAAAATTATTGATATTTATATACAATTTTACATTAATACTGCTACCCTCTGTCATTCTGAATGTAACGTAGTGAAATGAAGAATCTAAGATTTACATGGGATTTATCCTTCGTCAGAATGACAATGGTGTAAAATTGTATATAGTCACCAGACTAATAAAATGATTTTCATCTATCCATCGATCTCCAGAAACCTCCGTCCTCCAGCTTTTCATCTTCCAGTTAAAAACGAATATCCCAGATCCCGGCTTTCCGTTCAAGCTCAATCAAAGCAGCTGCATTGTCTGCAAGAGCCTGATAGTAATCTTTTCGAACATTATTATAGGTTCTCTGGGCATTCAAAACTTCAAGGATAGAGCTTTCTCCTCTTTTGTAGCTGTAGGTAATCCCTTCTAAGATATTTTGTGCTTCTGAAAGCATTCCGTTATGGAATTGTTTGAGCTGTTTCTGAGTGGCTGTATATTGTTGATAGGCCTGCATTACTTCAGCTTTTATACCTTGCTCAATCTGTTTGTATTCAACTTCAGCCTGCGAATGAGCCATTTCTGCTATTTTCAACCCGGCATTTCTCCTGTTAGAAAATTTTAAAGGAATACTAATACCCATTTTTACAGCATTTACAGTGGGGGAAGGAGCAATTTCGTTAGTAGCCTCGGTATGACGTTCTGCTCCGGCGCTGATGCCAAGATCTATGACCCGGTTGGCTTTTTCAAGATTGATCTGGCTTTTGGCAACTTCCGTATTTTGTTTGGCTGCCAATAGATCTGCTCTTTCATTCAATGCCTGAAGAATCAGATCATCAATGCTGAAATCTCTGTTGAAGGTATTAAAATCTCCGGCAACAGCTCTTCCCGTTATTTTGCCGTCTCCCAGGAATATTGACAAACCGGTGATCGCCTGTTGTGCTGCACTTTCTGCCTGATATACCTCATTAAGCAAAGAAGCGGCTTCCAGTTTACTCTGTTTGGAAGTGACTAACGTTATCGTTCCTAATTTGTAACGGATACTGTCGGATTTTGCGAGTTGCTGCATATTTTGATAAGAATCCTGCTGTACTTCAAGCAAAGCTTTGGATTTTAAAGCATCAATATATCCTAAACTGGCATCTGCACGGAGATTCCTGAAAAAATCCTGCAACTGTATTTTGCTTAGTTCAGATTGGTTTTTGGCCAGATTAACACGAGCTTTTCTTTTTCCACCCAGTTCAAGTGTCCAGCCGATGGAGGCTCCATAGACATACCCCATATTCTGATTCACTCCGTTATTGGTGGTTTCCATTTCCAGTTGAGGGTCAGGAAACATATTAGCAGTTTGGATAGCCGCTTCGGCCATACTTACGTTATATTTCTGCGAAGCGTAGCCAAGATTCTTATTTCCCACAAGACTCAGGTATTCTTCAAATGGTAAGAGCTCTTTTTCCTGTGCCTTTATTCCTGTAATACTCAATAATACTACAGATAATATGATAAGTTGAACTTTAATTTTCATCTGATTCCAAATTTTGTTTTTCGCTTCGGCGTTCAGCCATAAAATAAATAGCCGGCAGCACGAATAGGGTTAAAATAGTAGAGAACATCAATCCATAGACGATTACAGTTGCCAGTGGACGTTGTACATCAGAACCGATTCCTGTGGCCAATGATGCCGGGAAAAGCCCGATTACAGCAACCGTTGCGGTCATCAGTACGGGTCTGAAACGGTCTTTTGCCCCTTTGATGGCTGCCTGTTTCAGTTCATATCCTTTTTTACGCAGATCATTGATATGAGAAATCATAATGACTCCGTTCTGGATGGCAACTCCGAAGAGTGCGATGAATCCTACTGCAGAAGAAACATTCAGAGACATACCCCTTATGTTGAGTGCCAGCATTCCGCCAAATAATGCCAGTGGAACAATAGACATCAGAACCAAAGCCTGTCTGAAATCTCCAAATGCACCATACAATAACAGGAACATAATGGCTAATGCCAATGGAACGATAAATGCCAGTCTGGAATAGGCTCTGTTTTGATTTTCAAACTGTCCACCCCATTTGATCTGGTATTTCTCGTGATCATATTTGATATCTTTTTCAATTTTATCCTGTGCATTTTTCAGGAAGGAAGAAAGATCAGTACCTCTAAGATTCAGCTTTACCGTAAGATGTCGTTTATTCATTTCTCGGGTAATGGTGCTTTCTCCGGTACTTAATTTCACTTCTGCGACCTGTGATAAAGGGATTTTTGCTCCTGAAGCTGAGGTCAGCATCAGGTTTCCGATTTTGTCAGGTGTGTCTCGGCTGTCTTCTGTATAACGGCATGAAATATCATAGACCTTATTGCCGATAAAGATCTGGGAAATGGCTTTTCCTCCTAATGCGACTTCAATAAGGTCGGCTACATCAGCTACATTCAAACCATACTGAGCGATTTTATCTCTGTTGGCAATAATCTGTAATTGAGGCAATGGCGGTTCCTGATCAATGGCAAGGTCTGCCGAACCCGGAATTTTATTTAAAGTAGACAATACATTATCTGCAATTCGTCTTGTTTCTTTAAAGTCTTCACCATATACTTTTACGACCAGTTCGCTGTGGGCTCCGGAGATTTTATCCATCACTCCATCAATCATAGGCTGTGAAAAACCTACAGTGAATCCCGGCATATCTTTATAATCAGCGGCGAGTTCTTTGATGAGGTCTGCTTTTGTTTTTCCTGCAGGCCATTCGCTATAAGGTTTTATTCCGACAGAAACTTCAAAGTGGGAAGCCGTCCAAGGGTCGGTACCGTCATCGTTACGTCCTGCCTGAACCATCATATAAGTAATTTCAGGATGTTTTAAGGTACGGGCACGTAAAGTATCACTCATTTCTTTTGATTTGGCTAAAGAAATTCCGGGAGGCAGCTGTACCTGAAGCCATATAGAACCTTCATCCAGTTCGGGAAGAAAATCTTTTCCTACGTGATAGGAGAGAATTCCGGCGGAAACTAATACAATCATAATAGGAATGATCACTTTTTTAGGAGTCTGCATTATTTTTTCAATACTTTTTCCATAGGCTGTGCTTAGCTTTTCCAGCCATTTATTGTGATAGATTTTCTGTGGTTTACGATAGATCACATAAGCGAACCCGGGGATCAGAAGCAATGCTACAGCAAGTGCTCCTAATAATGCATATCCTACAGTAAAAGCCATGGGAGTGAATAATTTTTTCTCTACTCTTTCAAATGCGAACAGAGGCAGATAAGCCGTAATGATAATAATAGTGGAAAAGAAAATAGGCTTGGCCACTTCAATCACTCTTTGGGTAATTGTTTTTTCTTCCAATGTCTCTTCAGAATTTTCTTCTCGTTTCTTCAGAATGGTTTCCAGCATGACGATGGCTCCGTCTACAATAATTCCAAAATCAATAGCTCCCAATGAAAGCAGATTGGCGGGAATATCTGTGAACTGCATTAATATAAAAGCAATTAATAAAGAAAGCGGAATGGTAATAGCCACCAGTAATGCTCCGCGCCAGCTTCCAAGAAATACAATCAGTACAATAATAACCAATACAATTCCTTCGGTAAGCGTATGGGAAACGGTAGTAAGCGTTGTTTTGACAAGGTCTGTTCTGTCCAGAAAAGGATGGATCTTTACTCCGGGAGGAAGTGTTTCATTATTCAGTTCTTCAATAGCTTCATGAACCCCTTCTAATACTTGTGAAGGATTTTGGCCTCTTAATAAAAGTACGATTCCTTCTACACTTTCAGAATAATTGCGGTTTCTGTCGGTATAGCCAAGAATTCCTTTCCTTTCCAGATTTCCGTATTTCAATATTCCTACATCATTCAGGAAAACAGGAACTCCATTCTGGGTTTTGACTACAATTTTTCCAAGATCATCCAGGTCTTTTACCAAACCTATTCCGCGGATTACATACGCAAGATTTCCACGGGGAAGCATACTTCCTCCGGCACTCACATTATTTTTGGAGATTGTTTCTGTAACTTCTGACAAAGACAGTCCGTATTGTTCAAGCTTATGCGGATCAAGCTCAATCTGAAACTGAGTGGTAATTCCTCCGAAATTGGTGACATCAGCAATTCCTGAAACCTGTTTGATACGGGGAATAATCACAAATTTTTGTAAATCCGTAAGTTCCCGCAGACTATGGTTATTACTTTCGATAATATAACGGTACACTTCGCCGATAGGAGAGGTGAGAGGATCTAATCCGGGTTGTGCACCATAAGGAAGCTCCACATCTGTCAGCCTTTCCTGAATACGCTGTCGTGCCCAGTAATCGTCTATGCCATCATCAAAAACAATGGTAATAATGGAAAGGCCGAAAGTACTTTTGCTTCGCATCACATGCATTCCCGGAAGTCCGTTCAGAGATCTTTCCAACGGAATGGTAATTTGCTGTTCTACTTCTTCGGCAGCCAAACCCGGAACTTGTGTTACCACCTGGGAAGTAACATCGGCAATATCGGGATAGGCTTCAATGGATAGTCTGGTCCAGGAATAATATCCGAAGAACCCCAGCAAAAGGAAGAGAGCAAGCATCAGCCATCTCTTCTGTATAGAGATTGTTAGTAATTTCTTCATAGTTTTTCATTTACATTATTTCGCATCCAGCATATAAATTCCTCCTTCGGTCATGATGGTTTCTCCGGTTTTTAATCCTGATATAATCCTTACTGTTTTCTGATCAGTTTCTCCTGTTGTCACGGGACGTTTTGCATATTGATTCTTACCTGTTTTTACCCATACATACTGGGAATCATCCTGCTGCATCAAAGCGGTTACAGGAATCATCACTGTCTTTTCCGGAGTTGTTGAAAAGTTGACTGTAGCGTACATGCCCGGCTTTAGCTTTCTGTCCGGGTTGTCACATTCAATAAGAACTTTGATACTTCGGGTATCTTCGTCTACAATTTCATTGATGTGGTATACTTTTCCGGTAATATTCCTGTCGGGATAGGCACTTACTTTTACAGAAACCTGATCTCCTTTTTTGACAAAACGGATATCTTTTTCTTTTACATCACCGGAAATCCAGACTTTTGATAATTCTGCGATGATCATTACCGGATCTGCATCTCCTTTCAGATATTGGCCGTTGACAATTTTGTTGGAAATAATTTCTCCGTTAATGGGTGCTCTTACCACAAGAGGACTTCCTATTCCTCCTCCCTTACTGTTATAAACCTTCAAGGCAGAAGAAGCATTAGAGAGGGATGTTTTTTTATTTTTAAAATCAGTCTCTGCTTCGTCCAGTTCTTTCTGAATACCCACTCCGTGTTTTACGAGATCCTGCTGGCGTCTGTAATTTTTTTCGGCAAGCTGTACATCGTTCAGTGCATCGGTATAATCCTTTTGAACCGAAAAATAATCTGAGGAAAGGATTTCAAAAAGGGGACTTCCGGCCGAAACATTTTGTCCAAGCTGAATAAAAGATTTTGTAATTCTTCCGGAAAAAGGACTGGCAATTTCTGCATAATGATTGGGAATGGCCTGGATTGTTCCTGCTGAAACGACACCATCACTGTGTTCCTCTTCAGTAACGACCTGTGTTTTAATTTTTTTGAAAACAGGATGGGTTTCCGGAACGGTAACCTGATCATTTTTTAAGAGAAGATCCTGATCCTGCGGAGTTTCATTTTTTTGGTTTTTACAAGAGGTAACAATTGACAAAAGTACCATTGTTAAGACTGTTTTTTTCATATAAGTTATTTATAACCATTATTTTATTGATAGATCTGTCAACTATGACTTTTTTATTAAAGCCACTGCCCGAATTTTCTGATAAACCATTGTTTCACAAACTGGGTTAAAACACAATATCCTGTAAGAATTCCTATTAAATAAGGGAAATAACTCAGAGGTAAAGGCTGCATTTTGAGATACATAGCCATTGGGGTGAAAGGAATCAGAATTCCGATCAGCATGATTAAACTTGTTAATGCAACTACCGGTGTGGCTGCCCAGCTTTGGATAAATGGAATTTTTTTTGTTCTGATAATGTGAACAATCAATGTTTGGGATAATAATCCTTCCACAAACCATCCTGTCTGAAACAAACCTTGTTGTTCCGGTGTATTGGCTTTGAAGATAAAAAACAGAATTGCAAAAGTCACATAATCGAAGATGGAGCTCAAAGGACCTATGTACAACATGAACTTTTTAATGCTTCCGGCATCCCATTTTTTTGGTTTTTCCAGAAATTCTTTATCCATTGTATCCCATGGAATGGAGGACTGTGATACATCATACAGCAAATTCTGGGTTAAAATCTGTAGCGGAAGCATAGGCAAAAACGGAAGTAATGCACTGGCTCCAATCATGCTGAACATATTTCCGAAGTTGCTGCTGGCCGTCATTTTTATATACTTGACGATATTCCCGAAAGTTCTTCTTCCATAAATTACTCCGCTTCGAAGGACCATCAGATCTTTTTCCAACAGGATGATATCCGCACTTTCTTTGGCAATGTCTGCTCCGGTATCAACGGAAATTCCCACATCTGCTTCTTTTATAGCTGCAGCATCATTAATGCCGTCTCCCATAAAACCAACGGTGTGACCTTTTGATCTTAATATTTTTACAATACGCTACTTTTGTAATGGACTTACCTTTGCAAAAACAGAGTAGAGATCCATATCCTTACGAAGCTCATCATCACTCATGTGCTCCAGTTCATCCCCCAGCATAATGGTGTTGATAGGAATTCCTACATCATGACATATTTTTTTAGCGACAATATCATTATCTCCGGTCACTACTTTTACTTCTACTCCTAGTTTGTGTAAGGCCTTGATGCTAGGTTCTGCAGATGGTTTGGCAGGGTCGAGAAATCCCATGAATCCTGTAAGCGTAAGGTGAGTTTCATCGGCCACAGAATAATTCAGTGGGTGATCACCATCAAATTCACGAATGGCAATTAGCAATACACGAAGTCCTTCAGCATTGAGCTTTTCAGACATTCTGATAATCTGCTGCTTCATAAGATCATCCAACGGAACACTATTGTCATTCTCAATATGCAGACTACGATCTTCTCCGGGATCTAAGGCATATTGACATAAAGGAAGCATTTCTTCCACGGCACCTTTGCAGATCATGAGATGTTTTCCTTTAGAGGTGTTCAGAATGACGGACATTCTTCTTCTTTCAAAGTCAAAAGGAATCTCATCCACTTTTTGATACAATTCATCAGCCCTCATCAGATTGTGAACTTCGGCATGATCCAGAACAGCCTGATCTAAGAGATTTTTGAGACCGGTTTGATGAAAACTGTTGAGGTAGCCCCATTTCAATACTTCATCGTCTTCAATACCTCGAACGTTGAGGTGGGTTTCCAGTAGAATTTTGTCCAACGTAAGGGTTCCTGTTTTATCCGTACACAGGATATCCATAGCTCCGATATTCTGGATGGCATTGAGTCTTTTAACGATCACTTTCTTTTTACTCATATTGACTGCTCCTTTGGCAAGATTAGCCGTAACAATCATAGGAAGCATTTCAGGAGTCAATCCCACAGCTACAGCAATGGCGAACAATAAAGCCTGCATCCAGTCTCCTTTTACCAGTCCATTAATCAGGAAAATAATAGGAGTCATGATCAGCATAAATCTGATCAGCAGATAGCTCACTTTATTGACTCCGATATCAAATGCAGTCTCCGGTCTTTTAGAAGCCAGACTTCTGCTGATGCTTCCGAAACAAGTGAAAATACCGGTATTGGCTACAACAACCGTTGCTGATCCGCTCACGACATTCGTACCCATAAAACAGATATTCTGAAGACCGAAAGGATTACGGTATTGGGCATCTTTGATGGGAAATGCATTTTTCTCAACCGGAAGGGCTTCTCCCGTAAGAATGGATTCGCTGATGAAAAGATCTTTGCTTTTAAGAATTCTGCAATCAGCCGGAACCATGTCTCCTGCGGACAGAATAATAATATCTCCGGGAACAATTTCAGTGATTTCTATTTCTTCGCTTTCATTGAATTTCCTTTTGGTGAGACAGCTTGTTTTTACCATCTTTTTTAAGGCTTCTGCCGCTTTGTTGCTTCGGAATTCCTGAATGAATCTTAAAACTGTACTGAAAAGCAGCATCACCGAAATAATAATACTGGTAGTGAAATCTTTTTCACCCACAGGGACAAGAATAGCATCAATGAATAATGAAATGATGGCAATGCAGGCCAGGATATAATTAAATGGATTGAAGAATGAATGCGCAAACTGTTTTACCCATGAGGGTGCTTTTTGCGTAGCAATTTCATTCTTGCCATAAATTTTCAGACGGTCTTTTACAGTGTTTTCGCTGAGTCCTTCTTCTGAGGTTTCCAGCAGGGCATACACCATTTTTTCATTCTCGGCTGCAGCTTCTTTCAATTTTACAAGAGCTGCAGAATTGAGATTTTTGTTTGAAGATTTTTTTAACATCGCTTCAAAGGTTGTTTTTAATGTTACAAATCGTTTTCGGTACCTATAATTTCCCAGCTTACTTTGATGACTTTATCTTCAATTGTCAGTCTGCTGGCTGTTTTTTCCATGAAACTGTCCTGTGGAGTAGAAGCATGTACTTCCGCTGTAATGATGGCGTTTTCAGGCAGACCATTGTCATCACTGGTAAGAGATTTTAGCAATACTTTATCATTTCCGCCCAGAGACTGCATAAGTTGTACACGGACGTGATTTTCCACTTCACTTTTGCATTTGATGCTGAGAAGATATTCTGTATAATGGTTTCTGCTGTTGATATTGTTCCCCAGCTTGACGCCTAAAGGTCGGAGGATGATATGGGTGAGGATAATAAATCCGCTGGTAATGGCTGCTTCCACGGGAAATCCCATAGCACTGAGAGCTCCTACAGATGCAGAACACCAGATTGTAGCTGCGGTATTGAGTCCTCTCACGGTGAGGCCGTCTTTCATGATCACGCCTCCTCCTAAAAAGCCAATTCCGCTTACAATATAAGAGGCTATTCTCCCTGTAGCATCCCCTCCGATTCTGATGGAAAGAAGTACGAATGCTGCAGAGCCAAGACATACCAAAGTGTTGGTACGGAGACCAGCACTTTTCTGGCGCCATTGTCTTTCAAAACCAATGCTGGCACCAAGGGCAAATGCGGTAAGGAGACGAAGAGTAAATTCTAATGTAGTCATAACTTTTCCTTTTGTTATAAAGCTTTTCAGCTGTACGGGAAAAGTGAGTACAACTAAAGCTTTTAAGATTGATAATTACTGTAGGGATCTGAGTCCATATGCTTTATTTTTTACTGTGCAAAAGTAAAACTGACTAGTTTTTTTTACCGTTAGAAAAGCTTTAGAATGTTATTAGAAAATCATTAGAGAAAATTCCTTTCTGTTTTTTTGAAGATTCTGCAAGAAATAGGTATGTATTATATCCTATTAATATGTGTAAACTGTACCCATGATAAGAGATAAAATTTCAATACATTTGGGGGCTGATTTTTATATGATGAATTTTACAATTTGTCATATGAAATAAAAGCTTGTTTAATCCCGGAGACTTCTTTCCAATATCTTTTGAATTATATATTTTAGAAATGAAAAAATCAAACTTAGCAATACCAGCTACGCTTTTAGCGATTATCTGTGTGCAGGGAGGTGCTTCCATTGCAAAGCAGCTTTTTCCCGCTATCGGAGCTATTGGTACGGTTACTTTAAGAATTGTACTTTCTGCGGTTTTGCTTACGTTGATTAACCGCCCGAAATTTTTACAATTCGACCGTCAGAAATGGAAATATTGTGCGATCTATGGAGTTGGATTGGCTGCAATGAATCTTATTTTCTATATGGCGATTCAAAGGATTCCGCTGGGATTGGCGGTTACGGTGGAATTTGCCGGACCTTTATTTCTCGCTTTGGCATTGTCCCGAAAGTTGTTAGATGTAATATGGGCATTGCTGGCTTGTGTTGGAATTCTGTTGATTGTTCCATGGAAAAGTGATCATGTAGATCTATTAGGACTAGGACTTGCCTTTCTGGCGGGGATTTTCTGGGCACTTTACATTATCATGGGTGGAAAAGTTTCCAAAATAATGGATGGAAAAGATGCGGTTACCACAGGGATGATTTTTGCAAGTCTTGTGATTATTCCTTTTACAATATGGGATGGAGCTGTTTTTAATATTACCCCGACGATTTTCATGAAAGGACTTGGTGTAGCTATTCTTTCGAGTGCTTTACCCTTTTCATTGGAAATGATGGCCTTGAAAAAACTTCCTGCAAAGACTTTCAGTATTCTGATGAGCCTGGAACCTGCATTTGCAGCACTTTCCGGATTGGTTTTTCTTGCTGAAGAATTATCTTTTTTGCAATGGATTTCTATCGCTTGCGTGATTACAGCGAGTATAGGGACGACTGTTTTCAATAAGAAATCTCTTTCTCATGATTGATGAAAATTTTAAACCATAAGTTAATTAAGGTTTTAAGAAGCATTAAGATTCAAATAAATTTGAATGAAGCTTTTGATCCATTATTGGGTAATAAACTCTACCGTAAAAGTAGTTTTATTCTGTTCTGATATCACAGAGATTTTTGCATGGTGAAGGTGAATAATTTTCTCAGTGAGAAATAATCCTATTCCGTGGCCCTTTTCCTGTCTGGACGTTTCGCTTCTGTAAAAAGGTTCGAAAATATGCTGTAAATCTTCTTTATCAATAGTATTTCCGGTATTGGTAAA
The DNA here is from genome assembly GCF_030846215.1 of Chryseobacterium sp. WLY505. Lineage (NCBI taxonomy): Bacteria > Pseudomonadati > Bacteroidota > Flavobacteriia > Flavobacteriales > Weeksellaceae > Chryseobacterium > Chryseobacterium sp. WLY505. The sequence continues at coordinate 607,233 of NZ_JAVCWI010000001.1, read as the reverse complement.
ATTGATTGTAAGAATTTTTGAATTGGTATTGACATCAATCAGGCAAGTATGTTCCGGTGAATATTTGCAGGCATTATCAATAAGATTGTTGAAGGCCACCTGAAGAAGATATTCATTTCCCTGAATGATAAGCTGATGCTCTTCTAAGGAATCTTCTATGTTCAGAGAAACTTTGTACCTTGAATTTTCTTTGGTGATTTTAGTGTAAGATTCCAGAAGAACTTCATCAAGACGTACTTCCGAAAAACTGATCTCATTGGGATCATAGCTTGCTTTGGCAAGATCCATTAAACTATTCGACAATTTTACCATATTTCGGGCATCTTCCAATGCATATTGGATGGTTTCCTTGTATTCTTCTTTGGTTTTATCTTTTTCTGAAGCCAGCTCCAACTCGGTAATGATAGCGGATAAAGGAGTTCTCAGCTCGTGGGATATATTGGAAACAAAATGTTTTTGCGAATCAAAAGAATTTTCAAGCCGTTCCAGCATTCCATTGAAATTTTGAGCAAGTTCATTCAACTCATCTTTTTCCTTTGTTGTTTTCAGACGTAATTCCAGTTTTCCGGCTGTAATTTTTTTAATCTGAATGACCATTTCACTCAACGGACTCAATGCTTTTTTGGAAAGAAATATTCCAGCCAGATAAATTAATATTAAAATAATGAAAAATGAAATAATACTGATGGTAAGAAGGTGTGTGAGATAATCATATCCGTATTGATCATAAGCTGCTGCAGTTACTGCATAAGTTTTTCCCTTATAATGGTAGGTCATCCCGATCACCTGCAAATCATTTAAAAAGAAATTGATTTTCTTTTTTTGGAATATCTGAGCAAGCATTTCCGGAGTTTCCTTTACATAATCTACCTTGGCATCATCATGATAAATCAGTTGTTTATGGACATTATAAATGGCAACCTGTACTTCATTAAGAGTTCTGGTGTTATTTTTATAAAGCTTATGCATTTCCTGCTCGGGAAGTGAGCTTCGGAAAAATAAATCAGCCTTAGCAATCGCTTCGTTCTGAAGTTCGCTATAAAAAGATTTCTCTCTGGCTTCTTTGGATGAATAATAGATCGAAACGCTGTAAACCCCCAAAAGCATTGCAGTGATTAAGGTAAAAAGCAGCGTAAGTCGGGTTCTTATTTTCATCCGGATATTTTTAGTTGATCTTAATGCTTACTGTACAAGGCCTGATTCGTAGTCTTTTTTCAGAATAAATCCCATGCCGGCTTTGGTGTGGATCAGTTTCGTTTCAAAATCTTTATCTATTTTTTTTCTAAGGTAATTGATATACACATCAATAAAATTGGTGCCCGTGTCAAAATGGGTCTCCCATACTTTTTCTGCAATTTCACTTCGGGAAAGAACCCTTTCGGAATTCTCCATCATGAATTTTAAAAGATTAAATTCTTTCGGAGTGAGTTTTATTGCTGTATGATCTCTGCGCACCGTTTTCTGTTCCAGATTCATTTCAATTCCCTCATATTTTAGAACGGAAACTTTTTGCTGTCTCTGTTGTGAGAAGCGTTTTAGAAGTACTTTGATCCTTGCGACCAGTTCACGCATTTCAAAAGGTTTGGTCAGATAATCATCCGCTCCGGCATCAAAGCCTTCCAGCTTGTCATCTGTAGTTCCCAATGCAGTCAGCATAATGACCGGAAGATCAGGTTTCAGAGTTTTTATTTCATTACAAAATTCAAGACCATTTTTTTTAGGCAGAACAATATCTGTGACTACCAGATCAAAATTCGTCTGTAGAGCCAGTTTCAAACCTATGTTTCCGTCATAAGCCACGGTCACCTCAAATTCAGCTTCCTGAAATCCTTTTGCAATCAGTTTGGAAAGTCTGTCATCGTCTTCAACTAATAAAATATGTGGCATAAGAATCTTGAATAGGTTTGGGTTGGTGTGAAGAATAGATCAATATTCCCACAAATGTAATGAATTCTATTTTGTAATTTTGGTATCGAAAAGTATAATAGAATGTCTGAATGTAAAACATTTTTTAGCAAAAGAATCAAAGAAATGATGGTAACTGGACTCTTGTCCTGTTTAATGGTTTTGTTGATCCAGTGTAATCACTCTTATCCAAGCAATGTACAACTTAAAAATGGTGATCTGCTTTTTGTGACAGCCAAGGAATCGGGACTTTCCGGAGCAATCAATAATGTTACTCAAAAACAAAAGACAGCTTCATTTGATCACATAGGAATTCTGGAAAAAGAGGGCAACCGGATGTTTGTTCTGCACGCTGCTCCCAAAGGCGGTTCTCAGAAACAGGATTTGAAGGATTTTATTAAAGAGCAGAAAGAAGAAGGGCAGCAGGTGATTGTTTACCGTTTAAAACCGGAATATCAGAAAGCAATTCCTGAAGCCGTTAAAAAGGCTAATTCCATGTTGGGCAAACCATACAATTTCAATTATATTCTGGATGAACAATCCTATTACTGTTCAGATTTTGTAGAAAGATCTTTTCGGGCGGAAAATATTTTCAAACTGGAACCGATGACGTTTATTGATCCGAAAACAGGAAAAACGAATGCATTCTGGGAAGAATTTTACACCAAGAAAAATCTCAAAGTCCCTGAAGGAGAGCCGGGTTGCAACCCAAACGGACTGGCCGGTTCTGACAAATTGGAAAGAATAGGAAATTTTTAAATATAAGAAGAAGCTGAACAGGCTTCTTTTTTTTATGTTAAATTTTTAAAAATATTAGTCTACTAATTTGGTGGACTAATATTTTTTTATATTTTTGTCACAGATTTAAATGCAGAACGCAATATGATCTGACAATGTTTAACCCAAAAATGTTTAGCAATGATTACACCTAATCCCGGCCTGCAGGTTTTGCAAAATAAAATAAGCCTGCCTAAAAAAGAATTATTACTGGAAATAGAGTTGAATGGCAAAATGAAATTTGAACATTTAATGAATACCATCTATAATCAGTTTGGAATTTGCCATAGAGTGTTATCTGCTAATGTAGAGTACGTGAACGGATACAGTTTCGGTTCGGTACAGTTATATATTAATGTTAATTCAGATGATTTTCAGCAGCTTGAAGTCTATCTGAATAAAAATAAACTTATCAATACGACGGTAGAATATACCTGCAGAACCTATTTTTAAGTGAGATTCATATAGTTTTAATTACCAAAGTGTCCGGTTCTTTTACCGGGCACTTTTTATTTTTTACAAAAGAAGATGATAAATACATTAAAAAGATCAATTGTTAACGGGGACAAAATTCCCCTCCTCTGGAGGGGTGGCGAAAATTCAAAGAATTTTTGACGGGGTGGTTAAAAAAAGGCGGGTGGTAAACAAAAAAAGCGTTCAGAACCTTCTGAACGCTTTCCTATTATTAAATAAAATAATTTTAAATTCTTTCGATGTCAGCACCAATAGCTCTCAGTCTTCCATCAATATTTTCATATCCTCTGTCGATTTGCTCGATATTGTGGATAATAGATTTTCCTTCAGCAGAAAGTGCTGCAATAAGAAGGGCATTTCCGGCTCTGATATCCGGGGAAACCATTGTTGTTCCTCTTAACGGAGCTTCCTGGTTTAATCCGATTACCGTTGCTCTGTGCGGATCACATAAAATAATCTGAGCGCCCATATCGATTAATTTATCCACAAAGAATAATCTGGACTCAAACATTTTTTGGTGAACAAGGATACTTCCTTTCGCTTGAGTAGCTACTACTAAAATAATAGATAATAAATCCGGTGTAAATCCTGGCCAAGGCGCATCCGAAATGGTAAGGATAGAACCGTCAATAAATTTCTGAATTTTATAATGTTCCTGAGCAGGAATGTAGATATCATCACCGCTTTGCTCAAGCTCAATTCCTAATTTTCTGAAGGTATTCGGGATCACACCAAGCTGGTTCCAGTTTACATTTTTGATGGTGATTTCAGATTTTGTCATGGCCGCAAGACCAATCCATGATCCGATTTCCACCATATCCGGAAGCATTGTGTGCTCTGTTCCTCTAAGGTAGTCAACCCCTTCAATCGTAAGAAGGTTGGAGCCGATTCCTGAGATATTGGCCCCCATTCTGTTCAGCATTTTGCATAATTGCTGAAGATAAGGTTCGCAGGCAGCGTTGTAGATTCTTGTTTTTCCTTTTGCCAGAGCTGCTGCCATTACAATATTAGCAGTTCCGGTAACAGAAGCTTCCTCCAGCAGGATGAATTTTCCTCTTAATTCTTTAGCTTTTAAAGAATAGAAATATTCCTCTTCATCATAATTGAATTCAGCACCTAATTCAACAAGTCCCTGAAAGTGAGTGTCCAATCTTCTTCTTCCGATTTTATCACCACCCGGAGTCGGCATATACGCTTCTCCATAACGGGCAAGCATTGGTCCCATCAGCATAATGGATCCACGTAATTTTGCTCCGTCCTTTTTGAACTCGTTAGATTTAATATAATCAAAATTAACCTGATCAGCCTTGAAAGTATAATCTCCCTGTCCGTTTTTAGTAATTTTTACCCCAAAATCTCCGAGAATTTCAATCAGTCTGTTCACATCATGAATATCCGGAATATTTTTGATTCTTACTTCCTCGTCCGTCAGAAGAACCGCACATAAAATTTGTAGAGCCTCATTCTTGGCTCCTTGTGGAGTTATTTCACCCTGCAGTCTTTTTCCTCCTCTTATTTGAAATGTTCCACTCATTATTTTCTGTTTTTATGATTGTTGTTATGCCTTCTCTTGTTAGGCTGGTTATTATTGTTTTTATTATTGTTGTTATTCCTGTTGTTATTGTTATTATTTCGGTTGTTGTTATTGCTTGTGTAATAGATTTTACTCTTTTCAAGAGAATCTATTCCGGTAAGATCCAACCTGTTTTCAGACAGTTCTTTCAGGTGGCGGAAAATCACATCATCCGTCACATGTTCTTTATTATAGACATTATAAGACTTCTTCATATTGTTGGCAATCACTTCGATAAGGGCTTCTTTTTCATCGCCCGTTTCCAGTTCGATTGCTTTTTCTATCAATTGAAGAATACTTTTTCCGTAGAACTTAAAGTCACCTTGAAGTTTCGGATATTCCATTCTTTTAGGTTTTTCTGCCAGTTCTTCCATTGTAGGGAAGGGGTAAGGAGAATCTACATCCAGATCATGATTGGCAAGAATATAAAGATGGTCCCAAAGTTTATGTTTATAATTTTCCTCGTCGCGAAGTTGTGGGTTTCTCTGACCCATAAAATCGATGATTGCCATAGCCATTTCGTTCCTTTCCTCTTTGGTAGGAAGTTCTTTGCAGCGCTCAACCAACTGTTGTATAATTCTGCCATATTCCGGCATATGAAGCTGAGTTTTTTGGGTATTGTATTCCATAGTATGCAAATATATGGATTAAAAGAAAAATTGTCTCGGGATTCTTAAAAATTTATGATTTTTTAATGAAAAAATTTGAATACCTTTCTTATTGATTTATTGTGGAAAATGAAAATATTTCCCTTTCATTTGAATTTGTTTTTAATAAAATCGTATCTTGTTTAATAGATTGATAATTAATTAAAGCGATGAAAAAAACAAACTTTTTCCTTTCCCTGCTGGCTTTAGCATTAGTAAGCTCATGTAGAACCAGTGATGAATTGACAACTGAACCTACCAGACAAGAAGAGGTTCACAACAAAACAGTGAATGTTACCCATCATGATGGACGCCCTTTCAGTACAGGAAACGGTTCCGGTTCTGCACAAAGTAAATTCACAGCCGGACCGGGTGGCGGAGTTCTGATGCAAGGTTTTTACTGGGATGTTCCGGAAGGGGGTAACTGGTGGAATACCGTTAAAGACAAATTAACCGCATGGTCTACCGCCGGAATTGGAGCTGTATGGTTACCTCCAGCATCAAAAGCTCAGAACGGGGCTTATTCTATGGGATATGATCCTACCGATTATTATGATTTTGGAGATTTTAATCAGAATGGAAGCACAGAAACCCGTTTCGGATCCAGAGCCGAACTGGAAGCATTGATTACCAAAGCGCATGCTGAAAATATGCAGGTGTATGCAGACATTGTAATCAATCACAACAGTGGCGGGCAGTCTGAAGCCAATCCTTTTACGGGAACGAATACCTGGACTAATTTTTCAGGTGTGGCATCCGGAAAATTTCAGAGAAATTATAATGACTTTTATAAAAATGCTTACGGAAATAATGATGAAGGGGCATTTGGCGGTTTTCCGGATTTATGTCATGCTAATCCTCATGTGCAGGACTGGCTTTGGGGAAGAGATGATTCCGTGGCAAAATATTATAAAAACGTGATGAAATTTGATGGCTGGAGATTTGATTATGTTAAAGGGTTCGGGCCATGGGTAGTCAATACCTGGAATTCAAAAGTAGGAGGATTTTCAGTGGGAGAATTATGGGATTCCAACGTCAATACATTAGAGTGGTGGGCAAATAATGCGAACAGTTCTGTGTTTGATTTTGCTGCTTATTATAAAATGGATGAAGCCTTTGATAACGGAAACTTAAACGCTCTGAATGATGATATGATGTGGAAAAGAAATCCATACAAAGCAGTTACTTTTGTAGCCAATCATGATACCGATATTATTTACAATAAAATGCCGGCCTACGCTTATATCCTAACCCATGAAGGTTATCCCACCATTTTTTACAGAGATTATGAAGAATGGTTAAACAAAGAAAGACTGAATAATCTGATCTGGATTCACAATAATAAAGCTACCGGAACCACTTCCATTCTATATACTGATAACGATGAATATATTGCAAGACGTAACGGCTATAACGGTAATCCCGGACTTGTTGTCTATATCAACACCTCTTCAAACTGGCAGGAAAGATGGATAGAAACAAACTGGAGCAGTCAGCAGATCAAAGATTTCACAGGAAACTCAAGCTGGTACCCAACAACTCAGGGAGATAAATGGGTGAAAATCCAATGTCCGCCAAATTCATATTCTGTGTGGTCGCTGAATTTATGAGTAATGAGCAATCGGTAATGAGTAATGGTAAATGATGAATGATGAATGATGAAGCTGATAAGCGACTTTTATTCAGATTGTTTTTTTATTAAACATTAAACAAGAAAAATTATACGTCTTATTTGTCATTCCGTAGGAATCTCTACAATGTATTATTTTTAATACTGCTCGTTGGAAATTTTTACGGAATGATATTTTTATATAAAGTTGAAAGAAAACTACACCTGAATAAACTTTTTCTTCTGATGCTGATCCGGTAAATAACATTTCTGATTGGCCAGTTTCATCCTGTTTCTGGAAATGACGTCATACATCTTATCCCTTAAAAATGCAGGCATTATTTTCCCAATAAACGAAAGTTTATAAACTCCTCCCAGTAAATTGGCAATTTCCAGCACTGCTCTTGATTTGATCTGATAATACCGTCCGGGTTTCCAAAGATACATCGTATTGAAGACATTGGTTTCCAGCCCTCTTTCGGATAAAAACTGCTGTCCGAAATCAGATTGAAGAGAAGCAAACATGAATTGGTCTTTTTTGTCTCTCTCCAAAATCCATTGCACCCAGAAATTACAAACTCCGCAATCTCCGTCAAAAAAAACAATATGCTTATTTTTCCAATTTTCCATGACATTATTTATTAAACATGATCCCTCTTTCTGTATCTTCTTTCACTTTTTTGAAATATTGTACAAGATCTGCACGCTGCTCATCCGACAGTTTGGCATCCTGATGACCTAAATAATAAGATTCCAGCGGCATTTCTTTTTTCTCAACCATTTCTATACATTCCTCCAGTTTATGAAGCTGTCTTTTAGGTTCATATACTGCAAAGGTAGAAAAATTAAGATGTTTCCTGCCTTCATCAATATGATTTTTTACCCACCACGAAGTTGGGGAAATACTGCTATACCATGGATACGTGGTTTCATTGGAATGGCAGTCATAGCAAGACGTTCTGAGGGTACGGGCAATTTTTTCCGGAGTATTTTTAATTTTTATAAAGTCCATTCCCGGAGTAAGCGGTGGATTTGTTTTATCAATAGGGAAAAACTGGATGATGATAAAGGCAACAAGAATCACAACAATTATTTTTTTCATAGCAGATGTTCATATTTGGTCCATATAAAGGTAGTTAATTTATTTTTAGTGGGAGAAAGATGGAAGCTGAGAGAGGGAAGAGGGAAGTGCTTTTAGAAATTGCTGGAATAGCGTGGTTTTTCAGAAATGATCAAATTGTTTTTCATGAGGCGATTAAACTTCCTTCTTCCAGTCTCCAACTTTCTTTCCCCTTTAAAATTCTTACGTTGAGTAATTCTAAATTGGGCTATATACTGCTGTTTTTATTTAAGTTAATTTGAAAAATGACTAACTTAATACCACAATTATGTCTTGCTACTGTGCCGTTGAAAATATCAATATATAGTTTTTGACTATCATTGAAATAAAAATTAATAGATTGTATTTATCGATCAAACGTTGTAGGTTTGTCATGTTCTTACAACAGAAAATTGAAACTGTATTAATCAACATAAAAAATAAAATAAACGACAATGGAAAAAGATTTGAATGACATCAGTAAATGCCCGTTTCATAACGGAACAATGAAGAAGAGTGTAGCAGGCGGTGGAACCCAGAATTCTGATTGGTGGCCGGATCAGCTCAGAGTAGATCTTCTGCGTCAGCATTCTTCCCTTTCAGATCCTATGGACAAGGATTTTGATTATGCCAAAGCATTTGAAAGCCTTGATCTGGAGGCTGTAAAAAAAGACCTTCATGCATTGATGACAGATTCTCAGGATTGGTGGCCGGCAGATTTTGGTCATTATGGACCTCTGTTTATCCGTATGGCATGGCATAGTGCCGGAACCTACCGTGTAGGCGATGGAAGAGGTGGAGCCGGAGCTGGACAACAGCGTTTTGCACCCTTAAACAGCTGGCCGGATAACGTAAGTCTTGATAAAGCAAGAAGATTATTGTGGCCCATCAAACAAAAATATGGAAGAAACATTTCATGGGCAGACCTTTTGATCCTTACCGGAAATATTGCTCTTGAATCCATGGGCTTCAAAACATTCGGATTTGCGGGAGGACGTGCAGATGTCTGGGAACCGGATTCTGATGTATATTGGGGATCAGAAAAAACATGGCTGGGAGGAGATTTACGTTATGCGCACGGCTCGGAAGGAGTTGTAGAAGGAAAATCAGCAGTTCTTCCTACCGATGATAACGCAGATGGAGATATTCATTCCAGAAATCTTGAAAATCCATTGGCTGCGGTACAGATGGGACTTATTTATGTAAACCCTGAAGGTCCGGACGGAAATCCAGATCCTATTGCAGCCGCTAAAGATATCCGTGATACTTTCGGACGTATGGCGATGAATGATGAAGAAACCGTTGCTTTGATTGCCGGCGGACATACTTTTGGTAAAACCCATGGAGCAGGTCCTGCAGATCACGTAGGAAAAGAACCTGAAGGAGCTGGAATTGAACAGCAGGGACTTGGATGGGCGAGTACTTATAAATCAGGAAGCGGAAGAGACGCTATTTCCAGCGGGCTGGAAGTAACCTGGACAGAAACCCCGACTCAATGGAGTAATTATTTCTTTAAAAATCTTTTTGAAAATGAATGGGAATTGACAAAAAGTCCTGCCGGAGCTCACCAATGGGTAGCTAAGGATGGAGCTGATATTATTCCTGACGCATTTGATGCTGACAAAAAGCATAAACCAACCATGCTTACCACGGATCTTTCCTTGAGACTGGATCCTGTTTACGAAAAAATTTCAAGACATTTTTATGAAAACCCGGATGCGTTTGCTGATGCTTTTTCAAGAGCGTGGTTTAAACTGACGCACAGAGATATGGGACCACGTGCCCGTTATTTAGGTCCGGATGTACCACAGGAAGAACTGATCTGGCAGGATCCTATTCCGGAAGTAAATCATGAACTGGTTGACGGAAATGATGTGGAAGCATTGAAATCAAAAGTTTTAAATTCAGGATTAAGCAATGCCGAATTGATTTCTACAGCCTGGGCTTCCGCTTCTACATTCAGAGGAAGTGATAAGCGTGGCGGGGCCAACGGAGCCAGAATCAGACTAGAGCCTCAAAGAAACTGGGAAGTCAACAATCCTTCTCAATTGAATAAAGTATTAAATGTTCTGGAAGGAATCCAGAAAGAATTCAACGATTCTCAAAACGGAGGTAAAAAAATATCATTAGCCGATCTGATTGTTTTGGCAGGTAATGCGGCAGTAGAAGTGGCTGCCAGAAATGCTGGTCAGGACGTAAAAGTTCCTTTTGCTCCGGGAAGAATGGATGCTTCTCAGGAACAGACCGATGTAGAATCTATGGGATACCTTGAGCCTGCAGCGGATGGATTCCGAAATTATCTGAAAAGAAAATATACGGTCTCTACGGAATCTTTACTGATTGATAAAGCACAGCTATTAACCCTTACTGCCCCTGAATTGACGGTATTGATAGGAGGTATGCGTGCTTTGGATGCGAACTTTGACGGTTCAAAACATGGCGTATTCACCAGCCGTCCGGGCGTTCTTACCAATGATTTCTTTGTGAATCTTCTGGATATGGGAACTCAGTGGAAAGCAATGTCAGATGACAGAGAATTGTATATCGGAACTGATCGGAAAACCGGTCAGCCAAAATGGACAGCAACGCGTGCAGATCTTGTTTTCGGATCCAATTCTGAATTGAGAGCTATCGCTGAAGTATACGGAAGTGCTGATGCACAAGGTAAGTTTGTGAAAGACTTTGTGGCAGCATGGACGAAGGTGATGAATCTGGATAGGTTTGATCTGGTCTAATAAGTAAAAATGAAAATAAGCAAAGGCAGCATTTATGGCTGTCTTTTTTATTGATCTCAATATCGATAATACAAAGATTCTACTATAAATGTCTTAATCATTATATCTACGAATGAGTTGTTCTTTATAGAGTTTGTAAATTTGAGTGCCATTAATGAAAGAGACTAAAAGAGATGAAAACAAAAGAACTTATCAATAATGTTGTTTCAATTACTCTAAAAAAATAAAAAATAATTTGAGGGTATATTGGTAGATATATCAGATGATTGGTGTTATATAAAATATATTCCTGTTGATTATGTGGTGGATGGTTTTGTACTGATAAGCCGAAGGCATATTAAAAACATTCAAAGATCAGATAAGTATGACTTTAAAGAAAATATACTGAGATTAAAAGGAGCGATCGCTGAAAAAGTGTTGAGCTAAATATTGTTGATAATATAAATTTGTTATTGGATCTACAGTCTAAAATTGAACGTATTCAAATTGAACTGAAATATCCTCATACATGTTATATTGGTAAAATTGATCTTGTTAAAGAACATTCATTTAAAGCGAGATTATTAAGTCCAAAAGCAAACTGGTTGTTAATAGAATCTTTTCTGTATAAAGAAATACGGGCTATTTATTTTAATAACGACTATGTTAATTCTTTACAACTGGTGTTACCTCCCATTTCCTCTGCTGGCGCGAGCGTCTCGCTCGTGTCCACAAATAATAAATACCCCCAAGTGGTTATTGTTTTTATAAACAGTTCAAATAATGCCGACAAGCCGAGAATAAGGCTAACACTTTAGTAGAATATGTAAAAGAAAAACAAAAAACCATCCTTAAAAAAGGATGGTTTGTAGACCCACAGGGATTCGAACCCCAGATGACTGAACCAAAATCAGTAGTGTTACCGCTACACCATGGGTCTGTTTCTATGCCGCGAAATTATAGAATTTATTTTAAATATGAAAATCTAAATTAAAGATTAATTAACATAATAGGTGGGCGGATCGCTTTATGTATTGATATCCAAATAATTATTTTTCAATAAAATTTTTTAAAAAAATCTTCTTCTACCCATAAACAGTAGATTTGTGGATATATTTGTTAGATTGAAAAAGCAGGGTTTACATTAATTTATCCGATGGATAATAACATCAAGCCTCCTTCTCCCAGCTTCCATCTGTTAAATAATAAAACCCTATCTTTGCAAAAAATTGGGCTCCAAAAGTTGGAGTAACCCATTAATAACATATCCTGAGCAAAGCAAAAGGATTATTAAACATTTTTTATGTCAAATATTGTCGCAATCGTTGGACGTCCCAACGTTGGAAAATCCACGCTTTTTAATCGTTTATTAGAAAGAAGAGAAGCTATTGTAGATTCTACAGCTGGTGTTACCAGAGACCGTCACTACGGAAAATCAGACTGGAACGGAGTAGATTTTACGGTAATTGATACCGGAGGTTATGATGTAGGTACAGATGATATCTTTGAAGAAGAAATCCGTAAGCAGGTACAATTAGCGGTGGATGAAGCCACTTCTATTATCTTTATGATGAACGTAGAAGAAGGGCTTACCGACACAGATCACGAAATCTACAGACTTCTTAGAAGATCCAACAAACCAATTTATATCGTTATCAATAAAGTAGACTCTGCGAAGGAAGAGCTTCCTGCAACAGAATTCTATCAGTTAGGAATTGATAAATATTACACGCTTTCTTCTGCAACAGGTTCCGGAACAGGAGACTTGTTAGATGATGTCGTGAAAGATTTCCCTACTACAGAATATAAAGATCCTTTCGAAGGTCTTCCTAAAATTACCATTGCAGGTCGTCCAAACGTAGGAAAGTCTACCATGACCAATGCTTTATTGGATGTTGAAAGAAATATCGTAACCGATATTGCAGGAACTACCAGAGACAGTATCCAGACTTTATACAACAAATTCGGACACGAGTTTGTATTAGTAGATACGGCAGGGATGAGAAGAAAGTCTAAGGTAAACGAAGACCTTGAATTCTACTCTGTAATGAGATCGATCCGTTCTATCGAATATTCTGACGTCGTGATCATCATGGTAGATGCTACACAGGGATGGGAATCTCAGGATATGAACATCTTTGGTTTAGCTCAGAAAAACAGAAAAGGAATTGTAATCCTTGTGAATAAGTGGGATTTGATCGAAGACAAGCAAACCAATACAATGCGTGATTTCGAAAAATCAATCAAAGATAAAATTGGTCAGTTCCAGGATATTCCAATCCTATTTGTTTCAGCTTTAACGAAGCAGAGAATTTTAAAAGCTGTAGAAGTGGCCATGGAGGTTTATGAAGACCGTAAGAAGAAAATTAAGACTTCAAAACTGAATGAAGTAATGCTTCCGATCTTCGAAAATACACCGCCGCCGGCATTGAAAGGAAAATATATCAAAATCAAATATTGTGTTCAGCTTCCTACGCCGTCACCACAGTTTGTATTCTTCTGCAACCTTCCGCAGTATGTGAAGGAACCATATAAAAGATTTACTGAAAATCAGCTGAGAAAAGAATTCGGGTTTACCGGAGTTCCGATTGAAGTGTATTTCAGACAAAAATAATAAGAACTACTGTTCACAAAAACTCCGGCAAGCGAAGCTTGCCGGAGTTTTTTATATCATCAGAGCAGACTTTCTCTTTCTGCCCGATCTTTCAATTCGTTTTTTAGTTGTAATTTTGCAGCAATTAATATCAATTAACTGAAATTAAAAATAAATTTTTCATGCTTACTATTTTATCGCAACACTTTTCTCTGGTCAACGAATGGATTAACGAACTTAGAAACGTTACGATCCAACATGACCGAATGAGATTCAGAAGGAATATGGAAAGAATCGGGGAGATTGCCGCTTTTGAAATCAGTAAAGGACTGGAGTATAGAGAAGTTGAAATTCAAACTCCTTTAGATACAATAAAAAGCAGGGAAATTGCTGTGCAACCGGTTATTACAACCATTTTAAGAGCAGGAGTTCCGTTATTCGAAGGAATTCTTAACTATTTGGACAGAGCAGACTGTGGTTTTGTAGCGGCATACAGAAAACACGATGCCAACGATTATTTCTCAATCAAACAGGATTATCTTACCTGTCCAAGCATTGAAGGTAGACCTTTGATCGTAGCAGATCCCATGTTGGCAACCGGAGCTTCTCTGATTGAAGCGATCAAAGACTTGCTAACCAACGGAAATCCAACCCAGCTTCATATCGTAGCAGCCATTGCTTCAAAACAAGGCGTTGAAACAGTTCAGAATGCTTATCCTGAAGCACACATCTGGGTAGGAGCCATTGATGAACATCTGACTTCAAAAGGATATATCACTCCTGGATTAGGTGATGCCGGAGATTTGAGCTACGGAGAAAAACTTCAAAGATAATTTAAGAAAGATTAAAGAAATCTTTTAGTAAATTCAATAATAAATCAGGTCGTACTTTATCCATAGGATGCTTTGTATCCGGGAGTACGGCCAGTTTTGCGTTGGAAAGGCTTCTGTAAACTCTCATACTTTCTTCCAGCGTTACCATATGATCTTTATCACCCACCATGATTTGAACCGGAGTGCTAATTGTAGCAAAATTATGTTCCAGAGGAGGATTTTTACCTAAATCAACCATTAAATCAGCAATAGCCGGAAGAAGTTGTTTCCACTTTGCTCCGTGTTGTGATTCTAAAAGCTGGGCATACTGCGGAATTTTTTCAAGAATAACATCCGGATTAAGCATTTTGCTTTCTTTTAAAGCCTGTTCTTCAGTCCAGTCGAACTTTGTGCCCAGTGTTATCACAGAATTTACATTGTCAGGATTTTCCATGGCGTAGCAAAGTGCAACATAACCACCCATGCTGTGCCCGAAAATTGATACATCAGTTAAGTTATTCACTTTACAATAATCGGATAATTCCTGAGTATATTTTTCAATAGTAATACCGTCTGCGGGAAGTTCCTGATTTCCATGTCCTGAAAATAAAGGGGTGTGTAAGGTGAAATATTGGGACAATGCACTCAGATAAGGTTTGAAAATGTCGCTGTGACCTAAAGCTCCGTGCAGTAAAAGCAGATTTGGCATAGTTGTGTAGTTTCCGGAAAATTAGGAAAAAGAATTGAATCATGAAAATGGATTGAGTAAGAGAGTGAGAGTGTTTTAGAGTGGGAGAGTTGTAGATTTTGAGAATATTTTTGAAGATGATCTCCACACCTCGCATCCTGCATCTCACCATCCCGGAACTCGGACCTCGGACCTTGTATCCCGTATCTCACCATCCCGAAACTCGTACTTCGATCCCCGAATCCCACATCAAACATCTTCAGCCATCACCAAAACACTCACTCTATTATCACCAGCATTTAAAATCTTCCAGGCAATTGATGAAACCGTATTTCCTGTGGTGAAAACATCGTCAATCAGTAGAATATGCTTCCCGGTAATAGATTGGGTAATGGAGAACATATGAGTAGATTCCAATCTATGCTTCTTATCTTTTAATGCCTGAGCTTTGGAATAATGATTTCTTTTGACTAATTCATGATCAAACGGGATATCATAAAATTCTGATAATGTTTCTGTGAATAAATGAAGTTGATTATATCCTCGCTCGCGGAGTTTCCTTGGATGAAGCGGAACACTTACTAAAAGATCAGGATTCTCATCTCTGAAATCAAGGCGATCTGTAGTCCAGTCTGCCAGAATTTTGCCTGTTTTTTCCCGGTTCCTGTATTTAAGATCGTGAATAATCTTTCTGCTTAAACCTTCCTTTTCAAATTGTATTAAAGCAAACGCGTTTTCAACCGGAAATAATAAACTGCATTTTTCCTTAATAGGGTTATTTTCAAAATAATTGTAATGGGTAAAATGAATCTGGCTGAAGCAAAGATCGCATACCAAAAGTTCAGGATCGATGATTCTGTTGCAGTGAATGCAACGGTTCGGAAACAAGACCTCTAATATCATAGTGTGTTTTTACTAAGATATGAAAATAATTGTCAATTTTTGCTTCGCAAAGTCAATAGTGAATTATTATTAATGATGACGTTCGCAAAGGTTTGTCAGTTTATCTTATATCATTTACAAGGACATTTCATTGAGCAGAGAAAGGATTTTTTCGTTGCTGAGTGAAATGCAATAGCGATCAAAAAAAGTTATAAATAGTATAGAAAAATTTTGCAAACTCCGCGTTTAGAAAAATAAGCTACCCGTAAATATCAGCAGCAAATCGATTATTCACAAACCCGGATCCCGCACCCCGAACCTCACATAGAAATTCACAAGCGAAGCGTATTGACAATTCACCATTCCTGTTTAAACATCTTCAAACGTCTTTCTAATCTTCTCTACAGAATTTTTCATACTCAGATTAAAATGTTCCTTTTCCAATCTCACGGGTGGTGCCTGTCTCACTTCACAATCCGCAATACTGCAGGATTCGCAGGTAACCCCTACATTAATGGTTTTTAAAGAAGGAGATTTGATAAACCCAATTTTTTTAATGGTTTGAGAATTCAGTAAAATGCCCAGGCAGTAACTTCTGTTGCTTCCATCTGAGAAAGGATTTTTTTGTGAGGTAGAAATTACCAGATAGCTTATTCCCTGATCTTTATAGTGAGAAATCTGAGCATCTGTCAGGGTTTCATTTTCTTTTAAATCACCAAGATTTTTTACCGCAATCCATCTTCTGCAGTAATGCTCGTTCATTGCATTGGCGTGAGGAGCCTGTTGATGGTTAAGATGCAGCTCTTTTAAAATCTGAATTTTATCTGAATTTTTCTTTTTTACCAGGCATAAGTAAAAAAGATCCTTGATTCCCATCTCTGCCGAAAGGATGTTTGTAAGGCGGTAATAGAAGGTTTCAGGTGAATGGGTGAAGCTATTAATCAGACTTTCGAAATTTTTAGGATCCCATTTATTTTGCTGGAAGAATTCCGAAGTCTTTTCAATAACAGGTTCTTTTGAAATAAGCAAAGCTCCTGCAAAATAAGAGGCATAAAAATTATTCAGGATTTCCTCAAAACTTCCAAAATCCAGCCATGAATACGTATTGGGACGATTTTTTAATTCCAAAACATTAAACCCTATTTCTTTCGCAAGGATAAAAGTTTTCTGATCCTTTTCCAGTTTTTGATTCAGAAGTAAAAGTTTTTTCTCCGGAATAAAAAGAGAACGCAGGTTATCCAGGGTTCCATATTTTTCAAAATCTTCAGACTGAATGATGTAACTGAATTTTTCTGCAAGAATTTTCTCCAGAATGTCAGACTTCAGGCTTTTCCCGATTTTTAAGTGATTTTCCTTGGTAAACAGACTTACTTTTTCCTCAATTTCCGGAAAATAATTATCATACAATTCCTGAAAAGACCTCAATACGGCAAAATAAAATCTCTCTTTTCCAAGGTTATAATTCTGAGAAATTTCAATCAGAGCATTGATGAAAGCCGTTACTTTTTTTGGAGCATCGCTGATAATGCTGATAAGGTTATTCTTATTGATCCCAAACAACTCCAAAGGAACTTCTTTGAAAAAATCAGACTGAAGAATTTCGTTGAAGGGAGCCAGGCTTTTATCCAGCTTGGTAGAAACCAGATCATCGAAAGTACAGCTGAGTGCTTCAGAAAGTTGAATAATTTTATCGTGCTTGGGATATTTTTTTCCGTTCTCAATTTCGTTGAGGTAAGATTTTGATAATCCTGTCTTTACAGCAAGGTCCTGCAGAGACCAGTTTTTCTTTTGTCTCTGCTGCTTCAGTTTCAGCCCGAAAACTGTTTTGATAAAGTCGCTTTCTGAATTCATTACTCAAATATAAATAATTAGATGCGATTATTCGCATAATAATTTTTAAATAAATTTAGCGAACGTTCGCTATTTGTGAAAATTTTTATTTATGTTTGTAATATCAAATCACAAAATCAATACGTTATGGAAACCAAGACTCAGTTAGAAATAAAGTCGCAGAAGCAGTTTGAGGAAATATTTACTCCCGATTTGACAGATTTTCTGATTTCGCTTCATCAGAACTTTAATCATAAAAGACTTGAACTTTTAGAAGAAAGAAAAAAGACACAGCAAAATTTTGATAGAGGAAATCTTCCTGAGTTCTTGAAAGAAACATCAGAGATCCGAAAAGGAAATTGGGTATGTGCTCCACTTCCTGAAGATATGTTGGATAGAAGAGTAGAAATTACCGGCCCTGTTGACCGCAAAATGATTATCAATGCCTTGAATTCCGGTGCTTCCACGTTTATGGCCGATTTTGAAGACAGCAGTTCGCCGGTTTGGGAAAACTGTATCCAGGGACAGATTAATCTTTCTGATGCTATTAACCGAAAGATAGATTTTGTTAACGAAAAAGGAAAAGCGTACACTCTTAATGAAAAAACGGCTGTTTTACAGGTTCGTCCAAGAGGGCTTCATCTTCCGGAAAAACATATTGAAATCAACGGAGAAAAAGCTTCCGGATCACTGACTGATTTTGGAATCTATTTTTTCAGAAATGCAAAACAGCTTTTGGAAAACGGGAGTGGCCCTTATTTCTACCTTCCGAAATTAGAACACTATAAAGAAGCCCGCTGGTGGAATGAGGTTTTTGTTTTTGCCCAAAACTATCTTGGAATTCCGGAGGGAACTATTAAAGCCACTGTTTTAATAGAAACCATTACTGCTTCATTTCAGATTGATGAAATTTTATTTGAATTAAAAGAACACAGCGCAGGATTGAATTGCGGAAGATGGGATTATATTTTCTCCTACATTAAAAAATTCAGAAACCTTCCCGAATTTATTGTTCCGGACAGAGATCAGGTGACCATGACCTCTCCTTTTATGAGTGCTTATTCAAAAAGAGTGATCGAAATCTGTCATAAAAGAAATGTACATGCGATCGGTGGAATGGCAGCTCAGATTCCTGTAAAAGACGATGACGAAGCCAATAGAAAGGCTTTTGAAAAAGTAAGAAATGACAAAGAAAGGGAAGTGAAAAACGGTCATGATGGAACCTGGGTAGCACATCCGGCATTGGTACCTGTAGCAAAAGAAATTTTTGACCAGTATATGACTTCTAAAAATCAGGTCGATAAAAAATTTGAATACCATATAACAGAAAGCCAGCTGCTGGAAATCCCCAAAGGAGATATTACCGAAAAAGGAGTCCGAAAAAATATCAATGTAGGAATTCTTTACCTGGAAAGCTGGCTGATGGGAACTGGCGCAGCCGCCATTTATAATCTGATGGAAGATGCAGCTACTGCAGAAATTTCAAGAACACAAATCTGGCAATGGCTGAAGAACGAAGCTGTATTGAGTGATGATAGAACATTAACCCGAAGTATGGTGTTGCAGTGGGAAAAAGAAGAAATGGACAATATTGAAAAGTATGTAGGAGAAACCCGTTTCCAGAATGGAAAATTCAATCTTGCCAAAGAACTTTTCAATGAATTGATTTTCTGTGAAAATTTTGAAGAATTTCTAACCCTTAAAGCATACCCTTTTATCTAGTTGGAGAGTGAGAGAGTAGAAGTGTCCGAAAGTTTGAGAATCATATCTCGTACCTCCGAACCTCCGAACCTCGTAACCCGAACCCCAAAATCTAATCAAACAAAATCCAAATATTATGAAAACAAGACAAGAACAGATCCAGGCTATTGAACAAGATTGGCTGACGAATCCACGTTGGAACGGTGTAAAAAGACCTTATACAGCAGAAGAAGTTTTAAAACTTCGAGGTTCTTATACCATTGACTACACTATTGCGACAGAAATGTCAAAAAAATTCTGGGATAAACTGAATACTCAGGATTATGTGGCAGGACTTGGTGCATTAACGGGTAATCAGGCGGTACAGGAAGTGGATGCCGGGCTGGAAGCCATATATCTTTCAGGATGGCAGGTGGCTGCAGATGCCAATCTATCTGGGGAGATGTATCCTGATCAGTCATTGTATCCGGCCAATTCAGTGCCTGCTGTGGTAAAGAAAATTAATAATGCCTTATTGAGAGCGGATCAGGTGCAGTCTGTAAGCGGCACAGGAAATAAAGAATATCTTGTGCCTATCATTGCAGACGCTGAAGCGGGCTTTGGAGGTAACCTGAATGCTTTTGAACTGATGAAACAGATGATTGAAGCAGGAGCAGCTGGTGTCCATTTTGAAGATCAGCTTTCTTCTGCCAAAAAATGTGGACACCTAGGGGGAAAAGTATTGGTGCCTACTCAGGAAGCAGTAAATAAACTGATTGCAGCACGTCTGGCTGCCGATGTATTAGGTGTTCCAAGCCTTATTATTGCAAGAACAGATGCGGATGCAGCAGATTTGCTGACTTCTGATATTGATGACAGAGACAAGAAATTCGTGACAGGAGAAAGAACTTCCGAAGGATTTTACGTGGTAAGAAATGGAGTAGAACAAGGCATCGACAGAGGTCTGTCTTATGCCCCCTATGCAGATCTGATCTGGATGGAAACCTCGAATCCTGATCTGGAGCAGGCCAGAAGATTTGCAGAAGGAATTCATGCGAAATTCCCGGGAAAAATGCTGGCTTATAATTGTTCGCCTTCGTTCAATTGGGCAGCAAAGCTGAGTGTGGAAGAAATGTCGACTTTCCGCGAGGAGCTGGCTAAAATGGGATACAAATTCCAGTTTATTACCCTTGCAGGATTCCATGCATTAAATACGGCTATGTTTGAACTGGCATTAGCTTATAAAGAAAGAGGAATGGCCGGATATTCTGAACTTCAGGAGCGTGAGTTTGCACTGCAGCAGAAAGGATTCAGAGCGGTAAAACATCAGTCTTTTGTAGGAACTGGTTATTTTGATGAGGTACAGAATATTGTTACCAACGGCTCTTCAGCTACAGTGGCAATGAAAGATTCTACAGAAACGGCACAATTCCATTAGTTATTTTCCATATTTTTTTGATGTGAAACCTTCTCGTCTGTGGGGAGGTTTTTCTTTTGTTTAAAGCTGTTTTGGCCTCTTTTTGTGCTGTAAATATTTCAAAATACTAAAGAAATAAATACAACATGATAAGTAATTGAAATTTGAATTATATTTGGGGCTGAAAAAATATTATTACAAATGAATTTAATTAAAGTACTTTTTATTACATTAGGATTAACCCTTACTGCAAATGCTGCAAAAGCCCAACAGAAGATTGGAAGTGTGAATACTGATGATATTTTTGCAAGTTTACCTGAAGTAAAAACAATAAGTGCAACTGTGGATAACCTGACAAAAACCAAACAGACTGAAATTGAAAAGTTAATCGGTGATTATCAGACCAAACTGAAAGCAGCACAGGATAAAGAAAAAACTCTTAGTGAAGCTAACAAAGAAGCAGTAACTAAAGAACTTATTGCAGCACAAACAGAATTACAGACTCTGGGTAAAAAAATTGAAGAATCGAGAACACAGGCTGCTAAAGATATTTCTGCAAAACAAAATGAATTGTTTACTCCGCTTCAGCAAAAAGTAAAAGCTGCTATTTCTGCGGCTGCTAAAGAAAGAAGTATCAATTATGTTTTTGATATTGCATCCCAGGAAGCTAATAATCTTGTGTACAACGATGGAAGTGAAGATATCACAGCACTTGTAAAAACTAAATTAGGAGCTACAGCAACGCCTGCAAAATCTGCCGGAAAATCTAAATAAGAAATTCAATATACTGAATATTGTAACGGAATCAGAACTTATGATTCCGTTTTTTTTATGCATAAAAGTGTGGGGTTGAGTGAAGAAAGTTTTGTTTTAAAATGATACATTTGAGTAAACTTTCAGCAGAATGAATTTAATGTACGAAAAACAGATCAAAGTAACAGAAGATCATATTGATCAGAACAACCACGTAAACAATGTACAATATGTGCATTGGGTGGAAGAAGCAGCTGCAGAGCATTGGGATCTTCTGAAACAACAAACAGAATATGTAAACGATGCCTGGATGCTTCTGGATCATCATATCCGATATAAAAAACAGGTTTATCTGGGTGATATCATTACGGTAAGAACCTATCCTCTGACTCCCGAAGGAGCCAAGCAGCCAAGAAAAGTTGAATTCTATTGCAATGACGAACTTGTGGTAGACTCAAGTACGCTTTGGATTCTGTTTGATCCTGAAACCAAAAAAATAAAACGCCTGGAAAACGACTGGCTGGAGAAGTTTTTTTAATTAGAATAAGGTGTAGAGCAAAACAATTTTAATTTGTTAAAATGGAATTTGAATATAGAAAGAATAAAATTGTAGGCAATTTGATATTAGGGTATTTTTATCTGTGTTTTACCGTTTTTATTTCTGGTGCCATTGTACGTAAAATGATTCTGAACTGGAATGAACTTTCATTATCAAAGATATTTTCATTTGCTGTTCCGGTTTTACTGTTTTCTTTTCTTACTTATCTCTTTTTGGGAACAGCATTAATCAGAAAAAAATATTATTTGCGAAATTTAAGGGAAGAAGCTAAAATTGATCCTTTAGAAAAGCAAATTATCGTATTGGATAAACAGAGCCAAAAAGAGAGAAAAATAGATTTTGATAAAATTAAAGCCGTTGAATTGTATTATTCATGGAACTCAAATGCCTTTTCATCAGATCTGGGATATTCTAAAATTGTAATTGAGGATAATGCTGAACCTATTTTGATTACTCAGAATAATATCAACCAATACTATATTTATAAAGCTTTTAAGAATAAAGTAACTGTAAATAAATCAAAATTTGCAAATAACTTATAAAGAAATGATTTTAGCCAGGCCTCTTGTATTGCTGGCTCTGAATTTGTAGCTTATCGGATGACAATTATCAATCAAAAACTAAATATACATGAAATTCTATTATTCACTGGCTTTACTCTTGTTAAGCATAATAGGCTATGGCCAGGAAAACCCTTACTGGTTTACAGATGATATCAAAAAAAAGATGGCAGATTCCACCCAAGATCAATCCTGGAGAAGCCAGATGGCAGCAACATACTACTCAATAAGCGGACAATATAAACCGGCATTGGAAAGTTGGGATGAGACTTTTGGACGTGTAAAAAAGTTGAGTACTGCAGATAGCCTGAGATATACAAAATTAATCCCTGTCAATGCAAAAGATTATATCTTGGAAAGAGCTGCCAGTGAACAGATTGTCATCATTAATGAAGCTCATCATAATGCCAGCCACAGAGCATTTGCATCTTCCTTACTTCAGGGATTATATGACAAAGGCTACAGATATTTGGGACTCGAAACTTTAGCAAGTGATTCTTTAAATACCACAAAATTTGCTACTCTCAGTAGCGGATATTACTCCAAAGAACCGGAATTCGGAAATTTTATCTACCATGCTTTGAAAATTGGATTTACACTTTTCCCCTACGAAGCAGAAGGAAATAACAAAGAAAGAGAAATTGGAGAAGCAAAAAATATCTTCGATTTTATGCAGAAAAATAAAGGAGGCAAATATCTCATCTACTGCGGTTACCAGCACGCTTATGAAGGTGTTCATAAATCCTGGGAGAAAACAATGGCGGGAAGACTTTCAGACTTAACAGGTGTGAATCCGTTTACCATTGATCAGACTCAATTTTCAGAAAAAAGTAACCTGAAGTATAATGAACCGCTTTTAAGACTTGTGAAAAATACTGTGCCCGTTGTTTTAAAAGATGACAATCAGGTAATATACAATGGTGAAGACAAGGAGTTATATACCGATATTAAAATTATTTATCCCGTTACAAAATACATTAAAGGCAGACCAAATTGGATGTTGAACAAAAACAGAAAGCTCTATAAGATTTCAGCTTCTAAAGTTTCAATATATCCGGCCTTGGTTTTAGCATACAGAAAAGGAGAGTTTGAAAAACAGGGAATTCCTGCTGATATCATTGAACTCAAAACTTCTAAAGACAGCCGTTTTTTAATCCTGAATAAAGGACATTATGAAATTGTTATCAAAGACAAAGAGTACAAAGTCATTAACAGATTTGAAAAAATGATAAAATAACTTGATAGAAAAACAAGGTAATGAAAAGTAAGTTAAGAAAAATAACTGTTAATGCTATAGAATACTTGTATTCAGTTTCTGATCAATATCATTCCGAAACTAAAACTAATACTCTGACTGTAAAAGTGTTTTTAAACGGACAAAAACAAACTCCTTTAGTCATCAAATTTTCAACAGTTGATAATTATATTATTGGGCAGCCTTTAAAGTCGGGGGTAAAGTTATTTAATAAAATAAAGAATACTGAAGAGGAAGTTAATCTTAATGAACCTAAATATATTAAAGAACTTATTATTCTTGGATTAAAAGATGGATGGTCAGGAACTAACTTAATAGCAATACAAAACGGAATTAATTATTTGAATGAATTGGGCTTTGAAACGGACCAATTAAAACCAGAAAATGACAGATAATTTTTTCCTTAATGTAATTCAATAAGAGCCACAGCTATTTTTACTAAGGAAACATCAAACAAACATCTCCACGAAACTTTCTATTTCAACAATATTATTTTCAGGTTTTTTTCTAAAAAGAATATTTTAAAATCGCTGTAATAGAAACAGTCTTTTCTGTATTAAGCTGTTTTATCCTATCTTTGTACTATGATACGTATTACAAAAATTTTTACATTCGAAACGGCTCACGTGCTTTACAACTACGATGGGAAGTGTAAAAATATGCATGGACATTCCTATAAGCTGTTTGTAACAGTGAAGGGAAAACCGATTAATGATATTGAAAATCCTAAAAATGGAATGGTGGTAGATTTCGGAGATATCAAAAGTATCGTAAAATCTGAGATCGTGGACGTATGGGACCATGCGGTTCTTGTCAATGCGCTGTCTCCACATAAAGAATTGGGAGATGACCTTGAGCAGAAAGGACATAAGGTAATCTATTGCAGTTTCCAGCCGACTTGCGAAAACATGTTGTATGCTATTGCAGCTAAAGTAAAATCAAGACTTCCCGAAGGAATTTCTTTAGCTTATCTTAAACTTCATGAGACAGAAAACTCTTATGGAGAATGGTTTGCAGAAGATAATCAATAATTTTTCACAAAACTCAGAAGGTGTTAAAAACAACAATTAATTTAGAACCTGGAAAAAAAGTATACTTCGCTTCAGATCAGCATTTTGGGGCTCCTACACCCAAGGAAAGCAAGGTGCGTGAAGAGAGATTTATACGGTGGATGGATGAGATCAAGGAAGATGCTCAGGTTTTGTTTTTAATGGGAGATCTTTTTGACTTCTGGCATGAATGGAAGCATGTTATTCCTAAAGGATACGTTCGTGTACTTGGGAAAATTGCAGAATTGAAAGACAGAGGAATTCACATTTATTTCTTTGTCGGAAATCATGATCTCTGGATGAAAGATTATCTGGAAGAAGAAATCGGATGTACCGTATTCTATCAGAAACAATATTTTGAAATGGGAGGGAAGCAGTTTCTGTTGGCTCATGGAGATGGCCTGGGACCTGGAGACAAAGGATACAAAAGAATGAAAAAACTATTCACCAATCCGGTAGCACAATGGTTTTTCAAATGGCTTCATCCTGATATCGCGATGAAAATTGCATTATACCTTTCCCAAAAAAATAAAATGATCTCCGGAGAAGAAGACAAAGCTTTTCTGGGAGAAGATAAAGAGTTTCTGATTATTTATTCCAAAGAAAAGCTGAAAACTCAGAAAATCGATTATTTCATCTATGGTCACAGGCACCTGCCAATGGTACTGGATCTGGAACAAAATGCAAAATATATCAACCTTGGAGACTGGATTTCCTATTTCACTTACGGGGTTTTTGAAAAGGATTTTGAACTCAGAACTTTTGAGAAATAAAGCAAAAAAAATTACCCCTAAAAAGAGGTAACTTTCGAACGGGTGGAAAAACCCACTCTTGTTTTTAATCCATATTCCAGGTAACACATTGCAATAAGTCTACCAAAATAGATTTTATACATTAAAAAATTATTAAATAACAATATTTTATCTCTGTAATTGCCTTGTAATAAGGGATTAAGAAATTCAAAAATTATGGAATTGAAAAATATATTCAAGATACAGACCGAACAGGATTTTCTGAATGCATCATTGAAAACATTTCGTTATCAATATGAAAATGTTGAAATATACCGGAAGTTCGTTGATTTTCTGAAGGTGAATCCCGATGAGGTCGATAGCCTGGTGAAAATTCCGTTTCTTCCTATTGAAATGTTTAAAAATCATCAGATTCTGGATAAAAGTGTGGCTGCCGATCTTTTCTTTCAAAGTTCAGGGACAACCCAGATGAATCTTTCCAAACATTTCATCGCAGATCCGGAACTTTATGAAGAAAGTATTTATAAAAGTTTTGAACAATTTATCGGAAAACCGGAAGACTTTATATTTCTGGGCCTGCTTCCAAGCTATCTTGAGAGACAAAACTCATCATTGATCTACATGGTAGATTATCTTATGAAGAAGTCTGCCAAACCGGAAAACGGATATTTTCTTTATAATCATGCTGAGCTTTTTGAGTTATTAAATACACTACAGAATAAAAAAGTTATCCTTTTTGGAGTTTCCTTTGCTCTTCTTGATTTTCTGGATTACTGTCATTCTGAGCAAAGCGAAGAATCCCTGAATTTCCCTGAAAACTTAATCGTAATTGAAACCGGAGGAATGAAAGGACGAAAGGAAGAAATGACCAAGGATGAATTGTTGAAAATCTTGCAGGAAGGTCTTAAAACAAACAAAATATATTCAGAATATTCCATGACAGAACTGCTTTCACAGGCTTATTCACTTGGAAATAATGAATACGAATGTCCAAACTGGATGAGAATCATGGTTCGGAATGCAGAAGATCCGTTGGCTTACGAAAAAGAAGGCCGCACAGGAGCTATTAATATTATTGACCTTGCCAATACCCACTCGTGCTCATTTATTGCCACACAGGATTTAGGAAAAATAATCGGTGATAAATTTCAGGTACTGGGAAGAATAGATCATTCCGATATCAGAGGATGCAGCCTGTTGGTGAGTTGATGATTTTGGACATAAGAGGACAATTGTGAATGGTCAATTCGCTTGTCAATTTTTGTATAATCACAATAAATAAAATAGTTTGCGACTTTAGCTTAGTGAAACGCCTTTGCGAACAGTAAACAGGAAGTAAATAAAAACTTTGTGAACTTTGCGTTTACAATATTACCCATGATCAAAATAGAAGAACTTATACATGCCTATATCCATTCACACTGCGATTTTGAAAAAGAAATCGTGCTGACGAATTATTTTCAGGCCGACTGGGAAGCGGACATCTTAATCATAGATTCGGAAGGTGGAAGTCATGAAATCGAGATCAAGTTTTCAAAAAGTGATTTTAAAAATGATTTCAAAAAATCTTATCTGAACAAAGATACCGGGGAAAAATTTCTGAAACATGATAAAATTTCCTGTGGAGATTATGTCTGCAATTCTTTTAGTTTTTTACTTCCGATGGGAATGGTAGACGCAGCTCTTATCCCTGAACATTGTGGAATTATAGAATTCTATCATAATGCAGATACCTGGAAAACTGAATTTTATCTGATCCGCCAACCTAAAAAACTTCATGAAGATTCTTACTGGAAATTAAATGACAAGGATCTTTTTATCAGAAAAATGGCGCTTAATCTTCTTCAGCGTAAAATGGAAATCAAAGGAAAACATGAAGAGCTCATCTTTAAAAATCCTTTTGAAATCAAAAAACTGAAATAAGATCAAAAAATTCTTTTTTAACGCAAAGTTTAATTTCTTATTGATATGTCTTAAGGATGCAAAGAAGGAATCAATTTCATTGATTCTGACTAAGCAAACATTACAATTACTTTCATCAGCAACGTAGCCGCGACCACTTTGCTCCCTTCAATAAAAATTCATCTTCATAAAAACTTTGCGTCTTCAAAGAATTCTAAAACAGTTTATTCGAAATCAGAAAATAAAAAAATCCTGCCGCCTGACAGGATTTTATCATTAAATATTGTTTAAAATTAATCTGCAATTTCAGCAGTATCTCTCTGAAGTAAGAACTTGTAGATCAATCCGCCTACAACTCCTCCCAAAATAGGGGCTACCCAGAACAACCAAAGCTGTGACATCGCAATTCCTCCCATGAAGACTGCCTGAGAAAGGGACCTCGCAGGGTTTACAGACGTATTGGTAATCGGAATAGAGATCAGGTGGATCAAAGTAAGCGCAAGACCGATGGCTAGACCGGCAAACTTACCGTTAGCCCACTTATCTGTAGCTCCCATGATGACAATAAGGAAAAATGCAGTTAAGAGAAACTCTGCAAGAAATGCGGCTCCCATACTGAACGCTTTTCCATTGTAAACGGCTTCACCGTAAAAGTTCGTGGCAAAATCTCCGGGTTTTGAGAATTCTACCGCTCCCGCACCGTTAAGGATTGTATACAGGCATCCCGCTGCTAGAATCGCCCCCAAACATTGAGCTACAATGTAAGGAATAAGGTCTTTTGCAGGAAATCTTCCTCCCGCTAAAAGTCCGAAAGAAACTGCCGGGTTAAAGTGCCCTCCTGAGATATGGCCTACAGCGTAAGCCATCGTAAGAACAGTAAGACCGAAGGCTAAAGCAACGCCTAAAAGTCCGATGCCGATGTCTGGAACACCCGCTGCGAAAACAGCGCTTCCACACCCTCCGAAAACAAGCCAAAATGTGCCGAAAAATTCAGCGAAAAGTTTTTTTATCATGTTGTTTAATGTTTATGTATCTCAAATGTAAAATTTAAATCTTAAAGTAAAAAGTTAAAACTGAAAAAATATATCAAAAAAGAGGGAACAAAAATTGCAAAATCTGTAATTTGGTGTAATGTTTGTTTGGGATTTATTGAGAGAGTATTATCGTCAGTCTTGAAAGATCTAACATAAATGTTTTATCTTTCATTTGTAATTTAAAAGGAAGGTGAATGAGAAAGTTTTTTTGTGTGGTCTTTGTACCTTTTATTTATAGTTTACATTATTCGCAGGCAGCCAAAAAAGCTTTTCCCTGCTATGATCTTGCCACTGTATTGAAGGTTGAACCTACACCGCTTTATAAATCTCATCTTGATGCTTCCAAAGGTTTTGGAGTACAGTTATTGAAAGATTCCAAAACCATACAGAAATATATCAGCAACGGAAAATTCCACAAAATAAAAAAATCAGGTAAAGGATATCAGGTCCAGAGACTTGATTACAGCAGAGCTTATATGGTATCCAAGGCAAAAACCACTCTGGAAAAAATAGGGTCAAAGTTCAGTAAGGATACAAAAGGAGGTACATTTACGGTTTCATCCATTACCAGAACCCTTGAAGACCAATGCAGGTTGAGAAGAGTGAATTCTAATGCTTCTCTGGGGATTAGCTCTCACAATTATGGTAATTCTTTTGATATTTCCTATATAAGATTCAACAATGTTCTGAAATACAATCCGAAAATGGAAGTGGCTCTGGAGAAAGTTTTAAAGTATTATGAGCGAGCCGGTAGAATATATTACATCAAAGAGAAGCAGCAGAGCTGTTATCATATTACTGTGAAAAATTATTAATTAAAATCCTCTTGCATAGCATGTTTAGTTTGTATATTTTTATACGACTAAAAACTATGCTTATGTCAACATTAAACATTGTAGACTATATGCTGCCTGTAGAAGAATGTAGAGCAGCATCAAACCAGTGGAAAGCATGTCTTTCTGACTTTTCCAAAATTCAAAAGCTTATCCCTACCAACTATGTTTTTAATATTTCCAGAGAACACCTTGAATGGATGAAGGGGTTTAAGGATTATAAAGACTTCTGTGCTGCAGTGGGAATTTACAGAGACCGATTGATTCTTATCTTTTATCCTATGAACAATGATGGGGTAAAAATAGATGTAAAGGAATATCCATACAGTTTCCTTACCGAACTTGAAAAAGATCTGAGATTGCAGGAAATTCAGGAGTATACACTTATCAGAAACGCTGTTCTTTCCAAAGATCTTGAAAGCATGGAAAAAAATGCCAATATGGGATTACCTGTTTCCAATACACCCATTCTTGAACAGGACAAAGCTGTAGATGCTATTGAACGTTGGAGAAATCAGGGTATGGATTGGTTTTATAAAGAGACCAGAGAAAATCAGGGAAGTGGAATTTTCAGAAAATTCTATGTTCCTACAGCAGACCTTTGCCTTTCAGATGAAGGATTGGCAGGCATTACCTGTTCTTTTGGAATCAGATACAATGATATTTACGGGAAAATGTTGGTAACGCTTATCTTTATCTCTTTCCGTGAAAACCTTAGGAATGCAGAACTGGGAGCAGAATCAATTTCCAACACTTACGACTGGGCAAAACCATGTCCTCCTATCTGCCGTATTCCGGATGTAGATGTAGGAAGTGAATTTTAAAAACGATATACTGAGGAATGGCTGAACTTTATAAGGCAATTTTATTCCTGAATTATGCACTGCTCCTGTCTGTTATACTGTTGGGAGCAGCGAAATACCGCATATTAAATCATAAAGAAAAGCAATATTTTCATTGTATTGCTTTTCTTTTTTTTATTGAATTGCTGAACCTGGCGCTGCCTTATATTTTCAGACTGAATGACACCTCATTCCTTTATCCATTATACATTGCAGGAGAGTTTTTCCTGCTTACAGGTTTGTTCATCAGAAAGCTGGACTGGCCAAGATATGCTTTGTGGATTGTAGGTGTATTGGCAGCAGGTTTTATGATCTCGAAATACGGATTTGATTATCCTGCCAATGCTGATATAGCGAAAGTGGTTTCCAATATCATCATCATATGCCTTTCCGGATTTACCCTGATCCGGGAGATTAAGAATACCTCTGCTCAGAACCGCTTTCTTTTGGTAGATGCCAGTATTTTTTTCTATTACTCGGTCTCAGTATTTATTTTTATCATCCAGCACCAGATCGCCAATCTGTCCGAAAACGATTATTATACGATTCTCAGTGCCAATAATATTCTTTCGAGTATTTTGTACTGTTCATTTTTATATACTTTTTTCAGATTAAAGAAGTAACACTAAATATCAATCTGCTGATCCTGATAATTGTTACCATAACAGTTATCGTATCCTTTATTCTGCTAGCTTACAGAGCTTTTATTACCAGAATTATTAAGGAAAAAAATGTCCAGCATGAAGCAGAAGTTCTTCATCAGAAAAAATTAGTGCTGGAAAACATCAAGGCCCAGGAAGAAGAAAGAAAAAGAATTGCAGTGATGATTCATGATGATATCGGAAACCGCCTCAATATTCTTTCTTTATGGTTGAATAACCTCGATACTCAGGGTGACGAACTGATCAAAAAAAATATCTACGGCCAGATGTCTTCCCTGATTGATGCTGCCAGAAGTATTTCCCATTCATTATACCCTGTAAATCTGGAATCTGTGGGGCTGGTTTTATATGTTGAAGAATTAATAGCCAACCTTTCCCATAAAATCAATATTTCCCTGCAGGTAATGTCGGGATATGAAAAGAAAGATCTTTTCGTGGAAGTACAGCTGTACAGGATTATTCAGGAGTTTACCACCAATGTGATCAAGCATTCGGATGCAGCGGATATTTGGATTTACATTAAAGATTATCCTGAAAATATGACCGTTGTGATTTCTGATAACGGACAGGGATTTGAATATGAAGAAGTGAAAAAAGGAATGGGAATCAAAAATATTGAATCCCGTATCAAATCAATGAATGCCACACACAAATGGAAAAAAACATTTTCAAAAAAAGGAAGTCGTTTAATCATAAAAATTCCAAAATATCATGAGTTCCCAAATCAAACTAGCACTGATTGATGATGAACAGCTGATCCTCGAAGGGGTAAAAATGTTGCTGTCCAATGAAAAAAATATATCGGTTTGCCTTACCGCAGATAATGGCCCCGATTTTATAGAAGACCTCGGAAAACTTTCAAAAGATGAATTTCCTGATATTGCTCTCGTAGATGTTCAGATGAAACCTATGAACGGTTTTGAACTGGTAGAAATCCTGAAAGAAAAATATCCTGATCTTAAAATTATTATCCTGTCATCCCATTATAAAACCTCTATTCTCGGATATATGGTGAAGCTGGGAGTATCAGCATTTCTTCCCAAAAACTCGAATAAAAAAACCTTTATTGATGCCATCACCATGGTAGATAAAAACGGTGTCTTTTTTACGGCCGAAGATCATCAGATGCTGTTTACTTATATGAACAGCTCTGCCAAGAAGAATTCTCTTTTTGAAACAGAAGATGAGCTATCAGAAAGGGAAAAAGATGTGGTAAAACTGATCTGTCAGGAAATGACCAACAATGAGATCGGAGAAAAACTCTTTATCAGCCCGAGAACTGTAGAAAGTCACAGACAACGTATCCTGGAGAAAATAGGAGCAAAGAATACTGTGGGGATAGTGATCTATGCCATTGTCAATAATATTTACTCCCTTGAAAAAATGTAAATGGATTCCGTAGAAATACGGATTTTTTTATTTGGTACTTTCCACTCTAGTGAACCTTATTTTTCTTCTGTTATTTTGGAATGTCTCTTTTAGGGATGTCAGTTGAAAAAAACACAAACAGGATCTGTAATAAAAAATTAAAGTAAAAACATGAATGGCAGCAGAGTGATTTCCGTCGGGATTTTCTTTGACGGAACAGGAAATAATGGGGTAAATATTCTTTCACCGGATAAACCGCTGAATAATAATGAAAGTTATTATGGTACCTTCAGCAATATCTATAAATTATACAGTTTATTCGTTGGAGATGAAAAAATATATATTGAAGGAATTGGTACTGTAACAGGCAGTGAAGATAATAATTTTGCCATGGCAACCTGTGCAAATCCACCTTATGGAAGCGGATATTCCTCTGATGATAAACTTCAGAAAGCCGGAGATTTTGTACATAAAATAACCCATGATGAGACCAAGGAATACCATTTTTATATCTACGGATTCGGGAGAGGAGGTATGCTGGCAAGAACTTTCTGTAATCAGCTTCTGACTTTTTATGCAGTAGGAAATTGCAGGATAAAATTTTTAGGACTTTTTGATACGGTAGAGTCTAAGCCTTTTAATACTTATAATATGAAAATCTCTGCACAGGTAGAGAATGCTTTGCATTTCTGTGCGGTTAATGAAGGCAGGTTTTTCTTTCCACTGACAGGTATTTTCGAGAATTCGAAAACAATGAAGGATCAGAAATCAGAAAATCAGTCTTCAGTCTGGAAAGAAGTATTTGTCCCTGGAGATCATGCTGATATTGGAGGCGGATATCTGGAAGGTCCACAATCTGTTTATATTT
This sequence comes from Chryseobacterium sp. WLY505, assembly GCF_030846215.1. NCBI lineage: Bacteria > Pseudomonadati > Bacteroidota > Flavobacteriia > Flavobacteriales > Weeksellaceae > Chryseobacterium > Chryseobacterium sp. WLY505. The sequence goes on along the minus strand of NZ_JAVCWI010000001.1, from coordinate 574,096 downwards.
CTACAGATTTCAATACTGTTGATGATCTGCACAACTATGTTTCAGATATCAGAAATGCAAAAACCAATGCGGATGGAAATACAATATGGGATGCTTTACTCTCAGAATATAAAGTGGAAACGGTAGATGGCCTTTCACAGGCTTATGTCTGCAGGGATAAAGTATACAATGATCTGTCAAAAGTATATGGAAAACTGATGATGGATGAAACCAATACCATATTATCAGTATTTAGTACCGAGAATGAGGCGTATTTTGGAACAGACTATAATCAACATGCTTTTCTTCATCGGTTTTATATCAAAATGAAAGAATATATAAAGGATCTTTCTGTAAACAAAAAACCTATATACGATTTCCAAAGATTTGCAGATTATACTCATATTTCTTCAAATTTCGGATTGTACCATGAAAGTTTTCAGTACAGAACTCAGCGTGAAATTAATATTGAGTTGATTAATAATGGATTAAATGTATCAAGCCGTACCTCCGTTGATGAAACAAGCCGGACAAAAAGGCTTTCCGTAGAACTTCATCTTCCGGAAGACAGCTTTGTTGCAGATTTTCTTTATGGAACCAACGTTCCCAATAATGATTTATGGGTTCGTTCTATTATAAAAGCACCGGCAGCTACGATATTAAATGAATGAATCAGTGAAAAAACTTCTCAGTTTTAAATTTAGGTTAGGGGACATCTCATGGTGTCTCCTTTTTCTCGGTTTAATGTATTACATACAAGGAAAAACTGTTGAATCCTGACCACTTTTTTTATTTCTCGGCTATTCATTTCTTTTTCCGTATTTTTGCACCCGAAAATTCATTATTCATTACTAATTATTAATTAAGATGCTTTCGGTTCAAAGTTTAGGATTACACCATTCAGGAAATTATTTATTTCAAAATGTCAATTTCACCATTAAAAAGGATGATAAAGTAGGTCTCGTTGGTAAAAATGGAGCAGGAAAATCCACTTTATTAAAAATGCTTTCCGGAGAAATTAATTTCTACGAAGGAGAAGTAGTGACTGAAGGAAGTGTTACCATTGGTTTCCTTAAACAGGATCTTGATTTTGTAAAAGGAAGAACGGTGTGGGCAGAAACCATGCAGGCTTTCGAACAGATCAATGCCTGGAAAAATGAGCTTGAAGAAGTGAATCACCAAATGACGGTCAGAACAGACTACGAAAGTGATTCCTATACAGATCTGATTAATAAAATGACCGAACTGAATGACCTTTTGATGAACCATGATGCCTACAATCTTGAAGGCGACATGGAAAAAGTATTATTTGGTCTAGGGTTTAAAGCAGATGATTTCCAAAAGATCACCGATGAGTTTTCCGGAGGATGGAGAATGAGAATCGAATTGGCAAAATTACTTCTTCAGAAGAACGACATTATGCTTCTCGATGAGCCTACCAACCACCTGGATATGGAATCTATCATCTGGCTGGAGAACTTCCTGAAAGACTATCCGGGAGCTATTGTTCTGGTAAGTCACGATAAACAGTTTATGACAGCGGTGTGTAACCGTACTTTTGATATCAACAATAAAAAAGTTGATGATTATAAAGCGAATTACTCGAAATATCTTGTCATGAGAGAAGATCGCCGTGAGAAACTGATTCAGGCTAAAAAGAATCAGGATGCGGAGATCAAACAAATGGAGGATAATATTAATAAGTTCCGTGCAAGTGCTACCAAAGCATCTTTCGCGCAGTCCCTTATTAAAAAATTAGATAAAATCGAACGTATCGAAGTGGATAACGAGGACGTTTCGAAATTCAATATCCGTTTCGTACAGTCTATGGTTCCGGGGAAAGTGATCTTTGAAGCCATCAATCTTGGAAAAGCTTATGGACAGAAGCAGATTTTTGATGATGTTGACTTTATCGTTCAGAGAGGAGACAGAATTGCCCTTCTGGGACAGAACGGACAAGGAAAAACAACATTGGCTAAAATTTTAGCCGGAGATATTAAAGATTATTCTGGAGTCTGGAATCTTGGACATAATGTTAACATCGGATATTTTGCTCAGAATCAGGAAGAGGTTTTAACACCAAATAAAACCGTTCTGGAAGAAGCTGAAGATGCAGCTACAGAAGAAACAAGACCAAGAGTAAGAGACTTATTAGGATCTTTCCTTTTCCAGGGAGATGCGGTTACTAAAAAGACAAAAGTACTTTCCGGAGGAGAAAGAAACCGTCTGGCACTTTGTAAACTGCTGCTTCGTCCTTTCAACACGCTGATTATGGACGAACCTACCAACCACCTTGATATCCAGTCTAAGGAAATTATCAAGCTGGCACTGCAGAATTTTGAAGGAACTTTAATTGTCATCTCGCACGACAGGGAATTCCTTCAGGGACTTTGTGATAAGATCTACGAATTCCGTGACGGGAAAATGAAAGAATTCCTTGGTGATATCAATGAATACCTTGAGTACAGGCAAAAGGAAACCATCAGAGAGATTTCTGCAGAAAAAGCTAAACTTCACAGCGAAGTAAAGGTAGAACCTAAGAAAGTAGAAGAAAAACCTGTAGTAACCAGCAGTCAATCTTCAAATATTGTAAGTAAAGAACAGAAAAATATTCAGAATAAAATCAAAAAAGTAGAAGAGAAAATTTCCGAGCTTGAAACAAAAGTAGAGCAAATGGAAGCTTCTTTTGCCAAAGAAAATCCTTCAGAAGAAACCTTAGAACAATACAATAAAGCTAAGGAAGAGCTGGATACAGCTTTACAGGAGTGGGAATATCTTGGAACACAACTGGATTAAACTTAAAATATAAATGCTTCATCAACTCAATAAGATGGAGCATTTTTTTTGTAACAAAATGGTACTCATTTCTACCTATTGTCAACAATCATTAAGTAATTTAATAAAAGTTTAAGGAAACAATTAAATTATTTTCATAATTTTGAACCATGATTTTTAAAGAAAGCAGAAACCTAAAGAGTTTTATCTCCAAGCTGTTGTTTGGAGTATATTTCCTCGCGCTGCTTTCTCAAAGCTTTCACCATCACGATTCGGTAGATTATTTTAAGGCTTTTCATTTTAAAAAAGTTGAGAATACGATGACGAAAGCTGTTACTAAAGAGAAAGCTGGCGACTGTCTGGCCTGCCACTTTTTGGTTACCGGACATACATTAGCTCCTGAAGAATTCAGTTTTACTTGTGAGCATTACAGCCATGAAGTAAAACAAATCATCGCCATCCAGGAGAAAATCTGGTCACAGACCAAATTCACCTTCCAGCTTCGGGGACCGCCCGCACTTGCATAATTCATAGATTCTATAGGGTTTAAAGTTTTGTACTTTAAAGTTCAATGTTTACTGCTTCAAATTCAATGTTTGAAGTTTAAGGTTTAAAGTTGTTGGGAAAAACACCTGATAATATGTAATTGATATTTAAATAATATTCAGTTGCTGTTTTCTAGCTCCTAACTTCTTACCAGGAATACATTGTACCATCAAAACTAACCCTTCCCACAAATTTTAACGAAAATGTACCCTGTTGAAAAGGGTACGCAATCAATCTATTTACAATGAAATTGATATATTGCCTGCTGCTGATCTTTTGCGGATCAGTATTTACAAGTGCACAAAAAACTTATACTGTAGAGGGAACCGTTCAGGATTTCCATGATAAAACATTGCTGGAAAATGCAGTGATTAAAATCGGGAACTTTACAGCCAAAACCAATAAGAAAGGTAAATTTTCTTTTGATAAAATTCCTGCAGGAAAGTATACACTCATTGCTCAACATCCTGATTGCAATGATTATACTGAAAATATAGGAGTTGATCAGGATGTTCAGCTCGTTATCACGCTGGAACACCACGTTAAAGATATTGAAACTGTGACTATTCATGGTAGTCATAAGAACAATGGTTCATTGGTAGTAAAAACCCTTAATAAATCTGAAATTGAGAAAAATTCTACAGATAATCTTGGAAACTTATTATCTAAAATTTCAGGGGTAACTGCTTTGAAGACCGGAAATAATATTTCAAAACCTGTTATTCACGGGCTTTATGGAAGCCGTATCAGTATTCTGAATAATGGAGTACGTCTTGCTGAGCAGGAATGGGGAGTAGAGCATGCTCCTAATGTTGATATTAATAATTTTCAACATATCGATGTCATCAAAGGAGCGTCTGCTTTGAAATATGGAAGTGATGCCATTGGTGGAGTTGTTGTAATGGAACCGGAAATTTTCCCTAAAAAGGATACCATCAAAGGTTCAGTCGGGCTTACCGGAATTTCCAACGGAAGAGGTCTTGGATTAGATGCTGATGTAGCTAAAGTCTGGAAGAACGGATGGGCGGTGAAATCTGGTGGAAGCATCAAAAAACTTGGTGATCAGAGTGCTCCCAACTATAATTTGAAAAATACAGGAATGGATTTTTCTTCCTTCAATTTTACAGTTCAGAATAATACTTATGAAAGAGGAATCTCTTTTGATTATTACCTGACAAATCAGAATATTGGGATATTAAGAGACTCACACGTTTCAACTTCTGAAGATTACGACAGGGCAATGAATGCCAACCCTCCAATATATTCAGGTAAATTCAGTTATGATATTGATAATCCAAGACAGGTGATTGAACATCATATTGCAAAAGTTTCAGCTTTCAAAAGGTTTGAAAATATAGGAAAAGTATCTGCAACATATAGCTATCAATACAACCACAGGCAGGAATATGATATCAGAAGAGGTGAGTTGAGTGATACGCCTTCACTGGATTTGGAACTGATGACGCATCAGTTTAATCTTAATGATTTATTAGAGAGGGAAAAATGGTCTTTAGAAACAGGAATTGATGCTGCCTTTCAAAACAACTACTCAGATCCGGCAACCAAAGCAAGACGTCTGATTCCAAATTATGATAAATATTCTGCAGGTGCTTATTCTGTTTTCAAATATAAAATTTCTCCTGAATTCAATTTTGAAGCAGGAGCGAGATATGATTTCACCCGTTATGATGTAACCAAATGGTATGATAAAAGTGACTGGGAAAAATTATATGCAGATGCTTATCCACAATTTTATGTGAAAACAGATCAGAACAGAGTTTTAACGCGCCCTCAGCTTAATTATAATAACGTTTCTTTCAATGCTGGTCTGGAATACCGTCCCAATGCTAATTTTGATTTGAAATTTAATTATGCAAAAGTAGGAAGGTCTCCTAATGTTGCAGAATTATTTTCAGACGGGCTGCACCATTCTGCAGGTATCATTGAAACCGGATACATGGGGTTGAAAAATGAACAGGGACATCAGTTTAATTTGAATGTTGACTCGAAGTTTAATGTTCTGAAAGGGTTAAATGTTTCAGTAAATCCATATTTTTTCATCACTAAAAATTTCATTAACGAAATTCCGGTAGGAATTAAGGGAACAATCAGAGGGGTATTCCCGGAATGGGTGTATCAGCAGATTGATGCGAAAATGTACGGAGTGGATCTGGATATCAACTGGAAACTTACAGAAGATCTTACCTATGTAGGAAAAGGAAGTTATGTATATGGGCAGGATGATACCCACAACGAACCACTGATCTTAATGATGCCACCAAATTTTTCCAATGCATTGCAGTTCAAAAAATCAAAATGGAATAATTTCTATTTCACTGTTGAAAATCAGACGTTTTTAAAACAAACCAGATTCCCTATCCGAAATGCACCATTGGAGCTTTATGTGAATGGTGAATTGGTGGATAAGGAAATAGATTTCAGTACTCCGCCAAACGGATATTCACTTTGGAATATCCAAACTGGAATCAACATCAGCAAAAATCTTTCTGCGGGACTTATTGTAAACAATCTTTTCAATACTTCATACAGAGAGTATCTGAACCGTTTAAGGTTCTTTGCAGATGAGGCGGGACGAAACTTTATTTTAAACTTTAGATACCGATTCTAAAGATTTCAAAAAAAAATTCAATCAAAATTTTACAATTTTAAAATTCTTAAAAAATGAAAAATCTATTCAATACTAAAAATATTATCAAATTATTAGCTGTTTTATTCATCACTGTTACTGCCGTTACTTCTTGTCAGAGAAACGGTTCTGCGGAAGAAGACGATCTTCCTCAGGAAGAACTTACCAACATCCTTTTGTTGGTGACAGATGATGCGGCCGGAACTACTCAGACCTATGATTACAGTATAGGGGCGGGGGGAACACCTACAATACCGCTTACAAATGGAAAAACCTATACTGTTCAGGCAAAATTCAAAAACGGAAATGAAGATGCTACTCAGGAAATTATTGATGCTAAAAATGAACATTTTTTAATTTTTGATTTTCCAAAGTCTGATATTACCGTGGAAAGAGTGGATGGCAGTGATCTTAGAAGCGATGGGAAAAGAGTCGGACTGAGAACAAAATGGACTGTTGTAAAAGCTGTTGATGGAACAGACCCATTTTTAAAATTAACTCTAATTCACTCTCCACAAAGCGTAAATGATGCCAAATCAGGAACTGCCTGGGGAAGCGTAGTAGGAGGAGAAACAGATGCTGAGGCAAAATACAACCTAAGTAATTAGGACAATTAATCTTGTTTGGACCACCGGAATTCTCCGGTGGTTTTTTATTTAACAATATTTGGCTTTATAAGTTGATTTTAAATGGGTATTTTTCATAAAAAATTCCTATTTTTGCAACCTAAAATTTTAATCAATAATGAAGGTTACCGCACAAAACCATGATGATGTAAGTGCATTGCTTACAGTAACATTGGAAAAATCTGACTACAAAGAAAAAGTAGAGAAGCAGTTGATTAATTATGCTAAAAATGCGCAAGTTCCTGGATTCAGAAAAGGGAAAGTGCCTTTGAGTATGGTTAAAAAACAATATGAAGCAGGTATTGCATTTGAAGAAATCAACAGACAAGTTTCTGATGCTTTAAACAACTATGTTAATGACAACAAACTAAGATTAGTTGGTCAGCCTGTTCCTCAGCCAGTAAACGAATTCGATTACAATGCTGATCAATTAGAAGTTGCTTTCGAAGTAGGATTTGAGCCTGAATTCACTATAGATTTAGCTAAATATGAAGCTCCTCATTACAAAGTAGAAGCTTCTGATAAAGAAATCGGTAAGAGCATTGAAAACATGCAGAAGCGTTTCGCTGAGCAGGTTCCTCAAGATAAAATCACTAAAGATTCTTACATTGCTTTAGAAGTTTCTCAGGTTGTGGAAGAAGATGCTGAAGGAGAGCACCACCACCACCCAAAAAACCTTACGATTACTGCTGAAAACAAAGAAGCTTTCAAATTGGTAAAAGGTTTGAAAATGGAAGGTTCTGTAAAAGTAACAAAAGAAACTCTTGCAGGTGACGAAGAATTAGCTAAAGAATTAGGATTCAGCAAAGAAGAAGTTGAGCACCTACACCACAATGAATTAGAAGTTAAAGTAAAAGATTTCTATTCATTAAATTTAGCTGAGCTTAACCAGGATCTTTTCGACAAAGTATACGGAGAAGGAAACATTAAGTCTGAAGATGAGCTTAAAGATAAAGTGAAAACTGAATTAGATGAGTATTTCCAACAGAATGCTGATGTTCACTTCGTGAATAAAGTATTAGAGCAGGTAACAGAGAAGGAAGAAGTAAAACTTCCTGAATCTTTCCTTGTGAAGTGGTTATTATTCTCTAACCAGAATATCCAGTCTGAAGATCAGGCTAAAGAAATTCTTGAAGCTGAGAAAAACCAATTGAAGTATCAGATCATCGAAGGTAAATTGATGACTGAGAACGAAATCAACCTGGATTATGCTGATGTATTGGCTCAGGCTGAGCAGTTGGTGAAAAATCAATTGGCGATCTACGGAATCCACCACTTAGGGGATGAAGAAATCCAGAAATATGCTGTTGAAATGTTGAAAGACCAGGAGCAGGTAAGACAAATTTCTTCTGAAGTAGCAATGGCTAAATTGAAAGATGTAATTCTTGAAAAAGCGACTAAAAAAGAAACTAAAATTTCTCACGACGAATTTTTAGAAGAACTTAAGAAATAATTATACTCAGATATAAATATTTGAAAACCGTCAATTCTTTGGCGGTTTTTTTTGTTGTAAATCTTTTCTAAGAATTACGTCACATGTATTCGGTAGACCAATTGGCCGGGTTTTTGTTTTCAAAGTTCATATAGAGCATTCATCAACTATCAACTATCAATTATCAATCATCAATTATCAATCATCAATTATCAATCATCAATTATCAATCATTACTAATTACTAATTGCTCATTACTCATTATTTATTCGTATGTCCGCCAATATTCCTATATTTACTCTTTAAACATTATTTATAAATATGAAAAAGATCATCATTCCGTTTTTCTGCGCTGTACTTTTCTCAGTGCCTGCAGCAGCTCAGAAAAAAGGGGCTGCATCTGCTAAAACAGAAGCCGTACAATCAAAACTTACCCCTAAAGAAGTTCTTGATAATTATTTCAAAGCGCTAGGTGGAAAAGATAAACTGGACGCTGTAAAATCTACCATTACTGATAACACAGTGTCTGTGCAGGGAATGGAAATCCAAATGACAACCAAGAAATTAGGAAATAAATTCAAATCTGTACAATCTTTCATGGGGAAAGAAATGGTGCAGCTTTTTGACGGTGAGAAAGGATATTTTGATCAGATGGGAACCAAAACAGATATTCCTGCTGACAAAATTGCCGACCTGAAAAAAGGAAAACCAATGGATGCCTTAGCATTTGATGCTTCTAATTTCAAGACCGTATCTGCAGAAAAGCTTGACGGAAAAGACTATAATGTATTGTCTTCAGACAAAGGAAAGTTCTATTTCGATGCTGCAACGGGTCTTTTGTACAAGACGGATGCAGGAGAAGGTAAAGCAACCATTAAAAGCTATATGACAGTGGAGGGAATACAGTTCCCGGCTGAAGTAGATGCTGAAGGTGGAGGTCAGAAAATGACCATTAAGACCACAAAAGTAGTTATCAACTCCGGAGTTTCGGATGCTGATTTTAAATAAGAAAATACTTTTTAAGTAATCAAAACCGGGAATTCCCGGTTTTTTTTATAGAAAATATGCCCGAAATCAAATAAAATTTCTTCATGTGATATTGCCGCGTTCAGAAATCAGGGCTAGGGTTTGTAACTGAAATTTTTTAATCAAAATAATAAGACCGCTGTGTTTCACAACGGTTTTTTTTTTAAAAAGCATGATATACTAACGGCTTAAACAATGATTTTAGGCTCAATTAGGAAAATGTGCTTATTTTTAATTAGTCTATTTTAATTAAATAATGAATGTTTTTAATTAAAAATCATTTTAAATAATATAAAACAAACAATTTGCTTTCATTTTATAATATTTAAATTTTTTAACTTCAATTTAACCCTTTACTAAAATGCCAATTGAAAAGAGAATTGATATTTTTGAGGGGTCAAAAAATAATGTAGATGAAAAAAATGTTATCCTCGTTTTCAGCCATCTTCCTGATGTCTCTAAATGTCTGTGGACAGAACATCCCTGTGGATCCGTCCTTAAGAATCGGTACTCTTTCCAACGGAATGAAGTATTATATCAAAAAAAATGTTTTACCTGAGAAAAAAGTAGAATTTCGTTTAGCGATCAATGCCGGATCTATCCTTGAAGACGAAAATCAAAGAGGACTGGCTCACTTTATGGAGCACATGAACTTCAACGGAACCAAAAACTTTCCTGATAATAAATTAGTAGACTTTTTGCAATCTATCGGAGTGAAATTCGGACAGCACCTGAATGCGTATACCGGTTTTGACGAAACGGTTTATATGCTTCCTGTCCCATTAGATAAACCGGGAAATCTGGATGCCGGACTGAAAGTAATGGAAGACTGGGCATTTAATGCAACGCTTTCCGATGAACAAATCAATAAAGAAAGAGGGGTGGTACTGGAAGAGCTGAGATTAGGCCTTGGACCCGATAAGAGAATGATGGATAAATACCTTCCGAAACTTTTATACCAATCTCAATATGCAGAAAGACTTCCAATTGGCAAAAAAGAAGTACTGGAGAACTTCAAACCCGATCTTATCCGAAAATTCCACCAGGATTGGTACAGACCGGATCTGATGGCAATTGTTGTGGTAGGAGATATCAATGTAGATGAAATAGAAAAAAAGATTAAGAATAACTTCAGTCGATATAAAAATCCTTCAAAACCCAGAGAAAGAAAATCTTTTGATCTTCCGAATCATAAAGAAGCACTGGTAGCCATTGAGACTGATCCCGATGCAACAGGTTCCGGAGTACAATTCGTCATCAAAGATTCTGAAGCTTACCAACCGGATGTCACGGTTCAGCAGTATGATCAAACTGTTGCAGAAGGTCTTGTAAATATAATGCTGAACAGCAGATTGGCAGAGCTGATTAACTCTACCAATCCTCCTTTTACCTATGGTTCAGTTTATCATGGAGGAACTTTTGCAAGAAGCAAAGAGGCATTTCAGGGATCAGCAGCGACAAAAGACGGAGACCAGCTCAATGCGCTGAAAGTTCTTTTGGAAGAAGTGGAAAGAGCCAAAAGATTCGGATTTACCCAATCTGAATTGGACAGAGCAAAAGATCAGATGCTTTCTTCTTATGAATGGGCTTACAACAACAGGGATAAAAACCAAAGCGGTGAGCTCATCGATGGTTATGTGAATAATTTCCTGAGAAAGGAGCCCATACCTGGAATTACCTGGGGATATGAACATATTAAAGAAATCCTTCCAGCCATAGCACTGGAACAGACCAATGGAATTATCAAAAAGCGGGTAAAAGATGACAGCAGAGTCATTGTTATTACAGGTCCAAAAAAGGATAATATAATCATGCCGACGGAAACCATGGTTCTGAAGACATTCGATGCCGTAAAAATGGCTGATCTTAAACCTTATGAGGAAAAAAAGAAAACCGAGAGTTTAATAAAACCTTTTAAATCCGAAGGAAAAATCACTAAAACTGAAGCAGATGCCAAATTAGGAACCACTACATGGTCTTTGAGCAACGGAGCTAAAGTTACTTTCAAAAAAACAGATTTTAAAGATGATGAAATTGTTTTTGCGGCAATAAGCCTGGGAGGAGTGTCTGTCATTCCCGATGCTGATTATAATAAAACAAAATATGCATTCGATGCTTTGCTGGAAGCTGGACTAGCCGGGCTTTCCAAGACAGATCTTGCACATTATCTTGCAGGAAAACAGATGAGTGCAAGCGCTTATGTGGGTGGACTTACAGAAGGTGTTTCCGGAACAAGTTCAAAGAAAGACCTGAAGACCGCGATGGAGTTGATCTATGCCTGTTTTACAGACTTAAACTATGACCCCGAAGCATTCAACGCTTATAAAACAAAAAAGTCTGCAATGCTGACGAATGTAGATTCGGATCCGGGATATTATTTTTCTAATGAATACGCCAAATTTATCAATCAGAAAAACCCAAGGTTCACCGGCCTTGAGCCTACAGAAAAAGATTGGGCGAATACAGATTATAGAAAAGCATACGATATTTATAAAGAGAAATTTGCCAATGCAGGTAATTTTCATTTCTATTTTGTGGGGAATATAGATGAAGCGCAGCTTAAAAAAGAAGTTCTGCAATATATCGCTTCACTTCCCGCAACAGGAAAATCCTCTACATTTAAAGATACAGGGTACAGACCGGTGAAAGGAGGGTATACTAAGGTTTATAAAAAAGGAAAAGAACCGAAGAGTCTGGTAACGATCTCTTACAGCGGAGAAGTTCCTTATAATGAGAAGGAAGCTATGGCATTATCTGCACTTGGAGAAGTCGCTACCATTAAAGTTCTGGAAAAGCTAAGAGAAGATGAAAGCGGCATTTATGGAGGTGGTGCAAGTGGAAGCTTCAGTAAAATCCCATACAGTGCTTATGATTTTAGTGTTAATTTCCCTTGTGGTCCTGAAAATGCAGATAAGCTTACCAAAAGTGCCATGGCAGAATTACAAAAATTGATAGACAAGGGACCTGAGCAAAAGGATCTTGATAAATACAAAGAAGGAGAATACAACGAATATAATACAAGTCTTAAGGACAATGGATTCTGGCTGCAGGGTATTGCCCAGAATCAATTGGATGGAAGTGATCAATACGATATTCTGAATTACCCGGATAAAGTAAAAGCACTTACGGTTAAAGATCTTCAGGGTGTTGCCAAAAAATATCTTACAAAAGAGAAAAATATAGCAACGTTAATGCCGGAAGACGGTTGGGAAACGGCTAAAAAAGAGGAAGCTAAAAAAGCAGGAACATCCAATTAAACTACTTTGGGGAAGCTTTAATAAATAAGAAAACCGCAGAGAGATCTGCGGTTTTTATTATTTCATTCAAATAAGTATCAGTTAAGAACCATATTCTTTTTTCCATTCTTCAGCAGCTTCGCTCAGAACAGTGTAAAATTCTTCACCGTACTTTCTCGTCAGTGGAGTTTTTAAAAACTTATAAACAGGCACCTGAAGCTCTTTTCCAAGGGTACAGGCATCACTGCATACATTCCACTCGTGATAATTCAATGCCGTAAATGCCGAATATTCCGTAACACGGATCGGGTAAAGGTGGCAGGAGATAGGTTTCTGCCAGTCCACGGCACCATCTTCATACGCTTTTTCAATACCACATTTCGTAATTCCTTTTTCATCAAAGGTTACATAAGCACATTCGCGGTTCTCCACCATTGGAGTAACATACATTCCGTCGTGTGGATCAGTAGTCCATGTCCCTTGTTCTTCAAGGGCTTTTATTCCTTCCTGAGTAAGGTAAGGTTTTATCTGATCAAAAATACTGTCCAATATCTCAAGCTCGTTTTTATCCAACGGAGCTCCCACATCTCCTTCCACACAACATGCACCTTTACATTTTGTAAGGTTGCAAACAAATTCTTCGGAAAAAATTTCCTCTGAAATCAATTTATCGTCTATCTGAATCATAATTTTCTAAAATAAATCAAAAACTGTACCTGCTTTAAAGGTCAGTAAACTAATAATAATAACCCATACACTGGCTTCACGCATCCAGTATTTCGGTAAAAATCTCATCATTCTGCTCAGAATAATACTAGAAGGAAATGCCAGAAGAAGCAGATATTCATAGCTTTTATTCATATATAAAATGATGGAAACAAGCTGTGCCACAGAAAAAACCAATAAGAAAGTGTATTTATACCTGCTTATCGGGCTTTTCTTGTTATAGTTTTTAAAATGGTCATATACTGCATAAATAAGCATCAGAACCACAGGAACCAAAGGCACAAGTTCTGTGTAATCCGTTACCGGTTTCATTCTTCCAAACGGAAAATAATCAATATTCCATGACGTGAACTGAATGAAATACATGACAGAAAAATAACTGAATGTAATCAAAACAATTCCCAAAAGAAACCTGAAGAGGTTCAGGGTAATTTTGGCAGAAGTTGCGATCACGTGGATGATGACAAAAACAGCCATCGGCCATGTCGTTGGAAGAAAAATAAAGTTCAGGGCCACAATAGATCCCACCAATACATAGGACTTTTTCCTGATGTTTTCATCCGCACTGGTCAGAAGCAGCATAAGAAAAGAGTTGGTAAGCAGCGAAACCGCAATTCCTATATCCAGATTTCCGGGATACAGCCCGAAAATAAAAAAGGTATATAAAAATAACGGCAGATGGGTCTGATAATTAAGGGCAATACTGTGAAAACAAAAATAAGCCAAAGCAATTCCCAGAAAAGTTATTCCGGCAACTATAGCTTCGTAAGTGTTGAAATTCAGTATGTTAAATATTACGACTACTAAAAGAAGAAAACCAATATAGACAGGAATTGAAAAAATATTGCTTTCTTTTGAAAGTAATTTAAACATTTTTTATAAATTTGTACAAAGTTAATTTAAAAAAGGAAAATAATGACGTCTTTCTTTCTATTCTTAAGCAAAGTTTTCAAATGGACTTTCGGTTTCTTTGATGCGTTTGGAAATGTTTTAAACTGGATTCTATTTATAGTTTGCTGTGTACTATTTACTTATTGGTGCTACGTACTGGTGGTTACACTGGGAGGTGACAAAGATAAAGACTATTATTCTCCAACGGAAGGTAAGCACCCTTACTACGATCCGAATATCTACAAAAAAGAAGGTTAATTAATTGGTTATATAGTAAAAAACCGATCAAACATTATGCTTTGATCGGTTTTTTTATTACTAACGATTAAAATTTCTTTTTCTTAGTCGTGAATCGGAAGTACCAGCACAGGAATACTTGAACTTTTCGTAATTCCTTTTGTTAAGCTTCCCACGAATACATCATAAATTCCGCTTCTGCCATGTGATCCCATCACAATATAGTCTGCATTTTTTGCCTTTGCATGTTCCAGAATAATATCTTTGGCAAGTCCTTGTTTTAAAAGGTGCTCGCAATCGATATCATGACTGATGATTCTTTGCTCAATTTTATTAAGCTGCACCAGCTCTTCTCTGATTTCATTGGCTTCCACTTCCGGAAAATATTGAAATCCCATATCGCCAATGGCAAAGCCGATATCTGATGGCGCTACGTGGATCAGGTAAATTCTGCCGTTAAGCTGTTTTGCAAATTTTATGGCACCCTCCACCAATTGGTCTGTCTTGTCCCCAAAATCTACGGGCAATACAATATTTATCATAACCTCTAGTTTTGTTACCTAAAGATAGGAAAAATTTGTCAGACTTTGATATTAAATACTTATAATATTCGGATATCAAGGATTTTTTCCTCTTCAAGGTAAGCTTCCAGAATATCATTTTCTTCTACCTTTCCAACCCCTTTTGGAGTTCCTGTGAAAATAAGATCACCTACTCTTAATGTAAAATACTGAGACGCAAATGCTACAATATCATCAAAGTTGAACATCATATCTTTCGTATTGCCATCCTGCACCTTCTCTTTGTTTTTTAATAATGAAAACTGAAGGTTCTCAAGACTGAAGTTCTCTTTTTTAAAGAAGCTGCTTACCACAGCCGAACCATCGAAACCTTTGGCAAGCTCCCATGGAAGCCCTTTTGATTTCAGTTCGCTCTGAAGATCTCTGGCTGTAAAATCGATTCCAAGACCAATTTCTTCATAATGCTTATGCGCTGTTTCTTTCTGAATATATTTTCCTCCTTTTGAAATTTTTAATACCACTTCAAGTTCGTAGTGAATATCATTGGAAAATTCAGGGATGTAAAAATCATTTCCTTTTAAAACAGCAGTATCCGGTTTCATAAAGATAACCGGATTCTCAGGAATTTCATTTCCTAATTCTTTTGCATGCTCACTGTAGTTTCTTCCTATGCAGATTATTTTCATAACTTAATTAATTTACTTTACCTTTAAAATATCCTTTTCCTTCTACTATGTATTTTCCAGGACCGTATCCTTCTTGAATTTTAAGTTCGGTATAGCCGAAGATACGGTCTCCTTTTTGATAAGATTCTTGATTCAGAATAAGTTTACTGTCCAGAACTTTATAATATTCTCCCGTATTCAGAAAATCAAGAGGCTTGATATTATCCGTATAAGAATAGGGTGAAACTTTATATCGGTTCTGCAAAATATCAATTTGATAGCCGCCGCCGCTAAAACCATCTCCAACAGAAAATGTAATATTCAGTGCTGGATTTCTGTTAATATAACAACTATAATACTCAAAACTTGTGCTATCTGATGTTATTTTGAAATCATTGGTTTTAGCATCTTCACCTTCCTGGCTCCAGATAGTGGCCTGTTTTTGTTTATTAAATGCTTTAAAAAGAGGTTTTTGACTCAAACTGTGATCCACTTCAACACTTTTCCATTCTAAGAAGAACTTTCCCGTTATGAAAACAAGAAAGCCAAGAATAATGATGAGTGCAATTTTTCCAGTCTTTTTGATCATAGTTTTTAATGCGTAAACTCATTTCTGCAATAGTAACATTTGAATTTGTGACTCGTCAGAAATGAAATTCCAAAGAAGCTGGTTGCACTGTCATCCCTGTAAATATGATTGGAACCACATTTCGGACATACAAAATCAAACTCAGGATCTTCAATGGTATGTTCTACTTCCAGCGAATACTGCTCGTTGTCTTTATAGTCCTGCAGGATTTGCTTAGCTTTTTCCACATCTTCTTCAAATACCTGAAGCTGTATGCCTCCTACAGCCTGTGACAGAAGCCAATCCGACTGGATAAGCTGCTCATTCGCAATGAAACTGTTTATGCCGTTTTCAGCCAATATTTGCTTGTCCCTGTTAGCTTCAAGGGCAGTTTCATAAAATTTAAAACGAACCAGGTCGGACATATTTAAAATCTACTTGATAATTGAATCTTTGTAAAAACCTTCTTAGTATATAATGGAAAATCAGCATTCTGAAGCCATCCGAAATATCCTAAATCTTTTTGGAATACTGCTTTCACGCCCTGACCTTTATATTTTCCAAAGTTGAAAACCTCTTCCATTTTCTCGTTATATCCGATAAATCCGGCAAGATCTGCATTCTTGTTATGGAATGTAAATTCACTTAGCGGTGCTATTTCATTCGGAATATCATCATATTTTCCAACCTGAGCATCCAGAACTTCAAAGGTAGCCCATACATCAGCTTCTGCAGAGTGTGCATTTTCCAATGTTTTTCCACAGTAGAACTGGTAAGCGGCACCTAAGTTTCTGGGTTCTTTTTTATGGAAAATAGTCTGTGCATCTACCAGTCTGAATTTACTCAGATCAAAATCCATTCCTACTCTTAAAAGTTCTTCAGCCAAAAGCGGAACATCAAATCGGTTGGAATTAAATCCTCCCAAATCACTGCCGGTAATCATTTCCATTACTTTAGAAGCAATGTCTCTGAAAGTAGGAGCATCTTTTACATCTTCATCATAAATCCCGTGGATCTCGCTGCTTTCTTTAGGAATAAGCATTTCCGGGTTTACACGCCATGTTTTGCTTTCTCTGGAAGCATCCGGATTTACTTTTAAGATACAGATTTCAACAATTCTGTCTTTTCCTATGTTGGTTCCTGTGGTTTCCAGGTCAAAAATACAAAGTGGTTTATGGAGTTTTAAATTCATGTTGATAATTAATAATTTGAAACGTGTTTTATTTAAATGAGTTTATTTTAATTGTGCCTGAAAAATAAGAGACACCAATATATAATAAATAACAAGCATTGGAATTCCAATAACCTGGAATATCGCAAGAATAGCAATTCCTCCTACCAGTAAAACAACTTTAGGATAGTTATCTTTTAATTGTTTTGATTTGAATTTCATCGCCATCATCTTGATCGGGCTGATCAGAAGCCATGACGTAAGAAGAGTCAACAGGATCAATAACAATTCATTATCAAACAGAAAACTAAACGTTCCGGTTTCCTTAAACGCATAATAAAGACCGAAAAGTAAAACGGTGTTGGTAGGCGTATTCAATCCTTTGAAATAATAACGCTGTTCTTCATCAAGGTTAAAGATAGCAAGTCTCAGACATGAAAATACCGTGACAATGAGACCCAGATATTTGATCTCAAACGGAAAATGAATTCCAAGAAGCTCAGTTCCAAAAGGTTCAAGGGCTTTGTACATCGTAAGTCCCGGGATTACGCCAAAACTTACCATATCTGCAAGAGAATCCAGCTGAAGCCCAAGATTAGAGTTTGATTTTAAAGCTCTGGCTACAAAGCCATCGAAAAAATCGAAAATCGAAGAGAGGATAAGACAGATTGCTGTTGTCTGATAATCTCCTAAAATTAAATGTATTGCACCTACACAGCCTGCAAATAAATTAGCCAGGGTTAAGGCATTGGCCAGATTATTCTTTATAAAATCCATAAACACAAAATTACAGTTTTTAAAAATTCTAACTCAAAATAATATGAACTAAAAAATGCATTACAGTGATTTTGATGTAAATTTGCTCCATGAAATTTTTAAAAGGATTTAGAAAACAGGAAGTTCTGGCATTGGTTTACAGGATTTTTTTAGCCTATGTTTTTTATCAGATAGCCAGACTTTTATTCTGGTATTTTAATAAAGATCTGATTAAAGTTGACTCCGTTTCAGAATATATAAAGCTGGCTTTCCATGGTACAGCTTTCGATACCACAGCTATTTTATATGTCAACGCATTATTTATACTCCTGAGTTTATTGCCGCTGGTTATTAATACCAAGAAAATCTTTCAGAAAGTTCTATTCTGGGTGTATTTCATTACCAACGGGATTGCCTATGCCATGAATTTCGGAGATTTTATTTACTATAAATTTTCGCAGGCAAGACTTACTTCAGCCGTATTTCAGGTGGCAGAACATGAGTCTAATGTTTCCAAAACATTGATGATCTCTGTGGGGGAGCATCCTTTTGTACTGATTTGGTTCATTGTGTTGATGATTTTATGGGTTTTCCTTTACAAAAGGGTGAAAGTAGAAGAGGTGAAACCAGTGAAACTGCTTCCTTACTTTATCACTTCCGTTCTTACGCTTTGTATTACAGCGGTGCTGGTTGTGGGAGGAATCCGAGGTGATTTTAAACATAGCACGAGACCTATTAATATGGTGGATGCTACCCGTTTTGTAACCAATCCTCTGCAGGGTAATATGGTGCTCAATAGTACATTCTCCTTTTTCAGGACTTTAAATACCAATAATTTTAAGGAAGTTCATTTTGTAGATAAAAAATATATTGAAGATTATGTACAGCCTTATAAAGTATACGACAGAAAAGTGGAGAACCGTCCCAATATTGTTATTTTCATTGTAGAGTCATTCGGGAGAGAATATTCGGGAGCTTTCAATAAAGATAAAAATATCAAGGATTACGTTTCTTACACTCCGTTTATGGATAGTCTGGCTGGGCAAAGTCTCATTTTTCCGAATACTTTTGCCAACGGAAGACAGTCTATTCACGGGATGAGCAGTGTGTTGGCCGGAATTCCGAGTCTTACCGATGCATTTACAGGATCTCCGTATTCCAATCAGAAAATTCAGTCTATTGTTTCCGTGTGTAATGATCTTGGCTATGATACATCTTTCTATCATGGAGCGCCTAATGGTTCCATGGGATTCCTTGGATTCGGAAATATTTTAGGATTTAAACATTATTTCGGAAAAACAGAATACAATCATGATGAAGATTTTGACGGAATGTGGGCGATCTGGGACGAGCCTTTCCTTCAGTATTTCGCAAAGAATGTAGGAAAGAAACAACCTTTTATGACGACTGTATTTACGGCATCATCCCATCATCCTTTTAAAATCCCTGAAAAATATAACGGGAAATTTAAAAAAGGAAAAATAGAAATCCATGAGCCGATGCAGTATACGGATTATGCGATAAAAAAATATTTTGAAACAGCTAAAAAACAGCCGTGGTACAATAATACCATCTTTGTTTTCACAGGAGATCATACCAACCAGGTCTATTATCCCGAATATGAAAGAGCTATGAACCGTTATGCTGTTCCGTTGGTTTTCTATTCTCCGAATCCTGCGTATCAGTTAAAAGGTGTTAGTGAGGAAATCGCACAACAGGCGGATATCTATCCTACACTGGCAGATCTTATCGGGTATAACAAACCTATCCGAAGCTGGGGAAGAAGTTTGGTGAGTGATAAAAAATATCCTTTCATTGTCGTCAACTCAGATGGAAGTACAGATCAGTTTATGATTGGAAATTATATTTACCGCTTTGATGGAAAAGAAATCATCGGAGTCTATGATAAATCTGATCTGAGCCTCGAAAAAAATATCATGAACGAAGTTAGAAACCCAGAAATCGAACAAGGAAAGAAAACTGCAAAGGCCTGGTATCAGGATTATATGGATAGGGTGATTAACAGGAAGCTTTACTAATAAGACAAAGAAACCATTTTGGATTGATTTTTTTACTTTTCTTTGTCTCTTTATGCTTTGTATAATAAAAGTTTTTGTTCGTTGAAAATTAATTTATATTTTTATCAATACGTAGATAAGAATATTGTATTAAAATTAAAACTATAAAAAATATGAAAAAAATATTGTTAACGTTTGCACTTTCTTTATGTGGTGTACTTACATTTGCTCAGATAGAAGGTAAGTGGAAAACGATAGATGATGAGACAAAACAGGCAAAATCTATTGTGGAGGTCTACAAAAAATCAGACGGGAAATACTATGGAAAAGTTTCTCAGTTGTTGATAAAACCGGCTGATCCAAACTGTACAGCTTGTAAAGATGACAGAAAAGGAAAACCAATTTTAGGATTGGAGATCATCAGAGGATTGAAAAAAGACGGTGATGAATTTACCGGAGGAACTATTACAGACCCTAAAACAGGAAAAACATACAAATGTACCATTACAAGAAGCGGTGATAAACTGAACGTAAGAGGGTACTTAGGATTATCTTTATTAGGAAGAACCCAGGTTTGGGAGAAAGCTAATTAGTATAAGTTTAAATAGAATTTTAAATGACATTTCAGAAATGAGATGTCATTTTTTTGTGGATAAAAGGATTATGAGGAATTTCTTCGTGACTTTAGGAAAACTGTAAATAACAGAGCTATCACGAAGAAAAGCCGTTTTAAATAAAATTAATATTAAAATTTTCCATTCAAATGAGATGGCTTTTTATGATGTGTATAATAAAAAAACACTACTTTTGTAGTCTAAATTTTTCAAGAAAATATGGCAGAATATACTTTTCGTGAGGTAATTGCACAGGCAATGAGCGAGGAAATGCGTAAAGACGAATCCATCTATCTGATGGGTGAGGAAGTTGCAGAATATAATGGTGCATATAAAGCTTCAAAAGGAATGCTGGATGAATTTGGTCCGAAAAGAGTAATCGATACACCGATTGCAGAACTTGGATTTACTGGAATCTCTGTAGGAGCAGCAATGAATGGTAACAGACCCATCGTAGAATTTATGACATTCAATTTCTCGTTGGTAGGAATTGATCAGATTATCAATAACGCTGCGAAAATCCGTCAGATGAGTGGAGGACAGTGGAATTGCCCAATTGTTTTCCGTGGTCCTACTGCTTCTGCAGGACAATTAGGAGCTACTCACTCTCAGGCTTTCGAAGGTTGGTTTGCCAACTGTCCGGGACTTAAAGTGGTAGTACCATCTAACCCATACGATGCAAAAGGATTATTGAAAACTGCAATCCAGGATAATGACCCTGTAATTTTCATGGAATCTGAACAGATGTACGGTGATAAAATGGAAATTCCTGAAGAAGAATACTACTTACCAATAGGAAAAGCAGATATCAAGAGACAAGGTACAGACGTTACTTTGGTTTCTTTCGGAAAGATCATGAAACTGGCTCTGCAGGCTGCTGAAGATATGGCTAAAGAAGGAATCTCTGTAGAAGTTATCGACCTTAGAACTGTTCGTCCTCTTGATTTCGATACCATTTTGGAATCTGTAAAGAAAACAAACAGACTGGTTATTTTAGAAGAAGCCTGGCCATTTGGTTCAATCTCTTCAGAAATTACTTATATGGTACAGCAAAAAGCATTCGATTATTTAGATGCTCCTATCAAGAGAATTACTACTCCTGATGCACCTGCACCTTACTCTGCAGCATTATTTGCAGAATGGTTCCCAAAACTTGAAAAAGTAAAAGAGGAAATCAAAAAAGCGATGTACGTAAAATAGTTATAGAAAAAAACTTCCGAAAGGAAGTTTTTTCATTTATTATATTCATGAAGAAAAATTCTTGACGTCATAAAATTAGTATAAATTTGCGCCTTTAAAATAAATTAAGCTGATATGGCAGAAGTTACAGAAGATGGCTACCACTTCGACATAAAGAAACTTTCCTTCATAGGAGTTTTAGTGTCTCTAGGAATTGTTTTTGGAGATATTGGTACCTCTCCGCTTTACGTAATGAAAGCAATTGTGAATGCAAGATCCCAGGGGAGCAATATGCCTTTCAATGAATACATAGAAGGAGCTCTTTCCTGTATTATCTGGACCCTTACTTTGCAGACCACAATCAAATATGTGATCATTGCTTTGAGAGCAGATAACAAAGGTGAAGGAGGTATTCTTGCTTTGTTTTCACTGGTAAGAAACCTTAAGAAAGGATGGTTGTACCTCATTGCAATCATCGGTGCCGCGGCCCTTATTGCGGATGGAGTTATTACCCCGTCACTGACGGTTATGTCAGCCATTGAAGGTCTTGAAATTTATAACCCGCACACTCCTGTGGTACCTATCACCATTGGAATTCTGATTGCCATTTTTGTAGTGCAGCAATTCGGAACCAGCTTTATCGGAAAGTTTTTTGGTCCGGTAATGGTAGTTTGGTTCTTAGTATTGGGAGGTTTGGGTGTAATGCATTTAAGCGAAAACTTTGAGATTTTAAGATCTTTCAATCCTTATTACGCTTATAAACTTATTGTCAACTCTCCGAGTGCTATTGTGATCTTAGGAGCTGTTTTCCTTTGTACAACCGGAGCAGAAGCCTTGTATTCCGATTTGGGACACTGTGGAGCCAAAAACATCAGAGTAAGCTGGGCATTCGTTAAAATTATGCTTATTCTGAACTATCTTGGTCAGGGAGCATGGCTTTTAACCAATTATAACAAACCTGGGTTTTCTGTAGTGAATCCTTTCTTTGGAATCATGGAAGAATGGATGATCATCCCGGGAGTAATTTTAGCAACAGCAGCAGCCATTATTGCCAGCCAGGCGCTAATTACCGGTTCTTTCACCATATTTTCAGAAGCAATGTCTCTTAACCTTTGGCCGAATCAGAAAATTGATTATCCTTCAGGGGTGAAAGGACAGATGTATATTCCAAGAATCAACTGGGGACTTCTTATCCTGTGTATCATTGTTGTTCTTCACTTCAGAGAATCCGGAAAAATGGAAGCCGCTTACGGACTTTCCATTACCGTAACGATGTTAATGACCACAGTTTTATTGGTATTCTGGCTATTGAAACACAGAGTAAGCAAGGTCTTGATTCTGGTGTTCGCAATGGTTTATATGGCTATCGAATTAGGTTTCTTCAGTGCCAACATCATCAAATTCATGGAAGGTGGATGGATCACTGTTGTATTAGCAGGTTCTATCGGAGTTTCTATGTATGCATGGTATAACGGAAGACTGATCAAAACAAGATTTATCCAGTTTGTGAAAATAGAAAAATATGTTTCTATTCTTAAAGACATGAAACTGGACGAAACCATTCCGAAATATGCTACCAATCTGGCTTATCTGAGCAGGGCAAAAAGAAATGATGAAGTGGAATCCAAAATTATCTATTCCATCATCAAAAAACAGCCGAAGAGAGCAGATCATTATTTTATCCTGAGCATCGTAAACCAGGAAGATCCATATACTTTCAGATATACTGTAGACGAGATTCTTCCGGGAACTGTCTATAAAATCAACTTCCTTTTAGGATTTAAAGTAGACCGAAGAATCAACGACTATTTTAATATGGTCCTTAAAGATTTAATGGCGGACGGAACCATTCCTTCAAGAAGCAGCCATCCATCTTTAAGAGCTCATGATATACCGCCGGATCTTAAGTATGTCATCATAGATAACACCTATATCAACGATATTCTTTTAACTGTTAAACAGAAGATTACTCTTAACATTTACAACTTTGTGAAGTATATCGGAAGTGACGACTTTAAGGCTTGGGGAGTATCTTCACACAACGTAGAGGTAGAATCTGCACCGATCACAGAATTAACAGTTTATGATAATAAGATCGAGCAGTCCGGGTATTTCCGTCACAACTCGTAGCCACTCGTATTTAACCATACTATCTATTTAAATAAAATTCAATAAATTTGTAGATAATTTTTTTAATGGATACAATACAAAAAGAAAAAAATATAGCTTTGATCAAGGATGTTTTGAGAAACTACTTATTAGAAAAAGGTTTCAGAAACACACCTGAGAGATATACGATATTGGAAGAGATTTATAATATGGATCATCACTTTAATGTTGATGATCTGTATCTTCTGATGATGCAGAAAAAATATCATGTTTCCAAAGCAACTATTTACAACACGATTGAAATTTTCCTTGATGCAGGCTTAATCCGTAAGCATCAGTTCGGAGAAAAGACATTGACTTCTTCGTCTTATGAAAAGTCTTATTTTGACAAACAGCATGACCACCTGGTGATCTACAAAAAAGACTCTGATAAAGAGATTGAAGAAATTATTGAATTCTGTGACCCAAGAATCCAAGGAATCAAAGAAGCCATTGAAGAAGCATTTGGCGTAAAAATTGATTCTCATTCGCTATATTTCTATGGCACTAAGAATGACTAATTAATGAGAATAGCCCTTTTTCTGTTACTCTTTATTTCTACGCTCAACTTTGCGCAGGATAAAACTCCTGTGAAGAGAGATCCTTATTTGCAGGCTCCTTCACCGGCTCAGCCTAAACAGGTAAGACCTGAAGATAAAGTAAAGATCATCCACGCGGACGAAATCAAGAAAGATCCTGAAAAATACGACGGAAATCAATATTTTACCGGCCATGTTCAGATAGAACATCAGGGATCTATTCTTACTGCGGATGAAGTAGTGCTGTATAATGAAGAGAACTTTGTAAAAGCAATAGGCAATACAAGACTTCAAAATACAGACGGCTCTGTAATCACAGCAGGAGAAATGGAATATGATGCCAATACCCAGAAAGGTGTTGCCAGAAAAAATGTGGTTTTAACAGATCCAAAGCAAACCATAAAAACAGATATTCTGTATTATGACAGGCTGGCTAATCAGGCTTATTTTAATACAGGTGGAACAATTTCGGACGGCCAGAATGTAACCTACGCCAAAGTAGGAACCTATTTTCTCAATACAAGAGTGGTGGATCTTACTGGAAATGTAAAAATTGAAACCCCTCAGTATACCATAGAAGGACCCAATATCAAGCAGAATCAGAATACAAAAATTGCTGATTTTCTAGGTCCTACAACCATTACCAGCAAAACCAATCCAAGAAACAGAATCTATACCGAAAAAGGAACCTATAAAATGGATTCCAAGGAGGCTTTTCTAACCAAAAACTCCAGAATCTTTTACAATGAGAAAATTCTTACCGGTGATGATATGTATTATAATCAGATCTCAGGATTCGGTAAAGCAACAGGAAATGTAACCCTTGATGATCCTATAGAAAAAAGATATATAAAAGGAGGTTATGGAGAAATCTTTGAGAAAAAAGATTCTGCCATGATGACGAAAAATCCTTATGCTGTAAAAGTAATGGAAAAAGACTCCATTTATTTTGCCGCAGAAAAAATTATCTCTTATCAAAGACCGGATACATTAGATATCAAAGTGAAGAAAAGCTATCTGAGAGCTTTCAAAAAAGCCCGTATCTATAAATCCAATGCACAGGGTAGAGCAGATTCCATTGCCTTCAATGAAACAGACGGAATCATGCATATGTATACCAACCCGATTCTTTGGAGTGGTGAAAAGCAGGTTACCGGAGATAAAGTGGAAGCTTACTTCAATACCAAGACAGAAGATATTGACTCCTTAAAAGTAATAGGAAATGCTTTTGCGATCAGTAAAGTAGATTCACTTACCCTGAAAGATGAGTTCAACCAGGTGAAAGGAAAATTCATGACGGTGTACTACGAGAAAAATGCGATTAAAGAAGCAAGAGTCGTTGGAAACGCTCAGTCTATTGTGTATGTTGATGATACTGATCAGGAAACCAAAAAACCGGAAAGAATAGGAATTACACTTTCTACCTGTGGAATTATCGGAGCATTGTTCGAAGAAAGAGCTTTACAGATTATTTCATGCAGTATCGGTGCTGCTTCAGATACTTATCCGATGAGCATGATAGAACCTTCGAAAAGGAAATTCCCGGATTTCAACTGGAATACCAAAGACAGGATCCGAAAATGGCAGGATATTCTTGTAGATACCCCAAATAACGAAGAAATACAATATACGGCTGATAGTGAACTCTTCGATAAAGCGCAGAAAGCAATTGATGACGAAAAAGCTAAAGAGGAAGCTAAAAAACCTAAACGTACCAGAAAATAAGATAAAAAGACCAGTAAGCGCTGGTCTTTTTTGTGGATTAATTTTAACGTTTAATGAATCTTTTATAGCTTTGCTGAAATTTTTGGAGACAATGGAAATGCATAAAGATTTTTTTATATATCAGGCTCAAACCACCAAGTTTGCTGCTGGTTTTGAAGTGGAGAAAGCAGTAGGAAGCTATATTTATGGTACCGACGGGAAAAGATATCTTGACTTTGTAGCAGGAGTTTCTGCCAATACTTTGGGACATTCACATCCTAAAATTGTGAATGCGATAAAAGAACAGACTGATAAGTATCTTCACGTAATGGTTTACGGAGAATATGCACAGGAAAAACCTGTCGCATTATGCAGATTGCTTGCAGAAGCTACTCCGGATCCACTGGAAGTTACTTACCTTGTGAATAGTGGTGCAGAAGCTATTGATGGAAGTTTAAAACTGGCTAAAAGATTTACCGGAAGAGAAGAAATAGTTTCCTTTAAAAACTCTTACCATGGAAATACTCATGGGGCTTTGAGTGTTTCAGGAAATGAAACTCACAAGAGAGAATTCCGTCCCTTATTACCGATGGTTTCTTTTATTGAATTTAACAATGAAGAAGACTTCGATAAAATAACAGAGAAGACGGCTTGTGTTATCCTTGAAACTATTCAGGGAGCAGCAGGCTTTCTGGTTCCGGATAACAACTATCTGATCAAATTAAAAAGAAGATGCGAAGAAGTAGGAGCACTTTTAATTCTGGACGAAATACAGCCCGGATTTGGAAGAACAGGAAAGTTATTCTCTTTCGAACACTTTGGGATTGTTCCGGATATTCTTGTGATGGGTAAAGGAATGGGAGGCGGAGTTCCTGTAGGAGCTTTTATGAGTTCCAGAGAAATTATGGAAACGCTTTCACATTCTCCTAAATTGGGGCATATTACTACTTTTGGAGGAAATCCACTCATTGCAGCGGCAAGTTATGCCACATTAAAAGAAGTGCTGGAAAGCGGCTTGATGAATGAAGTAGAGGAAAAAGAGAAGTTATTCAGAGAACTTTTGGTTCATCCTAATATCAAAAATATTAACGGTAAAGGGTTGATGCTTGCCGTGAACTTAGGAACGCCCGGATATACGCTGGAAGTTGCCAAAAAATGTATGGAAAGAGGGCTGATTGTTTTCTGGCAGTTGTACAGAAATGAATACCTGAGAATCTCTCCGCCGCTTACATTATCTCTGGAAGAAATCAGAGAAGGATGTCAGATTATTCTTGATATATTAAATGAAAATTAAAGATAAAATCTCTCCCGAAAGGAGAGATTTTTTTATGTTTTGCATGGTAGTTTTTAGCTTTAAAATATAACATCACGGAGATTTAAATCCAGTGATAAATATCATGCAGATTCTATAAAAAAGTAATTGTTTTTTTGCGTAATAAAAAAATTAATTTATATATTGCGGGACGATAAAACAAAGATTATATGGCGAAACATAAAGTCCATTACGAATTTCCAATGCACTGTTTATCAGAGATTTTATATGAATATCTGGCGACTGCAGAGGGATTGTCTGAATGGTTTGCGGATGAGGTAACAGAGAAAGGCGATGATTTCTTTTTTAGCTGGGGTGGAGGACCTGCTGAGAAGGCCACTTTGATCAGATATAAGCCTGAAGGTTTCGTGCGTTTCAGATGGGAAGAAGATGAAGGAACAAAAAATTTCTTTGAAATGACAATCACAATTGATGATATTACAGAAGATCTTGCTTTAAATATTACAGATTTCTGTGAAGAAGGTGATGAAGAGGAAAATGCAATGTATTGGGAAAATCTTATCGAAAACCTGAGAATAAAACTAGGTGCGGCATAATACCGGGCTATATGAAATGATAAAACTGATGAACGATTTATCGTTCATTATTTTTTTGTAAATAAATCACATCAAAAATTGGAAAATCAATATTTTACATCAGACGAGTTAAATGTAAAGAACAGAGCTTTTCTTTGGGGAGACTCAGTAAAAGTATCTTTCTTTGTAAGAAATGGTGGATTGATCATGGACGAAGAATGCTATTTTTTCCTGATGGCTTCCATGAGAA
Organism: Chryseobacterium sp. WLY505; assembly: GCF_030846215.1. Classification (NCBI taxonomy): domain Bacteria; kingdom Pseudomonadati; phylum Bacteroidota; class Flavobacteriia; order Flavobacteriales; family Weeksellaceae; genus Chryseobacterium; species Chryseobacterium sp. WLY505. The sequence continues at coordinate 545,994 of NZ_JAVCWI010000001.1, read as the reverse complement.
AGATGAGACTGAATATTCCTTTGACTTACACCCTGGAGTTTTTCCAGACCCTTTTTCAAAAAGAAATCATTGAAGGTAAAGGAGTAAAGAACGGAATTATCAATTTCCAGGTGTTCAGAAATAATGATGGCGTGACATTGGCAAAATCTTCCGTTTCCTATTTTTACGAAGTAACGGAAATGGCGGATGTGCTTGCAGTTCATCAAAGACCTTTGGAATTGGATTTGATTAAAGAAATTAACGTTAATAACAACCTTTTGAGCAATATCAGGGTTCACTGTCCGGAAAATATTTATGGAGTGATCTATGCCCAGGAAAATGACCTTGATGACGTGATTCTTCTGAATCCCAACAAAAGAATAGCGCGCACCACTGCCGGAAATCTTCTCTTTTTAGAAGGTGACGTGATCAAAGTACCCAAACAGACAGAAGGAGCTTACATTTCCCCTTTGATGGAAAACTTTGTTACTTTTTTACATAAAAATAACCTTGCTGATATCCAGGAACACGAGATTATCGCATTTGAATCCCAGAAAGCTGAAGAAATTTTAATGATTTCTGACGAGAAAGGTATGTTTTCTGTAGGTAAGATAAGAAACAAGACTTTTGAAACTTCCCGTTTCTCCGAACTGGTAGAAAGCTGGAAGAAAAGTTTTAATTCATAAAAATTGACAAACCCGGTAAACAACAAAGTTCCAGAAGTCCTTTACCGGGTTTTATTCTGAGTAAATCAGAAATTGTTTTTTTTATTTAGTATTCGTTGATAATCTCAACAAATTTCTGTGCGATTTCTTTCTGCCCCTTTTCACTGGTAATATAATTCCTGTTGTCAGAATTATTAATGAAGCCAAGTTCTACCAATACAGCAGGTGCTTTGGTTTCTCTTAGCATGTGAAGATTGCTCTCTGATATTTTACGGGCATGGAATTTCTTATAAATTTTTCCGGCCAGTTCCTTTGAAACGTCAGAATTCTGAACGTATACTTCAAATCCGTTATCAGATCTTTCTTTTTCAGGAGAACTGTTCACGTGAAGGGAAATCACCATTTCAGGGTTCAGCTTGTTGATCAGATCTGTTCTTTCGGCAAGAGTAGGATAGCTGTCGGAGTCCCTCGTTAAAATAACTTCATATTTGTCCTGGCTTTCATTGATCTTCCGGATTTCCTTAGCAATACTCAATGCAATATTTTTTTCCAGAATTTCACCATAAGTGGCCCCAAAATCATTTCCGCCATGTCCGGCATCGATGACAATATATTTTTTGTTGACAGGAGTAAATGATAAAAAAGCTGTAGAAAATATTGATAAAGCAAGTAATGTAATACCTTTCATATCAGTGATTTTAGTTTTCCAAAGAACGGAAAAACTTTCTTTAAAATTGGTTAAGAGAATCTTAAAGTTTGTTAATTATCAGGATGATACGAGAAATATACTTTTAGTTCAGTGAAATATCTTCAGGAGAATTGGCCCAGAGAAGAAATTCTCCACCAAGATTCTGCATGATAGACTTCCAAAGGGTCTGATCATTGGGAAGCGTATAGTCAAGATTATAAACATCCACTACCGTCCACATTTTTCTCTGAACCTCGGTATCCAGCTGATTGGAAGACCATCCGGAATATCCTGAAAATATTTTGATATGGTTAATGTCCAGTTCACTGCTTAAAACCGCATTAATAATACGTTCTATGTCTTCTGTAAGATAGTATTCATCAGTGATATCTGTATAGATCTCTGTAACTCTTTTGCCCTTTACAATGAAAAATACCTTGTCGTTTTCTACAGGCCCTCCATCATATACCTCAATTTTAAAGTCAAAAAAATCTTTGAATTTGCTACTCATCTGGCTGTTCTTTTTATTCAATATCAAACCAAATGCACCACTTTCATTATGTTCAATAACCAATACTACCGATCTGGAAAAAATATCGCCGGAAATGTCAGGTGTCGAGATTAATATTTTACCTTTGTATGAGTGATTCATACTCAAATTTAATAAAAAATATTTATGGAAAACCTGCACGACAAAAGAAAAGTGTACGAGAAATCCCAACTTATTGAAAGTGAGATAAAACAAAATCCAATTGAGCAATTCAGAGACTGGTTTTTGGAGGCAAGTGAAAGCCCGATGATCTCAGAAGCTAATGCTATGGCGGTTTCTACAGTAGAAGAAGATGGGTGTCCAAGAACAAGAATGGTGCTTCTTAAAGCATATACCCATGAAGGATTTATTTTTTATACCAATTATAACAGCAGAAAAGGAAAAGCAATAGAAAGCAATCATAAAGCCTGTCTGCATTTTTTCTGGCCTAATCTTGAAAGGCAGATCATTATCAAAGCAGATCTTGAAAAGGTAGCAGAAAACCTTAGTGACGGCTATTTTCATTCAAGACCGAAAGGTAGCCAGCTGGGTGCCGTAGTTTCTCCGCAAAGCCAGGTGATCCCCAACAAAGAGTTTTTGGAAGAAAAATTGAAAGAACTGGAAAAGGAGTATGAAAATACGGAAGTCCCAAGACCCGCCAATTGGGGCGGATACCTGGCAAAACCTTATGAAATTGAATTCTGGCAGGGAAGACCCAACCGTCTTCATGACAGGATTATTTATCAGTTGGAAGACCTTGACTGGAAAATTTCAAGACTGGCTCCGTAATGGGAAAATGAGAAGTTAGAAGTGGCGGTTTTAATATGAGACAAACCACTTGAAAATATAAATTTGTAATATCAATAGAAGCGGGCTTTAGCCCGCTTATTTTTATGATGCATAATGATAGAGGCTTCAGCCAAAACTTATTCAGTTTAAGCAGAATAATGACAACATATGCTGTATTGTATTAACTTTTAAGTTTTGGCTGAAGCCGTGGGAATTGATATTTATTTTTAAACGGGCTAAAGCCCGTTCCTATTGAATAATGTCTTTTTTCAAATACATCATAGGTTTCCACTATCAATAGGAGTGGGCTTTAGCCCACTTATTTTTATGATGCATGATGGAGGCTTCAGCCAAAACTTAATAATTCTTACCCGCTTAAAACTTCTTAATAGTTTAATTCTCTATCATCTTTAAAATAAAAAAAAGACTGTTTCTTAGAAACAGCCTTGAATTTTTGTAATCTGAATGATTATTTTTTCTTAGCACCTGAAACTGCATTTGATAAATCAGCTCCAGCTTTGAATTTAGCAACTTTTTTAGCAGCAATTTTGATTGGTTTTTTAGTTGCAGGGTTAATACCTTGTCTAGCCGCTCTCTCAGCTACTGAGAAAGTACCGAAACCTACTAAAGAAACTTTTCCATCTTTTTTCTTTAAAGTAGTTGTAACGTTACCAATGAAAGATTCTAAAGCAGCTTTTGCTGCAACTTTAGTGATACCTGCATCTTTTGCGATTGCGTCGATTAATTCAGACTTGTTCATAATTTTTAATATTAAAGTTAGTTCGTAATTATAGCAAATATAGTACTATTTTCTAATTGTGCAATTTTTTTATTAAAACTTGTAAAAATTTTTTACTTTTCACTGAAATCAGTTAAAATATGATAATTCCACTTTTCACAGAAAATCTACGTTACAGGTTACTAAAATCATGCCAAATGCTTATGTGTATTGACTTTAGCAAAAAGTTAATATTATTTTTCGTATTTATTAAATCCTAAATTGTGTACAAACAATTAATTTTTTTGACCATATGATTGTTAAATCTCTAAGTAATTTTTAAATTTCTTATGTTTTGTGAAATTAAACCCCTGTGTTTGTGGGAGTTTTAAAATGTTAATAAAGACCTGTTTTATTAATTTTTATTAATAAATTTGCAGCATGTTAATAGAAGTTTTCAAGTCTAAGATTCATAGGGTGAGAGTAACTGCCTCTGACCTTAATTATATAGGGAGTATAACGATCGATGAAGATCTTATAGAAGCTGCCGGTCTGGTAGTGGGAGAAAGGGTCTATATCGTGAATGTGAACAACGGAGAACGTTTTGATACCTACGTGATCAAAGGGAAAAGAAAATCAGGGGAAGTATGTCTGAATGGTCCTGCAGCAAGAAAAGTACAGAAAGATGATATCATCATCATTATTGCTTATGCTCAGATGACTCCGGAGGAAGCAAAAGACTTCCAGCCGAAGATCGTTTTCCCGGATGAAAAAACAAACCTTCTTACGTAGTACATGGAGAAAACATCAAAAAGTCCCGTAAAATCAATACTTACAATAGTAATATCGCTTGCTTTTGCAGGCTTTTTTTTATGGCTTGCTTTAAGGGGGTTAGATTTTAAAGTCATTCAGAAGTCACTGGCAAAAGCGAATTATATCTGGGTATTGTTTGCTTCTGTATTTGGTCTTCTGGCTTACTGGTTCAGGGCGATCCGCTGGAATCTTATGCTGGAACCAATGGGACATAGAATTTCAAATTCCAATGCACTTTGGTCCATATCATTCGGATATCTGATGAATCTTACCATCCCGAGAAGTGGAGAAGTAGCAAGAGCTACTGCTTTATATGGCGTAGAAAAAGTACCGGTGGACAAATCCTTCGGGACAATCATTTTAGAAAGGGTGGTGGATCTTATTTGTATGATGGGATTTTTAGGGCTAACATTATTGTTTAAATATGATGCAATTCTGTCATTCTATAAAAATTCTGGAGTCAATATCAACCCTACTAAAATAATATTGATCCTTTCCATTCTGATAATAGGAACAGTCTTATTTTTTGTATTTAGAAAGAAACTGGCAGAAGTTCCGTTTTTAGGAAAAATAGTCAATTTTATTGATGGTATTTTTCAAGGGATCACTTCCATCTTTAAATTAAAAGAAAAAGGGAAATTCATCCTTTATACGTTAGGAATCTGGATTTGCTATTATTTAGCCGCTTATCTGGTATGTTTTGCACTTCCTGAAACTTCAGCATTTACCTTTGCAGATGGTTTCTTCATTATTGTAGTAGGAACATTAGGAATGATTATTCCTGCCAGTGGTGGAATCGGAGCGTATAACCTTGCCATGAAGTATGGTTTTATGGCGCTATTTATATCAGTAGGAAAAAGTGCAGATTTCGGAGGTGAAATGGGGCTTACCTATTCCTTTATTTCTTTACCGCTGCAGATTGTGATTATGCTGGTGATGGGATTAATTTCCATTCCTATGCTCGCAAAAGCAAGAAACAGTGCTGTTTCGGATAAAGAATTTGAAAATTAATTCAACATATACTTATACTATACAAGGTTCAATTTTTTAATTGGACCTTTTTTTATGCCCATTTTGTGACTTAAAGAGTTTAAATTAAGCGGTATAGGACATTTTTTTATCAATAAATTTGGTCAATTCGCAAATCACTTCTATCTTAATGCAAAAAATAATCATAATATAAAACACTATGGCAATTAATCTACAGAAAGGACAAAAGATCGAGATAGGATTAACGAAAATGACGATTGGATTAGGCTGGGATCCGAATGAAGGAACCGGCTATGATTTTGACCTGGATGCTTCTGCAATCATGATTGATTCTGACAGAAAATTAGTAAGCGAAGAATACTTCGTTTTTTACAATAACCTGAATTCTCCGGATGGAGCGCTTACCCATACAGGAGATGACCCGAGTGGTAAAAACAGTGATGGTGACGATGATGAAGCTATTATTATAGATCTTGATAAAGTAGACTCAAGAGTGGAAGAGATTCTTTTCGTGGTCACCATTGAGGACTTTGAAAGAAGGAGACAGAATTTCGGACAGGTAAGAAACTCTTATATCAGGGTTGTGGATAATCATTCCAACCAGGAAATTGCAAAATATGAACTGGATGAAGATTTCTCTATTGAAACAGGAGTGGAGTTCGGAAGACTGTACAAAAGAAACGGAAGCTGGAAATTTGAAGCTTCAGGAATAGGATACAGAGCAGATTTAGGCTTCTTCCTTGAAAAATACTACAAAGGGCAAATCATCAAATAAAATCATCAAATACACAAAAAAACTATAACTATGGCAATTAATTTACAGAAAGGACAAACGATAGATTTAAGAAAGAATGACCGCGGAGAAAGCGTTTATGATCTTTCAAAAGTCACCATCGGTTTAGGATGGGATGTAAGAAAACAAAGCAGTGGATTCTTTGGGAAACTGTTCAGCAAGGAAGCACAATATGATCTTGACGCAGTAGCATTTCTTTTAGATGGCAACGGAAAAGTGGCCAATTTGGGAAGAACGGTACAGACCAATGATGGAAGACAGATGGGGCTTTACCAGGGAGATGTGGTTTTCTTCAACTCCATGCAGCATCCAAGTGGAAATGTATGGCTTACCGGAGATAACAGAACCGGAGCAGGTGATGGTGATGATGAGCAGATCATTGTAAGACTGGATCAACTGGATCAGAGCTACCAGAAAATTGTGTTCATTGTTACCATTTATCAGGGAAGAACCAATAATCAGCACTTCGGAATGATCGAAAATGCATTTATCCGTGCGGTAGATGCTTCAGGAAAAGAAATTACAAAATACAGCCTTTCCGGTGATTCAAGTATGAATGGTAAGTGTGCAATGGTTTTTGCAGAAGCATACCGTCACAATGGCGACTGGAAATTCCGTGCTGTAGGTGAGCCGCATAATACAGATAACTTTATCGATATTCTGAGACAGCAGTACGCTTATTCCAACTAAAATTTAAATTTTTTTCAACTCAAATATAAGCCGGCTTGGAAGTCTTCGACTCCCTCCGCCGGCTTCAGAATTAATACTTGTCTATAATGAGCAGGAGATTATTAGCTTATTTTTTATTAGATACTTCGGGGTCTATGAACGGAGAACCTATTCAGGCTCTGAACAATGGTTTCAATGGCCTTATCAGTATGCTTCGTGCGGATCCGCAGGCGATGGACAGCTTGCATTTAAGTGTTATTACCTTTGATAGAGAAGTTAAGAATATTATACCCTTAACAGATCTTGCAAGCTTTTATCCCATGGAGATTACTTGTCCGGACAGTGGCCCTACGCATACAGGAGCTGCGTTGGAAATGGTTTCGGAACTGGTTCAGAGGGAAATTGTAAAAGAATCGGCCGATGCAAAAGGAGACTGGCAGCCGTTACTGTTTATATTTACTGATGGAAAACCTTCGGATATTCAGAAGTACAGGCAGATGATCCCTGTGATCAGAGGACTGGAATTTGGGGCTATCGTAGGATGTGCAGCAGGACCGAAAGCAGATGAGCAGTTTTTGAAAGAACTGACCGATCATGTGGTAAAACTGGATACTACAGATGCCATTACCCTTTCTTCCTTTTTCAAATGGGTGAGCTCCTCCATTACACAAGGAGGACAATCTCAGAATACAGGAGAAAATATCACATTACCTCCGCCACCATCGGAGCTAAATATTATTATTTAAAAAATTGTCTTTACACCATGAGAAGACTACCTATTTATTTTTTAGTAGATATCTCCGAATCTATGGTAGGAGAGCCTATTGAGCAGGTACAGGAAGGTATCGCCAATATCATCAGGGAATTAAAAAAAGATCCGTATTCACTGGAAACGGTTTACATTTCTGTAATAGGTTTTGCAGGAGAAGCAGAGGTGATTACTCCGATGCAGGATATTATCAGTTTTTATCCGCCAAAAATCCCGATCGGAAGCGGAACGTCACTGTCCCAGGGATTAATCAAAGTAATGGATTGTATCGACAGGGATATTGTGAAAACAACGTATGAAAGAAAAGGTGACTGGAAACCTATCGTCTTCCTTTTTACAGACGGAGTTCCCACTGATGATGCCACCAAAGCCATTGAAAGATGGAATACCAAATACAACGGGAAATCCAATACGATTGCCGTTTCTATTGGAGAAAATACCAATTATAAACTTCTCGGATCTCTGGCAGACCATGTTTTACTGTTCAATAATTCTGATGAAAATTCTTACAAAGAGTTTTTCAAATGGGTAACGGATTCTATTAAAACTACCAGCCAGAGTGTCACAGAAGCAAAAAAAGAAGGAATTAATTTGTCTAAAATTGATTCCATGATTCTTGAGAAAGTAGATCCTGAAATGGAACAGAGATTTCCTGATAATAACTTTGTCGTACTGAATGGAAAATGTCAGGAAACGGAAAAGCTTTATCTGATGAAATTCAAAAAAACATTTGTCGAATCCAGTATACCGGGAATGGCTACAAGATATTACAGATTGGACGGAGCGTATAAAATTGATGAAAAAGCCTACTATAGACTTTCCTCCAATCAGAAAACGCACCTTAAAATCAATATCGAAGAACTGGACGGAGGAACTTCATGCCCGCACTGTGCCAATCCCATTGCATTAGCTACCTGCTCATGTGGAGGAATTCACTGCCTGAGAGGAGAAGGATACAGCAAATGTCCTTGGTGTGGAACTTCGGATTATTATGGATTCTCCGGGGGAGGATTTGATATTAACAGAACTTTGGGCTAATGATGGGGAAATTTTTCAGGAAATCAAGGGATGAATCCAAACCGAAAACTATGGAACAGGCTCTTATCTTTAAAGAAAAAGAAGAATTCAAAGACGTTCATTGGGTATTGAAAAATGCCAGTGCCAAACAGTTCTATGAGTTCAGTTTCGATATGGAAGAGTTTCCCAATATTAAGATTCAGAAAATCGGAAACCTGGAAGAAACAGGACTCACTTTTGAAAATGATACCATTTCAGGAATTCCGGTAACGAATAATATGTATCATCTGGATGTTCAGTTTTATCACATTCACGATCAGAATCAGACGGAAACCAAGAAAATACAGCTCTTCGTCAACGCAGATCCCAAAGACTTATGGAAGAATATTCCAAGTGATACAAACGCTGCTTTTTATAAATCGGAAGAAGACTCATACAAAGGTTCTTTTTCAGACAAAAAAATTGTTGTAGCTTCCAAAAGAGGACGTTCTCATGCGCATGAAGGCAAATTTCGTGAAGATGATTTTGTCGTAAATACACTTCCCGATGGCTGGAATATTATTTCTGTTTCGGATGGAGCGGGTTCGGCCTCAGTTGCCAGAGAAGGCTCAAGACTGGCAACCACAACGATCAACCAGTTTTTTAACTCACAGGAGATTTTAGACCAGATTGAAAATAACATCAATGTTTTATATATCAATCAGTTTTCTGATGAAGAACAATTGAAAGCCAAGCAGGATATCATCAATATCTTATCGGAAAGTGTCTTACATGTTTATCACACATTAGAAAAAACAGCGGCAGAAAATGCCCTTTCTATCAATGATCTGCATACAACACTTATTTTTACTTTGCTTAAAAAGTTCAGTTTCGGATATATTATTCTGAGCTTTGGAGTGGGGGATTGTCCGATCAATCTCATTAATATAGACTTTTCTGAAGTAAAATTGTTAAACCGGATGGATGTGGGAGAGTTTGGTGGTGGCACTCGTTTTATCACCATGAAAGAAATTTTTAATGATAGAATGGTTTCCCGTTTTCAAATTACCTGTGTAGAAGATTTTTCTTATCTCGTGCTGATGACTGACGGTATTTATGATCCTAAGTTTACCACAGAAAATAAACTTGAAGATACAGAAAGCTGGAAAGCACTTTTTGAAGACCTTGCCGGAAATAATGATGACCGGACGAAAGCAGATTTTATCAACGATGAAAAAATTGATGAAGAACTTCTCATCTGGAGCGATTTCTGGAGCAGAGGAAATCATGATGACCGTACATTGGCCATAATCTATTAATACCATGAAAAAGACCATTAAGGTTGTTTCTGTTCTGGACACAGCCAAATCCTATGAATATGTAGATGAAAATCCTATCCGGGGCGGAGTGAAAGATGTTTATTTTTCGCCTGATAAAGACTATGTAGTCGCTTTCTACCGGAATCCGCTGGATGAAGGACAGAAAGAAAGAATTATGAGGATTGTTTCCACTTATCTGCAAAGTATACAGAATGGAAATACTTCAGACTACTTTCTGAACGAAATATTCAGATGGCCTTATGATATTGTTGAAAGAAACAAGCTCACAGGAATTGTAGTTCCTGTTTATCATCAAAAATTTTATTTTGCCAAGGGATATATCGGTTCAGATAATATCCAGGGACAGGATAAAGTGGGGAAGTGGTTTACCGCTCCCATGTTCAGGAATCAGCAGTATCCGTTGAGACTGGATCAGTCAGAATTGGGGGATTGGCTAAGCTATTTCCAGATTGCAGTCAATATCAGCAGAGGAGTGAAAAAGCTGCATCAGATGGGGCTGGCTCATTCCGATCTGTCTTATAACAATATTCTGGTAGACCCGGTTACAAAATCTGCCTGTATCATCGATATTGATGGTCTTGTGGTTCCCAAACTTTTTCCACCGGAAGTGATAGGAACTGCCGACTTCATTGCGCCCGAAGTGTTGAAAACCCAACATTTGAAACTTCAGGATCCGGACAGACATTTACCCAATCAAAAGACAGATCTGCATGCTCTTGCTGTTCTGATTTATATGTATCTGTTGAGAAGACATCCGCTGCGTGGAGGAAAAATCTGGGATCTGGATTCCGAAAAGGATGAAATTTTATCCATGGGAGAAAAAGCGATGTTTGTAGAACATCCCGAAAATAATTCCAACCATGTAAAATCAGATCATCTCAGAAAATGGGATGCATTCTGGGGAGACCCTCAAAAGATTCCGTATACCGTTACAGGTCCATATATTTCAGATTTGTTCCGAAAGACATTCATTGACGGATTGCATGATCCTATCAGACGTCCCACTGCTAACGAATGGGAAGCTGCCTTGTTGAAAACCGTAGATCTGATACAACCTTGCCAGAATTCCAATTGTACCGAAAAATGGTATGTTTTTGATAATTCCAGCAATCCAAAATGCCCGTTCTGCGGAACACCTCATCAGGGAACACTGCCGGTATTAGATCTGTATTTCAGGTTTGATGATGAGGTATGGAAGCCGGAAAACCATAGATTAATGGTGTACCATAATCAGTATCTGTTCAAATGGCATGTTTCACGAAAAGTAATACGCAACGAAAATCTGACGATGCAGGATAAAATGCCTGTGGGATATTTTACCTTCCATCAGGGGAAATGGGTATTGGTGAATCAGGGATTATCCGGTATGAAGGATGTCACAGAACAAAAAGAAATTCCACCAGGTTCTATGGTAGAACTCACGGATGGTAAAAAAATCCTGCTTTCCTCAGAAGAAGGCGGAAGACTAATCTACGTAACTATGACGAATCAGTAAAGATTAACGGATAATCAAGGCTTGTTTGCGTAGTGTCATTCTGAATGGAATGAAATGTAATGAAGAATCTCATATGGCTGAGATTCTTCCTTCGTCAGAATGACAAAAGTCAAATTATTTGATCAAAGGAAACATTCAACGGCTTTAGCCAAAACTTAAAAAGACATCTATTGCCTTTCCGTTTCCATAAAATAAGAATACTGATCTTCATCCACAATTCTGAATCCAAGACTTTGATAAAGATGTTGTGCTTTATTGGTCTTTAAAACACTTAATGAAACCGTTTTTCCAGCTAATGAAGCTTCTTCTAAAATATCAGACAAGATATTTTTTCCAAGCCCTTTGCCCTGTTGACTGGGGTCAATCTGAAGCTGCAGTACCTCAATATTCGTAAACGTTCTATCTACTTTTAACAGTCCGATGGGCTGATCGTTTAAAAAAATAATATTGGCTTTTTCAAACTGATACAAAACTCTTTGAAGAGTTGTTTCTCTGTCTGTAGAAAGCCCGGAACTTTCATAATGAGGATTCATGGTTTTCATTCTGAGATTGAGAAGAAAATCAATGTCAGTTTCATCAGCTTGTTTGTAATGCAGATCAGGATTCATATTCAAAAATTAGAGTTCTTACTTTAATGCAATTTTTAGTCCCATTTCTTCTTTCATGTGCAATAAAACTTCGGCATTTCCTCTGGCATCGTCTACCGGATTGTGCGTGTGTTCCGTTTTGCGGAGATGCTTCCATTGGGCAAAAGTATCTTTTTCCAGTCCGCAGTACAGATCAGAAAGTCTTCGGGAAGAAAAGCCAAAAGGATTCCTTCCGATAAAATGATGAAAATACCAGCAGATAAACATCCAGTCGAAACCGTTATTATCACTGATAAATATGGGTCTGCCTTTGGAATGGGTTTTAATCCAGTCTTCAAAAGCAAGCATTACTGTTTCAGGATCGTCAAAACTCATTGTTTCTTCTCTACTGAAGCCTGAAACAGCTAATGCATCAGGATTGAACTTCTCAGAAACAGGCTTTAATTTTCCATAAAAAGTAGTGTCCAGTTCCTCATTCACGATGACTGCTCCGAAACAGACCATAGAAAAATCCCCGGGAATCGGGCCGTCCGACTCTATGTCAACCATGATGTAGCTCATTGGAAATAGTTTTTAACAGGACGAAGATATTGAAATATGCTGAGAGATGGAAGATGGAAGCGGGAGGAAGGAAGCTGGAAGTTACTTTTTGTTTCATAAATAACTTCTGTGTTTTTAAATGAATGAATATTTTCAAAAAATATCTCAATCAACAACCTCCATAAGTTCATTGTCTTAAATAAACTCCATCTCCCATCTTCCATCCTTATACTAACTCAAAAAAGCCCCTTCTCCCGATTTTTATTTTCGTTTGAGGGATCAGTTCCATTTCTTCATTTGCGTCCGTTATTTTGAGGGTATTGATCTGAACACCTCCATTCTCAATTAATCTCCGGATGGCCGATTTGCTGAGGTCATTTTTAAGCTGATGACACAGTTCAACGAGGGAAATTCTGTTCTCCATACTTTTCAATGAACCGATAGCCACAGGTTCATACACTTTCTCTTCAAAATTTTTATTCTGAAACTGGTTGATAAAAAACTGTTCCGCACTTTCAGCCGAAGCAGGATCGTGGTATTGGCTGATAATATTCTTGGCAATCAGTTTCTTAATATTCATAGGATTTTCCCCGTCTTGTATTCTGGACAAAAGAGCTGTTTTTTCTTCCATAGAAAAATCTGTAGTCAGGTTGATAAATTCTTCAATCAAAGCATCGGGGATAGACATGGTTTTTCCAAACATTTCATTAGGCTCATCTGTAAGTCCGATAATATTGTTCAGGGATTTACTCATTTTTTCTTTTCCGTCAAGACCTTTCAGCAATGGCATACACATGACAATCTGAGCAGGCATTTGATGTACTTCCTGAAGCTGCCTTCCCATGGTACAGTTGAAGAGCTGGTCCGTACCACCCATTTCAATATCACATGCTATTTTTACAGAATCAAAACCCTGAAGAATCGGGTAAACCAGTTCATGCATGGCAATAGGCGTATTTTCTGTGAATCTTTTATTAAAATCATTCCGGTGCATCAATTGAGCCACGGTCACTTTTGAAAGCAGTTGGATGACCTCAGAAAAATCCAGAGCATCCAGCCAGTCAGAATTGAAAACAATCTTTGTCTTCTTTACATCAATGACCTTGGAAAGCTGATTGATATAAGTCTGGGCATTATGCTGAACATCCTCAGCACTCAATGGCTTTCTGGCTTTATTTTTTCCGGTAGGATCGCCAATCCTTGCCGTAAAGCTTCCTACAACAATAATGATCTGATGGCCCAGATCCTGAAACTGTTTCAGTTTTTTTAAGACCACTGCATGGCCCAGATGGAGATCCGGAGCGGTGGGATCAAATCCCAGTTTGATGGAAAGTTTTCTGTTTTCCTTTTCGGCTTGCGCCAGTTTTTCTTCCAAACCGTTTTCAGGCAGGATGATCGCTACATTTTCTTGTAATGAATGAATCATGTTGAATAGTTTTAAAATGAAAAAAGCCCGGACAGGTACTGTCCGGGCTCTATATATACGTTAGATTATTTTATTAGATTACAGATATAGAAAGTCTTCCCGAACGATAGCCCGGTGTATAATATTCACTGAAGAATGGAAGACGTAATATACTGTTCAGATGTTTCATTGTGAGGTAAATATACAGGAATTTCCTGAAGATCCAATATTTAAACCATTAAGACGCATTGTAGGGTTATAACAAGATTTGTTTTAAAAGAAAAACTTAACCATCCATCAATCTTAATGGCTTAAAATAATGGTTCAAAACAATTTTACTTGCGGTTTTTGAAGCTAATTTCATGCCATAAATCCCTTAAAAATAAAATACAGGATAAAGATGTAAAAACTGTATTTTATTATTTTCTTGGCTATTTCATAAGAAGTCCGAAAAACAGGGAGAATCTTCCGGTTTTCAGTTTGCGGTTTCATGGAAAAAAATTAATAATTTAAGGTAATTATATACAATTTTCCCCTAATCATGATATTAAATTATGATGACTCTGTCATTCTTAATGTAATGAAGAATCTAAGCTTTACATGAGATTCTTCCTTCGTCAGAATGACAACAGTATAAAATTGTATATAGCCACCTAATTTAATACATAATCAGAGTATAGATTTTTAATCTGATCTTTCCATATTTCCAGATCTTCGGGAGAAGCTTTATCTGCTTTATCAAAAAATAAATGTCTGATAATTTCCAGTCCGGAGTAGATGAAAATACCATGATCCGAAGTTAGGGTAAGGGCTTTATCCATCCCTGTTTTTTCATATTCTTCATGAGACTTTCCATGGGTATTGATAATCACAGTCTTTTTACCTTTCAGAAGCCCTTTCTGTATACCGTGGTCATAACGGTAAGCAAAACCATAACTGAACACACGGTCTATATATCCTTTCATGATAGCGGGAAGCCCGGTCCACCAAATTGGATAAATAAAAGTAATCTGTTCTGACCAGGAAATATGCTCTTGCTCAGTTTTTACATCATCAGATAATCTTCCTTGAAATTGTCCCTGCATATCCTCCAAAGACAAGACAGGATCGAAACCGATGTTGTAAAGATCTCTCACAATAATCTCTTCGTTACGGGATTGAAGGGTTTCAACAACAGTGTTTAAAAGATGATGATTTAAGCTGTTTTCATTAGGATGCGCGTAAATGATTAAATGTCTCATTGTTTTGATTGTTAAGATTAATGAGACAAATGTAGTGTGACCTGCTTTTCAAAAATTGTAAGAAAACGAAACGGACTATTTCGATTTTGGATTACAGATCTCCTGTTGGAATTTTAAATACTGAGCGGGAGAAATGTTGATAAAATGCTTGAAATCATGGATGAGCTGGCTTTGATCATAATAACCGCATTCATCAATGATGGTAAACCATTTGACCTGATTTTGTTTTTCAGTCTCTTTTTCGATGAGTAGTATTGCTTTTAAAAAACGGTTGTAGCGGGCAAGTTCTTTTAAGGAATATCCAAACTGTTCTTTTTGTTTCCGCTGGATATTTCTTTCCGTCTGATGGGTTTGCTCTGCAATGACTTTTACTGGATTTAAAAGATCGTTTTCAAAACTGCTCAAAAGCTGGCTGGTGATATCCCGATCCTGGAGATAAGGTTTACAGAATTCAAGAATATGATCTACCTGTTTTGTGACTGAATCTAATCTTCTAAGCCGATGCCAAAGGTCTGTAAAACAATTGTCTTTCAGCAATTCATCCGGATGTCTTACCAATTGTTCAATGGATATTTTTCCAAAAAATCTGAAAAATGCATCATCTTTGAAATTAGCAACCAGAATAGAGCAGCCAACAGGAAGTGTATATTCAAAGGCTTGTCTTACAGGTCCGAAGATCATACATTTATCAACATGTATCATTGTCTTTTCACGGGTGGACATCGTCGCGTTTTCTCCAAAACAAAATAACAGAATCATCTGATAAGTAGGTAAAAGCGTTTTGGTAATGGAGGTTTCAGAAGTATTTTCAGCAAAATAGAAATGAGTAAATACACTTTCAAATTCCTGTGGAACTGAAATTCTATACTCGTTATATTCTGAACGGAATTCCATAATCCTGAAAGTTAAGAGATGAGATTTTTTACCATTTTATAGTTGGTCATAGCAATTCCTTTTACATGAACAGTCTGTTCCTGAACCACATGAAAACCTCTTTTTTCAAAAAAAGGTCTGGCCGTTTTACTGACATCAGCGGTAAGTTCTTTCTCATTATTCAGCAAAGCTTTTTTCTCAATATGATGGTAAAGCATAGTTGCGATTCCTTTGTGCTGAAAATCTTTGTGTACAAAAAGCAGATCAATATAATTTCCCTGATCGAGTGTACAGAAACCTGCGATCTTATTCTCTGTGACAGCAACCAAAACATATTGCTCTTTAATGACTTTCACCCATCTTTCCCTATTTTCGGAACCGGATTTCCAGGCTTCAAGTTGTTGAAGATCATAATCTTTTTTGCATACCTCATCTATTGTTGCCGTAAACAGCTGCAGCATTTCCGGAAGATCATCGTAAATTCCTTTTCTGAGGATGATATGATTATCTGATGTATTGCTGTTCATAAAGTTTTTGCTGTTCTTTATTGAGAAGTGGGTAGAAAAGATTCATCTGCAGAAGGGTATAATGCTGAATGGCTTCTTTCGGACTGAGTTTCAAAATAAGCCTGTTATGGGTAAGCCAGTTGTCGGCAATGATGAAAATCTGCTCAACAAGACCATCTATAATAAAATGAGGTACATCTTTCACAAATATATTGTTCTTCTGAAGATCTGAAAAGATCATTTGAAATTCCTCTTTTCTGCTGAAATTAATCCCTTCATAATTGGCTTTGATGTCCGGATTCCGGTTCAGAATATCTATAAAATTAATAAATATAAAACGGTAAGAATAAAAAATTTCACAGGTAGAATAGGTAAACTGATAAAGGTCGTCCAGGCTTTTATTTTCCTTTTTTTTCATCTGGTTCAGCAGTTCATCCATTTCCAGGGTAAGCTCTGAGAAAAGGATTGTAATAATGTCTTCAGAGTGCTTGAAATGATAGTGCAGGTTTCCCGCACTGATGTGAAGTTCGGCCGCAATATGCCTTGTGGTAATATTGTTGTACCCTTTATCATTAAATAATTCCAGTGCTTTAGACAGAATTTTATCCTTGGTCTTCATAACCCAAAGATAAGAATATCAGAGTGGATATAAATCATATTTTTAAAATTAGAACAATTGTTCTAATTTAATATCTTTGTACTATCAAATCTTATGACAATGGAAGGTAAACAGAAATTCAATTATGAATTGGCGGAGAGTACTGACAAAGAAAGTAAAACAGATCCTCAGGAAGTTATATCAAGAATACTGCAGGTCATTCTCGGAGTAATAATGGCTGTTTTGCATATGTGATGAAAAAAAGAATTTCCTTTTGGTTCCTGCTGGGACTTGCAGCATGGGCACTTATTATTCTGCTGAGAAGAAACGGAATTATTATTCCCGTTATCAATGACCATTTTACAGATTGTATTACAATTCCCATGTATGGTTATCTGATAGAATATATCATGAATGGGATTCTCGGCTATCAATGGAAACCTGATTTGAAGTTTGTATTGACCTCAGTGCTGTATCTATCTTTTTTATTTGAAGTGCTCTGCCCAAAACTATCAACTCATTTTACCGGAGATTTTTTTGATGTGGTGGCTTATGTTGCAGGAGGAGTGGGGTATTATCTTTTTGCAGTAAAGCAGATACATAAAAAAGCTAGCAGTTCTGCATGGTAAAAGGAGACTGCCGGCTGTGTTATAGTTTTTATCCTGGTTCAATAATTATTTTACTGCATTTTGAGCAGCTGTTTTCTTTCGGTTATGTATAAAAGACAATTATTGAATGCAAGATGTTACATGGAACGTACATTTTTTTATTCCTGTTCAAGCTTGATGATAGAACCTTTGTAAAACTTGGTAAGATCATAGAGATCGGTAAAGTAATGTTGAAGATCCGGAATGATGTTGGGATCAAAATCTTTCAAACCACATTGGTCTTCTGCCAGGAGATACAAAGACTGGTTATCCGGTTTCAGATATTCACAAAGGATATTTTCAGGATGCTGTTTTTTGTTGATCATTTCTGTCAGAAAAATTCCGTAGATCAGAAACTGATTGAAATTTTTAGAATCCACAATATAATTCATGTCCTGTTTCAGCAGTTTTTCATAATCTGAAAGAATCTGAAGAAAATGCTCGGCATGAACATTTGTCGGAATTTCATAAAAAAGATCAATACCATTGATGAAAAGCTGTGTCTTGGTTTCCTCATGATCTGAAGAATAGGCTTTATGAAACCATTGAAAAATAAGCAGAAGTTCTTCCTGAGTGAGTTCTTCTACAGAATCCTTGATTTTTTCTTTAATCGTTTCAAGGGTATTTTTCGCTTCAGGCTGAAGAAATCTCAGAATATTTTCTTCTTCACGGCTCAGCTTATTGTACAAATTAATTTTGGCAACAGTGGGATTGGTCTTGATGAAATAAAGTTCTTCCGCCATAGTTCTTTACCCAATTAGATTTCAAATGGTTGTTTAAATATACAAAATATGCAGTAATTCTGTTAAAAAAAATAATATGCAATGAATGGTATAGCTATTTTACTGTTTCATGAAGGGCAATTCTGTTTCCTTCTGAGTCTTCAAACTCTGCTACAGCAAATCCATATTTTTCATCTATTCTTTTAGGATAAAGAACAGAACCTCCATGTTGAACGGCTTTTTCCAATGTTCTGTCAATATTTTCTGTTTTAAAATAAATGATAACTCCGTTTTTAGAAGGCTTGTAGACATCTCCTTTAGCCAAAGCTCCCGTAATACCACTGTTTTTTTCTTCAAAAGGAAATAAAGCCATTTCATAGCTGTCTATAATCTCTTTATCAAAACTAAAGTTGAAAACTGCAGAATAAAACTTTTCGGCACGTTCAAGGTCATTCACGGGAATTTCAAAGTAGACAACAGGATTGGTAGATTTCATATTTTTTACAGGATTGGTTTTCTGCGGCTGACTGCAAGATACGTCTATTAGAAATAGAAAGGTCAAAAAACAGGATAACAGTTTCATGATTTCAGAGTTTAAACGAGAGAATGATTTCCTGAATCTAAAATATAGTTTTTATCTTAATTTAAAAATAGATAGACTTCTCTATTTTTTATCTACATTTGTAAAAATTTTCACGATGAAAAAAGAAAAAGTACGCGAAAGAATTATCAGGGTTGCTTCGGATTTGTTTTATAAACAAGGCTACAATTCAACGGGAATCAATCAGATTATTGCGGAGGCTGACATTGCGATTGGCTCTTTGTACAATCATTTTTCATCTAAAAATGATCTTCTGCAGGCTTATCTTGTCAAAGAAGAAATTGAGTGGTTTGAAGGTTTTGAAAAAAGTATCACTAAGATTTCTGACCCGAAAGAAAAGATTCTGGCGCTTATTGATTACAGAAAAAAGCTGCAGCAGACTTCAAAGTTTGCAGGATGTCATTTCATTAAAATTGTTTCCGAAACAGGAGAGGGCAATCCTTCCGTTTCCGGTTTTGCCAAACAGCATAAAGAAAAGCAAAAAGATTTAATCAAGACTCTTGTCAATGAATGTGCTGCAAAAGGTCAAATAGCCGATCCTGATTTAATAGCAGAAAATATTTTCCTTTTAATAGAAGGAGCAGTTGTTACCTCTACCATCAACAGAGAAAATGATTCTTTTGATCAGGTGAAAAAAATGGTACAGGGTTTATTACCCTAATTTTTTTAGTATTTAAAAAATAGATATATCTATATAAAAATGAAGTATAAGTATTTGAAATTATTAGTGATATTGTTTGGTCAGTTGTTGACGATTATGGATATTTTTATCATCAATGTGTCCATACCTTCCATACAGCGTGATCTTCATGCCTCTCATGGAGAAATGCAGTTTATGATTGCTGCCTATCTTATCGGTTTTGCTTCTTTATTGATTACAGGAGGACGATTGGGTGATTTGTACGGAAGAAAAAAGATGTATGTGATTGGGTTATTAGCTTTTATGATAAGCTCTGTTGCATGTGGATTTTCTGCAGGAGCATATCAGTTGGTTATGGCAAGATTTGTACAGGGAATAAGTGCTGCGATAATGGCTCCTCAGGTACTTTCGATGATACAAATTCTGTTTCCTGGTCATCAGGAACGTACCCAAGCGATGGGTTGGTACGGAATTACCATTGGAATAGGAACTGTTTTGGGGCAGTTTCTCGGTGGCTATTTTTCATCTCTGAGCATGATGGATGAACCCTGGAGACTCATTTTTCTGATCAATATTCCAATTGGCCTGCCGGCAGTTTTTCTTACCTTGAAATTATTGGAAGAATCTAAAATTCCTGTTAAACAGTCCTTTGATGTGGGTGGTGTTCTGATTCTTTCTGCAGGATTGTTCTGTGCTACGTATGCTTTAACGACATCTGAGCATGAAGGGCTGCATTTCAAAAATGTTTCTTTAATGATTATTTGTGGTGGGATTTTATTCGCTTTTATAAAAAATCAGAAGAAAAGAATTCACAATAAACGTTCTTATCTCATTGATTTTGAATTATTCAGATTTAAAAATTTTAATCTTGGAATCATAGCGGTTTCTTTCTTTTTTATTATGCTGGATTCTTATTTTTATATTCTGTCCCTTTTCTTTCAGAATGGATTAAAGATCAGCCCGATGGAAGCAGGGGAGATTATTGTTTTTCAAGGGTTAGGTTTTATCCTGGCATCGTTCGTTTCTGTAAAACTGATTTTAAGATATGGAAAAAAAGCCCTGATGGCAGGACTTGGCTTTATTATTCTTATCCTTATGCTCCAATTGTTTTTGTTCAGGACACAGATAGGTTTTCCGGTTTTTTGTCTGCTGTTGTTTTTACATGGCTTGGGAATAGGATCTATCATCCCTTCCCTGGCCAATATAGCCCTGTCCGGAATGTCTGAAAAGCTGATTGGCAATGCCTCAGGTGTTTATAATACCTTTCAGCAGATTGCTGCCATTATCGGAATTGTTGCTGTAGGAAGTGTTTTCTATTATTTTCTTGGAGAAAATCCTGATGCACAACATTATCACAATGCTTTCTCTGTAGCTTTGTTGGTTAATATTCTCTGTCTGATTTTGGTAATGATCTGTATTCTTAATTTTCCGGATCATGTTCTTCCGGAACTGAGAAACAGAAAATGATACTGGATTTTAATGTTGATAGATCATCAGATTGTAAGAGAAATAAATTCAAATTTCTGGTTGAAAATTATTTTTCAGCTGAAATGAGTAACATCATTGGTCTGCGGAGTTCCTCTTTCATCTCCGGAATTTCTTTCAACATCTCTTCGCCTGGTTGAGGTTCAACAACTTCTTTGAGGGTGAAGCCGTGTTGTAATAATGTATTTAAATAAGAAGTTAAAGTGCGGTGGTATTTAATGACATTTTCCCCCAGAAAAGTTGTATTCCTTTTTCCTTCCACAAAATAACGGTCTACCGGCCAGCAGATTTTTTCACCATTTTTATCATATACCCAATCCTGACTACCTTCTGCAGTGAAAACAGGATGCTCTACTGAAAATACAAAAGATCCGCCGGGTGTAAGCCATTTATAAATATTTTGAGCAATGCTATCAAATGATTCTACATAATGTAAGGTGAGAGAGCTTAGTATGATGTCAAATTTTTCAGCAGGATAATCCACTTCTTCCAGCGCTTTTCTTTCATATTGAATTCCTGGCAGATTATTGATTTCCATAGCTTTTGCCAGCATTCTTTCTGAAAGGTCAATTCCGATCACAGATTTTGCTCCATTTTCTATAGCATAGCGGCAATGCCAGCCGAAACCACAACCGAGATCAAGGATATTTTTTCCTTGAAAGTCCGGCAGCATATTTTTCAAAGTATGCCATTCTCCGGCACCTTCCAAGCCGATCTGAGAACGGAGCATTTTTTCGTACTGGTCAAAAAATGAAGGATGGTCGTATTTATTTTCTTTCATAGCTTCAAAAATTGTGGTTCTTAATGATCTATCCTTGTCAAGGTTTTAAACCTTGACAAGGGTCAAAGATTGCTGTTCCTTCTGGTAGTAAACTCAGATATTTCAGTTCTTGAAATGTAAATTTACAACAATATCAGAGTTCAGAGGTTTCTGGTTCCTGAAAAATAAAAGCTGAATGCAAAACATCCAGCTTTATATCAATTCTCGATTGAAATATTTTAATTAGCTTCCGCATACTTTTTGAAATTATCAAGGATAGCCTGCCAGCCACCTCTCTGCATGTCTTCTGGGTTTTCGCTTTCCGGATCGAAAGCAACATCAACATTGGTGTAGCCATTATTTTCTTTAAAGTCAACACGTACCTGTCTTCCGTCCGGCATGGTATACGTAAAGTTTTCCCCATCTTTTATTTCATTGTAAACGGCTTCAAAGTCGAAACCGAAACTTCCGTCTTTAGCTTCCATTCTTGCTGCATATTTTCCGCCTACTTTCATATCATTGGAAGCAGATGGGCATTGCCATGAAGGATCAGCAAAGTTCCATTGAGTAATGTGTTCAGGATGGGTGTAATAATTCCATACTTTTTTTGCCTCTGCATTGATGGTGGCAGAAACTGTGATTTTGTGGCTCATTTTTTATGGTTTTAATGTTAATAGTAATTCGTCAAGTTTTTCAAGTGTTGCCATCATTCCCTGTTCCATTCCCATTTCGATAATGGTTTCCAGATCTGCTAGGGATTGATAGGTCACAATAGTTTCTACAAGGGTATTTTCATTTTTATCCGTGAAAGATACTACCCATTCTGCCTGGGGAAGATCTGTGTTGATTTCTCCCTTTTCATTGCAGAATGCATCGCTGGAAGTATAAGAATCAATAGGTTTGATCTTGTGATAACCCACCCAGCTCCAGTATTCTTTACCGCCAGGTTCTACCATTGCATAATGCCAGTGTCCGCCTTCACGGAATTCCATAGATTGTGTTTTGGTAGTGAATGGTTTGGGAGCAAACCAACGATCAAGAAGTTCACTTTTCGTGTAGCAATCCCAGACCAATTGTCGATGGGCCATAAATTCACGTCTGATGGTTAAAGTGTTCTTTTCCTTATCTGCAAGGAAATCGAACTGAAGAAGATGTTTCATAGTAATATTTTTATAGTTGGTTGTTGTATTAAACTTTATTTCTGCTGGCTTTTCAGGGTTGCCAGTAACGTATCAAGCTGTTCAAAACGGTTTTCCCAGATTTTTCTGAACTGTTCCAGCCAATGATCTATTTCTTTCATTTTATCAATTTCTAAAAAGTAGTAAATTTCTCTTCCCTGATGATTTTGAGTCACCAATTCACACTCTGTCAGAATTTTCAGATGTTTTGAAACGGCCTGTCTGGTCGTATCAAAATGCTCTGCTATGGCATTGGGTGTCATTGCCTGAACTGCGATCAGTGCAATAATTGCTCTTCGAGTAGGATCTGCAATAGCCTGAAAAATATCTCTTCTCATAAATGATGATTTTTAAATGAAACCATATGGTTGCAAATATATGCGCAACTTTTCGGTTTCGCAATTTTTTTTGATGAAATTTATAAATCAGAAACTGAAAAACAATAGATAATGTTTATTAATTGTTTTTAAATCAGGTGTTTGTGGTAGGCTTGGGTAAGTTTATCTTTTGTTCTCCCGCATGGCTTTAATCAAACGGTCATTTCTTTTGTCAGCTCTTTCATTATTTAAAGAAAGTACGGCCCAAATAGCAGCAGGAAGCCATCCAATCAGAGTGATCTGTAAAATAAGGCAGATAATTCCGGTGAAAAATTTTCCACGGACTATGAAAGATAAGAACGGAAGTAAGATGGCTAATAACATGATTTTAAGTTTTTATTTGAATTAATTTTAACGCGACTGAGGATCGAAATACGCTTTAAAAGTGAGAGGATCTTCCATTTTATCCTCCGCTTCTTCAAGATATTCCAAATATTCTTCCTGATGTTTCTCCATATAAACAAGCACAATAGCGAGGTTTACAAAGAGATTTTTGTCTTTTGAACCCAAATTTAATGCCGTTTTTAAATACTTCAGTGCTGTTTCATTTTCTCCCATATCCGAGTAAATAGCACCAATATTGATTAAAGCTGATGTATTTTCAGGCTCAATCAATAAAATTTCATCTAATTCTTTAACCAACAGATCATTTAAAGTATCCCAATGGTCTTCATTTTCCCATCTTTTAGCCTGAAGTTTTTTTACGTTTTCTAATCTTGTTGTTATCGTACTCATTATTTGGAATTACAGAATGGATGTTTACTTATAAGGTGCAAATTTAGCTTTTTACTCTTTAAGTCCATCCAGTATGGCAGCTTTCAGGATTTCAATATTGATATCTTTCAATGCTTTGAATTTAATACAATATCCCGTGACGCTGGCTTTCCCTATTTTTTCTCCATAGGTTTTAGATAAATACGCTTTATCACCGATATTCATGATATAAACTGAGATGCCAGTGGTATTAGCGCTCATTCCAATCTGATAAAAATCTCTTGTTTTTCCACCTGCATACTGCATGATATACGATCCATATCCGATATTGGGATTGGAAACGGTTTTATTCTCACTGTTTTTACCATCCAGAAACCACAGCTGGCATTCCGGCATGAGTTCGAGAATAATGTTATGGAGTTCCTGCATATCATTACGCTTCAGTTCCGCCTGGCTGTTGATGTAGTCCTGGATTTGTTCTTGGGTGGTCATGGATCAGAAATTGATTTTGAGATTATCGGGCAACTAATTTAAAACAAAAAAGAACAGCGATTACTGTTCTTTTTATTGTATTTTTCCTGATTTACTGAATCAGTTCTTTCATTGTTTTCTCTGTTTTCATCAGTTCACCTTGTGGAATCTGATGATGAAGATAAGTGAAAAGCAAATGGGTGACCCAGCTGTTTTCAATCTGATGAATGTAGTAAGAGCAGATCAAACCAAAATCATCTGAAATATAAGCCGGAAGATCTGAAGAACCGGTACTTCTGAACGTGGAAACAAAAATCTCCTTTCGGATATCACTTATTTTGTCTTCTGTTTCCTCATCAAAAGGCATTTCTTCAATCATCTGATACGCTTTCATCCATTCATCAGAAAACTCTGCAGAATCTCTGTTGTCAAGAATTTCATCAATCTTTTCAGAAGTAATATTGTCAAGAGCTGTTTTTAAAGATTGATTAAAAACAACTTCCAGCAGGTTAATTTTTTCTGTCGTCATCTCAGCTAGTATTCTATCCAAATGCTCTTTTCAATAAGCTTTCCACTTTCGGTTCACTGCCTCTGAAATTTTTGTAAAGCTCCATCGGATCTTTCGTTCCCCCTGAAGAAAGCAGTACTTTATACTTAGCTGCAATCTCAGGATTAAAGATTCCGTTTTCTTTGAAATACTGGAATGCATCGGCATCCAGAACTTCCGCCCATTTATAAGAATAATATCCTGCAGAATATCCTCCCTGGAAAATGTGGGAGAAACTTGGGCTCATTGCCGTTTCAGTGTTGGAAGGGTAAAGAGTGGTTGCTTTCGTATATTTATCTTCAAACTCTTTTACACTTTCGTTCTCCAGTTCTGCCACTTTTGTATGATAGTTCATATCCAGAAGTCCGAAACCAAGTTGTCTTAAAGTCTGATATCCTTCCATGAAGTTTTTAGACTGTTCTATTTTTTCAATTTTCTCGTCGGGAAGTACTTCTCCGGTTTTATAATGTTTTGCAAACGTTTTTAAGAATTCCGGTTCATAGCAGAAGTTTTCCAGAAACTGTGACGGAAGTTCTACAAAATCCCATTTCACAGAAGTTCCGGAAAGATTAGGATATTGAGTATCTGCCATTATGCCGTGAAGCGCATGGCCAAATTCGTGGAATAGAGTAGTTACCTCCTGGAAAGTCAGTAAGCTAGGTGTATCTTTTGTCGGTTTGCTGAAGTTGCAGACAATTGAAATATGCGGACGTGAATTTTCACCGTTTTGTTTGTACTGATTTTTGTAGCTGGTCATCCATGCACCGGCTCTTTTCCCTTTTCTTGGGAAATAATCAACGTATAATAGTGCCTTGTATCTGTCAGCCTGAGCGGAGTCGAAGGCTTCTTTTACTTCATATACTTTTACATCGTCGTGGTACTTCGGAATATCATTTCTTTCCTCAAAAGTCAGCCCGAAAAGTTTTCCAGCCAGCCCGAATACAGCATCCTGTACCTGGCTTAATGGGAAATAAGGTTTCAATTCTTCATCATTAAGATCGAATTTTGCCTTACGAAGTTTTTCAGCATAGAATCCGTGGTCGTAGCCTTGCATTTCCTCAATTCCATCAGCTTTTGCTAACGCTTTTAATTCTTCAATTTCCTGATCTGCGTATGGTTTTGCTTTAGTCAGAAGTTCATTTAAAAAATCTAAAACTTTTACCGGAGACTTAGCCATTCTTTCTTCCAATACAAAATCTGCATAGTTTTTATATCCAAGAAGCTCAGCTTTCTGCTGCTTTAAATTCAATAGCTCCTTAATCAGATTCTGATTGTCAAATTCTCCACCATCGAAAGATTTTTTACCATTGGCTAAAGCCAGTTCTTTTCTCAGTTCACGGTTTTCAGCATAGGTCATGAAAGGAATATAGCTTGGATACTGTAAAGTGACTACCCATCCTTCAAGGTTTCTTTCTTTGGCTTCTTCAGCATATTGATCAATGATTGCTTCCGGAATTCCTGCAAGATCTTCTTTATTGGTGATATGTTTAAAATAAGCATTGGTGGAAGCCAATACATTCTGCCCGAACTGTAAAGATTTTAAAGAAAGATCCATGCTGATTTTCTTTAATTTTTCTTTGTCTTCCTCATTCAGTAAAGCTCCGCTTCTTACAAAACCCTTGTAGGTTTCATTCAAAAGCATTTCCTGCTCTTCGTTGAGATTATATTTTTCCTTTTCATCATATACTTTTTTGATTTTGTTGAAAAGGGCTTCGTTTTGAGAAATTTTTGAAGAATATTCTGTCAGGATCGGAGAAACTTCCTGTGCAATCTGCTGGATTTCGTCGCTGGTTTCTGCAGAATTTAAGTTGAAAAAAATATTGGAAACCACATCCAGCTGCTCTCCGGAATACGCTAATGCTTCAATTACATTTTCGAAAGTAGGCGCTTCAGGATTGTTGACAATGGCATCAATTTCTGCTTCAGATTTTTGAATCAATTCTTTAAATGCAGGAAGATAATCTTCATTTTTAATGCTGTTGAACGGAGCCGAATGATATGGTGTGTTAAATTTTTCTGTTAAAATATTCATTTTTGATCTTTTTATATAAGGTAAATGTAATGATTCATCGGGAATCACAGCTGAAACGCTCAAAAATAATGCCTTACTGTCAAGTTATGACAAAAATACCTTATCTTTAATTAATCTTGTCATATGGAAAGGAGAAGTGATGTGGGAACATTTAATTTTGAGAACAGATCTGAAATCATTATTAAAATCAACAACCTTAAATATATAGACTATGAAAACACTCTTAAAAATTATCGGTATCATCATTGTACTGATCCTTATCTATGCTGTCATTGCCATACTGGCTTTCAGTAAAGACTATCACTATGAAAAATCAATCGTTATCAATGCACCACAGGAAAAAGTATGGGCCTATACAGGGAATTTAAAAGGCTATAACCAATGGGATCCTTTTTCCAAAGCTGATAAAAACATTGTCATTACGTATTCAGGGAACGGAGATAAAGTAGGAGATTCCTATCACTGGAAGGGAGATAAAAATGTAGGAGAAGGTGAACAAGCCATTACTGAGCTGGTTCCGAATCAAAAAATGAGCACAAGACTTCATTTTATAGAACCTTTTGAGGGAGATATGAAAGCTAATTTTATTATGACTCCTGAAGGAGGCGGAACGAAAGTGACATGGATGATTGATAATGAGCTTACTCCGATGATGAAGATTATGAAGCCGATGATGAATAGCAATATGGATAAAATGTTCAGCCAGGGGCTGGGCGATCTGAAAAAGCTTGCT
Organism: Chryseobacterium sp. WLY505; assembly: GCF_030846215.1. Lineage (NCBI taxonomy): Bacteria > Pseudomonadati > Bacteroidota > Flavobacteriia > Flavobacteriales > Weeksellaceae > Chryseobacterium > Chryseobacterium sp. WLY505. The sequence continues at coordinate 518,104 of NZ_JAVCWI010000001.1, read as the reverse complement.
GAAAAATAATAGGAGAGCCTTGTACATCTTACAGGGCTTTTTTTATGAGAACTCCATTATTCGAATAAATCATATTTCTCTTCATTTTGTTAACGTTTTTGCATAAAGTCAAAGAAATATTATTCTAAAATATTATCTTTATATAAAGAATAGATTGTATGGAGAAGATTGTATTTGAAAAAAGTGATATCAGAGACTTTGTGAAGACTACCATCACAGAGAAAATTGAAAAATTGAAAAACTTTATCGAATTTACCCTTGAAGCCAGCCGTGACATCAAAAAAACTCCGAAATATGACAGTATGAGAGAAGAAATGCAGGAGGAAATTTATCAGATGCAGCGGCAGCTGGGAGCTTTGAATGATCTTAAAAGAAATATGGCAAAAGTCCTGAATACCGCTACAGAAAGAGTACAGCTTGGTTCACTGGTTATTACCAATAAGGCAAGGTTTTATATTTCTGTGTCACTTGGAGAGTTCTTTTTTGAGGGAGACAGGTTCTACGCTATCTCTCCGGAAAGTCCCATGGCCAAAAAGATGATGGGCATGAAATCCGGCGATGAATTTACCTTAAACAAAATCCATCAGAAGGTGATAGAGGTTTTGTAAAAGTAAAAAGTAAAAAGTAAAAAGTAAAAAGTATTTTTGATAAGCTTCCGGGATCTTGATCACCCGCCAAACATTAAACTTCCTTCATTCTGATTCCTGCTTCTATCTTTTTCGTAATTTTGTTACATGAATAATGCATCCATTTTAAAAGAAATTATAGAGCAAAGAAGAAGTATTTTCCCAAAAGATTATACAGACACAGAAATATCTCAGGAAGTTTTGGAGGAGATTGTAAACTCTGCCACGTTTGCTCCCAACCATAAACGTACTAAGCCTTGGCGTTTCAAAATATTCAAAGGAGAAGAAAAAGCACAGCTGGCCTCAGAAATGCAGGCGATCTATAAGACCGTTACTCCAGAACAGCTTTTCCTGGAAAAAAAATACGCAGATATCGGTTTTAAAATCAATAAAGCCAATGTTGTGGTTTCCATTATAGTCAATTTCAGCGGAATGGTTCCTGAATGGGAAGAGATTGCCGCTACTTCAATGGCGGTTCAGAATATGTATCTTACCTGTACCGCAAATAATATCGGATGTTACTGGAGTTCTCCTAAAATTGTAGATGAGCTGAAAGAGTCTCTGACCATTGAAGAAAACCAGAAATGTCTGGGGTTATTTTATATGGGAACGGTATAGATGAAGAATATTTATAGAAATTATAATGAAGAAGATCTGCATGCTGCCTATCTTCATATGACTGATCATACTGGTAAAGTCAATGATGAATTGCGGGAAGCCATCAGTCAGCAATTCAATTATGATGAATTTGTAAAAGCAGCAGAATACAGGAAAGTTTTAGTCAAAGAAAAAGGAAGAATCTCATTTGAAGTACATAAAATGGTACAAAAGGGAGAAAAGATAGATACTATTCTTGAAACGATCTCTTCGGAAATGATCGGAAGCAGTGATTTGAAAGTTTTTATTCTGGATAAATTTGATCAGTTTTCAAAAGTAAAAGAAAATGATAAAATAGATGAAAGAATAATTTTTAAAAGCCTTTTAGGACTTGTAGCAGCTTCTGTTACCGGGATTCTTTTTTTAAAGGCTGTGATGAAATCTACAGGAGAGTTCTCATTTTTTCTGCTGGTACCAGTTTATATCATCAACTATCTGGTGATTTACGGGATTACAGGAAAAACGCGGGGTAATTTTGTAGTTTTTATGGCTGTTTTAATTTCCGTAATTATTTCAACAATATTTTCTTTTGCCCTGCTTGGTTAAAAAAATAAATTGAATTTTATAAAACTTTTTACTTGGAGCTCTTTACTTCAAACTTTTTTACTATCTTTGCACTCTTAAATATTTAACTGGGACGAGTTCCCGTAAAATTCAAACATTATGTCAGTAAAAATCAGATTACAAAGACACGGTAAAAAAGGAAAACCTTTTTTCCACATCGTGGTTGCAGATTCTAGAGCTAGAAGAGATGGTAGATTCATCGAGAAACTAGGTACTTACAACCCAATTACTAACCCGGCAACTATCGAATTGAACGTTGATTCTGCTGTACAGTGGTTAAACAACGGTGCTCAGCCAACTGATACTGCTAGAGCTATTTTATCTTACAAAGGTGCTCTTTACAAAAAACACTTACAAGGTGGTGTAGCTAAAGGTGCTTTTGACGAAGCTGAAGCTGAAAAAAGATTCAATGCTTGGGTAGAAGCTAAAGATGCTAAAGTACAAGGTAAAGTAGACGGTTTAGCTACCGCTAAAGCTGATGCTAAGAAAGCTGCTTTCGAAGCTGAAGTAAAAGTAAACGAAGCTAGAGTTGCTGCTGCTGCACAAGCTGAAGCTGATGCTAAAGCTGCTGAAGAAGCTGCCAACGCACCTGCTGAAGAAGTTGTTGCTGAAGCTACAGAAGGAGAAGCTCCTGCTGCTGAAACTGAAGAAAACACTGAAGCTTAAGAACAAACCCTGTTATGCGTAAAGAAGATTGCTATTTTTTAGGAAAAATCACACGCAGACACGGACTTGCGGGTAACGTGATCCTTAAATTGGATACCGATCAACCCGAGCTTTACAATAAATTGGAATCAATATTCGTTGAAATCAACGGATTATTGGTTCCATTTTTTATTGAAAAATCATCATGGAGCAAACTTGATGCTCTGAATCTTGCATTCAAAAATTCTTCTGAAGCAATGGTAGATCAGGTGTTGGGTAAAAGTGTTTACCTTCCGCTTGCTTCACTGCCTAAACTTTCAGGAAAACAATTCTATTACCACGAAATCATCGGATTTGAAATTTTTGACCAGAATGATAACAACTGTGGCGTGATCAGATCGGTAAACGATCAGACTGCCCAGGTGTATTTCATTACCAATCTGGATGGAAAAGAAGTGGTTATCCCTATGATCAAAGACTGGATTCTTGCAGTTGACAGAGAAGAAAGAACCATCAAAATGGAACTTCCTGAAGGTCTTATTGATGTATTTCTGGTTCCTTCGAAAAAAGACGAATAGTTTTGCAATAAGCAACTTCGTCACTTACTTTATTATTATCCTTAAACTACTTTATTAACCCATTCTCTTTTCAAAGAATTGAGGGGATTTAGTTCCTAATTAAACATTTTTCTGAATTCTCCCGGAGACTGACTGGTTTTTTGTTTAAAAAGTTTGCTGAAAGACTGTGGATGTTCAAACCCTAATTCATAAGCAATTTCACTTACGGATAAACTTGTGGTGCTTAATCGTTCTTTAGCAGATTCAATTAATTTATTCTGAATATGCTGTTGTGTATTTTGCTGGGTGTGAAGACGTAAAAGTGTTCCCAGATAATTGGGAGAAATATTCATCTGTTCGGCAATACACTTCACTGATGGAATCCCGTTTTCAAGGAGATTTCCGCTTTCGAAATATTGGGAAAGGATGTCTTCGAATTTGTACAATAACTCGTGACTTGATTTTTTTCTGGTGAAAAACTGCCTTTCATAAAAACGGTCGGAGTACACCAGTAATAATTCAATCTGGGCAATAATCAGTTCCTGTGTGAATCTATCGGTATTGGCCTGATATTCCCGTTCAATGTTTTTAAAAATGTCAACAAGGATTTTTTCTTCTTTATCAGAAAGGAAAAGAGCTTCTTTCACCTGATAGCTGAAGAAATCATACGATTTTATTTTTTTGGTTAATGAAGTATTCCACAGAAAATCGGGGTGAATCAGTAATAAAAATCCGGTAGGTTCCACTTCTACATCCGGGTTGATTTCAAGACTTAAATATTGCTGCGGTGAAACAAAACACAGTACTCCAGAATCGAAATCGTATTGCTGCTGTCCATAATTGAACTTTGGGCTTACATTCTTTTTCAGACCAATGGAATAAAAATTCTGAATCCACTTCAGTTCCTCATTGTCCACGATATAACGGACTTTGCTGTAATCGATCACGCTGATCAGCGGATGCTCAGGATTGGGAAGACCACAGAAAGCATGAAAATCTGAAATAGAATTAAAACGAACGGGCTGTTTCATAGAGCGAAGTTAGTTGTTTTTGTAAAAAGTATAACATATTGATTCAAAAAGTCTTCGACTCCGCTAAGACCGGCTTCTCTAAAATTTTACATTGAATTCACGAATATAAATTAAAACATTTGGTATTAGAGATGTCGTCCTGAGCGGAACCGAAGGCTATTAGCAGATTAAATTGCTGTAGAAACAGTAAGGCTTTCCCATTTCTCAGCATCTTTCTTTAAAATATCAATTTTGTTATTCAGAAATTCAATCGTTCCGACACCTAATAATAAATGTACCGGAGGATTTTTTTCTTTACTGATCTGGATCAGCACATCCGCTGCCTTTTCAGGATCGTTAGGTTGGTTTCCATTGATTTCGTTAAGGTGGGCCTGTTCCGAATTTCTTGCTGCTTCATAAGCCTGAATAGGATTGGCAGGTGTTTTCACAGAATCTTTGGTTAAGAAATCGGTACGGAAATATCCGGGATAAACAACCGTAGCATGCACTCCGAAGTCTTTTACTTCTTCAGCCAATGCTTCCGTAAATCCGGCCACAGCAAATTTTGTAGAACAATAGATTCCCCAGCCTGGAAAATTAGCAGAATAGCCGCCAACAGAAGAAATATTGAAGATATTTCCAGATCTTTGCTCACGAAGATAAGGCATCGCGTTTCTGATGACATTTAAGGTTCCGAAAACATTCACTGCATAATTTTCTCTTGCCTCTTCATCGGTAAGTTCTTCCAACGTTCCGATTTGTCCATAACCTGCATTGTTGACCACTACATCAATTTGTCCGAAATGATGAACTGTTTTTTCAATGGCAGATTTGATATCGTTATTATCTGTGATGTTGACGCTGAGCGGAAGAAAGTTTTCTGAAGTTTCTCCGATGGTGGAGATCAGGGATTCAACGGTACGGCTTGTCGCAGCAACCTGAAATCCTTCGGATAGTAATTTTTTTACCAATTCGAATCCTAAGCCTTTTGAAGCTCCTGTCACGAACCATACTTTTTTTGTTTCCATTTTTAAATATTTTTTTGTTTAAATGATGGTACAAAGATGGAAACTTACGAAAAGGGAAATGTATCCAAATCGGGGAATGATGTATCCAAATCGTGAATGGTACTATTTAACCTGTGTCATTCTGAATGAAATGCAATGTAATGAAGAATCTCAAACAATTGATGAACAAATCCCTCTTTAATTTCAAACAAGTCTCAATGATTTTTCAGAAGATTCCTGTATTTCAGCGTTGTAATTCCTATATTTTCTTTAAAACATCTGATAAAATGGCTCTGATCTGAAAAACCACATTCCATGGCAATATCCGTTAAAGAATGGGATGAAGAAAGAAGTTCAAGAGATTTATTGAGTTTTAATTTTCTGAGATATTCACCCAGATTACAATGGAAATATTTGTGCCCCCCCTGCTGAGATGAATAGGATGGATGTTCAGGGTTTTGGAAAGTTCCGTAAGATTAAGGCTTTCCGTAAAGCTTTCATGCAGAATTCATATAATTTTCAGTATGTATTCACATTTTGTTGAATTATTATAGCTTGTTTTAATGAAAATATGGATGAATACATGGAAAAAAGCAAAAGGAGTGGTGTATCTACTGAAGAAAAATAATATTTTTGTAATATAGCTAGGATGAATGATGAAAATAAAATCTTTACTACTGTTTTTGATTATAGGGGTTGTGTTTTATCATGCACAAACCCTTAATACTACAAAAAAATCTCTGGAAGAACAGACTTATGAGGAATTGGAAAAAGAATTCTACAACAGTTCTGCGGGAGAAGGAAACAGTAAAAGTATTGCAGATTATTATCTTAAAAAGGCAAAAGCTGAAAAAAACACCACTCAGATTGCTGAAGGATATGTAATGCTTCATTTTGCAGAAGACTTACCCAACGCATTAAAATACTTAGACAGCTTACAGTACATCACAAAAAATTCCAAAGAAAATACCTATCCGGCGAGAATTTATTTGCTAAGAGGAAATCTATACTCCAAGAATGACAATCTTCAATCTGCATTCAATAATTATATCCTTGGACTGAAATATGCAAAAGAAAAAGGAAATAAGAGGCAGATTGCTATGGCTCATATCAGTATTGCCTACCTGAACAATTATATAGGAAAACATGCAGAGACAGCAAAAGTACTGAGACACTATGCTTATGATACAGATGATATGAATGAGGATGAGAAAAATTCTCTCAAACTGAATCTGGCAGATGCTTATATAGAGATCAATAAAATGGATTCTGCTTATGTATTGATAAAAGACGGGCTGATGGATTCTAAAAAGAATAATGATGTTTACCGCTATCATCAGAATCTTGGACTGCTTGGGTATTATCATCTGCATTCCGGAAATTATCAAAAAGCGATCGACGGCTTATCGGAATGCGAAAAATATTTCTTTACAAATCACAATGGAAGTAAGAGAAACCAGAATTATACACTCTTGTATTTAGGAAAATCCTATGCCGGACTTCAGGAAAAAGACAAAGCTGTAGACTTTTTCAAGAAGATAGATTCTCTGGTTCTGAAAACAGACTATATCTATCCGGAGCTGAGAGATGTATATACCTATCTTATTGATTATTATAAAGAAAACGGGGATAAGGAAAAACAGCTGTATTATGTAGAGCGTTTTTTAAAAGTAGATCAGGTGCTGGACATGCAGTTCAGATATATTTCCAGAGAACTTCCCAGAAGGTATGATACTCCGGAACTTCAGCAGGAAAAAGAAAGCATTACCAATGAGCTTACCAAAAGAAAGAGCCTTTTTTATATAGTATTAAGTCTTTTGTTGATTTCACATTTATTATTTATCAACGTTTATTTTAAATATAAAAAATCTGAAAAGAACTATAAAAAGATCGCCCAGGATCTTATTCAGTCTGTAAATGAAAAAGCGATAGAAAAAAACAGAGATCAGGAAGTTCGAAATGACATTTTATCAGAACCTCTTCAAATGGAAAATACAGAAAATTCCGAAGACAAAACATCCAGAACGATTTCTGAAGATATTGCCCGGAATATTTTACATGAACTTGAAATATTTGAAACCAAAGATCAGTTTTTGAATAAAGGAATTACATTGGGAAGTCTTGCCAAAAAAATAAAAACAAACTCAAAATATCTGTCAGAAATTATCAATACCTACAAAGGGAAAAACTTTGCAACGTATCTTAATGATCTCCGCATTGATTATGCTATCAGCAGATTGGCCAATGACAAAAAATTCAGATCTTATAAAATTCCATTTATCGCTGAAGAATTAGGATATAATAATGAACAGGCCTTCACTTTAGCCTTCAAAAAACGAACCGGAACACCACTTTCTATCTACCTGAAAGAAATTGAAAACATGTCTTTGGATTAGGTTTAATTTATTGGTTATCATATTGTTATTATTTATAGATTCATGATTTTAGGTATATAAATTTATGAATCTATAAACCATTCTCTTGTGTCATTCTTCCGCTTCCTGCATCTTTGCTTCAGGTAAAAACACAACCATTTTATTTTGTATGTGCACAATACAAGATATCATTTCCAAAATGTTGATCATTTAAAAAATCAAGTCAGGAATTGTATCATAAAAACTAATAACCAAGAAAACTAAAACGTAAATCATGTAGTAATTGTTCAGAATTTAGAGAAGTAAAGTGTAGTGATCATTTAAAAATCATTAACAGTAAATCCGGTTAATCCGCCACACAGTTTAAAGGTATAGTATAGTCTAAAAATGGATGTATAACCTGGTAATTTACCACGAACTTATCACATAAAAACTAATAACCATTTCAATAACTAATTCCATGAAAACTCAGAGTAAAATAATATTTTATTCTTTTTAAAAGTGATAGTGTAAGTGAGTTTATTTCCGGGGGTATCCCGGATATTATTGAAGTTCAGGATAATATTGAGTGGAAATGTAACCTGAAAATGCAGAAGAGTTGGCAGAAGAAAAAAGGTAAATTTCCTGAACTGAAAGTTTAAATACCTGTTAAATGATTTTTAAACACAGCGCAATCATTAAGTTGCGCTGTTTTTTTGTAACTTTGCAGACATTAATTTTTATATAAAAAATTTATCATCAACAAATGAAAAAGCAAACGATCAAAGAAATCCTAAAGGATTACAAGAAAGTATTACATCATGACATTACAGTTTACGGATGGGTAAGATCCTTCCGTGCTAATCGCTTTATTGCGCTTAATGATGGTTCTACGATTAATAATTTGCAGATAGTTGTTGATTTCGAAAATTTTGATGAAGCTATTCTTAAGAATATCAGTACAGCTTCTTCCCTGAAAGTAGTAGGAGAAGTGGTAGAAAGCCAGGGAGCAGGACAATCTGTGGAAATTATTGCCAAAAAGATCATCATTTTAGGAGATAACTTTACAGAAGAACTTCAGAGTACAATTCTTCAGCCTAAGAAACACAGTCTTGAGAAACTCCGTGAGCAGGCTCACTTAAGATTCAGAACAAACCTTTTTGGTGCAGTGTTCAGAGTGCGTCACGCAGTAAGTTTTGCCGTTCATTCATTCTTCAACCAGAATCAGTTTTTCTATATCAACACACCGGTCATTACAGGAGCAGATGCGGAAGGTGCAGGTGAAATGTTTGGAGTAACCAACTTTGATCTGAACAATATGCCAAAAACTGAAGAAGGTGAAATTGATTTTGCACAGGATTTCTTCGGTAAGAAAACCAACCTTACCGTTTCAGGACAGTTGGAAGGAGAAACTGCCGCGATGGGATTGGGAAGAATTTATACATTCGGACCTACTTTCCGTGCTGAAAATTCAAACACGACAAGACACCTTGCCGAGTTCTGGATGATTGAGCCTGAAGTGGCATTCAACAATCTTGAAGATAACATCGACCTTGCGGAAGATTTCTTAAAATATGTGATCCAGTACGTATTGGATAACTGCAAAGATGACCTGGAGTTCTTAGACAACCGTTTTGCAGAAGAACAAAAAACAAAACCTGAGAAAGAAAGAGCAAAAGAAGGTCTTATCGAAAAACTTCAGAATGTGGTAGCAAAACGTTTCAAACGTGTAAGCTATACAGAAGCTATCGAAATCTTATTGAACTCTAAAGAAAATAAAAAAGGAAAATTTGCTTACCCGGTTGAAAAATGGGGAACTGACCTTCAGTCTGAGCACGAGAGATACCTTGTTGAAAAACATTTTGAAAGCCCGGTGGTATTATTTGACTATCCGAAAGAAATCAAAGCTTTCTATATGAAACTGAACGATGACAACAAAACCGTAGCAGCTATGGATGTTCTTTTCCCTGGTATCGGTGAGATCATCGGTGGATCAGAGAGAGAAGCAAGATTAGATGTTTTAAAACAGAAAATGGCAGATATGCATGTAGATGAGCACGAACTTTGGTGGTACCTTGATACCAGAAAATTCGGTTCTGTACCGCATGCAGGCTTTGGTTTAGGATTGGAAAGATTAGTTCTTTTCGTAACAGGAATGACGAATATCAGAGATGTAATTCCTTTCCCTAGAACACCGAAAAGCGCTGAATTCTAGAACAATAAAAAAAGCCTTAATCACAAGTTAAGGCTTTTTTTATTATTTAATAGTTTATTATATTAGGATAAGTAATGCAAAAATCATGCTAAATGTGTTTTTTATCAAATAAATTTATTAAATTCGTAGAATATGTTATGTTAAAACGTAAATAGGAATATGCTTAAACAACACTTACAACTCAAATTAGGACAGAAGCTGGCCCCTCAGCAGATCCAGTTGATGAAGCTTATTCAGCTTCATACTCTTGAATTTGAAGAGGAGTTGGAAAGAGAGTTAGAAGAAAACCCAGCTTTGGAAATTGCGAAAGAAGATTCTAAGGAAGATGACTATTCTTCCCTTGAAGACGCTTATCAGGATGAGGGTACAGAAAGCATTGAAACAGATTTCGACGTCAATGAATATATCTATGACGATGAACCAAGCTATAAAACCGCATCCAGCAACTACTCTCCGGATGATGAAGAATTTGATAACGAGAGTCTTTTAACGGAAGGCCAGTCCTTATATGATTATCTTACAGAACAGATCCATCTGGTGAATATCAGTGATGAAGATCTGAAGATTGCAGAATATCTTATCGGGAACTTAGATACAGACGGATATCTGAGAAGGGAAATCAAATCTATTGTTGATGATCTTGCTTTCTCACAAGGAATCTACACCACTAAAGAAAGAGTGGAGGATATCCTTGAAAATTATGTTCAGAAACTGGACCCGCCAGGAGTAGGAGCAAGAGGTCTGCAGGAATGTCTTTTATTACAGATTGAAAAGAAAGTAAGCTCAGATAAAGCGGTTTCTCTGGCTGCCAATATTTTAAGACATCAGTTTGAAGCTTTAACCAATAAGCATTACAACAAAATCATTCAGAAGTATGATATTGAAGAAGATGATCTGAAAGATGCCCTGGATGAAATATCAAAATTATCTCCTAAAGTGGGAGGAAACTTTGATACGCAGACAATTACCATTAATCAGGAGATTATTCCGGACTTTGTTATTCAGGTGAAAGACGGCCAGGTAATTCCTATGCTGAACAGCAAGAATGCGCCTACGCTAAGAGTTTCTGAAGAATATAAAGATATTCTGACAACGTATTCTCATGATAAAAATTCATCAGAACACAAGCAGGCTGCTTTATTTATCAAACAAAAACTGGACGCTGCAAAATGGTATATTGATGCCATTAATCAACGTCAGAATACCTTATTACAGACGATTACAGCCATCGTAAAATTTCAGAAGGATTATTTCATCACCGGTGACGAAAAGTCTCTGAAACCAATGATTCTGAAGGATGTTGCAGATATTACAGGTTTTGATATCTCTACCATTTCAAGGGTGGTAAAAAGTAAATATGCAGATACACCTAATGGAATCGTATATCTTAAAGATCTGTTCTCAGACAGTTTAACAAATGACGATGGAGAAGAAGTTTCTACCAAAGAGATCAAAACCCATCTTCAGGAAGTGATCAGTAAAGAAAATAAGAGAAAACCACTTACAGATGATGCATTAGTAGTCATTCTGAAAGAGCAGGGTTATAATATTGCCAGAAGAACGATTGCAAAATATCGTGAACAGCTCAATATTCCTGTCGCGAGGTTAAGAAAAGAACTTTAACAATATAAAAAAGCATTTCAATTTGAAATGCTTTTTGTTTTATCATAAGTAAAAATGGGATAGCTATTTATCATTTTACTTTTTGTAAGTTATTAGCTCAGTTTTACATTTTCCAGCCCCAGCTCCTTCATAGAAATTTCCCGCATTTCAACCTTTCTTATTTTTCCTGAAATGGTCATTGGAAATTCATCTACAAATTTCCAGTATTTCGGAACTTTATAATGGGCAATTCTTCCTTTACAGTATTCCTGCAGCTCTTCAGCAGTGATGGTAAATCCTTTTCTCACTTTTACCCATGCCATTACTTCTTCCCCGAATTTTTCGCTGGGAACACCAATGATCTGAACATCAAGGATGTTGGTATATGTATATAAAAAATCTTCAATTTCCTTAGGGGAAATATTTTCTCCGCCACGAATGATGAGGTCTTTTATCCTTCCAGAAATGGTAATATAGCCGTCTTTATCCATCACGGCCATATCTCCGGTATGCATCCAGCGGGCATCATCCAGTACTTTCCTGGTATTTTCAGGATCATTCCAGTATTTCAGCATAACGGAATATCCTCTGGTGCAAAGTTCGCCATGCTCCCCACGTTTTAAAATTCTGCCACTTTCATCAATGATTTTTATCTCAAGATGATCCTGAACAGTTCCTACTGTGCTGACCTGCTTTTCCAGCGGTGTTCCTATTAAGGTCTGAGTAGATACAGGTGAAGTTTCTGTCATTCCATAGCAGATACTCATTTCTTTAATATTCATCAGGCTTTCTACTTTCTTCATGATTTCGGGAGGACATACAGAGCCCGCCATAACACCGGTTCTTAAGCTTGAAAAATCATAGGTGTCAAAATCTTTTACGGCCAGTTCAGCAATAAACATAGTAGGTACTCCATATAAAGAAGTACATTTTTCATCTGAAACAGCTTTTAAAGTAATCTCCGGATCAAAACTGTCATTCGGAATTACCATACAGGCTCCGTGAGCTGTGCAGCACATATTTCCGATGACCATCCCAAAGCAGTGGTAAAAGGGTACAGGAATGCAGACGCGGTCTTTCTCAGTATATTTTAATCTGATACCAATAAAATAACCATTATTGAGAATATTATGATGGGAAAGGGTAACTCCTTTCGGAAAGCCGGTGGTTCCGGAAGTATATTGAATATTAACCGGATCGTCAAACTGTACATGCTCTTCAAAACTGTGAAGCACTTCATCTGAAATTTCCTGTCCGTTATTCACAAACTCTTCCCAGTTTTCATCAAAGAATATTTCATGATCAAGGGTTGGACATACTTCTTTTGCATATTCAACCATTTCTTTATAATTACTGGTTTTAAAACTTAAAGAGGAAAAAATAAAGCGAACTTCCGACTGATTGAGTACATAGGTCAGTTCGTGAGTTCTATAGGCCGGATTGATATTCACTAAAATAGTTCCTATCCTTGCAGTGGCATACTGCAAAAGTACCCATTCATAGCGGTTGGAAGACCAGATTCCGATTCTGTCGCCTGCTTTTGCTCCTAAAAATAATAAAGCTTTTGCAACAGCTGTTGTTTGATTGTAAAATTCCTGATAAGTAGCTCTGTAATCCTGATGAACGCAGACTAATGCTTCCTGATGGGGATATTTTTCGACAGTACTTTTAAGATTGGCTCCGATGGTCTGGCCTAATAATGGAACCTCAGAAGTTCCATACACATAAGATAAGGGCATAGTTTAAGATTTGGTGGAATAAAATTAACAATTATATCCCGAATTATGCCTATGTATATTAATTTTCGTGAGAATCTATTTCTTTAAGCTGCTTCAGGTTTTTATCAAGCTTTCTGATAATAGTACCATATACCAGCCTGTAATAAAACCAGATCATAGAGATTGCAAGCAGCGTGCTTACGGTAATTCCAACAATAATAATAGTGAGACTCGAACTGCTGGGCTGTATATTCTGAGAATCTAATATATATAATATAAAAGCGATCAGGACAAAAGTGAAAAGCAAAAGCAATACAATGCTGATCAGAATAAAGGCATTCACCGTTCTTTTGAATTTGATGATCCGTGTGATAAGCCCTTTCAGATTTTCCTCAATCTTTATTTTCCGGTAATTCTGATAAAATTTCAAGACAAAATAAGCTGTAATCAGTAAACTTAAAATTTTGATCGCCAGATAGACATGACCGAAGTTGTTTTCTATTTCAGGAGCTTCCTGTGCCCCTAATCTTGTCAGCATTTTACGAAAACTTTCCGACTCTTCCTCCTGAAAAAAGTAGAACAACCCAAATACAGAAAAGAAAAGGAACTCAATAACGCTGATCCAGAAAATATACTTCACATAGTTACGCGATTTTCTATTCAACATCTGAAGAATCTCCTTGTTGTCATATTTTGGCTGAACAGGCTGTTCCTGCCATGTTTTCTTAAAGCTATCTAAATCAAATTCAGGCATATTTTTCCATCTGTTCTTTAAGGGTTTTCTTTAATCTGTTCATTTTTACACGTGCATTAACTTCAGTGATTCCGAGGTTTTCTGCGATGTCTTTGTAAGGCAGATCGTCAAGATACATCATGACTATGGCTCTTTCTACATTAGGAAGAGTCTTGATTACCGTATACAAAAGTGATACCTGCTGCTGTTTTTCATCGTCATCTTCCACAAAATCCTTGTGGTTGATGTCCAGCTCATTCGTAGGAAGGCTTTTGCTTTTTTTTCTAAAGAGGGTAATGGCTGTATTGAGCGCTACACGGTACATCCATGTGGAAATTTTGGAGTTTCCTTTGAAAGAATCATAACTTCTCCAGAGCTGTAACACGATTTCCTGGAAAAGATCCTCTTCATCTTCCAGAGAATTGGTGTACAAGCGCGATACTTTAATAATCAATCCCTGATTATCTTTGATAAGCTGCGCAAATTCTTTTTCTCTGGAATCCATAGATATATAATGACACGAAGATAATAATAAAGTGGTAATTGGTGAAAATTATAATTAAAAATTACAAAATATTGAATATGTCTTCTGTACATTGTAAGATGAGTAACGGTTAAATGTACTCATTAGCTATTGGGGTGTTTTACCTTTTTACCACAAAATTTGTGTACCTTTGCCACCGCGAGAAAATCGGCTTGTTGATTCTTGTTTCGGCAAGGGTAGGAAAGTCCGGACACCACAGAGCAGCAAAGCGGATAACATCCGTCACCCGTGAGGGTAGGACAAGTGCAACAGAAAGCAGGTACAGTTCGGCTGTAGTGAAACCAGGTAAACTCTTTGCGGTGCAATGATAAGTATATCGGTTCTTTTCAGCAATGAAAATAGGGGCGGCTCGTCCTGAAAGCCGAGGGGTAATCAGCTCAAGTATTGCAGCAATGTAATACGTAGATAAATAACAGGCGCTTCTTTGGAAGTACAAAATCCGGCTTATAGATTTTCTCGTGATTTTTTAATGCTGGAAGTTAAAGGCTGGAAGAGGGAAGTTTTTATATCTCCATCTTCAAACCTCCACCTTCCAACTTTATTTATTCGCTTTCCAGCTGTTTTTTAGATTCCTGTAATTCCTGTCTGTCCTTGTCGGAAAGAGTAGGATATTTGAGATTCATTTTCTCCAGAGTATCAATAATGATCTGAATAGCTGCTACTCTTGCAAACCACTTACTGTCTGCAGGAAGCACATACCATGGTGCGTAATCTTTTGAGGTTTCATTGATAGCAGTTTCATACGCCTCCATATATTGATCGAATAATGCTCTTTCCGGGAGATCTCCCGCAGAGAATTTCCAGTTTTTTTCCTGTTCGTCAATTCTGTCCAGTAGTCTTTTTTTCTGCTCATCCTTAGAGACATGTAAAAAAATCTTCACAACAGTGGTTCCGTTTTGGGAAAGATGTTTTTCGAAATTACGAATACTTTCATACCTGTTTTCCCAGAATTTAGCATCAAAATCTTTAACGGAAGACCATGTTTTTTCGCTTAAATTATATTCAGGATGTACTTTGCAAACCAGAACACTTTCATAATGAGAACGGTTGAAAATTCCGATCATACCTTTCTGTGGTAAGGCAAGATAATGCCTCCATAAAAAATCATGAGAATATTCTTTGGAACTTGGGGTTTTAAAACTGGTTACATTGCAGCCCTGAGGATTCACTCCCCCGAAAACATGTTCTATCATACTGTCTTTTCCTGCCGCATCCATAGCCTGTAATACAACCAGCAAAGACTGGCTTCCGTCCGCGTATAATTTTTCCTGCAACTCACGAAGTTTTTCTTTCTCCTGAATCAGCATTTGCTCTCCTTCTTCTTTCGTGAGCTTGCCTTTATAAGCAGTTGAAGTTTTTTTTATTGAAAATTTTCCACTTACCTTAAAGTTATCTGAGAAATCGGTGTCCATATTTTTTTTATTTAAAGATAAAAGTAAAAAGATAAAAGTGAAGATGTTATTAAAATTCAATAGGGGTGGGCTTTAGCCCAGCCATTTTAAAGATCAATAAATCCGAAGGCTTCAGCTAAAACCTAAATCATATGTATGATCAGCGTCCATACATTTACTGCCACCTATTACCTATCATCTGCCACCTAATCAAACATAAATGTAATAAAAAAACCGCCTCACTGGAGACGGTTCTTTTATTTTTTTGAGTAGAGATTACTTCGCAGCAGCCTTTTTTGCAAGTTTTGCAGCTTTTTTCTCAGCTTTAGCAGCTTCTTTCTGTTCAGCAGGAGTCAATACTTTTGGCTCAGGAGCATTAGCATCTACGTTACCTTTGATGTAGATTACGCTTCTGCTGTTTGCAGGATCGTTAGAGAAAACCTCAATCATTTTGTTGAAAGGTCCAGGGATCGCTGTATTGTATCCAACTTTGATCTTAGCAGACTTTCCAGGCATGATAGGATCTTGGCTGAATTCAGGAGTTGTACATCCGCAAGAAGGTTTTACATTTGAAAGAATCAAAGGCTTATCACCAGAATTCGTTACTGTAAAAAATCTTGTACCATCAGCGCTAGGCTTAATAGTACCATAATCGAAAGTAGTTTTATCAAATGTAATTGTTTGTGCAGATGCCAGAGCAAATGTCCCGAATAGTGCAATTCCTGCAATTAATTTTTTCATATTCTTGAATGTTAATACGTTTGTTAGATAAATTTTGTGAAACAAAGTTAAAAATTATTTTAATTCATGCTTAAAAATTTTTTTCTTTAGACTATTTTTGCAAATTGCAAGCCAAAGAAATAGAATTTATGCAGATTTCAGAAAAGTACAATCCACAGGAAACAGAACAAAAATGGTACAGTTACTGGTTGGAAAACAAATTTTTCCACTCAGAACCTAATGACAAACCGCCATATACGATAGTCATTCCTCCGCCTAACGTGACGGGGATACTACACATGGGGCATATGTTGAACAATACCCTTCAAGATGTTCTGGTCCGTCGTGCAAGAATGCGCGGATTTAATGCTTGTTGGATTCCGGGAACAGATCACGCTTCAATTGCTACTGAAGCTAAAGTTGTTGCTAAACTGAAGTCTGAAGGAGTCAACAAGTCAGATATTACCCGTGAGGAATTTTTAACCCACGCATGGGATTGGACCAATAAATATGGAGGAACTATCCTGGAACAGCTGAAAAAGCTGGGATGTTCATGTGATTGGGACAGAACCCGTTTCACCATGGAAGATAAACTTTCTCAGCAGGTTATCAAAAGTTTTGTAGACCTTTATAATAAAGGACTCATCTACAGAGGCTATAGAATGGTGAACTGGGATCCGGAAGCGAAAACCAATATCTCTGACGAAGAGGTAATCTTTAAAGAGCAAAACGGAAAATTATATTTCCTTAAATATAAGATTGAAGGTTCAGAAGAGTTCCTTTCAGTAGCTACTACGCGTCCCGAAACTATTTTTGGGGATACAGCGGTATGTATCAATCCGAATGACGAAAGATATGCGCACCTGAAAGGTAAAAATGTAATTGTACCGATCGTTGACAGAGTAATCCCGATCATTGAAGATGAGTATGTGGATATTGAATTCGGAACCGGAGCTTTGAAAATTACTCCTGCTCACGATATCAATGACTACGAAATCGGACAAAAACATCAGTTAAAGATGATTGATGCTTTGGATGATGACGGAAATCTTAATGAGCATGGTTTACATTACGCAGGGAAAAACAGATTTGACGTAAGAAAGCAGATTGCTAAAGAACTTGAAGAAAAAGATCTTTTGTTGAAAGCAGAAGATTACGTAAATAAAGTAGGAACTTCCGAGAGAACAGGCGCTGTTATTGAACCTAAAGTTTCAGTACAATGGTTCCTTAAAATGTCTGAAATTGCTAAGCCAGCTTTGGATGTAGTAATGGATGATGAGGTTAAGTTTTATCCTGAAAAATTTAAAAATACCTACAAGCACTGGATGGAGAACATCCGCGACTGGAATATTTCCCGTCAGCTTTGGTGGGGACAGCAGATTCCAGCGTATTACTATGGAGATGGAGAAAATGATTTTGTAGTAGCTGAAACTAAAGATGAAGCTTTAGAATTGGCAAAACAAAAAACAGGAAATTCAGATCTGACTGTAGAAAACCTTAGACAAGACGACGATGCATTGGATACATGGTTCTCATCATGGTTATGGCCAATGTCTGTATTTGACGGATTAATTGATCCTGAAAATAAAGATATCAACTATTACTATCCAACTTCTGATCTGGTTACAGGTCCGGATATTATTTTCTTCTGGGTTGCCAGAATGATTATGGCTGGATTGGAGTACAGAAAAGAAGTTCCGTTTAAGAATGTTTATTTTACAGGAATTGTAAGAGATAAGCAGAGAAGAAAGATGTCAAAATCTCTTGGAAACTCTCCAGACCCTCTTGAATTAATGGATAAATATGGAGCAGATGGAGTACGTGTAGGAATTCTATTGAGTTCTGCTGCAGGTAATGACCTTCTTTTTGATGAAGATTTAATGCTTCAGGGAAGAAACTTCATGACGAAGATCTGGAATGCATTCCGTCTGATCAATATGTGGAATCATGAAGATAAGCCAGCTATTGCAACCGATAACCAGGCAATTGAATGGTTTGAAAACAAGCTTAATAAAACAATTGCTGAAATTAATGATCAATTCGAGAAATTCAGAATTTCTGACGCATTGCATTTGATCTATAAATTAATTTGGGATGATTTTTGTGGTTGGTATCTTGAAGCGATTAAACCTAACTATGGAGAAGGAATTTCTAAAGAAGTTTATAATAAAACGATCTACTTCTTTGAGGAGCTGATGAAGTTACTTCATCCGTTCATGCCTTTCCTGACAGAAGAACTATGGCAGACGATCTCAGAAAGAAGTATTGATGAGGCTTTAGTAATCGCTCAGCAAAAAGAAGCAGGAGCATTTGACGAGGCAATTATTAAAAACTTTGAAACGGCAGCAGAGCTGATTTCAGGAGTTAGAAATTACCGTCAGACCAAAGGAATTTCACCAAGAGAAGCCGCTGAGGTATATACCAATGCTGCTGAATTTGCCAATGAAGCTGTAGTAAGAAAACTGGCTAATATTTCTGAAATTCATTTTGGACAGAAAACAGATAAACCAAGCTTTACCTTCCTGGTAGGAGCTACTGAAGTTTCTATCCCTCTAAGTGAAAACTTAGATTTAGGAGAAGAAAAAGCTAAAACTGAAGAAGAAGTAAAATATTTAAAAGGATTCTTAGTTTCAGTAGAAAAGAAGCTTTCCAATGAGAAGTTTGTTGCCAATGCTAAGCCGGAAGTTGTAGAAGGTGAACGTAAGAAGCAAAAAGACGCTCAGGATAAGATTGCAATCCTTGAAGAGAAACTGAAAAGTTTATAAAATATAGACAATAAATTTTGTCAAAATCTCAGGCTGGATACACATGAACAATTGTATCCAGCCTGATGGTTTAAAGAATAAATACAATGACACATATAGAAAACATACAAAAACTATTCTCGAAAGACTTTGTAGAAAGTCCGTTGCTTGAAAGTTTTGAAGTAGGAAAGATCTATCTTTCAAGCGGGAAACTGGTTGCCTGTGATCCTTTGATTACGAATGATATGCTTCCTTTTACTACAGAATTTCCGAAAGGAGATTTCTCAGTAATGCTTCACAAAGAAAGAGATAGTAACTGTGTAGCCTATGCTGAAATTATATTCAACCATTCTGAAATTAAAGAATGGAAAATGGCTACCACAGCGGGACAGAACATAAAAGACCTTGAAGAAGGAGAGGTTTTTGGCTATCCTGTGGAAAGTGGGATGGGATGTCTGATGGATGTTGATACCCAAAACAGCCTTAATGAGCTGGAACAAAGATTATACGAAAATAAAGGAGGTGATTTTATGGGAATCTATGAAGAATTTTTCCATGATTATTTCTTCGATGAAAACGGAGCAATAGACCAATACGCCTTTC
The DNA here is from genome assembly GCF_030846215.1 of Chryseobacterium sp. WLY505. Lineage (NCBI taxonomy): Bacteria > Pseudomonadati > Bacteroidota > Flavobacteriia > Flavobacteriales > Weeksellaceae > Chryseobacterium > Chryseobacterium sp. WLY505. The sequence goes on along the minus strand of NZ_JAVCWI010000001.1, from coordinate 498,414 downwards.
TTAAACCGGCAAAAGAACATCCCGGAACTATATTTGCTTTTGAAACCGGATATGGAGAAGGATTTTATGCCAGCTATATCGCTTATGATAAAGATCAACAACCCGTGAAAATAATTACTGAATTTATTGAGATAAGTTAATTTTAAATTAGTTATTTTTGAGACACAATTTTGTCAGTTATAAATTTTAAAGCTAATACAAAACACAATGAATTTCTCATCAGAACAACCTCGTATTATTGTTGTGGGCAGCTCATCGATAGATTTGGTTCTTGAAACCGAAAAACTTCCTTTGCCTAATGAAACCGTCTTAGCTATCAAATCAGATAGTTACTTTGGAGGTAAAGGGGCTAATCAGTCAGTAGGTACGGCCAGGTTGGGAGCAAGTGTATACTTTATCGGATGCGTTGGGATGGATCCTCTTGGGCAACAGATCATGAGGAATCTGGTAAGCGAAAATGTAAATGTAGGATTTGTTCATGAAACAGATAAAGAAGCTACAGGAACTGCTTATGTAACAACTTCTCATGGAAATGCTGCGATTGTGGTAGTACCCGCTGCCAATAAATATCTTAGCAAATCGCATATAGACGAAGCAGAGAAATATTTCAATACCACCGATCTTGTGCTGGTACAGCTTGAAGTTTCTATGGATGTTGTGGAACATACCGTTAGGAAAGCTAAGAAATACGGAAAGAAAGTAGGATTATACGCGTCTCCTGCAATGAGAGTCAACGAAGAGATTTTGGAAATGGTTGATTTTATTGTGGCTAAAAGTAATGAACTGTACGTTATTTTTGGAGAAGAGAAAAGGGAAGAAGTTCTTAAAAAATATTTCAATAAAGTATTTGTACGAGATGATACCAATTCTACCATTTATTTTGATGGAACAGAAATGAAATATTACCGAAACGATAAGGACGAAAAAGTATATAAAATGGGGATGGGTGATGCCTTTACATCAGGGTTTGCCATTGCATTATGCCATGGGAATTCTATTGAAGAATGTGTGAAATTCGGAAATGAAGTTTCATCAAGAGTTTCCGGAGGTAAAGGATCTCAGACAGGACTGCCGAGAATTTCGGATTTCTTTTCTTAAAGCTATTTGCAACATATCAAAAGTTTAAAACTTAACATAAACATATAAGTAAAATGTCCACTTTTATAGTGGATTTTTTCTTTTTTATAGTATGGAAAAACTAATATTCACCACCGAAGACCATATCACTCTCGTTGCCCATTTATTTACGCCGGAAAGAGATAATGGAAAACTATTACTGATCAATTCAGCAACAGGGGTAAAGCAGCAGGTATACTTTTCTTTTGCCAGCTACTTTTGTGAACAGGGATTTACAGTTATTACCTATGATTACAGAGGAATAGGACTCTCCAAACCGAAAAATATGAGAGGATTTCAGGGCTCTATGAGGCTTTGGGGTTCGAAAGATTATAAAGCGATAACTCAATATATCAAATCAGAATTTAAAGACCATAAAAAGTACTGTTTGGGGCATTCTGTAGGTGCACTCATTCTCGGAATGAATGAAGATTCCAATATCTTTGAAGAATTTGTTTTTGTAGGAACACAAAATGCCTTTGTAGGAAACCTTAAAGGAAGAACAAAAGTTGAAGCGTATTTAGGCTTTGGAATCGCTCAGCCATTAACAACCTCATTGCTAGGATATTTCCCTGCCCATTGGTTTGGATTGGGAGAAAGTCTTCCAAAAAATTGCGCATATGACTGGAGAACCTTAATTTTAAACAAGAAATCAACCAACAGGCTGTTGGAAAAAATTGACGACTTTTCTAAAAATTTGACACAGAAAGTATTTGTAATCCGGGCTGAAGATGATATATGGCTTACAGAAAAAGGAGTATTGAGCTTATTAAATAATACCTATTCAAATCTTAAACCGACTTACAGGTTGGTCGCTGCTTCAGAATCAGATAAAAATGAAATCGGGCATATCAATTTTTTTAGAAGTTACAACAGCAAACTATGGGATATTATTTTAAATGAACTGATAGATAAATGAAAAGTACGATTGACAACACAGTAGCATTTGTAAAAGAAAAATTAGAAGGAGCAGAAGCCGGGCATGACTGGTTCCATATTGAAAGAGTCTGGAAACTGGCCGCTCAGATAGCCGAAACAGAAGATTGTGACAAAGAGGTAGTAGAATTGTCTGCACTTCTTCATGACATTGCAGATCCTAAATTTCATAACGGAGATGAAACCATTGCTCCTAAAATATCCAGAACATTTCTTGAAGAACAGAATGTTTCCGAAGAAATCATTCAGAAGGTTTTATTTGTAATCGAAAATATTTCGTTCAAAAACAGAGATCAGGCACCGCAGAATCCACCTATTGAACTTCAGATTGTTCAGGATGCGGACCGTATTGATGCCATAGGAGCTATAGGAATTGCCAGAACATTCAATTTTGGAGGTTTTAAAAATAATCTGATGCATCATCCGGATATACAACCCAAACTGGGAATGTCAAAAGAAGAGTATAAAAAATCTAATGGGACAACGATCAATCATTTCTATGAAAAGTTACTGCTTCTGAAAGATATGATGAATACTGAAAAAGGAAAAAAAATGGCCGAAGAAAGACATAATTATATGCTGAATTTCCTCGACCAGTTTTATAAAGAATGGAATGTAGATTAGAGCCAACAATTGGAATGAATTAAATCTGATACTGCTTGTCAAAAATTAACTATCCTAACGAATATTGTATATAACATTATTTGTTAGGATATTTTTTACCCGATCAGTTCAAAGGGAAATAAATATAGAAAACCATTTTTTAAGGCTGGTTAAAATTAAAAATTGGCCTCGAACATGGATAAAATAGAGATAAGAAGTATCTTTGTAAAATATGACACTCATTATTTTTATCATATTTCTGGCTTGTGTCCTTTCGTTGGTCCTGTTTAAGGTTAAATCAGGAAGTATGGCCAAGTGGACAAAGCTGTTTCGTATTGTAACAGTTGTTTTTTCAATTTCTGTTTTTACGTACTGGTTTATCAAGAAAAGTGCTGTAGCATTTGTGGATAATTCTGTGGGGCTTCAGGTGATTAATAAACTTCCGCAGGCATTGGATTTTTACTTAATCAAAGTAGATAAAACAGATCAGAATACTACCCTTGAGCCTAAACATATCGGCAAAATACGTCCGGAATATTACAGAATAGAATACCTGAAAATGGATAAGTCTGATGAATACTGGATTGCAGGCTATCTTGGAAAGAAAAACCTGGTCTATTTTTCTCAACATTCTGTACCTAATAAAAATATCGATCAGATTGTAGAAGTACAGAACTACATCAATCAAAGTATGAAGCTGTCTGATGCGGCCAAAAAGCAGGTAGACGCTTATAATTATGAGAATACCAAACTGGGAATCTGGATTACGCTGGACTTTCTGCTTCTGTTTCTCAATCTTGTATTGCTGCTTAGAAGGAATAAATAAAAAAGGTAATGAGTATTGGAAACTCATTACCTTTTTAGTTTCTGTTAAGGATAATCCAGAATCTGCATAATCTGTTCCTTAAATTCTTCAGGACAGGCTTTAATAAGTTTATCCTTATTTTGTTTGCTTATTTCTTTGGGTTCAAGCCATTCGCTCTTATTGGAATTCAAACTGTGGTTATCATATACTCTTTTTATGGTACGATTTTCATAAAAAATATAGTCATCACCACGCCAGTTGGTAGCAATGCTGATTGTACAAATTTCCTTTTCCATGATTTATGTTTTAAAGCATAATGTTGAGTGAAATACATTATACTCTAAGATACGAATTTTTTCTTTACAGAAAGGTATTCATCAGGGGATAAGAGATCTGCTGAAATGAGCTTGTTTAATTTTATCTCAGTATTCCTTTATACTAAAAGAGTGTTCCTGTATTTTCTGTGGCCATTTGCGGAATATGAATATCTGTTTTCCATTCTTCATTCATCTTCCTGATAAAATAAGCAGATAGTAAAGGAGAGGCTTTTTCAATATTCTGGTGTACGAAGAAGTAAAGATTCTGAAGACCTTCTTTCTTCCATTGGGTAAGGTGTTTCAACCAATCATCCAGTCTTTCGTAGTCACTTTCTGCGTTGGCTCCTACATAACGGATAAATGCATTAGGAGTAGTAAGACGCATATGAAGCATATCTCTTCTTCCGGCAGTATCTACTATGATATTGGTGATATTATGGGCTTCAAAAAGATCACAGGTTGTATTAAGAATTTCCTCATCGGTAAACCATTCCGTATTTCGGAGCTCGATGGCTAACGGAACTTCTTTAGGCCATTCTTTTACGAATTTTTCCAGCCTGTCATAATCTTTAGGTTTAAAATTATCGTGAAGCTGAAGGAAGGCCATTCCCAATTTCTCATCAAAATTGATAATAGCAGAAGCAAAATGAGTTACGGGATCAGTCACATCAATAAGCCTTCTGAAATGGGAAACAGTATTGGTGATCTTTGGGAAGAATTTAAAATTTTCCGGAGTTTTTTCTTTCCAGGTTTTTACCTGATCTGGAGTGGGCATTCCATAGAAAGTAGCATTCAGTTCAATAGAATTAAACTGAGTAGCGTAATAAGTCAGTTCATCTTTAGTTCCTTTAGGATAGAATCCCTTAAGGTCTGTTTTATTCCATTTGGCACATCCGATAGAAATGTTTTCCAGCCCTTTTTTATTGAGGGCCAGTATTTCTTTCGTTTTAGGATGGTCTTTAGGTAATGTGAAATCTATTTTTGAAGGATCTTCTACTTGTCCGAATTTCATATCTGTAGTTTTGGTATTAAACAATAAACACAAATATAAACCAAAAATCTCAGAGCATTTCATGATTTCTACGGAAACTACTTCAACAGAAAATGATTGCATATGACAAGGTTTAAGAAATTAAAAACCTTTTGGAATACTTGCAAAACAGAGCCTTTTATAGTTTTTGTGTAGAAAATTTTTTAAGATTTCCTCCCTGTCTCTATTAAGTTTTTTTTAAGGAAATATTAAACATTCTGTTACGTAATGTTAATTCTATGTTACCATACTTCATTTTTACGAGATCTAATTTTACACCAAGTTTATAGCGAATAAAATATGAAGAAAAAAATTATCTGTGCTTTTGCTCTCTTATCGTTTGGATTTGCATTTTCACAGGAAACCAGCTCTAAAATTTTTGGAAGATTAAAGGGAATCTCTTCCGAAGTCACAGTAAAGGTAGTACACATTCCTACCAACAGTACCTTTGAAACGAAAAGTAACAGCAAAGGGCAGTTCAGTTTAGATAATCTTCAGCCGGGAGGACCTTATAAAATTGAAATATCTGACGGATCACAGGTTATCTATGAAAACCCGAATCTGCAGCTTTCTTTAGGAAATAACGACTTACCAGTAGTAGAAGTAGGAAACAAAGAAAAAACAATTGATGAGGTAAAAATTACATCAAAAAAGACGACCGCAAAATATGGAGTGGGAATCAGCCAGGCACAAATTTCCGGTCTTCCGAATATCAACCGTGGAATTCAGGATGTTACCAAATTGGTTCCTCAGAGTGCCAACAACTCTTTCAATGGTACCAATTTTCGTTATAATAACGTAACAATTGACGGTTCTATCAATAACGATGCTATTGGTTTCAGCCCGTCACTGGGCGGACAAACGGGTACTTCGGGAATGCCGGGAAGCAGTACACGTTCCAATTCAATAAGTCTGGATGCTATTCAGGATGTGCAGGTGTATATTGCACCTTACGATGTGAAATTGGGGAATTTTCTTGGAGGAAGTATTAATGCAGTAACCCGAAGTGGAAGTAATGATGTTACAGGCTCAATGTATGTATACGGAAGAAATGCAGCTATCACAGGAAGAAACAGAGTAGGAGATAATTCTAAAATGCCGAGCGATTTTGAAGACTTTATCTATGGAGGAAGAGTCGGATTGCCGGTAGTTAGAGATAAGGTGTTTCTGTTTACCAACCTTGAATATACCAAAAGAACAGATCCTGTTTTCTATAATGCCAACGATCCGGGAGCACTGGTGAACGAACAGACTGCTCAGCAGATTTCAGATTTTGTACGAAATAAATACGGATTCAATGTAGGAAGCTTTAATCAGTACAACAACTTCTCTGAAAGTTCTAAACTTTTCAATAAACTGGATTGGAAAATTAATGATAAACATACTTTATCCATTAAAAATAATACGGTATTTTCACAGGCCTCCAACCTGGAAAGAGATGGAGCCAATTTCAGATTTTCCAGTATGGATTTCATTCAGAAAAATACAGCGTCTACCACTACACTTGAGCTGAAAAGCCGTTTTAATGATAAGTGGAGCAACAATTTAGTGGTAGGATATTCTTCTATTCATGATTACAGAGATCCTACTTCCGGTAATGCCATGTTTCCACAGGTTGAAATTGCTTACAACGGAGGAACAATCTTGCTGGGAAATGACAGAGAGGCTACTGTTTTCAATATGAAGCAGAAAACTTTTGAGATCACGGATAACCTTACTTATAAAAAAGGAAATCATACTTTCTTACTGGGGACTCACAACGAATTATACAATATTAATTATGGTTTTGTAAATGCTTTGAACGGAAGAATTTCCTATAAAAACTTAACTGATTTTTATAATGGAACACCTGCAAGGATAAGAGGTACTTACCCTTTCAACGGAGATAGCAGAGATACCCTTTTTGATAATCCTTATGCACAATATAAAGTAAATCTGCTTTCCATGTATCTTCAGGATGAAATCAACTGGGGAAGAGTGAGACTTTCACCGGGAGTAAGAGTAGATTATACAGATTTACCAAATAAACCACAACTAAGCCCATTGGTAAACAATTCTCCTCAGGATCCGAACGCTGGAAATACCTACAATTACACTCCACTAAGTCAGCTTACCAATAACTACCTGAATAAGCCTACATTTTCTCCAAGACTTGGATTTACGATTGATCTTACAGAAAACAGATCTATGGTACTACGAGGAGGATCAGGGATTTTTGTAGGAAGAATTCCTTTCGCGTGGTTAGGATATGCTTATTATAATGATGGAGTAGGTTTTGGAAGTTATGATTATAATGCACCAACACCAGCACAGCTTGCTGCCAACGGAGATCCATTGAACAGTGCCAATTTCCCAAAATGGCAGAACTCATCCAAAGTACAGGTAGATCTTATTGATAATAATTTTAAAATGCCAAGAGTGTGGAGAAGTTCATTAGCTTTCGATTATACTTTGGCAGGATATAAATTAACCTTAGAAGGAATCTATACAAAAGTACTTTATGATCTGAAATTCCAGCAGGTAAACAAGACGGATAATGTGACGTATTACAGCTATGATACGAACCATGAAATGCCGATCTATAGCACCAATATCAACAGTAACTTTTCTAACGCTTATCTTTTATCCAATACCAAAGAAGGATATCGTTATAACCTGACAGCACAGCTTTCAAAGTCATATGATTTCGGATTTAATTTCTTTGTGGCCTATACTTACGGAGATGCTAAAGATATCACCAATGGTATCAGAAATTCTATGGAAAGTAATTGGCAGATGAACCAGTCTCTTACGCCTAATGACCCGAAACTTACCACCTCCAATTTCGCCATCAAAAACAGAGTGGTAGCCAATCTTGGATATGCCTTTAATATTTCTGATATGAACAGGTTATCCACCAACGTATATTTCAATGCTCAGTCCGGAAATCCTTTTTCCTGGGGATTTGTCAACAGTACAATTGCCAATACAGGACAGGCCGCAGGACTTGCCTATATCTTTAAAGATGCTGCAGAAGCTTCCAAATATATCGTTCCTATCAAAGATGCTGCAGGAAATGTATTGGTAACTGCTCAGCAGCAGATTGCAGACTATGAAAATTTTGTCAACAGTAATGACTATCTGAAATCCAGACGAGGCAAATTCACAGAAAGAAACGGGGACGTTACGCCTTGGAATATTCAGGCAGATATCAGAATCATGGATGAAATCAGACTTAGCAAAAAGTCCAAGAACAATATACAGATTTCATTAAGTATCATCAATTTTACCAATCTGTTGAACAAAGATTGGGGTAAAGTATATTTTGTACCTAATACTTTCAACTCAACAGCAAGTGTAGGATTAACAAAGGTAGGCAATGTAGCGACAGGGCAGCCTTCTGCGGGAGATCCTACGTACAATTTCAAAACACCTGGACTGCCTTATACTATTGACCAGTTTGCATCAAGATTCCAGGCTCAACTGGGTGTTCGATACAATTTTTAATAACGCTTTTACATTTTACTTCATACTATTCTTTTTCAAAGGTTCGGATTTTCTTTCCGGACCTTTTTTATGAATTATAAATGATAAATAATAAATAATGAATGATGAATGATGAATGATGAATGATGATTTTTGCCGGCAAAAGAAATACATTTTTATTCTTACTAAATCATTTTGAATACATGCAATCATCTGCGAAGATCTGCGCAATCTGTGGGAAATACTCAAAATAATTATATACAAGCTGTAATTATTCAATAGGAACGGGCTTCAGCCCGTTTTCATAAAACAAACCCTCCGTTGGCTTTAGCCAAAACTTATTAACATTGAAAACGACAAAAGCACACCTCTCGGTATGCTTTTGTAAATATAGCGTGTTTATTACTTGGTCCTATGCCTCACAGCTTGAACATGATACGAAGTTAACCATCATTTCTTTTGAAACCGATGAACTTCTTTGGTAGTAAAGGGTTTTTACTCCTTTTTTCCAAGCTTCAATATAAAGGTAGTTAACATCTTTTACAGGCATTGTAGAAGGAATCTGAAGATTCAGTGACTGTGCCTGGTCAATGTACTGCTGTCTTTGTGCTGCCTGAGAAATAATCTCCATTGGAGAAATTTCTTTGAACGTTTTGAATACTGCCTTTTCTTCAGGAGTAAGCTCGTTCAGGTGCTGTACCGATCCATGGTTGAGCATGATTGTTCTCCATGTTTCTTCATTATCCAGCCCTTTTTCTTTCAATAATTGTGCAAGGTATTTATTCTTACGCATAAAGTTTCCTTTTGCAAGACCTGCTTTATAATAGTTGGAAGAGAAAGGCTCAATTCCAGGAGAAGTCTGTCCTAAGATGGCAGAACTTGAAGTGGTAGGAGCGATAGCCATTGTAGTGGTATTTCTTAATCCATACCCTTTCAATACTTCCGGTTCTCCATAGATGTTGGCAAGCTCTCTTGAAGCCTGCTCAGCCTGATCCTTGATATGTCTGAATGCTCTTGCGTTGAACTGAGTCGCCTCAAAGCTTTCAAACGGAATCATATTTTTCTGTAGATAAGAATGGTATCCTAAAACGCCTAATCCAAGAGCTCTGTGACGCATCGCGAAGTTTCTTGCTCCCTGCAGATAATAGTTACCTTCAGTTTTGTCAATAAACTCGGACAATACTGCATCAAGGAAATATACTGCTAATTTAACAGCATCTGTATCTTTCCACTCATCATATAGTTCAAGGTTCATAGAAGACAGACAGCAAATGAAAGACTCTTCCATTGTAGAAGGAAGCATGATCTCAGAACAAAGGTTACTTGCATTTACCGTCATTCCTAAGTCTTTATAAACCTGAGGTTTGTTTCTGTTGACGTTGTCTGTGAAGAAAATATACGGAAGACCTTTTTGCTGGCGGCTTTCCAATACTCTTGCCCAAACTTTACGTTTTTCCATATCACCGTCAATCATATCCTGCATCCAGTAATCCGGTACACATACTCCGGTAAACAGGTTCTGAATCGGGCTACCAATATCTTTAATGGATAAAAATTCTTCAATATCTCCGTGGTCAATATCCAGGTAAGCAGCAAAAGCACCTCTTCTTACTCCTCCCTGAGAAACAACATCCATTGCTGTATCGAAAAGCTTCATGAATGAAACGGCTCCTGAAGATTTTCCGTTATCTGTTACAGCTGTTCCTCTGTTTCTCAATTCTCCAAAATATCCTGAAGTACCACCTCCGATTTTAGTCTGCATGATGACTTCACCCATTTTGTGAGTAATTCCTTCAATGCTGTCCGGAATATGAACATTGAAACATGAGATAGGAAGACCTCTTTCTGTTCCCATATTAGCCCATACAGGAGAAGAGAAACTGATCCATCCCTTCGTGATCATTTCTTTGAATGCCGGTTGAAGTTCAGGTTTGTATAACCTTTTTGCAGCAGCAGTGGTAATTCTGTCGATAGCTCCGTCTACCGTTTCACCTTTCAACAGATATCCTCTGTTCAACATTTGCTCAGACTCTTCATTGAGCCACCATATATTTGAATTTTGCTCTTCCATAGATGTTATATTTTCGAATTCCGGAATGAGAGAATCACTCCGGAATTTTGTTTTTTTATAGTATTGATTGTAAAATTTCTACTTTGTGGGAACCGTTCAGCCCGCTTTCGTCTCTTAATCTCTGAAATTCTTTAAAAGACGGAACATTCAAAACTTCATGCTGAACTTCTTCATTGATGTAGTTTGAATAATGTACAAAAGTAACACCATCTTCCTTTACAAAAATTTTATATTCAAAGGTGGAAGAATCTAAATTTTTGAAATCTTCCAGAAACTTTTGGATATTCGTTTTATTGTTGGGAACAAATTCGGGTTTTACCGTATAGGTTACTATTACATTGATCATTTCTTTTGTATTTGTGCTTTATTCATGAACAGCAATTCCACTTATGAATCAGAAAAGGGTAATCCTGATACTGACTGCTTTGACGCTCGCTTCGCTCGCGCCCAATATTAAAACAAATCGTTTGCTGTAATACTCTTATCGTGCTTCGTGTAGTCTACAGGTCTTTTTGCAAAGAAATCATCTAATGAATTGGCGAAAACCTCTTCCTCGAACCATACCATTGGTCTGTATTGTTCAGGCGTGATGTTGTATCTTGTTTTCATGTTGATTTTCTTCAGGCTGTCATCTACACGGTATTTCATGAAGTTAAGAAGATCTTCTTTGGAAACGTTGTCAATTTCTCCCAGTTCAAAGATCCAGCTAAGGATATCTCCCTCTCTTGCGATAGATTCGTCTACTAACGTGTAGATGTCTTCGATATCACTGTCTGTTAATAAGTCAGGTTGCTCCTCACGGATTTTATTGATCAGGTAGATTCCTGCATTAGCGTGAATCTGCTCGTCTACGGAAGTCCATGCGATGATATTGGAAACGTTTTTCATGAAACCTTTGAATCTTGTGAAAGAAAGGATGATGGCAAACTGCGAGAAAAGAGAAACATTCTCTACTAAAATACTGAATAATAGTAAAGCGGAAACATACTCTTTAGGTGTCGCAGAATTAGCATGTTTTAAAGCATTTCCAAGGAACTCTATTCTTCCTTTTACGGCAGGAATTTCGATCACGTTAAGGAATTCGTCATTGTATCCTAAAACCTCTAATAAACGGGAATATGCTTCAGAATGACGGAACTCGCATTCTGCAAAAGTAGATCCTAATCCATTGAATTCCGGCTTGGGTAGGTGGTTGTATAAATTCCCCCAGAATGTCTTTACAGACACCTCGATCTGTGCAATGGCTAACAGCGCATTTTTCACAGCATGCTTTTCATGTGGTTCCAACTGCGAATGAAAATCCTGAACATCTGCAGTAAAGTCCACTTCCGAATGTACCCAGAACGATTTGTTGATGGCTTCTACAAATTGAAGAACCTCCGGGTATTCAAATGGCTTATAACTTACTCTTTTATCAAAAATTCCCATATTAAATATCTTTATAATTAAATAATTTAGATCCTTGTGGATAACGTTCCGGAAATACTTAAGTTTTTGTTTATCTGCGAGTTGTGAATTAAAGTTATTCACTTCCCCAAATTCATATTTCTTGTAAAGAACTAATAGCAAAGTTCGAAAAAAAGAACTGATTTTGAAAGAGGTAAATACTAATAGGCTGACTTTTAGCCTGAAAAGTTTTCCACATTTACATGAAACAGGCTCGAATAATAGGCTGGACAGCAATCTTGAGGATAAATAGATACAAATAGAGAGTTACAGTTAAACAATATTTTATAAAGTATTATTAATAAAGGATTAATGTATTAAACAAAAAAATATTTGAATAAATTTTTATTCTTGTAACAATTTGAAAATATCATCTACTTATTGGGTATAAAACATACATCACTTAATGTTAGTAATTCAGGATTTAAATAAGTCATACGATACAGGGAAAAGCAAGCTTCATGTTCTCAAAGGAATTAATCTGAATATTTCTGAAGGGGAGTTTGTTTCTATTATGGGAAGTTCCGGTTCCGGAAAATCTACGCTTCTTAATATTATTGGGATTCTGGATGAAAAAGATTCAGGAACCTATGAATTGGATGGAGTTCCTATCGAACATTTATCTGAAGTAAAAGCTGCGGAATACAGAAGTAGATTTCTAGGATTTATTTTCCAGTCTTTTAATCTTATCAATTATAAAACGGCTTTAGAAAATGTAGCACTTCCTCTGTACTATCAGAATGTACCGAGAAAAGAGCGAAATCAGAAAGCGATGGAATATCTGGAAAAAGTAGGATTGGCACAATGGGCCAACCACCTTCCAAGTGAACTTTCAGGAGGACAGAAACAAAGAGTAGCTATTGCAAGAGCTTTGATTACAGACCCAAAAGTAGTACTGGCAGATGAGCCTACGGGAGCACTGGATTCCAAAACGACTCATGATATTATGAAACTGCTTCAGGACATCAATAATGAAGGGAAAACAATCATCGTTGTAACCCACGAACCGGACGTTGCTGCACAAACCAAAAGAAATGTAGTACTGAAGGACGGGATTATTGAAAGTGATGAGTTTATTAAGCAGATTGTATTATAAGTGAATCGTGAATGGTCAATTTTGCTTCGCAAGTGAATGGATAATGAAGAGGAAAAATAGGTTAATTGACTTCGAAGAAAATTGAGAGCGCAGCTAATTGACTTTTTTACAAAGTAAAAAAATAAAAACTATGTTTGACCTAGATCGTTGGCAGGAAATATTCAGTTCTATCCGGAGCAATGTGCTCAGGACGGTACTTTCAGGGTTTACAGTAGCCCTGGGACTGTTTATTTTTATTGTACTTTTTGGAATTGGAAAAGGACTTCAGAATGCTTTTTCAGAAGGATTTGCCGGAGATGCTAAGAACCTTATTATTATTTCAACAGGGAAAGCCACTTTAGCTTATAAGGGGTTGCAGTCTGATAGAAATATTTCGTTGAATAACGCAGACTATGATTTTTTGATTAATACAGATAAGGAAAAAGCGGGACCTTCCAGTCCGAGATACACTGCCAGCTTAATGGTTAAATATGGAAAAGAAAGCGGCCTTTATCAGATTAACGGAGCTGAACCTGGTGAGCAGGTCATTGAAAACAGAAAAGTTATTGATGGCAGGTATCTGACAGCGATGGATTTGGAAAGAAAATTAAATGTTGCTGTCATTGGAAGAATGGTTCAGCGTGACTTGATCAAAAATGGAAGCCCGATAGGAAAAGAACTTGATATTAACGGAACAATGTATAAAGTTATCGGAGTTTTTTCAGATGATGGCGGAGATAGAGATGAGAGACATATTACTGTTCCCATTACGACTTTGCAGCAGATGAAAAAGGGTTCTGATACCGTAAATATAGCCTATATCACTTATAATGATAAGCTGACTCCGGATCAGGCCATAAAATATGGTGATGAGTTACAGGATAAATTAAAAGCCAGAAAAAATGTTTCTCCTGATGATGAAAATGGAGTTCGTGTATGGAATAACGCCAAAAACATGAATGATACATTTATGTTTATGGCAGTTCTTACCGCAATTGTTGGATTCATTGGTCTGGGGACATTGCTGGCGGGAATTATCGGGATCAGTAATATCATGGTGTACATCGTGAAAGAAAGAACCAAAGAAATCGGAGTGCGAAAAGCTATTGGCGCAAAGCCAGGCGGAATTGTAGGATTGATTGTTCAGGAAAGCGTTGTGATTACAGTAGTATCCGGACTTGTAGGAGTAGGAATAGGTGTTTTGACATTAAGTCTTATTGGTGACAGTCTTGAAGAATTCTTCATTAAAAGCCCAAGTGTAGGTTGGGGATCTATTATTATGGCATTTATTGCACTGATTTTTTCAGGATTGATTGCTGGATTTGTACCTGCCTACAGAGCTTCAAGAATCAAACCTATTGAAGCATTGAGAACAGAATAACAGATAAATAAGCTTAAAGGCAAATAAATCCAGTTTGGCGGAATTCATAACTCATAATTTATAACTTATAATTCAAAAAGGTGAATATCATATTTAAAAAAGATACTTGGCAGGAAATTTATTATTCATTGAGGAATAATAAACTCCGGACATTCCTTACCATGATCGGTGTAGGATGGGGAATGTTTTTGTATGTAAGCCTTCTTGGAGCAGCAAAAGGAATGGAGAATGGTTTTGATAAATTATTTTCCGGTTTTGCCACCAACTCAATCTTCCTCTGGGCACAGAAAACATCAATTCCATACGAAGGATTTCCTAAAGGAAGAGAAGTTCATCTGAACTTAAATGATATGGAAATGCTGAAAAGAAAAGTAACAGCCATAGATTATATATCTCCCCAAAATGCCAGAGGAAGCTTTACCGGAACACCGGGAGAAGCCATGTCAAGAAACGGGAAAAACGGAACCTATTCGCTTACCGGAGATTACTCTGTAGGAAATAAAATTTCGGAAAAGAAACTGATCTACGGACGCTACATCAATGATGCCGATGTTTCAGGGAATAAAAATGTAGTCGTTATTGGAGAAGAAATTTATAAAAACTTCTTTGATTCCAAGAAAAAAGAAAATCCAATAGGAAAATCAATCAATATTAAGGGATTGTTCTTTAATGTCATCGGAGTTTTCCGTGTGAAAAAAGGAGGTGGTTTTGAAAATGATCAGACCGCTTTTATTCCACTTTCCACTTACACGAAAATGTATAATGCAGGAGACCAGATAGACCTGTTTGCGATCGTAAGCAAGCCTAATGCTAATGTTAATTCCGTAGAAGAAGATGTGAAACAGGTTTTAAAAACCAAAAATAAAGTTTCACCTGAAGATACCAATGCTTTCGGAAGCTTCAATCTTGGAAAAGAATTTAAAAAACTGACCGGTTTCCTTACAGGAATGCAGCTGCTGACCATTATTGTTGGTACCCTGACTATTCTTGCAGGAGTAATCGCTATCTCCAATATTCTTTTGATTACAGTAAAAGAAAGAACCAAAGAAATCGGAATCAGAAGAGCGTTGGGAGCAAAACCAGCTGAAGTAAGAAATCAGATTTTGCTGGAAAGTGTCGTGATTACACTCTCCTCCGGATTAATAGGTTTTATGTCTGGAATTTTTGTCCTTATGATCCTTAATGCCATTACCCAGGGGCAGGATTCATTTCCTTTTTATAATCCGACCGTTAACTATGGAAATGTATTTGCAGCGATGGCTGTCATGGTAATTTTAGGATTGATAATCGGGATGATTCCGGCACAAAGAGCGGTAAAGATCAGACCTATTGAAGCATTAAGAACAGAGTAATTAATTTGAAAATAAACAATTTTAAGATTTAAATAAAAGAATACAGAGAATCAGTCTTTTTAAATCTTTCAATCTATTGAATAAAAAATAAACTATACATATGAAAAAGAAATTCACCTGGAAAAAAGCCATTTATATAGTGTTGGGGCTTTTGTTTGCAGTGGCATTGTTCTCAGGTCTTGGCTATTTTATCAAATCAAACTCCAAAGAGAATGAGGCTTTCCTTACCCGCAAACCTACTATCCAGAATATGGATGATAAAGTAATGGCTACAGGGAAAATTGTTCCCAAAGAAGAAATTGAAATCAAACCCAATATTGCAGGGATTATAGATAAAATCTTAGTAAAGGAAGGAGATAAAGTAGAAGTAGGACAGCTGATTGCTACCGTAAAAATTGTTCCAAGCATCTCCGAAGTAAACGCTGCACAGCAGGAAGTTCAGAATGCGCAGATCCAGATCAGTAATGCTCAGATGAATGTAGGAAATATGCAAAAGCAGTTTGAAATGCAGGATAAACTATATAAGCAAGGAGTGGCTTCAAAACAGGAATATCTGAACGCTCAGCAGCAGTTATACTCTCAGCAGCAGACTTTGAAAAATGCCCAGCAGCAATTGAATACCGCTCAAAAAAGATTGCAAATTGCGAAAACCGGAGCAACTCCTGAACTTAAAGGACAAGGGTTGGCAACTACCGAGATCCGTTCAAAAGCTTCAGGTACCGTATTGGAAGTTCCCGTAAAAGCAGGAAGCCAGGTGATTGAAGCCAATAACTTTAATGCAGGAACTACAATCTGTTCAGTGGCAGATTTAAATGTTCTGATCTTTAAAGGCGAAATTGACGAAGCCCAGGCCGGAAAGCTAAGGGAAGGGATGGATATGAATATCGTGATCGGTGCACTGCAAAATAAAACTTTCCCAGGAAAACTAACGATGATTGCACCAAAAGGTAAAGATAATGCAGGAACTATTAAATTTCCGGTAGAAGGTAACGTAACTAATCCTAATAATGAGTATATTAGAGCAGGTTTTTCTGCGAATGGTGAAATTGTTTTGAGTTCCCAGAAAAATGCATTGTTATTGGATGAGTCTTTGGTTCAGTATGAAAAGAAACAAGGTAAAGATGTTCCTTTCGTAGAAGCGAAGCAAAATGATGGAAAATTCAAAAAAGTATATTTGAAACTGGGAGCAAGTGACGGGATCAACGTTCAGATTCTTCCGGGATCCAATATTACAAAAGACACTGAAATTAAAGTGTGGAACCCATCCGATAAAGATAAGGAAGAGCTTAAGGAAAAAGCGAACAAAAAATAATAAACTACACTATACACTTTTAAACTGTGAATCCCGGAGGAATTTTTTTCTCCGGGATTCTTTTTTTTATCAAAATTTATACAAGTGTAAATTCCTATATTTGAATTGGATAATCTATGAAAAATGTGCAGATACGCCGGGAAAACTTATAAATCACATTATGTCTGTTTTAAATGTAGAAAATCATTTAAACAGCAGGATTCGTATGATATTATAAGAAGGATTGAAAAAGAAAAAACATACCATGAATCTAATGGAAGGGTAATTCGTAAAGTAGGATATGTTTTCACAAAAGGAGAAACAGAAGAATTACAAAAAATTGTTTCAGAGATTGAAAACAGAACTATAAAATGTCCTGAGTGCAACAATATAATGGCTGATCTGGGGAAAGATTTCAAAGCTCCTAAAAAAACAGCAGTCAAAGAATGGAAAATCATAGAAAGTCTTTTAAAAACAGGAAAATGCTTTCATACATGCGGCTGTGATGGGATTGGATATATTCCCAAAAATCCTAATGACTATGAAATATATTTAAAAGCCATCTTGCAGTCTTATCAGGATTCATTGATTTTATGTCAAAATAAATCTACAGGAGAATTCGCGGATAAAAACGAGGAAATTAATTATTGGTCAGACAAGATTCAAAAAATAAAAAACGAAATGATTAATAATAACTTCGAAAAGGCATAAGATTGTAACAAATTGAGCATTCAAAATGTCTTATTTTTAAATTTCAAACTATATTCCATGAAAAAAGACTATTGGATTCTGTTACTTTTTATCATTGCAAAGTTTGCCCTTCAATATTCCTTGATAAGTCCTGAGTATGAATTGCACAGAGACGAATACCTCCATCTTGACCAGGCCAATCATCTGGCATGGGGATATCTTTCCGTTCCTCCTGTTAATTCCTGGCTGGCATGGATGATTAAAATGTTGGGCAATTCCATCTTTTGGGTTAAATTCTTTCCCGCTCTGTTCGGAGCTTTAACGATAATACTGACATGGAAAGTTGTGGAAGAACTCAAGGGAAGCCTGTTTGCTAAAGTGCTGGCTTCTTCAGGTATATTATTTTCAGTACTGCTTCGGGTAAATATGTTATTCCAGCCCACCTCTCTGGAGATTTTCCTTTGGCTGTTCTTTTACTACAGTCTGATTAAATATTTCAATTCTCAAAAAGTAAAATGGTTGTATATAAGCGCCATCATTGTCGGAATAGGAATATTAAACAAATACAATATTGCTTTTTCATTATTGGGGCTTATTCCCGCATTATTGCTGACAGAGCAGAGGAAGATTTTTATGCAGCCTCATGTGTATTGGGCAGCTCTTTTAGCTTTAATAATTATTTTTCCCAATCTTTTCTGGCAGTACCAGAACCAGTTTCCTGTTATTCATCATATGAAAGAACTTTCTGAAAAACAATTGGTGCATGTAGACCGGATGGGTTTTATGAAATCTCAGATTTTATTTTTTGTCGGAGTTATTTTTGTGATTATTGCAGGCTGGGGAGCATTGCTGTTATACAAACCTTTTGAAAAATACAGGTTTTTCTTTTGGAGCTATATCATCACGATCACTCTGTTTTTATTTTTTAAAGCAAAAGACTACTACGCGATAGGACTCTATCCTGTGTATATTGCTTTTGGTGCTGTTTTTCTCGGAAATGTATTTGAAAAAAGCTGGAAAAGATTTTTGAAACCCGTATGTCTTCTCATTCCTGTACTTTTATTCCTGCCTTTGTATAATGTGGCTTTTCCAAATAAAAGTCCTGAATACATCGTGTCCCACCAAAGCCAGTACAAAAAATTAGGACTGCTTCGCTGGGAAGATGGAAAAGATCATCCGCTGCCACAGGATTTTGCAGATATGCAGGGTTGGAAAGAACTGGCTCAAAAGGTAGATAAAGAATATTCCAGGCTATCAAAAACCGGAAATACAATGGTGTTGTGTGACAATTATGGACAGACAGGAGCGATTAATTATTATACCAAAGCTGGAGTAACAGCGATGTCATTTCACGCAGACTATATTAATTGGATTGACTTAAGTAAGAAATATAAAAATGTTATCAGAGTCAAAGATGCCTCTGAAGCAGGGAAAGAACTTGAAGAATCCGGCTCTTTTTTTGAAGTTGCAAAATTGGAAGATTCTATTACCAATCCGTATGCAAGAGAAAGAGGGACTGCTATTTTTAGTTTACAGGGAGCAAAAATAGATGTCAATAAAAGAATTCAGGATGAAATTATCGAAGTTAAAAATGAATGGAAATAGTTTTTAATAGAGTTGGAAAAGATGATTTGCAGACAGGATAAAGCTAATAGATAAATTTTATTGCAACTTTATTGCATTAATTGATTTTAAGCTATCTTTGCATCATCAATCATCAATCATCAATCATCAATCATCAATCATCAACTATCAACTATCAACTATCAATTATCAACTGAGCTATGAAAAACAAAAACCTTGATGTTATTATAATAGGAGGAAGCTATTCTGGATTATCAGCAGGAATGTCTTTAGGAAGATCTTTAAGAAATGTCCTGATTATTGATAACGGAAAACCCTGCAACAGACAGACTCCGCATTCCCATAACTTTGTTACTCATGACGGAAAAACACCCGCGGAAATTGCAAAGCTGGCAAAAGAAGATGTAGAAAAATATGACACTGTAAAGTTTTATAATGGAACAG
The DNA here is from genome assembly GCF_030846215.1 of Chryseobacterium sp. WLY505. NCBI lineage: Bacteria > Pseudomonadati > Bacteroidota > Flavobacteriia > Flavobacteriales > Weeksellaceae > Chryseobacterium > Chryseobacterium sp. WLY505. The sequence continues at coordinate 478,808 of NZ_JAVCWI010000001.1, read as the reverse complement.
TCGTAAAAACAGCAAAAACAACCGAAGGTTTTGAAATTCAAACTTCATCCGGAGAAAAATTTAATACCAAAAAGCTCATCCTTGCTTCAGGAGTGAAGGATATTATGCCGGATATTCCCGGATTTGCAGAATGTTGGGGAATTTCTGTTATCCATTGCCCATACTGTCATGGTTATGAAGTGAAAAATGAAATCACCGGAATTCTTTCCAACGGAGATATGGCCTACGAGTTTTCAAAACTGATTTTTAATCTGACTAAAAACCTCACTTTATTTACCAATGGAAAAGCTGTTCTTAGTGACGAACAACTTGAAAAACTGAAGCAGAATAAAATCATTCTTAACGAAGATGAAATCAAAGAAGTAAAACATGAAAATGGTTTCATTCAAAAAATAATTTTTAAAAACGGAAAAGAAATTCCTTTACAGGCTTTGTATGCTAAAATTCCTTTTGAGCAGAATATCAATGTATCTGATGATCTGGGATGTGAACTGACAGAACAGGGATTTATTAAAGTAGATATGATGCAGAAAACAACCGTTTCCGGACTTTTTGCCTGTGGAGATAATGTAACCATGATGCGTTCCGTAGCCAATGCAGTTGCACAAGGGAGTTTTGCCGGAGCTATGGTGAATAAAGAACTTTCTGATGAGGAATTTTAAAGGCTTTTTGACACATTTAAAAGAACCATAATGTAGGATTTATGGATACATATTTTCATTTTTTAGTGTTTAAAAATCATTTTTTCAATAGATAAATCTCGACGAAAATTCCGTACATTTGGGGTGAAAATTTCAAAAACTAAAAGTAAAATGGATATTATTTTCGACCTGATTGAAAAGGAAAGACAAAGACAAACCCATGGTTTAGAACTTATTGCATCAGAAAACTTTGTTTCTGAAAACGTGATGAAAGCAATGGGAAGTGTACTGACAAATAAATATGCTGAAGGGTATCCCGGAAAAAGATATTACGGAGGATGCGAAGTAGTAGATGAGGTTGAAACTTTAGCGATCAACAGAGCTAAAGAACTTTTCGGAGTAGACTACGTGAATGTTCAGCCACATTCCGGTTCTCAGGCGAATGCAGCCATTTATCTTGCAGTTTTGAAACCAGGTGACAAAATCATGGGAATGGATCTTTCAATGGGAGGACACCTTACTCACGGTTCTGCAGTGAATTTCTCAGGGATTCAATATAACGTAGTTTCTTACGGAGTTCAGCAGGAAACAGGTCTTATCGACTATGACCAAATGAGAGAAGTGGCATTGAGAGAAAAACCAAAAATGCTTATTGCAGGTTTCTCTGCGTACTCAAGAGATTTAGACTATGCTAAATTCAGAGAAGTGGCAGACGAAGTTGGAGCAACGCTTTGGGCAGACATTGCTCACCCGGCTGGTTTAGTGGCGAAAGGATTGTTGAACTCTCCATTCGAACACTGTCATGTCGTAACGACTACTACTCACAAAACCCTGAGAGGGCCAAGAGGAGGGATGATCATGATGGGGAAAGACTTTGAAAATACTTACGGTCACAAAACTCCAAAAGGAGAAATCAAAATGATGAGCCAGGTACTGGACGGAGCTGTATTCCCAGGTATTCAGGGAGGACCTCTTGAGCATGTGATTGCTGGTAAAGCGGTAGCTTTCGGTGAAGCATTGGACGTACAGTTTGAAACCTATGCAAAACAGGTTAAATCTAACGCTCAGGCATTATCAAAAGCGATGATCGACAGAGGTTTTGATATCGTAAGCGGTGGTACAGATAACCACCTGATGCTGGTAGACCTTAGAAACAAAGGAGTAAACGGTAAAGAAACTGAAAAAGCATTAGTACTTGCTGATATTACTTGTAATAAAAACATGGTTCCTTTCGATGATAAATCACCATTTACAACATCTGGTATCAGATTGGGAACTGCAGCGATTACAACAAGAGGATTAAAAGAAAATGATATGGATACTATTGCCGGATTAATTTCTGAAGTAGTGGACAATATCAAAAATGAAGAAGTTCTTGGTTCTGTAAGAAAGAAAGTGAACGAATTAATGGAAGGTAAAGCTCTGTTCAATTACTAACAGACATTCCAATATCATATAAAGAATGGGCAAACTGCTCATTCTTTTTTTATTACAATGGAAAAAAAATCTTATACCTTCGATGAAATTAAGCAGAAACTGGTTAACTATTGTGTTTACCAGGATCGCTGCCATGCTGAGGTGGAACAGAAGATGAGGGAATTTCTGCTTATTGATGAAGCAAAAGAGGAAATCATTTTATTTCTCCTGAAAGAAAATTACCTGAACGAAGAACGATTTACCAGGAGCTATATCCGGGGAAAATTTTACATCAAACACTGGGGGAAAACCAAAATTAAAATCAATCTTAAGCAGAAACAGATCTCAGAGAGGTTGATAAACTCTTGTTTTGATGAGATTGATGATTCTGATTATGAGAAAACCATCAGAAAAATTTTTGATGATTATTATACCAAACAAACGGGCTTGAAAGAATATCAAAAAAAAACCAAAACTATAAAACATTTGATGAGCAAAGGTTTTGAGTATGAGAAAATAATTGATATTTTTGGCTAAATATTAATAAATTAAAAAAAAACTTGACGTATGACTTTTAGTAAAAAAACAACCGGTTCATTGAAAAAGATTGATACATAAAGATTTAATACTTCTTTTGAAGAAAAAACAGCTGAAATAAAGAATTTTTGAAGATAAATATCACCTTCATCAACAGATTGTATGGTATGATTTTTGTCTCTCGGTTTAGCTGTACCACAATAAAATTGTTAGATTTTATAAATATAACATCAAATTTATTTTTGATTTCAGCATATTGAAATAAATTTATTTATTTTTGCATGATTGTATCAAAATTATCTTTGATTGGATAATTAGATATTATACTTAATTAAATATGAACACCAATACAGACAATGTACAATTCTCTTAGAAAAACAATATTTGGAGGGGATAATGTTGTCAATCTCTCAGACGTAAGATATCTTCCTAGATGGATAATTCTTGTAATAGACATTATTATTCTTGTAATATCTTTATTTCTTTCTACTTACATTATCGCAAAAATTACCAAGCAGGAATTTATTTATCACGATGATAAAAGCCTTATTTTCGCTTTTATTATTCTGGTGAACGCTGCTTTTATGTATGCCTTCAAGACTTATGCCGGGATTATCCGCCATTCTACATTTATAGACTTATTTAAGCTTCTGATTTCCTGTTTTTGCACAATGCTGGCGATCGGAACCATCAATATCTGCTATTTCTGGATTACAGGAAGTAAGTTTATTCTTACTCCGTATCTGATGCTTTATTTTGTAATTTCATTTATGGGATTATTTCTTTTCAGACTTTATGTGAAAGAGTTTTTTCATATTGTAAGAGAATACCGAAGAAGTGCACTTAAAAAAAGAATTCTGGTATTGGGAATTGATGAACAGTCTATTGCCATTGCCCGTGCTATTCTTGATAATCCAAGTCTTCCCTATCAGGTAGTAGGATTTTTGACACAAAGAACAGATTCCAAAAGAGCTTCGCTGCTGGGAAAACCCATTTATGAAAAAGAAAAAATAGAACAAAATACCAAAGAAGATCTTATTATTGATGGCGTTCTTGTTGTTAAAGAAATGATGGCCAGAGATGAAATGAATTCATGGGTGAATCTATTTTTAGAGAAAGATCTTAACGTCTTTAAAGCGCCATCTGTGCAAAAGCTTAGAGACAGTGATCTGGGTGGATCTATCAGAAACCTTCAAATTGAAGACCTGTTAAACAGAAAGCCTATCAAAATTCAGAACGAAAAAGTTAAAAGCAGACACTTTGATAAAACAGTATTAGTAACCGGTGGGGCAGGATCCATAGGTAGCGAAATTGTAAGACAGGTGGCTCTTTTCAATCCTTCATTAATTGTAGTTTTAGACCAGGCAGAAACTCCGCTTTATGAAATTGAACTTGAAATGAGAGAGAAGTTCCCTCATATCGCTTTCAAATTTGTTTTAGGAGACGTTTCCAATCATCATAGGATGGAATCTCTGTTCCAGACCTATAACTTCTCAATGGTGTATCATGCTGCGGCTTATAAGCATGTACCTTTAGTAGAGGAAAACCCTCATGAAGCTATCTTTGTTAATATATTAGGTTCTAAGATTGTTGCAAAACTATCCAGCAAGTATAAAGTAAACAGGTTCGTAATGGTATCTACAGATAAAGCTGTAAATCCAACCAATGTAATGGGAGCTTCAAAACGTGCTGCTGAGCTTTTTGTACAATCGCTTCAGAATGTGGAAGGTAACGTTACCAAATTTATTACAACAAGATTTGGAAATGTACTGGGATCTAACGGTTCTGTAATACCTCATTTTAAAAAGCAGATTGAAGCCGGAGGACCGGTCACCATAACCCATCCGGAAATTGTACGATATTTCATGACAATTCCTGAGGCTTGCGAACTGGTACTTCAGGCAGGAACAATGGGCGAAGGAGGTGAAATTTTTGTTTTTGATATGGGGGAACCCGTTAAAATTATTGATCTTGCCAAAAGAATGATAAAATTATCAGGATTCGAACCTAACATTGATATTAAGATTATTTATACAGGACTGAGACCTGGGGAAAAGTTATATGAAGAACTCTTAAGTGATGACGCAAAAACACTTCCTACTCATAATGACAAAATTATGATTTCTAAAGACCCTTCTATGGGATTTGAAGAAATAGATACACTTACCAAGCAAATTACTAAAGCTTCGCTGAGAAGAGATAAGGTGGAAGTTGTAAGGATTCTTAAAACAATAGTGCCTGAATTCCGAAGTAATAATTCAATTTATGAGGCCCTGGATAAATAGAATAAATATAAATGTATATTTGCATAATTTAACAAGATAATGAAAGGAAAAATATTAGCAGTAGTTTTGGCATCTTCATTAGTGATTTCCTGTAAAGTTAATCCTAATGCTAAGAATGATTTAAATTATATGCAGAATATAGAACAGGTTGCAATCAATGCCTCTGCTAAAAATTCAGCAAATACAATCCAGGTGGGGGATCAGTTGGTGATTCTGATCACTGCCAAGGATATGGATGTTGTAAAACCTTTTAATCAGAATTATTCTTCCTCAGAACTTATCCAGACAAATGCATTGGCCGGCGGAAATACTCCTAATCAGGGATCAACAGTACTTTCAGGACCAACTTATATCGTAGATGCAAATGGAGATATTGACTTTCCGATATTAGGAAAACTCAATACTTCAGAGAAAAGTTTGACTGCTTTTAAAGATGAACTTAGAGAAAAAATGACGAGATATGTTATTAACCCAACAATTAATATCAGGCTCTCGAATTTTAAAGTTACAGTACTTGGAGAAGTCAGCAGACAGGGAGACTATACTATAGCAAGCGGGCAGGCAACTATTTTAAATGCATTAGGTATGGCTGGTGACCTGACGCAATATGGGAAAAGAGAAGACATATTGGTAATCAGAACAGAAAATGGTGTTGTTTCTCATGGCCGTATTAATATTCGGGATGCCAATCTTATTAATTCTCCTTATTACAATCTGAAACAAGGAGATGCCATTATTGTTTCCTCAAGCAATACCAAAGATGTTTTAGCAAAACAGAATCCCAATACAACTCTTTACCTTACGGCAGCTTCTATAGCTATCACAGCAATAGCAGTAGTAATAAGTTTATTTAAGAAATAAAAAAATTAATGAACACCCAACAGTCTTCAGCACCTTTAGAAGTAGAAAATAGTTCAAGGAATATTGATATTAATGAAATAGTAAAGCCCTATTTAAGAAAATGGCCGTGGTTTGCTCTGAGTGCCTTTATTGCTTTGGTAATCGGCTATATTGCATTGAAGTTTATGACTCCTGTTTACAATGTACAGACAACAGTACTTGTAAAAGATGCTAAAAACTCCTCGTCTCCCATAAATAATGACTTGGGTGTTTTACCAGACTTTTCAAATTTAGGTGGGCTGAAAACAAACAGTATTGCTAATGAAATTGAGATGCTGAAGTCAAAAAGATTAATGAAAGAAGTTGTCATTAATAAAAACCTTCAGACCGATATTTTCGCAAAGTCCAAACTTAGAAAAATTGAACTTTATAAAGATACCTCGCCAATTGAAGTAAGGGTAATTAATGAAAAACCAGATGAAATTTCTACTCCTGTTCTGCTAAAAATAAAAGGGGAGAAACTTATTGTAAGTACAGATAAGCCACAAAAAGAAATTGTTACCGGTTTTGGTAAGACCATAGGACTTCCTTTTGCCAATATTATTATTACTAAAAATAATAAGTATAATCCGGCTGCTTTAAAAGAGATAAATCTGAACGATCTTGAACTTTACATTTCAACAGTAGATGCTAAAGTAAACATGCTGCAGAATACGCTGGCGGTAAGCTTAATTAATAAAGATGCTACCGTATTGAAACTGGATATGAACTATCCACAGATCACAAAAGCGCAAGACATACTTAATGCTTTGGTTTTAGCATATAACAATGATGCCATTTTAGATAAAAATTCGGAATCTAAGAAAACACTGGACTTTATTGAAGACAGAATTAAAAGACTTACAGGAGAGCTGGGAGATGTAGAAAGTCAAAAAGAAATATTTAAATCCAAAAATAACCTTACTGATCTTGAAACAGAGGCAAAAATAAGTCTGGAAAGTTCTGCAGCTGCAAGAGCAAAACAGCTTGATGTAGACGCACAGCTGGAACTTACTAATGCTTTGATCAGTTTTGTAAACAGACAGGGACAGTATCAGGCTTTACCTTCCAATGTAGGACTAAAGAATCCTGAAGCCATTGCAGGAATTTCTACATATAATCAGCTTATTCTTCAGAGAAACAGGTTTTTAGAGTCTGCAACTGTAGAAAATCCAACAGTGGTGGATATCACCAAACAGATCAACACAATGCGCCAGTCTATTGAGCAGAGTTTGCAGAGAAACAGAATAGGTCTTGAGCTGGCAAGAAATGAATATCTTGGTGAGCAGAATAAAGTTTCAGATAAGATATCTAAGCTGCCTTCTATTGAGAAAATGTTCAGAAGTATTGAAAGACAACAACAGATCAAGGAAAATTTATACTTGCTGTTGCTTCAAAAAAGAGAAGAAACAGCAATTGCTGAATCTATTACTGCTCCCAAAGCGAGAATAATAGATACGGCATATGCATCCGCAAACCCTATTGCACCCAAAAAGAATATCATTCTGATTGTTTATTTGGTGGTGGGATTACTAGTTCCTTTTGTTATCATTTACTTAAGAATGCTTTTCAATAATAAGGTTGTTACGAAACATGATTTAGAAAAGCTAGTGCATGCACCTATTATTGGAGAACTGCCAAGTCTTGAAAAAGGAGATTCTGAAATTGTTAAAATGAATGATATTACTCCCATGGCAGAAGCATTCAGAATTCTTATTACCAATATGAATTTCATGCTTTCAAAAGAGAAAAAGGGAAAAGTAGTATTTGTTACTTCAACAGTAAAAGGAGAAGGAAAAACATTCACATCTGTCAACTTGGCTTTGACATTGGCCAATCCCAAGAAAAAAGCAATTATTATCGGATCTGATATCAGAAATCCCCAGCTTCAAAGGTATAATCCTGCCAGAAAAGGACTTGCCGGGCTTACGGAGTATCTTTACAATGACGAGACTAAACTTGAAGATATTATTCATGTATCATCTTTTAACCCCTATCTTGATGTAATTTATTCAGGAATGATTCCGCCAAACCCAACAGAATTGCTGTCTAACGGGCGTTATGAGATTCTTTTAACAGAATTGAAGGAAAAATACGAATATATTATTCTGGACACAGCACCATTGCTTCTTGTAACTGATACTTTCCTTATTGCTGAACTTTCTGATGTAACCATTTACGTTTCCAGATCCAAGTACACAGAAAAGGCGTTGCTGGAATTTGCCAACCGTAATATTGACCAGAAAAAAATCAGAAATGTCGGATTTGTGCTTAATGATGTAAGCAGGGAAAATTTAGGATACAGTAATAAATATGGTTATGGCTATAACCAGCATACAGAACAATCTTGGTTTCAAAAAATAAAAAATAAACTTAGTTAATGACAACAACATATAAAATAGCGGTTATAGGCCAGGGTTATGTAGGGCTTCCTCTCTCTCTTGAATTTGCAGATCATTATCCCGTTTTTGGATTTGATATCAATACACAGCGTGTTGATCAGCTTAATAACGGAAAAGATATAACGCTTGAAGCTGATGTTGATAAATTAAATAACGGACTGAAAAAATATAACGAATCCAATGGTTCTTTAGGCTATAAAGCAACAAGCCTGTTATCTGATATTGCAGAAGCTAATGTTTTCATTGTAACAGTTCCTACTCCCATTGATAAATATAATGCTCCGGATTTGAATCCATTGATTTCTGCTTCAAAAATGCTGGGAGAAATTATTAAAAAAGGAGATATTATCATTTATGAATCTACAGTTTTTCCAGGATGTACAGAAGAAGAGTGCGTACCAGTTCTTGAAAAATATTCAGGACTTACGTTTAACGAAGACTTTTTTGTAGGATATTCTCCGGAAAGAATTAATCCGGGAGATAAAGTAAATACACTTACAAGTGTTAAAAAAGTAACTTCTGGGTCTACAGAAGAGATTGCTGAACAAGTAGATCAATTATATAAAAAAATTATTACTGCTGGAACTCACAAAGCACCCAGTATTAAAGTTGCAGAAGCCTCAAAAGCTATTGAAAATGCACAAAGAGATGTTAACATTTCTTTTGTGAACGAATTGGCATTAATTTTTGATAGAGTAGGTATCGATACTAATGATGTATTGGAAGCAGCTGGAACAAAGTATAATTTCCTTAAATATAAACCAGGATTAGTAGGAGGACATTGTATCTCTGTAGATCCTTATTACCTTGCACACAAAGCAGAACAACTGGGATATCATCCCGATGTTATCTTATCAGGAAGACGTGTAAACGATTCTATTGCAAAGTTTGTGGCTGCTAAAGTAGTGAAGCTTCTTATCGCAAAAGGCGGGGTTATTAAAAATTCTAATGCCCTGATTTTAGGAGTTACGTTCAAAGAAAACTGTCCGGATGTCAGAAATACTAAAGTTGTAGATATCTATAAAGAACTTGCTGATTTCGGAGTAAATGTTGATATTTATGATCCATGGGCAAGCAAAGAAGAAGTAAAGCACGAATATGGAATTGATATTCTGGATGCCCTTCAGGAAGGCAAAAAGTATGATTCTTTAGTCATTGCGGTCTCTCATAATGAGTTTCTGGAAATAGATCTGGATCAGCTTAAAAAAGAGAATGCTGTGGTTTTCGATACCAAAGCATGTTTAGACAGAAGTCTGGTAGATGCAAGATTATAACTGATCATGAACTATGATATCATCATCATTGGTGCAGGTTTGGTAGGATTGGCTACAGCCTATCAGACTCTACTGAAAAATCCTGATTCTAAGATTCTGATTTTGGAAAAAGAAAATGATGTAGCATTGCATCAATCTGGGCATAACAGTGGAGTAATTCATAGCGGGATTTACTACAAGCCTGGAAGCCTTAAAGCTAAAAACTGTATCGAAGGCTATAATTCCGTTATCAACTTTGCTGAGAAACATGGCATACGATATGACCTTTGCGGGAAGATCATTGTAGCTACTTCGCAGGAAGAATTACCCCTTTTGGATAATATCTATAAAAGAGGAGTTGAAAACGGACTTCAGGATTTAAAATATCTTTCCAGAGAAGAATTCCGTGAAATTGAACCTCATTGTGAAGGCGTAAAAGCAATTAAAGTTCCACAGACAGGAATCATTGATTATCCGGGAATAGCCCAAAAAATAAAAGAACTTTTTGAAGAATCAGGAGGTGAAGTAAGATTTAATAATGAAGTAAAAAACATCATTAATAAAGGATCTGAAATTATTGTCACTACCAATATTTCCGAATTTAAAACCAACAAATTAATCTCCTGTGCCGGATTATACTCCGACAAAATAACAAAAATGACCAACGAACAAAATGATGTGGTCATTATTCCGTTCAGAGGAGAATACTATAAAATAAAGGATGAAAAAAAATACCTGGTAAAACATCTTATTTATCCGGTACCTGACCCTAATTTTCCTTTTCTTGGAGTTCACTTTACCAGAATGATTGACGGTAATATAGAGGCTGGTCCCAACGCAGTTCTGGCTTTCAAAAAGGAAGGATACCACTTTTTCGATTTCAATTTCAACGAAACCATGCAAACCATGCTATGGCCTGGATTTAGAAAAATTGTAGCAAAATATGGAAAAACCGGAATGGGAGAAATGCACCGTTCACTTTCCAAATCTGCTTTTACTAAGGCGCTTCAAAAACTTTTACCGGAAATACAGGAGAGTGATCTTGTGGCAGGTGGTTCAGGAGTAAGAGCCCAGGCTTGCGACAGAAATGGAGGGTTGATTGATGATTTTGACATCGTGAAAAACGGAAACATTATTCATGTTAGAAATGCTCCCTCTCCTGCAGCCACTTCATGTCTTTCTATCGGAAAGAAGATAAGTGAACTTATCATGAATTAAATGCACTACTATATGCACTCAAAAAACTAAAAATATGAAAATTCAAATGGTTGATCTTAAAGGTCAATACCTGAAAATAAAAGAAGACATAGATGCTGGTATTCAGGAATGCATAGACAATACAGCATTTATTAATGGCCCTGCTGTAAAAGAATTTCAACACGATTTTGAAGAATATCTGGGAGTAAAGCATGTTATTCCATGTGCCAACGGAACAGATGCTCTTCAAATTGCCATGATGGCCCTTAATCTGCAGCCAGGTGACGAAATAATATGCCCTGCTTTCACTTATGTAGCGACTGCAGAAGTTATTGGTCTTTTGGGGTTAAAACCTGTAATGGTAGATGTAAACGAGGATACTTTTGATATACAGCTTGATGGTCTTGAGAAATACCTTACCCCTAATACCAAAGCGGTTGTTCCTGTTCATTTATATGGCCAAAGTGCTGATATGGAACAAATTCTTAAATTTGCAGAAAAACACAACCTTTTTGTTATAGAAGATAATGCTCAGGCAATTGGCTCTGATTATACGTTTTCAGATGGAACCGTTAAAAAAACAGGAACTATTGGGCATATTGGATGTACTTCTTTTTTTCCGTCAAAAAATCTGGGATGCTATGGTGATGGAGGTGCTTTGATGACCAATGATGATGAATTAGCGTTTAAAATCAGAATGATTGCCAACCATGGCCAGGAAAAAAAGTACTATCATAAAGTTTTAGGTTGTAATTCAAGATTGGATACCATTCAGGCAGCTGTATTAAAAGTTAAGCTTAAGCACTTGGATACATATTCAGCCGCACGAAACAGAATGGCAGATTATTATGATAAAAATCTTGCGGGTATTGCTGAAATTCAGACTCCTGAGAGAGCCGGGAATTCTACGCATGTATTTCATCAGTACACCCTGAGAGTGAAAAATGGAAAAAGAGATGAATTACAAAAATATTTGGCAGATAAGAATATCCCAAGCATGATCTATTATCCTTTGCCCCTGTATAAACAGGAAGCTTTTCTTCAATATGTAGAAGATGATTTTAGTCTTCCGGTTACGGAGCAGCTTTGCCAAGAAGTTATCTCTCTTCCAATACATACTGAATTTGACCAGGAAGTACAGGATATTATAATTAAAGAAATTAAGAATTATTTTAAATAATATAAACCAGATATGTCGGATTTTTTTGCACATGAAACAGCCGTTATTGACGAAGGATGTCAAATAGGAAACGGAACCCGAATTTGGCATTTTTCGCATCTCATGACAGGTTGCATTTTGGGTGAAAAATGCAATATTGGACAGAATGTTGTTATTTCCCCTAAAGTAATTTTAGGAAAAAATGTGAAAGTTCAGAATAATGTTTCTATCTATGAAGGAGTAACATGTGATGATGATGTCTTTTTAGGACCTTCAATGGTTTTTACCAATGTAATAAACCCAAGAAGTGCAGTAAACAGAAAGAATGAATATCTGAAAACACACGTTGGAAAAGGGGCCTCCATCGGAGCTAATGCAACGATTGTTTGCGGGCATAATATAGGTCAGTACGCTTTTATCGGTGCAGGAGCTGTGGTTACAAAAGAAGTTCCGGATTATGCATTGGTAGTGGGAAACCCTGCCAGACAAATGGGCTGGATGAGCGAATTCGGACATAAACTTCAGTTTGACGCAGACAATATTGCAGTTTGTGAAGAAAGTGGAGAAAAATACAGATTAGAAAATAATAAAGTTTCAAAAATTTAAATATGCAAATGAGTGAAAAGATAAAATTTGCAGTAGTGGGCTGCGGGCATATCGGCAAGAGACATGCTGAGATGATCACAAGAAATTCTGAATGTGAGCTTGTAGCTCTTATAGATATAAAAGATAAATCTTCTTTAGGAATTGAAAGTTATGATGTTCCTTTCTTTACATCATTAGATGAATTTTTGAAAGCAGGAATAGAAGCAGATGTTATCAATATTGCTACTCCCAACGGATTCCACTTTGAACAATCTTATAAAGCCATTGATGCCGGAAAGCATATTGTTGTGGAAAAACCATTGACTTTGAATAAGCAAGATGCAGAAAAACTTATTTTTCAAGCTCTGCACAAACACAAACAGGTTTTTGCGGTAATGCAAAACCGTTATTCTCCACCCTCTGCCTGGGTTAAAGAAATGGTAGAAAGCGGAAAATTGGGTGAAGTATACATGGTTCAGCTTAATTGCTACTGGAATCGTGATGACAGATACTATAAGCCGGAATCATGGCACGGAAAGAAAGATCTGGATGGTGGAACATTATTTACACAGTTTTCTCATTTTATAGATATTATGTACTGGCTGTTCGGTGATATTACCAATATACAGGCAAAATTTGCTGATTTTAATCACCAGACTCTTACAGATTTTGAAGACTCAGGATTTATTAGTTTCGATTTCGTAAACGGTGGGATGGGAGCATTAAACTATTCTACTTCAGTATGGAATCAAAACCTTGAAAGTTCAATGACAATTATTGCAGAGAACGGTGCAATAAAAATTGGAGGGCAATATATGGATAAAGTTGAGGTGTGCAATGTGAAAGATTATGTGATGCCGGAACTTCCTCCTACCAATCCAGGAAATGACTATGGCGCATATAAAGGTTCTGCAGCTAATCATCACTATATTATTGAAAATGTAGTAGACGTATTAAAAGGAAGAAATACCATTACAACCAATGCTTTGGAAGGGTTGAAAGTAGTAGATATTATCGAAAGAATTTATGCCAATAAATAATATTATTCTTCGGCTTAAAGAAATGCTTAGCAGTGATTTCAGGAAAAACCTCTTGGTGATGATCGGAGGTTCTTTCTTTGCACAATTAATACCTATTCTTTTTTCGTTTCTCCTAACCAGAATCTATACTCCAGAAGACTTTGGGGTATTTTCTAATTTTTCAGCGGTACTTTCATTTTTATTGGTATTTATGATGCTTAAATATGAAATGGCTGTTATTCTTCCGAAAAAAGACTCAGTTGCAGCTAATTTAATAGTGCTGTGTTTAGGAATAGGCGTTTTCTTTTTTGCGTTGAGTTCTGTAATTATTTATTTGTTTGATACATTTATTTATAAGGCTTTCAATTTTGAAAGCCATAATAATTTTTTGGTATACATTCCTTTGGCAGGATTGTTATTTTCAGCATTTAACCTGTTAAATGAATGGTTTGTAAGGAAGAAATATTTTCAGAATCTTATTAAGAATAAAATTATTAATAACTCCTCTATTGCGGGAATTTCAGCATTACTTCCTCAAATAAATATTTTAAGTCTTGGACTTATTAAAGGACAGATTTTTGGACAGGTATTGTCAGTTGTTTCGGGATTTTATATTGTTTTAAAAAAAGACAAAGCGAGTTTCAGAAATATTGACAAAAGAGTGATGAAGAAACTCTTTTTCAAGTATATTAATTTTGCTAAATTTAATATACCAGGCCAGTTGATTAATACATTATCTGTCCAAATTGTTATTTTTTATCTAACATCTCAATTTGGGTTTAAAGTAGTGGGATTTTATGCACTTACTGACCGGTTTTTGGGCGTTCCGCTATCATTTATTGGAAATGCTGTAAAAGATGTATTTAAACAGAAAGCCGCTGAGGATTATAGAAATAATGGTGAGTGTTCCGGAATATATAAAAAAACAACATTATTGTTAATAGCCTGTGCTTTACCACCATTCATCATTCTTTTTATTTTTGCTCCGGATCTTTTTGCGTTTTTCTTTGGCAGCCAATGGAAAGATTCCGGGATATTTGCGCAGATATTATGTGTAATGTATCTGCTGAGTTTTATAACAATGCCTACAGGATGGCTATTTGTAATTGCAGAAAAACAAAAATTTGATTTTTTATGGCAGATGTTATTTCTTATTTTTACTGTAGCATCATTAGGGTTAGGGTATATCTTATTTAAAGGTGATGTCGTTTATACACTATTACTATTGTCTGTTGGAAGAAGTATTACGTATTTAATTCAAATGATAATGACGTATAGACTTGCAATTGGAAAAGTTTAGACAACAATGAAAAGAAAAATTTTCGATCTTCTGAGGAATAGACTGAAAGTAAGATCATTAACTCATCTAAGAAATAAATATAAAAGGAAGTTCGATAAACAAGTTTATCGAAAAAAAATTACCTCTGAAGAATTAGCTGAGAAATTCCGGAAAATGGGTGTACAAAAAGGAAATGTAATTTTTATTCATAGTTCTTGGGATGAATTTTATAATTATGAAGGTACTCCCGAAACCTTTATTGATATGGTGCTGGATTTAATTGGTGAAGAGGGAACTCTTTTAATGCCGTCATATCCATTAATAAGAAAGAAAGGAGGAACGTTTAGTATTAAAACAACCCCCACGTTAGCCGGTTTATTGCCAGAAGTTTTCAGAAATTATAAAAAAATAGAAAGAAGCCTTGATTACCACTCTGTAGCTGCATTTGGAAAATTAGCCAAATATTTGACAGAATCTCATGTGTATTCTGAATCTTCTTGGGATGAAAATTCTCCTTATTATAAACTTGCTGATGTAAAGGCAAAAGTGTTTTCATTAGGATTAGGAAAACATCATGTGGGAACTATAATGCATTGTGCAGACAGTATTTTAAGGAGAAAGTATGAATATTTTGATCTGTTTTTTAAAAAAAATGCAAAGATCAATATTAAAAAAGAGAATGGAGAAATCATCACTAAAAATTATCTGACTAAAGAAGATGACTTTTATTATAGTTTTACCGAAAAATCACATTGGGGAGTTGTAAAAAAATATTTTGACCCGGGTAAATATAAAATAGAAAAGCTTTCAAATCTCAATATCACAATGTTTGATGCTGAATATGTTGTTCATCGTGTTATTGAATTAGGCAAAAAAGGAATTGTGGTTTATACAGATCCGGATCCAAAAAAATATACATTTAGCAAATAAATATTACGTATGAAAAAAAATCTGATTGAATATTTTATCAACACATCAAAACGATTCCCTGATAAAACAGCTGTCGTAGAAAATGAAGATAAAATCAGCTTTGAAAATCTTTATAAAAGAACTACTATTCTGGCAATGCTATTGCTGGCAAAAAAAGATATTTTAAACAAGCCGGTGGCAGTTTATTTACCCAAATCCATCCACTGCGTAACAGCAGATCTTGGGATTATGTTTTCTGGAAATGCCTATTTAAATCTGGATGTTAAAAGTCCTTTGCAAAGAGTTTCCGCAATTTTAAATCTTGTTGAACCTGAATATTTAATTACAACAAATGCTTTTAAGAAGAATATTGAAAGTATTTATCCCGAAGAGAAACTGATCATCATTGATGATATTGATTTTAACCAGGTTTTTGATCATGATAAAGAGTCTCAAGACCTTTATTTAAGACTTGAGGACAGATCTATTGATACGGATATGTCTTGTATTATCAATACATCAGGATCTACAGGTGTACCTAAAAGCGTAGCCCTGAATCACAGAAGCTTTATAGATTTCATTGAAATATCCAATGAAATATTTAAGTTTTCAGATAATGAAATTATAGGATCTCTTTCTCCGGTTATTTTTGATATTTATAGTTATGAATTATGTATGTTGATGGCCCATTCCAGTACAATAGTAGTACTTCCGGAACATATGGCGGCATTCCCTATAAAAATCCTTGAAGTACTGGAAAAGGAGAAAATAAGTTTTATATTCTGGGTACCTACTATTATGGTGAATATTGCCAATATGGATCTTTTGAAATCAATAGACCTATCCTCTTTAAAGCTAGTTTGGTTTGCAGGTGAAGTATTCCCTACAAAACAATTTAACTATTGGTACAAGTCCTTGCCCCATACGAAATTTGCTAACCTTTATGGGCCTATAGAAATCACACTTGATTGTACTTATTATATCATAAACAGAGAGTTTAGTGATAATGAGCCATTGCCAATAGGATTTCCTTATAGAAATACAGATGTATTAATCATTACTGATGAAAATAAACTAGCAGAGAAAGGCGAAGAGGGAGAATTATGTGTGAGAGGTTCTTCCTTAGCTTTAGGATACTACAATGCTCCTGAAAAAACAGCAGCAGCATTCGTTAACAATCCATTGAATAAGCATTATCCTGAAACAATTTACAGAACGGGAGATATTGTCTCTGTAAATGAAAGAGGAGAAATAATATTTAAAGGAAGAAAAGATACCCTTGTAAAACACCAAGGGTACAGAATTGAATTAGGAGAAATTGAACATATTGTTGTAAACAGTCTCAAGCTTGTTAAAAACGCTTGTTGCGTTTATAACAGAGAGAGAAAAGAGATTGTTCTGGTGTATGAAAATGATACAGAAGTAGAGCCTAATGTCTTCAGAAAAGAAATCTTAAATGTACTTCCTAAATATATGATCCCAACTTCTTATAAGTTTCTAGCAGAAATGCCTAGAAATCCTAACGGTAAAATAGACAGAGCACTTTTAAATCAACAAATCAATTCTTAAATGGAAGAAACAGGAGCACTTGATTTTAATCTTATTAAGGAAGATCAAATAAGACTTAGAAGTAAAACATTTCGTACAAATTTCTTTTTGTCTGAAGAAAAGTTTGGTTTCCTGACTGATGGAAAAAAAACAATTGCATACCGTTCTGAAAATGGATTATATTTCCTGATTGAACAAGATAACTTCTATAAATTTTTTTTTATCACAAATGATCTTAATGATCTTAAAAAAAATCTTGAGATAATTAATAAACAATTTGAAAATGTAATGATTGTTTCTGAAATTGTTGGCAACCAAGACTATCTTAAAGGCATACTTTCTGAGTTCACAAACACAGGTTTTTGTAAATATACAAGACTTATGAGGATGAATAAGATGCGAAAGGAAATGGCTCAATTCAATCTTCCAGACAATATTTATCAGCTTGGAGAAGATAGGTTAGAGGAACTGCAAAATATTTATCACAAATATTTTAATAAATTTGCAGAACAGATTCCTACCCGGAGGGAACTTCAGAAAATGATAGAACAAAAGGATGTTTATTATTATTCAGATGATTATGAAATTCAGGGATTTATTATTTTTGAAAAGAATGGAATTACTTCCCATCTCAGATATTGGTTTGTGTCACCTGATCATAGGAGTAAAAAAATAGGATCCAAGCTTATGGACGTGTTTTTTACTAAATTTGAAGATGTAAAGAGAGAAATCTTTTGGGTAATTGATACTAATGAAAATGCTATTAAAAGATATAAACATTTTGGATTTGTAGAAGAAGAAATGTATAATATAGTACTATTAAATAAAAGACTTAAATATGAAGAATAAAATAATTGAGATATTAAACAGTGTAAGACCAGAATTTGATTTCTCTCAGGAAACAGATTTTATCAGCCGAGGATTATTGGATTCCTTTGATATGGTTTCTTTGGTGACAACTTTGGATGAGCAATTTTCAATCTCGATAGATGGAATAGATATTTTGCCTGAAAACTTTGAAACATTAGAATCTATCGAAAATGTTTTAAAGAGAAATGGCGCTGTATAATTATGAAAATTAAAACATCAAATAAAAAAATATCAGGGATACTTAGCATTCTTCCTGCAAATGTTGTGAAATTTGAAGATGAAATGCATAATTATTCTTTCTCAGAAGCAAAATCTCTTAAGCTGAAAATGGCGATGGGATTTAATACAAAACGTATTGTGGAATCTGAGAATATTACCAGCTACGATTTGGTGATAAAAGGATTTGATTATCTTCTGGATAAAAGATTATTGAATAAAGAAGAGATAGATGCCATTCTATTTGTTTCTCAGTCTCCAGAATATATAATGCCTCCTACGAGCAACTTACTGCATCAGTATCTGGATTTATCAGACCATGTTTTATGTATGGATATTAATCAGGGCTGCGCGGGATTTATTATTGGACTTCAACAAGCATTTATGTTACTGGATAATCCTTCAATTAATAAAGTTTTACTTTGTAATGCCGATGTTTTAAGTCCAAAAGTTTCAAAACAGGATAGAAACAGTAATCCTCTTATAGGAGATGCTGCAGCTATTACCATCGTAGAAAAAGATGAAAATAACAACCTTATCTATGGTGAAATATTAATGGACGGAAAAGGTGCAATGGCACTTAATATCCCTGCTGGTGGAGCACGATGTCCAATCACCGCAGAAACTGGAGAGCTTTATGAAGACTCTTTTGGAAACAAAAGAAGTAAAAATCATCTGGTTATGCAGGGAGACAATGTTTTCAACTTTGTACAGACAAACGTACCTAAACAAGTAGAACGCATTTTGGAAGAAGCAGGAAAAAAAGTGGATGAAATCGAATATTTTCTATTCCATCAGCCGAATAAGTTTATGCTTCAGAAACTAGCCGATAAAATTGGCGTAAGCAGAGACAAACTTCCAAGCAATGTGGTGGAAAATCACGGCAACTCCAGTGGAGTTACAATACCTGTTACTACTACATTTAATATTGGAGAAAGACTTGAAAAAGAAACTATGGATGTTTGTTTTTCAGGTTTTGGAGTAGGACTTACTTGGGGGACTATCGTTATGAATATAGGAAATATGAATTTTTGTAGACAAATAGAAGTTTAAACTTAAAATATAAATATGGAAAATTTTTTGGAACAAATGTCAGAAATTTTAGAAGTAGATCAGGTAAATCTTGCGGATAACCTTACAAGCTTTGAAGCTTGGGATTCTCTGGCTACTCTTTCAATTATTGCTATGGCAGATGAAGAATATGGAGTATCATTAGTCAATCAGGAAATTACAGATTCTAAAACTGTTGAAGGACTATATAATTTAATTTTATCTAAACAGAATGCTTAAAGAAACTGGTTTTCTGGATTTTTCTTCTAAAAATATAATGATCACCGGTGCCGGGTCAGGTATTGGTAGAGTAACAGCAGTTAGCCTATCTTTATTAGGGGCAAATCTGTTGTTACTTGATATCAATGAAGATGGACTTAAAGAAACACAGAAACTTTGTAAGAATAATTCTTTACTGTTGGTACATGACCTTTCAGATATCACCGGATTAAAGCAGGCCGTAGAAAGTAAAATTTCAGAAATAGGAAAGCTTGACGGTTTGGTGAATGTTGCGGGAATCCCTTGTGTACAGCCATTAAAGACACTTAAGGCTGAAACTGCTGAAAAAGTTTTCAAAATTAATACATTAGCGGCTCTTGAGCTTTCAAAAATATTCTGCAGTGTCAAAAACCATAGAGGAGAACATCCATCTATCACGTTTATTTCATCTGTCTACGGAATTGTAGGATCATCTGCAAATGTGGCATATTCAATGTCCAAATCTGCATTACATGGAATTACCAAGTCTCTAGCAATTGAAATGGCCGGAAAGAAAATAAGAGTAAACTGTATTGCTCCCGGATTTATAAAAACTGAAATGCTGGATGGCGTTTCAAGTATCTTTGATGATGAATATAGTCAGAGATTAAATGCTCTTCATCCTATGGGGCTTGGAGAAGCACAGGATATTGCAAATGCAGCCGTTTTTTTAGCTTCAGACATGAGCAAATGGATAACCGGAACAATTTTATCAGTGGACGGAGGATTCACAGCAATATAAAAAATGAGAGAAACAGTTTTATTAACAGGAGCTACAGCAGGAATCGGAGAAGAGATAGCTGTAAAATTATCAGAAGCCTATGATTTGGTTCTTACAGGTAGAAATGTAGAGAAGCTAAATGAACTTAAAAATAAGCTTTCAGACGGCTGTACATCGCATATTCTGGCTCTAGATCTAAGTAATTTGGAAAATACAGAAAAAACATTTGTACAATTTCTCAATGAGAATAGTATTAATGTTCATAAGCTGGTACACTGTGCCGGATTTATGAAAATGATTCCATTGAAACTGGTTAATAATGATTTTATGATGGAGTGTTTTACGACAAACGTTTTCTCAGCAAACTTACTTATTAAACTGCTTGTTAATAAAAAAATCAATAATTCATTATTGAATTCTGTAGTGTTTATTTCAAGTAATATTAGCAACCGCGGAGCAAAAGCTATGAGTACTTATGGTGCTTCCAAGTCTGCTTTGGATGGATTGATGCGTAATTTGGCAGTAGAGCTAGCTCCAAGGGTTAGAATTAACTCCGTATTACCAGGTGCAGTACTGACAAAAATGACTCAAAACATATTTGATAATGAGGCTGTAATGGACAGAATGCAAGCTCAGTATCCTTTAGGAATTGGGTATGCAAAAGATATTGCTGACGCAGTAAACTATTTATTATCTGCTGATGCGAGATGGATTACAGGACAACAGATGACTGTAGACGGTGGGCGTTCTATAAATATATCTTCCTAAAAATGCAGATATCCATCAGAAAATTTGAAAATAGGCCTGTAGACTCAAACTGTTTCTTAATTTTTAATGAACAGAAATATGGAATAATCATAGATCCCGGTACCCAAAATCATCAAGAACTATATGACTTTATTGATAAGGAAAATATTGCTATCGAATACTGCATAATTACTCATGGACATTTTGATCATGTATACGGGGTAGAAGATATAATATCCCGATATAATCCTATATGCATTTTAAGCAGTGAGTCCCTTTTATATATACAAAACAGTAAAAAAAATCTTTCAGTATTTTATGGAAAACAGTTTTCTTATAAAATTGAAAAATATATAGCTGTTACTGAAAAGTGTATCATTAACTGGCATGGTCCGAAAATAGAGTTTTATCCTACACAGGGACATTCAGATTCTTGTATAAGTATTAAAATCAATAAAGATATATTTGTAGGTGATCTGATGATAAATGGCGAAAAAACAGTAACAAAATTACCTTCAGGTAATAAAAAAATGGCAGAAAAGTCTATTCATGAAGTACTGAATCTTGATGAGGTGGAAATTATTTTTGGAGGACATGGAGAATCCATGACAAAAATTCAAGCAGAGAATTTTTTTTTCAATGAGAACTGAAAATGCATTAAAATATACAATTGATACTATCTTGGAGATTGCTCTGGGATATAAAATTGAATTTTCTATTGTTGAAATTTCAGAAACAAATATTGAAATTAAAGTAAGAGGTAAAAATATCAATTTCAGTATTTGCGGAACTGAAGATTTTAATAAACTTCTTAGTGGCGATCTTAAACTTTCAGATATTTCTGCATTTGATGATTATTATAAGATCCCGATTCTTAAAATTGGTAAAGAAAATATACTTTACCATACAGAAAATGAAAAAATCATTTTCAATTTTGATATTCTTTCTTTATCATTTATCCTATTATCGGGTTTGGATGAGCTAGTCTCTGCAGAAAGAGATGAACATGATAGATTTCTATATAAAAATAGTATTGCCAAGAAGTACAATACTATTAAAATACCTTTAGTAGATGAATATGCCATGTTGATTAGGATAATTCTAAAAAAAGAATATCCTGATCTAGAAATTAAACCCAGACAATTTTCAATAACTCCAACACATGATATTGATGATATTTACCGATTTACAGGAACTGTAAAATCAATAAAATCAATTCTATCACAGCTGCTCAGATCAAAAAATATAAAAGAAGTTATAATTGCAGTAAAGTTTTTTTTTCAGAGCCTGTCAGATCAACGTAGAGATCCTTATTTTAAAGGCATAGAAACCCTTCTTAAAGATTCGGAAGCTAATGGGCTAAAGTCCATTTTTTTCTTTATGGGGGCAAATCCATCTGCATTTGACGCTGGACAAAATATTCGCGATAAAAATTTAAAAGCAATTTTAAATCAAATAAAAGATGCTCATATGATTGCCGGGGTTCACCCTGGATTTTATACTTATAAAGATAGGAATACTCTAAAAATGGAGATTGAAAGAGTAAAAGAAGCAATAGGACATCCTATCTTGCACTCCAGGCAACACTATTTAAGATTTGATAGACAACAGACCTTTGATAATCTGCAGGCTGAAGGAGTAGAAGTAGATTATACTATGGGATTTGCTGAGGAAGAAGGTTTTAAATGTGGAACATCCCATGAGTTCCATCCCTATGATTTTACGAATGATATGCCATATAAATTAAAAGAAAAACCACTCATTGCTATGGATGTTACTCTAAGCTCATACAAAAACTATTCGGTTGCAGAAGCAAAACAGTCTTTAGATCTTCTTTCACAAAGAATACGAAGAACAGGGGGAGATTTTATCATATTATGGCATAACGCGTATGTATATAGGGAGATGGGGTTTTACAAGAATGTTTATTTGGAATTTTTAAATAAAAACAGAAAATAGATGAGAAACTTTCTTAAAACAGTTTTTTCCTATAACTTTTTTAAAGTATTTATATATTTTATTTTCGTATTTTCTGGATCCCTTAAATGGATTCCTTTTCCAATTGATATTACTCTATTAGGAGCTTTCTTATGTGTAATGGTTTTAGTTTTTGAGATAAAATCAATTACTATTTTTAGAAGAGAAGTGTATATTCAGGTACTTTTAATTTTACTGTTGATGTTTCTTTTCATGGTTTCAAATTTATATACAGTATCTTACATCTATTCTGAAAAAAAGAATATTGCGATGATACTTAATTTTTTGACCGTTTTGTATCCATTTATAGTATTTAAGAATATTGTTTTTGAAGAACTTAAAAACCTTATGTATGTGATTGGAGGGTTTGCTATACTCGTATTATTATATGTCTATTTCACGTACACCTTTATCATATTTTTTGATGTCACACAATATTCAGAAAGCATTCCAACTTATCTTGCCGTAGGAATCATGCTTTCAGCATGTTTCATTTTTTCTATGTCAAGTCAGCGGGTTACCGCTCCTCTGATTATTTACAGAATCATCTTATTATTTTTACTGACTCAACTTGGTGGAAGAGGACCTTTTTTTAATTTGATTCTTTGCATAGGAGTTTATTATTTTCTTAACCTGAAAAATATTAAACTAAATTATAAAGTAGTACTTTCTGCTGCAACAGCTTTTTTTGTTATCTTATTCTATCTTCATGATATTATAGACTTCATTATAGAAAATGTAAATATTGATCGATTTAATCTTTTAAAAGCATCCCAGGAAGATGAAAGTGTTATTTATAGGGTAATGGTTATTAACAAAGGTTTGGAAAGCTTTTACAGTCATCCGTTTATAGGAACAGGAATAGGAAGTTCCGGAATTGCACTTACAGGAATTGATCAGGTTGAATATCCACATAATTTGCTGCTTGAAAGTATGATAGAACTAGGACTTATTGGAGGATTGGCCTATCTATCGATCTATCTCTATTTCTTTATATATAATTTGGAAATTGTGAGAAAAGATAAAAAGCTTTTGGTACTATATGTTATATGTCTTCTTTTTTTTCTTGAAGATATGAAAAGTGGGTCCTTTGACGCTTGGAGGATAAATCTATTCTGGATTTCGATATATCTTGTACAATACAATTTCCGGATGGATTCCACATCAAAGAAGGTGATTCATTCTGTATAAGGCTTATAGATAAAATTGTATTAAAAAAATGATAATAATTAGTACCACCAAGTTAAGGTAGCATCAATGACTTAGTATTTGGAAATAAAATTTTAAAGTTTAAAAACTCAAATAAAAAATGAAAATATTAATGCTTTGTGAACTTTATATAGAAAGTTTGGAGTATCAAGAAAATTTATTGGTTAAATATTACAGAAAACATGGACATGAAGTTACAGTAATTACTTCCACATATGAGAATGTTTTTGATTATTATAACAACAAGCATGATAATTCACTGCCGGCGAAAGTGATCTATGATCATGGTGCAAAAATTATAAAATTACCTTTTAAGTTTAATTTTTTAGGAAAAATAAA
Organism: Chryseobacterium sp. WLY505; assembly: GCF_030846215.1. NCBI lineage: Bacteria > Pseudomonadati > Bacteroidota > Flavobacteriia > Flavobacteriales > Weeksellaceae > Chryseobacterium > Chryseobacterium sp. WLY505. The sequence continues at coordinate 454,312 of NZ_JAVCWI010000001.1, read as the reverse complement.
AAAATATACTTCCATTAAAAAAATAGTGGAAGAAATACAACCTGATCTGCTCTATATCCATGATATTATGCCTAATATGTTTGAGATGTTGGATTATAAAAAAAAGAATCCACATGTTAAAATGATTATGGATTATCATGCAGACTATAGTAATTCAGCAAATGGTTGGTTGTCTTTAAATATACTACATAAAGTAATCAGAAAGTACTTTTACATGGATCCTATTCGTAAACATATTTCGAAGTTTTATCCAATAGTTCCGGGAAGTACAAAATTCTTAAATGAAGTATATAACATTCCTCATAATGAAATGGATCTGTTACCATTAGGAGCTGATACTGATCTGGTTGCAGAAATAAAGAAGAGCGGAGTTAGAGATGAAATCAGGAACAAATTGGGTATCAATGATGAAGATGTTATAATTTTTACCGGTGGAAAATTTACACCGGCAAAGAAAACTGATTTATTAGTAAAAGCATTTAATGAAATTAACGACACAACCCTTCATTTGCTGATTGTAGGTGATGCAGATCAACATAATCAGGAATATAAAAAAGAATTACTGGCATTATCAAATAATAACCCGAATATTCATTATATTGGCTGGTTGAATAATAGGGGAGTGTATGAACATCTATCAGCTTCCGATATTGCTGTGTTTCCTGCAAGTCAGTCTATTGTTTGGCAACAGGCAATAGCCTCTGGACTACCACTTATTGTTGGAGATGTAGGGGAACAGTCGGTACAGTATCTGAATGAATTTGGCGCAATTACAGAGCTTAAGAAAGAAGATATTAATAAAGAACAGATTAAAAAGAGTATAGAAGATATCATATATGGTGAAGATGAACTAAGTTTAAGAAAAGAAATGGCATTAAAAACTTCATCCAAGTACTTGGATTGGAATCACCTAATCAATAAAACGCTCTCTCATGTTAAAATTTCTAATTAATGTAATTTTTATTAGTTTAACCCTTACTTCTTGTAAATATACCGGGCAAAAGAAAAGTCAGGATAAACAGCAAAAGAATACACAAAATACTCCTAGGGTACTTATTTGCTCAGGAAATAATGGGAGTGGTTTTAAAAATTTTCTGAAGGATAATCATATTGAATCGGTCAAATTCATTAATGATGCTCAATTTCTGGATCCTAACAAACCATTTACGTTTAATGAAAAACTGCTCCGCGAAGAGGTTACTCGTTCTTTTCCTAACAAAAATGATACAGGAATGGCTTACATTGATATTGAGGCTCCATACCTCGAGTATCTTATTAATGAGCCCCCTACAAGTGAAAATTTCAAAAAAAGTTTACAATTATTTTTAGATGTACTCACATTTGTAAAAAATGAAAGACCGCAAGCTCAAATAGGATATTATTATATTCCTTTTACAAATTATTGGGACAGATCTGATAAATTTTATGAAAAAAACAAAAGCATTGAGAAGATTATTATAAAAAGTGATGTTTTATTTCCATCAATCTATATATTTTATAATAATTTGAATTTTAATGTGGAAAATGTTAATTATTTAGAAGATAATACTAGAGAGATGATTAAAATCGCGAGATCATACAATAAAAAAGTATTTCCTTTGATTATGTCACGGTATCATCCATCAAATAGTAGCCCAGGAAATGAAAGAATTGATGAGAGTGATTTTAGAACTTATGTTAATACAATTATGAAAACGCGCTATAACGGGTTTAGTATTGATGGACTTATTTTATGGAACTTTGATGACTACTCATATAGAACTAATGAGCCGAAAATAACCAAGGAATTTGCAAAAAGCAGAATGGATTTTAACACATTTTATGACAACTATATCACAGAAATGTTAGATATAATGATAAAAGAAAAATAAAATTATGGAAAAAGATAGAACCTATCAAATATGTACGAAAACAATTATGGATACTTCTGATCCTAATATTGTTTTTAATGAGAAAGGTGAAAGTGATTATTATATTAACTATAAAGAAAGTATTTTACCAACTTGGCATACTGATGAAAGAGGACTTAAAGAACTTGAGCAGGAAGCAGAAAAAATAAAAAAAGATGGTAAAAACCGGGATTTTGACTGTATTATCGGGCTTAGTGGAGGGTTAGATAGTTCTTATGCCGCCTATGTAGCAAAAGAAATAATGGGCCTTAAACCTCTTATCTTTCACGTAGATGCAGGCTGGAATACAGATAGAGCCGTAAGTAATATTGAGAAATTAGTCAACTCGCTTAATTTGGACCTATACACAGAGGTAATCAACTGGGAGGAAATGAAAGATCTTCAGGTTGCATTTCTAAAATCTCAGATAGCAGATCAAGATTTGCCTCAGGACATTGCTTTTTTCTCAGGTCTATATAAATTTGCGAAAAAAAATAAAATCAAATACGTTCTTACAGGAGGAAACTATTCTACGGAATGTTGTAGAGAACCTGAAGAATGGGGAGCTTATCCAGGAATAGACAAGACCTTGATTCTGGATATTCATAAAAAATTTGGTAAGAGGGAGCTTAAAACATTTCCCATTGTAGATATTATGAGCTATAAGCTTTATTATAAATACGTTTTGGGAATGCAAGTATATAAGCCTCTTAATTGTATTCCGTATATCAAAAATGATGTAGAAAAAATGTTATCTGATAAATATGGATGGGAAAGCTTTCAGCATAAACATCATGAATCAAGATTTACAAGGTTTTTTGAAGACTATTGGTTACCTAGGAAATTTGGATACCAAAAAAGGAGAGCACACTTCTCAAGCTTGATCCTTACGGGACAAATGACTAGAGATGAAGCTCTGGATAGAGTTTCAAGACCAGAATTATCTGAAGAGTTCTTGCAGAAAGAATTCGAATATGTAGCCCATAAATTAGACCTTACTACAGATGAGCTGCAGAAATTATTCGAAGGTGAAAATAAGACTTATAACGATTATAAGAATAAAAGGTCACTCATAGGAATTGGGGCACAGGCAATGAGAAAACTTGGGCTTGAAAAAAGATTATTCAGATGATAACAATTATTGATTACGGTGTTGGAAATATCAATGCCTTCGTTAATGTATACAAAAGGGTAGACGTTCCGGTGAAGATAGCGAAAACAAAAGAAGATCTTGAAGGAGCGGAAAAACTCATTCTTCCCGGAGTAGGGCATTTTGATCACGCCATGACCCAATTGAACAATTCAGGAATGAGAGATAAACTGGATGATCTTGTTTTGGGACATAAGATTCCTGTAATTGGTATTTGTGTAGGAATGCAGATGATGGCTAATAACAGCGACGAAGGGAAACTTGATGGTTTAAAGTGGATTGATGCTACTGTTAAAAAATTTGATGAAACAAAAATTCACCAGGTGACACGACTTCCACACATGGGTTGGAATGATGTTAAACCGGTAAAAGATATCGAATTATTTAAAGGACTGGAAGACAACTCCATTTTTTATTTTCTTCATACTTATTATTTCCACTGTAACAATCAGGAGGATATTATGGCTGTTACAGACTATGCAGGTGAATTTGCTTCAGCAGCTCACCACGAGAACAAATATGGAATACAGTTTCATCCGGAGAAAAGCCATCATTATGGTGAAATTTTACTACACAACTTTGCAAAACTTTAAATACACATGCTTAGGCCAAGAATTATACCGAGTCTTCTGATCCAGGATAACGGACTTGTAAAAACTGTTAATTTCAAAAATCCTAAATATGTAGGAGATCCTATCAACGCGGTAAGAATTTTTAACGAAAAAGAAGTTGATGAACTTGCCATTTTTGATATTGATGCTACTACAAAAGGTTTAGAACCAAATTATAGCTTAATAGAAAGAATTGCAAATCAATCACGAATGCCTTTATGCTATGGTGGAGGAGTGAAAACAGTAGAGCAGGCTCAAAAAATTTTCGGATTGGGAATTGAAAAGATTGCATTATCTTCTGCAGTGCTTCAGAACCCTCAATTAATTACTGAAATTGCAGAAAGGGTAGGCTCACAAAGTGTAATTGTTGTGCTGGACGTAAAGAAAAAACTTTTCGGAGGGTATGAGGTGTATACCCATAATGGAAAAAAATCTACAGGGATAAACCCATTTAAGTTTGCAGAAGAATGCCAGAGACTGGGAGCAGGCGAGATTGTGATCAATTCGATAGACCAGGATGGGGTAATGAAGGGATATGATATGGGGCTTATTGATAAAGTTAGAGAACAGATTTCTCTTCCCCTTACTGTTTTAGGAGGTGCAGGTTCATTAAGTGACATCAAGCAGGTTATTGATAAACATGGAATAATTGGTGTTGCTGCAGGAAGCTTGTTTGTATTCAAGGGAGTTTATAAAGCAGTCTTAATAAATTATCCTACTTTTGAAGAAAAAGAAAAACTAATAAAATAATGGATATATTACCCATTTTGAAGGTAAAAATCATACAATAAACACATATGGAAATAAAAAATAAAGTACTTCTTATTACTGGAGGTACAGGTTCATTTGGAACCGCTGTTCTCAGAAAATTTATAAATACAGAGTATTTTAAAGAAATTAGAATCTTTTCCCGGGATGAAAAGAAGCAGGATGACATGAGAAATCAGTTTAAAAGTGATAAGCTGAAGTTTTATATCGGTGACGTAAGGGATTATAAAAGTGTTGAATCTGCAATGATAGGAGTTGATTATGTATTTCATGCCGCAGCTTTAAAGCAAGTTCCTTCTTGTGAGTTTTTTCCAATGCAAGCAGTAAAAACAAATGTTGAGGGCACGCAAAATGTAATTGATGCTGCAGCTCATAATAAAGTTAAAAAAGTAATTTGTTTAAGTACAGATAAAGCTGCTTATCCCATCAATGCTATGGGGATTTCCAAAGCAATGATGGAAAAAGTTGTAGTAGCAGCCTCCAGAAATCTGAAAAATACTACAGTATGTCTTACTAGATACGGAAACGTTATGGCATCCAGAGGTTCTGTGATTCCATTATTTGTTAAACAGATCAAAAATAATGAACCAATTACCATTACAGATCCAAAGATGACCCGGTTTTTAATGTCATTGGAGGAAGCTGTAGAACTTGTATTATTTGCTTTCGAAAATGGGAATACAGGAGACCTGTTTGTAAATAAAGCACCGGCAGGAACTATCGGTGATCTGGCTCAGGCTCTGAAGGAATTATTTAAAGCAGATAATCCGATAAAAGTGATTGGAACAAGACATGGAGAAAAGCTTTATGAAACCCTTTGCACACGTGAAGAAATGCTGAAGGCAGAAGATATGGGAGATTTCTACAGAATTCCGGCAGATAACAGAGATCTTAATTATGATAAGTATTTCTCAGAAGGTATGAAAGACATTTCAAAAATAGAAGATTATCACTCTCATAATACGAAGCGACAGGATGTAGAAGGAATGAAAAAACTTCTTTTGAAACTTCCGTTGATCAGAAAAGAAGTATTGGGAGAAGATGTAACGCAATATCCGGACTAGAAGAATGGATAGTCCAAAAATTATTGAAGGCGGAAAATACGCGGATGAAAGAGGAAATTTGTTTTTCAATAATCAATATGATGCTTCTGCAATAAAAAGAATATATTGCATTGAAAATAATAGCATCGATTATATAAGAGGATGGACTGGACATAAGACAGAACAACGTTGGTTTACAGCCATGCAGGGAGCTTTTATTATTAAATTGGTTAAAGTTGATCATTGGGAAAAACCTTCAAAAGATCTTAGAATTCTTACTTTTGAGCTGAATGCCGGAAAATTAGATGTACTTCACATGCCGGCGGGATATGCTTCCGCAATTCAAGCAAAAGAAAAAGGATCGAAACTCTTAGTAATGGTAAACTATTCTTTAGGTGAAATTGAAGATAATCATCGTTTCCCTTTGGATTATTTTGAAAATATATAATGATGAAAAAAATAGGAATAACCGGACAAAACGGTTTTGTAGGCTCACATCTGTACAATACACTGGGGTTGAAGCCTGAGCAGTATGAAAGAATTGACTTTGACAGATCTTTTTTTGACCATCCGGATCAGCTGGATGCTTTTGTAAAACAATGTGATGTCATTATACACCTAGCAGCAATGAACCGCCATCCGGATCCTGAAGTGATTTTCAATAACAATATTGAACTCGTAAAGAAATTAACAGATTCTTTGGAACGAACAGGATCAAAGGCGCACGTTTTATTTTCATCATCTTCTCAGGAAGAAAGAGATAACCTGTATGGGAAATCGAAAAAAGAAGGAAGAGTGCTTTTGGCAGACTGGGCAAAAAAAGCTGGCGGAAAATTTACAGGAATGATTATTCCTAATGTTTTCGGACCTTTTGGAAAACCAAATTACAATTCATTTGTTGCTACCTTCTGCTACAAACTTACACATGGCGAAACTCCTCTTATTGATAATGACAGCGAAGTGAAACTGATCTACGTAGGGGAACTCGTACAGGAAATTATCGGCCAGATAGAAGCGGCAGATACCAAAGAGCTTTACGAAGTAGGGCATACTTCAGTAAATAAAGTCTCTGAAGTATTGGCAAAGCTTGAAGACTATAAGAAATTATATTTTGATAATGGAGAGATTCCATTGCTTACATCAGCTTTTGAACTTAATCTGTTCAATACTTTCCGTTGTTATTTTGATATTAAAGATCATTATCCTGTCAAATTTACACAACATACTGATCAAAGAGGTGCCTTTGTTGAAGTAATCAGATTGGGAATAGGTGGACAATGTTCATTTTCTACTACCGTTTCTGGTATCACGAGAGGAAATCATTTTCATACAAGAAAAATAGAAAGATTTGCTGTAATAAAGGGGAAAGCTTTAATTCAACTCAGAAAAATAGATACTGAAGAAATTTACGACTTCTATCTTGATGGTGCTGAACCTGCTTATGTAGATATGCCGATTTGGTTTACGCACAATATAAAAAATATAGGAGAAGAAGAATTATATACAATTTTTTGGATCAATGAACCCTTTAACCCTGAGGATGCAGATACTTATTTTCTAAATGTCTAATATGGAACTGACAAAAAAAAGTGATATCTGGTTTACCTTTCTTCTGACTTTTGGGTATATATTTTCATACTCATTTGCTGTTTTGTTAGAAGTTACATCAAATAATTATTTTGTTGTTCCATTTCGAATCATTGTATTATTATTGAGTTTTTTTGTTATTTATATAAATTTTGATAATATTAAGAAAAGAAAGGTGACAGTTATTTTTACTGTTCTTTTCTGGATCTTTTATTTATGTAAAGCAATTTATAGTTTTGAAAATGATCTCTATTTACCTCACATATCACAAGAAAAAAATGAGATTTATATTAGGATTATTTTTTTAAATCTTATTCCTTATATAGCGATATTGGGAATAAGTTTTACGAAAGAAATTATGACTAGGCTAAATAGTATTGTTTTTAATTTTTTATTAATAATACTGGGGATAAGCTGTTTATGGACAATATTCATATTTAAGAATTTTGAAAAATCAAGTGGCATATTTGTAAGCTATTATATTAATGTGGGGCATTATGGGTTATCATTACTAATAATGTCTGTCTACTATTATTTTCAAGCCCCTGAAAAATTATTGAAACCTGTTTTAGGTACATTGGTGGGAGTTTTTACCATATTTAGTTCTTCGGCAAGAAGTCCTGTATTAGCAGTTTTTATCATTCTATTGATTGTATTAATTTATCTCAATAAATTAAAGTATTGGATTTTTCTATTATCTTTTGTAGTGTTTTTTGTTATAAGTATTTATTTTTTAAAACAAACGTTAGCATTGGATTTTGAATTTATAAATAGAATGTATAATGCTATTTTTGAAGGGAATGGAAGCGGACGCTCTTATTATTTATTAAGGGGCTGGAATATTTTTAAAGATAATGTTATTTTTGGGGGACGTATCTTATTTGAGGACGGAATGTACCCACATAATATTTTTATTGAAGTATTGATGAGCATGGGAATTGTGGGAGGCGTTTTATTCCTTTTGTATTTTAAGGATATAAGAAAGTTTAAAGTAAGATATGTCAGAGAGCATATGTATTATTTACCTTTCTTTTTGTTTTTTATTCAATATTGCGTGTTGGTTCTTACTTCAGTTAGTATTTTTGGAAATATGGAGTTTTGGAGTTTTTCAGCAATAATGATATCTATAATTTTATTTTGTTATGATGAAGAAATTAAAAGTAATGACAGTCGTAGGCACACGGCCGGAAATCATTAGATTATCAAGAGTGTTATCAGCTTTAGATACTTCTGACGCTGTAGAACATATTGTAGTCCATACAGGACAAAATTATGACTATGAACTTAACCAGATCTTTTTCGAAGATTTAGGCTTAAGAAAACCTGACCATTTCCTGGAAGCAGCAGGAAAAACAGCTGCAGAAACAATTGGAAACATTTTGGTGAAAATTGATCCGCTTCTCGAGGAAGTGAAACCGGATGCGTTTTTAGTACTGGGAGATACAAACTCATGTTTATGTGCTATTCCCGCCAAAAAAAGACAGATTCCGATCTTCCACATGGAAGCTGGAAACAGATGCTTTGATCAAAGAGTTCCCGAAGAAACCAACCGGAAAATTGTAGATCATATTTCAGATATCAATTTAACATATTCGGATATTGCCAGAGAATATCTTTTAAGAGAAGGACTTCCTGCGGACAGAATTATCAAAACCGGTTCCCCAATGTATGAGGTTTTGAATCATTACCTTCCCCAAATTAAAAACTCCGATATTCTTACAAGATTAAATCTTGAAGAAGGAAAGTATTTTGTAGTATCGTCACATAGAGAAGAAAATATTAATTCAGAAAAAAATTTCAGAGGGCTTATCAGCAGCCTAAATGCCATTGCAGAAGAATATCAGTATCCCATCATTTTTTCTACCCATCCGCGAACAAGAAATATGATTGATAAAATGCAGTTTCAGGTTAGATCTGAAATTCAGTTTCTGAAACCACTTGGTTTCCACGATTATAATGCTCTTCAAATGAGAAGCTATGCGGTACTGTCAGATTCAGGTACTATTTCAGAAGAATCTTCAATCCTTAATTTCAGGGCACTCAATATCAGAGAAGCACATGAAAGACCTGAAGCTATGGAGGAAGCTTCTGTTATGATGGTGGGATTATCTCCTGAGAGAATTTTGCAGGGATTGGTACAGCTTAGGCAGCAGCAAACAGGAGACAATAGAAACTACAGACTTGTGGCGGATTATTCCATGCCCAATGTGTCAGAAAAAACGGTTAGAATTATTGTAAGCTATACCGATTACATTAACAGAGTAGTCTGGAATAAATTATGAATATATTGTTTCTTACCTTAGTGAAGATCAATACCCTAAAAGAACGTGGTATTTATCAAGATTTAATGCGGGAGTTTTCCCAGCATGGGCATTTCCTGTATATAGTTTCCCCTGTTGAAAGATGCGAAAATCAAAAGACTAATGTGAAAAAAGAAGGGAATACTGTTTTTCTAAATGTAAAAACACTTAATATTCAGAAAACGAATTTTATTGAAAAGGGATTTTCTACCCTGACAATTGATAAACTCTTTCTAAGAGCCATCAATAAACACTTGTCAGGAGTGAAATTTGATCTGATTATTTACGCCACACCTCCTATTACTTTTACAAACCTTATTAAATATATCAAAAAAAGAGATCAGGCTAAAACATATCTTCTTCTAAAGGATATCTTCCCCCAAAATGCGGTTGATATGCAGCTGATGTCTAAAAAAGGATTACTTTACAACTACTTTAGAAATAAAGAAAAAGAATTATATTTGATTTCAGATAAAATTGGGTGTATGTCGGATGCCAATCTAAAATTTGTGATGGAACATAATTCTTTTATTCCTAAAGAAAAACTGGAGGTAAATCCAAATGCTATTGAGCTCCTGCCCTTAAATAAAGAAATTATTTGCCAATATAAAGAAATTCACGCGAGGTATGGCATCCCGGAAAATAGGAAAATCTTTATCTATGGTGGAAATTTAGGAAAACCTCAGGGAATTGATTTTCTGATAGAAACCTTAAAAGCCAAAGCTGAAGACGACAGATTATTTTTTGTGATAGTAGGCTCTGGAACAGAATTTGGCAAAATGAGGAAATGGTTTGATACTTTCCGCCCCAAAAACGCATTACTTTTATCTGTCATTCCGAAAACTGATTATGACCTGCTGGTACAGTCCTGCCACGTTGGGTTGATCTTTCTGCATAAAGATTTTACGATCCCAAATTATCCGTCCCGTTTACTATCATATCTTGAGTTTAAGTTGCCGGTCCTTACTGCTACGGATTCCTGTACAGATATTGGAACAGATGTAGTTAAGAATAATTGTGGCATCGCTGTGCATTCAGGAAATCTTCAGAAGATGATAAAAGCAATAAATACATTCGTAGAAATGGATGCAAATAACTTTGAAGAAATGAGGGAGAACAGTAGAAAATTCCTGGAAAGAGAATTTCAGGTACAACAATCTTATGATAAAATTATTAACGCTTAAAATAAAGGGAAAAGAAAGATGTATCGTGTTTTTTTAAAAAGAGTTCTTGATTTTACATTAGCCTTAATCGGTCTGCTTATCGTAAGTCCGGTCTTTATTGTTTTTTTTATTGCTTTGGCCATCGCAAATGAAGGGAAACCTTTTTTCTTTCAGAGAAGACCAGGTAAAAACGGTAAAATTTTTACCATTATAAAATTCAAAACGATGAATGACAAAACTGATTCCGAAGGTAAACTGTTATCAGATGCAGAGAGACTTACGGCAGTAGGAGCATTTGTCCGTAAAACATCTATAGACGAAATTCCACAGCTGATTAATGTTTTGATAGGAGATATGTCATTAATAGGTCCAAGACCTTTACTGGTACAATATCTCGGTTTATATGATGAACATCAGGCCAGAAGGCATGAAGTAAGACCGGGAATTACCGGCTGGGCACAGATTAACGGAAGAAATGCTATTTCCTGGGAAGAAAAGTTTAATTTAGATGTCTGGTATGTGGAGCATCTATCCTTTATGCTGGATCTGAAAATAATATTTCTTACGATAAAGAAAGTTTTTATAAGAGAAGGAATTTCAGCTGATGGACACGTTACCATAGAACCCTTTAAAGGAAATTAATTGATAGCTATGTATTTATTTGGAGCAAGCGGACATGGAAAGGTAATTGCAGATATTGCTGCTGCTAATGACATAAAAATTAAGGCATTCATAGATCAGGATGTCACTAAAAAGGAATGCTATGGATTTCCAGTCTTGAATAATTTACCAGAGGATAAGGAAAAACTTATTATTGCAATTGGGAATAATCTTACCCGTAAAAAGATTGCAGAACAGATTAAGCACGAGATTGGCATTTTAATACATCCAAAATCAATAATTTCTGGATCTGTGAAAATAGAAATGGGAACAGTAATCATGGGAGGAGTGGTCATTAATGCTGATACTGTCATTGGAAAACATTGTATTATCAATACCAATGCATCTGTAGATCATGATTGCGTGGTTGAAGACTTTGTTCATATTTCACCCAATTCAGCACTTGCCGGAGGAGTGGAAGTAGGAGAAGGCTCTCAGATTGGAATAGGAGCTTCGGTAATCCAGGGGATCAAAATAGGAAAGTGGTGTGTAATTGGTGCCGGAGCGGTCATCATTGCCGATGTCCCCGATTACTCAATTGTTGTAGGAAATCCGGGTCGAATTATTAAGAAAAATATTATATAAATAAGTTACTAATCAGAAATATGAATACTAAAATCTGGCTGTCCTCGCCGCATATGGGAGGGAATGAACAAAAATACATCAACGAAGCATTTGAAGAAAACTGGGTAGCCCCATTGGGACCTAATGTTAACGGATTTGAAAATGATCTGGAGCAGTTTTTAGGAGAAAATGCAAAAGTGGCTGCACTTTCTGCAGGTACTGCGGCATTACACCTTGCTCTTATCGAATGCGGAGTTGTACATGGTGATGAGGTGATCTGCCAATCAATGACTTTCTCTGCTTCAGCCAATCCAATTGCGTATTGTGGCGCAATTCCTGTTTTTGTGGATAGCGAACCCGCTACATGGAATATGTGTCCGAAAGCATTAAGAGAAGCCATCGAAGACAGAATCCAGAAAGGAACAAAACCTAAAGCGATTATTGTAGTTCATCTCTATGGTATGCCTGCGAAAATGGACGAAATAACAGCCATTGCTCAGGAATTCCAGATCCCTGTGATAGAAGATGCGGCTGAAGCACTTGGTTCTACCTATAAAGGACAGGCATGTGGAACATTCGGACGTTTTGGGATTTTAAGTTTTAACGGAAATAAAATTATCACCACTTCAGGAGGAGGAGCCTTGGTTTGTCATACTCAGGAAGATAAAGATAAAACGGTTTTTCTTTCTACACAAGCCAGAGACAATGCACCGCACTATCAGCATTCGCAGATCGGCTTCAACTACAGAATGAGTAATATTGTAGCAGGTATAGGAAGAGGACAGATGGAAGTTCTTAAGGACAGAGTGGCTGCACGCAGAGCAATGCACGATTTCTATGTTGACCTTTTCAGCAATATTGAAGGGGTAAATGTATTTTCAGAGCCGAATGATGATTTTTATTCAAATCATTGGCTGTCTGCAGTAATCATTGATCCGGAAATTACAGGTAAAGACAGAGAAGGTTTAAGACACGCATTTTTAGAAGACAATATTGAATCAAGACCACTTTGGAAGCCGATGCACGTACAGCCGGTTTTTGAAACTTCTCCTTATTACGGTGGAAATGTTTCTGAAAAACTCTTTGATAACGGACTATGTCTACCTTCTGGTTCTAACCTGTCAGACGGTGACAGGGAAAGAATAACAAAAGTAGTACATTCGTACTTTGGAATTTAATATCATTGCACTTAATGAATCAGTATAGATATTGGAAAGCGGTTTTTGATTTTGTCTTAGCGGCAATATTAATCCTCTTTCTTATGCCGGTACTGATCATTTTATTTGTGATTGCAAGCCTGGATACATCTTCCAACGGAATTTTTTTGCAGACACGGATAGGGCAGTATGGAAAACCATTTACCATTTTTAAAATTAAAACAATTCATGAACAGAAGAGAACATGTTCAAAAGTAGGGCAGGCTCTCAGAAAATTTAAGCTGGATGAATTTCCGCAATTGTTTAATATTATAAAAGGTGATATGAGCTTTGTAGGCCCCAGACCTGATATCGAGGGCTATTATGATAAGCTTACCGGAACAGACAGAAAAGTTTTGGAACTCAAACCCGGGCTTACCTGTGAAGCAAGTATTAAATACAGAGATGAAGAGTATCTCCTGAAAAATCAGGAAGATCCTTTAGCTTACAATGATGAAGTATTATTTCCAAACAAAGTAAAAATGAATCTGGATTATTTTGAAAATATGTCCTTCAGAAACGATATAAAGATTTTGTTTAAAACATTAATAACCACATTGAAATAGAGTTTTTAACTATTATGAAAATTAAAGAAACCCCGCTTAAAGACTGCTACATCATAGAGCCTACTATTTTTGAAGACGAAAGAGGCTACTTCTTTGAAAAGTTCAATGAAAAAAAATTCGAGGAACTTACAGGAATGAACGGGCACTTTGTGCAGGATAATATTTCCAAATCTTCCTATGGAGTATTGAGAGGTCTGCATCTTCAGAAAGGAGAACATGCCCAAGCAAAACTGGTTTCCTGTCTTGAAGGCAGCGTTTGGGATGTGGCTGTAGACCTTAGAGAAGATTCTCCTACATTCGGAAAATGGTTCGGAATAGAACTTACTGCTGAAAATAAATTACAGTTGTATGTGCCGAGAGGCTTCGGACATGGTTTTTCTGTATTGAGTACCCATGCTGTTTTCTCTTATAAATGTGATAACTTTTATAACAAAGAATCGGAAGGCAGTGTGAAATTTAATGATCCCGATCTTAATATTGACTGGAAGGTAGATGAAAAAGATGCTATACTTTCAGATAAAGACCAGAATGCCCCTGGATTTAAAGAAAAAAACTTTTAAAGTATATTCCTGAAAACCACTTTTATAAAGTGGTTTTTATTTTTTAATCCTAACTCTCCAATATTTTGTATCTTTGCAGACTCAAAATCAAAACGATGCGTACAAAATCTGTAGGGAAGAAGAAAATCAATGTAGTCACTCTTGGATGTTCCAAGAATGTATATGATTCTGAAGTATTAATGAGCCAGCTGAAAGCCAATGGCAAAGAAGTGGTTCACGAAGACCGTGGGGATATTGTGGTCATCAATACCTGCGGATTTATTGACAATGCGAAAGAAGAGTCTATCAATACCATCCTGGATTATGTTGATGCTAAAAACAGAGGTGAGGTTGAGAAAGTATTTGTTACAGGATGTTTATCTGAAAGATATAAACCGGATTTGATCAAAGAAATTCCGGATGTAGATCAATATTTCGGAACAAGAGATCTTCCGGTACTTTTGAAGCATCTGGGAGCAGATTATAAACATGAACTGGTAGGAGAAAGACTAACAACAACTCCCAAACATTACGCATACCTTAAAATTTCTGAAGGCTGTGACAGGCCATGTTCTTTCTGTGCGATCCCATTGATGAGAGGAGGCCACGTTTCAACGCCAATCGAAAAACTGGTGTTAGAAGCTCAGAAACTGGCTAAAAAAGGAACGAAAGAATTGATTCTTATTGCTCAGGATCTTACTTACTATGGTCTCGATCTTTATAAAAAGAGAGCATTGGGTGATCTTTTAAAAGAATTGGTAAAAGTAGAAGGAGTGGAATGGATTCGTCTTCACTATGCTTTCCCAAGCGGTTTCCCTGAAGATGTTCTTGATATTATCCGTGAAGAACCTAAAGTATGTAATTATATTGATATTCCTCTTCAACACATCAATTCAGATCTGCTGAAATCTATGAAGAGAGGAACTACCCATGAGAAAACAGATGCCCTTTTAGGAAAATTCAGAGAAAAAGTTCCTGATATGGCCATCAGAACAACGCTTATCGTTGGGTATCCTGGTGAAACAGAAGAGATATTTCAGGAGCTTAAAGACTGGGTAAGAGAACAAAAATTTGACAGACTAGGCTGTTTTACCTATTCTCATGAAGAGAATACTACAGCCCATGTTTTAGAAGATAACATTCCCCAGGAAGTAAAAGAGGCTAGAGTAGAGGAAATAATGGAACTGCAGTCTCAGATATCATGGGAAAAAAACCAGGAAAAAATAGGGAAAGTATTCAGATGTATTTTTGACCGTAAAGAAGGGAATTATTTCATCGGAAGAACAGAGTATGACTCGCCGGATGTAGATAATACGGTTTTGGTTTCAGCAGAAGATACTTATATTTCAATTGGTGAATTTGCAGACGTCAGAATTACCTCTGCCGAAGAATTTGATTTATATGGAGAATTAGTGTAGCTAAACGCTTATTAATCAGTAAAAAAAATGCATTGTAAAGTAGACTTATTAACAAAAATTAACATAGAATTTTCTCGGTAGACTGTTTTTATTTTATTGATAATCAATTTGTTAATATTTTGTTTAATTAAGAATTTTTAATTTTCTTTTATAATGTATTTAAAATCGAAAATTATGTATTAAATTTGCGCAAGAAGCAATATTTTTAAATCATGTGCTTTCAGCAAGTTAGTCATTGAAATAAAGCTAAAAATCAATTTAAATAATTAGTTGGATATTTTTTTTAGTTTGATGTTCACAAGTTGAGATGTATGTTCCTTTTTGGAAATATTGATGAAAAAAATGTAATTTAAAATCTTTAAAAACTTATGAAAAAATTTTTATTAACAGCAATTATGCTTGTTGGCCTTTCGGCCGTTTCTAAGGCTCAACAGGGGCGAGTGGGGATTAACACAACCACACCTGCCGCAACTTTAGATGTAGTAGCCAACACTACAGATAATGCTAGACCTGATGCCTTATTAGTCCCTCGTATGACAGCAGCAGAATTATCCGCTAAGGATGATACAAGTGGAACGTACGCTGCGCCTCAAAACGGAGCCATTGTTTACATTACTGCGGGAACCGGTACAGGAGCTAGAAAAGCTAAAATTACTGGCCCTGGTTTCTATTATTTTGATAATACTGTTCCAGAATGGAAACCTTTTGGTGGCGGTTCTGTCGCTCCTGCAGGAATGACAGTAAGAGCGCAAACAGCTGCTACGATCTCAGATGCAGACCTGAACAATGCAATCCTTGTTACGTCGAATGTTACATTTAACCTGGCTACATTAACAAAAACCAATGGTAAAACCATTACATTTATTGATGCTACAGGAGGTAATTTCTTTAGTGTAACGGGAGTTCATACTAGTGCTTCAACAACACCTCTTCAATCAGGTGGATCTTTGTCTTATATTTGTGATGGGACAAATTGGTATAGCTATAGTTCATTCTAATAATAAAACACAATTATGAAAGTATATTTAACATCAGCATTGTTTGCCATTGTTGCGGCATCAAGCACTTTTTTTGCTCAATTGAGATCTAATGGTACTGTCAGTGCTACAGTAGCTACACAGTCCGTATTCTTAGATGCTTCTGCAAACGGCTTTACAACATCTACTAGTAATGGTAAAGGATTAGCATTTCCTAGAACAAATTTAACAACGTTCACTTTTGTAACACCAGTAACTAGTGCGCTTAATTTCCCTACAGCATATGATGGGATGATTGTTTATAACTCTACTGCTGGTACTACTCCAGCTACAGGATCAGGTATCGGAAACCAAACGGTAGGTGTAGGTTTTTACTATTTCAGCAACCCTACTCCAACACCAGCATTCTCTTCAGCTTCAGGACAATGGTTACCATTGAGTTCTTCTGCTAAAGAAAATATTCTTACTACTGAAACTGTTACAAACAGACTTGTAAATAATGCACAGATTTATGGTATCAAAGGAACTTTTACTGCAAATGGAACGACTACTGCAGTAACAATCCCTGCACCTGGTGGAATTACTGCTTTGTATGGAATTACTATTTATAAAGCGGGTACTAACACAGTATATTCAAGAGAATTGTACTCATACGATATCACTAATGGATCTGCTGTTACAGGATCTCCTACCATGTCTGTAGTATATCCGAGTGGAACATATGACTATGTTTTGGAATATTTAAAATAATATTTATTTATTATACAATAAAAAAACCAATGAGAAATCATTGGTTTTTTGCTTTTGAGATGAGACGTTCTTTTATTTTTTCGACGGAGATAAAAATAGTACACTAATTTTTAAAATTTCTATCATGTTATTTTTGCTGTCATATCAATCTTGAAATTTTAACACAGTACATACATGTTAAAATAGGATTCAAAAATCTGATATTATAAGGCTGAGCATCTTCTGGTGGTCATTTTTGTTATATACCGGATTTAAGATTTTTAATTTTAAAATTATTCTTTCTGATTGAAATCTTAACAATGCGTATTTTGTAATATGCTGGTTATCAGCTATTTTTGTTTCTTGGAATTTTAAATTATGTATGAATTAGTTAATTATATTAACTTTTTAAGTGTTTTTTTAACACTTTTTAACAGCATGGTGTAAAAGCCCTATCCATAGGAGGTTACAGTGGTTTTTAGTGTTTTATTATGATTTCGTTAACTATTTTTAACATATCGAATAGGGTTTTATAAAGATTCCTGATACATTTGCTCCCGTCAAAACCAATAAAAGTTCAAAATGATGAAAAGATTCATTCTCGTAATCATAATGATGATTTCAACCCTAGGTGTTTACTCTTTTACAGGTAATGCCTTAGATGCGAAAAAAACAAGTTATGCATCGTACTACCACGATAGATTTAACGGTAGAAAAACCGCCAGCGGAGAAATCTTTGATAACTCAAAGTTCACTGCAGCAAACAGAACGCTTCCATTTGGAACAAACGTTAAGGTAACTAACCTTAAAAATGGTAAAGAGGTAATAGTGAGAATTAATGACAGAGGGCCTTACCATTCATCAAGATCTTTAGACATGTCTAAAGCTGCGTTCGATGAGATCGGAGATATCAGTCATGGTACCATTCCGGTCGAATATGAAATTGTCGATTAATTTTATGATTTAAATTAAAAAAAAGCCAGCTGATTCAGCTGGCTTTTTGTATGGATGAATACCTGTTGATTATACATCCAATTCCAATAAAGCAGGACAATGGTCAGAATGCACCGCTTCCTTTAAAATAACAGCCCTTGTGAGCTTATCTTTTAAACTATAGGAAGTGAAGTTATAATCCAGTCTCCAGCCTTTATTCCTTTCCCTTGAATTTTGTCTGTAGCTCCACCAGGTATAATTGTCCGGTTCATTGTTAAAGAACCTGAAACTGTCTATAAGTTCACATTCATTGATGAAACTGGTCATCCATTCTCTTTCCATAGGAAGAAATCCGGAAACATTCTTTAGACCTACAGGATTGTGAATATCGATAGCCTCATGGCAGATATTAAAGTCTCCCGATATAATCAGGTTAGGAATTTCTTTTTTTAAATTCTTGATATACTCAAGAAAATCATGGCAGAACTGCATTTTAAAATCCAGCCTCTCAATATTGGATGCAGAAGGAACATATACGGAAATGGCGGAAAATCCGTCAAAATCTGCACGAATGATTCTTCCTTCATTATCATAGCTTTCGATGCCGCAACCATACTCTACATGATTAGGCTTTATTTTTGAAGCAATTCCGACCCCGCTGTAACCTTTTCTTACTGCAGAATGCCAATAACTGTGATATCCTAATTTTTCAAGACTTTCGATGTCTATCTGATCGTTTCCGGCTTTGCTTTCCTGAATACAGATGATATCCGGATCGGCAATCTTCAGCCAGCCCAGGAAATCTTTTGTGAAAGCAGCTCTGATTCCGTTGACATTGTAAGTGATTAATCTCATAAACAAAATAAATTTTTTCAAATGTAGGGAAATAAAAAAGCCGGTCTTTAATTTCAAAGCCGACTTTTTATATTTTTAGGAAGGGATTTATTTTTTAAAAACTGTTTTACCATCCTTCGTCAGTTCTATTTCTTCGCCTTTTCCTCTCAGTTCATAATGATCATTCTTATACCATATTCCTGATGCAGGCTTTTGCCCCTGTAGTTCAATTGTTTCATTGTTGAAAACTACTGTAGCCGTATTTTTAGTGTTGTTGAAAGTCATGTCCAACGTTTTTCCGCTGCTGTCTTTCGAAGTACTTTTTACAATTTCATCCTGAGTTCCTGACACCGCTGCTGAATCAGACGGCGTAGAAGCAACACTGTCTATAGTAGCCGGTGCGGAATCTGTTGCTTTCTTTTCTTTATTACATGAAGTTAAAAATAAAGCTGCGAATGCTGCTGCAATAAAAATGTGCTTTTTCATAAGATTATATTTATTTAAGGTTGCCTTCAAGTATGCAAAATGAATGCCTTAAAAAAAGAGGCGGAAAAAATCTATTGATTTTTTCCGCCTTTAACCCAAAATTAAATAAACTATGAAAAAAACTACTTGGGTTCTAATACGCTGATAGGAATAATACACTCTTCAAGTGAAATTCCTCCATGCTGGTAAGTTTCTTTATAGTAATTAACAAAATGATTGTAATTTTTAGGATAAGCCAGGAATATATTGTTTTTAGCAAAAATAT
This sequence comes from Chryseobacterium sp. WLY505, assembly GCF_030846215.1. Lineage (NCBI taxonomy): Bacteria > Pseudomonadati > Bacteroidota > Flavobacteriia > Flavobacteriales > Weeksellaceae > Chryseobacterium > Chryseobacterium sp. WLY505. Next base: position 434,634 of record NZ_JAVCWI010000001.1, on the reverse strand, counting down.
ATTTAGAACTTAGATTTCCTTTTGGAAGGAAAAGCTTTTCAGGGTTGGTAATGGCCCATACGTCACTGTCATCATACGTTAAACTTTTACCCGTTTTGTATCTGATATTCGTAGACGTTTCTCTGTCTCCTACCACTTTACTTGGCTTTTTCACGTATACCGTTCCGTGATCTGTAGTGATAACAAGTTTATAACCATTTTCTGCCGCTGTCTTAATAATCTTCAATAAAGAAGAATTTTCAAACCAGTTGAAGGTAAGAGAACGGAATGTCTTATCATCGCGGATCAACTGATCTACAATATGGTTGTCTGTTTTCGCGTGTGACAGGATATCAATAAAGTTATACACAATCACCAGCAGGTCATTATTTTTATGCTGATTGAAGTCATCATAGATTTTTCTTTCAAAATCAGCGTTCAGTACTTTAAGGTATTTCATAGATTTTGAACCAAGACCGATTCTTTTCATCTGGTCTTCCAGGAAATCACGCTCAAATTCATTTTTATTTCCTTCTTCATTATCATTGAACCATTTATCCGGGAAACGTTTCTCAATCTCCGATGGCATTAATCCTGCAAAGAAAGAGTTCCTTGCATATTGTGTTGCCGTAGGAAGAATGCTGTAATAATAATCTTCTGATATTTTATTGTAATATTTTGTGAATAAAGGTTCAATCACTTTCCACTGATCATAACGAAGGTTGTCCACCATCAGTAAAAGAACTTTTTCTTTTTCCACTTCAGGTTTTACTTTTTCCTTGAAAAGTGTGTGGCTCATCATTGGTTTATCTGAATCTGTAAGCCAGTTTTCATAATTTTTCTCAATAAACTTTGCAAACTGAATATTGGCTTCCTCTTTCTGAGATTGAAGAAGATCGGCAAATTCATTGTCTGCTACCTTATCAAATTTAATTTCCCAGCTAAGGATCTTTTTATAATATTCAGCCCATTCCTGATAGGTTCTCAGGTAAGAAAGTTCCATGGAAAGGTTTCTGAATTCCTGCTGGTATTGTAAAATTGTTTTTTGTTCTACAAGATTATCCTGCTGAAGGTTTTTCTTTAGGGAAAGTAATATCTGATTAGGGTTTACAGGCTTTAATATATAGTCGGCAATCTGGGAACCGATAGCCTCTTCCATAATGTGTTCCTCTTCACTTTTTGTCACCATGACGATTTTTAGGGCATTATCTTTTTCCTTGATCATTGGAATAGCTTCCAATCCGGAAATGCCTGGCATATTTTCATCAATGAGTGTTAAAGCGAATTTCTCTGAATCCATAAGTTCCAAAGCCTCATTCACGTTATTAACCGGGGTTACCTGGTAACCTTTTTTTTCTAAAAATACGATATGAGGTTTAAGTAAATCTATTTCATCATCGATCCATAATATCTTTTCTGACATAATTTATTTTTTACATGGTTATTGTATCAAAATGTTGACCAAATCCTTTTAAAATCTCACAAAATCGAAAGATTAAAAGTTAAATATTAGTTAAATGAAAATCTTGTGAAATAATTCACATTTTTGTCTCATTTAATCAGTGGTTTCTATGTATTCCAAAGCCTTTTCCAGAACTTCGTCTTTGCCGTTTTTTATCCCTTCAATACTTGGTTTTACAAGAATATCGGGAATGATTCCTATTCTTTGGGTTTCCCTGCCATCTGGATAATAAGCACCAAGGCCTGTAAACCTTGTATCAAGGTCAGCAATTGTAAACATAATGACATCTCCGTTGGCTCCCGAAGTATGACTTCCTATAATTTTCGCGTTCGGATGCTGTTTGAACATCATGGTTGTAGTTTCTGCCTGGCTTTGTGTATTCTCATCTACTAAAACGATTACCTTTCCTTTATAGTATTCAGGATTCTTTCTGCCTGTGACGTTTTTTCTGCTGTAAAATTTTCCGGGATAGCTGGTGTCAGGAAAAGTAAACTGATAATAGATTGAGGGGTTGGGAAGAAGAAGATAACTTAAGGGAATGATTGTTTGTCTTGGATAATTCCTGAGATCAAAAATAATAGCTTTTGTGGATTTTAAACTGCGGTACATCTCATCAAGATCTTCCTTTTCTAAAATTCCCATATTCACAAACCCGATTTTCTTTTCATCATCCATCAATTTCCATTTTTTAGGAGCCGGAATTTTTTCATGAATAATATCTTTAATAAGGTATGTCCTGGTTTTTATTTCAAGATTTTGCCCATCCCTTTCGATCTTTACGGAAATAGAATCATTCTTGCTGTAGAGAAGTTTGTCTTTTATTTTGATGACCTTTCCCCATGAGTTGGAAGCGGGGACGTATTTCGCTAAACTATTGATCACTTGAGGGATGGTTTTTCCTTCTATATCATAAATGACATCTCCGTGATGCAGAGGGCTTTTATGTCTGGATCGTATGTCGTTAACTTTCGTAATCACCAGTTTCCCTTCAGCATACGTGTATTCCACGGGAACTTTTCGTTGACCATACAAACTACGTTGAATTTCTTTAGATGAAATATAAGCGTGTGAGTCATCTGTTTTAGCCACCAATTCTGCTAATGCCAGGTGAAAATTCTCGTCATTATCAATCGTTAGAAATTTGGGAATCATTTCCGTAAGGACATCATTCCAGTTCTGATCGGTTTCATATTTATAAGGAAAGAAATATTCTACATAATTCCAGTATCTGAATAACTCCAGTAAACCATTTCTTTTGGATGTAAATTGAGAACCATAGGATTTTTCATTCCTGAAATATATTTTTCTTCCTCCTTTTCCAATATAGTGATTGTCGCCAAGATTCCTGTTGTTTTCAATATAACGGAGCTTTTGAGATACATCATCGGAGAATATCTGCGAATTATCGATCCAGCGCAGGTCAAAATTCTTAAGGAAATAAACTTTCTGATCTTGTACTACACATTCTTTGCATGGTAGAACTTCTCCCAGGCTCTCAATCCATTCAGAATAAAAATTATTGAGAGATTTCTTATCGGTAATATCCTCAAGTTCATTGATCTTTTGAAAAAGCTGTTTATCCCAGTTAAGGTTTCCCTTTGCTACACGGGGATGGTAATATTTTAAAAATCCCCAAACCCTGCACAGAGATTCCAGCTTCTGGGTCTCGGTGATGATTTGTGCGGAAAAGTTTAAACTTAAAAGTAAAAAGAGGAAAAGCGGGAAGCGTCTCATTAAAGGTTACCGTGTTTTCTCTCAAAGATAATCCTTTAATATAACAGGCGCAAAAGGTTTTCAAAAAATCTTGAATTGATAATAATATAGATGTGAAACCATTTCTGAAGCTGATACGATGAGATTTTTGATGAAAAATATTCGGTAGATCATCGCACTATCACAATATCTTAATAGTAATTTAATAAAAAGCTAAATTTTAAAATGCCTAACTTTGTTTACTAATACTGACGTTTCAATGCAGAATAAGCTAAAAATCATCAACGATCCTGTTCACGGATTTATCAAAATACCACACGAGATTTTATTTGATATCATTGAGCATCCCTACTTTCAGAGATTAAGAAGAATAGGGCAGACCGGACTTTTGAATCTGATATTTCCCGGAGCTACCCATACCAGGTTTCACCATGCTCTTGGAGCAATGCATCTGATGTTCACCGCTCTGGAAACCCTGAAGCAGAAAGGAGTGAAAATTTCTGAGGAAGAAGAGAAAGGAGCGATGCTGGCCATTCTGATGCATGATATTGGTCATGGTCCGTTTTCTCATGCGCTGGAAAGTATGCTGATGGATGACTGGCATCATGAAAATCTTTCCTTATTGCTGATGAATAAGCTTAATGAGGAATTTGAAGGTCAGTTAACCATAGCTATTGAAATGTTTCAGGGGAAATATCACAGAAAGTTTTTCAATCAGTTGATCTCTTCCCAACTGGATGTTGACCGTTTGGACTATTTGAAGAGAGACAGTTTTTTTACAGGAGTGTCCGAAGGAAATATTAATACCCAGAGAATTATTTCCATGATGAATGTCTGTGAAGAAGGCGAGCTGGTGATTGATGCCAAGGGAATCTATTCCATTGAAAATTTCCTCACAGCCAGAATGTTTATGTACTGGCAGGTGTACTATCATAAAACTTCAGCTTTGGCAGAGTTTCTTTTGGTTAAAATCCTTGAAAGAGCTAAGTATCTGATTTCGAAGGGAACAGAACTTCCCGCAACGGATAATCTGAAATATTTCTTATACCGTGAAAAGAGCGGTGCAACAGACGAAGATATAGAAAGATTTACCCAGCTTGATGATAATGATGTGATTCAGGCTATGAAAGAATGGCAGAATTCTGATGACTTTGTTTTGTCGTATTGGTGTAAATGTGTAATTCAGAGAAATTTGCCTAAAACAATTATTTCATCACATCCATTTGACCAGGAAATAATTGAGGAAAAAATAAAAAAGAGTAACGAACTTTTCGGAATCGATAATGGTGATGAATTGGTTCATGAAATTAAAAGAAAATTATTGCCTTATCATGCAGAGAAACAGCCCATTTATTTGCTGCATAAAAATGGAAAAAGAACAAGGCTGCATGAGTCGGAAGATCAGCTTTTATCAGGATTAATCGTAAATAAGACGACCCGCTATATCCTTATGTTTCCAAGAGATATCTCCAGACTGGACTCTTAAAGAATATTAAAATTTACGATCTGAAACTAAAACATGTTTGCAAATTATAGAATTTCTTATCTTTGCAGAATATGGAATTTACAGCTTCGCAAATTGCAAGTTTTATTGACGGAAAAATAATAGGTGACGAGAATGCACTTATTACGGGAGTTTCACCAATTGAAAATGGGGAATCAGGACATCTTTCTTTTATAGCACAAGATCGGTTTTCTCATTTTTTGGATAGCTCAAAATGCTCTGTTATCATCGTTTCGGAAAAACTTCTGGAGAAAAATCATTATAACCCTACCTTAATCGTTGTAAAGGATGCCTATCTTTCTTTTCAGATCCTGATGAATTTATATCAGGAAATGCAGGGAAGAAAAGAAGGTATTGAAAACGGTTCATCTATTCACGACACAGCTGTCATAGGTGATAAAGCCTATATCGGAGCATTTACCTATGTTTCTGAGAAAGCCAAGATCGGGGAAGGATCACAGATCTATCCACATGTATATATAGGAAAAGGAGTGAAAATCGGTAAAAACTGTAAGATCGACAGTGGTGCCAGAATTTATGACTACTGTATTATTGGAGATAACTGTGTGATTCATTCCAATACGGTAATCGGAGGGGACGGTTTTGGTTTCCAGCCTACCGCTGAAGGCTTCAAAAAAATACCACAGCTTGGAAATGTAATCATTGAAGACGATGTAGAAATCGGTTCAAACTGTAGTATTGACAGAGCCACGATAGGTTCTACAATAATAGGGAAAGGAACTAAGATTGATAACCTGATTCAGATTGCCCACAACGTAAAAATCGGTCAGAACAACGTCATTGCTGCCCAGGCAGGAATTGCCGGATCTACAACTATCGGCGACTGGAACCAGATTGGTGGCCAGGTAGGTGTCGTAGGACATATCAAAATAGGGAATCAGGTGAAAATTCAGGCTCAGAGTGGCGTGAATTCCAGTGTTAATGACAGAGAAACATTGTACGGTTCACCAGCAATCAGTTACAATGACTATTTAAGGAGTTATGTTCATTTCAGGAACTTACCTGGAATCGTAAATAGAATAAATAATCTTGAGAATAACTCAAAAGATAATACTAATGAGTGATATGCAAAAAACACTTCAGCAAGAGGTAACTCTTTCTGGAATTGGCCTTCATACTGGTAAAGAAGTAAAACTTACCATTAAACCTGCTAAAGAAAATACAGGTTTTGTATTTGTAAGAACAGACCTGGAGGGACATCCTCAGGTAGAAGCTGATGTAAATTATGTTGTAGCAACTGAAAGAGGAACTACATTAGAAAAATTAGGGGTTAAAATTACCACTTGCGAACACCTTTTAGCAGCCCTTGTTGGTTGTGATATTGATAACGCAATTTTAGAAATGGATGCCTCTGAACCTCCTATTTTGGATGGATCTTCAAAATATTTTGTAGAAGCTATCGAAAGTGTGGGAGTAACAGAACAAACGGTTGCAAGAGAATATCTTGTAGTAAAAGAAGTTCTTACCTACAGTGATCCGGCTACTGGTTCGGAAATCACCATCATTCCTTCAGATACTTACGAAGTAACTACTATGGTAGATTTTGGGACTAAAGTATTAGGAACTCAGAATGCTACTCTTAAAAATATTTCAGAATTTAAAGACGAAATCTCATCAGCAAGAACATTCAGCTTCCTGCATGAATTGGAAATGCTTTTAGATCATGGTTTGATCAAAGGTGGAGATATTTCCAATGCTATTGTATATGTAGATAAAGATCTTACTCCTGAAACTACAGAAAAATTAAAGAAAGCCTTTGGGAAAGATAATGTATCGATAAGACCAAACGGTATTCTAGACAATCTTAATTTAAATTATCCTAACGAAGCAGCAAGACACAAATTACTGGATGTAATCGGTGACCTTGCTTTGGCAGGTGTAAAAATAAAAGGTAAAGTTATTGCTAACAAACCGGGACACTTTGTGAATACTCAGTTTGCGAAAAAACTAAACCGCCAGTGGAAATTGCAGAAAAAGAAAAACGTTCCGGATTTTGACCTGACAAAAGAACCGGTATTCGATATCAACGGAATTATGAAGCTTATGCCTCACAGACCTCCGTTCTTATTAATTGATAAAGTGCTTGAGCTTTCAGACTCTCATGTTGTAGGGTTGAAAAATGTGACCATGAACGAGCCTTTCTTCGTGGGACACTTCCCTAAAGAACCCGTAATGCCTGGAGTTCTTCAGGTAGAAGCATTAGCGCAGACAGGAGGAATTCTTGTATTGGCCAGTGTTCCGGATCCTGAGAACTATTCTACGTATTTCATCAAAATTGATAAGGTGAAATTCAAAAGAAAAGTAATTCCGGGAGATACGCTTATCTTCAAAATTGAATTGATAGAGCCTATCAGAAGAGGAATTGTTCATATGCAGGGATATGGATACGTAGGAGACACTGTAGCAGTAGAAGCAGAGCTTATGGCTCAAGTTGCAAAAAATAAAGTTGATTAAATGATTCATCAATTAGCAGCCGTAGATAAACGTGCGAAAATCAGCAAAAATGTAATCGTAGAACCTTTTACTACCATTGCAGGGGACGTAGAAATCGGAGAAGGAACATGGATTGGTCCTAATGTAACCATTATGGATGGGGCAAGAATAGGGAAGAACTGTAGGATTTTCCCCGGGACTGTAATCTCTGCAATTCCCCAGGATCTGAAATTTGATGGTGAAGATACGCAGGTAATTATCGGTGACGAAACAACAATCAGAGAGTGTGTTACCGTAAACAGAGGTACAAAGGCTTTAGGATATACTAAAATAGGAGCGAACTGTCTTATTATGGCTACTTCGCATATTGCTCATGATTGCGTTATTGGAGATCACGTTATCATTGTAAACGGTTGTGGGATTGCAGGACATGTAGAGATTGGAGATTATACAGTAATGGGAGGTTTGTCAGCAGTTCACCAATTCGGTAAAATCGGAAAACATGTAATGATTTCCGGAGGTACTCTGGTAAGAAAAGATATCCCGCCTTATGTAAAAGTAGCAAGAGAGCCTATGTCTTATGCTGGTATCAATTCTGTTGGTTTAAGAAGAAGAGGATTTACCAATGAAAAGATCTTTGAAATCCAGAAAATCTACAGGGCAATTTTCCAAATGAAGATGAACGTTTCCCAGGCTATTTCCCATATTGAGAAAGAAATGCTTCCAACGGCTGAAAGAGATGAGATCTTACAATTTATTCAAAACTCACCAAGAGGTATCGTAAAAGGATACGGAACCGGTAAAGATAGTAACTAATGAAAAAACTATCTTTCCTTTTTGTATTGGCAATTTCCAATTTTTACCTGTCACAGAACCAGAGAATAACAGGCATGGAGTTCTATTACGGTTTCTCAGACTATAAAAAAGACAGCATTGCTAAACCCAATGTGTATGCAGAAGTGAAAAGTCAGAATGAAGATTATATCAAAATGTCGCCATTCAGATATACAGATACTGATAAAAAGGCAAAGAAGGAGAATAGAGCATGGCTGATGAAGTATCAGGATAACCTGTATTTCAGTATGACCTATGCAGCATATATCTATTCTTTTGATACATTTGCAAGAGTCAATCTAATTGGGAAGAAATATTTTTTGATCTATCTGGATGAAGTAAAAGATAAAAAAGCAATTTCTTACAATAATCCTTACGGAGGAGGTTTGTTGGGAGGAGCTTTAAATGCTGGTTTAACACCTAAGTTTGCGTGGAAGGATAAAAAAGGAAACTCTTACAAGGTTCTTTTGATTGATATTGAAAAATCAAACAATACCTCTGATAAAAGAGATGTCAGCTTCGGATTGGTAGTAGATACAAAACTTATTGTTAAACTTACAGATAATGATCCTGAAGTCATTTCAAAATTAAAAACAAATCAGTATTACTTAGAGGATATAATTGATCTGGTAAATAAAGAAAATAATAAATAAAAAGCATATAATATATTAATGGCAACAAGTAACGATATCCGAAAAGGTCTTTGCATCGAGTATAGCAACGATATTTTTAAAGTAATCGAGTTCCTTCACGTAAAACCAGGAAAAGGACCTGCTTTCGTAAGAACAAAATTAAAGTCTGTGACTAACGGTAAAGTAATTGATAATACTTTCTCTGCAGGACACAAAATTGATGAAGTAAAAGTAATCACGAGAAAATTCCAGTATCTGTACGATGATGAGAACGGATTCCACTTCATGAACAATGATGATTTCTCTCAGTTATACATCAACAAAGAAATGATTGAGAACTCTCAGTTTATGAAAGCTGGTGAAGAAGTAACCATCATTTTGAAAGAAGCTGATGAAACGCCACTTTCTGCTGAACTTCCACAGTCAGTATATCTTGATGTTATCGAAGCTGATCCGGGTGTAAAAGGAAACACTGCAACCAATGCCCTTAAAAATGCAATCGTTGAAACAGGAGCAAGAGTAATGGTTCCTTTATTCATCGAACCGGGAGACAGAATTAAAGTAAGCACTGAAGACGGCAGCTACTTAGAAAGAGTAAAAGAATAAATAAAATGTACATAAATTCGGTTTGCATCAGCATTCCGAATTTTGTTTTATAAGAAAATCTATTGTTATGAGATTCCATTCTCCGCAAAAGCTTAAAACGATTGCAGATTTAATAGGCTCAGCATTTGTAGGGCCGGAAGATTTTGAAGTATTGGGAACCAATGAAATTCACATGGTAAAACCAGGTGATATTGTTTTTGTGAATCACCCTAAATATTATGACAAAGCATTAAACTCTGCAGCCACTATTATTTTAATTGATAAAGAAGTAGATTGCCCGGAAGGTAAAGCACTTTTAGTTTCTGATGATCCTTTCAGAGACTTTAATAAAATCAATACCCATTTTACCAGAATCTATAATTTCACAGAAGAACTGCACGATATTGAAATAGGAGAGGGAACCAAAATCCATTCTTCTGCAGTGATCGGAAACAATGTGAAAATAGGTAAAAATACCTTAATCTTTCCTAATGTAGTCATTGGTGACCGTACGGAAATCGGAGATAACGTCATCATCCAGTCCAACACCGTTTTAGGAGGTGATGCATTTTATTACAGAAAATTAAATGGAAATTTTGACCGTCTGATTTCTGTTGGAAATGTTGTTATTGAAAACAATGTGGAGATCGGAAACGGCTGTACCATTGACAGAGGAGTTACAGACTCTACCATCATTGGAGAAGGTTCCGTTTTGGATAACCAGATTCAGATCGGGCATGATACCGTTATCGGGAAAAAATGTCTGATTGCCTCTCAGGTAGGAATTGCAGGATGCTGTATCATCGGAGATGAGGTGACATTATGGGGACAGGTAGGAATCGCTTCCGGAAACAAAATTGAGTCGGGATCTGTACTTTTGGGAAAAACCGGAGTAAACAGAGATCTTGAAAAAGGAACCTATATCGGGATGTTTGCAGAAGATTTTAAAACTTATCTGAAAAAAGAAGTAAAACTGAGAAATCTCAAATAAACAATTCCAAAGGTTTTATCTAAAATCAAAGAAATTTGAGTAAATTTGTGAGCATTAATAAAATAATAAATAAATTAAAACAACAATAAAATGTCAATTTTAGTAAACAAAGATTCTAAAGTAATTGTACAAGGATTTACAGGGAACGAAGGAACTTTCCACGCTGGTCAGATGATTGAATACGGAACAAACGTAGTAGGTGGTGTTACCCCAGGAAAAGGAGGTAGCGAGCACTTAGGAAAACCGGTATTTAACACTGTAGCTGACGCTGTTGAAAAAGCAGGAGCAAATGTAAGTATCATTTTCGTACCACCGGCATTCGCAGCAGACGCTATCATGGAAGCTGCTGAAGCAGGAATCAAAGTAATTGTATGTATTACTGAAGGTATTCCTGTAGCTGATATGGTAAAAGTAAAATCTTATATCGCTGACAGAGACTGCAGATTAATCGGACCAAACTGCCCTGGAATCATTACTTCTGAAGAAGCTAAAATTGGTATTATGCCAGGTTTCGTTTTCAAAAAAGGAAAAGTAGGTATCGTTTCAAAATCAGGAACTCTTACTTACGAAGCTGCTGACCAGGTAGTAAGAGCAGGTTACGGTATTTCTACTGCAATCGGTATCGGTGGTGACCCAATCATCGGAACAACTACAAGAGAAGCGTTAGAGCTATTCATTAATGACCCTGAAACTGAAGCTGTTGTAATGATCGGTGAAATCGGTGGAGGTCTTGAGGCTGAAGCTGCAAGATGGTACAAAGCTAGCGGATCTACTAAACCAGTTGTAGGTTTCATCGCCGGACAGACTGCTCCAAAAGGAAGAACAATGGGGCACGCAGGTGCTATCGTAGGTGGTGCTGAAGATACAGCTCAGGCTAAAATGGAAATCATGAGAGAGAACGGTATCAACGTTGTTGATTCTCCTGCTGATATTGGTGCTACTGTAGCTAAGATTCTAGGATAATATAAAACCCAACATATGAAAAAACTTTTATTAGCCTCAGCTTTAATGCTTTCTGCTTTATCATTTGCACAGGTGCAATGGAAAAGTACAAGATTTGGAGTAACAGGAGGTTTAAACTACTCCAGAGTATCTAACGCCCACAATCCTTCAGGCCCAAGATACACTTTCCAGGCTGGAGCTTTGGCATTGATCCCCGTAGGAAAGGCAAACCAATTCTTTATTCAACCTGAAGTAGAGTATTATGGTGCAGGAGAAACAGGAAAAGATAAAGATGCTAAAGGTGTAAACGGTTATGATGCATTATATGCTAATAACTACCTGAGTGTGCCTCTTTATTTCAAAGGATATTTTTCTGAAGCAGAATCAGAATTCTTTGGATTAATAGGACCTAGATTTAATTTCTTGCTGAATCAGAACGTGAAAGACGCTCCTGTAAGCAGACCGTATTATGACCCGGATGTTACCGATCCTAACCAGCCGGCAGGCGTAAATGGTAAGGCGAAGAGCTTTAACTGGGGACTTGGACTGGGAGTAGGATACAGCTACAAAAGACAACTTGAAGTAGCATTAAAATACGACTTAGGTCTAAGTGATACCTATCCTGGTCTCGCTAAAGAAACTAAGGGTACAGATAAGAAAAAATCAGAACAGGTAATCGCACTTACTTTAAGCTATATATTCAAATAGAATATTTTCAGAATATAAAAAATCCCGGAAACTCTAGTTTCCGGGATTTTTTTTTGGTATGTTGTATCAATAATTTTCGCTTTTAATTTCCTACCCTTTAATCCATTTCCAAAGCTCTTTTAATGTAGCTTTATTCCCGTACATCAAAATACCTACACGATAGATTTTTCCGGCAAGGAAGATCATAAAAATAGTAGTTACCAGCAACAATCCTATAGACAATGCAATCTGCCATGCAGGAACTCCAAACGGAATTCGGGCAATCATAGCAACCGGCGAAGTAAACGGGATGATGGATAGCCAGAAGCCTAAAGGACCTTCAGGATTATTCATCAATGTAAAACTCCCATACATTCCTAATGTTAATGGCAGAATAGCAAATAAAGTAAACTGCTGTGTTTCTGTTTCGTTATCCACTGCAGACCCAATGGCTGCATAAATAGAACTATAGAAGATATATCCTAAAAGGAAAAATACGATGAATACAAAGATGATTAACGGAAAATTCAGCTCCAGCAGACTATGTGAAATCTGAGTCGCAAGCTGTCCCATGTCCAGTTTACTTGCCATCTCTTCATTTCCCCCCGGAATATTCTTCTGAAGAGGAGAAAAGCCTGTATTGAGTACCAATGCACCAATAACAGACATGGTAATCCAGATCAGAAACTGGGTCAGTGCAACCATGGTTACTCCCAGAATTTTACCCATCATCAGTTCAAAAGGTTTTACAGAAGAAATAATGATCTCTACAACACGGTTATTTTTCTCTTCAAGCACACTTCTCATTACCCTTACTCCATAAATAATAATGAACATAAACGTAACATACATCAGTACCATACTCAATCCGGATTTCACTCCGAAAACAAGATCTGAATCCTCTTTATTATTATCCGTAACGTTGATGGTTTTTAAGGTAAAGTTTTTATCAAGATCATTTAATTGAGTTTCCTTAATACCCAGCTGCTTGATCTTTTCTTTTCGGACAACATTACTGATATCAGATACAATTTGTTGTTTGGTATCAAATCCTATTTTGCTGTTGATAATTAGCCTGGCTTCTTTTTCAAGAGCATCAAAATTTTCATTTTTCAGCGGAGGAAGAATCAGGATACCATCCAGAGATTCATTGCCTTTTAAATTATTAATCTTGGACTTCTCATCAGCCGCAGAAACAAAAACGTAGTTTAATTTATCATTCGATTGAAGCTGATTGGTAAACAATCCACTCTTATCAACCACTTCTATAATACTGTGTGACTCATTCGCCTTAAACATTAATCCTACAACTGCTCCGAAAGCTATAATCAGGACAGGGGCAAGCAGAGTCAATATGATGAAAGATTTTTTCTTCACCTGCGTAAGAAACTCTCTCTTGGTAATTAAAAAAATATTATTCATAAAATTAAGAATGGTTACTTACAGCATTAATAAACACTTCATTCATACTGGGAATTCTTTCGTCGAACGATCTCACTTTACCTACCTGTACAAGATCAAGAAGAACATTATTCTGGCTCTCCTCATTTTTCAGGTCAAAAGAAACAAGATTATTTTCATTGGAAAGGTTAAAGATCTCATATTTGTTTTTGAAATTTTCAAACTGATCATTGCTTACTTCAGAAAGTGTAATTCCAAAAATATTTTTCTTAAATTTTTCTCTTACATCAAAAACCCTCCCGTCAATAATTTTTTTTGAATTGTTGATCAACGCAACATAATCACACATTTCCTCCACACTTTCCATTCTGTGGGTAGAAAGAATAATGGTCGTTCCGTTATTTTTAAGATCAATGATCTGATCTTTAATCAAGTTGGCATTCACCGGATCAAAACCTGAAAATGGCTCATCAAGAATTAAAAGATGAGGTCTGTGAAGAACAGTTACCACAAACTGGATTTTTTGTGCCATACCTTTAGAAAGTTCAGAAAGCTTTTTCTTCCACCACTGATCGATGTTCAGCTTTTCAAACCATTTTTTGGCTTCATTCAAGGCATCACTTTTTTTCATGCCTTTCAGTTCCCCGAAATAGAGAATCTGGTCACCAACAGTCATGTTTTTGTACAGCCCTCTTTCTTCAGGCATATAGCCAATATCTTTAATATGACTTGGATTAAGCTTTTGGCCATTGATATGGATTTCACCAGAATCTGCCTGAGTAATTTGGTTAATGATGCGGATAAAAGAAGTTTTTCCGGCTCCGTTAGGACCTAAAAGGCCATAAATACTGCCTTTTGGGACATGGATGCTGAAATCATCCAGAGCGACCTTTTTTCCGGCATTATAGGTCTTTTTAATATGTTCAGCTTTTAGCATTAAATGGTTTCTTTTTACTATTAGTATGAAAAAGTCCCGAAAGTTACGGAAATATTAAAACAGAATTAATGTAAAAAGAAAAAATCCTGATGATTATCAGGATTTTAATTTATTGTTTCACGATTTGAGTAACTTTCTGTGTGTTGTCACTTAAAATATATCGGATCATATATTTTCCGGGCTTCAATTTTTCAATATTAATCTCTCCGGAATTCATATTTACCGTATAACTAGCGACCTGCATACCCAAAATTGAATAAAAAGTCACACTTTTGATTCTTAAAGAAGAATCTTTTGCCTTAATAATAAGGAAATCCTTTGCAGGATTTGGATAGGCAAGCAATACACCATCATCTGCTTTTTGAGTGATGGAACCCGGCTCTCTAAGCTGAGCTTTGAAATTGTTGGAAAATCCAACAAAAGTGCCTACAAATAGAAATAAAAGTAAAAGTTTTTTCATCAAATTTATAATTTCTCGAATATATATAACAAATGTAATACATTCTGCAATTTCGTACAATAGTTTTTTGCAGAACTTATATTAAATTTGTAGAAACTTATTCAAAAAGTATTCCAAAATGATACATTCAAGAAATAGAAGACTTAGAGTTAATGAATCTATCAGAGGTTTGGTAAGAGAAAATGTGCTTACAACTGATGATTTTGTAATGCCGATCTTCGTAATGGAGGGCGAAAACAAGCAGGAGGCAATCCCGTCTATGCCGGGAATTTTTAGGCGCAGTATAGATTTAACAGTGAAGGAATGTAAGGAATTATTTTCTTTGGGAGTAAAAGCTGTCAATTTGTACATGAAAGTGTCAGAACATCTGAAAGACAACACAGGAAAAGAAGCCTGGAATAAAGACGGATTGATGCAGAACACCATCAAAGCCATCAAAGATGCCGTTCCCGGAATGATTGTGATGCCCGATGTAGCCTTAGATCCTTATTCAATCTACGGTCACGACGGAATTATTGAAAACGGAAAAGTTTTAAATGATGCTACCAATGATGCACTGGCAAGAATGTCGGTATCTCATGCAGAAGCAGGAGCCGATCTTGTAGCACCAAGTGATATGATGGATGGCAGAGTAATGGTCATTCGTGAAGCTTTGGAAGAAAGCGGATTTACAGATGTAGGAATTGTAAGTTATGCTGCCAAATATGCAAGTTCTTTCTACGGCCCTTTCAGAAGTGCTTTAGACAGTGCTCCGAAAGATGATATGGAAATTCCAAAGGATAAAAAAACTTATCAGATGGATTTCCACAACTCACGCGAAGCCCTGAATGAAGTATTTAAAGATATAGATGAAGGTGCAGATGTGATTATGATTAAACCAGGACTTCCTTACCTGGATATCGTTTCCAAAGTACGTGAAGCGATCGATCTTCCGATTGCGGTATACAATGTAAGTGGAGAATATGCCATGGTAAAAGCAGCTGCCCAAAACGGATGGCTGGATAATGACAAAACGATCATTGAAAGCTTGACCTGTTTCAAGAGAGCGGGTGCAGATATGATCTTTACTTATTTTGCAAAAGAAGCAGCTATTCTTTTAAATAAATAATGATTAAATTCATTCAGATAAAAAAGAGACTACTCAATCGGTAGTCTCTTTTTATTTCTAATGAGGTGATGATAATTTTTTTACAACCATCCTTTTTTTCCATAGACATACGTATCATCGAATTGTTTATCGCTCATAAAAAGATAGAGAATTCCCTCAATAAAAGGAATAATTGAAGCCGCACCAAAAGTAACGACATTCAGAACCAGCTGAATAATTCCCTCCTTCGTATAGCCCAGATAAAATTTATTTAAAGCCAGCCATCCCACAAGAATGCCCAATATAGCGGCAGGGATTTTCTTTTCCGAACGGTAAGGAACATTGCTTTGCTGGTTGTGTACATTTTCTGTTTTTGTATACCCGTAATTTTCCATTTCTTACTATTTATAATTGATTGATGTTTTACGATAAGTAGATTAAAGTAGTGAAAAGTTACAATAGATTGTAAATGAATAAGTTTGCGTTTAAAGTAAACAAGTTGATATTAACCTATAAGTGAAGTTTATATTTTTGATATATTTGCCCTATGATTTTACGAGGAGAAAACTTAATCAAGGAATACGGTCCTAAAAAAGTTGTAAAAGGCGTTTCTGTACAGGTTCAACAGGGAGAAATTGTTGGTTTGCTGGGTCCGAACGGAGCAGGAAAAACCACATCGTTTTATATGATTGTAGGGTTGGTTAAGCCCACTTCAGGAAAAATTTTCTTAGACAAGCAGGAGATTACTACAGATGCCATGTACCGAAGAGCCCAAAAGGGAATCGGGTATCTGGCTCAGGAAGCTTCGGTTTTCAGAAAGTTGTCTGTGGAAGAAAACATTATGGGAGTATTGCAGCTGACCAAGCTTTCTAAGCGTGAACAGCAGATCAAATGTGATGAACTGATTGAGGAGTTCTCTTTGCAGCATGTCCGTAAAAACAGAGGAGATCTTCTTTCCGGAGGGGAAAGGCGTAGAACCGAAATTGCACGCTGTCTTGCCACAAGCCCCAACTTTATTCTTCTGGATGAGCCTTTCGCTGGGGTAGACCCGATTGCCGTGGAAGATATTCAGAAAATTGTAAGAAGTCTTGTAGATAAAAATATCGGAATTCTGATTACCGACCACAACGTACAGCAGACTTTAGCAATTACCAATAAAACCTATATCATGTTTGAAGGAAAGATCCTGAAAGAAGGACTTCCGGAAGATCTTGCCAATGATCCACAGGTAAGAGAAGCTTATCTGGGTGAAAACTTCGTCTATCAGAGTATTCTGGATAAACCTAAAAAGAAGAAATACGCTTACAATATCTGGGCTGGTAATTTTGATTCAAAATCACAGCTGCAGGGATTTGTCAATGAAAATTTTAGTCAGTTTGATGATCTTAGATTGTTGCATGGCTTTGAAGAAGTCAGCTTTGCCACCTTAGCGAATTCTGAAATTGAACATATTTTTAATGATGTAGTGGATAAGAACGCCAACAATTCATTTGTTTTGCAGAAAAAGGAAATCAATTCCCAATATTCTTTAGAACAGGCAGAAGCAGAATCTAAAGAAGCCAGCAGAAAAGAGCTGCATTATCTTACTACTTATTTATTTGAAGGATAAATGGATGATCTTTATAGATATGAAGATTTTCAAGTAGGAACCAAAGTTTATTTGGATAATGAATATGGTATTATAATGGATGTCCAATTCCATGAAAGTTCAACCGTAATTCGCTGGGATACACCTGTTGAAAATGATTTTGAAGATTGGTTAGGAATGTGGGGGCCTTTTGTACAAATGGGAGGGAAGATAATTGATCCAAACTACCAATTCAAATACATTAATGACGATGGTACATTGAAAGATTTTTAAATAAATCCTAGATGACCAGTTAATAATAATTCGTACCTTTTTCTTTTGAAAGCGGTACGTTTTTCATTTAAAATGATTTCTATGGCTAAACCTTTTAACAGAACCGTTACCTTATTCGGAATCTATAAACAACTTGTTCCATTCATCAGACCTTATCGTCCCATGATTTATGGCACCCTGTTTCTTACTTTTCTGGGTGCTCTGGCAGCACAGGTCAACCCGATTGTTCTGAAATACACGGTGGATGAAGTTACCAAGCTTACCCATCTTCCACATCCGATGTCGGAGGGAATTCATATTCTCATTATCATTTCCATTATTTTACTGGGGAAAGAATTGTTGAATATCTTTATCAACTTCGGACAGAAATTTTATGGCGAAAAAATCAGGATTAATGTGAGTTCTGTATTGGCACAATCAGCCATTGATAAAATTTTAACCTATAGGGTTGCTTATTTTAATGATGAAAATCATGAGTCCGGAAAATTACAGATCAGAATCGATCGTGGAATAGAAAGTCTTACCAGATTGGTTCAGAACTTTTTTATTGATATCCTTCCTCTTTTTTCCAATGCCATTATTGCCCTTATCATTATGTATATGCAGAATGTGTATGTTGGATTGGTTTCTACGATTATTGTTCCGATCTATTTTTACATCAGCTCTCTGCAGGCTAAAAAACTGGGTGGGGTAAGACGTCAGCTTAGAAATCAGAGAGAAAGAAAAACGTCAGGACTTTTGAACCTGATTAATTCTATTATGGTGATTAAAAGTTTTGTCCGTGAAAAGTTTGAAGGGAAAAAACAATATGACCTTCAGATGGAGCTGATGGAAAGCCAGATGATTACAAGAAGAACCAATTTTATTTATGATGGTTTAAAGACTTTCATTGAACAGTTTGGGGTTGTTTTGATTATCCTTTTAACCGTTTATCTGGTGCTGGATCAGCAAATGACCATAGGGGCAATCATGCTTCATATTATGCTTTTTAACAATGTTTCGGCGCCTATTCGTCAGCTTCACCGGATTTATGATGATATGAACGACGCCATGATCTATGCAGAAGGGTATTTCGATATTTTAAATGCAGATAATGAAACTGAAGCCAACGGTACTTTTGTAGAAAAAGAAATCAAAGGAAACTTTGAATTGAAAAATGTTGATTTTACTTACCCTAACGGTACAAAAGCTTTACATAATGTTTCCATGAAAATTGAAAACGGAAAAACGACTGCTTTGGTAGGATTGAGTGGAGCGGGAAAGTCAACGGTTATTAATCTTTTGTGTAAATTCTACCTTCCGGATTCCGGAGAAATTCTTTTGGATGGAGTAAACCTTAATGAATATGACAATACGTTTCTGAGAAGTGATCTGGGACTTGTACTTCAGAGAAATCATATCTTTCAGGGAAGTATAGAAGATAATATCAGATATGGAGATATGAATGCCAGTTTTGAAGAAATCGAGGAAGCTGCAAAAAAAGCTTATCTGCATGAACAGATTATGGATCTTCCGGAAAAATATCAGCATGATGCTACCCAACTTTCAGGGGGACAACAACAGAGGATTGCCATTGCAAGACTATTTCTTAAAAATCCTCCAATCATTTTTCTGGATGAACCTACAGCCAGTCTGGATGCTATTGCTACCGAACAGATCAAGAATTCTCTGGATGCGATCAAAGAAGGCAGAACGGTGATCATCATTTCCCATTCCCTGTCACAGATTTTAGATTCAGATACCATTTATGTCATGAAAAAAGGTAGAGTGGTGGAAAATGGAACTCATGATGAGCTTTACAATAAAGAAGGAACGTACCGCGAGATTTTTGATGCCTCAGCCCGCAGCCTTAATCTTGATAAACTGGTGAATACTTTTAAATAAAATTAAAGTCAAAAAGCCGTCTCATTTATAAGTCATACCTCAAAAAAGAATTTTAGCTTTGTTCCATCATGAACGATCACTATTTAAAAAAACTCGATAGGGTAACGGCTATCCTTACCCAGTTACAGTCGAAACCTGTTGTACGGGCACAGGATCTTGCTGAAAAATTCGATGTAAGCATCAGAACCATTTACCGTGATGTGAAAACCCTTGAAAATGCAGGTATTCCTATTGTTGGAGAAGCGGGAAATGGGTATTCTTTAATGGATGGTTACAAACTTCCTCCCATTATGTTTACCAAAGAAGAAGTGTTAAGTTTCATTACCGCTGAAAAACTGATGCAGAAATTTTCTCACCAAAGTTTAGGAAATCACTATCAGGCAGCCATGGAAAAGGTTCGGTCGGTATTGAAATATTCTGATAAAAACCTGATTAAAAATATTGAAAAACAGATTGATGTTTTCAGCTTTCATACAGATTCAGGAGATTCTCTTAAAAATGTAATTCCTATTATTCTGGAAAGTATCGCGGAGAAAACCCAGCTCAACATCAGGTATAAGACCGTAGATGAAAGAGTGAATAACAGAACGATTGAAACAGTCGGGATGTTTTTCGAATTTAATATCTGGTACATCATGGCCTACTGTACCCTGAGGAAAGATTTCAGACAGTTTCGTATTGACAGGATTCTGGAGATCTCAAAAACGCAGAATCCTTTCCTGCAGGAATATGGACAAGTGAATGATTACCGTAAAAAATCAAATGGAAATAAGGTTAAAGCCAAACTGCTGGTTGACAAAAAGATCATGAATCACCTGGTAAATTCTAAAAAATATTACGGATTGATAGAGGAAGTAGAAACTGAACAAGGGATGGAACTTACTTTTGAAACAGAATGGATCAGTGACGGATTTCCCCGCTGGCTGATCACTTTTGCAGATTATGCTAAAGTTCTGGAACCGGAAAGTCTTCGTGTCCGTTTGAATGAACTGCTTGCAAAAATGGTTGAAAGACATCAATAATAAAACCCCAACAAGACAGCTGTTGAGGTGTAAAGACTTAATTGAAGCAATAAATGAAATGGTTTAAGGAAAAGGCAGAATTGCAAAAAAAGTCAATTTGTTGTGTCGCAAAAAAAGATATAAGTTTTGGTTACCCTTTCTGCAATTTTACCTTCTCGTTGTATTAAAATCTCTCCCAGAAGAAAGGAGGTTCAATTCCTAAAACTCTCAGATAAACGTATCCTTGTCCACGGTGATGAACTTCATTATCTACAAAATAAAGAATGTTCTGGTATACCGGAAATTCATATTGTCCGAATAAATTGAAAGTCTCCTGGAAACGCTCCTCAGAAATCTGATTGAAATAATGGTTGATTACTTCTGTTTCTTCATCCCATTTCTTCAGAATTTCTTCCTTAGTTGTCGGATTGAAGGCTTCTTCACTGTACGCTTCCATATTTCCTTCCACAATTCCTTTTAAAGCAGGCCCGCCAATGCTGATCAGTTCTACTGCCAGTTTTGCAAATGGTCTCATTCCGCCTACAGAAAATTCGAATAACTCTTTCTCAGGAAAAGATTCAATCACTCTTCTTGTCAGATTTCTGTGTCCCTGCCAGTCGTTTAATAGCTGTTCAGAAGTCATGAATTGTTTAGTGGCTGTTGCTGTAGTTGTCATAATGTTTTGTTTTTTTGTTTGTTGTTGATACAAAGGTAAGAGAGGGTTATGACAACAGTTTGTCAGCAGGATTTTTCATATTTAAAAAATATTTTTTTCTTTGCTAAAATATCCTGACCTGTTTTTACGTTAGAAAAGAGGATATTAGTAAAAGAATCTCTATTATTAGAATTATGAAGAAGTATGTTTTGCCTGTTATTGCCGGTTTTTTATTAGTATCATGCAATAAGATTGAGGAAAAAATTGATCAGACTGTTCAGAAAACAACCGAAACAGTACAGCAAAAAACACAGCAGGTTGTTGAAGAAACAGTAAAGAAAACTGTGAATGAATCTATCAATTCTATCACCAATTCCGAAGATGTTAAGTTCAATACCGTTTTTCCTGGTGGCGGAGCTTCCATTGTTTCTGAGGAAAAAGGAAAGAAAATCAATATTCCCGGAAGACCTGAAGGCTATATTTTTAAATATAAAGCTGATATTGCAGTATTGCTTCCGTTTTTAGAAAGCCAGCCTGCTTCTGATGAAAGTAAATCTGATAAAACGGCCCGAAAGATTGATGGACAAAACATCATAGATAAAATAAGTTTCCTATCGAAGTTCCTTCCTGACAATACATTTGATGCCAGCATTCTGGAGGATATTAAATCCGATAAAAATATTCAGTATTATAAGCTGAAAAGATTTCCTACCAGTAGTACTATTATCTACAACCCAAAAAATCAGACCATCATACAATACGTAGAGGTAAATAAATAATTTGGATATGGCCGGTTTCTCCCGGCCATTTTTTATTCCCATTCATTTTCCAGTCATAGCAAACCATAAGCGAACCCATCTCAACCCATTAAAAATTACCTTTCAGAACGAATAAAATCATATTTATTTCTGATTTTAACTAATTGATTTTTTTATACAAATGTGATGTTATTGATTTATTTTTTTTTATGTTATTAATAAATTACTTTACGTTTTGTGTATTAATTCTTATTTTTCATGAAATGGTATAATTTTCGCAAATATGGAATCAAATTATTATTATATGTTTTGTTTTTGTGTTTAATGTTGATTTTTTTATTAGATTTATTGAATAATTAACAATTGACATGAAAAATAATTTATTTAATGGAAAAATCTATGCATTAGTATTAAGCGGAGCTGGTGCAATGGCATATGCTCAGGATAGCATAAAACAAAATAAAATAGATGAAGTGGTGGTGACTACGGGTAGAACAAAGCCAAGAACCATCATTACCTCAGCAATTCCTATTGATAATATTTCCGCCGTACAATTAAAATCCACAGGGCAGGTTACTTTTGATAAAGCTTTAACGTATGCCGTTCCCTCTTTCAATTCATCACAACAAACCGTTTCTGATGCGACAGCTCACTTTGATCCTGCAGATTTAAGAGGGTTAGGACCTTCCAGAACATTAGTGCTGGTGAATGGTAAAAGAAAAAATCAAAGTGCTTTAATTTATGTAAATGATACCCCGGGAAAAGGTGAAGTAGGTACAGATCTGAAAAGCATTCCTTCAGCAGCTTTGCAAAACGTAGAAGTATTGAGGGATGGAGCATCTGCACAGTACGGTTCTGATGCTATTGCCGGAGTTATTAATATTATTCTGAAGAACAGTGTGGGGAAAAGTACTGTCAATGTTTTTTCAGGTATTACTTCAAAAGGAGACGGTTTTAATATCGGGGCAGATTTTAATACGGGAATCAGAGTAGCAAAAACCGGAAGTCTGAATCTTACCTTCGGATTTTCTTCTCAAAATAAAACGAACCGCGCAGGTTCTGTTACAAAAGATGAACTTTTTGGTGTGGATAATGCCTGGACACAAGCCAATCCCGGTTTAGGAATGATTATAGGGCAGCCGGAGACCAAAGTGGGCAATATGTTTGTGAATTTTGAGCTGCCAACAGGTGAAACAGGAAAATTTTATGCTTTTTGGGGGACAACTTACAGAAATGGGACCAGTTTTGCTTTGTACAGAACACCTTATTGGGTACCTTCAGATTTTGGTTTATTAACTCCAAAAGGACAACCTTACAACGGATTTCAACCGGAATTTAAAACAGATGTTTATGATTATAATTTAACCTCCGGATGGAAAGGGATGTTTGGAAAATGGAGTTTTGATGGAAGTGCAACCTTTGGTTCTAATGCTGTAGACTATGCTGTAGCAAATACCATTAATACCTCTTTAGGAGTAAATTCACCAACTTATTTTAAAGCAGGTGGCCACCAGTTCAGTAATATTATAGGAAATATAGATATCAGCCGGGATTTTGGTGCACTTGTTTTAGGAGCCGGAGCTGAAGTGCGTAATGAAAATTATCAGGCAAGGGCAGGAGAAGAAGCATCTTATAAAGGAAGTGGTGCAGAATCTTTTCCGGGACTGCAGCCTCAAAATGAAGTGAATAAAAACCGCCAGAATATCGGAGCTTATTTCAATGCGGAATGGGATGTTACGAAAAACTTATTAGTGGGAGGAACGGTGCGGTATGAAAATTTCAGTGATTTCGGAAATAATGTTTCCTGGAAAGGAAATGCAAGATATAAATTGCTGGATGATAAATTGGTTTTCCGTGGATCTGTTTCTACAGGATTCCGTGCTCCTTCATTACACCAGATTTATTATTCTAATGTTCAGACCAAAATTACAGGGAATACGGTAGCTAATCAGGGTACTTTTAATAACGACTCTCAAATTATAAGATCTGATCTTGGGGTTCCTAAATTAAATGCTGAAAAAGCCTTTAATATTACCGGGGGATTGGCCGTGAAACCTTTTAAAAACCTTACTATTACCGCAGATTATTATAGAATAAAAATTAAAGACCGTGTACTTTTCTCAGGAGATATCGGGTACAAAACAGGTGCTCCGGGAAGTCCGGATCTTACAAATCCTGTGGAAGTAATATTAAACAATAACAAAATAACCTCGCTGAAGTTTTTCACCAATGCTGTAAATACAGTGACGGAAGGGGTAGATTTCGTAGCTAATTATTATACTTCTGCTATTGGGAAAGGAAAACTGGGAATTATTGCTGCTTTCAATTATAACGAAACTAAAATAGTAGATAATATTGCTGTTCCACCGATTTTGGCTCAAAATGGTTACTCCGAAAACTTTTTTGATCGCAAAGAACAATCCAGGATTATCTCTGCAAGACCAAAAACAAAAACGATTCTGAGTCTTTCGTATGACATTACCAGGTTTAATTTTAACTTAAATAATACGTATTTTGGTTCCGTTACATGGCAGCATGCCACTGATCCTGCCAAAGATCAGACATTCTCTGGTAAAGTAGTTACAGACATTGTTTTAACCTATAAAATCACGAACGACCTTAAAATTTCCGGTGTTGTAAATAATTTATTTAATATTTATCCGGATGTAATAGACAGCAAGGGAGACGTGGTAACAGATCTTGGAGGAAGATTCAAATACCCTTGGGAGGTCAATCAGTTTGGTTTTAATGGAACAACTTTTCAACTTAATGTAAATTACACTTTTTAACTCATCAATAAAGAATTGAAATTTGCCTGTTATGCTTTAACAACGAGAAAGCAATTTCAAAAGATAGACAACCAACCTTTGTAAAATTGTCTGGCATTAATTAATGTCAGACAATTTTTTTTCAGATAGAATAGGAACTTATTACCACATTTTACTTTTTACATTGTATAAAAAAAGGTATTTTAGTCCTATGAAAATTTATACAAAGACAGGAGATAAAGGTCAGACTGCATTATACGGTGGAACAAGGGTTTCCAAAGCCAGTGCAAGAGTAGACAGTTATGGAAATATAGACGAGTTGAATTCATTCATCGGGATTGCGAAAAGTCATATCGAAGATGAAGAAGTGCTGAGACAGCTGAAGAAAATACAGTTTGATTTATTCACTGTAGGTTCAGAGGCTGCAACGCCTGTGGATAAGCTGATGCTGGCCAACGGAAAATCACGTCTTCCGATCATTATTTCAGAAACAGAAATTGAAGAACTGGAACAATGGATGGATACTTTTGATGAAAAGCTGGAACCGCTTCAGTATTTTATCCTGCCAGGTGGAGGAAAACCGGCAACTTTTTTACACGCAGCAAGAACCATCTGCAGAAGAGCAGAACGTTCACTGGTATTTCTGAATGAATCAGAAGAAGTGCGTCCCGAATTGATTAAATATTTAAACAGGCTTTCAGATTATCTTTTTGTATTGGCCAGATATATTTCAAAACTGAACAACGAACCGGAAGAATACTGGAACCCGAATGAGAGATAAAGCATTACTTTTCATCAACGGTGATGCTCCAAAATCATTACCCGATCCGGAAAATTATGGTTTGATTGCCTGTACAGACGGGGCTTTCCATTATTTGAAAAGAATGGGATTTCCTTTGAATAAACTGGATTTTATATCCGGTGATTTCGATTCTCACTGCGGATCAGATGAAGATTTGTATGAAGGAAAATTTATCCTTACGTTAGATCAGGAAAAAACAGATTTTCATAAAGCATTGGAAATCATTATGCAAAGAGGCTTTTCAGAAGTCGATGTTTTTGGAGGAAGTGGAGGCGAACAGGATCATTTTCTGGGAAATCTTACCGTTACTTATGGCTTCAAGGATCGAATGAATATTAAATTTTACGATGAGTTTTCAGAGTATTATTTTATTGCTAATCATTTTACACTGAAAGGAGTGAAAAACAGAATGATCTCTCTTTATCCATTTCCATTAGTGAATAATATTACAACAAAAGGGCTCAACTGGCCTTTGACAAAAGAAAACCTAAGCATTACTTCAAGAATCGGAACCCGGAATTTTGCCGTTGAAGATGAGGTTTCTATAGAGTATGAATCAGGAGATGTTTTGTTTTTTGTAGGAATGAAGGAGATAGAATATCCTACAATCTATTAAAAGGATCTCATTATATATCAATAGAAGCGGGTCTTACCGATTTAAAAAAAAGACTGTCATTAAACACAAATGGCACTAATGTTTTTCACTAATGGCACGAATTTTTAAATCAATAGGAACGGACAATAATCCTGAGCTTAGACGAAGGAAGCCCGTTTAATAAAAATATACGAATCCATTGGCTTTAGCCAAAATTTATTAAAAATATTGAATAAACTAATCAAAATATCAGTTTTCACCATTTCATTATGCTGTATTTTCTCATGCAAAACACAGCATTTTGAAACACCGGAATATGGAAAAAATGAAGCTGAAAAAGTAATTCATATCAAGAAAGTAACCAATTTCCGTACGGTAGGAAATATCAAAAATGCAGAGGGAAGAACTTTAAAAGAAGGAAAATTCTACCGAAGTGCCCATCTTCATAAGCTTAAAAAGAAATCTTTTGACGATTTTGAAAAACTGGGGATCAAAGAAATTATTGATCTTAGAAATTCAAAAGAAATTGCTGAAAAACCTGATCAGATGCCTGTAGAGACAGTATATAAAAAATATTCAGCGTTTGAAGATGAAGGCGATCAGTTGGCTCAGGCTAAAAAACTGGTCCTGAAAGGCAAAGTGAATGCTTCCGACGCCGATAAAAGGATGATCGACTTCTATCGTGAGTATGTGACAGAAAACCCGGAAACGATAAAAAAAATTATTACAGAAATTCTGGAATCCAAAGATCCGATTCTCTATCACTGTACCGCAGGAAAAGACAGAACCGGAATTACCACCGCATTAATTCTTACCATTCTGAAATTTGATAAAGAGACTATTTACAACGAATATCTTTTATCCAATAATTACAGAAAAAATCTTGTTCAAAAAAGATTACGTCTTGCCAATACCTTACATTTTCTCTATCCTAAAATGGATTTACAGGTGCTGGAAAAATTGAGCTGGGTAGAAAAAAGATACCTTGATGCGGCTTTTGGGGAGATCAATAAAAAGTATGGTTCTACAGATGCTTATATTCAGCAGGCATTGGGGATTTCAGACGCCAAAAGAAATGAATACATTCAAAAGTTTACGTATTGATTATCAGGGATAAATTTCTATAAGATTTAATATTGGGTGTTTATTTAAAATTATAATAATTTTAACACCTAAAAATGAAACTTTTTTAGCAATTTTGCATTTCTTAATTCACTTGTTTAGAAATGAAAATAAAGTACTCGGAACTTATTGATCAGACATTATATTTTCCTACGGAGGAATTTAATGTTTCTGAGAACAATTTGTTGTTTCACGATATTCCATTGATGGATGTGGTTGAACAATTTGGCACTCCGCTAAAGATTAGCTACCTGCCGAGAATTTCTCAAAATATTCAGAAAGCGAAAGGCTGGTTTAAAGAAGCTTTTGAGAAAACCGAATATAAAAAGAATTATACCTATTGCTATTGCACAAAATCCAGTCATTTCAATTTCGTATTGGAAGAAGCTTTAAAGAATGATATTTCAATAGAAACATCGTCTGCTTACGACATGGATATTGTAAAATCTCTTTACGAAAAAGAGAAGGTAGATAAAAACATTGAAGTAATCTGTAATGGTTTCAAAACGGATGATTATCTGACAAAAATTTCAGATATGATCAACAGCGGTTTTGAAAATATTACTCCGATTCTTGACAACTACAGAGAGTTGGATAAACTTACGGAAAGCATCGATTCTACCTTTAATATCGGAATCAGAATTGCATCAGAGGAAGAACCGAAGTTCGAATTCTATACCTCAAGACTAGGAATCGGATATAAAGATATCATTCCTTACTATAGTCAGAAGATTGCTGAACACCCGAATGCAAGATTGAAAATGCTTCACTTCTTCATCAATACCGGGATTAAAGATACTTCTTACTATTGGAACGAGTTGTACAAATGTCTTCGTGTATACGCACGTTTGAAGAAAATTGCTCCTGAAGTGGACTCATTGAACATCGGAGGTGGTTTCCCAATCAAAACTTCTTTGAACTTTGATTATGACTATCAGTATATGGTGGAAGAAATCGTTTCTCAAATCAAGAAATTCTGTGAAGAGGAAGGTGTAGAAGAACCTAATATTTATACTGAGTTTGGAAGCTTTACCGTAGGGGAAAGTGGAGCAAACCTTTATAAGATCATTTCTCAGAAACGTCAGAACGACAGAGAAAAATGGAATATGATTGATTCTTCTTTCATGACCACTCTTCCTGATACCTGGGCTATTTCAAGACACTTTATCATGCTTCCGCTTAACCGTTGGGAAGATACATATGAGAGAGTATTCCTTGGAGGACTGACTTGTGACTCGGATGATTATTATAACTCAGAACAGCATACCAACGCTATTTATTTGCCGGTCTTCAGTGATACAAAACCTCTGTACATCGGATTCTTCCATACAGGAGCGTATCAGGAAACGATCGGAGGATATGGTGGAGTGCATCACTGTCTGATGCCTCAGCCAAGACACGTCCTGATTCAGAAAGATGAAAACGGTGAATTGCAATATGAGATTTTCCGTGAGAAACAGGAACCGGAAGATGTATTGAAACTTCTTGGTTATAAATAAGAGTCATTGCGAGGAACGAAAGTGACAAAGCAATCTCATCTTAATCATCTTTACCACTGAATGAATCTTAATGTTTTAAAATTTAACCATTAAGTTTTTGATTAAGAGTTAAGCCAAGTTAAGAATCTTCACTTCGTTCAGATGACAAAGTACATACAAAACAAAAGCTCTCAGAATCTGAGAGCTTTTTTATTTAAAAATATTTTGAAATTTTATCCAGTTCCAGATCTTCATAATCAGAAACCACAGTGTCTGCCAATGTGTAATCCTGATTTTTAGAGTGAGTACTTCTGTATGCGGCACAGAAAATTTTTGCTCTGTGGGCTGCCAGAATTCCGTTGGTAGAATCCTCAATCACCATACAGTTTTCAACAGGTTCTCCTGCCATTTCTGCGGCCAGTAAGAAAACTTCAGGATGAGGTTTTGATTCTTTTAAATCGGCACCGCTGATCTTTCCGCTGAAATATTGCTCCAGTCCGAATTTTTCAAAAACCATATTGATGGTTACCATTGTTGCAGAAGAAGCCAGAATCAGCTTGACTCCATTTTCATGATAATGCTCGATCAGTTTTCTCACTCCCGGAATTAAGTCAAACTCATCATCATTATAAAAATAATCTTTGAAATGAGATCTTTTGATTCCTGCAATGTCTTCATAAGTTTGATTTAAATTAAATTCATTAATCAAAGTTTCAGAGACTCTTTTGGTTGATGCTCCGGTAAAAGAGGTGTACAGTTCTTCGGAAACGGCGATTTCCAATTCATCAAACGTTTTGAAATAAGCTTTTCTATGCAATGGTTCCGTATCTACAATGACACCATCCATATCGAAAAGTACAGCTTTTAAAGGCATATAATGAGTTTTGTACAAAAATAGCTATTTGAGTTGAGAGTGGAAAGGGAATAGATGATAGGTTGCAGGTGACAGGTAGCAGATAAAAGGTCGTAAAGAGAAAGTCTGATGCTTATAAACTCTCCTACACTCTTACGCTCCAACTCACAAACTCTTCGTATCTTTGTGGTCAATATTTCAATTTTAAAACATTAAAATTTTTAAATAAAGCATGAGAACATACGCAGGAATTCCCGAGGAAAACGCAACGTTAGAGAATTCGAAAGTAATGTTGGTAACTGTTCCTTACGATGGAACTTCAACATGGGGTAAAGGAGCTGATAAAGGTCCGGAATTATTCTTAAACGCTTCTGAAAACATGGAGCTTTACGATATTGAAACTCAAACAGAACCTTATCTACAGGGAGTTTACTTAGCAGGAGAAGTTTCTGAAAATTCTTCACCGGAAGCAATGACAGAAGCAGTTTATCAGAAAACAAAGGAACTTTTGAACAATGAGGGTAAATTATTCACTCTTTTCGGTGGAGAGCACTCTGTTTCTATCGGTTCTATCCGTGCGGTAGGAGAGAAGTTTGAAAACCTTACTGTTCTGCAGTTGGATGCTCACACAGATTTACGTCCTGAGTTCCACGGTTCTACTTCCAACCATGCTTGTGCTGTTTTTGAGGCGAATCAGAAGCATAACTTAGTACAGGTGGGAATCCGTTCTATGGATGTTGAAGAAGTTGAATATTTACCGGAAGGAAGAGTATTTTTTGCTCACGAAATCGCAAACAACGAAAACTGGATCAATGATGTATTGGAAAAAGTATCAGGAAATGTGTATATCACTATTGATTTAGATGCTTTTGACCCTTCTATTGCACCCTCTACAGGAACTCCTGAGCCAGGTGGATTACAATGGTATCCAACGCTGGAATTATTAAGAAAAGTATTTGAAAAATGTAATGTAGTAGCATTTGATATTGTAGAATTAATGGATTCTCCAATGGCTAAGCCAACGGCTTTCCTTTCTGCTAAGTTATATTACAAAATGCTTGCTTACTACGATATTTATAACAACAACTAATATTTCGCAAGAATCGGATTTTTTCTGCCGTATATTCTTTGGAAATTTGTGAGGTAAAAACAATAATATGATGTCCACACAAAGTCAGATAGATTATAACAGAATTGCCAAAGCGATAGAATATATCCAGAGCAATTTCAGGCTTCAGCCAAGTTTGGAGGAAGTGGCAGAGAATATTCACTTGAGTCCGGCTCATTTTCAGAAGATCTTTACAGATTGGGCAGGAACAAGTCCGAAAAAATTTTTACAGTTCATCAGTCTTGAACATGCTAAAAATTTATTGAAGGAAGAAAAAGCAAGTTTGTTTGATACCGCTTATGAGACAGGCCTTTCCAGTACAAGCAGGCTTCATGATCTGTTTGTAAAGATTGAAGGAATGTCTCCGGCAGAATATAAAAACGGAGGAAAAAGCCTCAGTATTCACTACAGTTTTTCCGAAAGCCCTTTCGGAAATATCTTAGTAGCTTCTACAGAAAAAGGAATCTGCTATATGGCTTTTGAAGACGATAAACAAAAAGCATTTGGGGAGCTGAAACAAAAGTTCCCTAATGCTTCTTTTATTGAAAAACAGGATGCTCTTCAAAAGAATGCATTGTCCATATTTGATAAAGACTGGACAAAACTCAACACAATAAAATTACACTTAAAAGGAACCGATTTTCAGTTGAAAGTATGGGAAAGTCTGTTGACCATTCCGATGGGAAAACTGTCTACATATGGCAGCCTGGCAGAAAAAATTGGAAATCCTAAAGCTTCCAGAGCTGTTGGAACTGCTATTGGAAGTAATCCGGTTGCCTTTCTTATTCCATGTCACCGCGTGATTCAGTCTACAGGGCATCTCGGTGGCTACAGATGGGGAAGTGATAGGAAACAGTTGATTGTAGGTTGGGAAGGCTCACATATTTACTCGTAAAATATTTTAGCACAAAAGGAATCTACAATTATTAAGTTTTGGCTAAAGCCAATGGATTAGATTATTTTTTGTTAAATGGGCTTCCTTCGTCTAAGCTCAGGATTATTGTCCGTTTCTATTGATGTGAAAATTCGTGTCATTAGTGAAAAACATTGGTGCCATTTGTGTTTAATGAAAGAATCTTTTTGTGACTTTTGTGGTTGAAAAATATTAAATTTAAGTTTTGGCTAAAGTCCGTTTCTATTGATGCAAAAATTCGTGTCATTTGTGAAAAATATTAGTGTAATTTGTGTTTAATGAAAAAAAATTAAAAACGATGATGAGCCTCTTCGAAGAAATATCAGATTATCCACTCAATATCCTTCCACACGACGGAACCGTTCACTACTACGGCAAGATTTTCTCAAAAGAACAATCAGATTTTTACTATGATTATCTGCTCAACCAGATTCCATGGGAAAATGATGAAGCACTGATCTTTGGAAAACTGATTTTAACCAAAAGGAAAGTAGCCTGGTTTGGAGAAAAAGCTTTTGAATATACCTATTCGAAAAGAACAAAATATGCCCAATTCTGGACTCCCGAATTATTGGAGCTGAAGAAAAAATGTGAAGAAGTTTCGGGCGAAACCTACAATTCATGTCTGCTCAATTTATATCACGACGGGAGCGAAGGCATGGCTTACCACAGCGATGGGGAAACAGATCTGAAGAAACATGGAGCTATTGCTTCTTTAACCTTTGGGGCGGAAAGGAAATTTTTATTCAAACATAAAACAACCAAAGAAAAAGTAGAAATATTTCTTGAAAACGGAAGCTTATTAATTATGAAAGGAACTACTCAGGATAACTGGCTTCACAGGCTTCCGCCTACAACAAAAGTAAAAACTTCAAGAGTCAACCTGACCTTCAGAACCATTGAAGAATAAGCTTATCATCTCCATCAATAGAAGTGGGCTTTAGCCCACTTATCAAATAAATCAACATTCATCTGGCTTTAGCCAAAACCTAAAAAATAAACTGTATTATTCAAAAATAAAAAGCTGTTCAAACGAACAGCTTTTTCAATTTATTTTAAAATTTCAGCTTCAATAGAGCTGTCATCATATACTTTAATAAATGCCTTGGTGTAATCCTCTTTATTGGCAAAATTCGGATTATCCATAAATTTCTGCGGATTGATTGCGAAAAGCGGGAACCATGTGCTGCTGATCTGAATCTGGATTTTGTGTCCTTTTTTGAACGTATGAACCACATCCTGAAGTCTGAAATTAACAGCGGTCTTCTGGTTAGGAACCAAAGCTTCTCCCTTTTCTTTGGTATTTCTGAATCTTGCAGGCATAATCTCACTTCTTACCATCTGGTGGTAGTTGCCATAGATCACTCCGTCTTTCTTTTCTGCAGGTTTAAAATCTTCAGGGTAAACATCAATTAATTTTACCGCAAAATCGGCATCTGTAGAAGTAGAAGCAATATTCAGTTTCGCCATGATCTCTCCGGCAAATGTAATATCATCAGTCAATACATCGGTAGTAAACGTTAATACATCAGGTCTTCCGACAGAAAATCTCTGGTCTTCCGACATATAATTTTTTGGTGTGAAACCGTTGAAATCTTTTAAATGATCTGAGCTTAAAACAGGATTGTTAGGATCACTGTAATATTCAGAATAGCCTTGTCCTGATGATTTTTTCAAGGTTTTATCAGCCAGATAGAAATTCACTTTCTGTGCATTTTTCGGTGGGTAAGAAGCAAATTCCTTCCATTCTTTAGCTCCGGTGTCATACATTAATGCTTCAGGAAGCCCTGCGTCTTCTTTGGTATTCCCTTTCAGATAATGATTAAAGAATCTGGTTTCAATATTTTTTTGGTAGTAAGTGGCAATACTATCTCCAAAATACGTTTCGCTGTGAAAATGTTTTCCCTGCTCCTGAGACCAGCCGCCATGCGAGAAAGGTCCCATTACGATTGTATTTTTGGCTTTAGGGCTTGTTTTTTCGATGGTTTTATAAATATTCAATGGTCCTGAAAGATCTTCTGCATCAAACCATCCGCCAACAGTCATTACAGCGTGGTTGATATTTTTTAAGTGAGGAAGAAGCCCTCTTTTCTGCCAGAATTCATCGTAGTTGGTATGATTCATAATTTCTGTCATGAAGAAATTATTCTTGTAATATTTTTCATAGGCATCTTTCAGTGTTCCCAAGTCTCTGTAGAATTTCAAACCATCTTCTGAAGTCTGCTTGATGAAAGAATCCATATACCAAGCCTGCTTTTCCGGTTGTGTTTTCTGAACCCCAAAAACAGGAAATGTTCTGAAATAGCCCAACATAAATCTTCCGTTGTGAAGGAAGTCGTCATTCCAGAAATCAGAAATAGGTGCCTGTGGTGAAGAAGCTACCAAAGCAGGATGTTGTGACAAAGTTCCTACAGCAGTATAGAATCCTGGGTATGATGTTCCGAATTGGCCGACTTTACCATTGTTATCTTTCACATTTTTCAAAAGCCATTCGATGGTATCATAAGTATCTGTACTTTCGTCAACATCTTTTTTGGTTTTGCGTTCCACCTGCGGAGTCATATTGGTAAAAGTACCTTCACTCATATATCTTCCGCGCACATCCTGATACACGAAAATATACTTGTCTTTCATAAGGTAAGTGTTGGGACCTACCTTTGTTTTATATTCACTCTCTCCGTAAGGAGCAATGCTGTAGCAGGTTCTCTGCATAAGGAAGGGATATTTGTTCTTGTTCGAGATATCTTTCGGAATATACACCGCTGTGAAAAGTTTCACTCCATCGCGCATGGGAATATAAAATTCTTTCTTGGTGAAATTATCTTTAACGAAACTATCTTTCTGTTCCGTTTTCTGAGCTTTTCCAAGAATGAAAAAAAGAATACATAATATTGAAATATGGATTTTCATAAAAAAAATTTACCGCTAATTTAAAAATAAAAACAGGTTTATTAATAAATCTTGTTTAAAAGGTTGTTGTTGTCAGTATCTATCTGGATGAATAAGATAATATTTCATGGTAAACCACCCCGTCAAAAATTCTTTGAATTTTCGCCACCCCTCCGGAGGAGGGGAATATTACGTCTTCAGTTGTAATGGTGTTTAGGGATGAATTTCAGGTTATTTATAGAAATAGCCGGAAAGATCCGGCCATTATCAAAAATATATATAAAAGTATGGTGTTGTTTTACTGCATCTTTTTACCTGCAAATTTATTCAGTTTCATACTGATGGAGAACATAATGTATCGTTTCAGGATGAGGTCTTCACGGTCTTCAAAATAAGAATCGGTGATGGTTCTTCTCACGCTTTGATTCTGATTTAAAACGTCATAAACCTTTACTTTTGCTGTGAACTGTTTTTTATAGAATGAATATCCAAGGCTGGTATTCCAGAAGTAAAAATCCTTTTTAAAGCCTGGAGCAATATTCGAATTGGTATTATATTCAAAATCGTTTCCAAACACCAATCTGCCTTTAAGCATATAATTGGTCAGTTCAAGTTTTAATGACTGATTCGCTGTATTTACATTCGTTACATTATAATTGGTATAATTGGAGAAACTGTATCCAAGTCTGTAAGAAGGTTTGATGGTCATTTTATCCTTGATTTCATAGGTAAGATTAAGACCTGGGTTTAGATTATAAGAATTGCTGGTAAAAGATTGTCCGTCTATAAAACCATTATTGTAAGCATAATTCATGGTGAATCTTGGATTGATAATAAGTTTATTATTTTTCCATTTCAATACTTTACTTAAACCTCCGCCACCATTGATGCTTTTATTTCCGCTTACGTTGTCATAAGTGATTACCTGTTTTCCTGCATTATCATAGGTGGAAAAATTGATAATATCATTATTTCTGTACGTAAAGCCAATATTGAAATAGTAGCTTAACTCTTTCACTTTATTATAATTATTGAAATACACATAAAGATTGTTGGTCCAGGTGTTTTTCAAATCCGGGTTTCCCTGAAAGGTAATCAAGGGGTTTGATTCATCTTTATACGGAGTCAGTTGTTCTGCGGTGGGAATGGTGAAGTTGGAATAGTTGTAAAAGCTTAAAGTTTTTCCTTCTGACAGTTGATAATAAAGGTTCACATTATATTGGGGCAGTACAAAATTCTTCTGCAGATCATATTGCTGGCCGTTATAAATAGAATTTACTTTCATATCCGAAATGTCAAGATTCATGGAAGCCCAGAAATTCAGTTTCTTTTTGCTAATCTGGTAAGTCAACTCAGGAGAGATCTGATTGATTCTTTGCTTCATATTGTTGGATAAAAGCTGGTTGAATTTAGTGTAATCTCCTGTCGTATTATCAAAATCGTTTACATTCCTCAGATCTCTGGAAGATCGGGTTTCATATTTCACTTCAAAACTTACACTTGAAGAATCGGAAACGGGCTCTGTATATCCGGCAGTAAAATTAAAACTGCTGTTCTGATTTTTATTTTTGGCTAGCTGATCCCTGTTGTCTGTTGTGGTTCCATTAGTTTGGTAGAACGTATTTTGAGATTGGTTCAGGTTATCTCTTTTAGATTCAGAAATAGAACTGTTCATATTGGCAGAAATCGAACGGCCTTTTTTCTTGAATTTTCTTGAAAAATAGAGGTATGGATTAAATGAGTTGCTTTCCGAATCATTACTTGAATACGCATTACTTTCATTCAGAAGGCTGCCATTCCTTAAAGAAGAAGATCTTGAATTATTGAAACTGAAGCTGCTGTTTTTCGTAAGCCTCGGAGAAAGATAGATACTGGTCATAGAATCCAGTTTGATTTTAGCCGAAGTATCAAAGCTGTATTGTTTGGATTCATTTTCTCCGTTGCTTTCAGAATTGGTCTGAAGCGTGTAAGTAGGGAGAAGGGTAGATCTTGAAACTTTAGACCTTGTTTCTATATTAGAGTCGGAATGCATCAGACTGAAGGAATCCAGATCAGCATCTTTTCCCAGCTTGTCACTGTAATTTAACCCAATGGTTGTAGACCTTTGAATTCCTTTCGTACCACCTCCCTGGTTATAGTAAGTCACATTTCCTACCGTTGAGACGGATCCTCCCTGCATCATCCAGGCATTCCGGCCATTTCCCATACTATCAAACACCTCATCTCTGGAAAACCCCTGAGAATTGATGTTATTGGAAGAAGCCAATAAACTTATTTTTGTATCCCCTTTAAAATAACTTGCCAGTCCGCTTGCTTCATACCGCTTATCTGATCCATAGCCGAACGTAAGTCTGGTCAGCAAACCTTTGTTTTTCTTTTCATCAATATTAAAGTTGATCGTAGTATTTTGAGATTTGGCTGTTTTTCCGCTGAGTTCTTCTTCCTTTGTTTTAGTGGTGGTAAACTGAATATTCTTGATGATATCTGCGGGTAAATTCTGCAGGGCAATTTTACCATCTTTATCAAAGAAAGGTTTTCCATTGATCATGATTTGGTCCACCTCTTTTCCATTCACAGTAATCTTTCCTTCATTGCTGATTTCTACCCCGGGAATCTGCTTCAGAAGCTCTTCAATTTTACTGTCGGGCCTTACTTTGATAGCGGCTGCACTAAATTCAATAGTGTCTTTTTTAATTTTTACCGGAGAAACTGTGATTTTTACTTCATCAATTTTATTCACAATACTTTGTTTCTCAAGCTGAATATCTCCCAGAGATAGCGACTGATCTATTTTCTCAAATTTTTTTGAATAGGAGGTTAATTTATCCGCATCAATTTTTAGAATGGAAGGTTCTTTCATATCATCAATCTTCAGTGAGAATTTTCCTTCCCGATTGGTTGCCGTATAATTGATAATGGATGAATCTTTTTGTTTCAAAAGATAGACGGTGGCATTTTCTATCGCTTTCTTTTCAGAATCGGATATTTTTCCGTCAATGTGTAACTTTTGGGCGTGCAGAATAATGACAGTGAACATCAAAGTCAATAGCAACAGAGTTTTCTTCATTAGTTTTTTTTTCAGAGCGGTAAAAATATAAAAACATCCCAAAACAGGGATGTTTCTATGCTTTTTTTGTGAAAATTTATTATTTTTTAATAAAAATTATGCTCTTAAATATCTTGAGTAAGCATATCCTTCCTGGCCGTCAGCATTTTTTACTTTCCACCAGTCATCAGAAGTCTGCTCGATAAGAGTCACAGAAGAACCTTTCGCAGCTTTACCTACAACGGCAGCTTCAGTAGAAGGTTCCTGTCTGATGTTCAGATTAGATTCTTCAGTAGCCACTGTTAAAGAAGCACCTGAAGCCAGACCTGCAACCTGTACATCAATATTGATATCTGAAGCAGAATAAGTAGAATCAATAGCTCCTAAAGCATTCCATACAGCATCTTTAGCCGCAGTATTGGAAGCATTTCCGGAAACATAAAGAATTCCATCCTGCTCCTGAACCTGAAGGTTGGAAATCCCAGCAGACTGAGCCGCTGAAACTACGCTTGAATATTTATCTTGTAATTGGCTCATCTTAAATTATTTTACGATTAGGTTGTTATTATACTTTCCGATTTTCAAAGCATCTACAGATTCTTTGATTTTTCTAGCCTGTAAGGCAGAAACATTTCCTGTAAGAGTAAGCTGTCCGTTTACAACTTCTACTTTTACAGAAGGGAAATCTTTTACTGCATCCTGAACTTTTTTCTGAACA
Organism: Chryseobacterium sp. WLY505; assembly: GCF_030846215.1. Lineage (NCBI taxonomy): Bacteria > Pseudomonadati > Bacteroidota > Flavobacteriia > Flavobacteriales > Weeksellaceae > Chryseobacterium > Chryseobacterium sp. WLY505. Next base: position 396,515 of record NZ_JAVCWI010000001.1, on the reverse strand, counting down.
GCAGGATCTACAGCAGATGCCGTTTCAACCGGTGCTGCAGGTGCAGGAGCAGCTATAGTAGACATATCCATTACGTCTTTTACTCCGCTGATTGCTTTTAATTGTGCAATCATTGCGTCTTTAGACTGTTGATCTGCGAAAGTACCGCTTAAGTGAGCTACACCATCTTTTACTTCAACAGAAGCATTGGGATTAGAAGTTACTATAGTTGTAGCCTGAGTCTGAAGGTCGGCATCAGAAACTTTCTTTTTACAAGAAATAGCACCGAAAGATACAGCTACAGCTAATGCAGCCATTGCAATAGTTTTTTTCATATTGTATATTTATTAATGTTGTTATACACTCAAATGTAATAATAAAATTTGTACCAAAAGAATAAAAATTCAATAAATGTTTCTTAATTTTTTTACAATATTTTCTAAACCAGGGTTTTAATTTTTTGGGATTAAAAACTTAACGCAAAATTCAACTCTATAGAAGAAAATCTTCTGCCAATTGAAAAACCATTATATTTGCGCAAATTGAACTATATATATGAAAGGACAGAATAAACTTTTTATAGCAATTATCATTGCACTTCTTCTGGGAGTAGGAATTGGAGGTATTGTACACGTAAGCTATCCGGATAGTGCAGAACCATTTTCTAAAAACATAAAACTGTTGGGAACGGTTTTTATCAGATTGGTACAGATGATTATTGCTCCATTGGTTTTTACGACATTAGTAGTGGGGATTGCCAAAATGAGTGATATTAAAATGATCGGAAGAGTAGGTACAAAAGCCATGCTTTGGTTTATTTCCGCTTCTCTGATTTCCCTTTTTATCGGGTTGATCCTTGTTAACTGGCTGGAACCGGGACATGTTACCAAATTACCGATTCAGGATGTCGCTTCTGCTGATGAACTTCTTAAAAGCAGCAAAAGTTTTTCCATGGAAGACTTTGTAAAGCACATGATTCCTAAAAGTTTATTTGAAGCTTTCGCTACCAACGAAGTATTGCAGATCGTTGTATTTGCAGTGATGTTTGGTGTTGCCTTGGCTAATCTGGGAGAAGAATATGCTAAGCCTGTTGTGAAGCTATTTGATATTATTGCTCATGCCATTCTTAAAATGGTAGGGTACATCATGTGGTTTGCTCCGCTTGGAGTATTGGGAGCTATTGCAGCGGTAGTGGCCACCAATGGTTTTGAAATTTTTAAAGTATATGCTATTTATTTAAGAGACTTCTTCTTTGCTATAGGAGTTCTTTGGCTGGTTCTTTTACTGGTAGGGTATTTCATCTTAGGAAACCGTCTTTTTGATCTTTTAAAAAGAATTAAAGAACCTTTGCTGATTGCTTTCTCTACTACAAGTTCAGAAGCGGTATTCCCTAAATTGGTGGAAGAATTAGAGAAATTCGGGTGTAACAGCAGAGTAGTATCTTTTATTTTACCATTAGGATATTCATTCAACCTGGATGGAAGTATGATGTACATGACATTTGCTTCAATCTTTATTGCTCAGATCTACGGAATCGAAATGACTCTGGGGCAGCAGATCACCATGCTTTTGGTATTAATGCTTACTTCCAAAGGAATTGCCGGAGTTCCGAGAGCTTCCCTGGTAATTATTGTAGCAACATGTTCAATGTTTGGTATTCCACCGGAAGGTATTGCTTTGATTTTACCAATTGACCATTTCTGTGATATGGGTAGAAGTATGACGAACGTACTTGGAAATACGCTGGCAACGACAGCGGTTTCAAAATGGGAAGGACAGTTAACTGAACCATTAGACAAAATTTAAATATCAATGAGTTTAAACAACTTAGAAAATCATAAAAGCCATATTGAAGAATATGGCTTTGCTGTTATCAACAATGTGTTTTCACAGAAAGAACAGGAAGACATTAATGTTGTTCTGCATAATATAGACACTTCAAAAGAAAATTTTAGAAAGTCTGAAGACCTTTTTGCCATCAGACAGTTTTTAAAGGAAGTTCCGGAAATCAAAGACCTTGTGTTTAATGAAAACATCAGGAAAGTGATAAAGGAAATCTTTGGAGAAAAATATTTTGTAGTTAAAAGCATCTATTTTGATAAGCCTGAAACCTCCAACTGGTATGTGGCCTATCATCAGGATCTGACAATTTCTGTAGATAAAAAGCTGGAATTGGAAAATTTCGGACCGTGGACCACCAAACAAAATCAGTTTGCGGTGCAGCCTCCACTCAATGTTTTGGAAAATATCTACACTATCAGAATCCATCTTGATGATACCGATGAAAATAACGGAGCATTGAAAGTAGTCCCCAAATCTCATGCAAAAGGTATTTACAGACCTGAAACCATCGACTGGACTGTAGAAACCGAAAAAATCTGCAACGTAGAAAAAGGTGGAATTATGCTGATGAAACCTTTAACGCTTCACGGCTCAAACAGAACAACAAACGGAAAGAAAAGAAGAGTCATCCACATCGAATTTTCTGATATCGAACTTCCGGAAGTCCTGCAATGGTCGGAAAGAATGAATTGAAAAATAAACCCTTCTTCAAAATTCTGAAGAAGGGTTTATTTTAGTATTAATCACAGGAGATGATTTCACCATACGGCTTGTCTATATTTTCTTTATGATAGGAGAGAAATAGCAGGCCTTCTTTAGGGTTGGAATCCCAGAAAGATGTCGGTGTGGAGACTTTCATCTTTGTTTTCAGTATATTTTCGATCATATTATCCTTACTTCCAAAAGTTGTAACAGGAGTAATTTCCTGAATTTTTGATGTATCATCTATTTTTACTTTATAGATAGCAAAAGACTGCTTAGGCTTGAATCCACTGATCTTTGATAAATCAGATCTATATTCGGTTTGAGTTTCATCATAGCAACGGGTAAATTGTAAGCCTATAAACCTGAATGTATTATTATTTAAATAAGTAAAGGCTTTTTCCAGATTTTTAAGCCACGATTTTTCATCTTTTGTTGGTTTATTTTTCAGTTTTGATTTTGGAGTACAGGATGAAATGGAATAGGTGTTATTGTATTGGTTTAAAAAGATCAGATATCTTTCATTGACCAGGACATCAATTTCACAAGCTCCGGAATAGGAATTTCCAATGAGTCCTCTCACATTCATTGTTTTGAATGTTTTAGCTCCCTTATATACTTTTTCAATTTCAATATCTGCTTTATAGGATCTTTGCTCAGTATTTTCGTCATATACTTTCAAAATTTTGATAATACCTACAAATTCAGAATTTTGATAATTGTGTGCTAAGGTTTCATATACACATGAGCAGGCTGAAACTTTTATAATACTTAAAAGTAAAAAGAGTAGTAATGATAATTTTTTCATAGGTGTTGTTTTTGTTTTTTTACTTCACAGCAATCTCATCAATAAAGACATAAGCATCACCGCCCGCTCCCTGATGCCATTCCGGAAGTTTTCCGAAATAATAAGCTTTTACTTTAATATATCGGGCTTCGGTAGGAAGAATTTCTGTTGAAAAGTCTTTGATCTGTACTTTTTCATCCTTAGGATCAATAGTATTGTCAACCGTTTTCAGAAGGACAAAATCTTTTCCGTTCATGGAGGCATAATATTCTACTTTTTTAGGCATCAGAATCCAGGCTCTGCTGTCCTGAAGGTAAGTGGAAGATAATGATTTTATGTTCTTAGGGGATTTAAAATCAATGACTGCTTCAAAATTTTGTCCCTGATATCCGTGCCATTCCCCTTTTCTCCAGTTCACATCTCCTCTGATTCCGTCAATAAGAGCCAGGTTTCCGGTAGCACTGTACTGTGGAGTTACTTTTGACAGAATATTAATATCCCAATAATTAGGTCTTCTGTTGAAATGAGCAGTGGTTACAGAACTCTTTTCTCCGTTTCTTTCAGCATAAGCCATTACCTGAGTGGTTTTGGTGATGGAGAATGGTCCTTTATAAGTAGAGAACGTCTTTCTTTTATTGCTGTCACTGTCATCCATCGTCATGTAGTACACTTTGTCATTCGGATGCAATGGTGTGATTTCTACTTTGGTAGAAAAATCAAAGATTCTGTCAGCAGCAATTACTGGTGAAGCGGTTTGTTCAGCATATTTAAAATCTTTAACAGGTTTTACATTTTCGAACCCCAGTTTTTTAAGTTCAGCTCTGCCGGTAGTTTTGGTAATTGTTCTTGTAGTACCGTCTTCAAGATGAATTTTAATTTCATCAAAATAAGGCGTTGTTGTTTCCCATTCCGGTAATCCCGGAGTGACAGAATAAATTCCCATGGAGCTTAAAACATACCATGCACTCATCTGGCCGCAGTCTTCATTTCCGATCAATCCGTCAGGCGTGTTTTTATAGAAGTTATCAAGGATGTATTTGATTTTGGCATCTGTTTTTTCAGGCTTATCTACGAAATTGTATAAATAAGCAATGTGATGACTGGGTTCATTCCCTTGAGCGTATTGTCCCATCAATCCTGTGATATCCACTTGTTCTCTTCCTGTTGTTTTATCAGGTGCTGTAAAAATAGCATCAATGAACTGTTCAAATTTTTCTTTCCCGCCATGCGCTGCAATAAGCCCCGGAATATCCTGCTGTACAGAATAAGAATAATGCCATGAGTTTCCTTCCGTATAATTGTTATTGACTTCTCTCGGATCAAAAGGTTCATACCAGTTTCCGTTTTTTCTCGGCTGCATAAAGCCTGATTTAGGATTGTAAAGGTTTTTCCAGTTCTGAGAACGTTTCATGAAATACTGATACTCTTCTTTTTTGCCTAAAATTTTGGCCATCTGAGCAATACACCAGTCGTCATAGGCATATTCTACGGTTTTTGAAACACTTTCGTGCTCGTCGTCTATGCTGATATAATTATTCTGTTTGTAGGCATTCAATCCAAAAATGTCCTGCATGGCAGAACCTTTTGCCGCCTGAAATGCCTTTTCGTAATCAAACCCCTGAATTCCCTTAGCCATAGCATCTGCAATCACAGAAACAGAGTGGTAGCCAATCATACATTCCGTTTCATTGGAAGCCAGTTCCCATACCGGAAGTTTTCCTCCCTGTTCATATTGTTTAATGAAAGTATTGATAAAATCGGCTGTTCTTTTTCTATCAATTAAAGTCATCAGCGGATGAGCACCTCTGAAGGTATCCCAAAGTGAGAATACGGTGTAATAATCAAAACCATTGGCAGTATACAGCTTATTGTCTCTGCCTCTGTATTTTCCGTCAACATCCATATTGATGTTGGGTTGTGTGAAAACATGATAAAGAGCGGTATAAAAAACGGCTAATTTGTTTTTATCATCAGATTTCACCTCAATTTTGGAAAGTTCTTTATCCCAATTCGTTTCGGCCTGTTTTTTTACTGCTTCAAAATCCTTTGATTGTCCTTCTGCCAGCATATTTTTTCCTGCTCCTTCATAGCCAGTAGGAGAAATAGAAACCTTTACATTGATCTTTTCTCCTTTTTTAACGTTAGCTGAAAATGCCAGTGCAAGTTTTGTCCCCGTAAAAAGATTGTTTTCCTGTTTTCCGTTGACCTCTTTTTTTGAAATTTCCATAGGTTTTGAAAACTCAATTCTCGCGTAGATGTACTGGTTGGTAGCCCAAGCCTCACTTCTTCTGAAAACTTCAATCGTTTTATCATCAATAATTTTTACTTCACCCTCCAGAAGCTTATCTCTGTGGTTGAGGTCTAAAATGATATTGGCATTTCCTGCATTGTTGAAGGTGTATTCGTGATAACCGACTCTTTTGGTCGTTGTAAGACGAACATCAATATTATTTTTATCTAATTTGACAGCATAGAAACCGGCTGTTGCTTTTTCATTTTTATGCGAAAATTTTGATGAATAATCTTTGCTATTCAGGCTTGGATTTCCCATAGTCGGCATCAGCATAATGTCTCCGTAATCTGAAACTCCCGTTCCATTCAGGTGGGTATGAGAAAAGCCATAGATCACAGAATCTGAATAATGGTATCCGCTGCATCCGTCCCAGCTTCCGTCAATTCTGGTATCTGGAGAAAGCTGTACCATTCCAAAAGGGACAATTGCCCCCGGAAAAGTGTGGCCATGGCCTCCGGTTCCTATCATTGGATTGACATATTGAGAATAATTCTGTGCAGAAATGATCTGAGTAATACAGATGGAAAATATAATAAGCCCTTTTTTCATGTTTTGATTTTAAAGAACGAAGATATTGAAAAACAGGAAAAGTGATGTAATAAAAGTCGATTACGGTTTGTCTTATTAAAAACGATATAATTCATGAAGAAGATAGTTCTAGCCGTAATCATGCTGTTGCCCGTAGCTGCATTTGCCCAAAGTATAACCGGGAAGATCACCCAAACCGGAAATGCTGTTCCTTACGTTGAAGTGGTTGCAGTAAAAAATCAGAAGCAACAGACTGCTATTTCGGATGAAAAAGGAAATTACTCCCTGAAACTTTTAGAAAACGGAAACTATAATATCAGACTTATCCAGGATGGTATTGAAATATCCAATAAAGATATTGCTGTTAACGGAACAGTGAAACAGGACTTTTTTATTGAAAAAAAGAATGAAAGACAAATCGAAGGGGTAACGCTTACCGCCAGAAAAAAGCTGATTGAAAGAAAAGCAGACAGACTCGTATTTAATGTTTCCAATTCTGTTGCCTCACAGGGGATGGATGCTGTGGATGCTCTTGCGACAACTCCTTTGGTAAAAGTAGATGATAATACAGGCGTTTCCATTGTTGGGAAAAGTGGAGTGGCAGTAATGATCAACGATAGAATTCTGAATTTGTCAGATGCAGAACTGGTTACCTATCTGAAAAGTCTCAGATCCGAAAATATAGAAAAAATTGAAGTCATTACAGCACCTCCTGCCAAATATGAAGCGCAGGGAAATAGTGGATTGATCAATATTGTTTTAAAGAAAAACCAGAATCTGGGATGGAGTGGAAGTTTAACATCCAGTCTTCAGCAGCAGACGTATACGGGAAATTCAAACAGTGTAACATTGAATTATCAGAATGAAAAGCTGCGTACTTCATTAAAGTTAAGACAGAATAAAAATGAAAAACATTCCTACGAAAACTATTGGATAGAAGGAGCAGACGGTCTTAAAAGCAATGATAACAGAAGAGATTTCGGGGATGGGCTTGGCGCCAATGTAAGTCTGGATTATCAGTTGAGCAAGAAGTCCAATATCGGGTTTATTTATGATTTCGGATTCGGACATTCCAATATGGATATCAGGAATACTTCAAACTATTTCCAGAATGGAATTTATACCAATACACTTCTCACCGATGCGGAGCATAGAGCTACAGGAAGACAACATACGGCCAGTGCTTATTATGATCTGAAATTCGGGAAACAGGATAATAAGCTGAGTATCACAGGAAATTATTTTTCCAATACTCCGGAAACAACGATTGATTTTACCACTACAGAAAGCTCAGGAGACCAGTATGTCATCAAATCGCCATCAATGGTAGATTATAAAATTTATTCCGGGCAGGCAGATCTTACATTGCCTTATCAGTTTGCAAAGACAGAAGCAGGGGTGAAATTCACGAATTTTGATAATAATTCCAGTATATTTTATCAGAACTTAACGAACGGACAATATATTACAGATCCTCTGAAAAGCAATGAGTTTGAATATAATGAGAAAAATTATGCAGCTTATATCAGTTTTGAAAGATCATTCAACGAAAAATGGTCTGCAAAAGCAGGTTTACGCTACGAATATTCTGTGGTGAACGGAAATTCTTTAACTTCCGGACAGCAGACTGAAAATTCTTACGGCAAATTTTTTCCAACGGCCTATATCAGCTATAAAAGTAATGAAAATCATACTTTCAACCTGAATTATTCCAAAAGAATCAACAGACCGGGATTCCGCGCGATCAATCCCTACCGATGGTATACCAATATCAATTCTTATTTTACAGGAAATCCTTTCCTGAAGCCTTCTATCAATCATAATTTTGAACTTTCTTATGTGTATAAAGGAAAATTATCGGCATCAGCTTATTTTCAGAGAACCGTAGAAGCATTTAGTCAATTGGCAACTCTGAAAGGGGAAAACAGGGTAAGTACTTTTGAAAATTATTACAACCAGAACAGCATGGGAGTTTCCGTTAACTATTCAGATACTTTTTTCAAAAAATGGGAAGCCAATTACTCGGCCAATTATTCTTATATGAATACGGATGTTTTTGCAACCGATGCTCTTGCCAGAAAAGGAAACAGTTATGATTTCGATTTTCAGAATAATATATCACTCAACCCAAGTAAAACAATACAGTTGATTCTGAATTACTGGTTCCGTCTGCCTTCCAATTCCGGAAATTCCTATATGAAGTTTGCAGGAAATCTTACCTCAGGGGTGAAACTGAATCTTATGGAAAAGAACCTTCAGCTGAATATTTTTGTTTCAGATATCTTAAAGCAAGGCAAAAGTCTGGGAGAAATTTATTATACCACAGGAACGCATTCCTATAATAATTACTACGACGCCAGAAGACTTACCGTATCTGCAACCTATACTTTTGGAAACAAAAAAGTAAAAGGAACGGACCGTAATGTAAGGTTTGATGAAAAAAACAGAGCCAATTAATACTCTGACTTTAAATTATTTTTTGATGCATGTCATTCTGATTGAAACGAAGTGGAATGAAGAATCTCTTCCTTCGTCAGAAACCGGAAATTCAGCATGGGTTATGACAATACAGAAAATTTCTACACTTCTCCCTCAAAGAAATCATTGAGATATTCCTCTTTGTCTTTTTCTTCTCTTCCGGAACCGATAAATTTTTTCCAGGACTGAGATTCATGATAGACAATGCCCATTTCCCAGACACAGTAAGTCGGAAGATGGGTTTTGTTTCTGTCCCATATTTCAAATTTTCCGGAACCATCATAATACACGCTTTCCCATAATTCGTTTTCACTTCGCCATGTGCAGACTAACAGGAGATAATTTTCTCCACAGCGATGCATGATGACAAATCCCAGATCATCGATGTTTTTAAAATTTTCTTCAGCATTTTCAATGCACCATTGGGCATTATCAATGTCCTGTTGTGAAACTTCCAAAGGATCACTCGCGAGGTCATACCATTTGAATTTTGTTTTTCCGACGGTAAAAATTCCTTTTGGCTGTGCGTATTTGGAAGGATAGGAAGTCGTTTTCATATCAATTGCTTTCTGAGGTTGGGTGTGGTGTCAGGATAAAAAATCAGAAATAAGAAATTTTTAACGATCTGATTTATCACCTGATATTATAGATTTTATTGATTCTAAATTACCGAAAAAATCCGTAAATTTGTAAACAATTTATATTTATATGTTGACGAAAGAAAAGGTTCAGGAATTCCTTAAAGAAATAGAAGTAGACGATTTGGTGAATAATCTTCAGATTATGGGTAACGATGTTTATATTGACATGACTGCTCATTCGCCTGCAATGCACGAAAAGAAAAAACTGGAGGCTGCTATGAAACAGGCTTTTGCCAGTGAGTTTGGAGAAGACATTCATTTAAAACTTAAAATCGTTTCTCCGGAGCCTAGTGAAATTCAGCAAAGTCAGATCAAAGGAAAACAAATTCCGGGAATTCAAAATATTATCGCTATTGCTTCCGGTAAAGGAGGAGTAGGGAAATCTACTGTTTCTGCAAATATGGCAGTAACGTTGGCAAAAATGGGATTTAAAGTAGGATTACTGGATGCTGATATCTATGGTCCTTCAGTTCCTACCATGTTTGATACAGAGGGGCAAAAGCCAATTTCTGTGGAAGTAAATGGTAAGAATCTGATGAAGCCTATCGAAAATTATGGGGTTAAAATGCTTTCAATAGGATACTTCTCAGGAGCTAATCAGGCTGTAGTGTGGAGAGGTCCTATGGCTTCAAAAGCATTGAACCAGATGATCAGAGATGCTGCATGGGGAGAACTGGATTTCTTATTAATTGACCTTCCTCCGGGAACAGGAGATATTCACTTATCTATTATCCAGGAAGTACCGGTAACAGGAGCAGTGATTGTAAGTACACCTCAGCATGTTGCACTGGCAGATGTAAGAAAAGGGATTGCGATGTTCCAGATGGAAAGTATTAACATTCCGGTTCTTGGATTAATTGAAAATATGGCGTATTTTACACCGGAAGAACTTCCTGACAATAAATATTATATCTTTGGAAACCAGGGAGCACAATATTTAGCTGAAGATCTTGGAATTCCGGTATTGGGAGAAATTCCTTTGATCCAAAGCATCAGAGAAGCAGGAGACGTCGGAAGACCGGCAGCACTTCAGGAAGGATCTAAAATTGCAGATATCTACACCGAAACTGCCAGAAAAATGGTAGAAAGTTTAGTGGAAAGAAATAAAAATCTTCCTCCTACTGAAGCAGTGAAGATTTCCACAATGGCGGGATGCTCACCAAAAGCAAAATAATAATAATTTCAATAAAATTTGAAAAAACCGAATTGAACTGAAGAAATATGGAAACAAACATAACGCACGAAGATACAGTAACAAGAGTAATGGAAGCTCTGGAAAGCATCAGACCGTTTTTGAATAAAGACGGTGGTGATATTGAGCTTATTGATGTGAAAGATAATCAGGTGTTTGTGAAACTTTTAGGTAACTGTTCCGGATGTTCATTGAACTTTTCAACCTTGAAACTGGGTGTTGAAAATACAATCAAGCAACATGCTCCGGAAATCGAAAAGGTAATCAACGTAGAGTAAAATTATATCTGAGATATTTTTAAAAAGACAGGCTTTTTTTTAGGCCTGTCTTTTTATTTGCTTTAATAACAATACGTTTGGTTAAGCTTAGTGACCAAACCTGACGGGTTTTAAAAACCCGTCAGGTTTCATAAATTAATTTATACTTGAGATTTTTGGTTATATTTTCAAGAAATAAATATAAATTATAATCCTGCGGGAGGTGAAGCTGCTGCTCCGCTATTGGCTCCACCTAAGTTTTGAGACACTGGTGTAAGCGTTTTAAGGATACTATTATTGATAACAAGACAATAGATTGTCCAGGTTCCATTGATTCCGCCCGGAGGAGCTGTGGATAAGTAATCAGCTGCTAGACGCCATGTTCCACCTGCGGTAAAAGCAAACACATTTGCAGGAGCATAAGTAGCAGGTGTCACTGTATTATTAGTATTTAAAGAGTTGTTAAAACTATTTCCTACTACTGTCACAGTATAATCTGTAGTGCTTATTTTGGTGTCATAATTAGCAATCCAGTCTCCCTGGACATTGGATATTGTATAAACAATATAATTGATCGTCGCAGTATTTCCGGTAGATGAAACAGCAAGTTTCACCTCTCCGGTAGTATTATCTCTTACTAAGGTAGAAACATTGGTTGATGAATTTGAATTCACAACAGTTCCAATTCTCAGATTACCATTAATATCCAATTTAGTAGTAGGTGTGGAAGTTCCAACTCCAATTCTGTCATTCTGCGTATCTACTGAAAAAGTAGTGCCGTCAATAGTAAATTGATTAACACTGGGCGTGCTTGCTGTAAAAGATAATGTTTTATTAGTCATTGCAACAGTACGGTTTGCTTGTATCGTACCATCTGTATTATATAAACTGGTATCGCTGGGAACAGATGTAATTACTTTTTGCCAGATGGTTCCGTCAAAATAATAGTAACCGGGCGTAGTAACATTGTTTGTTTTTACCGTAAGGGTACCTGTTGTATCCAATACATACACTAATGTACCTGTTTGTGGGGAATTATAGGCCCCATCTTTAGCAATCAGGTCAGCTCTTGATAATCGGGGAGTAATTAATCCCTCGGCAATAGCAGGAGATGTGGCTGTCGTTAATGCTTTAACATCAAGAGTTGCAGTGGGAGAGTTTGTATTGATTCCTACTTGGGAAAAGCATAGGCTAAAGGATAAGCTTAATGAGAGTAATAGTACTTTTTTCATGATTTCTCTGGGTTTGTGTTTTTTTAACCGTAAAATGATTTTACTGTCAAATGTGTAATTATTATACAAAGATACAGATAATATGATAAATTAGGTTGAAATTTTTATTTGGAAAAGATCACAAATATGATTTTTTGTAAGCATGATTTTCTTAATAATGAGCAAGATGTAAATCCCCAAATTGTTTCGAAAATTTGTGAGTTTAATGACCCGGTGTACAATTATATCTGAGATATTTTTAAAAGACAGGCCTTTAAAAAAGCCTGTCTTTTTATTTGTATTAATAACAAGAAGTTTGATTAAGCTTAGTGACCAAACCTGACGGGTTTTTAAAACCCGTCAGGTTTCCGATGATAAAATCAGTTCAGGAGAACTTTGATATTATGATCTTCAAAAATCTCAACGATTTGTTTAAACTTTGTTTTCAGTAATTTTTTACTCCTTTTATGATTACGCCAATTCAGTTCTGAGAAGGACTTTATTCCAAAATCTCCACGCAGGCAGTCATCCAGAGAATATATGTTACGTCCGAAATATCCTGAAACTCCATGTATTTCCTCACCCAATGTACAGAAAAAACCGTCTAAGCTGTGAAATTCGTTTCCATCAATCTGAATCTTAACATCCTCTCTGATTATTTCAGGTTTACAAGAGTGTAAAGCATACACAAGCCATCCCTGAAGTTCGTCTTTTCTAAAGCTTTTCCAGATATTTTTTTCACTCATTTCATTCTTGAGTTTCATATCCATGGCTTTTTGATATCCTTTAGGGTTGGTCCATGCAAAACCCGTTAGAATAATATTTTTTTTGGATTTGCTTATTTTTATATTGCTGATAAAAGTACCTGTTATAATATTGTTTTCCTGATTAAGGTTGTAAATGAAACCATTATTCTGATAAATTTTAGTGGCTTTTTTTATAGCATAAATAAGGCTGGGAATGTTATGAACATGAACCAACCTTATTTTTTTATAAGTAATAGGATTAGATCCTTCAATATTTTTTACCTCTTCTATAAGTGTAATAATTTTAGGATCATCTCCTGCATCTAATGCAAATCCAAACATGCAATTCGTCTTCTAAAAATATTTTTATTGTTTTACAACTTTGTTTCCTACTCCTTCAATAGAAACATCTGGTTTTCCGGATTTTGTTCCTGAAGTCCTGTAGTAAACGGTGTTATCACCACCTTCCATGGATATTTTGTCCACTTTATCAATGTATACGATATTACCTGTTCCGGAGACTGTAATTTTTTTTGCACTCCCTTTTACCGTAAGCTTGTTATCACCGCCTTCTACCTCAACAACACCTCCGCTGAGAGTATAATTGAGTGTATGTCCTACACCTTCTACATGTACCACTTTATTACCTTCTGTTTTTTCTACGCCTTTGGTAGATTCTGTTTTTCTGGATTGTGAGAAAGCAGTTCCTGTTCCTAGTAACAGGATTACAAGAATTCCTGCAGTTTTAATATTTTTCATTGTGAATTGGGTTTTTGTTCAGGATAAATATAGATATAAAATGCTTTTTTTAAGAATTTTAAAAGTTAAATCATCTTAAATAATGAGATTGATTTAGGAAACTGTTTTTGTAATAATCTCCTTAATCACGTTTAATATTTCGGTAGATTTTTCCCGGATGATTAAAGCATTCTTTTTATTTCTGATCAGATCCGTAAAATGATTATCTTCTGTATTGATATCTACGATGAAGGCTCCATATTTGAGTGCTGTTTCGGCAATGGCAATAGGAAGGCTTGTTGCTCCGGAAGTACCAACAATAAAGAGAATACCACTGTTTTTCGCAATTTTAAGGGCACTGAATTTCTTATTGGTTTTTTCATCATAATATTCATCAAACCATAAAATATTCGGACGCATCCAATGTCCGCAATGAGCACAGGTCAAAAGTTCCTTATCTTTCGCAGTGAGGTCTTCATCCAGATCTTTTCCATTTATTTCCAATGGTAAATTAAGAATCTCTTTACATCCGTTTGAACATTTGATTTCCCGGTTGTTCCCATGAATTTCATAGATTCTTTCGCTTCCGGAACGACGATGAAGGTTGTCGATATTCTGGGTAATCAGATGAAATCTGTCCTGAAGCTGGTTTTCAATAGCTACCAGTTCAAAATGACTTTCGTTGGGGGAAGCATTTTCAAACATTTTTTTTCTGAAAAGAGAATATTGCAGAACTTCTTCCGGATGTTGTTTGAAATAACGTAAAGTCCCGAATTCTTCAGGTTTGTGAAACTGGGTTCCTTTTACCCAGATTCCATCTATTCCACGATAGGTAGGAATGCCGCTGTCTGATGAGATTCCTGCACCGGTAAGAAAAGTAAAAAGATTTCGTTTTTCTTTATGCCAGACTTGCTGAATAATATTTTCTAATTGTGTTTTCATTGAGGTTATAAAAGTTTAAAACTAATCATTTTTATTCGTAAATAAAAAAGCTCCGGAAAATCCGAAGCTTCAAATAGAATGGTATACTGTAATATATGTTTACTTTATAATGACTCTCCTGATCTGTCCCTCTGACGTTTTTACCAGATAAACTCCTGTAGAAAGAGTAGAAGTATTGATTGTTAAAGCATTCTTTTCCTTTCCGATCAATTTTCCGGACATATCGTACAATTCGTAATCCTGTTTTCTGTTGAAATAAAGCGTATTTCCTTTGTTGACAGGATTTGGGAATATAGTAAAGGTCGCCTGCTCAGTTTTTATTTCACCTGTTCCAAGCGTAGCTGGTGTAGCGACTTCATACATGGATAGAGTTCCGCTGATTTCATTGGCGATAATCACGTAGCCTTTATTGGTTGTCGTATTTTCAGGAGCAATGTAAATGATTCCTTCCGGACCATTGTCTCCTCCGTATGCTGAAGTAGAACGGGAATGTTTGTAATCTGTAAACGTAGGGTTATCAGGATCCGTAATATTATAAACCATAACACCTCCGGTTCTTTCCAGCGTGATGAAAGCATACGTCTGCCCATTGATCTTTCCTAATGCTACTCCTTCCGGCTCAGGACCTTTAGCACGGCTTCTGTTTTTAGTACCGTTGGATTCATTATCGGCATTGAAAATCAAAGGGTGATAAGCTGAAATATATCTTTCAAACTGATCTCCGCTGTCATATACAATCTGTTTAGTGTCTGCATTGAAAATAGAGAACGAACGGGCTCCTAAAGCTGCCATTTCTTCAAACTCCGAATCTCCATCCGTATTTCCTGTAGCAGATGAAACCCTGAATCTTCCAAGGTTATAGGAAGCTTTTAGAATATTGGCATTCGGGAACAATACAGGATCTAAAATATAAGTATTTGCTCCCACAGTCGTTCTTTCACTATATCCTGATAGATCTTTTTCGTCACCTTCATTAGCCGTTACGATATAGTTGGTGTTTCCTACCTTATAATTTTGTACGGCATCCGGTACATAATACGCTTTTACCGGCCAGTTGGCGATTAGAACCTCACCATTATTGTCAGAAGCATCAAATCCGTTACCTGGAAGATTCATGTCTTTTTTGCCCAATCCCCAGATTCCTGTGATCGTTTTGGTTGCCAGGTTAATCTCAGCAATGGCGTTGTTCTCCTGAAGCGTTACCCATGCTTTCTGACTGTCGGCACTGATGGTCACATATTCCGGTTCCAGATCCTGAGAAAGGGTATTATTCGTTCTTACTTTTCTTAAACCGGTAGCTGTTAATGCAGCTACCTGAGAATCAAAACTATTGAAATTAAGAGTCGTTACATTATTTTGGGTAAGATTTCCAACACCTCCGGAAATATCTATAATACTGATGGTTCCTTCAGGATCTACTGTATAAGCATCATTAGGTTCACCTTCATTGGCTGTAACTACTTTTGTTCCATCAGGAGAGAATGTTACCATGTCTGGCAAAGCTCCCACAATTACCTGCTTCAGGAAATTTCCGTTGATGTCAAAAAATACTACAGATCCATTTTGCTGAGGATCAGTATTAGGAGATGCAGCAGCAATGATTCCGTTTTTCACAGCGATACTTGTGATACCGCCATAAGGAGCCATATTCACTGTTTTTATGACTGAAGGTATTGAAGGATTACTGAAATCAATAATATCAAATACATCCGTGATCGAGCTGATTGTGAATAAACGTTGTGTGGACGGATCATGAACTACAATTTCTGTTGAACTGTTATTATTTCCTGAAGGATCAAAACTTAGAAGATAATTCAGTTGGATCTGTTGGGAAGGAACCGGAGCCGGCTTGTCATTATCTACAATATAAACCGTTGCAGAATGGTCTCCTGAAATAGTTGCTCCAACAGGATTTTCAAGACTTACCACAAAATATTCTGCCTGTTGTTCTGCCACTGTGTCATCAATAATCGGAATATTGACGGTGTAACTCGTTGTAGATGGAGTGATGTTAATAGTCTGATTGGCCAGTGTAAAATCATTGCTGTCAGCTGTACTGAAAGGTGCTGGTTTTACAACAAGGTTCACCGAAGAGGTTGAAGGATTGGTTATATTGATTTTTAATGCAAGGTTTCCGGCATTTTCATTCACTTTGATGAAATTCTTCTCTAAAGAAATTGCTGTTCCGGCAGTGGTAAAAGTGCTCGAAGTAACAGCTGTTATCCCATTATCACTGAAATCTTCAACCATATTGGGTTTAAGGGCCAGATAATAAGTCTGTCCCGGCACAAGTCCGGAAGCAGGAATTACAGTGATAGTATTGCTACTGAAAGTTGTAGTGAACGGCACTTGTGTACCTGCAGCATTTCCCAGACGGAAATCTACAAGATTCTGTGCATTGGAATTATTGATTGCGGAATTATCTGTTAATCTTACATTTTCATTAAAAGATAACGTAGGATTTACAGTCGTTGAAGCGTTATTAGTACTATTGGCAGGCAGATAAGTGACTGTTGGTGGAGTAGTATCAACGTTTCCCGCAGGAGTGGCATCTACCGTAAAGTTGTCAAAACGGTTATTTCCTCCTGTTCCACCTCCCGTTGCGGAAAATTCTACTTTTAATTTAAAGTTAGGGTTGTTATTGGCTCCCTGTATAGCGGAAAAATCCAATGTAGCCAGTTGCGGATCGGCATCCTGAGGATTCACAGTCTGGAACTGTACATAAGTAGTTCCATCTGTGGAATAAGACCATGTTTGTGTTCCTGCTCCCTGGCCGGATCTTCTGGTAGTGAATTTAACAATGATATTATTATAACCCGTTGTAGGAAGGTTAAACTGTAAAGCTCCTCCAATCGGATTATTAAATCTTAAGTGGGTTCCGGAACCATCACCGTTTCTTGCATTTAAATTTTGCAGGTTAAAATTCTGTCCGGTACCTCCTGCAAAATCAATAACACTTGTCCCTCCGGCTATAGCTGCAAGAGAACCGTTCACCAATGTAGAAGCAGGTGTAGTAACTGTAGCTGCAGAAGTATTATCGTTAAAATTCCAGTAATGGATAAGTGTCTGCCCGAAAAGACCGCTCTGAAAAAAGAATGCGGCAATCACAGACCCTTTTAATAGGTAGTTGTTGATCATTTTTGGATTCAATTAGATGAATACAAAAATGAACTTTATGTTTCGCAACTATTTTAATGGAATTTTAAGAAATGTTTAAAAAATAGGTTTATTTCCGATAAAAGATAAAATTATATTTGAATGAGAAACTATAGAATGAAATTATTTACCTGATTTTCCTGAAAAATTTAAAATCGTTCCTGATTTATTTCCTTCCAAAGGATGTTTCTGCATATAAAAATATCCTGAAACAGCAGTCACAAGCAAGAGTACAAAAATAACCAGAACAATTCTTTTTAACATGTCTCTCATAGCGCTAAATTTTTAATATCTCTAATTTCTAAAGTAGATGTAGGGTATCCTTTTTGTGTCACATTGATCATTGCTCTACCCACTTCGTGTAAAGTTAATGATTTTGACTGAAAAAAAACAGGAAAAATCCAAATAAAAGGTTTAAAAAACCATTTTACATTGATTTGACCCTCAACAGGTTTCATAAATCCGGGACGGAAATTATAAACTCCTCTGAAATTCATTCTTTTCAAATCATTTTCTGTTCTGCCCTTTACACGCGCCCACATCAGTTTTCCACTCTCCGTACTGTCTGTACTTGCCCCGGAAACATAGTTGAATACCATTTCAGGGTTTTGATTCAAAACGGCTTTTGCAAAATGAAGCGTTGTATCGTAAGTAATTTTGGTGTATTCTTCTTCGTTCATACCTATGCTGCTGATGCCGGCACAGAAAAAACAGGCATCATATCCTTTTAATTTTTCATCATTCAGATCGAGCGAAAGAAAGTCTGGAACCAGATACTCTTTCAGCTTGGGATGCACTTTCCCGGAGGGTTTTCTGCTTATGCTGAGGATTTCAGAAACATCTGCATTTTCAAGACATTCCATTAAAACACCTTCGCCTACCATTCCTGTAGCTCCGGTAAGAATTATTTTGATTGGGTTCATTGCTTTGCTATTGATATGGGTATGACGGATGGGGATGGGGTTTTACTTTAAAATTAGGATTTTTTTTAATTAAAAGTAAAAAGTAAAAAGTAAAAAGTAAAAAGTAGTTGTTATTAAAATTCAATAGGGGTGTGCTTTAGCCCGCCTTAAAAAATGAGCCATCTTCTTATTGGCTTTAGCCAAAACTTAATAATAAAGATTGCTTCGTCACGTATGAACCATGTTCGCAGACCTTCAGCCTGTTCGCAATGACATGGGAAATGTTTTTGAAATAAAAAAGCCAGCTCAAAAATGGCTGGCTTTCAATGGTATTGTTGGCTGTTATTTTTTATGTCGCAGCTGACTGTAAATATTATGGATCAATCCATCTGCTACGGAAATTTTTGGAACAAAAATTTTGTTGATGTCAGACCATGACATCACATTGTTGAAGATGCCCAGTGCATGTACCAGTACATCAGCACGGTCTTCTCTAAGGTTATAGTTGGTCATTCTTTCTTCTACGGAAAGTTCATTGAATTCCTTATAAACTTTTTTCAGATGAGACAGAGACATCGGTTTTCCGTCTTTGGTTTTACTCATAGAGAATACTTTGTTGATATTTCCTCCTGACCCGATGGCAACAATGGGTTTCTTGCTGACAATATTTTTTTTGATCTCATCTTTCATCTCTTTCCAGTTATCCATTGTCACAAGATTATTGAGAAGACGGATCGTTCCGATGTTGAAAGATTTTTCGTAAACCATTTTACCATTTTCATAGAAGGTAAGCTCTGTAGAACCTCCACCAACGTCAATATATAGATAGGCAAATTCTTTATCAAGACCTTCTGCTACATGATTTTCATAGATCAGGGTAGCTTCTTCATCACCGGAAATAATTTCGATATTAATTCCTGAGGTATCTTTCACCAGATTGATAATTTCATTACCATTGGCAGCATCACGCATGGCACTGGTAGCACAGGCTCTGTAATGATCTACTTTGTATATTTTCATCAGGTCACTGAATATTTTCATGGAATCAATGACCATTTTTTCTCTTTCCGGACCTATTTTTCCGATGGTAAAAACATCCATTCCCAGTCTCAGAGGAATTCTGAGAAGGTTGAGCTTGATGAATTCAGGCTTTCTGTTGTTTATCTTTACTTCATTGATAAGAAGGCGGGCTGCATTACTCCCTATGTCTATCGCTGCTATCTTCATTTCTTGCTTGTTTTAGCTTTTAAATATTTATAGGTTTCTATTTGTGATCGGCATTCGTTTTTATCATTTCTTACGTATTCATTGCTCAGCTTTTTGTCTAAAATCCTTGCTTTTACGTTATCTTTAAGTTGGATATCCAGAATATCTTTTAATTCCTTCTTAAGATTCTTATCAGTGATTTTAGCGGCTGCTTCAATTCTGTAATCCAGGTTTCTGGTCATCCAGTCTGCGGAAGAAATGTACATATCTTCAGCCCCCTTATTGTAAAAATACATAACTCTGGCATGTTCCAGGTATTCGTCTACAATACTGATGGCTTTTATTTTTTCTTTAAACTCCTTTTGATTGACGGCACAATAGATTCCCCTTACAATCATTCTGGTCACTACTCCGGCTTTGGCAGCTTCATATATTTTTTCAATCAGAGAACGGTCACTCATAGAGTTGACTTTAACAATGATCTCCGCTTTTCGCCCAGCCTTAGCTTCTTCGATTTCTTTATCAATATGGTGAACAATCTTTTCACGCATAAACTGAGGGCAAACTAATAAATTTTTACAAGTTTTCAAAACAGGAATAAAGTCATCTTTCGGTTTTTTCAATACATTGAAGACTTTATTGATATCTGCCATAATGCCACGGTCTGCAGTCAGCAGCAGATGATCCCCATATATTCTGGCTGTTTTTTCGTTGAAATTTCCTGTACTTACAAAGCCATATTGTATGGTTTTATTGTGTGCTCTCTTTTTGATGACACAAAGTTTGGCGTGTACTTTTTTATTAGGAATTCCTACAAGCACGGTAATTCCTTCCGGTTCCAGCATGTCTTTCCACTCCAGATTGGATTCTTCATCAAATCTTGCCTGCAATTCCAGCATTACAGTCACTTCTTTACCATTTCTGGCCGCGTAGATCAGGGCATTGATGATTTTTGAACTGCTTGCCAGACGGTATGCTGTAATTTGTATTGATTTTACATCCGGATCCATAGCGGCTTCACGGAGAAGATCAATCACCGGATTGTACTTGTGGTAAGGGAAGGTAAGGAGTACATCTTCTTTTAAAATAACATCAGTTACCCTTTCCCCATGTTCAAACGCCTGATGCGTAAAAGAGGTTCTTTCCACAGGTCTTTCATACTTTTCAAAAACATCAGGAAAATCCATGAAATGTTTGAAATTATGAATTTTTCCTCCGGGAATGATGCTGTCTTTTTTGGTTAAGTTCAGTTTTCTGATAAGGAGTTCCAGCAAAGCCTTATCCATATCTTTATCAAAAACAAAACGGGTAGGCTTTCCTTTTCTTCTGTTTTTAAGTCCTTTTTCTATTTTTTCTGCAAAATTGGTTCTGATATCATTATCCAGATCCAGTTCGGCATCTTTTGTTACTTTAAAAGCATTGGCCGCAAATTCATCATATCCGAAATAAGAGAAAATGTGCGGAAGGTTAAAGGTAATCACATCTTCCAGCAACATGACATTTTTTTCTTCCGGATCTTCCGTTGGCAGCAATACGAATCTTCCCACAAAACGGGAAGGAATTTCAATAATGGCATAATTGCTGGAATACTGCCAGTCTTTTTTTCTCATGGCCACTCCCAGATAAAGACTTTTGTCTCTCAGATAAGGCATAGGAGTATTTTCATGAAGAAGAATCGGAATCACATTGGATTCTACCACTTCATCGAAATATTGTCTGACAAATTCTTTTTGTTTTGAAGTGAGATTTTTGGCATTCTTAATAAAAACCTTATGGTCGGCCATTTCGGTCTGGATTTTTTTCCAGGTTTTATCGAAATTCAGCTGTTGTTTCATCACAACTTCATTAATTCGCTGAAGGATTTTGGAGGGTGGCTGGTAGAAAGATTCAGCAATCACTTTTTCCTTAAAATCCATGGCACGCTTTAATCCGGCAACACGTACTCTGAAAAATTCATCTAAATTGTTGGAGAAAATTCCAAGGAAACGAATTCTT
Organism: Chryseobacterium sp. WLY505; assembly: GCF_030846215.1. NCBI lineage: Bacteria > Pseudomonadati > Bacteroidota > Flavobacteriia > Flavobacteriales > Weeksellaceae > Chryseobacterium > Chryseobacterium sp. WLY505. Next base: position 374,920 of record NZ_JAVCWI010000001.1, on the reverse strand, counting down.
AAATGTAAGGGAACTTTTTCATCCATAGCTTCCTGCAAAACTCTTTCATTAAAGGCAAGCCATGTGATATCTCGTGGATTAAAGTGTATTGACATTCTAAATGTGTATATTTTATCAAAAATAATCATTCGTAAAGACTCTTCCTCTATTTCTTAGGTTAAACTTTGATTAATTTTTAAAGATTGGTGAATTAATCTGTTGGATTAATAATAATCATATTGATAATCAATGTGTTTTTACGGTATTGATATTAATGAGATCTTCTTTTTATGAAGAAAATGATAGACTCTTTACGATGAGCTACGATCATTTATGGCATCTATATATAGAAAGCTGCAAGAAAAAAATTAAATAACTTTGAAAATACCAGATGGCTTATTTATGGCATTCTGATAAAATCTTGTAGGAAATAATTTCCATATTAAATCATATAAAACCCCATTTTATCGAGGTTTTTGTTTTTATTGTGTCATTTTGTCATAATTTTCCGAATGGTACAGATATTGAGAAATTGAGAGTGTAAATTAAATTAAAAATAGAAAAAATATAAAATATTATGAGTAAAATAATTGGAATTGACTTAGGAACAACCAACTCTTGTGTTGCTGTAATGGAGGGTAAAGACCCTGTTGTTATTCCTAACGCAGAAGGTAAGAGAACTACTCCTTCTATCGTAGCTTTTACGGAAGATGGAGAAAGAAAAGTAGGTGATCCTGCAAAAAGACAAGCTGTAACGAATCCAACGAAAACTGTTTACTCTATCAAAAGATTTATCGGAACTCACTTTAAAGATGATGCTTCTGAAATCACAAGAGTACCTTATAAAGTAGTTGCCGGACCAAACGATACAGTAAAAGTAAAAATCGACGATAGAGAATATACTCCACAGGAAATTTCTGCAATGACGCTTCAGAAAATGAAGAAAACTGCTGAAGATTATCTTGGACAGGAAGTAACAAGAGCGGTAATTACTGTTCCTGCATACTTCAACGATGCACAAAGACAAGCTACTAAAGAAGCAGGTGAAATTGCAGGTCTTAAAGTAGAAAGAATTATCAACGAGCCTACAGCTGCAGCATTAGCTTACGGTCTTGATAAAAACCATAAAGATCAGAAAATCGCAGTATATGACCTTGGAGGTGGTACTTTCGATATCTCTATCCTTGATTTAGGAGATGGTGTATTCGAAGTATTGTCTACAAACGGTGATACGCACTTAGGAGGTGATGACTTTGATGATGTGATCATCAACTGGATGGCTGACGAGTTCAAAGCTGAAGAAGGGGTAGATTTAAAAGCTGACGCAATCGCTCTTCAAAGATTAAAAGAAGCTGCTGAAAAAGCGAAAATTGAATTATCTTCTTCTCCTCAGACTGAGATCAACTTGCCATATATCACAGCTACTGCTACAGGTCCTAAACACTTAGTGAAGACTTTAACAAAAGCTAAATTCGAGCAATTATCTGCTGATCTTGTAAGAAGATCTATGGAGCCTGTTGCTAAAGCATTAAAAGATGCTGGTTTATCAACTTCTGATATCGACGAAGTAATCCTGGTAGGTGGTTCTACAAGAATCCCGATCATCCAGGAAGAAGTAGAAAAATTCTTCGGTAAAAAACCATCTAAAGGAGTAAACCCGGATGAGGTTGTAGCTATTGGTGCAGCAATCCAGGGAGGTGTATTGACAGGTGATGTAAAAGATGTATTATTACTTGACGTTACTCCACTTTCTTTAGGTATCGAAACAATGGGTTCTGTATTCACAAAACTTATTGAAGCGAACACTACCATTCCAACTAAAAAATCTGAAGTATTCTCTACAGCTTCTGACAACCAGCCAGCAGTAAGCATCAGAGTAGGACAGGGGGAAAGACCAATGTTCAATGATAATAAGGAAATCGGTAGATTCGATCTTCAGGATATCCCACCAGCACCAAGAGGAGTTCCTCAAATTGAAGTAACATTCGATATTGATGCTAACGGTATCCTAAGTGTATCTGCTAAAGATAAAGGAACTGGTAAAGAGCAGTCTATCAAAATCCAGGCTTCTTCAGGTCTTTCTGACGAAGAAATCGAAAGAATGAAGAAAGAAGCTCAGGAAAACTCTGCAGCGGATGCTAAGAGAAAAGAAGAAGTTGAAATCTTCAATAAAGCAGACGGATTAATCTTCCAGACTGAGAAGCAATTGAAAGAATTCGGTGAGAAACTTTCTGCTGACAAAAAAGCAGCCATAGAAACAGCTCATGCAGAATTAAAAACAGCTTTCGAAGCTAAAAATGCTGATGACGTAAAAGCTAAAACTGAAGCGTTAGATGCAGCATGGATGGCCGCTTCTGAAGAATTATACGCAGCTGGTCAGCAGCCAGGTGCTGATGCAGCAGGTGCTCAGAACCCTGGTGGAAACGCCGGAGCTGAAGATGTACAGGATGCAGACTTCGAAGAAGTAAAATAAGTATTGTTTTAATAAATAATATATAATCTAAAGCCGCTTTAAACCAACGTTTAAAGCGGCTTTTTTACGTATATACTTTTAGTAAATGCTTTAATAAATCAATATGTTTTCGAAAAATATTTATATATATAAAATATGTTCTGTATTTAATTAATTTAATGTTTTTTTATGAAATTATTTTTATTTTAGCATGTCATGAAATGCTTTCAATCCATATTTCAATTTTTATTTACAGTTGGGCTTTTTTTCTCATCTGTACTGCTGTTTCCCCAGGATCTTAAGTATAAAAAGTATGATTCAATTCTTTTGAATACCCCTAAAGAAATGGGGAAAAAGAATATTCCCAGAGAAAAAATTATTCTTTGGAATAAGGGGATGCTGGAAAAAATGGAAAAAGAAAATTATGCGAGGGGAATTATTTGGGCTCACATTAATATTGCCAATCAATGCTGGAATTTAGGAAATGGAGAAGAAAGTATAAAAAACCTGAATATAGCAGAAAGTCTGCTGCATGAAAACGAAGGTGATATCGATTTTTTTACAATTGCTAAGCTTTATCAGGAATATTCACAGGCTTATTATACCATGAAACTGTACGATACAGGTCTGAAGTATAATTCTAAAGGATGCTATTATGGAAATAAAATTGAGGATAAGGATAGAAAGGGTAAATTTTTATCTTACGTGTATACTACAAGAGCTGATTTTCTTTATGAAAAAAAAGATCTGGATTCTGCGCTCTATTATTTAAAACAATCTTCTCTATTATATGAAAGTTTAAATACAACCTCTCAAATTGCCAATCATTATATCGAATATCAGCCCAGCCAGGATGCCGCTAAAACCTATCTGGAGCAGGGCATGGATATCATAAACAAAAAGAAACATGGACCCAATAGTTATCAGATATCTGTTTTTTACTATTACTATGCACAATATTTTTTTAAAGAAAAAAATTATGAAAAGGCAATCGTATATTTAGATAAAGCTCTTGAATACAATAAAAAATTAACAAATATTGGGCATTCTGAAAATATATATAAGCTTTTAATATCATGCTATAAAAAATCCGGTAATTTAGAAAAGGAGAAAGAATATCTGGAGTATTATATAAAATTAAAAGACAGTCTGGAAAACTCACAAACCAAAGGAGTAGAGCTGTCTATCAAAACAATTGAAAAAGAAAAAACAGAAGAAAAAAAAGCGCTTAAAAAAACGATATTCATCTATAGCAGCATTGTTATTGCTATAGGGTTGGTATTACTGGCTTATTTATATTATCAGAATAATAAAAAGAAGAAAGTGATCCTGGAAAGCAAAGAAATCATTTCCAGAAAAGAAGATGAAACCAAAGTGCTGGAGAGAAGAATTTCAGGAGTACATGAAGACTTAATTCAGTTGGCTAAAAATAATGATATTAGTTTTTTGGAAAAGTTTCATGAAGTGTATCCGAATGTTTCTCAAAAACTATTGGCAATTAATCCCGATTTAACCAAAGACAATCTGATGTTCTGTGCTTTAATCTGGCTAGGTTTCTCTTCCAAAGATATCGCTGAGTTTACTTTTATGCAGCACAGATCCGTACAAATAAAGAAAAGCAGATTGAGAAAAAAACTCAACCTCGGATCAGACGTAGACCTCTATCAATTTCTTAAGTCTCTTATAGATAATTGACAGGGCTTATATCTGTTTTTATATATTTAGTAATTAGTTTCGGTTGATGTAAATCTTCAATCATCTTGTATTGCTTTTTACCTTTTCAAGGGATCTGATATAAATTTATCCTCAAAAGTAAAACCCAATAGCCTCTTATAAAGCGATTAACCTATCCGTTTTTTAATAATCATAGCCTCTGCAGCTCAGTCTCATAACGCTTAAAAATTTCAGTCAGTATCCGGGTTGTCACCCTGAGCCTGTCGAAGGGTTATCAATAAGAAAACCTTTGTTAATCATTAATCCGGCTATTTAGTACAGGGATAATAAGTTTAAATACTATATTTATTGAATCGATTAAATAAAAAAGGCCTCCTGAAGTTTCCTTCAAAAGACCTTTATACTAATTATTAATCTTTTTTGTATTAATTATCTTTAGCAAAAGCTGTCGCAGATATTGAGCCCACACCCCAGTTAAAATTATCTCCTGACGATGCCCACATATTAAATCTGATGGGATGATTTGTACTTTCAGCATATCCATTTAAAGTGTAGGTTATTGTAACAGGGGAAGCGCTGGTGTTATTAAAGGACTCTGAATATTTTCCAACAGTAGAAACCATTTGAGAACCATTATCTCCGTCAGGAATTGTATATTTTCTAGAGCCTGCAGGCGCTTCTACCCCGTTTCTGAGAAAACGCACACCATAATAACCAAGTTCAGCTCCAACTGTATTTGTACTGCCCACCGGAACATTATAATCTACAACAATTTTAGCGGTGCTATTGGCAGGAACTGTAACGGAAACAGACAATCCCAAATCTATATTATCTACAGTAACACCATTTCCTGTTGCTAACTGATTTACCGGACCAGTTGCAGTACCGCTAAAAACTCCCAAAAGTTGAAAATCAGTGGTCTGAGGAGCAAGCTTTGCCCAATTAGGTGCTCCGGAAGTTCCTGAATTATAATAAAACCCTTCCCCGTAAGGAGTTAATGTCGTGTTGGAATTGTAAACAATAAGTCCTTTTGCAGGTGCAGGAACAGTAGCCCCATCTGTTGTTGATGTTAATGATACTCTTGGTAACAAAAAACCTCTGTTGGTAGCAGTAAGATCCAGCAAAGCTGAGTTATCAGGAGCATTGGTGCCTACCCCAACATTGCCGCCTACCGGATTTAATATTAAAGGAAGACCTGTGGCAGACGCTTTGTTCTGACTGGAAATATAAGATCCAAAAGGAGAATTAGCATAAGTCCCGAAGTCCAGAGCATGGTTGCTGCTCCCATCAACTCTAAATGTAGCGTTGGTACTGGCTATACCCAATGCAGAAGGCTGGGCATTGACGCCGGCTACCACAAGCTTATTTGTAGGAGTTGTTGTTCCTATTCCAACATTTCCACCTGAAGTAACAGTCATTTTTTGGCTATTATTGGTCATCAATCTCAGATCATTAGCCGTACTGGTACCTAAAGTAGCCACTCCTCCTCCGATAAATGTTTTCAGATTAACCGTACCATTGGTATGATTTATACCGAAACTGTTATCAGGAGTACTGATCGTTAGTTTGGTATCAGGTGTTGTAGTACCAAGACCTACACGGTCATTGGCAGCGTCTACGGATAAGGTGCTGCCATCTACGGAAAATGCATTGGTCTGCGTTCCTGTAAATGTCAGGGTATTAGCTCCCTGGGTCACCGTTCTGTTTCCCGTAAGAGTGCCGTCTGCTGTATAGAGATTTACCGGAGTGGCTCCTACAGATCCGCCATCCGTAGACCTCCATCCTGAATTACTGTATACATATTCCAAAGCTTTGCCATTAGGAATGGTAACCCCACCCAATGAGGCACCAAAACCTCCTGTTGTGTTGTTATACACAATAATTCGCTGACCTGCATTGGGAGCAGTAGGCGCTGTAATTGTAACGGTTGCCGTAGCAGCACCGGTAAGCTGTACCTGGCTTATATTGGCAGGAATAGTAACAGCATTACCCGCAACAGCTAAAGCAGTTTCACGGTTGGTAATCGCTCCGTTCACATCCAGAGTTGTTCCGGGAGAGTCTATAGCAATCCCTACATTTCCTCCCACAGGGTTTAATACTAAAGGAAGACCTGTGGCAGCCGTTTTGTTCTGACTTGAAATATAGGATCCAAAAGGAGAGTTGGTATAGGTTCCGAAATCCAGGGCATGATTGGTATTTCCATCAACTCTAAGTGCAGCATTAGTATTAACGGTACCCAAGGCTGAGGGTTGAGCATTAACGCCCGTTACCACCAGTTTATTAGTAGGTGATACTGTGCCTACTCCCACATTGCCGTTAGATGTCACGACAAAGTCGTCCGTAGCCTGAGCTGTACTGGGTACCCCTGTTGTCGGATTATTTTTTAATCCGTCAATATTAAATATCCCCTGAGGATTACTGGTATTAATCCCCACTTGTGATTTTGCCACCAGAGAAAAGGTGGTCAACAAGCCTGCTAGTAATAAATTTTTTTTCATAATATATAAGAAATTAAGATTAAAATAAATTAAACTTCTTTTTTTGAGGGCTTCATTATATCAATAAAGTATCCTTTACATTCTATTGATTGTCATGAATTTTTTGTGTTCCATCGTTTTATATTCTATCAATCCCGTTATTAGTTTTTTTAAGCTGGGTTGAATTGGTATTTTGTTTTTCGTACCATTATCTCAATTATTAAAACAAAATAATATTCATAAAATCCTTAACAAAAATAAATTTATTTCAGCTTGTAATATGTTTTTGAAATACATCATGCATACAACATAGGTACATCATACGTATATTTTAAATACATCTTTTGGTTTTAAATGGTGTATTTTTTACATTGTTTTATCATTGTTTCGTGAAATAATTAATTAATATTTATTTTGTGTTTTTTTATTTAAATCATAGAATGTAGTGGTCTGAAATGCCTGGTGAAAGGCTCTGGATCACTACTGAAAGAAATTTATTTACTTTTTTTAAAGAATAGGATTCTATAGACTCGTTGACAATGATGGTGTCATAGAGGATACATTTACAACATGAAAATACTGTCTTCCTTTATACAATAATTATTTGCGCAGTGTAAGTCTGAAATGAGTAAGATAGATGATCATGTGGCACTCAGATCGTAATAATCAATCAGGCTTAATAAAAAATACTCCTCAAAAATATTTTTGAGGAGTATTGATCAGGAATATATTCCAGCTGACTTACATCTTTTGTTACTACTAAGGAACAGGAGATGCTGTTGCGGCTCCGGTATTGCTGCCCCCAAGGTTATAGCTATCAGTACTCAGAGTGGTCATTTGTTCGTTGGAAATAATCAGTACTCTGATTCCCCATGCGAATGAACTGCCTGATGTAGTAGTTGCGTTAGGAACATCAGCATAAATCCTCCACGTACCATTTTGCTGGAAAGTATAAATATCCGGTGCCTGAAAATCAAAATTAGTGGAAGCATTTTTAAAGCCGGCAGTGATCTGACTGTGATTATTACTATCAAATCCCACCACAATAGCCGTATAGGAAGAAACAGGTATTTTGGTATCAAAATTAGCAATGAAATCCCCGTTCGGGTTTGTAAAAGTATAGTATTTAAAATACATTTTTGAAACCGGGCCTATTTTCCCCCAATCCGGGGCTGCCGGAGTCCCTCCGTTATAATAAACTCCCGTGCCCTGAGGTGACATGGATGAATTGTTATTATAGACCATAAGTCCGGTGGCCGGGGAAGGAACAGTACTGGCATCGGATGTGGATGACAGGGATACTCTAGGCAATAAAAGGCCTTTATTGGTGGCATTGAGATCCAGCAAAGCTGAACTATCCGGAGTATTGATTCCTACACCTATATTCCCTGCAGGAGTAATGGTCATTTTTGCACCGTTATTGGCCATCAGATTCAGATTATTTGGAGTAGTGGTTCCCACATAACCAACTCCTCCTCCGATATACGTTTTCAGATTCACTGTACCATTGGTATGATTCAATCCAAAGCTGTTGTCTCCTGTACTGATGGTGAGCTTAGTGTCGGGTGTGACCGTACCTATACCTACATCTCCTGCTGAAGTAATAGTCATTTTTTGAGTATTATTCGTTGTAAATCTCAGGTCGTTTGCTGTAGTAGTTCCCACGGAGGCTACTCCTCCTCCGATATACGTTTTCAGATTCACTGTACCATTGGTATGATTTATACCAAAACTATTATCCGGGGTACTCACTGTCAGTTTGGTATCAGGTGCTGCAGTACCAAGCCCTACACGGTCATTGGCCGCATCTACTGATAAAGTAGTTCCATCTACAGAAAAAGCATTGGTCTGCGTTCCTGTAAATGCAAGGGTATTAGCTCCCTGGGTAACAGTACGGTTTCCTGTAAGAGTGCCATCCGTGTTATAGATATTGGTAGATGCAGGTGCAGCCGGCAACACCTTCCATGTTGCCACTCCATTGGCATCGGAGGTTAAGACTTTATCTGTGCCCTGTGTGCCGTCTACAATTTTCAAAGCTCCGCTTGTACCTGATTCAATCTGGAGTTTATTGGTAGGGTTTGTTGTCCCGATACCCACATTTCCGGAAGATTTGATCGTAAGTCTTGCTGCATAATCTGTAGCATTTCTGGTAGAAAACTGTAACCCTGCATAGCTGTTGGCTGCATCACGGTCAATCCCTGTAATGCTGGCCCCGGAAAGTCCTGTTTCCGATGTTGATGGGATAAATCCTATTTCACCAAACTGCCCGCCGGTACCATTTAAATTATAGAGCGTAATATTTCTTGCTATTCCCTGCAGACATGCAGCACCACAATTTTCAATTCCCGCAGAAATGGTACTGGTCGTAGCTCCCGGACTGTTTTGAACAGACAGGGATGAAGCAGGGGCTATAGTACCGACTCCCACTCTGCTATTCGCGGCATCTACGGAGAAATTTTTCCCGTTTACTGAAAATGCATTGGTTTGTGTTCCTGTAAATGCTAAGGTATTGGCTCCCTGGGTTACCGTTCTGTTACCGGTAAGGGTGCCATCTGCGTTATAAATATTAACGGGAGTGCTCAGTTTGGTCCATACAGTACCATTATAATAATAATAGCCCACAGTATCAATATTCACGGCAGTACCCGAGGTGGTACCTGTAGCGATACTGTTTACATAAATTAATGTGGATACCGGAACTGCGGCCATACTCTGAGCTTTTTGTCTGTCTACTCTTGGAATAAGCAGTCCTTCAACTGAAGAACCTGTACCTGTACTGCTTTTAGCAGTTACATCCAGAGTTGCGGTAGGTGTTGCGGTATTAATACCCACCTGCGATTTTGCTACGATAGAAAAAGTGGTGAGCAATCCCGCGAGTAATAGGTTTTTTTTCATAATGTGTAATAATTGATTAGTATTTTCTTTGTATTAATTGTTTTATAAAGGGAAGCAGAAGCTTCTTATAGATTGAGAAGTTAGGGGATAAATAGCATAAACTTATCTGTGTTCTTATTTGTTGATTGCAGGGGGCAAAGATAGTGCCTGGTACGGTGTGTGGCATATATTATGGCTACAACATATATACATCTATCATACATCATATGTACATTTTCTGTTGATAAAATGAAGAATATCACGAAAAATTGTTGATAAATTAAATCACTGATGAATGAAGTAAAAATGAAGGTAATGGATTTAGAGATTAATAATTTTAATGAAATAAAGGGTAATCTACCATCCTATATTCTTATTTTAAAAATAGGGTGAAGTTTATTGCCTCGGAATACCTGTTTTTCGTCAATACCATCTTCATTCGGTTATTATACCTTGTAAGTATTTTTACCATCTTATTTTGTTCTCATCAGCCATCTGAAATCCCGTAGATCATGATGATTGAGAAGAGAAAATGTAGTCAGGGTTAGAATATCTATTTTTATAATACCTGACTTATATACACTGTCAAAAACTGTCAATTTTATACTTTCTTACGTGAAAAGCTTTTCCTACCTGAAAAACACAATGGTTTAGTCTTCAGGAATAAAATTCTTATGGAAAAATAATGACTTTACAGAAACAGAAAAGTGATTATATGGAAAAATACTAGTAAAGGATATTTAAGAATCCATTGTATAAATAAACCGGAACAAAAATTTTGTTCCGGTTTATTTATAGTGAATCTCAGGATAAGTTATCAGAATTTTTATAATCCTGCCGGTTGTCCTGGTGCGACTCCAGTACTACTTCCTCCTAAGTTTTGGCTTACAGGATTAATATTTTTAATTATACTATTGTTGATTACAAGACAATAAATTTGCCAGGTACCATTGGTATTATTCTGTGAGGTAGTGCCCGGATAGTCAGCATACAAACGCCAGGTGGTACCACTAATATAAGCATAGATATTTAAAGGTGAATAGAGGTTTTGTGATACATTCAAAGCGTTGCCAAAAAAACATCCTGTCACTACTACTGTATAATCTGCTGCATTTATTTTGGTATCATAATCACTAATAAAATCCCCATTAACGTTAGAAAGGGTGTAGACGATGGAATTTAAGATTGCCTGGTTTCCATTAGGTGACGTTACTGCTTTCACTTCTCCTGTTGTATTATCTCTTACTAAAGTTGATACGTTAGAGGAGCTGCTAGTACCCGTAGTCGTTCCTATTCTCAGATTTCCATTAATATCGAGTTTTGTTGCAGGCGATGTTGTTCCTATTCCCACTCTTCCGGAATTACTATCTGTAAGATACATCAGTTCGTTAGGAGTCTGGCCAACACTAAAAGAGAGGTAACGATTGCCTGTTGCTGATGATGTTGCAACATCACCAAAATTAATACGTGAAATGGGACCTGTAGCTGCTGAAGAAGAAGACCTCATATTAATACCGAAATTTTCTGCACGGTTACCAAAACTGAAGCCATCCTGTCCAACATTAATATCTAACGCATTTTTAGTCTGAGCTGTGGTAACCGCAGCATTAAGCAACTGGCTGCCTTCTACATGTAATTTACTTGTAGGAGCATTGACTCCAATTCCCACATTTCCTCCTCCTGGATTCAGTACCAAAGGAAGGGTTGTTGCAGATGCTTTGTTCTGGCTGGAAATATAAGATCCGAAAGGAGTGGTGGTATAGGTTCCGAAATCCAAAGAATGGCTGGTATCTCCATCCACTCTGAAGGTGGCATTGGTATTGGCTGTACCCATTGCTGAAGGCTGGGCATTAGTACCAGTTACCACCAGTTTATTAGTCGGAGAAACTGTTCCTATTCCTACGCGATTATTGGCAGCATCCACAGATAAAGTATTGCCATCCACTGAAAATGCATTGGCCTGCGTTCCTGTAAATGCTAAAGTATTGGCTCCCTGGGTTACCGTTCTGTTACCAGTAAGGGTACCGTCTGCATTATAGATATTAATTGGGTTGGTCAGCTTTGTCCAAACAGTACCATTATAATAATAATAGCCAACAGCATCAATATTCAGGGGCAGTGCCTGTATTGGTACCAGTAGCGATACTGTTTACATAGATCAGGGTGGATACCGGAACTCCGGTCATACTCTGCGCTTTTTGCCGGTCTACTCTTGGAACAAGGATTCCTTCTACGGATGAACCTGTACCAGTGCTGTTTTTAGCAGTCACGTCAAGAGTTGCAGTGGGGGTAGCTGTGTTAATGCCCACCTGTGATTTCACCACCAGGGAAAAAGTCGTAAGCAAACCAGTCAGTAATAATTTTTTTTTCATAATATAATAAGTTAAGTTAATATTTTCATTCGTTTTAATAGATATGAGAGACTGTGTAAAAATAGTAGGTGTTTACTGATGTAATTGTTTTTGCATATACATCATAAATACATCATGTGGTTATTGTGTACCTGTATTTTATTTATTAAATACATAATATCTAAGAAAAATATGAATATATTAAACCACATTTAAGTGAGTTAAATAATAAAATACTTTACTCTTTGTCATAAAAACGTATAGAAGAAATGAGCACATAGTTATTGATCCTGTATGGTCAATATTGGAATTTTGCTCCTGTTGAGAGAATTAATATTCGTGTATTTCAACAAACTATTCAATATTTTCAACAAAAAATTATTTCACAAAAAATAAACTTTTATATGATGTGTAGAGAATCATCAACGTTTGAGCATTGCATTTTGAGATAGTGTGTATTTTTTTTTGAGAAAAATGAATGTATGTGAGTGATGGTTCCTCGTGAATACAAAATGATGTATTCATGTTGTATGGCTTTACTGTTCGTATTTCCCTTTTTTTTCTCAATCTTACTAAGAATTTCAGATATAACTGTAAAGGTCTGATTTTCATGATGAGTTCTTACTGTCTTTTTACATTGATGGCAGATCAATATTTTATAACGGATAGAGTTAGATAATGCACTACCCATAAAAACCAGATTCATGATGAACAATTATAAAAGTTCCGGAAATTATTCTCATCGTCCCCTGTTAAGAAGATTAGGTCTTATCGGAGGTCTTTCCTGGCATTCCACGCTGGAATATTATATTTACCTGAACCAGACCATTAATGATCATTTTGGTAATAATACAAATCCTCCTCTTGTACTGGTTAATCTTGATCAGTATACTATGCATCAACTACAGCAATCGGATCATTGGGATGTAATAACGGAAATGCTGATTGAAGCTTGTGATCAATTATATCAAGGCGGAGCCACTGCAGCCATGTTTTGTGCTAATACCCCTCACAAAGTATATCATGATGTGCAGGCCCATAGCAGGATTCCCATACTGCATATCGGAGATGCAACAGGAGCTGCCATTAGAAAGAAAAGTCTTCGAAAGGTTGGGCTTATCGGAACAATATTTACGATGGAGGAGCCATTTATTGCAAAAATTCTTAAGGATCACTACGATATTGAAGTCATAGTACCTGACAAAAAGGAAGACAGAAAAAAACTTCACATGATCATACAAAAAGAACTGTCTCTTGGTATTTTGAAACCAGAAACAAAAAAGTACATATTGGATCAGGTTGCCATTCTTGCAACAAAGGGAGCTGAAGGTATTATATTAGGATGTACTGAATTTCCACTTATTGTTGGACAGGATGATATAAAGATCCCTTTATTCAATACAACAATGTTGCATGCTCAAATGGGGGTGGATTTTATTTTAGGGATTTAATGTAAACTGATTACCGTGCTTTATAGAATTTTAACCGTTAAATAATTTTAATACTAATGGAAAAAAAGATTTCATTATCTGCTATTGCAATATTTATTTTGTTGTTTATAGTAAGTTCGTCAGTAAATCTGACAGCACAAAAGGGAAGTCCTGCAATAGATTTTTCAGGATATAAAACACTCAAAGTGAAACCCAGTGAAGCTGATCCTTCGGTAAAGAATTGGGACAGTGCACATATTGTATTTTATAACAAGGCCATTAAAAATAATAAGGTATTGTTGTGGCTTACCGGAACCGGCGGTTCAACTGATCATTTTCCTCAAAGTTTTTTTAAAACCGCATTGGATCAGGGATATAGAATCATAGCCCTCTCATTTATGAGCATGCCTGGAGTTTCACAGGTTTGTAAAGGAGATTATTTGAGTCAAAATGTTGATTGTGCTGCAGAATTCCGTAGAAAACGTATTTATGGGGATAATACTTTTCTGCCCATTCCGGATCAGTATCAGGATGCCATTATCCCTCGCCTGACAAAACTTTTGCAGTATTTGTCGAAAAATGATAAAGAAGGTGTATGGTCTCAGTATCTTGATCAGAACACGGGTAAACCTGTCTGGAGCAAGATTGCCATCGCTGGCCAATCACAGGGAGGAGGAATGGCAGAATTTATTGCCCAGCATGAATCTGTAGCGAGAGTTCTCAGCTTTTCAGGAGGATGGGATTACAGCGATTCAAAAACAAGAAAAATTGCAGGCTGGTATTCTCAAAAACTGATGACGCCATCCCAAAATGTTTTTGCGACCTATCATATGAAAGAAGTGGCCGCAGCAGAGCTGGCAGAAATTTGTAAAACATTACATATCCCTGCGGAAAATGTTTTTGCTTTAGATCAGCCTATTGGTCAGCAACCAAATAAGGCTGCTCATGGCAATCCCTATCATGTGGAGGGTATTAAAAATCCGGTGTATCAATCTATCTGGATCAAAATGCTTGGTTCGGGACTGTAATCTTTAATAGTTATTTAGTGATGATGATACTATCAATACAAAGTTGGTGATCAGAATTATCATAATTAGGTGAAGCTCTTCCTTCCGGAAGAGTTTTTTACTTAAAAGATCAAAAGGATCAACTGTTCCATTTTCATACGGTCCGGGCTCTTGAACCGATGAAAAATACTGATCGTAATTGTTTTGTAATTATGGAGTAAATGTTTAAGTATTACTATTTTATGAAAATTTACTGAGATATTATAAAAAGTGGTTTTAATTTGTATATTTGATTTTTATTTAGAATAAATAAAAATATAGTATAAAAAGTATAATAAATGAATATAATTTTATCCATCTAATCCACAATCTCCACTAAAAACTATGGAACAACAAAACAAAAGAATCCTTACTCTGGATGTAATAAAAGGGATAAGTGTCATCGGAATGATCATTATCCATACCTTATTGGTGTATGCCAATATAAAATCACAATATGAAACAGTTCTCGGCAGCTTTATTGTATTTCTTGGAAGAGGAACTTCCATTTTCCTGATCTGTATGGGAATCACCTTTATGACTTCCAGCCATCAAAGTCTTACAAGTGCTTTAAAGCGAGGTGTTTTATTGGTTTTTGCCGGTCTTTTTATGAACTTTATGAAATTTATGATCCCTGTGATTTTTAATTTTGCTCCCGATAATTTTATGCAAAAATACGGATGGCATGCGCCTATAGAGCAGCAGTATGTGTATCTGGTGCAGTTAGGTGATATTTTACAGCTGGCGGGAATGTCTTTATTGTTCGTCGGATTTATCAGAGAATATGTGAAAAATAAATACATTATGCTGGCAATAGGTTTATTCGTTGCATTGATCTCCCGAGAGGTAAGCGGGCTTAATCTTGATTATCCTGTGATCAATTATGTTCTGGATCTTCTTTTCAATACCGATTACCCTGCCTATGTCTATTTCCCTGTTTTCCCGTGGATGGCCTTTATCATCATCGGAATGTTTTTCGGGAAATGGTTTCAGGAACTGAACTATGATATCCAACAGATATTTAGAAATATGCTTTACGTAGGACTGTTGTTCATTGCCATCGGGGCACCACTGGTTTTTATGTATGGAGATTATAACTACAATGGTTTTTATCATATGGGTCCTGGAGGTGTTATTTATTTTGCAGGCTGGACTTTGCTGTTTTTATGGCTGATCAATACCATTACTGCCAATATGAAAGAAAATGGTTTTATGCGTGTCTTAAAATACTGCAGTAAAAATTTAACTTCAATGTACATGATCCAATGGATTCTGATCTCCTGGGGAAAAGGAATTTTCGGATACAGACAACATGAAATCGGATATGTATCTGTCCTTATCATCTTATATATTATTCTGACCTTTTCAGTACAGACTGTAGTGGATATTATAAGAAAGAAAAAAACACTAATAGACTTCAGGTCAATATCACCTGATAAAACAGTTTTAAAATAAATCCAACCCTATTTTTTTGAATTATAAGAAACCACAGTAAAAACTTTTTTACTGTGGTTTTATATAGTCATCAGCCTACAGTATTTCCACTTCTTCCGGTACAATAAAAAGAATCGTACAGCCCTGTTCTGATTTCACAGAATGTTTAAAATTTGGAGGGGTGTATAAATAATCACCACTTTCAAGTCGTGCTCCTGCAATCGTTGCATCACCTTCCATAATAAACAATTCTTCTCCTGCAGGATGATTGTGGTAAGGATAGCTGGTTCCCGGTTCAAATTTTAAAAGAATACTGGTAGAACGATTTTTTTCAGGATCAAATTTCAAAGATTTTACAAAAATCCCTTCATAATGAATCCCTTTTTCAATTAAAGGCTGCCATTCTTTCTGTTCTGTTTTTACGATGTAATCGTGGATGTTGGTGTTCATGATATCTGAATTTTAATTATTATTGATGTAAAAACTGGTCTACACTCCATTCGTAACGGGAAAACGTACTCAGAAGAAATGCTCCGGCACTGAATGCGAAGACTGAATAGTCCAGAGATTCTTTAATTCCAAAAGAAATGCTCATGGCTAAAGCAAAAAATAAAGTGAGCACAGAGGCGTACCTTGCTGTTCTTTTTATCTGAAAACCCAGAAGAAGCAGAATGCCGATTGACAGTTCAGCAATGGTGGATAATACAGCAATAATGACTGCCCATGATGATGGCAAAAATGAATTGGTTTCAGCAGTATAATCAACAAAATTTTTCCAACCGGAAGATTGTGCTCCCCAAAGATTCAGTCTGCTTGCCACTGCAGATAAAAATCCGGTAGCCAAAGCAATTCTCAATAAAAAAACGGCGGCATCCTGTTGCGTTTTCATACGTATAATTTTTAAGTTTTAATTACAGTACAAAGTTCAGCGAAAGCCATCGTCTAAAGAATAGACAATTCCGGAAAAAGAATGTAATATGTGAGGGAAGAGGTAAGCTGGAGGATGGGACTTAATAAGAGGCTGTAAGTTTTTTTCTTCAGCTAAAACTTTTTTTTACATTTCCTTTACCACCTTCTGATAATCTTTAGGAGATCGTGAAGTATGTTTTTTAAAGAAGTTTGAAAAATAGAAGGGATCATTGAAACCAAGTTGGTAAGCAATTTCTTTTACGGTCAGTTTTTCATAGAGTAAAAGTCTTTTGGCTTCAGAAATGATCAGGCTATAGATCACATTCTGAGCCGTTTTGTTGGTGTGAAGTTTTGAAACTTCATTCAGTTTGGCTTCAGTAGTTCCGAGAAGATCAGCAAAATGGGAGACCTGAAAATTGTCTTGAAAATGATCTCTTACCCTTTCAAGGAATTTTAAAAATAAAGCGTCGGGTTTCCAGATTTCATCACCATTGGCGATTTTACTGCGGTTGATTTCTACCAATAGCAATTCAACCATAGAATGCATAGAGATCAGATACTGGTAAGGCTGTTCCTGGATTTCTTTTTCAATAGCATTCAGCGTTTCAGTAAAAAATGCAGCATGTTGTACAGTGATCATTTCATTCATTCCAAAATGACAGAAAAGTCCGTTGTGGAAAATAAGCTCAATATCACTATCGTTTTTACAGAAGAAATCCAGCGTGAATTCCAATGCAGTCAATTCACCTTCTACTGATTTTAACTGATGAAACTGTCCTGAAGTAATGGTTACAACTTGCCCAGCTTCCAGGGTGAAAATATTTTCATCAATCAGAATTTCTGCATTTCCGGACTGGCACCAGAATAAGGTGTATCTGATGACCCGTCGCGGTTCAGGATATCCTGCCTGGTTGGAGTATTTTCTTATTTTAATCATTTCAGATCTGTTAAAAGGTGAATATCAAATTGATGTAACTGGATGGAACAAAACGGATATTGTAGAAATCCTTTTGATGAAGCTACAACTGTAATTATAGGTACACAGCTCACTCATAATGCTAGCTATAATGATGTATAGAAATAATGAGTAAAAAATAAAATACCTGAATTTACAGGTGTTTTATTTTTTTATTCTAAAGAATTGTTATATTTCCTTTTATTGTCCTCAATCATTTTTCTATACTCAGGGTTATTAATTTTACCTTGATACGGGTCATTCATATATTCTTTTCTCTTTGTTATAAATTGATCTTTGGATACTATTAACCCTTTTTTTTGCTCAATGGGTAAACTCGTTTTATTTATTGATATAAGTTCAAAACCTATATAATTATTCACCTCATTGATCTTTAATATTAATCCAGGAAGTCCCCTAAATTTGTATGGACCATCACTTATTGGAATATCATAAGTAAACCAAGCTATAAACTTTTTTTCTCCTACACTTACAACTGCTTTATTACATTTATAGCCGCCAATAGTAGAAGTGCTTTTATTATCAATTTGCCAGTCAAGTTTATCAGGACTCTCATAGGTGTAATAATTTCTCCCTAAATAATTTGATATATAGGTTTTGTTTTCATCCTTATATACATTATGCTTTACCTTAGATTTCGGAAGAGAGCCGGGATCAACAATATTTCCGGTCTTCATTGCATCTTCCAGTTTTTTCCCAAAACCATCCACTGCAGCCTTATAATTTTCACTATAATATATAGATTTTTTGCCATTAGTGAGTAATACCATAGGCTCATTAATTGTAGATAATTTATCCAAAGTATCTTGTACAAAAGTATATTTATACTTTACTTCGATTTCCGAATAACCTTTTTTTTCTTGACCTCTCACATAGTTAAAACAAAGAAATAACAAAAAAATTCTAAAAAGTGGTTTCATAGGTACTCAAAATATTATAATTAAATAGGCTGTTAAAAGACAGCCTATTATTTTTTTCATTACGTCATTGGATTTTCATAACTTGAATGTCCACAATCTTGATTGTTATACATTTCCCATTCGTTGTACAGGCAATCACTTGAATCAAATTCAGAATCAAAAACTGTTTGATAAGTAGTTCCACAAATAGTTTTGATAGTCACCAAGTACCTTGTAAAGGCTGCAATTTGCTATTTTTCCTTTTTTGACTCTAATTTGTTAGAAGTACTTTCTTTAGCACAAACAAGTCCAGCAACCATAAATGCTGAAAGTAATAATACTTTTTTCATAATTATATTTTTTTAAATATTTAACAATTTAAATATAAAATTATTTTTCTAATCACCAAATGTGGAAAACCGTAAGGATATTAAAAAGATTTTAAGTCTTGTTTAGAGCTTCTTTAAATACTCTTTAAAATAAAACTATATCTAATGAAAATTCGGCGGGTATAGTAATATTTTTTATACTTTTGGTTTTGCCGATTATATTGAACAGATAAATTTTAGTTTGATTTTTTATTATCAATTTTTTCTAACTGCTTTTTAACTGCATTGATATTTTCTTCCGTAAGTTTCCCATAACCCAGTTCTTTGATTTGGTTTAATTGTATTTTTGATATTTCATCTTGCTTATCTTTATTTTTTAATAACTGATCCCGCAGCGAAATATAATACTGAGTAGAGTATACTTCATCTTTTAAAAATTCTGAAATATTTTTATTTTTTCCAACACAGCCTTGAGTATATTTCATAATCAAAGGATTGGCGGAATAAAATGTATAGATATCTAAAAATCTTTTATCATTTCTTTTAAATAGTTCCTGAGCAGCATAAACCCTTAAAGAATTGCTACCATTCATTGTAAAATAATAGAGTTCATCATTACTGGCTATTTTGGCAACTTTTTTAAATTGACTATAAATTTTGCTTTTTTCACCTCCAACTCCAATATTAGGAGACTCTGCATATGAGACATTGTCTAAAGGCTGTGCCAGTTTTTTTACTGTTTCAGAGATCTGAGCATTAGATATTGTAAGACTAAACGTGAATAGAAAACAGTAAAAATATTTATATCTCATTATTTATAAAATAATTAAAGTTAAATAAAATAACTGAACGATTAAATACTTAAATTCGTGTAAGTTTTAAATAAAAATTCAGAATGAAATACTCTAAAATTATTATCGTTGTAACCCTGTTACTGTTCCAGTTGGGAGCAGCACAGGAAAAAGCAGATGTTGTCTTAAATAAGGCTTTCACAGAAGCTAAAGCAGGTAAGAAAAATGTTTTACTGATGTTCCATGCTTCATGGTGCAAGTGGTGCAAGACCATGGAAAAAAATATGGATCTTCCTGAAACCAAACCTATTTTTGATAAAAGATTTGTCACGGCATATGTAGACGTTCAGGAAAGAGGGGATAAGAAAAGCCTTGAAAACCCTGGCGGACAGAAGCTGATGAATAAATATAAAGGCGAAAATGCAGGACTTCCTTTCTGGGTGATTCTGAATCCAAAAGGAGAAGTATTGGCAGATTCTTTTGATGCTAAAGGCGAAAATCTGGGATCGCCAGCCACACCGGAAGAGGTAAATACTTTTATTGCCAAGCTTGGAAAAGCCTCAAAACTAAGTAATGAAGAGTCACAGATTATAGAGAAAGTCTTTGTAAAGAAATAAAAAATAAAATCCCGGGAATATTACCTGGGATTTATTTTTATAATGAAGGTACCTGAAGTTTGTTATCCTTCCATACTTCTTTGATAGAATCATTGGTTTCTATTCTTTCTGGAATAAATTTTTTGTCGATTTCATCAAATGCTTTTACATACGATTTAAAATCACCCACATTGAATTTTTCATAGTATTCAATCTCTTCATTGGAAAAAAGGAATTCGCAATTTTTTTGCGTTTTCATATGCTTATACAGTTCATAATATTTAATTTTATTCATAATCTTTCCCCGTATATTGCTTAATGCCATATCCTGAGCTGTAACCACGCATCCCATTTTCTGATAATACATCAAGGTGAACTTAGAATAATAACGATATAAATCTACAATCCTTTTGTCATTTCTATCTGTAAGAGAGGATATTGCATTGATTCTTATGAAAGTACTTCCGGTAACTGCCAAATAAAACAGTTCATCGTTGGTTGCTGCTTTATCAATCTCGTTATACATTTGGGATAATTTGGAATGCTTGTCTGTATCATAATCCTCTTTAATCGTTAAGTCAAAATATTCTTTATCGATAGGGTCGATGAGTTGTTTTAGCTGGCCAGCAATCTGGGCATTCATTAAGTGTAGTGAAAACAGAAAGAGTAGTGAAAATTTTATTTTCATGGTATGGTTTTTCACTAAACGATCTTTGACATATATTATTATAGAAGGTTTATCAATGAAGACTTCCCGGATCTGAATAAGACAGGAAGTTTTTTAGTTTAATAAGTAAGAAATGAGAATGTAACTAGAATTCTTTATAAGAATATTCGATATTGGTCCATAAAACCTGATCTCCTGTTTTGATCATTTCAGAAGGAGTGGAAAATATATTGACAAAAATATTTTCGTATTGGGTGGCTCCAAAATGAGCACTTTTGGTAATCAATAGGGCGTCATTGTCATCTCGGGGAACTTTTTTAACGTATCTGTACGTTCTTTTTAAAGTGAATGAAGAGTTGTCTTTATGGAAATCACCAATGTAAGTGGGCTTACTATTGTTATTTTCTTTGACCATTACAGAGTCATTCGAGATGGTAAAACTGTAAGTAAAATCTGTAGTTGAGGTTTCTGATACTAACTTGATGGTCTTGTTTTTAAGATCAAGGGTTATTTTTTCCCAGGCAGGTTCCTGGTACAGACTCCAATACTTGTTGAGATAAGATTCATCCGGAGTAGATTTTTCTCCTTTTGCCCCCTGATACAACACTGTATTTATTACAGCATAGCTTTTAAATTGAAACTGGTAAACATTTTTATCAACAGGTCTCGGATCATCAATTATATTATCATTGTTTTCACACGAGATGAGTGACAATGTCATTATCAGGGCATAAAAAGAGTATTTCATGGTATATTTTATAAAAAAAAGTTTCACCTCTACTAGTGAAACGAAATAGAGTAGAAGTTATAATTGAGCAAAGGTAAAAATAAAAGGTGAAAAGGTAAACGTGTATTTACCTTTTCGCCTTTTGACTTAATTTATTTCCCAAAATACATCTGATCCTGCTTCTGCTGCTCATTATAAATGATCTGGAAGCTTACAGGCATATATTGGTAAAGAAGTTTCCAATGCTGGATTTTGGCATGTTTTTTAAAACTTTCGAAAGATCTTACAAAAAGGTTTTCAATCATGGTTCTTACATATGAATTCCCGTTTCTGTAGATCCAGTCCATCAGCTTGATATGATGGGCAATGATATTGATCTTAGATTCCTGCAACAGGTTCTTCAGATAATTCACGGTAGCCTGCATAACCCCAGCGAAATTGTCCTGTACAGACAACTGTGTGATCTCATTGCGAAGTGGCGGATAGAAAAATTTTAAGTATTCAACAGCTATTTTTTGATTAATAGTTTGCATTTGTACTTTCATCATAATTAAGAATTTTTCAAACACTTTGTATTGCAGCGAAATGTATACCAAAATTTAAAGACAGGCTGCAAAAATAAATACTCCTACGATCACTGCAATGTGAGTAAGTAATATCTCTGCATTGTGTCTGTTAGTCGTTGTTGTCCAGGTTTTCCAGTCTGAAATTCTTCTGATCTTGTTTTTCATAATCTATTGATTGTGAGTTATTTTAAATTTTGTTTAATTTAAACACTTTGTAATGAAACGGATAAAAAATGTAATAAAACCGTTAAATGCCGTGACTGTAAATTTGTCTCGAATATACCTTCTGAAGGTTGGCAGAAATGTGACTAAAAATCACTTTTCTGTATTCCTCACTGCAGAAAGCGGTACAATTGTCCAGAGAATAGATAAAAGTAGTCTCAATAGCATTCTTTAATACTGTATCTCCGTCAGTATAAATTTTGTCCATTTTTTGTAAACTTCTGAACAGCAGATTTCTGTCATTCTGGCGGATCATATTTTTAATACGTTCTGTAAATGTCCGGATAATGCTGTATGAGTTTTGAATTTTAATTTCTTTTACTTCTTTTTCAAAGTCGGGAACCACATCGGTGATTTCCTTTACGGCTTGTAAATAGTTCATCGTATTATATTTTAAAGGTGATTGTGTTCAAGCATTTTGATGATAGCACCAAAGATGAAAATGGTTAAAAAAGCGATAAAAAGCATATGATAAGGCTTAACCCACTTTGGAGTCACTGGTCCTCTGCTTTTTAATCTTCTGAGCTTGTCAATTCTGTTTAATGTTTTTAAGTCCATTTTTCTATGTTTTCAAATCATGATGCCAATGATATTCCGTTGAAAATGGGATTTAATTAAGATGTTGATATATAGTCTGTTGTGATTTTGTAGTTGAATTTTTAAATCAAAAAAGCCTGTCAAAATGATAAGGTTTTTATCAATTTGGAAATGAAAGACAAAACCTTATGTTACCTCCCATCACAAATGAGCGGCTGAGAATTCCCTTTCTTCAAAGATCAAATAATTTAGTTTTGTCATTCTGACGAAGGAAGAATCTTATTGAAATTCAATTCTATGAGATTCTTCACTACATTTCATTTCATTCAGAATGACAGAGGATAGTCAAAAGAGAGGAGTATAAAATGACATTTTTTAAGTTTCGCAGTAAGGATAAGAATGAATATCTTTGCAGTCCAAATATTCAGAAAATGTTTTCAAAAATAATAGTACACAGAGTCGGAAATAAGATCAACGGAGATTCGCTGACACTTTCCCAGGAAGAATTGAAGCTGGAAGAAGGAATGGCAGAAATGCTTGAAGACTACTTTTTAGGTTCTTTTAAATCGGAAGAAACCTTCCATTTTTACAGTGACACTTATCTGGTGAATAATCCGGTGTACAGTGCTGTATCAGAAATTTTTGATGACAAAGCAAAATTCATCTGGGAATCTGAGAATATTGCAAAACATCTTTTCGAAGCGGCAGAAAATCCAAGAGTTCAGAGTGGGGAACTTTTCATTGTTCTTTTTGAGGATGAAAGCGACCGTCCGGATAAAGTGGATAAAATCGGGATTTTTAAAACAGAAAAGAGAGAATCTTTCCTGAAAATTAACCCTGCTGAAGAAACATTTGATATTGAAAAAGATCAGGGAATCGGGTTATCTAAAATTGATAAAGCGGCTTTGATCTACAACAATAATAAAGAAACAGGATATGTACTTTCTGTGGTTGACAACAACAAAAACGGAGATATGTATTACTGGTTCGAAGATTTCCTGAAAGTAAAACAGCGTGATGATGAATATTTCCACACGCAGGAAGCTTTGATGGTGTATAAAGACTATATCACAAAACAGCTTCCTCAGGAATTTGAAGTTTCCAAAGCAGATCAGGCAGATTTCCTGAATAAGTCTATCAATTTCTTCAAAGAAAAAGAAGAATTTAAGCTGGATGAATTTGCCAGTGAAGTATTGGGCGACGAACATGTGATTGAAAGTTTTGTAAACTTTAAAACAGATTACGAACAGGACATGCAGGTGAATATTGCTGAAGAATTCCCGATCAGTGAAGCAGCGGTAAAAAAGACGCAGAGACACTTTAAAAGCATTATTAAACTAGACAAAAACTTCCACATCTACATCCACGGAGACCGACAAAAAATCGAGATGGGTGAGGATGACAAAGGAAAATATTACAGACTTTATTTCGAAAAAGAGGTATAAAAAGAAGTCTCCCATTCCATTATAATATCATAACTTTATTCCTGATTACAAAATAACAGTTATGAAATTGATGATCATTTTTTGGGGCGCTTTTCTCTTTTTTTTCTGTGTTCCTTTTCCAATTTTCATTTACATGATGACGGAGGAGCTGGCAACAGAACCGAGAAATTCAGTAGCGGTAAGCTATGGATTTCTCGGTTTTTCTTTGTTAGTATGGGGATATGTGATTATTTTCTTTATCAATAAGCTTTTCATTACAACTTTTAAAGAGAAGAATACCATTCAGTCCATTTTGCGGAACGGAATTCCAAGAGAAGCTAAAATTATTGATTATAAACTTCTGAAATACATTCCTAAGAAAAACATGAATCTCATTCAGGTCGGGCTTTCATTTCCCAATCTCAGCAATACGGTGATAGAACATGAAATGATGTTTCATGATTCCAGACCGCAGGAGAAAAGATTTGATGTAGGAAATAAAATCAAAGTTTTACTCAATCCCAACGTATCACGGGAGCCTTACTTTATTCTAAGTGATCAGAAAGTAGGATTCAATGCATCAGGAATGATTTTACGAATCGTATTTCTTGTATTATTAATTGCTTATGTTATTGGCTTATACTCTTATTTCTATTGGAGAGAATCTTTTGATTTCGGCTGGAGATTTATGACATTTATGCACCCGATTATTTTCAGCGGGGTAATGACCATTATTTATGTCTTGGTTTTTCAGCTTATTTTCAGTAAGTTTTTTAAAAATAAAAAAGAAGAGCGCATCCTCTTTTCAGGAAGAAATGCTGAAGCTCATATTATCAGTGTAAGCCAGACAGGCCTTACAGTGAACGATCAGCCACAAATCATGTTTCAGGTAAGTTTTAAAGATTTCAGAGGGACTGAACATATTGCTGTTTATAAGAAAGTTGTCAGTCTTTTAAAGCTTTCTTCTATTCCTAAGCAAGGAACTATTGAGATCATTTATGACGAAAACGATCCAAAGAAGATAATGATTCCTAAAGGAGTTTAAGGAAAAGATAACAAAGCAAAAGGATAATGATGCATCAAAATAATTAAACTTTTCATATAAAAATCTCTGTTTGAAATTAATTATTTAACATATTAAAAAATAACAAAAAGCAGTTTTTTCATCAATGGTTTTTTGGTTAAGTAATGTGATTAAATAAAATCAATTTTATCCAAAAAAATTTAATTGAAAAATATGTTTTCACCATATAATCAAATGATTAACATAATAAAAAACATTCTATAGGTTTGAGTTAGTTCTATATATTTAAGAACTAATTAAAAAACATATTTATGAAAAAATTTAAAAAATTGACTCGTGAAGATCTTAAAATTGTAAAAGCTGGTGAGGTTTGGATTGCAATTACCAAATGTGGTTTTACAGCAACAACTACTCAAGATTGGACCGCTGAACAAGCAAATGCTTGGGTAGATGAAATTGAAAAAAATTACTGTAAAACTCCTGTTTATTCGGGGTCGGATGCTCAACATTTGGCATAAAACAAATTGAGCATTTATAGTAGGAATTATCCTGTTATAAGTGTATTTATAGATTAATCATACCTCTTATGAATTACCATAAAAAAATATTTCAACTTTTAATAGTATTATACAGTGTCCTATATTATGCCCAATCATACAGAGAGGATAGCTTGAGAGGTGAGTTCACGTATCGATTAAGAGCTAAGTTCGATAAACGAAGCGATAATCGATATGAAGAACTATTCACCTTACGAGTGGGAATTAAACGTGCATTTTTTGCAAGTACTATATCATTGAAGGGAGATTCGGTAATGGAAAATTCAAGGGTTACGACAAAAAATTATGATGGAAGCATTACTCTTAGTTACAAGGAAGAGGCAGTTATTCCCAAAACAAATTTCAACTTTACAATTATACAATCAAATGAAGATATAGAGTATTTTGATTCTGCTTTCACGTCATTACTTATGTATAAAGAACCTGTAATAAAGAATTGGAAGCTTATGGATGAAACCAAAGTAATCAATACAATTATTTGTAAGAAGGCAGAAGTTACTTTTAAAGGACGACACTGGATTGCATGGTATTCTACTGAAATTCATTTGCTTTATGGTCCGATGAAATTTAATGGACTACCAGGACTAATTATTAAAATAACAGATGATAGAGGTGATTATGACTTTGAACTTGTAAAGTCCGTGCCTACTTCTAAATTGAAAGGTAAATTAGTTAATATTAAGAAAAGTCGATATATTGGAGCTACAGAAACTACACAAGCGAAGTTGAAACAGGCGCAAAGAAATATTCAAACTAATGTTACTGGTGTACTTGCAAGTTACGGAACAACCATTATACAAGGTCAAGAAATAATAAGGCAAAGACAAAAAGAACGAGAAGAAAATAAAAAATACGAAAATCCATTAGAATTAGAAAAAGATTAGTCATTAGCTAATCTTTTTTTCGTTTGCTAATATCTATTCGTCTTTTTACGTTATTCCCTATCTTTGCCTCCTTACCTAAATCATATGAAAACAACACTTGTCGATTTAACAAAACCGATTCAGTATAATGCAGGAGACCCATGGTTCATGAGGGTGAAAATCAAACATAAAGCCCATAGAAAATCACATTGGTTGATTCGTTTGGCGTTGAGGCTTCCGTCAAGGCTTTTTCCTAAAAACTGGACAGGCTGGGCAGATGATACGATTAAAAATATGGGACTTCATGCCACCACTCATATTGATGCGCCATGGCATTATGGACCTGTTGTAGAGGGGAAACCTGCTAAAACGATAGATCAGATTCCGCTGGAGTGGTGCTATGGAGACGGAATTGTGATCGACTGTACTCATAAAGAAGATTTTGTTGCCATTACCATTGATGATCTGAAAAAAGATCTTGATAAAAACGGAATTACCATACAGGAAGGAAATATCGTTCTGATCAGAACCGATCGTGATAAAATGATGGGCACTCCGGATTTCGTAGAAAAAGGAACGGGAATGAGTAAAGAAGCTACAGAATGGCTGATTGACCAGGGCGTGAAAGTAATGGGAATCGACCAATGGGGCTGGGATCTTCCACTGAAATATATGGCTCAGAAAGCTAAAGAACTTAATGATCCCGAATTCTTCTGGGAAGGGCACCGTGTAGGAATTGAAAAAGAATATCTGCATATCGAACAGCTTACAAATCTAAGTGCATTGCCTCCATCTGGATTTAAAATCTGTGTGTTTCCACTTAAAATTGTGGGTGGTTCTGCAGCTCCGGTAAGAGTGGTAGCGATGATGGATGCATAGAGAGCAAAAATTATCTCTAACAAAAATAAAAAGGACGAATTTGAATCTTCAAATTCGTCCTTTTACATGTATCATCTTTATTTTCTCAGGTTAATTCTTCTTCCTGAAAAATAAAGCTCTGTTATACTCAAAATTCATTCTGGCGATATTCAGCACAGAAATTCCTTGTGGGCATTCCACTTCACAGGCTTCTGTATTGGAGCAGTGCCCGAATAATTCCGTATCCATTTGGGCCACCATATCCAGCACTCTTTTGCTTCGTTCTTCTTTTCCCTGAGGAAGAAGCGCCATGTGAGTAATTTTTGCAGAGGTAAACAAAGCTGCACTTCCGTTTTTACAGGTGGCAACACAAGCTCCACATCCGATACAAGCTGCAGAATCAAAAGCCTCTTCAGCCGTCTGGTGAGTCACCGGAATAGCCGTAGCATCAGGTGCCTGGCCTGTATTGACTGATACAAAACCTCCTGAAGATATAATTCTGTCAAAAGCGGAGCGGTCTACCTTTAAATCTTTTTTCACCGGAAATGCTCCGGCCCGGAATGGCTCTATCAGAATCGTTTCTCCATCTTTAAAGGACCTTAAGTGAAGTTGGCAGGTGGTTGTATTTTTCAAAGGACCATGGGCAATACCGTTAATCATCATCCCGCATTGTCCGCAGATCCCTTCACGGCAGTCATGATCAAATTCTACAGGCTCATCCCCTTCAATGATCAGTTTTTCATTCAGGGTATCCAGCATTTCTAAGAAAGACATATGGGAATTTAATCCTTTCAGGTCATAGCTCACAAGCTTTCCTTCACTTTTTCTGTCTTTCTGTCTCCATATCTTAAGATGTAAATCCATAATTTTTGCATTTTATTTGTAACTTCTTACCGTTGGCTGAATCTCTTCAAAGATCAGAGGTTCCTTTATCAGTTCAGGTTCTCCGTTTTCACCTTTCCATGCCCAGGCAGAAATAAATTGGTATTCCGCATCATTTCTCATGGCTTCTCCATCCTGAGTCTGGAATTCTTCTCTGAAGTGAGCTCCACAGGATTCATTACGGGTTAAGGCATCGTAGCACATCAGTTCTCCGATTTCAAAATAATCAGCTACGCGGCCTGCTTTTTCCAGTTCTGTATTCATTTTATCTCCCTGTCCGGAAACTCTTACGTCTTTGTAGAATTCCTGTTTCAGTTTTCGGATTTCCTGAATGGCATATTTCAACCCTTCTTCATTTCTTGCCAGTCCGCAATAATCATAGAGGAGCTTTCCTAATGTTTTGTGGAAATAATCAACAGTTTTGGTTCCTTTAATATTGATGAAATTGTTGATCTGATCTTTAACAGCTTTTTCAGCTTGTTCAAATTCAGGAGTATCCGGCGAAATTTTTCCGGTGTGAATTTCATCCGCCAGATAATTGGCAATGGTGTAAGGGGCGATGAAATATCCGTCTACAGACGCCTGTAAAAGAGAGTTGGCTCCTAATCTGTTGGCTCCGTGATCGGCAAAATTAGCTTCACCCAACGCAAACAATCCCGGAACAGTAGTCATCAACTCGTAATCTACCCAAAGTCCACCCATTGAAAAGTGGGCAGAAGGAGAGATCATCATAGGTTCTTTATACGCATCATATCCTGTTATTTTAAGATACATATCGAATAAGTTTCCATATTTTTCTTTAATCTTATCTTTTCCCTGTTCCTGTATTGCTTTGGAAAAATCAAGATATACTGCATTTTTTAAAGGTCCGATTCCGAAACCTGCATCAATTCTTTCCTTGGCGGCACGTGAAGAAATATCCCTTGGGGCAAGGTTTCCGAAAGCAGGATATCTTCTTTCAAGATAATAATCCCTTTCATTTTCCGGAATGTCATTGGGTTGTCTTGTTTCCCCTTCTTTTAAAGGAACCCAGATTCTTCCGTCATTACGCAATGATTCAGACATTAAGGTCAGTTTTGACTGATAATCTCCGGACTGTGGAAGGGAAGTAGGGTGTACCTGAATCCAGCTTGGGGAAGCCATTAAAGCACCTTTTTTATGGGCTCTCCAGATTGCAGAACCGTTACATCCCATCGCAAGGGTAGACAGATAATAGATTTTTCCGTAACCTCCCGTTGCCAATATTACAGCGTGTGCTGCATGTCTTTCAATATCTCCCGTATCTAAATTCCTTACGATAATTCCTCTGGCTTTCCCATCAACAGTAACCAGATCCAGCATTTCATGTCTTGAAAATAATTGTACAGAACCTTTTCCGACCTGTCGCATTAAAGCCTGATAGGCACCAAGAAGAAGCTGCTGTCCCGTCTGTCCTCTCGCATAGAAAGTACGGCTTACCTGAACTCCTCCGAAGGATCGGTTGTTCAGATATCCACCATATTCCCTCCCGAAAGGTACACCTTGTGCTACAGCCTGATCGATGAGGTTCAGAGAACACTCTGCCATTCTGTAGACATTGGCTTCACGGGCTCTGAAGTCTCCTCCTTTTAAGGTATCTACAAACATTCTGTAGACACTGTCACCATCGTTTTTATAGTTTTTGGCGGCATTCACACCTCCCTGTGCTGCCACAGAGTGCGCTCTTCTCGGGCTGTCCTGGAAACAGAATGACTTCACATTATATCCCATTTCTCCCAAAGAAGCTGCGATTGAGCTTCCTGCTAATCCTGTTCCTACCACAATCACATCCAGCTTTTTACGGTTGGCAGGGTTTACGAGTCTTGCTTTCTTTTTATAATTTTCCCATTTATGTTCTAATGGGCCTTGTGGTATTTTTGAATCTAAAATCATAATCGTTCCTTTTAATGATAAGTAAAGAATACATACACCGGCATCAATGCAAAACCTACACAGATAATGATTGAATAGGCAATCCCGATAGTTTTAAACCATTGTACAAACTTAGGATGATATAACCCCAGAGTTCTTACCGCACTGTGTATCCCATGAATCAGGTGATAGCATAAAGCGATCATTGATACAACATAAATGATAACGTACCACCATTCTTTAAAAACATTCACTACCAGAATGTAGAGGTCTTTATTTCCGTTTTCATCCAAAGGAGGATTTCCGAATTTGTAGATATACCAGAAGTTCTGGAAATGGATCACCAGGAAAATAAGGATTAATGTTCCTAGGATTCCCATATTTCTGGAAGCCCATGTGCTGGCTCTTCCACGTCTGTCCGTTTGATAGCCGCCTCCTGACTTTTTATTTTTTAAAGTAATAATAAGCCCGTCTACAGCATGCAGAATGATACTGGCATACAAAACGTAAGAAACTATTTTGATAATGATATTTCCTGATAAAAAATGCGAATAGGCATTAAATTGCAGGTGTGCCTGTTCTTGTGGAAGAAAAAGCTGAAGATTTCCAAGGAAATGAATCAACAGGAAGAATCCCAAAAAGAGTCCTGTAAGGCACATCAGCATTTTTCTTGACAGTGTTGATAACATATTTTTGATTTAATGATTAATAATATCCTAAGACTTTCATCCACAATCCTCCTACAACCATATAGATGATTAACAGAACGATTCCTATTTCAAGACCTCTTACCCACCAGGCTTTCAGGTCAACATATCCACTTCCGAAGAATACCGGAGCCGGACCGTGACCATAATGAGTAAGTACCCCATAAATAGAACCCATAAAACCTAGCATCATGGCTAATAACATTGGAGGAATTCCCAAAGAAACACCTACACCCAGCAAGGCAGCATACATAGCAGCTACGTGAGCGGTAGCACTGGCAAAAATATAGTGACTGAAGAAATACACTATGATGATAACCGGGAAGGCTACCTGCCAGCTCAGACCTCCGATCTGTACTTTGATAAGGTTACTGAACCATCCAATGAAGCCCAGTTCATTTAAAGAACTTGCCATCATCACCAGTACGGCAAACCAAACGATCGTATCCCATGCTCCTTTTTCGCCCTTTACATCTTCCCAGGTTAATACTGAAGTCAATAGCAATAATGTTAATCCGATAAATGCTGTTGTAGTAGCATCAATAGAAAGTGCTCCTCCAAATATCCAAAGTGCCAACAGAATGAAGAATGCCAGAAGCATCAACCATTCATTTCTTGAGATAGGTCCCATTTCTTTTAATTTCTGAGCGGCCATTTTCGGAGCATCTCCTGTTTTTTTCAATTCAGGCGGATATAATTTGTACAATACCAAAGGAACGACAAAGAACGCTACTGCACCAGGAATAAAACCAGCTGCAGCCCATGACATCCAGGTAATATCAATACCAAGGTTGGCAGCAAATTTCTGACACATCGGGTTACTGGCTGTCCCGGTAAGGAACATGGAAGAAGCGATGAGGTTCATGTAATAACTGTTCAAAGTCAGGAATGATCCTAATTTTCTGTGGGTTTCCGGTTTTTCAGGAACAGAATCAAAGCTTATCGCCATAGATTTCATGATCGGGTAGATAATTCCACCGCCTCTTGCGGTATTACTTGGAATAGCAGGTGCCAGACAAACATCGGCCAATCCTAATCCGTAAGCCAGTCCCAGTGAGCTTTTTCCAAAAACTCTGATGAATAAAAAGGCGATACGGTTTCCCAGCCCTGTTTTGATAAATCCTCTGGCAATAAAGAATGAAATCCCGATCAGCCAGATTACTTTATCTCCAAAACCGGACAGCGCTTTAGTAATGGATTTTCCTGCGTCTCCAGGAGCAACTACCTGGGTAAGGGCTGTAAATCCAATAGCCATCATACACATCGTACCCATTGGTGCTGCTTTAAGTATGATTCCTAAAATGGTTGCCGCAAAGATGGCAAACAGATGCCAGGCATTCTCTGCAACACCTTCCGGAGCAGGAATGAACCATATGATTAACGCAACAACAAATGTGATCGCTACGTTTTTGATATTAATTTCTTTCATGATACTAACTATTTAAGCGTTTTAGAACCTACTCTGTACCTGTACAATGAATAGATTGTTATTGTATTGTGATGTGTTTTCTACCTGATATTTGTAGCGGTCAAACTGTACGCCCAGCTGAATTCTTGCGCCGTAATTTTTCAGAAATTCCAATCCGAACATCGGAGTGATTGTTTGTCTTGGGTTGGAAGCCATTCTGAAATTGGTGTCAAGGTATTCGTAACGGCAGGATAATTCGAAGGCGCTGAGATTTTTGTGGTTGATCTCATATCTTAGATTCGGAAGAAAATAAGCACCACGGATCAGATATTGGTCTGGATTATCAGGACGTAATTCAGGCGCAATGGAATTGTAGAGAACGTGGTTGGTTGCCTGTTTGGCTTCCAGCTGCATATCAAGACTCCATTTTGGATCAAACTCGATCAGAGAACTCAAATCTACGCCGAGAGCATATACTTTTTTGCTGAAAACCTCTCCGGTACCTCCATTCAGACCTACATTAAAATGGTATTTTTTTGATAATCCGAAAACCAGACGAGTAGAATACTGTTTTCCGTTGTCATTATCATTGATCTGGTTTTTTCCGTTCCCATTCACCACTGAAACAGCATATTGGAAAGGAACTTCTCCCAGCTGAAGCTGTCCTGTGGCAGACATCCCGATCTGGAAACTTGTCCAGCCCAGTTTTCCGAATTCAGTGTACTGATTGGACCAGTCTAAAGACTTAATAATATCAATAGGATAAGTTTCTTCAATACCGAACCAAGGTCTGAACTGTCCTACGGTAATTGCTAATTTGGGATTGAAAGTATACTTCAGGTAAGCATTTTCAAGAACTCTGCTTTTAGGATCATTTTTAAAATCGGCAAGGTTAGCCAAAACAACCACTTCCGTACGTTTACTGATCTGTGCCCGAACCTGAACCCTCATGTATTTAAGCATGAAATTATTATCAGTTCCCGAACCGTCGGTATGATGAAGTCCGTTAACATCTACATCTTTACTCATTCCTACAAGATAACGTGCCTGAAAAAGGCCTTTGATCTGCAGCTGCGGATACTTTACATTGTCTTCTTCCTGTGGAGGAGGTGTGGTCTTCAGAGAATCCTGATTTTGCGCATAAGCTGATAACCCACAGGCCAGCATGCACAGGATCAGGCTTTTCTTTTTAATCGAAAAAAAGGCCATATCTATTTTTGTTTTTTTATTGTGAATTCTATTTTACCACAACTGCTTACTGATCCCGTCAAATTTTTGATTTTCAGTATTTTCGTCAAATCATAATGGGGCATACTCAGGACATTATTTACTAAGTATAAGCATTTTGTGCGGTGAAATATCTATTTTAATCCTAAGAATGTGAACGGTGCAGAC
Source organism: Chryseobacterium sp. WLY505 (assembly GCF_030846215.1). Lineage (NCBI taxonomy): Bacteria > Pseudomonadati > Bacteroidota > Flavobacteriia > Flavobacteriales > Weeksellaceae > Chryseobacterium > Chryseobacterium sp. WLY505. The sequence goes on along the minus strand of NZ_JAVCWI010000001.1, from coordinate 340,976 downwards.
TCTTTAAACTCTGCATTGGATTTTCCATTATAAGTGTGGTTGTTACTAAGATCCAGTTTCATCACTTTTCCTTTAGGGCTCAGATCAAAATCTTTAAGATCTACCCAAAAAGTGTTGGGAGTGAAAACCGTTTCAAAATAATACACAAGGTTTTTCTGATCCGAAACAGAACGCCATCTTGTTGATGAAATATTAGGTTCCGTAGCAGAAGTAATTCCATAAGGAACAGAACAGTTTCTGATCACGCTGAAAACACTTGCCACTGCTGTACGGGTATCGGCGGTCTGAGGAATGGCATTGATATAGTAAGATGCTCTTACAAAACGGTCTGCGGCACGGTTGGTTCCCGGAAGCATCACTGTTCCCGGAATGCCTTTCCAGTAATTGTTAAGGGCCAGCTGTTCTTCAAAAACCGGAGAGTTGGTCATTACTGTGTAAGAAGGATCATGGTGAATAACCAATTTTCCGTCAATATATTCAAATACCGCATTGTCTCCTGAAGCATCAGAAATAGAAAGGTGAACGGTTGTAAATCTTTCTGTTCCGGGAATATAATCACTTACAATAACGAATGGCTCTTTGCGTGAAAACTCTACGGCTTCTTTTACGGTAGCAAAGTTATCAAGATAATATTGTGCCCATAATGAAATGGCAATTCCCTTTTTACTTCCTTTTCCATCGAATTTTGGGTATTGAGATTCTCCTAACCAAAGCAGGTTGGCAACTAATCCTTTTTCATTCATACCATCTGCTGAAGCAATGTCCCATGAGGAGCTGATAAGACTTCCGTATTTGGCGGTCCATTTTACAGATTTAGGGCCTACGAGTCCGTTGCGGTCTATTCCTTTCGGGAGAACCCATAAGTTGGCAGCGATTTCGTCACGCCAGTCCATAGAACGGGCTGTAATAACGGTATTCTGTGGGCCTTTGTAAACCACCCTTGTACAGGCTTCGGAAGGATTCCATAATCCTATAGAGAGGATCAGAGAAAATAAAATTAATGGGAACTTTTTCATAATAGTATTATTTGAATTTAAATTTTATATTGAATTTATTGTGAATAATTCAATGAATTTTTGTCATATTCATTATTTGGTGATATAAATTTAGCAAAATTTGTTTAAATAAAACAATTATTAAGGTTAATATTATGTAATCCCTGTTATGAATCATGGTTAAAGAGTGAATACTGTGATTATTGGAATTTTTTTTGTATATTTTAGAGATATGATATAAAAAGGACGAAAAAACCAAGAATATTTTAATGAATTTTTTGATTCTTTTTTTTGTATGAAATCTTTTTTAAGTATTTGATTTTTAGTAGTTTAAAATTACATACCACAAAATAAAAAGCTAATTAAAAAAACACTATATTTGATAGATAGACTGAAAAGATATATGAATTTTATAGAATGCCATGAGGAACCTATCCATATTCCGGGTTCTATACAGAGTTTTGGCTATTTGATTGGCATTGATGCAGAATCCCACACCATCACTTTTTTTAGCAGGAATATTGCGGATCTATTTAAAATCGAAAGCCCGGAAGAACTTTTCGACAGAAATATCACAGACTTTCCGGAAAATTTTCAGAACATTATCAGCTCAGAAATATATACTTCTCTCGAAAGGTTTACCAGACGTAAAAACGAGACCTATTTTGACAAAATTTTTATCAATGAAAAAGAATATCACTTTTCTGTTTTTAAAAGTGGTGCTTATATTTTTCTTGAATTTGAAGAAGTTTTGATCAATCCTGACAAAAGAATCTCCAATAAATATGATAACTTTTACATCATCGACAATGAAAAGGAACTCTGGAATCATCTTCTGGAAACCTTGTCAAAGGTCGTAAACTATGACCGGATGATGGTGTATAAATTTATGATGGATGGTTCCGGGAAAGTGATTGCAGAAAAGAAAAATGAAAATATGGAGAGCTTTCTGGGTCTTCATTATCCTGAGTCTGATATTCCAAAACAGGCAAGGGATCTTTATCTTAAAAAAAGAAAAAGAATTTTCAGTAATGTCTATGCGGATACCGTTCCTATTTTAAGCAAGAAAGCAGAGAACATTGATCTCACTTTTTCAGCATCCAGAGGGATGTCGCCTATTCACGGACAGTATCTTAAAAATTCAGGAGCCGCTTCCAGCTTCAGTGTTTCCATTATTATTGATGATCATCTTTGGGGACTGGTTACCTGCCAGAATGTTGACCCCAAGCATATAGACCTTGAGGATAGGGTACAGGCCGGAATTTTTACAACGCTTGCTGCCAATGCCTATTCATCTTTTAAATCTAAAAGTGAACTGAATTACCGTTTGGAACTGAATGAAAAAGTGTCGCAGCTGAAAACGGAATTTTTAAAACATCACCATCTGTTTGATTCTCTTATCGAATGTAAAACGGAAATCAGAAATTTACCAGAGGCCGACGGATTAGCCATTGTTTCGGATGAAAACATAATTACAGACGGCAGTACACCTGATCTGGAAAGAATTGGAAAAATTGCGCAATGGGCTCTCAATAATACTGATGAAGGTATTTATGTAAGTCGAAATTTTCTTAAAGATCATGGTAAAGAACTTGAACTGACTGAAAATGCAGCAGGAATTGCGATCTATTTTATTGAAAGGGATAAAAATGAAATGCTGATCTGGTTCAGAAAAGAGTTTGATGAACATATCAACTGGGCAGGAAACCCGGAAAAAAAAGTAAGTGTATTTTCTCAAAATGGAGAGGAAAGACAAATGATATCACCAAGAACGTCATTCCATATTTTTACAGAAAATATTAAAGGCCATTCTAAAAGATGGAATTCCAGGAATGTAAGTGCAGTACAGGCTGTAAGAGATCTGATCCTGGAAACTTCCCATAAAAATTATAACGCCATTAAAAGGCTTAATGATGAGCTTAAAAAAGTGAATGAGGAACTTGACAGTTTTTCTTACACCATCTCTCATGATCTGGGAACACCTCTGACTGTCATGAAACTGAATGCTCAGATGCTCCTGGCAAATCTTACCGGTGATTCTGAAAAAAGCAAGACCAAGATCAATTCAATTATCGAGGAGATCGACAATATGGCCGAAATGATGCATGATGTATTGCAGCTGAGCCGGGCGAAACATAGCGAAATACAGCTTGAAAGCCTTAAAACGGCTCATACAATAGAGAAAATATCTGAAAATGCCAAGATGACCTATGGCAGTCCAAACAGTGAAATTATTATTAAAGAATGCCCGGATGTTTTGGCTGATAAAACCATGCTTCATCAGGTATTTTTGAATATCATCAATAACGCTGTGAAATATTCTTCTCATAATGATCTTCCGAAAGTGAAAATTGAAGGATCTGAGGACGGACAGATCATTATTTACAGAATTTCAGACAATGGTATTGGTATTCCTGCGGAAGAGAAACATAAGATGTTTAAAATCTTTAACAGAATGGATAATGCCAAGAAGTTTAAAGGAAACGGAGTAGGGCTCTCCATTGTACACCGCATTATGAAAAGATTGGGAGGAAATGTGGATTTCGAAAGCAACAGTGAAGGAACCTCCTTTATTTTAACGTTCAAAAAGCCTTATATTTGAGAAACTTTTAAAACGTTATTTATGGTATCAGAATATCTTAAACAGAATACAGCAGAGTATCACGATGCAGCAGAAAAACTTTTTAATTCTGAAAAGATTTTCAACAAAACTTTCACTTTAGAAGATTATAAAAAAATCATTCATACCAATTACCTGATGCTTCTTCACAGTGAAGATAAAATATTCAGCAGCCTTTCTGATAAGTTTGCAGAAAAGCTTCAGCTGGCTGAAAGAAAGAAGCTTTCCCTTATTGAAAAAGATCTGAAAAGCCTTTCCTTGGAAAATCAGGAAGTTTCTCACGCTCTCGAGTTCAATAACGAACATGAAGCACTTGGAGCAATGTACGTCATTGAAGGCTCTACCCTGGGTGGAAATGTAATTGCCAAACAGCTTTCTAAAACAGAAGGTTTTAATGAAGTTACCTTCAACTTTTTCGGATGCTATCAGGAAAATACAGGGCCAATGTGGAAAAACTTCAAGGAAGTTCTGGATACAGAAATCGCGGAAGAAAACTATAGTGAAGTGCTTTCCGGCGCCAAAAAACTATATACGTTTTTACTGAACGTCAACTAATTTATTTTAATTCTAATTAAATTCCTGAAAAATTGCGCAATTTTTCAGGAATTGTTAAATTTGGGGAGTTTCAAATTTAAACTTAACTAACAAAAAATAATTTTTAAAAAGTAACAATATGAAAGTAACTGTAGTAGGTGCAGGCGCTGTAGGAGCAAGCTGTGCAGAATACATCGCAATGAAGAACTTCTGTTCAGAAGTAGTTTTGGTAGACATTAAAGAAGGGTTTGCTGAAGGGAAAGCAATGGATTTGATGCAGACAGCATCTCTTAACGGATTTGATACAAAAATTACGGGTACAACAGGAGATTACAGCAAAACTGCAGGTTCTCATGTAGCAGTAATCACTTCAGGGATTCCAAGAAAACCTGGAATGACAAGAGAAGAGTTGATCGGTATCAATGCTGGTATCGTGAAAGACGTTACTGAAAACTTAGTAAAACATTCTCCGGAAGTAATCATCATCGTAGTTTCTAACCCAATGGATACGATGGCTTACCTTGTTCACAAAACTTCAGGTCTTCCTAAGCACAAAATCATCGGAATGGGTGGTGCGTTAGATTCTGCAAGATTCAAATACAGATTGGCTGAAGCATTAGAAGCTCCAATTTCTGATGTTGACGGAATGGTAATTGCTGCTCACAGTGATACAGGTATGCTTCCATTATTGAGCAAAGCGACAAGAAATGGTGTTCCTGTAACGGAGTTCTTAAGTGATGAGCAACAAAAATATGTGATCGAAGAAACTAAAGTAGGAGGAGCTACGCTTACGAAATTATTAGGAACTTCAGCTTGGTATGCTCCAGGTGCAGCAGTTTCTGTAATGGTTCAGGCGATTGCATGTGATCAGAAGAAAATGATCCCTTGTTCTTTAATGCTTGAAGGAGAATACGGACAAAACGATATCTGCCTTGGTGTTCCTGCGATCATCGGAGCAAACGGAGTAGAATCAATTGTAAACGTAACGTTGACTGCTGAAGAGCAATTGAAATTCGCTGAAGCTGCTAATGCAGTAAGAGAAGTGAATGGAGATTTAAAATTCTAATTGATTATCTGCTTTAAGCGGAAATTAAAATATAGAAAACCGGCTGTTTCTTTGAAACAGCCGGGGTTGTTTTTGTAGAATCTTTAATTTTAAATTAAACCATTAAGAAAAATGAAGAAGGTAAGATTGATTAAGAAAAATCAAATGATTTTTTAAGTTGAGGTAGCAATTTATGAGTTTCAGCGTGGTTGCAGTCTCTTTTGCTGGCGCGAGCGTCCCGCTCGTGCCCATAATCTCACAAATTAACATCTATTTCCAGTACTTTCTCATAATCATCACAATAGTTTCTGGCATTGCTATATTTCTATTCCTTTTGCTGGCGCGAGCGTCCCGCTCGTGCCCATAATCTCACAAATTAACATCTATTTCCAGCACCTTCTCATAATCATCACAATAGTTTCTCGCACTACTATATTTCCATTCCCAAGGCTCCTAAAAAAATCCGGATTCAACTGGATTTTGATGAACGTAATTTAGTTTCTGCTCAAATACCTTCAACGTCCATATTTCTATGGGATTATTATTCTGCTGCCAAAACTGATACTTTTTTATATTGGAATTTCGGCTTCCTGCTTTTTTAAACATCCACAATAACCATTCTTTTCTGCTTTCCTGATTATTTTCTTCTATGGTCTTAAGCAACTTTTTAGCAGTAAAGCCCTTAAAATCTCTAATTAATTCTGAAGGTTGACCTTTTTCTGATCTGAAAATTAAATGTATATGACTGGGCATGATACAATATCCGAAAATGGTCATTCCTTTATTCTTTCTACAATAATTTAATGATTCAATAATGATATCGAAATATTCAATTCTTGTAAAAATATCAATCCAAAATACCGTAGCAAAGCTTATAAAATATGCTCCTTCTTTTTCATGAAATTTGTGTTTTCTGCTCATAATCTAAAAGTAATAAAAACTCAGATTATCATTTTTGACATTTTTTTAATTTGTGGGGACACGAGCGGGACGCTCGCGCCAGCGTAGTGTTTTATGAATATGTTAATGGTGGAAAGATTTCGGCGCGGCCTCCGGCCGCGCCGAAATCTGATTATAAAAATAAATCTGTTATCGCTTCTTGTTTCCACAAAGCGGGTAATAACCTTAAAATCCCTATGCTTGCGCCAACGTTAGACTATCGTTGCTGCCAACTTATCTTACGTATTGGTAATATGTCAGAAAATTATATATTGAGAAGGTTTCCATAATGGAAATTATGATATGCTGTTCTTAGGAATTCTTACCAGGAGGATAATGACCCAGATTTGAAGAATGGTCTGTACTATACTGATGATTCCCAGTACAGGATTGACAAACAGATTTTTCAAAATAGAGGAAAATCCGAAAAGCCCTAGTATAAAGGTCACTATGAGAACGTATTTTGCTACTTCATTCCCTTTTCCTATAAAATAGCCCATTCCAAAAATAAAGACCAAAGTCGCTATCCCGACAAAAATAGATAATCCGGAATTGAAAGGATCATAAGCCCAGATAAATCCTGCAATGCCTAATGCCCCACACAAATACATGATATTGGAAGCTTTAGTGTGGTTGGGATGTATTGTTATTTCCTTTTTTTTGCCAAGATCTGCCGTTCTGGAAGCAATGAGTGCCGACTCCTCATCAGTGAATTTTCTCCCTCTTGACAGCAATATTTCATAGGCATATTGTACTGCCTGTGGAACAAATTTACTATTAGGGTTAATGTATTTTTCAAGCTCCTGACTGGACATTTTTTCCAGCACATTTTTTTTAGTATCCATTATGGTAATTAGGTTGCTGCGAAATTAATGAAAATGAAGGAGATTATGGAGTAAAAATCATTGCCATTATCGGTCTCCCTCGATATTTCAATTATTTATATTTTCAGAGTCTGCGATCTTTTTAAACAATTCAGGGTAGTTGGTTACTAATCCACTTTCATCCACCGAAATTTCAGCTTTAAAATCGGTTTCAACATTTTCATACAGATATTGATTGACAGATGTCCGGGTATATTGCTGCTGTACAGGTCTGATATGATGGTTGAAGACATCGATATAGATGACATCAATTTTCTGAGAACTGTTTTCTGAAAGCTTTAAATTGTTGATCGGCAATGTATTGGTAAATGGTGTCAGAGAAATATCTATAAATTTAAAATCATTGAATTCCGGGTTTATAACATTATTAATTTCCCATTGATCCTGGATTTTTTTCCCGGTAAGTATTCTTTTTACCTTATTGATCTCCGATTCGATCAGAAAGTCTTGAACGAGCCAGTCTTTATGAATGTGAATTTTATACTCTATACTATATATTTTATCTTCAAGACAACCGATGATCTTTGATTCTACCGTATAGTTTATATCATCAGATTGTAAATTAAAATATTCAAGAGATTGGTAAAATATTCCTTTCCAGATCAATGTTTTCATAAAATATTGTTTGATGTATTGTTACAAGATGCAAGTTAATGAATGCAAGGGCTGGTTACAAAAAAAGAGCGGTAAAAACCGCCCTCAACAAAATTTTATCTAACAAATATTTTTTACAAATAAACACATCCGCATCCTGTTTCCCATTCCTGGCACAGGCGCATAGGTTCATTGCATCCAGGGTTGCCTCCGCCACCTCCGGAAACTCTGTAACAGGTGCCATCACTACAATAGTATGAACCAATAGTTGGTGGACAATTGCCATCCATATCACACAATGCATAAGGAGTGTCTCCACCACTGATCAGCACCAGCTGATTTCTCTTTAATTTTTTTAAATTTTTCATAGTAATCATTTTTAATTTGTTGATTACTAATGTATAAAATTATTAACACACCAGCAAGTGTTTTAATGAATGTGATGAAATTACTCTATATCTAAAGTCATGAAAAGCGCGATTTCCTCAGCATTTTCATACAATCTTGTATTCAGTCCGGTAATATTGAAGCCCATTCTTCTGTAAAATTGTACCGCAGGATAATTGGTATTCTGAGTTTCCAGTTCAATCACTCTGCAGTTTAATTTCCTGGCTTGTTTAATGGCACTTTTAATCAACATAATGCCAATTCCCTGTCTTCTGTATTTTTCGTTGATCAGGATATTTTCTATATAAAAACTATTGTTCCAGGTTCTTTGTTCACAGATAATCCAGCCTGCCAATTCTTCATTAACAAAAGCACCGAATGAATTTCCCTGTTCAATGATGATATTCAATTCTTCAAGATCGTCAGAAGTCGTTTCCCATATTTTGTGGTAAGGCAAAGACTTCTCTTTTAAAATAAACTCAAAAGAACCTCCGAACTCGATAGAGGAAACCACATATCTTATGTCTGTTGTATACCCGTTATGTCCCCAATCTAGGCTTGGATCAGAGGTTAGTTTTTGTAATTTTCTTATTTCCACCCTTGGATATTTTTATTTTATTGAATTTCAGTACAGATTTCTACCAGATAATTGTTGGGATCTTTAATATAGGCGGTTTTTTGTCCCCATGGTTTTATGGCAATGTCTTCATAAAGGACAGCTCCGTTTTTTATGGCTTTCTCTACCAAAGTTTCCACATCATCTGTTGTAAACCCCAGTTCCATTCCGAAAGGTTGATCTTCGTTTTTGGCTGTTATAAATCCTTTTTTAATATTGGAATTGGCCAGGCTCACAGAGGCGAATGAGAGACTTGTTTCTCCGGTTAGGAGTTCACCATAATCTTTTTCGGGAGTGATGAATTTTATTTCAGCATCAAAGGTGTTTTTATAAAAGTTCATAGACATTTCTACATCTTCAACATAGAGAATGACATATTTGAATTTGATCATAGTATTGAATTAAAATAGTTTTATTTTTTGTTTAAAATATATTCCTCATCTGCTATCAATACAGCATGAGGCCCTTGTAAAGGATATTCTTTAAAACTTCCGAAATGACCGAAATGAAGAGGGAATTTCTGAGTTAGCTGTCTTACTTTGTTACCAAAAGAATTGATGTCAACCTTTTGAATAGCTTCTTTTTTCTGTCTGCCATTGGTAAAAAAGAGCATCAGGTTACAATGATCTTTATAATCAAAATCATTGTAGTAAAATGCATGAAGGTTTTCTTCCCTGCAAATCCGGGTCAGGTCATCAATCAATTCTTTTTTATGATGTAAAGGCAGATTACAATCTATTCTGGCTGCATAATTTTCTGCATTACTTTTTTTGAAGTCAGAGCCGACCATCTGGATGAAACGGTACTCTATAGTTTTGAATTCCTGTCTTTCCGGAGGATAGCTTTTGCTGGATTGAATGGTAAAAGGATGACTTGCATCCAATAACACTGCACTTTCACGGATCAATAGCTCTTCAACCTCTTTGGCAAACTGAAAATGAAAATCAAAAAGCATATAGTCTCCAATATTGATGATGATTTGATTTCCATCGATATTCAGGTATAAATATGTTTTCTTGAAATCTGATTTTAACGCTTCCAGTTTATGGATAAAATCATCTGTATTTTCAACCTGAATTCTTGCTGCCAGTTCAGCAGGATTATCGGCATGTCCTCCATATCCAGGATAAAATTTGAAAAACTGAAAGTCATATAATTGATCGGGAAATTTGAAATACCAGTATACGCCTAAAATCATAGAAGATTATTGATAATTGTACAATAATCAAAATTAAATAAAATTTCACACTCCAAAACTTTCAAAACTCTTAAATTTGTTGTCAATAAAAATTTACTTGGATGCTTAGGAACATTTCAATTGCGGCAGCTACTTTATTGTCCGTAGTTACAATCAATGCACAGAAGAACAGAAATACTCAACTGGAAAGACCGAAATTAGTCGTAGGTCTGGTAGTAGACCAGATGCGTTGGGACTATTTGTACCGTTTCTACGGTAAGTATGGGAATGATGGTTTTAAAAGACTTTTGAATACAGGATATTCTTTGAATAATGTACATATTCCTTATGTTCCTACGATTACGGCTTTAGGACATACATGTATCTATACAGGATCTGTACCGGCTATTCATGGAATTGCAGGAAACGACTGGACGGATAAAGAAACAGGTAAAGGAGTTTATTGTACTGCGGATGAGAGCGTTCAGCCGGTAGGAACTACCAATACAAAAACAGGAAGTCACTCTCCGAAAAATCTTTGGTCTACCACAGTAACTGACGAATTGAGACTGGCAACGAACTTCCAGGGAAAAGTTGTTGGTGTTTCTTTGAAAGACCGTGCTTCTATTCTTCCTGCAGGACACACTCCAAACGGAGCTTTCTGGTTTGATGACAGTACAGGGAATTTTATTACCAGTACATGGTATATGAATGACCTTCCTCAGTGGGTAAAATCATTCAACTCACAGAACCTTCCTGAAAAATTAGTGGCTAACGGATGGAATACTTTACTTCCAATCAATGAATACACTGAAAGTGCACCAGACAATTCTCCTTGGGAAGGTCTGTTGGGAAGTGCAAAAACACCTACTTTCCCTTACAGTAATTTAGCAAAAGACTACCAGACTAAAAAAGACAATATCCGTTATACACCTTTTGGAAATACTTTGACTTTAAAATTGGCAGAAGCTTCTGTAGAAGGTGAAAAACTGGGTGGAGATACTATCACAGACTTCTTAGCGATCAACCTTGCGTCTACAGATTATGCAGGACATAAATTCGGACCGAATTCTATTGAAGTAGAAGATGTTTATATCAGACTAGATCAGGATTTGGCAGAGTTCTTCAAATATCTTGATTCAAAAGTAGGAAAAGGAGAGTACACTGTTTTCCTTTCTGCTGACCATGGTGGAGCACACTCTGTAGGATTCCTTAAAGAACATAAAATCCAGACTGGTTTCTTCGGAGAAGATGCCGAAAAGAATCTGAACCAGAAACTGAAAGAGAAATTCGGAGCAGATAAACTGGTTAATGCCATTGATAACTACCAGGTTTATTTCGACAGAAAAGTATTGGCAGACAACAAGCTTGAATTGGATGATGTAAGAAACTTTGCTGTAAAAGAAATTGAAAAAGATCCTACAGTTTTATATGCTGTTTCTGTAGACAAAGTTCAGGAGGCAAGCATCCCGGAGCCTATCAAACAAAGAATTATTAATGGAATCAACAGACAGAGAAGTGGAGATATCCAGTTAATTTCGCATGATTCTATGCTTCCTCCATATTCTAAAACAGGAACTACACACAGTGTGTGGAATTCTTACGATTCTCACATTCCGTTAATCTTTATGGGTTGGGGAGTGAAACAGGGAGAAAGCAACAAAGAATATCACATGACAGATATTGCTCCTACGGTATCTTCTTTATTGAAAATCCAGTTTCCAAGTGGAAATGTAGGAAATCCAATTACCGAAGTTGTTGGTAAATAAATTAATTATAGAAATAATCTGTTTAAACGTTTATTTTTTGAAACATTAAGATTGTATTAAGGTGTTGAGAGTATTAAGATGAGCTTCGCTTTAAGCTTAAAAATCAGAATGATTTATCTTAACTATACTTTATTTCTTAAATGATCCTTAATGGTTCATCGAAATTTTTTGATAAGTTTGAACAGTTACAGTATAAAAAAAACATCCCAATTTGGGATGTTTTTTTATTTTCATAGTTTATGATGTCCTGATCATCTGCTGGATCTCTTTATGAAACTTCTTATTCTGTTTTCTGATTTTGATAATAAAATATAAAAGAATGATTATCGAAATACATCCCAGAAGGACTGATGCCATTTTAATATAACGATAATCAGATTTCAGTTTTTCACTTTTTAATGCTGTTTCCTTATTGTGGTTGTCGATCACCTGATTAATGGATTTCAGCTCATTCTGCTTTCTTTTAAATCTCATTTCCATGTGTTTTTTATTAAACTGCTGGTAGAGATTCTGTTGTCCCATAGCAAGATAATTCTCAGCCAGTTCTTTATAAAGTCCTTCATTAAGGATAATATCTCCGGTATTTTTAGAAAGATCCTCAGCTCTTAGTAAAAGGTTTATTGCTGCTTGATTTTCATGTCTTTGTTTGTGTATTTCAGCAATTCCTTTCAAAGCGAATGCTTCCAGACTTTTAGCATAATTTTTCCGGGCATAGTTGATGGACTGTAGGAAAGCCTCCTGCGCTTTATCAATTTGATTAAGGTTAAGATAACAGTACCCAATATTGTAATACACGACACTCATATTAGAATAAGTGGTTTTCTTTGCAGGAACCTTTTCATAATTTCGTATAGAAATCAGGAATTTTTCCAGAGCAATTTCTGAATTAGACTGACTTTTATATACCATTCCTCTTATTGCGTAGCTTGTAGCCGTTTCAATGTATTTCTCCGGATTTTTTTCAGGAATTTTTGCAATATACTGTTCTGCCTCATTCAGCGTTTCCAGGCATTTGTTGAAAAGTTCCATTTGCTGATATTGGATGGCGACGGAGATGAGAACACCTGCCTGGCTTTTGGGATCATTGGTTTTCTGAGACAGTTCTTTTGCTTTTAGAATATATTGTAAAGACACTTCAAAATTTCTTTTGGCAATATTGGCCGTTGAAAGCAGCATGTAAAGGTTAATAGAAGTTTTAATATCATGAGATTTTTTTAATAATTGTTCTCCGATTTTGATGGTGTTATCCGGATTGTCATAAATTTCAAGTTTGGCCTTTTTTATTAAGACACTATCAGGTGTCTTTTGTGCTTTCATACCATTACAAAAGGCAGCCAGCAACAGTATTATTTTAAAAATTGATTTCATAAGGCTTTTGTTTTACTGATTTCCTGAATATAGGCATTGGGAGACATTCCCGTAACTGACTTAAAAACAGTAGTGAATGCACTGTGTGATGAGAATCCTGAATATTCTGCCAGATAACTCACTTTATAATTAAGAAAAGCAGCATCAGTTCTTAGCAGCTGTACAATATGATTGATTCTGAGCTTGTTAATATATCCGTTGAAGTTTTTTTCCTTATTATTAATAATTTCCGAAAGGTATTTTGTGTTGATTTCCATTTGAGAGGAAAGCAGAGACAGAGACATATTTTTATTCAGAAACCGGTCGGATTTTTCAAATTCCTCTAACTTTTGGAGAATTTCATCTTCTTTTTCCCGGGATATTTTTGTTGTGCCGGAATCCTTTGTCGCTGGAGTTGTTTTGTGTAAAATGATGGGCTGAGGTTTTTGGCTGATCTGTTTTTCAAAGAAATCAAACTGTTTTTTTAAGTCTTTATTTTTACTTCTCATGAGTAAAAAATAAATAAACAAACCCAGAATGATCAAAGATAAAATCAGGATTAAAGACCAGGAAGATCTTAGAAGCATATGGTTCTGAAATTCAATATTTTTATTTTGATTGGTTTCCACAAGCTTCACAAGATATCGTATTCCTTCTTTTGAACCGGAATCTGTTTTTGTTTTTAAATCATTATAAAGTTTATTGTACTGATGGTATTTTGCATCATTATGTACCGCGTAATAATTACGGGAAAGTGATTCGTAGATTTTAATTTTTAAATTATTAAAAGGAAGATTTTCTATCAATTGAAGTCCTGCTTCCAGTTTTTTTATAGCCATTGCATAATCCTGTTTCAGAAAATAATACTGAGAGAGGTTTTCATAGGCCAGTCCTAAGAGAAAAGGCTGGTTTTTCTGATGTTCAAGATCTGCAATAATGCTGTCTATAAGGATTTTATATTCAGATTGTTGATATGTTTTCAGGAGATAGGAAGATCTGAAAATTCTGTTTTCAATTTTTAAAATTCTATTTTCTTCATTATAATCGACGAGGTATTGATTACTCTGATCTAGATTTTTTAAGGCTTCAGGATAGTTTCTGTTGATTCCCGAGTTCAACGCCTGAAGCTGATATAATTTTGCAGTGGTGATTCGTAATGCCGGGCTATTGCTTTTAAGAAGCTTTTGATCCGACAACAGATGAGAAATAATTCTTTTCGATTGATTGTACAAACCCAGATTCTGATACTGATCGGCAAGATTATAATCACTGAAGACCTGCATAAAATAAGAAAGGCCGTTTTTCTGATCTGGCTCTTCTTTTTGAGCGAAAATATTGACAGACTGTACATATTCCCCCTTCATGGCAAAAGCTTGTGAAATAATATTTTGAAGTACAATTTTGTGTTCCGCATTTTGATCACTCACAAGAATTCCCTGGGTATAGCTGATGCATTCATCAGGATTCTGATACAATTTCAGAAATGCTTTATCTGCCAACACATTGAAGTCCGGACCGGACTGTCCTTTGGTGGTAAGCGAGCAGAAAATAAAAATAAGCAGTAAAGTCTGAAATAATTTTTGTCTTGATAATTTGTTTTTTGTGTTTTTTTGAATAGTTCTGGTAAAATCCATATTCAAAATATTGTTTTATATCTGTCTGGTTATTAGGTTTTTGAAAATTAAATTCTTTTAAAATTCCTGAATTATGAAAGCCAATTTCTTTTGATAAGGGAAATATTGTATTAATATTGTTTTCACCAATTCAAAACGCTAAATATAATAAAATATGAAAAATTTTTACAGAATGTCAATAAAAATATTGACGGCTTGCCTTTTCCTGAAATTTGCTTTTGCAGGCGCTCAGCTTACTGTAATAGGTTTGGGAAATTATAATGTGGGCGCAGTCTCGGATAACGGGGTCGTAAGTATGCATACCAGCGCAGGAGGAATATATAAATGGAATGCAGCGGGAGGGCTTGTACAGATAGGTTCCATATCAAACGGATATCCGGCTGCGGGGAGAACTGTTGTTTCAAATGATGGAACCAAAATTTCGTCCTCGATAACAAATACAGCAACGGGATTTAATGAAATATCTACTTATGATGTGGCTACTTCCACCTGGGTAAACAGAGGAGGGCTTGTTCCTACAGGATGGGATGGCAGTGTAAGTTCAACCTGGGGAATGACTACCAATGGGAGCACGATTGTGGGTTTAGGGTTTCTTACTGCTGCGAACGCGCATGCTGTGAAATGGGATGAAGTGAACGGAATGGTAGATTTGGGAAGTATTGTTGCCGGACGCAGTTCCAGAGCCAATGCAATCAATGCGTCAGGAACAGTAATTGTGGGTTGGCAGGATGAGCCAACCGGGACAAGAAGTGGCGCAAAATGGCAAGATGGAGTAGAAAGCTTTATTACAGATAATAATGGGAATAATGTAGGAGAAGCAGGAGGGATTTCTGCAGATGGAATTACAATCATAGGGGCAGCAAATCCTAATCCTTATGTCTGGAATGCGGTAAGCGGGCTTACTTATATAACGCATCCTAATGCTTCTTTCAGCTTCAAAGGAGGAGCAACGGGAATTTCAGCTGATGGAAAAAAAGTAATTGGGTATTACAGAGCATTTGGAGCACCTCCGATGTCAGGTGAAGGCTTTATCTGGACCTCTGCCAGCGGAAGAATTAACCTGAATGATTATGCCGCGTCTTTAGGAATTGCTACCAATGGAGTCACGATGGGGCTTCCTTTAGCAATTTCACAGGACGGAAAGAAAATTGCCGGATCAGGGACAAATGCTTCTGGTCAAATGATTGCCTTTTACCTGGATACTTCTGAATATTTATCGGTGAATGATGCCGTAAAAGAGAAAAACAGTATAGGAATCTATCCTAATCCTGTGACTGATATCCTCTATTTTAAAGGAACAGGAAAAATAGAGAAAGCAGAAATTTATAATATGGTTGGACAAAAAGTGAAATCATTGGATGCTGTAGAAGGACAGATTGATGTTTCGGCTCTGTCAACAGGAGATTATATCTTACAATACTCTGTAAAAGGAGTACAACAGGAGCCTTATAAATTTATTAAAAAGTAACATATATAAATAGTAAAGTAGTGGGATGAATGGCTGTTTTCAATATTGAAAGCGGCCGTTCTTTTTTTTGTTTAACTGACAAAAAGATAACATTTTTAAGGCGAAGTGTAGTTTTTGGTGAATACACATAAAAAACTATCTTTGCAAAAATTTTGGTTTCCAGTATTTTGGAATTAAAAGGGAATCGGGTGTAACTCCCGGACTGTCCCCGCAACTGTAAATCGCAACACAAGTTTCTGCAAAAAACCACTGTTTTATAACGGGAAGGAGCAGAATGCGAAAGTCAGGAGACCTGCCGGAATTATAATTAAAAAAACATATTGCTTTCGGAGGAAAAGTAAAAAAGTATGGATATAAAAAGATCTTTAGTACTGCTTTTTTCATCTTATGGATGTTTTCTTTTTGGACAAGAGAAAACCATTGACACTATTTATGTCTTCGACAACCAGATGAACAGGGTGAAACTCTTTCATCCTGTAAAAACTATTACAGCAGAAGATGCTGAGAAAAACTCCAGTAATCTTTCTGAGCTTCTCAGATTTCAGTCACAGGTTTTTATCAAAGAAAATGGCCGTGGAGCCGTTTCTTCACCTTCTTTCAGAGGAACTACCGCCCAGCAGACTGCTTTTGTCTGGAATGGGATTAATATCAATTCTAATTTTTTAGGCCAGGGGGATATTAATAATATTGCTTTGTTCGGCTATGATCAGATCGGTATCAAAGCTGGTGGTGGAAGTGTAGTGTATGGAAGTGGTGCCATCGGGGGAAGTATTCACCTCAATAATACCCTTGATTTTAATAAAGGTTTCCATGGTTCCTTATTTTCAGAAGTAGCTTCTTTTAATACTTATAACAATTTTATAAAAGGTTCCTACAGCAATGATAAGTTTAGTTTTAAAGCTTCCGGAAATTATTCTGTAAGTGAAAATGATTATAAGGTCAGCGATCTGAACTATATCAACCGAAACGGAAATTATTACAATACAACGTTTAATGCAGGAGCATCCTATAAAATTACGGACGATCATAAGATCTCGTGGCAGAGCCAGTTTTTTGATTCTTCACAGCATTATCCGGTATATGAAGAAACGGGAACCAAAACGAAATATAAAACTCAGAGTGTAAGAAGTCTTCTTTCCTGGGACTGGAACAAAACGAAGTTCAGCAATTCCCTTAGAGCAGCTTATACGGAAGAGAATTTTCAGTATTTTGGTTCATTAAATCTACCTAAATCAAGTGGAGGAACCGGGAAGAATTATATTTTTAAAAATGATTTCAATTACTTTCTGAATTCAAAATGGAATTTTAATATCATCGGAGAGTTTCAGGTTAATAAAGGAGAAGGATATCAGAGCGGAATATCCAATGTCAGCAGAAATATAGGTTCCGTTTCAGGATTGCTACGATATTTTGCAACAAAAGACCTGCGTTTTGAGGGTGGATTTAAGAAAGATTTTGTAGAAGATGTAAAGTCCCCGTTAATGTATTCTTTCTCTGGAAAGTGGAGTGCTGCAAAGTGGTATGATGTGAGTGTTAATGTATCAAAAAATTTCAGATATCCGTCCTTCAATGATATTTATTACGAACCGGGAGGAAATAAAGATCTGAGACCGGAAACCTCTACCCAGGTAGATATGACCAATGAGTTCAAAGCAGGAGATTTTAAACTTACCCTGTCTCCTTACTATATGAATGTGACCGATCTTATTGTATGGCTTCCGACTGCTCTGGGATACTGGCAGGCATATAATGTCAATAAATCTGAATCTTACGGCCTGGAATCTCAGTTGTCTTTCAGTAAACAGCTGGGCAGCCATAAAATCCGCGTGAATGCAGGATACTACTATGCAAAATCTATTGATAAAGAAACGAAAATGCAGAGACCTTATGTTCCCATGCACAGAGGAAATGCCAGTATAGATTATGAATATGGTTTCTTTAAGTTTTTTGCACAAGGACAGCTGAATGGGGTTACTTATACGACAAGTGATGAAAAAAGATCTGATGCCATAGATCCATATTTTCTTTTAAATATGGGCATTTCGGCCACGTTAGCCAAGAAATATACCTTAGGGTTTAAAGTGAATAATCTAACCAATACTTACTATAAAACTGTTTCTTTCTATCCTTTACCGAAAAGAAACTATAGTGTGTATGCAGCAATAAATTTTTAATAAATTAAAATTGAATAAATTATGAAAATAACTAAACTTTTAACTGTCCTATTTGCAGTTGTATTATTGTTTAATATTTCTTCATGTACAAGTGATTCTGCCGAATTTGAAATTTCCCCGATCACGTACCAGAACGGATATTTTATCGCTAATGAGGGGAATTTTAACAGCCAGGGGGCTAAAGTAACATTCCTGACAAGAGATTTAAACTTAAAGCAGGATGATGTATATGGATACAATAACAATAAAGAAATCCTGGGTGATGTTCTTCAGACCATCGGTCTTAACGGAAATAAAGCTTATCTTGTTTTGAATAACTCAAACAAAATTGTTGTAGTAGACCGTTATACATTCAAAAAACTAGCAGTAATTACTGATCAGATTGATAATCCAAGAGGAATTGCTTTTGCTAATGACTTTATCTATGTTGCAAACCTAAACTTCTCTACGAATGCTACAAGTGTAACGAAATATAAAGCTTCTGACTATTCATTTGTAAGCAAAATCACCATGACAGGTGGTGCTGATAAAACAGTAGAAGCAGGTGGAAATGTTTTTGTACAGAATGCTACTTCAGGATATGGAAATATGATTACTTATATCAATACTTCTAATGACAGTAAGACTGAACTTACTGTTCCGAATGGTAAGATCAACAGTACTATTTCATACAAATCTAACGTGTATACAATTTCTTCTACAGCCGCTGATTCATATATCTACAAAATATCAAGCACAGGAGCTATGACACCGGTAGTTACATTGACAGGAATTCCAAGTGCTACCAATCTTCAGATTGATAATGATAAAATTTACTTCAGCTCTGCCAATAAAGTGTATACAACAAGCTTAGCGACTCCGGCAATTCCTGCAAGCCCACTATTAACAGCTGCAGATGGCGGTCCTTATTTTACACTTTATGGATTTAATGTTATTGATGGTAGAATTTTTGCATCAGATGTTCATCAGTTTACAGCAGAAAGCGAAATGCTAATATATTCAGCAACTACGGGGAGCAAAATTACTTCTCTTAAAACAGGAGGTCTTGGTGCTAACGGAACTTTCCTGAATCCACAATAATATAGTACTTCTAAAAATAATTTTTTATTTTTTCATCATTTGTGTTTTTTTCCGGCCGGTTTCGAAGAAACCGGCCGGCTTTGTTTCCTTAAGAAAAAAATTCCGGCGGGATGGAACATCCCGCCGGAATTTTTAATATTTTTCTAAATTGAATTATAAGGTTAATCCCAGTTTTTCAGCCTCAGCAATCACAAATTTTGTCGCTTCTTCTTTTTCATTGGGAATTTCCCCTTCGAGGATAGCTTCTTTTACTTTCTCTTTCAGTATACCAATTTCGCGGCCCGGTTTAAGATTAAACATTTCCATAATTTCTTCACCGGTAATAGGAGGCTGGAAATTTCTTACCTGATCTTTTTCTTCCACTTCCTTGATCTTTACCGCTACATATTCAAAGTTTCTTTTAAATTTCTCCTGTTTCTTAGAGTTTTTAGTGGTAATATCCGCTTTGCAAAGGGTGAAAAGATCTTCCAGATCTTCTCCTGCATCAAATAATAGTCTTCTCAATGCAGAATCTGAAGCATCATCCGTAATCAGTGCAATAGGTCTTGACGAAAGTTTTACCATTTTCTGAACATATTTCATATCACTTCCCAAAGGTAATTTTAATCTCTGGAAAAGTGTTTTTACCATTTTTGAACCCAAAAATTCGTGTCCGTGAAACGTCCATCCTGTTCCTTCCACAAACTTTTTTGTCGGAGCTTTTCCAATATCATGGAGCAGGGCAGACCAGCGAAGCCAAAGATTATCCGTATTTACAGAAATATTATCCACTACTTCCAGCGTATGATAAAAATTATCCTTGTGGGTTTGTCCTTCCACTTCCTCCACGCCTTTCAGTTCGATCAGTTCAGGAATAACAAGCTTCATAAGACCGGTTTGTTCCATCAGTCTCAGTCCGACAGACGGCTTTTCAGACATCATAATTTTGTTAAACTCTACCATGATTCTTTCCATAGAAACAATCCTGATTCTTTCTGCTTCCTGCTGGATTGCTTTCAAAGATTCATCCTCAATTTTAAAATTTAAAGTTGAAGCAAAACGTACCGCCCTCATCATCCTCAATGGATCATCAGAATAAGTTTGAGCAGGTTCTAAAGGAGTTCTTAAAATCCCTTTTTCAAGATCTTCAATTCCATTGAACGGGTCAATCAATTCTCCGAAGTTATCTTTATTTAAAGAAATAGCCATCGCATTGATAGTAAAATCTCTTCTTTTCTGGTCATCTTCAAGGCTTCCGCCTTCTACTTCAGGCTTCCGGCTGTTTTCTGTGTAGCTTTCCTTTCTTGCTCCCACAAATTCAAGTTCAAGTTCTTTATACTTGATCATAGCCGTTCCATACGTTTTGAATACAGAAACTTTTAATTTAGGATCTATATCCTGAGCTACATTTTGAGCAAGCTCAATACCGCTTTGTTCCGTTACAAAGTCTATATCTGTAGAAGCTTTTCTGTTCATCAGCAGGTCCCGTACATAACCGCCCACAATGTATACGGACTGATTATTCCTTTCTGCTGCTTCAGAAATGATTTTAAATAGTTTTAAATTCTTATTTTGATTAAGATTAATTTTCATCGTTGATAATAGTGACAATTTCTACGTATGCTACCCATTAATCATAATGAGCATACATTCTATTAATTTTCCCCTCTTCATTAAAAAACATAACTTCAACAGCATGTTTATCCATAATCGACTTATAAAATAATGCTACCGAGTCTACTCCTGCTGTGGAATGCATCAGATCAAAATGAAGGTCCGGAAACTTATTCAATGCCTTTTTCCAGTACTCACGGACGGATTCTTTTCCTTTTAAAGAACTTTCTTTACCGCCAGTAGCCAGTGCGATCATAGGAGTGGTGATCTCAATATCATCCGAATAATGGGAAAGTATATCCTCTAAATCATGAGAATTCCACGCATTGATCCACATTTGAGCAAATTCATGATGATTCATAGCAAATAGTTTATGAGTTGAGTTTGCAAAGATAGAATTAAAAAAAAGAAATCCTGCCGATATAAACTGACAAGACTCTAAAAAATAAATATAAAAGTTCAGAATTCTTATTCTCTAAGAACTTTTATTCTGTTGTCATTCCATATTTTGATCACTGATGAGCCTGAGTATTTGGAAATCTTTTCTCTGTCTTCCTCCACTGCATAGTCTACTAGGCTGATCATCTCATCAGAAATATCAGAGAATTTTAGCGGGCTTTTTTCACCACTGAAGTTGGCAGAAGTTGATACCAAAGGCCTGTTCAGTTTTGTAATCAGTTTTTTACAGAAATCATTTTTTACCAATCGGATTCCGATGCTTCCGTCTTCTGCAAGAAGTTCTTTAGGCAAGCCTCTCGGGTTTTCGTAAACGATCGTTACCGGTTTTTCACTGAGATCAATAATTTCCCATGCCATTTCTGGAACGTCCACCAGTTCTTGAAGTCTTTTCTCAGATTCCACAAGGATGATCATGGATTTGTTTTTTTCACGCTTTTTGATGTCAAAAATTTTATTGACCGCCTCTATATTGGTCGCATCACAACCAATTCCCCAAATAGTATCTGTAGGGTAAAGAATTGTTCCGCCGGATTTTAATATTTCGATAATATGTTCCATAATTGTATATGAGTTCAAAGAGTGGATAAAGGTAGAGAATATAAGAATTTCAGGCAAAAAAAATGGGATGTAAATGTGGACATGTTTATAGGTTGTGGCTAGAGCCAATGGAAGGGTATATAATTTGAAAACGGGCTAAAGCCCATTCCTATTGATAATTGTAGTATGTTTAAATTTAAATAGGATTATTGATTTAATTAAAAAAATAATACGATGAATTTTAGAGATCCAATTCAATAGAAATGGGCTTTAGCCCATTTAAATAAAAGAAATAAATCCTTCGGCTTTAGCCAAAACCTACTTAGTTTTTAAAATTATATCTTTCAATAAATTCCTTATATTCCTCTCCAAAGCTTTTTTTCTGATGATGCTTTTCCTGATTTTTAATATAATTTCTTACGCTTTCTATCATAGACTCAGAAACTGATACAGCAAAATATTCATCCTGCCATGAGAATTTTCCTAAAGTAAGTTTATTTTTATTGATCCAATGTGAAGATTCACCTTTTAATAATTGTACAATTTTTTCTATATTTTGATCAGATCCCAGAGAAATAAGACAATGACAATGGTCTGAATATCCATTAATCATGTCTAAAAATATTCCTTTTTCTGTTGCATATTCTTTAATATGTTTCCAAACCTTAAGACGTATTTCGAATGTATTGAGAAACGGATCTCTATTTTTTGTAGAGAAGACAAGGTGAATGTAAATTTTGATAAAAGCCATTTGTGTTGTTTTATCAAAAATAATGTTTTTTAAGTTTCGGCTAAAGCCAAAGGAATGGTATATAATATCAAAACGGGCTAAAGCCCGTTCCTATTGATGTTTTTTATTAATCGGTGGAATATTTTTTTTAAAAAGTCGAATATCCAATTCAATAGAAATGGGCTTTAGCCCATTTAAACAATTTAAATAATCATTCGGCTTTAGCCAAACTTATCAAAAGTCAAACGTATTTTTTAATTTCTTTGTACTACATCCATCCCAATTTCGATAAATACCTTTCCTCAATAATATTCAGGTGGTGGTAATTGTGCCCTACAATAAGTTTTCCGATGGTTTCAACAGAAATTTCATGGCCATTGGCTGTACCTGTATTTTGTAAAGCAGAAGGGTGAAGGGTTTCCAGTAGTATCTGAGAAGATTTTCTCACCAGTTTGTATTCTTCCAAAAGGGAATCAAGTGTTCTTTCGTTTGCAAAAGATCGGTCTGCATATTCATTTTCATCAAATCCGGGAAGGTTGTTTTTCTCTCCTCTGGCGAAAGCTAATATTCTGTACTGGAACACTCTTTCGGTATCAGATAAGTGAAGGAGAAGGTCTTTCAAAGTCCATTTTCCTTCTGCATAAGCAAAATTTGATTGTTCTTCGGTAAGGTTGGAATAAATTCCGGTGGTTTTGTCTGCTGATATTTGTAGTTCGCTGATCCAGTTTCCGGATGGAATCTGATCTAAATATCTCTGGATATATTTTTGAAATTCGGTCATATTATTTTTTGTTTGGGTTACGGGTTTTCGGGTTACGGGGTTTTGAGATTCGGGATGGTGAGTGTAATGTATCAATTACTTATTGCTCATTGCTCATGATTAGTCCACTCGTAGAAATTCACGGAGTCATACAGTTCAAATCCACAGGCTGGATAGAGTTGATTTCCGATGTCATTACTTTTTCCTGTTTCTAAAAGAATACCACAGGCTTTTGAAGATCGACAGTGTTCTTTGGATTTTTCAATTAATTCCTTAGAATAGCCTTTTCCTCTGTGGTCTTCATTCACGTAAAGATCGTTCAGCAGCCAGTAGCGCTGCATTCTTGTGGACGAAAATATAGGATATAATTGTACAAAACCTGTTAATATTCCATTTTCTTCCGCAACAAAAATTTCGGAGTCTTTGTTTTCAAGTCTTTCCTGAAGAAAGGTTGTGGCAGCAGGAATGTCTGATTCTTTGTGATAAAATATCCTGTACTGATCAAATAATTCTGCGAGTTGTGGTAAGTCGGAAATACTTGCTTTCCTTGAGTTTTTCATAATATCAGTTGGTGTTATAATAAATGAGAAGGATTATCAAAATCCTTCTCATTGTATTGTATGCTTATTAAGAAAAAGCTTTTTCTAAATCTGCAATAAGATCTTCAGCATCCTCAATACCTACGCTTAAACGAACAAGGTCATCAGTGATTCCCAATTCAGCGCGTTTCTCTGCAGGAATTGAAGCGTGTGTCATCAGAGCAGGGTGGTTAGCCAAAGATTCTACTCCTCCCAAAGATTCTGCAAGCGTGAAAACTCTTACTTTTTCTAAGAATTTGATAGCATCTTCTTTCTTTCCGGATTTAAAAGTGAATGAAACCATTCCCCCTGATTCCTTCATCTGGGATTTTGCCAATGCATATTGTGGATGAGATTCCAATCCCGGATAAATTACTTTATCTACCGCCGGATGAGTTTCCAAATATTTTGCTACTGCAAGACCGTTATCAGAGTGTCTCTGCATTCTTAATGCCAGTGTTTTGATTCCTCTCAATACCAGGTAAGAGTCGTGCGGTCCTAAAATACCACCACTTGCAAACTGAATGAAGTGAAGTTTATCTCCCAGTTCAGCATCTTTAGCAATAAGTGCTCCCGCAATCACATCAGAGTGTCCTCCTAAATACTTGGTTGCAGAGTGCATCACGATATCAGCTCCCAAATCAATAGGTCTCTGGATATAAGGCGTTGCAAAAGTATTGTCTACTGCTACAAGAATATCTTTCCCTTTCGCAATGTCTACAACTGCTTTGATATCAACTAACTTCATTAATGGGTTAGTAGGAGTTTCTACCCAGATCAGCTTGGTTTTATCTGTGATAACATCAGCAATTTTAGAAACATCATCAAAATTTACGAACGTAAACTTCAGTTGGTATTTTTCGAAAAGTCTTGTGAACATTCTGTAAGTACCTCCGTAAAGATCATCTACAGCAACTACTTCATCACCTGGATTTAATAATTTTAAAACACAGTCGATGGCAGCTAGACCAGAACCGAAAGCTAAACCTCTCGCTCCGTTTTCAATACTCGCCAAAGAGTCTTCCAATGCCTGTCTTGTAGGGTTAGCAGCTCTTGAATATTCATATCCGGAATGTACTCCCGGGCTTTTCTGAGCAAACGTAGAAGTCAGAAATACAGGTACATTTACAGAACCTGTTGCAGACTCATGGTGCTGCCCTCCGTGAATTACTTTTGTATTAAAATTCATAATTTTTTGCTTTAGGCTTGAACATTAATCATATTCGTTTAATGCTCATTATTTTTATTAAAATTAGCTCTAACTGAGTACAAAAAGCTTACCGCTTACCGTCTTCAGCTTATTGCTATTGTATTTTTTTACTTAATGGCAGATTTCACCGCAAATTCTTCTGCGATTTCTTCCATCCACTGCGCTACATCCTCTTCCCCTGTCGCTCTCTGGTAGGTGCTTCCTAAAGATATTAAAATCTGGTGGATAAACATCTTCATCTGGTCTACAGGCATTTCTTTGGTCCAAAGATCAATTCTTAATGCTTCTCTTGTCTTATCATCCCATACAGAAATCATGGTTGCTTTTGTATCTTGTTTGTCAATACCGCCATCCTGAGCGTTCCATGTAATGTTTTCCGGTACATGATTTTCATCAAGCTCCACATCTATCGTAATCTGAGTCTTTCTCATTTTTTCTATTTTTTCTAAATTCTAAAATTTCTGTTATTTAAGTTTCGGTTTATAACCGGATTGATTAAAAATTGTGGTAGCATCCATTTTCAGAAACTCCGTTAATTTCGTTTCAGGCTTTTCCTTCAGATATGCCTTACAGATCTGCCATCCTGTAAAAATTCCGATCTGTGGTGAAGATTCATTATCGATTTCTGTATAAAATTTCGAGAATGGTCCTGGTGAAATAAAACGTTCTCCCAGTCTGGGATCATCTCCGAAGATCAGATTGCTTTCTACAAAATAATTCCAGATATTGGCTTCATTACTTGTTGCCCACTCATACTGCTTCTGAGTATAATTCATTTTCAGATAATCGGGTGTATCAGGAAGAAAAGCATCCTGAAGAATCATTACCTTTCCGTTCAGAATTATCTGATCAATAAATTTCTGATGATCAGGAGATTCTGTAACAATATTCTCGGCAAAAAGCTGTGATACCTTCGGAACTATATTCTGTGGGTTCATCGATTTCTGGAAATACAGTTCCAACCCTTTATAATTGGCATTTCCGTCTCCCATAAAACCGGTAACGTCTATGAACAAAAGATTTCCTTTCTGATCATAAAAGATCGGATCCTGAACCATCTGTAAAGCAGAGGAAAACAAATATACTTTGGGGTTTTTAAACTGCGGAAAGTAATATTTAATGTGTGAAAATAAACTTTGAAGCTCATTTTGCAGCTTTGTCTGATCTATTTTTCCAATAGCTTCCTTGTAGATTTTGATCTCTTCAGCATCCACTCGTCTTTTTCCGAAATCAGCATCAGAAACACTCCCCTGAAACCATGGGAATTGAGTTTTAAACTGATCCAGTGGAATATTCGGATTGTAGAATTCTTTGGAAATATCTGTGATGTCAACTTTTTCGGCAGTTGCTTTCACTTCTACCTTCCATTGATTTTCAGGTTCTTTTTTGCAGGAAATAACTCCGGCAGCCAGAAGAGAAGAAAGCGCAATATATCTAAAAATCTTCATTATTTTTACATGGAATTTAAGTTTACAAAAATAAGGATTAAATACACAATTCATGATGAAAATTAAAATATTTACCGCCCTGTATCTTATTTTGGGACTTTCTTTTTTCTACGGGCAAAAGCTTGAGTTTAAAGACAAAAACTTTGAAAAAGCAGTACTGGAAAATTTTGATCAGAATAAAAATGGAATACTTGAATCTCAGGAAGCTGGCAGGGTTACCAATCTGTTCCTTGTTCAGAAAGGAATTACTTCTGTAGAAGATCTGCCATTTTTCAAAAATGTAAAAGTGGTTATCCTGGACGATAATATAATTCCCGATATTGTCGTAAACAATCTGTCTCAGCTTGAATTGTTTTCATGTACGGGATGCAGAATTTCTTCATTCAAAGCCGAAAATCTTAAAAATTTAAGTTCATTATATCTCGATAATAATTTGTTGGAAAGTATTTCGCTGATGGAGATTCCGAAAATTGACCAATTAACATTATCTTTAAATCGATTAAAAGAAATAAACCTGACTCAGTTTAAAGTGTTGAGAAAACTGAATGTAGAACATAACAAACTTCAAAAAATTGATATTTCCGGTAATCCGGCCTTACAAACCCTTAATATCATGGGGAATAAGATAAGAGAAACAGATATCAGTAAAGCCGCAAAAACAAACGTGACTATTTTTGGAGCTGAAGACTAAAACCAATAATTATGAAAATAGAAACAGAACGACTGATTTTAAGAAAACTTGAAGAGACAGATGGTGAACGTATGTTTCTGCTGGATTCCAATCCTGAAGTCATGAAATATATTGGTGTTCCGGTTTTGAAAGACGTCAATGAATCAAAAAAAGTGATCAGCATAATTCAGAAGCAGTATGTGGAGAATGGAGTAGGAAGACTTGGAGTGGTAGAAAAAGAAAGCGGACTTCTGATAGGATGGAGCGGCTTAAAATTATTGACTCATGAAACCAATGGGTACAAAAATGTATTGGAACTGGGATATCGTTTTCTTCCGGAATCATGGGGAAAAGGATATGCTGTGGAATCCGGAATAGCTTCTCTGGATTATGGTTTTAATGATTTAAATGCAGAAGTTATTTATGCCTATGCCCATTCTGAACACGATGCTTCCAATCATATTCTAAGAAAATTAGGATTTGAAAAAACCAGCGAATTTGAAGAACCTGATGGAATTTGCTTTTGGTACGAACTGAAGCGTGAAAAATACAGTAAAAAATGATAACAATACGACAGGAAGAAAAAAAAGATCATCAACAAGTCTTTCAGCTTACAGAAGAGGCTTTCAGAGAAATGGAACATAGCGATCATCAGGAACAGTTTCTGGTAGAAAAATTGAGAAAATCTGAAGCTTTTATCCCGGAATTGTCATTAGTAGCTGAAGATGAAAAGGGCACAATTGCCGGACATATTCTGTTTACTAAAATTAAAATTGTCAACGAAGAAAAATCGTTTGATTCTCTTGCCTTGGCACCTGTTTCAGTAAAACCGGAGTTTCAGAATCAGGGAATCGGAGCAAAGCTGATTCTTGAAGGACACCACATCGCAAAAGAACTGGGATATAAATCGGTGATATTGATCGGACACGAAAAATATTATCCACGCTTTGGTTACAAAAAAACAAGTAATTTTGGAATTTCTTTTCCATTCGATATTCCGGAAGAAAACGGAATGGCAATAGAATTGATAAAAGACGGACTACAAGATAAAAAAGGAGTGGTGAAATACCCTCAGGAATTTGGAATAGACTAAAAAAGATAAACGATGCAGACACAAAAAGTGACAGATCATATTGTAAGCTGGTTAAAAGATTATGCAGCAAAAGCAAGAGTAAACGGATATGTAATTGGGGTTTCCGGGGGAGTAGATTCAGGAGTGGTTTCTACACTGGCAGCAATGACCGGTTTGAAAACATTATTGATCGAAATGCCGATCCGCCAGAAAGCCGATCAGGTTACCCGTGCAAAGGATCATATGGATGATCTTAAATCCAGATTCCCTAATGTAGAAATCATGTCGGTAGATTTGACACCTGCCTTTGAGGAATTGTACAAAACTTTTGATGTAAATGAGGATCTCTATCCTAATGAAAAATTAGCTTTTGCCAATACAAGAGCCCGTCTGAGAATGCTTACGCTGTATTATTACGGACAGCTGAACGGACTTCTGGTTTGTGGAACAGGAAATAAAGTAGAGGATTTCGGGATTGGTTTTTATACAAAATATGGTGATGGCGGAGTAGATGTTTCTCCAATTGCAGATCTTTATAAAACTGAAGTATATCAGCTTGCCAAAGGACTGAATTTAATTAAAAGCATTCAGGAAGCCATTCCTACGGATGGACTTTGGGATGTGGACAGAACAGATGAACAGCAGATTGGTGCTACGTATCCGGAACTGGAAAAAATCCAGAAGGAATATGGAACGAAAACGGCTGACGATTATGAAGGAAGAGACAAAGAAGTATTCCTGATTTTTGACAGAATGCATAAGGCTGCAAAACATAAAATGGATCCTATTCCGGTTTGTGATATTCCTGAAGAGTGGAGAGCATAAAAATAGTATTACATTAAATAATCGCTATGAACGGTAAAATAAGATCTGTATTTTTTATATGTCTGGGGCTTCTTTTCGGAATGTCTGTGATGTACGTCTACAGAAACTTTATTGAAGATAAAAAAGATCAGTCAGGTTCTGCAAAAAAAGAAGTCGTGAGTTATGGAAGTACTTCTTCGGAGGGAAATTCATCAGCTCAGGTTTCGATAGACCAGCTTACAGAAGAGAAAACGGTAATCAGCTATGTAAAGCAAAATCATAAGCTTCCGGATTATTATATCACCAAAAATGAAGCAAGAAAACAGGGCTGGAATCCTTCCAAAGGAAATCTTTGTGATGTACTTCCCGGAAAAGCTATTGGCGGTGATAAATTCGGAAATAGGGAAGGACGTTTGCCGGATGGAGAACGATATTTTGAAGCAGACGTAAACTATCATTGTGGAGGAAGAAATGCTGACCGTATTATCTATACTCAGAATGGTGATGTATACCTTACCAAAAACCATTATAAAAGTTTTGAAAAGCAATAATGCCCAGTCATTGCGAGGAACGGAGTGACGAAGCAATCTCTAAAAAGAATCACAGTTGAAAGCAGGTTTTGTCTACATCATGACCAATAAAAACCACACTACTCTTTATACAGGAGTTACTTCAAATCTGCCCAAACGTGTTCAACAGCATAAAGAGTCCTGTTATTCTCAAAGTTTTACCTCAAGATATAATTTGTATCTACTTGTGTATTGGGAATCCTTTCAGGAAATTGGTGATGCTATATGTAGAGAAAAACAAATAAAAGCAGGTTCAAGACAAAAGAAACTGGATTTGATCAATAGTATGAATCCTGATTGGAAAGATTTTGCGGACGATGTTGAAAATATTATGGATGTTTTCTGAGATTGCTTCGTCGCGGAGCTCCTCGCAATGACAGGATGTATAATTTGCATTGTAATTATTATTAATCTTAATTTTGAAAAATTATAATCTTTTTTACTTTACCATCATCTTATTTCTGATGCTTTCGTGTTCAGAAAAGAAGAATGGGATAAAGGAAAAGGCCGTAAAACCAGCCGTAACAATACTCATACAGCCATTTAAAGATATTAAACCTGAAACCGTAGCAAAAGTAACCGAAGGGATAAAAAAAGTATATCCGAACGTAAAAGTTCTGAATGCGATAGACTTTCC
Source organism: Chryseobacterium sp. WLY505 (assembly GCF_030846215.1). NCBI lineage: Bacteria > Pseudomonadati > Bacteroidota > Flavobacteriia > Flavobacteriales > Weeksellaceae > Chryseobacterium > Chryseobacterium sp. WLY505. Next base: position 310,646 of record NZ_JAVCWI010000001.1, on the reverse strand, counting down.
TGAAAATACTTATTATAAAGAGAGAAACCGGTATAGAGCCGATTCAATCATTAAATTTTTGAATAAAGAAACAAAAGAAGGCTTTGTGACAATAGGTCTGACAGCGAAGGATATCAGTGCCACCAGAGGAAAGATCAAAGACTTTGGAATCATGGGGTTGGGGTACAGGCCTGGAAAAGCTTGTGTAGCTTCAGATTTCAGACTGAGTAAAGAAAACCGGGATGAACAGTTTTATAAAATAGCCATTCATGAGCTTGGTCATACACAAGGGTTACCCCATTGCCCGGAAAAAATGTGTTTTATGAGAGATGCAGAAGGTAAGAATCCAACCAACGAAGAAACGGATTTCTGCAAAAAATGCAAAACTTTTTTAATTAATAAAAATTGGAAATTTAATTCAATATGAAGACAGTATATATAGATTTTACAGACATAGGTGACTATGAAGATTTTTACACCCAGCTAAAGGAAAAAATTCAGCTTCCTGAGCAGTTTGGTGATAATCTTGATGCACTTTTTGATACCATTACCGGTAATCTGGAAATGCCACTCCATTTAGAATTCGTTAACATGACTGTAGATCAGCTTGAGATTTTCGAAGACTTGCTGACTACTCTTGAAGATGCGGAAGAAGAAGTTGAAGAATTTAGTTTTAGCTACTATCTTGAGCAGTACGAAGACGAAGATGATGATGTAGAATCTGAAGAAGAATAAAAAATAAAGGTTGTCCCAATACAGGAGACAGCCTTTTTTATGCTGATCCTTATTCTATAGCATTCAAATCTTTATTCTTTAACATACAAACCTAACAGGTTTCCAAAACCTGTTAGGTTTCTTATCTTATTTAACTGTAGCGTTTATTTAGGACTAATCAATTTGAAGTTTTTGCTTCCAAACCTGTAAAGGCTTCAAACTTGGACAGGGTTTAAAATATCAAGTTTACTTTTTTCACCCTTGTCAAGGTTTAAAACCTTGAAAAGGGTGAAAAATCTCATCTTTTGGTCAATTTACTATCTCGCTTTAGTTACAAAAACGTAGAATCAAAATAAAAAGGAAGCAGATCTTTCACCGCATGTACTTTTACAACCTCCTCATTCATACTTGAAAAATAAAGGTCTATATTTTCATTCTGTTTGGTCTCGTACTCGATCAGACTCTGACGGCATGCTCCACAAGGGGGAATTGGTGGGTTTTTCTCATGAAATTCTTTAGGTCCGCCCACAACGAAAATCTTTTTTATTTTCACATCCGGGAAATTGGCGGCAACCCAAAAAACAGTCGTTCTTTCTGCACAGAGACCGGATGGATAGGCTGCATTTTCCTGGTTGTTCCCGGAATAGATTTCTCCGTTTTCCAATAATACGGAACATCCTACCAAAAATTGAGAATAAGGCGCATAAGCATTCTCACGAGCCTCTTTGGCTCTTTCAAACAATTGTTTTTCTATATCGCTCAGTTCACTGCTATTTTTAAAATATTCGTAACCGATCTGTATGTCTTTTTTCATATATTGTCAACTAAAAAAGGGGGGTAAAATTAGTTCTTTTTAATGAAGTGGGCAATATTTTATTCTTCCGGTGAAAAGTTCAATTTTTTAAAATAATACAATGTTATATACACCAATAAAATTCAGGAATATAGAGTTAAAAAACAGATGGGTAATGTCTCCCATGTGTATGTATTCGTGTGAAAACGGAGAGGCTAACGACTTCCATTTTGTACACTACGGAAGCAGATCGCAGGGCGGTACCGGTCTTTTGATGGTAGAAGCTACAGGAGTAGAACCCAAAGGAAGAATTACCAATCACTGTATGGGAATCTGGAATGATGAACAGGCAGCGAAACTGCAAAGAATTGTAGAATTTGTACATAAAAATTCAGAAAGTAAAATAGGAATTCAACTGGCTCATGCCGGAAGAAAAGGGTCAAGCTGGAATAATATACAGATTCCTGTGGAAGAAGGTTGGGAAACAGTTGCACCAAGCCCTATTCCTTATCACCCTACAGAAAGAATTCCGCATGTATTGAGTACAGATGAGGTAAAGGACATCATTCAGAATTTTAAAAAAGCAACTCGAAGAGCCGTAAAAGCAGGTTTTGATGTCATCGAAATTCACGGCGCTCACGGATATCTGATCCATCAGTTTTTGTCACCGCTTTCCAATATCAGAACAGATGAATATGGAGGAAGTTTTGAAAACAGAATCAGATTTCTGATCGAAATTGTGGATGCTGTTAACGAAGAACTGGATGAAAATACAGCCCTTTTTGTGAGAATTTCAGGAACGGAATATGCTGAAAATGGCTGGGATATTCATAGCAGCGTAGAACTGGCAAAAATTTTAAAAGAACATTCCGTAGACCTTATAGATGTATCCAGTGGTGGAAATATTCATGGGGCGAAAATCTCAGTTTTCGATGGGTATCAGGTTCCTTTTTCTTCACAGGTGAGAAATGAAGCTGAAGTGAAGACAGGAGCAGTAGGTTTGATTACCAGCGTACAACAAGCCGAAGAAATCCTTCAGAAAGAGGATGCTGATCTTATCTTTGTAGCAAGAGAGATTCTGAGAAATCCTTATATTGCTGTTCAGGGATCTTTCGAAATGAAAGAAGACTGTTTTTTCCCACACCAGTATACCAGAGCCAAAATCTCTACTTAATGACCAGAAAATAATCTGTAAAAACAACAGAAATGGATATCAATGATTTTATGCTTACCTGCCCCAGTAAAAAATTCCTTGGGATAGAATGTCTGGGCTGTGGTGCGCAGAGAGCAATTGTATTGGTATTTGAAGGGAAGTTTTCAGAAGCTTTTCAAATGTATCCGGCTGTATACACCTTATTGTTATTCTTTTTGACCCTTGGGGTAAGCTTTATCGATAAAAAAAGAAAATACAGTCATATTTTAATGATTATGGTGGTTGTTAACCTGATCATTATGGTAATTGGGTATCTGTATAAACACTTGTAATTATAAAAACCGACATTAAGTATTTGATTGTAAGTTGTTTGGGTGCTTTGGTCTTTTATTTCGTGTATGTAGGAAAATTTTAATAAAAAATACAATTTATTAGATTAAAATTCCTGTATTGTTTTGTTGTGTAGAATTTTAAAATGTCGTAGAATTACTACAATTTCTGAAACAGTGCCGTAAAAACTTTTTAAATTAGAACATGAACTCTATCTTTGTTACATAAATCCTATATCAGGGAAGAGTCGTTAATGATTAAAATTTAAGAATATGGCAGGAAATTCAAGAGGAATCTTAAAATTCAATGGAGGTGAAGGTCAGAAGTTGTTAAAGCTTAACTATAGCGTGTCAAGATCTACAGATGTTTCAGGACGTGTAGCATCTGACCCGTCAAACGCATTGATCAAAGTAACAATTGAAGCAACAGAGAAATCTGATGTTTTAGAAAGTTTATTAAACAGTAAATATAAACCAACAAGCGGAGAAATCAACTTTAATAAATCTCACGAAGAAGGAACATTGATCTCTTTGAAGTGGGAAAACGGATATGTAATCCAGCATGAAGTAGACTTCGATGCCATTGATAGCAATAATATGCTGATCAGCTTTGTAATCAGTGCTGAAAGCATTACGTATGGAAATTCATCTTATGACGGACTTTGGCCAATGAGCTAAGTCTTTCATGAGTAAGAAATAAAAGACTGTCCTTATAAGACGGTCTTTTTTTACCTAAGACTATATTCTGCAGGATCTTTTGTTTTTATTTTTAAACTCTCTTTCTGTTGAATAATCGTTTAGAAAACTAATCAAATCACTAAAAATATGTCAAATACACCTGGAAACTCACAAGCGGCGTCTTTTCGTCCGACGCAGAATGCAGATGGTATTTCCGAAAACCATCACACAGGTATCAACCGTCTGGTAAAACTTTCTCTCGTCATAGAAGGGAAGATTATCAAGTACTATAAGCATTTCAAGCTTAAGCAAAGTACCAGACGACATCACGAATTTACGCTGACACTGGCACACGATACTCTGGGAGACAGACAGACCCATTCATTGGAAGAAGCCAACAAATTTCTTGGAAAAAGACTTACAGCCGTTATTTCCTATAAAGATATTGACAACAGCCCGGAGAGAACTTTTGTAGGAGTAATTACCGGCGTGGGATTCAGTCAGGAACATATGAGTTTAGGAAATATTGTGCTTACAGGTTACAGTCCTACCATCCTTCTTGACGGAGCACCGCATATTCAGAGTTTTGGCGGAAGTCAATCGGTTAATGTAGGAATTATTGCTGAAGAAGTAATCAAACAGGGAATTGACAAAAGCAGATTTGATGTCAGAGTAGATGCCAATAACTTTTCTCAGATTATCTATAGCAGCCAGTATGATGAAACGCATTATAACTATCTGGCAAGAATGGCTGAAGCCTATGGGGAACAATTTTACTATGACGGTGAAGTTTTACATTTCGGAAAGCTTCCTGCTCAGAATAAACCTATTATCCTTACCTATGGAAGCAGCGCCAATGAAATAAAAGTTGAGCTGAAAGCAGTACATACAAAACCTCAATTTTACGGATACAACAGTAATAAAAATGAAAGGCTGACTTCCGGTTCTACTCCCATCAAGCACGTAAGTGATCTTGCAAAAACAGCATACAGTCATAACGAAACGATCTATAAAACTCCGGCTTTACAGATGGCTCCTATCAAAGCTACTACCCATTTAGATGTGGAGTACTCTCAGAAAAGTGCAGCTGGAAGTGAAGCAGTCAATGTTTTTTCTGTTTCAGGAAATACAACGGTTCCTTTCCTGCATCCAGGCTGCGTAGCAGATGTCCAGATGCGTAAACAGGATTCCAATGAAACCTCGTATTTTACCAGAATCATGATTACGGAAGCAGAACATGAAATTGACACCATCGGTCATTACAAAGGAAGCTTCGTAGGAATAGCAGCAGATACAGGATTTCTTCCAAAACCGGAATATACCATTCCGAAGGCGGAGCCGCAGACTGCCACTGTAATTTCCAATACAGATCCTGAAGGACAGGGAAGAATACAGGTAAGATTCGACTGGCAGACCAATGATACCACTCACTTTATCCGTATGATGAGCCCTGATGCAGGAGGAACAGATCAGATTACCCAAAACCGTGGTTACGTAGCCATTCCGGAAGTGGGAGATCAGGTGATGGTCAATTTTGTACACAGCCATCCCGACAGACCTTTCGTAATGGGAGGAATGTTCCACGGAGGCATTGCTTTAGGAGGTGGCGTCAACAATCACCTGAAATCTATCCAGACCAGAAGCGGAATCAGGATTCTAATGAATGATGAAGAAGGAAGTGTAACGATTCTTGATCCAAGCGGAAATACCTATTACATGGATGGACAGGGAAATATCACCATGAAAGCTCCTAAAAACTTTACGTTAAATGCAGGCGACAATATCAACATCACTGCAGGAAAAGAAATTTCAATAGGAGCAGGAGCAAGTATTACCAGTACCGCAAATGATAATATTGTTTCCATTGCAGGAAAAGATATGAAACTTACCGCTTCAGGAGACATCACGGAGGCTTCCGACACCAGAACGGAAATGATTGAAAAAGAATTTAAGAGACAGTCTGAAACATCGAACGAGATAGCAGGGGAAATTTCCATGTTCAGCGAACTGGAAAATATGACCATGCAGAGCGGAAAGATTGTAGAATTCAACAGTGCTGAAAAATCAAAACTTTTCTGATATGGCGATCATCAAAACAGCAACCAATCTGCGCATCACAGTGAAAGATTCTTACCATCTGAGCGTAGGAAAAAAGGTTGAAAAAATAGCAAAAAAAATTAATGTGGAAGCACACAGAGATAACCTGGTTTTAGCAAGTAACAAGAAGATTATGTCCCATGGTCATAAGTAAATATAACCTGCTGATTCTTTTAATAGGATGTTTTTCATTAACGAATTGTCAGAATAAAAAAATGGAAGAAAAATACAGTTGGCTGGGAACCGTTTCTGCCCCGCAGGAATACCCGATGGAAGTGTATGAAGGAGCTATTGTTGCCGATGATTTTACTTACGGCTTTGATGCCATCTGGGGAACACAGAATACAGGTTGGGGAAAAGAAGGAGGCACCATGAACGTCAATACCGAAAGAATGGATGCACCTCATGAACTGGAATTCACATGGTATTCTCTGGTAGAAAATAAATTCTACACCGGAAAATGGAATCTGGACAAAGAAAAGATTAAAAGCCTTTTTAATGAAGGATTTGTAGATCAGGATACGAAAAAGAAAGCTACTTACAACTCCTTTGTGGTAGGTCTAGCTCCACAGGGAAGAGTAGTGCTTTGGATGAAAGGTCCCGGAAACCAGAAAGAAATAGGTGCTTTTCAGGCTCATGATACCATTATTACCAAAGAAAAAGCATACGATAACGCTCAGTATATGCTGAAGGAAGGCTTTGCAGAAAGAATGCTTAAAGATCCTTCTTACAAGACATTCAAGCCGGAAGTTCGTGAGAAAATTGAAAAAGAAGGCTATCCTGCAGCAGATATTTATAACGTATACAGAGAGAAATACAACTGGAAACCCGTTGTGGTTCTTCCTGAAGGTGCCACATGGATCGATTTCGGTTTCACCAATTATAACGGGGAGCAGGAAAATCTTTTTGACCAAAGTTTAAAAGAGAATACCTACAAAAGCAGAGCCGTACCAAGATTCTGTGGTTTTTACTGGAAAGATAAAAACAACAACAGATATGCCGTATGGATAGACGCTTTTGATGATAAAGAAATATTTGATCTGTTTCAGAAATCAGGAAAAGACAAAAATATTGATCTGACCATTAAAGTCAATGAAGACAATACCAAAGTTGTAGTGTCTTTAGAATCTGACAAAGAAAAAATGGCCGTTACCAAAGCAAAAATCAGGGTATCCCGAAAGATAGAATAATAGGATTCAATCAGTCAATTTAAAAACAAGAACGATGCACAACAATCAATTTGGAAGTTATACACCATCTGTATCCAAAGAGGAAGTACTGGATATTACCATTGGGATTTTTTTTGACGGAACCCTGAATAATAAAACCAATACAGACGAAAGAAAAAAGGGAACAGATGCCCATAAAAAACACGGCGGAAAAGCTGAAGATAACACCAGTTATAACAATGATTGGAGTAATGTAGCCCGCATGTGGGATAACTATGATAAAAACTTCGGGATTTATATAGAAGGAATCGGTACACAGGATAAAGAAGGAGATGCTACCCTGGGATATGCTTTCGGAACCGGAGAAACCGGGATCAGATCAAAAGTGAGAAAAGGCTGCGAAGAAATCGTAAAAAAGGTGAAAACCATTAAAGCAGAAAAAAAAGCTGATAAAATTGCGGTTCTTACTTTTGATGTATTCGGTTTCAGCCGTGGAGCCGCTGCTGCCCGTAACTTTGTATACGAAATCGGGAAAGCAAAATATAAAGCCACTTCACGTACCGTTGCCAACGAAGCTGTTTCGGTGACCACCTATTCAGATGGTGACGGGAAAAGTGTGGAGGCAGAAGAACTTCCAAAATGGGGACACCTTGGTCTTAAACTCGAAGAAGCCGGACTCAAAGTAGATGTGTTGAAAGTAAGATTTCTGGGAATTTACGATACCGTTTCTTCCTATTCAAAATACCTGTCACCAGTACCCAATTTCAGCAATGACGTAGAAGAATTAAGCCTGAATGAAATTGGAAAAGCCCAGACTGTAGTTCACTTTATAGCCGCTGATGAACACAGAGAAAACTTTGACCTGACAAGAGTACATATCGGAACTGAAAAAACATTCCCTGGTGTACACTGTGACGTAGGTGGAGCTTATGAAAACGGAAATGAAACATGGGAAGAAGTTGAAACATCATGGACTACCAGCAGCAAATTAGAAGCACTAAAGACAGAGCTTGAAAATGAAGGATGGTATCATAAAGGTGAGCTCACCATTACCCCCGGATTCTATTTGTCATTAAGAGGTTCACGTGATCTTGTGAAGACTTTTAGTTATATCCCTTTGCATTTTATGGCAGAATACGGCATTGATAAAAATCTTCCTATCACCTTAAAAAAGATGACGGATGATAAATATTCCATTTTGAATGATCAGTTTTTAATAGGAATAAAAGACCGTCTCAGAACTTACGTGATGGGAGACGGTAAACCTTATTCTTTCAGACATTACAAAGAGCTTAGGGATGCCTATGGAGGAAATGAAATCCCGGAACACCGTCAGGCAGCGTATCAGAAAGAAGTAAAGGAACAGGATGATTTAAGAAAGCTTCGTCATGAGTACCTTCACTGGTCAGCAAGAAGAGAAAAAATAGGAATGGATCCGAGACCCAACAGAACAAGGGTTATCCATTAAAAATTTAAATAAGAGTATTATACCAAGAAAGAATTTGAAGCAGGAACATTTTTATGCAGAAATATAACATACATACCGTTCAGAAAGATGAAACCTTAAAAAGTATAGCCTCGCTGTACGGGATAGATAAAGATGCATTAAAACACTTCCATAATAACCACTGTGCTGTGAAGGATATGATCCTGATTAACCTTAACGGGCAGAAAGAACTTTTTGTTCCGAGAACAGCGGTTGCAGATAAAAATATTTTAGTAAAATTCGGAAGAGCCAACAGTATTACTCTTCAGCCGGAAACTTCAGTGCGAAGATACAGCGTAGTCATTACCATTGAAAAAGGAGAACATACAAGCGAACTAAAATATGAAACATCCGTTCGCTGGCTGAAAACAGAAAAAGGACATCATTTTTTTGAGATAGACAGAACTTCAAATCTTTATCTTAATGAAGAAGAAGTGAATGAAATTGCAGATCTTCTGGCGTACAGAACTTCTAAAGTTTTATACCCTTTACACATCAGTACAGATGAACATGGGCAATTTGAAGAAGTAAAAAATGCTGAGGTTTTTTCAAAAAGATGGACGGCTGTAAAAGAAGAATTATATAAAGAATTTGAAGGCGAAACCGTAGATGAATACTGCGGAAAGATTGAAAAAGTAATCAGCCAGCCTGAAGCGATCAGTCTTTACCTTAAAAATGACTACTTCATCCGTGCTTTATTCTTTGGAATCTACCAAAGCTTCGGAAAGGAATTTAAAACAGAGATGACAACAACTTTTCCTGTAGTGGACAATGCGATCGAACCCAGATATAAATTGACACTGGAAATAGATCCGTTAAAAGGAGAAACAGGCCTGATCACCATAGAAGGATCAGGGAAATTATATGAAGAAAGAGATATTGATGATTTTATAAGAAAATCACCTTTTTCATTGATTATAGAAGAAAACCCTGTGATGAATGAAGAAGGAACTTTCAGATTTGTAAGCTATCTGAAAGGAGAAACTTCACTTCCGGAATCTCTTTACCTCGAATGCAGTATCATGCTGCAGGAAGAAAAAAAGATTTCAGTATCAGTTTCAGGAATTGATGAAAACTAAAATACCATTTCACTAAAGATAAAATTAATATGGCAGAAAAACATATTGTAGTACAGGGCGCCCTATGCAAATGCCAGTTCGGACAGGTTCCGGACAAGCTGAAAGTACTTACACATCAAAAAGAATATGCCAATGATAAAAGCGCTTCCAAAAAACTGATCGTTACCACGAAAGAAATAGGAGCCACCACATTTGAAAAAAATACATTCGGAAACTGTACCAAAATGGGAGGACCACCGCCTCCATGCAAAATTATGGTTACAGAATGGCAGAAGTTCTATGATAAAGTACAGCTCAGCAACGGCGGATACATCATTGTAGAGGACAGCAAGGCCGTTTGTGCTGTTGCAGGAACACCATGCATTGAGATTATAGACCACGGGCAGAGAGCAGAAGCCAGCCAGCAGAACTTTAAAAATGCAGATAAAGACATCCAGCAGCAGATCAATCCGTTGGTAGATTCCGAAGAAATGTATAACGAACAGCCTTCAGGAGGAGGGCAGGATGGTGCAATCTAAATGATAAGAAAATGGCAAAAGGCGTAAAAAAAATAAAGGTTGTAAGCGGATTGTATTATCCCAAAATGTCTGTATTAGGGCAAAGGATTACCATAAAGCCGGATCAGTGGGTACAGTTCGGCGTGGGTGAATGGCTTCCGGACACTACAGATGCAGACAAAAAGAAGCCTCTCACCTGGATGAGGCAGAACAGCAGTAAAAAAATTATTATCAATCAGATCACTTCTGCTACCGGATATAAATTTTTAATCGGCAAACAGTTCTGTGGAAGCTATCAGTTTTATATTGAAGCCAGTCTTTCAGGAGTAAGAGATCCCAAAAATGATACAGGAATATATGTAAAAGGCTGGTGTGAACCTAAAATTGTAAGCAGCAAATGGTCTACGCAGAAAAACAGCAAAAGCATCAAAAACAATAAAAAGTCCGAATACATTTCCTACGGACACATTGTTCATCTGAATCTGATGACAGAAGGGCTGAATGGAAATACAGTGAGTATCGAACTTTGGAATCAGCAGACCGCAAAAGCAGATAAACTGGTCCATACCTACAATAATGTACAGGTAATCGATGGTGAAGTCAATCTGAAAATAGAAAATACCTTCGCTTGGATGGCCTTTGTAGATAATATCCAGAATGTAGAAGAATTCTATATTAAAGTGAAAGATGTTGCTTCCAAACAATATATCAAAGATAAATTGGGTGATGATCTTCATGCCATCTATCTGAATGTTAAAAATAAAGTAGCCACTACCAATACCAACGGCGCGCAGAACCAGACGCCCACCAAAGTTTATAAGCCGGATGTAAACTCTGTCAGACTCGAGCCCTGTAAGTTTGAAGTGATCAAAATCACTGAAAATGAAACCAAGGACGGACAAGCCAGCAATACAACCGTTAAAGTGTTTGACAATGGAAACGGTGTCAAATTGCTAAAGTCTGCTGCTCTGCAGGAACATATTCAGAGAACAATCTATTATAAATTTGATTCCACAGTCATTGATAAAGACGGAGTTGCCGTTCTTAATAATGTACTTAAATTTCTTCTGGAACATAAAGATGCAACCATGAATCTGAGTGGTTATGCCTGCGTGATAGGAAAAGAAAATTATAATAAAGGACTTTCCCAAAGAAGAGCAGACGTTGTCAAAAAATTCTTTGCCGATGGTGGATTAGATCCCAGAAGAATAATCTCCGTAGGAAAAGGAGAAGTAGATCCTACCGATGATAAAATGGGAAGAGACAATATCAAATACAAAAATGAGAAAGACTACGAAAATAACCGTAGAGTAGACATCTCATTTGTTTTTAATGCCCATGATGCTCAGACTGTAAACTATGAAGTAACAGCACCGAGTGTATCTACAAAGAAAAATTTAGTAATTGATATTACAGGTTTTCAAACCAATGAATGTTTCAGAGACAGCAAAGGAAAACATAAAAAACAAACCCTGCTTGTAGATGTAGGGCAGGCGATAGATAAAGGAGATACCGTAAAGACATTTACCACTCCTTCATTTACTTATGGAGTATACTCAAACCTTTCCAGAGTTCATGCATTTCCAATAGAATACATCTGGCCTTCAGCAACCAATCCGAATCAGTTCCATTTGCATGTTCATAGCTGCAGATACTTTAGTAATGAAAAAAGAACTACGGTACTGATTAAAGCTTATCCGGATATTAAATGGGAACTTGCTCTTGAGTTTTTGGTGAATGTTTCCAATTATAAAGCAGCCAATATGCCGCCAGGATCTGTTTATGCAAAACATCAGGAAAAATCCAGACAGGCAGGATACAACAGAATGAGAATGAATGAAACCGGAAAAGTTCCGATTTCAATAGGAGTTGGCTTATCTGCGGAATGGGATGCCGGTAGAGAAAAGAGAAGCTTTACCAATGAATTTGCGGATAAAATTAAACTGGTAGCCAGGATGATTGCCACCGCTGTAAATATTGTACAGAATGCCATCAACTATGCGCAAAGTGCAGCAAAAGAAACAGCAATACCAGTGGGTTTCAATGTCAGGTATCCAAAATTTACCGTTGTAGGAAAATGGTATCTGGAAAGGGTAAACGAAAGAAATACACTCAGCGTAATTGGGGAAGTGGGCTTTGGTTTTAAACCCCTGATCGGAGCTGAAGTAGTTATAGATATCCTGGGAGCTGCTATTGCTGCAGCCTCTTATGGTGCTACAGGAAACCCGGCTGCAGCAAGAATTATTAACAAATTCCGTGGAGGATTAGAAAAATTAGGTGCTTCGGTAACCTTTACGGCAACATTTTATGGCGAACTGGAAATTATGGTAGATGCTCTGAAAATTGACAGTATCAACGGGATCAATATGCAGGGGAAAACCACCATTGGAGGAAAAATGGGGGCTACCATTGAACTTAGTGTCAGCGTTGAGATTGGAAGAGTAAAAGGGACCAAATCAAAACCTATTATGACATTTAAAGCTGCTGCAAAAGCAGATTCTTACTTTGGAGGAGATATTGTACTGGATTCTGATACTAAAGGACTATTCATACAGCCTATCCTGAAATTCTCAGGAGTAGTACTTTCAGTAGAAATAGAAGGAGAAGTAGGCTGGTGGAAAAGCAATTTTAAAGTAGAAGAAAAAGCAATAAAAGAAGAAACCTTCTATTTGGAAAAAAAATATTTAACTTAAATTGACCTATGCATAATTTAAAAAAGCCCTTATATTCTGTATATCCAAGAATGTACTGTTCAGGAACCATCTATGTGAATGATGTTCCTGTGATAGACTGGTACGGAGATGAGACAAAAGAAGGAGGATTCGGAGGCGACACCATGATTAATCAGGCGTTGCTTCAGAGCGGGAAATATAAAGTAACCGGGAAAATGTATCCTCGTTTAGGAAAAAATGTATTGGATGAAGACGATATGATGTCTATTGATTTTTTCTGTGCCGAGCTTGATAACTGGAAAGCTTCCAGGTCTGTTTTTCATCCTAAACTTGAATCACCATGGGATGGTCTCAGTGACAATATCAAATATCCTCATTTTGAAATTGCAGGTGAAATAGAAGTTGAACTTCCTTTTGTATTAGATGGATGGCAGAATTCAGTAGACCTGAAAGACATCAAAAAAGAAGATCTTTTCAGTGATGTTTTAAAATATTATAAACAGATCAGAGCTGTATTGCAAAGCCACGATGCCGGAAAATACGTTGACATGTCACAGGACAAAATGAAACTGCAGGAAGAGGCCTTATACTATACGGAAGAAAGAAAAAAAAGATTTCTGGAGAGTGCCGGACAATTATTTTCCCAGAACTTAGAAGTGGAAGAACTTCATGAAGCTGATCTCCAGCTTGAAGTAATGGGATACGGAAAATTAGTAAGACTGATGAGAAAAGACGGCTCACAACCATTACAATTCAAAAGTCCCGATATTGAAAAACAAAGCAATATAGAATTAGAAGTGAAGCTTCATATGAGAACAAAAGAAAAAGGATTCAGCATTATTTAATCAGTAAAGATGACTTTTTTAGGATATTTTACGGCAATAATTGTCATATTCTCTCTGTATAAAGGATATAAAATCTTTTTGAAATTTGCAGCGAACAGAAATAATGCGGGAAAAAAAGGAGGTTTTCTGGAAAAAGGATTCCTTCTTTTAATCATTTCAATCATTATGATTTCTGTGAATGCAATGGCGTTTGTCCTGTCGTATACCTTTTTCTGGGAAAAAGCATACAGAACCTTTGATGAGGCACAGTATGAAGCAACCGTGGTGGGATATAAAAAAGAAATAACGAAGTTTAAAAATTTTTCAAACTCTACTTACAGGGATAAAGCTATTTTTTTTCCAAAAGTAGAATATACAGATAATAATGGGAAAAAAGTGATAAAAACGTTGGATATTACAAGCGATAACCCACCCGCTATGGGACAGAAACTAAAGATAACAGATAAAGCAGGTAAAGAAAATACCAATGCTCTTCAGCTGGATTGGGTGATGTTTGCTGGTGGCTGTTTTTTTACAGGGTTTGCTGCATTTTTTGCTGCCTTAATTTCTACCTACACCACATCATATCCTATGAAAAAAAGAATAAACTGGTCTGTCCGGTTGGCACTATTACTGCTTTTCATTAATATTTCCTGTATAGTATTCATATATTTGAAATCATAATTTTTTTTTAAAAGAGAGTTTATCAAAAAGATAACGAATTATAATAATCATCAAAATATAAAGTAGTATGAAAAAAGCAAGAGTGCTGGTATTGATTTTTGTAGTATTGATCAATATCTGTTGTGGAAATAAATCATTTGACCTGTCATCCGTTTCCTTAGGTGAGGATGCCAAGAAGTATGATTTTGAAAATAAAGACTTATTTCTGAAAGATGCCGCAAAAGCCAATATCATTCAATATTATGCTGATGAAAACAAAGGCATAACCTACGGAAATATACCATTAGATAATACCATGGGTACAAGAATTACCGTATACAAAGGAAAAGTAGGTGCTGTTGATACCAATGCTGCTGAAAAGTACTCTCTGGAATTTGTAGAAAAAATAATAAAAAAACATGGAAATCCTACTGCTTCTACTACAGACAAAACAACCGTAGATGCCAAATTAGTAAAACCAATTTTTGAAAAACTGAAAAAACTTTCTCCGGAAAAAGTGTCATGGGATCAAAATGAGAAAAATTCCTTTACTTATCCAACTTCTTTCTTCTGGGATGACGGGAAAAATTATTCCATATTAAGTATTTCTATTGAAGATGATGGGAGAATAAGAAATAAATACATTTCTGTGACGAAAGATGCCTATCGTAATAATGCAGTTTTTGGATTGAAATATCCTACACCTCCTGCTTCTCCATGGTATAAGTATATGAACTAAAATCTTTTCCATAGAGAAAAGAATGAGACATCATTGACAAGAAAAATACTGAAGCAAAATTCAGATATTTCACCAGATTGTGCAACAAAATAGATGGAAGTAAAAAAGGGAAAACCATACATTGCCTATAGTATTTTAGGAATAATAGCTGCAGGCTTTATTTATTTTATTCTGTGGATTATTTTCAAAGATAAAATGCCGCTGCATGAGTATGCTTCTGAAATTTCCAATAACTATGACAGTTACGCAGAGAAAGCGATCGTTTTTTTTCCTTTACTTTTTTTTGTTTTCATCTTTATTGTTTTAATGAAGCCTACTGCGTCAAAACGTTTTTTACGTCTACAATCCTCACTGCCAACCTCTAAGATCCATTCTGTAGCAAAAGGACTGGCAGAGATTGAAGGAACATTAATGATGATGAATCCTTTATTTTCACCAGTAAATAATGAGGCCTGCATCGGATATTATTATACCATTGAAGATATTGACAGAGATTCAGACGGCAAAGAAAGTTACAGAACTATTCACAGGGAAACGAAATGCAATACCTTCAGGGTTAAAGATGACACAGGAACCATAGAAGTAGAACCGGAAGGAATAGAGCTGGTTTTATTGGAAGAAACCAATATAAGCAGCCATGGCGGTAAAAGGTACAAAGAAACTCTTTTAAAAGACGGTCAGAAGATGCTGCTGGTAGGCTATGCCGATTCCAGAAACGGAACCCCTTTCATCAGAAAAGATGAGCATTATAAAATCCTCGGGATTACTTCATCATCAGGAATCACAGTCTGGAATAAATATCAGCCATTGTTGAGGTCATTTATGTTTACCTGTTCCATCATCCTTTTAATAATTATTTATATACTTACACAATAATGAATCAGACGGTCGCTATCATATTACTTATCCTGCTTGGGGTAGTTGTTATAAGTTTTTTGATCAATTTGTACAACAAATTGGTCATGCTCAAATTTAAC
The DNA here is from genome assembly GCF_030846215.1 of Chryseobacterium sp. WLY505. NCBI lineage: Bacteria > Pseudomonadati > Bacteroidota > Flavobacteriia > Flavobacteriales > Weeksellaceae > Chryseobacterium > Chryseobacterium sp. WLY505. The sequence goes on along the minus strand of NZ_JAVCWI010000001.1, from coordinate 294,797 downwards.
GTTGACAAAGCATACGGCAATATCGATGTGGTGTTGAAACAACGTGCAGATGAAATTCCCAATTTGGTCACCGTTGCCAAACACTTTATGAACTACGAAGAAAAGCTGCTTACCCGCCTTACAGAGCTCAGAACTTTTTACAATAACAGTACGGATGCCGATAAAAGAACCGAGATTGCCAATGAAACCTCAAAAGCGCTTTCTTCATTCTTTGCGGTTTCAGAAAACTATCCTGAACTGAAATCTAATAATAATTTTCTTGAACTGCAGAAAAGAATTTCCGACCTGGAGAACAAAATAGCAGACAGAAGAGAATTTTTCAATGACAGTGTAAACCTTTATAATATCGGAATTCATGAATTTCCCAATGTGATATTGGCAAAAATGCTGGCATATAAAGACAAAACACTACTGGAAATAACAGACTCTGAAAAACAATATAATGGAGTTCAGTTTTAATACTTTTTTCGGATTAGAAGACAAAATTGCTGCTTACCCGGAAGCAACCATTTTCGGAGCGATGTTAGTACCCATTTTGCTGCTTATTCCGATGGCAATGATAGGATGGATCTTTAGAAAGCTGAAATTCAATATGTACATCATTCATGTATTGATGTATACTTTGCTTTTTACATTTATAGTAGGAACACTCACCATATTGATCCTTTTCTTTATTACCGATAAAAATGGAGTGAAACTGGCCTATTCTTGGCTTACGGTTTTTACAGGAATGTTTATTTTCAGCCTGATTAACGCCAATACCATTACTAAAATGTTTACCGATTGGTCTAAAATAATTAAAGAAAAAGAAAATCAGTAATTTTAGATTGAAATATCGCTTCTCCAAGGAATAAGTATATGATTAAATAAAGGCATTTAAAATAGAGCAAAACAAATAAAAAAGCATCTCCGGATACTTGAATCCATTTTTTTCTGTTCTATTATTGATAGCTGCATACTAACACTAAGATTATGAAAGGATTGAAATATATAATAATACCAATGGTCTGTTTGGCAATTGCTTCATGCGGCCATCAGAAAAATAAAGAAACTGAGTCTCTGGTTGAAACCCAGGGAAGTACTCAGACAGAGCCCTTCAATCTTGCTAAAGTTGCTGTTGGACAAAATATCAACGATATTTTAAAATCTGCCGGAGCAACCTCCAAAGATGCTGTTCGTACCACTGACGTTACGCTGATCGGAAATGAAAAGCTGGCTTTTTCTTCAAAAGAATTATTACATTTCAACGGGATAGATTTAGAAGGAAAGAATAATAAAAACATCAATAAAGTCCTTCTGCATTTTGGAAAAGTAGACCAGGAAATCGGCCCGCTTGCTAATGAAAAAGAAGATGAATTGGGAATGTATCAGCTTGATATCTATACGGAACAGGAAAAGACAGCACTCCTGGATAATCTGAATAAAACACTTCAGAAACCAAGCTTTGATACCATCCGCGAAGGTTTTGAATCTGAAGTTAAAGACAATGAGGTCATTCAGACTCATAATAAATTCAGACAGGAAGTTGCCATCTGGAGAAACAGAGATATGCTCTATTACTATTGCGAAACCAAAATAGATAATAAACCGGACGAATACCGTTGTAATCTCTTCGTATTCAAAAATAAAGAATGGAAAGACCTTCTGAAAGGGTCAGGATATCCGGACCTGGATAAAATCTCCCTGAACTAAAAGAATATAGCAAAGAAGTTAAACCATTTGCTTGCTGATTCCTCTTTGCCCTCTGACATAAAACATTAGAAAAATAAAAACTCTGCATTAAAAAGATCTGCTCAATCAGCACAATCTGCGAGAGTTTAAAAAAAATAAATGCCGGTCTAAAAAGAACCGGCATTTTTATATCAAATCAGTATTTGAATTATTTTACTAAGAACTGCATCGTTACCTGATCCAGCTTCAAAATATACACTCCCTGACCAAGATTTCTTGTTTTAATAGAGTTGCCATTTCTGAAAGGCTGATCAATCGTCTGAAGAGTTTTCCCCTGAAGATTATAAATCTCCGCTTTTTTTACCTTCTGAAGATCTCCTTTTACAAAAATCTCCTGATTGGTGATTGGGTTAGGAGAGATTTTAAAACTGTTGGAAGTCGTTTCAGCAGCTGTATTTTGAGCCATTCTTGCACTTGATCCTGAATAACATGTCCATGCAAGATCATCAATAGCCACTCTGTTGCTTGCAGAACTATTAACCAGGCTTACCACTACATTTCCGGAAACGTTGATATTGTTAATGGTCGTCGTTGTCACTGAAGTACTGTAAGGAATAGTTCCTACGGTAGTTCCGTTTACTTTTACATCAAAAGTACCATTGGTTCCCGAGAATTTAAGCTGTGTCGTTACCGTTAAAGATCCGATACCGTTTGCAGAGCTTCCGGAAGTTAAAGAGCCGCTTCTTACCGTAATCGCTTTATTATTAATCGTTTGGTCTGTTCTTGCATCCGTTGCTGTCCAGGAAATACCTCCGTTGCTCCATGTTCTAGTTGTATACGTAGAATTGGCTGCAGGGATTGTTTCAAAATTTTCATTGGCGCAGTTGGTTCCTGGAGTAGTACCTCCTGAATTAGTAGTACCGGAAACTGTTGAACTGTTCGATGAAGAATTTCCAGCTGCATCCTTCGCTACCACATAAAAACTGTAAGTTGTGGAAGGAGTAAGCCCTGAAATTGTTGTAGAAGTTGAACCCGTAGTCGTTTGCAGACTTCCGTTCATATAAACATTATAAGCTGTTACGCCTACGTTATCGGTAGAAGCATTCCATGCAAGAGAAATGCTGCTGGAAGTTGTTCCTGAAACATTAAGACCTGTAGCCGCAGTAGGTGCCTGAGTGTCACCTGAAGGCTGCTGGGAACCCCAGATAAGGTTAACATAATTCGGGTTGTCTATAAAAGGATTTCTGTTCCCCTGGAAAGTATAGGATGCGTTATTTCTCTTGATCTCAGCCTGAGAAACCGGATCCTGATTATGCCATGCCAGCAGAACATTAAGTTCCCAGGTCTGTAATCCCGGGAAAGTAGAGCTTCCTAACATATTTCCTGATGAAAATGTTGAAAGTTTGCTTTGGTAGCGGGTTACGAAATAGAAAATCATACGGGCAACATCTCCTTTAAACTCATCAATCGGCTCAAATACAGTCCCCGAATATCCTGAAGAAGCTGATGTTCCAAGCTTTGATCCATTCAGTGAAGTAAAAGAAGCACTTCCTACCTTTCCGAAAGGATAATTACTTCTCATCCCATTTACCTTACCATCTGTTGCTCTGATAAAGTGAATATCTGCAACCATTGGTGAAGCCTGATTGAATAGACTTTGAGGAACAATATGCTCTCTGTTGTAGCAATTTCCCTCAGTAGAATACGTCCCACACTGATCAGATCCCGGAGTATAAGTGTAAGGATCACTACCTGTAGGCCTTTCAGAATAAATATCAAGGATAGTCCCGTCATTTTCGTAGTCCTTATCGATATCAGTAGTTTTATACGCTGTCCAAAGTCCACTGTACCCTTTATCCATATGTCCGTTGGTAATAATACTGCTTAATTCCGTTTTCAGTGCTGCACCACTCAGTCCGTTGGCAGAATTGTAGTACCCTGCAGGAGCCTGAGCGTGGGCAAGTCCTGCAAATACAGAAAATAAAATGATTTTTTTCATAATTAATATTTAGTATAAAGTTTCAGCAAGAATACCACAATTTTTGTGAATAAAAAATTACAAAATTGTTAATTTTAAATGCACTGTATGCGATACATAATGAGTGATGAATGATAAGTGATAAATGATGAATGATGTTGTGGTTAAATATCTGTATCTGTTTTCAATTCAATAAAGATTGGCTATAGACCGTATTATACATTATAATTCCATTCATCAGGCTTTAGCCAAAATTTAAAACTTAATAATTTTATCCATAAAAAAAAGCCAGTACACAATGTACCGGCCTATATAATGGATGACTTAAATCTTATTTTCTTTGTGGCGGATAATTTTTCATAATCTCAGCCATAATTTCTGGAATCTGTCTCTGTTTTGCTTTTGGAGAATCTACAGAAATTCCGCTTCCGATCCCTTGCCAAACCAATTTGTTGCTTTTTGCATCAATAAGGTCAACAATCAAAGCGCCTTCATTATAGTTGGTTGTCCATGTTCTGTTCATACCAACACCCCATCCGAATGGTCCGCCCCATCCCCACATTCCGTAAGGAGAAGAGGAATTGATATCCGTGATTTTTTTATGATTTGCTTTTACGTTGATAATCAGATCAGGGTTTTCTCCAGACTGAAGTCCTTTGCTTTGAAGCTGTCTGGACAGTTCATTCAGTACTCTGTCTTTATCAATATCATTCAGTTTCAGATCATCAATTCTGATTTTGTATGTTTTATAAGAATTGAAATTGGCGGTTTCAGCATAATCCGAACGTACCTGAAAAGGGCTACAAGAAGTTAAGCCTAATGTAGCAGATGCCAACAAAATAAAAATATATTTTTTCATTTTATTTATTTTTTTTATCACTTTTAATGAATGTATCAGTCTTTTTATCGTACCCGTAAGGACAGTGTCTGCAGCCGCTTTTACAGCAATATCCTCTTTTCAGATGGAATTTTTCTGTAAAAACCTTGTACCCCTGTTCATTATAGTAGAAGTCTTCACCTTCTTTGATGTCATAATGGGCCATAAGTTAAATGCTAGTCAAAAAACTTTTTATATTTGTTACTATGATAATTGTATGCCAAAAGCCCTTAAAAAAATTAAAAATTAATGGCATTGCTCTCTTTCCCTTTATCTTCATTAGGAAACCCGAAGATAAGGAAAATAATGTATTGATCAATCACGAAAAAATTCATTTACGGCAACAATTGGAAATGCTTGTCATTTTCTTCTATATTTTCTATGTTATTGAATACTATTACTGGTTTTTCAAACTCAAAGACGGCTATCTGGCCTACAGAAGAATCTCCTTTGAAAGAGAAGCCTATACTAATGAAAACAATCTGAATTATCTTAGAAAAAGAAAATTCTGGAACTTCAGGAAATACCTTTGAAATTATAAATGATGAATGATGAATGATGAGTTTCGGGATTCGAGATTCGAGTTTTGGAAATTGGTTTTGCGATTTCGGTTAAAGAACACAATATTCAATAGGAGCGGGCTTTAGCCCGGTTTATAAAAAAACAGTTTTCATCTGGCTTTAGCCTAAACCTAAAAGCCTAAAAATCAAAAAAGTCATCTGTGAAAATCTGCGTTACCTGTGGGAAAAAAAGAAACTGATCACAACATTAAATCTTTTCCTACTTTTGCAAAGAATAAACCCCTGATTCGTAAAACTGAAATGCTATTAAAACTTCCCACAGAACCTGTTTCCATCCAGGAAATTCCAATTGATAAAAATGTAAAGCTTTTCATTAAAAGGGAAGATCAGATTCATCCTTTAATTTCAGGAAATAAATACTGGAAACTGTTTCATAATGTCAATCACTATCTGGAAAAAGTTACTGATAATCCTTATATCATCACTTTTGGAGGTGCTTTTTCCAATCACATTGCAGCGGTTGCGGCAGTAGGTAATATGGCAGGGATTCCCACACTGGGAATTATCAGAGGAGAAGAACTGCAGCATAAATGGAGGGATAACCCAACCTTACTTTTTGCGAAAAGAAACGGAATGAACCTGAAATTTGTCACCCGCGAAGAATACCGCCATAAAGAAAAGCTCACCGAATTCCTTCAGCAGGAGTTTCCTGAGGCATTGATAGTTCCTGAAGGAGGTACTAATGAAGAGGCTGTAGAAGGAGTGAAAATGATGCTCAACGAACAAACAAAAGATTTTGACTATCTTTGCACCGCAGTTGGAACCGGAGGTACCATTGCAGGAATTTCAAAATTTTGTGAAGAGAATCAGAAAGTTATAGGATTTAAAGCTGTCGATGATGCTTCTCTGGAAAATAAAATTTTTGAATTAACTTTGAGACAGAATTTTAATCTAATAGATTCATGTTTCGGAGGTTATGGTAAAATAAGTGATGGAAACGTCCGTTTTATCAATGATTTCAAGGAGAGATACGGTATTCCTCTGGAGCCGGTTTATACAGGGAAAATGATGGAGAAAGTTTTTGAACTGATAGAAGAAGGGTATTTTCCTGAAAACAGTAAGATTTTATGCTTTCACACTGGTGGTTTACAGGGAATTGAAGGAGCGAATCTGCTGTTGGAAAAACAGAATAGAAATTTAATTATATAAGTAAAATTGAAAAACATGAAACACTTAGTGTTCCATCTTTCATTTTAAAACAATAAAAAATATAAGATGAAAAGACTTTTTCTATCCATAAGCCTTTTAGTTTTATCAAAATTTTCAGCCCAGACTTGGGCAACCGAAGATCAGTATATTCAGAAGTTTGCTAAATATGCCGTAGAAGAAATGGAAAAATATAAAATTCCTGCTTCTATTACCCTTGCCCAGGGCCTGTTGGAAACCGGAGGCGGGCAGAGCAGACTGGCACTGGAAGGTAAAAACCACTTCGGTATAAAATGTAAAGAAGACTGGACCGGTAGAACAATGAAACATACCGATGATGCACCCAACGAATGTTTCCGGGTGTACGACGATCCAAGACAGTCTTATGAAGACCATTCTATATTTTTATCCACAAGAAAATATTACGCCAACCTTTTCAAATTGGATATGAAAGATTACAGAGCGTGGGCAACCGGTTTGAAAAAAGCAGGGTATGCTACCAATCCACGTTATGCTTCTATTCTGATCACTAAAATTGAAAAGTATAAGCTATACGAATACGACAATACCAATTCTAATGAAGTATTGTATGCTGTTCTCAAAATGTATCCGGATCTGAAAGACGACAGAACTTTCATGGCACAACTGGAACCATCAAAAGCAACCAGAAAAGTGAAAGAGCCGGTAACAGTAGAAGTTCCTTACAAACAGACTTCTTATGCACAACAGCAGAAAAGAGTAGAAAGAATCAAAACGAAAGCTGAAATTCTTAATTCTATTCTGATCAAAAGTCACCCGAATGACGGACTGAAATATATTATCATTCCTGAAGACACGGATGTGAAATTCATTGCCAACAAATTCAAAGTTAGCGAAAGCAGACTGATGAAGTGGAATGAACTGGAAACGGAGACTTTAAAGAAAAATGACATTGTTTTCCTTGAATCCAAAAATTCTACAGGAAATACAGCAATTTATAAAGCTGAATCCGGAGAAGATATGCATGATATCGCACAAAAATTCGGAATCAAGTTAAATAAATTATATGCTAAAAACAGAATGGATGAAGGGCAACAACCTTCAGCAGGACAGCTGATTTATTTAATAGACAAAAAACCACGAAACTAATTTAATTTTTTGTTGAGAGTCTACCGTTGACAGATAAATGCCAACCAGCAACTGTCAACAGCAACTAAGTATATATGAAATATCAGAGAAGTTCGGCTTTATTTGATGAAGCCTACAAATACATTCCGGGAGGAGTAAACTCTCCGGTAAGAGCATTCAAATCCGTAGGAGGAGTGCCCGTTTTTATGAAATCGGCAAAAGGGGCTTACCTTACCGATGCAGATGACAATACTTATATCGATTATATCAACTCGTGGGGGCCTGCCATTTTAGGACATACGCATCCTGAAGTATTGGAAGAACTGAAGATACAGGCTGAGAAAGGATTCTCTTTCGGAGCACCTACAGAACTGGAAACAGAAATTGCAAAATTCATCATTGAAAATGTCCCGAATATTGACCAGATCAGAATGGTTTCTTCAGGAACAGAAGCATGTATGAGCGCCATCAGACTGGCAAGAGGATACACAGGAAGAGATAAGATTGTAAAATTTGAAGGCTGCTATCATGGGCATTCAGATTCATTTCTGATCAAGGCGGGAAGTGGTGCTGCAACATTCGGAAACCCAAATTCTCCTGGAGTAACAGCGGGTACAGCTAAAGATACTTTGTTAGCACGTTACAATGATTTCGAACAGGTTGAGGATTTATTCCGTCACAATCAGGGAGAGATTGCTGCAGTAATTATAGAACCGGTTGCAGGGAATATGGGTTGCGTATTGCCAGAAAATGATTTCTTACAAAAACTGAGAAAAATCTGTGATGAAAATGGAGCTTTATTAATCTTTGATGAAGTAATGACCGGTTTCAGATTAGCTTTCGGAGGTGCTCAGGAACTTTTCAATGTAAAAGCAGACCTGGTAACTTATGGAAAAGTAATCGGAGGAGGTCTTCCGGTAGGAGCTTTCGCTGGTAGAAATGAAATTATGGATCACCTTGCACCGAAAGGCGGTGTTTACCAGGCAGGAACTTTAAGTGGAAATCCTTTAGCCATGAGAGCAGGATTAAAGACCCTTCAGCTTATTAAAAATGATTCTGAATTTTTCAACAGATTGGAGAAAACAACAGAAACATTGGATTTTGAAATCGGCAAAATTCTGAACGAAAAAGGAATTGCTCACAGAATCAACAGAAAAGGTTCAATGATGTCTGTATTCTTCCATATCAAGAGTGTTTCCAACTTTGATGAAGCACAGGAAGCAAACCATCCATTGTTCAATAATTTCTTCCATCAAATGTTACAGAATGGAGTATACCTTCCGCCAAGCGGCTACGAAACATATTTCATCAGTGATGCCATCAAGGATAGAGAAATTGATATGACACTGGAAGCAGTAAGAAAATTTGAATATTCAAATAAATAAAAATACATGAAGCCGGATTTTTTAAATCCGGTTTTTTTATGCAAAAGAAATTTGATTTAAAGAGTTTGAATTGAAAAAAGATTAACACAATCTTTCTCATTACGTAGGAGTCTCAGCAAAGTAGAACAGTATAATCTGGATTCCTACTGGAATGACAAACTATGTGTATTATTTTTATACTAGCCGGAATTACTAGTCTTACTTTTATATAAAAAGTAAAGGCTGTCCCCTTTGCACTCCGTAGGAGTCTCAGCAACGTAAAAACAGCATAATTGGGATTCCTGCGGAATGACAAGCGTTGTGGATATTTTCTTTCTTGTAGTATAGAAAAGATAATTTAAGGAAATGATAAAGTATTCTCCCAAATAATTACCACAAAGCATAAATCATACAGATTTTGTAATAAACCATACACCTCGTTCAGAGCACTTCTTTTTAATTTTGTCTTAAATAGATTGGAAATGAAGACCTCAGACAATATCTCCCGTAAAGACTTTATCCGAAACTCAGCGTTGGCTGTAGCGGGACTCACTTTAATACCGAATATCATGACCGCATCGCCTTTCGATGAGAAAAATCTTTCAGTAAAAGGAAAAATGAGCCTGAAAAATGTTCGTCTGGAAACTGGTTTTGATTACCAGGATGGAGAAGTGTCTTCTACCAAAACAGGTCTTTTTTATGTAGAAGTTGAAAACGGAAAAATCACAAAGATTTCACCCAACCAACCGAATGCTAAAGCGGTAGATGCAAAAGGTCTATTGATGCTTCCCGCATTTAAAGATATGCATATTCACCTTGATAAAACGTTCTATGGAGATCAGTGGCAGGCGGTGAGAAAAAGAACCGGAGGGGTAAAAGGAATGATAGAACTGGAACAGAAAATGCTTCCTGAGATGCTGAAGAATTCAACTTTCAAAGCAGAAAAACTGATTGAGTTATTACAGTCTAAGGGAACTTCCTATGCAAGAAGTCACGTAAATATTGAACCTACTTCCAAACTTCAGTCATTAAAAAATCTGCAAAAAGCGTTAGAAAATAAGAAGAAAGGTTTTGGAGCCGAGCTGGTGGCATTTCCACAGCATGGTGTTTTCTATACGGATTCCGTACCTTATCTGAAAGAAGCGGCGAAGATGGATATTGATTTTATCGGTGGAGTAGATCCTTTCAACATCGATGGAGATATCGAAAAAGTGGTAGATTTTACGGTTCAGCTTGCTTTAGACAATAAAAAAGGAATAGATATTCACTTACACGAAACCGGAGACTCGGGATTGAAAACGGTAGAATATCTGATTAAAAAAGTGAATGAAAACCCTGCTTTGAAAGGGAAAACCTATTTGAGCCACTGTTTTGTTCTTGGAAAATTAGAAGCGGCGAGGCAGGAAGAAATTGCTGAAAAATTAGGTGAAGCACAGATCGGAATTGTCTCTACAATCCCTTTCGGAAGGCTGATTATGCCTATTCCAACGCTTTATAAACATAACGTAACTGTCCTTACCGGGAATGACAGCATTGTAGACCACTGGAATACTTTCGGGACAGGAAGTGTACTTCAGAAAGCCAATTTAATGGCACAATTGTATGGATATTCAACAGAGTTTTTATTATCAAGAAGCTTAAAACTGGCCACTGGAAATATTCTTCCGTTGGATGATAAAGGAACTCAGCAATGGCCAAAGTCAGGTGATAAAGCAGATTTTGTATTGATCAACGCAAGTTGCTCCGCAGAAGCAGTATCAAGAATTTCAGAGGTGGAATCTTTAGTTCACAATGGTAACGTTGTTTTTTAATTTAAAATAAAAAAGGATTAAATAAATTAATATATAATCTAGTTGTGTTTTTTCGACCACAAAGGGCATGAAAGCTTTACGGGAAAGCCTGCGAATCTGTTAAGATTTTCAGAGACCATCACTGAATGAAGATAGAGACTGAAGATAGAGTGATGCAGATAAAGCTTTTGTTCCTTTTGTGGTTGTTTTAGTTTTTTCTCTCATAAATTTTAGTAATTTTAGGAGAAAATCAGGCAGAGTGGCTTACCATACAGATCATTTTCCTATTTTGGGAATTCAGGAATTTAGTGAAAATCAGCTGAAAGGCTGTAATCTGCTGTTCAATGAACTTTCCGGTGCGCGCTCCATTGATGATCCGCACAAACATGACTTTTTTATCATCAATCTTTTTGAGCAGGGAGTAGGCTCACACACCATAGATTTTACAGAATATGAGGTGAAAGATTACCAGATTCATCTTGTTTTTCCGGACCAGGTACATCAATGGGTGATTGAAAAAGAAACCATCGGATATCAGCTGATGATCAGCAGAGATTGGTTTGAAAGTTTTCTGCCCTCGTTAAGATTTTCTGCCTCCTATTACCAGAACCATCCGGTGATCAATCTTTCCAAAGAAGTTTTTGAGACTTTTCTGTATGAATTTCAGGCCATTCAGAAAGAACTGAACGGAGAAAAAGTCTTTTGGGAACTGATTCAGAAAAGAAGTGAACTCATCGGTTTATTGGTGAGTAAATCTGTGGAAGGTGCTTATAAAGATTTTGAAGTCTATAATTCAAATCCTATTATTTCAAAATTTCTGCATCTCATTGATGAGTATTTCAAAACAGAAAGATCCGTTTCTTTCTATGCCGATAAACTAAATATTTCTGCCAACTACCTGAATATTGTCTGCAAGAAAAACCTCAATGCTTCGGCTTCATCCCTTATTCAGGACCGTATTTTACTGGAAGCCAAAAGACTTTTAAAAGTTTCCGAAATGTCTGTAAAAGATATTGTGTATGACCTCGGGTTTTATGATCATGCCAGCTTTTCCAAATTCTTTAAAGCCCAAACAGGAATGACACCGTCCCAGTTTAAAGAATAATCTGTACAAAACAAGACATAATTGATACACCGGTTTTACCCTCAAGCCGGCTTAATTTTGTATTGTTAAATTTTAAATCATGAAATTTCCCTATCAATTAACTGCAAAAGGAAACTATTCCCTTAAAAATGTCCGCCTGGAAACAGGTTTTGAATACGAAAATGAAGAGGTTACCGGAACAAAAACAGACCTGTTCAGTATCGAAATTGAAGACGGAAAAATAAAAAGTGTAAAAGCCAATGATCCTGCTTCCCAAGCGATAGATGCTAAAGGATATCTGATGCTTCCTGCTTTCAGGGATATGCACATCCATCTGGATAAAACATTGTATGGTCTTCCATGGCAGGCACTTTCTCCAAAAAGAAGAACGGTGAAAGATATGATCGCTTATGAACAGGAAATCATCCCTGAATTGCTCAAAACTTCAGTAAGCAGAGCAGAACAGCTGATCAGTCTGCAGCAGCATTATGGGACTCATTTTGCAAGAACTCATTTCAACATAGATCCTACATCAGGATTGAAATCTCTGGAACATCTTGAGCAGGCACTTGAAAACAAAAAAGATTCTTTCAAAGCTGAACTGGTAGCCTTTCCCCAACATGGAGTGTATTACACAAAATCTGCTCCTTTGATGAAAGAAGCTGCCCAACTGAAAAGTGTAGACTTTATTGGTGGATTGGATCCACTGAGCATTGATGGAAATATTGAGAAAGTAATGGATTTTACGGTTCAACTGGCTTTAGATCACAATAAAGGAATTGATATTCATCTGCATGAAGCAGGAGAGTCGGGAATGAAAACGATCAATTATCTGATTGATAAAGCCATGGAAAATCCGGCACTTCAGGGAAAAACGTTTGTAAGCCATGCATTTGCTTTAGCTCACCTTTCTCCTAAAGAAACAGAGCAGATTGCAGAAAGACTGGCTGCCGGAAACGTAGGAATTGCTTCTTCTGTACCTTTTAAAGGAAAGATAATGCCTATTCCAACCCTGAAAAAATACGGAGTAAATGTATTGATCGGAAATGATAATGTGCAGGATTACTGGAGTACTTTCGGATCCGGAAATATGCTGCAGAAAGCGAATCTGATTGCAGAGCTGTATGGTTATGCTACGGAATATGCCTTATCAAGAGCTTTGCAGTTTGCTACTCAAAGCACTCTTCCTCTGGATGAAAAAGGAAAGCAGCAATGGCCTAAAGCCGGTGATGAAGCCGCTATTGTTCTGACAGACGCGTCATGTTCTGCCGAAGCTGTTTCCAGAATGTCAGAAATTAAAGCCCTGATGAATGACGGGAATTTATTCTGGAGAAATTAATCTGAAGTATATATATTTTTTATACACTTGTTTTTTGTAATTGCCATCGGGAATTTCCTGGTGGCTTTTTTTATAAATGATGAATGATGAATGATGAATGATGAATGATGAATGATGAGGTTTTGGGGTGTGGGATTCGTGATTCGAGTTTTGAGATTATGATTATAAATTTCGAGATTATTTATATTCAATAGGAACGGGCTTTAGCCCGTTTGAATGAAAAAAATATACCTCAGGCTTTAGCCCAAACTTATGAAAGAATATCTGTATTCAAACCCCAAAATAACTGTTCATATTCCCTTTTTACATTTTACAATGTGAACATCTATTCATATTCAAAATTCCTACTATTTGTAATATCCCGTAATAACGATAAAAAAAGCCCTCAGAAAATATTTCCGAAGGCCTTTTATTTGAAATTAAATCTAGGTACTTATATGATGATATGTTATAAGTTGAAGTTAGTCCATCCTGCATACCATGTATCCGTAGCATCTTTTACAGCACCTCTGTAAGTAACCTGTGTAAACCAGGTTGCTAATTTAGGGTTGGTAAATGCTCCACCTGTTAATAATGGAGATCCAGCATTAGGCGTAAAGTTTGGTGTAGTTCCTGCAGGAGCCCATGCACCGGCAAGTTTTACGTCAGCTGTAGAAGCAAGGATTGTATTTCCTTTAGCATTAAACCACGTTGTAAGATCGTTTAATGTATAGGTTGTCGGAGTAGAGGTAGATGGTCCGAATTTTAAAGGAGTTGTATTTCCTGCTAAAACGTTGTTTTCAAAGAATAATTTGTTTCCTACGATATTGTTATCTGTTGGAGATCCTTTAGTAGCATCAATGAATAAACCAACCGGGAATCCTGTGAATACAGAGTTGAATACGGAGATAGAAGAGTTTCTTCTGATCTGTAACGCATTTTGGAATAAAGCATTGATTGATCCCGGAGCTGCAGAGTTGATTGGCCCGATAATCGTCATATTTGAGAACGTAGCTGAAGTCTGAGGCGTTAAAGTAGAACCGTTAGCATCATTATCAGATTCAAATGCGTTAGAACCGGAAACGTCTGCTACCTGAGAATCTCTTACAGCAATACCAAACTGTACATTTCCTGAGAAACCGTTATCAGTATCGAAATCGTCATCAAGACCTTTGTAAGAAATAAGGTGAGAACAGTTTACTGTTCCTCCGAACCATTCAAAACTGTCATCATTAGCATACGCAACTTCTACATAATCTACTGTAGTTCCGTTTCCTACACCACCGAATGTAAGGCCGTTGATCTCTTTATCTGGTAAGAATGCATATCCTGCATATTCTATTCTTACATATTTTAATACACCACTGTTGTCAGCAGCGTTAGTTCCTCCATAAAGTCCAAGACCTTCAGAGTTGTTGATCCCTCCTTCAATTTCTCCCACTCCGTTTGCTCCTCCGAAAGATGCATTAGTAGGAGCATTTCCTAAGATTACTACACCTGCCCAGTCTCCTCTTTTAGGACTTGCTTTTTCTGAAGTGAAGATAATAGGATTAGCAGCAGTTCCTTCTGCCATGATTTTGCTTCCTCTTGTAATGATTAAAGCTCCGTTTTTATCAGCCTCACCTACAATCTTTGTACCTGGCTCGATCGTTAAAGTAGCTCCGTTAGTTACATATACCAGTCCTCTCAGCTTATAAATTTTATTTGCTTTAAGCGTAGTATTGGAAGTGATTTTTCCTGAAAGAATAAGGTTTTCAGTTTCTCCGTTTCCGTTACCTCCATTTTGAATAATGGTAGGTCCATCTTCTTCTATATTTCTACATGCGGTAGTTGATACTAGAGCGCCAAGCATTAAAGAATATAAAACGAACTTTTTCATGTTATAAAGAATTAAATTATTTATTAGATTATTTGTTGAGTGAATTAAAAATTGTATCCCAGTGTTAAACTGATATTGGTTCCTGTAAGTCTTTCAATAGCAAGAGCATCTTTGCTGTCATACTTGCCATTGTCGTTCAGGTCATGGTAGAATTTCGCACGACGGTTCAGGATATCTGAAACATTCAGCTTGATCTCTCCCTTGTTGCTCCATAGTTTTTTAGCAAGCTGGAAGTCAAGAAGAGGTCTAGGTGCTTCCCAGATTGGTGGAACCTGATCGTTTCCTACGTAAAGGATTCTTCTTCCGATCATGTTGAATAATAATGTTGAAGACCATCCTGATTTTTCAGTATCATACTGAAGACTTAGGTTGACAGTATATGGAGATTGTCCCTGCATTGGTCTGTCAATATTAGTAGCTTCGTCCGTTACTCTGTTTTTGATTAATGCTACGTTTCCACCAAGGGTAAAGTTTTTAAGAGCACTTACAAAATCCAGTTTTTTTCTGGCTTCAACTTCCAATCCATAAGCATCAGCTTTATCTACGTTAAGGTAGTTGAAAGTGTTACTCGTTCCTACCCCTGATTGGTTGAAGTATAATTCGATAGGCTTTTTGAAGTTTTTATAGAAACCTGCCACGGATATAATTTCCCCGTTTCTTGGGTAGAATTCCCAACGAAGGTCGGCACTCGTGATTTTAGTTCTTTCGATAGATTTGTTACCAATTACCGTTGCTCCAAGGTCAAAGTCATAGTATGCCAGAGGAGAAACTTCTCTGAATTCCGGTCTTACCACAGTTTGTGAACCTGCAAGACGGATATTCATTTTAGGATTTACTTTGAATGTTAAGTTAACAGCAGGTAAGAAATCTGTAACACGTGTATTGACAAAACGGTCATCGCTTTTCTTCGTGCTTCCTACCAATTGGTCAAAGTTCTCCACTCTTAATCCCCAAACTGCTCTTAACCATGGTGTGAAGTTGTTATCAAACTGTAAATATCCTGCGTTAAGGATGGTGTTGGCAATATATCTGTACTGGTTTCCAGCAATTTCATCAAATGTAAATCCTCCGTTAGTTCCGAAATTACCAGGATTGAAAATAGTTTCAAAAGGCTGGGAAAGTAATCCCTGATTGAAGTTCTCAAGTCTTACAGAGAATGGTCTTGAGTTGTATATTCTGTCTTTTACCTGGAATAAATACCCTCCTTTGATCGTTTGCTTTTGTCCGAACATCGTAAACGTCTTGGATACGTCACCTCCTGCATTATATAAATAGTCACTTAATGTAGAGTAGAATACACTTCCTGATTTCTGAGAAAGACCATTAGAAATCAATGCTAAATAAGGACTTCCCGGCATGGTAGTATATTGATTGTACTGTAAACGCTGTAGCAAAGGAATATACTGATCAAGGATTCCGAAACTTCCGTACCAGTTTACGGTCAATCCGCCAAGAACATCAATTTTATGATTACCGGAAAGGGTAGAGTTATAGAAAGTAGTTTCTTTAAATCCAATTTCCCTTGCCATGATATTGGTACCGTTAATCGGATCAAATTCAAAGTCCTTTCCTGTTCTGAAGGACATGTGGTTTACCGTATTGTTGGTAATGATATTCTTCAGGGAAATTTTATTATTGTTGTTCAGCTTTAAAGAAAGGTTCAACATCCCTCCTAAAATGATATCATTGCTGTATTTTTCTGTAAAATAATCGAAGTTGGTGTCAGCAAGCTGGTTGTTGATCGTAAAGAAACGGTTGGTAGACTCAGTTCTTCTTTTGTTGTTACTATAGTTTAAAACAGCAATTACTCCTAAATCTTTTCCAAATAATTTCGTATTGAAACCTCCGTCTAACTGTAAACTTAAGTTTTCAGGATAACCGATACTGTTGTATCCAAGATTCTTTGTATATCCTTTACCAATCTCTGTTTTCTGTGCTTCAGTCAGAATACTGAAAGCATTTTTTGCAGGCATATTGGTAGGAAGTTTTCTGTAACCGTCATCAATTCCTAAAAAGTCCCACTTTCCTCCTTTCTGCATGTGGAATTCCTGTCCCATAGTAGCGGTGTTTCCACCTACACCTACCTGTACATTGAAGAAGTTTTTATTAGGAATATCTTTCGTATTTACCTGAATCAGTGCACCTCCCCATTCACCTGTATATTCAGGAATGAACGTTTTGTTGATGACAAGGGTTTCGATAACGTTAGCAGGGAAAAGGTCAAAAGAGAAAGTCTTTCTGTCAGGTTCTGTACTGGATAACTGAATACCGTTCAGCATCGCCTGGTTATAACGGTCTGATAAACCTCTTACGACAATATATTTTCCGTCAAATAAACTCACCCCGGAAACTCTTTTCAGAACTTCACCCGTGTTTCTGTCCGGACTTCTTTTAATCGCTTCAACACCAATAACCTGAGAAACTACCCCTGCGTTCTTTTGTAAACCGATGGTAGAGGCTATGGTTTCTTTTCTTGCGTTTGATTTTATGACAACTCCCTCAATTTCTTTTTCTTTGGTAGAGGGTTTATCCAGAACGATATCAAGATGAGTGTTACCTTCATTCTTTATAATAACCTCACTGATTTCTTTTCTGTTATACCCGTTGGAACTTACCGTTACAATGTAATTGGCACCGGGAGAAAGGTTGATAGAGTAGTATCCGGAAATGTCAGTCGTTACTTCCTGACCATTTACTTTTACTTTTACCCCTTCTATAGGAGTATTGTCTTTCTCGTCCAATACCCTACCTTCCAAAATCTGACTTTGTGCAAAAGCATAGCCAGCAGAAAACAAGGCAAGTAGCATGATGCTCTTGTGGAGTTGTTTTTTCATTATTACTTCTTTTACTTCTTTTTCAAGGGCAAAATAAAGGCTAAGTTTTTAAGAAAACTTTAGGAGAATCTTAATTAATTATGAAGTTTGTATTAACGAAAGAATAGATTTTATACTTATCGATGTTTAATTTATATAATTATAATTTTTGTTTTAATGTTAATTATTATTCCTTATATTTGATTTGTGTATATTTATTTATTGGTTTTTTTATTGATTTTATAATTTATAGCTACGGTGTTATTTTTTAATAATTAGTTAACATTTGGCAGATAGATGAAATCAATTGAAATAATTAATTTTGTGGGAATTCTTAAACTAGAAGATGAGCAAAAAAATTCTTTTAATAGACGATGAACTGGACATTTTAGAGATTCTGTCTTACAATTTGGAAAAGGAAGGGTATGATATCTATACCGCTACCAATGGTAACGAAGGTATAGAAAAAGCGAAGGAAATTGTTCCGGATCTTATCTTATTAGATGTCATGATGCCTGAAAAAGATGGGATAGAAACCTGTCAGGAACTTCGTAAAGTGAAAGAACTGCAAAAAACACTTATTGTGTTCCTTTCTGCAAGAAGCGAAGAGTTTTCTCAGTTAGCAGGTTTTCAGGCGGGAGCCAATGATTATGTCGTAAAACTGATCAAACCAAAGATCCTTATCTCTAAAGTAAATGCATTATTGCAGCTAACCTCTCAGGTTTCTGACAATGCTAAACTCATCGAAATCGGAGACCTTGTTATCGACAAAGATAATTTCAGAGTTTCCAAAAGCGGGCAGCAATTTCTTCTTCCTAAAAAAGAATTTGATTTGCTTTACCTTTTGGCTTCCAATACTGAAAAAGTTTTCAAAAGAGAAGAGATCCTGGAAAAAGTTTGGGGTAATGATGTGATCGTAGGAGAAAGAACCATTGATGTTCACATCAGAAGACTTAGAGAAAAACTGGGAATCAATACGATTCAGACATTAAAAGGGATTGGGTATAAACTGATCGTTTAATTATTTAAAAATCTTAACTTTACGTTCAATCATTAAAACGTTGTAAAATTGAAATTTTACAGACTTACTCTCGTTGCCTCCTGTCTGCTGACACTGGTAATGCTCCTTTTAGGTGTCGTATTCGATTCGCTGAAAGATATCTATTATGAGACCCCTTTGTTCAAAACGGGTCTTTTCATCTGTATTGTCCTGATCTTCCTGATCAACTGTGTAGTACTGGAGCTCCTCTTCAATTACTACAGCAGAAAACAGGTTAAAGGTCTTTCCGGATTTCTTCCGCAGGAAATAGTACAGAATCATGACGAAAATATAACCATTAAAGAATTAGGAGAAAGATTTTCAGATCTCAATCAACAGCAGGTATCAGAAATTGATATGATGAAAGAGATGGAAAGTTATCGTAAAGAATACATTGGAAATGTTTCCCATGAGCTTAAAACCCCTTTGTTTTCTATTCAGGGATATGTAGAAACTCTGAGAGATGGCGGAGTAGATAACCTTACCATCCGGGATAAATATCTCGAAAGAATTGATAAATCGGTAGAAAGACTAATCGCTATTGTAACAGATCTTGATATGATTAACAGGCTGGAAGCCGGTGAAATCAATCTTACCGTTTCAAAATTTGATGTCAACCTTCTGATCAAAGAAATTTTTGACCTTCTTGATCTTGAAGCTGAAAAAAGAAATACAACATTACAGATTCAGACCCTTCATCCGCAGATCTTTGTGGAAGCCGATAAACAGAAAATTTCTCAGGTTTTTATTAATCTGATCTCCAATGCCATTCATTATGCCAACAGACAGGAAGCAAAAGTGATTGTAAAAACCAGTATTCTGAAAAATAAGGTGCTGATAGAGGTGATAGATAACGGAATGGGAATAAAATCTGAAATCCTTCCGCGAATCTTTGAAAGATTTTACCGTGTGGAAACCAGCAGAAGCAGAAGAGAAGGCGGTTCCGGACTTGGGCTGGCGATTGTAAAGCACATCCTTGAAGCACACAACGAAAACATTACTGTAGAAAGTGTATACCTTGAAGGGACGAAGTTCAGTTTTATGCTCGAAAAAAGTAAATAATTCCGGCAAAATGTAAGAAAAAAAAATATTTTAAAAAATCCTGAAATATTTTTTTGTCACATGTCATTTATTATATATTTGCAACAGAGATTTATCATAATTATAAAGGCAAAAAAGTAATTTAAGAAACTGATATGGTTTACAAAATCCGCGTAATATTAGATGCGAAAGAGGATATTTTCCGTGATGTCGAAGTTAAGGGAAAACAAACGTTATGGAACTTACATTTAGGAATTAAAAGTGCATTCAGTCTGCAGGGAGATGAGCTTTCTACTTTTAATCTGTTGGAAGATGACGGAACAATCGTAAAAAGTGTCCCATTGGAAGATATGAGTGATGATGGTGATGGTGAGATCATGTCAGATGTTTATATTGATGAAGCTTTTGAAAATGTAGGAGACAAGGCACAGTTCCAGTATGGGCTTCTTGATCTTTGGGAATTCTTCTGTGAGCTTATTGAAGTGATCGAAGAAACAAAAGGCGTGAACTATCCAATCACAGTATACAGATTCGGAAATGTTCCGTTAAAGGCTCCTAGCAAAAACGGAAATGCAGGAGGTGGAAAAAAGAAGTCAGCAATGCCGTTGGTAGATGATGAGTTTGGTTTTGATGACGATTTCGGAGGAGGAAACTTTTCAGATGAAGATGATGACAACTTTGATGATGAGGAAGAGGAAGACTACAATGACGATGTCTTTGATGATGAGGATGACAATGACGACGAAAGATAGTCAATAAAATATATGAGCCCTGGGTTGTAACCCGGGGTTTTTTATGCCTGAAAAATTCGAATTCAAAAATAAGCTGATTGATGAATTTTCCTTTTTGTTTTATCATTTCTCCATGTAATAATTTCACGTTTTTACCTTTTCTCTCCAAAAACAATCCTTACTTTTGTTAAAAATAGTTTAATGAAAAAATTAATTTTGTTAGCTGTAATTGGTCTGGGAATTGTTTCCTGTACCACTCAAAAAAATATCCGGAAGATGACAGAACTGCCAAAAGATTGGAAACATACTACAAATATCTACGAAGTAAACATAAGACAATATACTCAGGAAGGAACTTTCAAAGCATTTGCAAAAGAGATGCCCCGCCTGAAATCGATGGGAATAAAAACCCTTTGGTTCATGCCTATCACACCCATTGCCCAGCAGAACAAAAAAGGAAGTCTGGGAAGTCCGTATGCCGCGGCAGATTACACCTCTGTTAATCCGGAATTTGGTACACTACAGGATTTTAAGGATATGGTGAATGAAGCCCACCGATTAGGATTTAAAGTAATCATAGATTGGGTAGCCAATCACACAGGGTGGGACCACGTTTGGACAAAAACACACCCTGAATTTTATCTTAAAGATCCTGACGGAAAATTCCATATTGCTTCCGGAATGGATGATATTATTGAATTGGATTATAAAAACCAGGAAATGCGACAGGCTATGATAGATGCTATGAAGTTCTGGGTGCAGGAAACCAATATCGACGGATTCCGATGTGACCTTGCTTCATGGGTAGAAGTTGATTTCTGGGAACAGGCACGTCCTGAAGTGGAAAAAGTGAAACCCCTTTTCTGGTTGGGAGAATTTGATGAGTTGGAAAGTCCCGAATACGGAAAAGTTTTTGACGCCAGTTATTCCTGGAAATGGATGCATAAATCTGCAGATTATTATAAAAATAATGAACCTCTTCAGGAATTAAAAGATCTTCTGAGACAGTATTCCAATATCGGAGATGCCTCAATGCGAGCCTGGTTTACCACAAATCATGATGAAAACTCGTGGAACGGGACCGAATATGAGAAATATGGAGTGATCACCAAGCCTATGGCAGTATTCTCTGCCACATGGAATGGTGTACCGCTATTATACTCAGGACAGGAACTTCCCAATATGAAGAGATTGGAATTTTTCGAGAAAGATGTTATCAAGTGGACGAATACGTATCAGGTTGCTGATTTCTATAAAACACTATTGGATTTAAAAGCTTCCAATCCAGCCTTAAGAGGCGGAGATGCTAATGTAACAACCTATCTTCTCAATACGACAGCCAATGATAAAATTCTCGCTTATGTAAGGAAAAATGGAAAAGATGAAGTGCTGGTAGTACTCAACATGTCAAAAGAACCGGTTAATTTCTCCATTGAAGACGACCATCTGTCCGGAACATTCAGAAATATTTTTGATAAAACAAAAAGAGATTTCAGCAACGGAAAAGACTTCAGTTTCAAAGTTTCTGATTATGCCGTATTTGAAAAATAAAAAGCAATGCCTTTGAAACTTAGCTTAAACAGTAAATTTTAACAATTTGTCTTTAAAGGTGCTCAATTCCCCTCCGCTGGAGGGGTGTCAAAATCTATGATTTTGACGGGGTGGTTTATCTGCCCGCAATAAAAAACAATCATCCAATGAACAAACAGGAAATAATCAATATCATAAAAGCAAAAGCGGCAGACAAAATCCGGTATTTTGAAAATCTTATTGCAGAAACAAGAGCTTCCAACAACGATACGAAAAGCTCAATGGGGGACAAATATGAAACCGGAAGAGAAATGCTTCAGCAGGAAATCAATAATCTGCAGAGACAGTTGAATGAGGTATTGAACCAGCAGGCTGTTTTGCAAAAAATAACATCTGATCCTTCAGAAAAAGTTCAGAACGGAGCTTTGGTAAAAACCGATAAAGGACTCTTTTACGTAGCAGTTTCTATGGGAGAAATTGTTTTTGAAAACCAGAAAATCATGACCGTTTCTGCAGAATCTCCTTTGGTTAAAATCATGTATAGTAAAAAGGCAGGAGAAAATTTCATTGTCAACACCATTCATCAGACTATTGAAAATATATGGTAAAATTAAGATCTGTTAGATTGCAGATATACAGTTGTTTAATAGAAAATAAACATTGTCTCTATAAAAAGCATTCATAAAAGTGAGTGCTTTTTTTGTTGGTTTTTACTAAATTTGGAACTTAAAATCTCATTCAAAATGCAAAACTACCTGGATCTTTTACAGCATATTTTAGACAACGGAACTGATAAAACCGACAGAACAGGCACTGGAACAAGAAGTGTTTTCGGTTATCAGCTGAGGTATGATCTGTCTAAAGGATTTCCTTTGGTAACCACAAAAAAAGTGCATTTGAAATCCATTATCTATGAATTGCTTTGGTTTCTGAAAGGAGATACCAATATTAAGTATCTTAAAGATAACGGAGTAAGCATATGGGATGAATGGGCCAATGAAAATGGAGATCTGGGACCTGTCTACGGAGCGCAGTGGAGAAGCTGGAGTGGAGCAGACGGAAAAGTGGTAGATCAGATTACAGAAGTAATCGATCAGATCAAAAAAAATCCGGATTCCAGAAGACTGATCGTATCAGCCTGGAATGTGGCAGAAATTCCTAACATGGCTTTGGCTCCTTGTCACGCTTTATTCCAGTTTTATGTAGCTGATGGTAAATTATCCTTACAGCTATATCAGAGAAGTGCCGACGTTTTCCTTGGCGTACCCTTCAATATTGCAAGTTATGCACTACTGTTGATGATGGTAGCCCAGGTTTGTGATCTTGAAGTAGGAGATTACGTTCACAGTTTTGGAGATGTTCATATCTACAACAATCATTTTGAACAGGTAAACAGACAGCTTGGAAGAGAACCAAAAGCACTTCCTACAATGAAACTGAATCCTGATGTTAAAGACATTTTTGATTTCAATTTCGAAGACTTTACGTTGGAAAATTATGATCCGCATCCAGGGATCAAAGCTCCTGTAGCGATTTAATATTTTTATATCTTTTTATTTTTTAAATTTACTTCTATTATTTTAACAGTAATAGAAGCATTATCTGTGCTCATAAGTCGGGAAATCAGAATATAAATCCTTTGGTAGACTTTCTTTTGACAATAGTTTCTTACATTTGAAAGAACAACTCCATCGGATCCTTTTTTGTAAAAGAATCTGTAGACTTGCAGTAAATCATAAATACCAAATGCTTAAGAACAAATTATGAAGTATTTAAAAATTAATATAGAAGACAAGGCAGATATGGAAGCATTGAAAAACGCAGTACTTCAATTGAAAGGTGTAGCATCCGCAGAAATAGTGGATGACGAAAATCCGGAAAGTGAACTCAAAAAAGCCTTCGCAAAAACGAAAGAACAGCTTAAAACAGGTGACTATGAAACATTAGTCAATGATATTTTCGACATTATCATCAAAAAATAATTCTAAAAAATAATAAAGTAGACCGATGAGAAAGGCCATTTTATCAATTGCTATACTTGGAATTTTATTTTCCGCCAATGTATCAGCACAAACTGAAACTTCAGGAAGGGAAAAAGTGTACAGAGCTACCCACACTAAAGTAACAGAACTTAAACACACCAAGCTAAAAGTAAATTTTGATTATCAGAAAGAACAGATGAACGGGGAAGAATGGCTTACTGCCTCTCCTTACTTCTATGCAACCAACGAGCTTACTCTTGATGCAAAAGGAATGCTGATTCATGAAGTGGCTCTTGATAACAGTGGCAAAAAATCTCCTTTAAAATACGAATACAAAGACGATATTCTAAAAATTACTCTGGATAAAACCTATCAGAGAAACCAGGATTATACCGTTTACATCAAATACACCTCCCGCCCGAATGAAGTGAAACAGGAAGGAAGTATGGCGATCAATGATGCAAAAGGATTGTATTTTATTAATGCTCAGGGAACAGAACCGGATAAGCCTACACAAATCTGGACACAGGGAGAAACCGAATCTTCTTCCGCATGGTTCCCAACAATTGATAAACCCAACCAAAAGACTACACAGGAAATCTATATGACAGTTCCTGATAAATATGTTACCCTTTCCAATGGTCTTATGAAAGATTCAAAAAAAGAATCGAACGGACTCAGAACAGATCACTGGGTGATGGATAAAAGACATTCTACCTATCTTTTCTTTATGGGTGTAGGAGAGTATGCAGTGGTAAAAGACAAATGGAAAAATATTCCGGTTGATTATTATATCGAAAAAGAATACGAACCCTATGCCAGGCAGATCTACGGAAATACTCCGGAAATGATCGACTTTTTCTCCAAAAAACTGAACTATGATTATCCATGGGCAAAATATGCTCAGATTTCAGGAAGAGATTATGTAAGTGGTGCGATGGAAAATACCACAGCCACACTTCATGGAAGCGATATCCTTCAGAAACCGGGACAACTTATTGATGAAAATACCTGGGAAGATACCATTGCTCACGAATTGTTTCACCATTGGTTTGGAGACCTGGTAACTGCAGAAAGCTGGAGTAATCTTACCGTGAATGAATCTTTTGCCAACTATTCCGAATACCTTTGGAATGAATACAAGTACGGAAAAGATCAGGCAGATTATCACCTGATGACTGATGTGAATAACTATCTTCACAACCCGGGCGATTTTAATAAAAACCTGGTGAGATTCAACTATGAATCCCGTGAAGATGTTTTTGATCTGGTAACCTATCAGAAAGGAGGTGGCATTTTAAATATGCTGAGAAATTATCTGGGAGATGACGCTTTCTTTGCCGGAATGAACGATTACCTGAAAACCAATGAATACCAAAATGCTGAAGCCCACCAATTAAGACTCTCTTTTGAAAAAGTTTCCGGGAAAGACTTAAACTGGTTCTTTAATCAATGGTATTTTGGAAGCGGAAACCCAAAGATTAATTATTCATCCACCTTTGAGCCGGTAAAAAAACAGGTTGCTGTAACCATTAATCAAACTCAGGAAAAACCATTTGAATTTCCTCTGGCAATAGATGTATACGATAACGGAAAACCTAAAAGATATAATGTCTGGGTAAATGCAGAAGCTAAAAATACTTTCAGTTTTGATGTTTCCAAGGCTCCGGATCTTATCAATATCAATGCGGACGGAGTTTTACTGGCTGATATTACAGATACTAAAACCCCGGAACAGAACCTGATGCAGTTTACCAATTCCAAAGAATTCAAAAGCAGATACCTGGCCTTAAACGGAATTAAAGATCAGGCCGGAAAAAGTCCTGCCGCTGTAAAATTATTGGCTGCCGCATTAAAAGATCCTTTCTTCAGAGTCAGAATAAAAGCATTAAACTTAATAGACCTTACTAATCCTGAACAAATGAAAGCATTGGGTGCTGAAGTGGAAAAAATGGCTTCCAATGATCCGAAAACGTTAACTCAGGCTGCGGCTATTGCGGCTTTAGGAAAAACAAAAGACAAAAAATACCTTCCTTTATTTGAAAAAGGATCGACTGCAGTTTCTAATGCTGTAAAAGGTAGTTCAATGGGAGCACTTCTTTCTATTGATCCGTCAAGAGCCGGCACTCTGGCTGATAAAATTGATATGAAGGGAGCTTCAGAAGAATTGCAGGCACAATTACTGCCCATTATTGTGAAAAACAAAATTACTTCCCAGATAGAAAATATTGCACCTCTTGTTACCTTTTATCCTTTTATTAAATTCCAGAATCCGGAATTGGGAAAAGCAGCTGAAGATGGTTTCAACTGGATCATGACCTCAGATAATCTGAAAGCAACAGAAAGCGTTACAAAAATAGCAGGATATGCCAAAAATCAGATGGCAGGCAATCCGCAAGCTAAAATGATGATGGTTCAGATGCTGAAAGATGGTTTGAGCAAAAAAATGGAACTGCTGAAACAGAATCCACAAAATGCAGCAAGTATCAACAAACAGATCGATGTCATTAATAAAGCTATTGAAAATTATAAGTAAATAAATGAAGCCGGCAGATTTGCCGGCTTTCTTTTGATCATGAAGTGTATATAAATTATTGGATTATCGTTTTTAAATACATTGGTTTTTAACGATGTTGCAAAAATTAGCATTTTTTACCACTGTTTTTTGCATTATCTTTCATAAATTCGTTTAAAATTTAGACAATTATGAGTTTTGGAATTGAAGCAGCGGGGTATTATGTGCCTGGTTTATATTTGGAAATTAAGGATTTAGCAGAAAAAAGAGGAATAGAACCGGCAAAATTGGAAAAAGGCTTAGGTCTTCATAAAATGGGACTTTCTGATGTTCACGAAGACGCTGCTACTTTTGCAGCAGAAGCATTACTGAAGCTTATAAAAGACTATCAAATCAATCCTGAAGAAATAGCAAGAGTATACCTGGGAACAGAAAGCGCTGTTGACGCTGCAAAACCTACAGCTTCCTATGCTGTACAAATGGTAGAAAAAGTTTTGGAAGAAGAATTTGGAACAAGATGCTTCAGAAACTGTGACGTACTTGATATGACTTTTGCCTGTGTAGGAGGAGTAGATGCATTGCATAACGCTCTGGATTTTGTAAGAGTAAATCCAGATAAAAAAGCAGTAGTCATTGCCAGTGATTATGCAAAATATGAATTGGCTTCTTCAGGAGAATACACGCAGGGAGGAGGCGCTGTTGCTCTGTTGGTTTCGTCAAAACCCGATCTTCTTGAAATAGAAAATAACTGGGGAGTTGCTTCAGAAAGTGTCTTCGATTTTTTCAAACCGAGAAGATCATATAATAAAGAAGATTTGAATGGAGCTCCGGAAGCCTATCCTGACAAGATTGAAATTTTCACGGATGAACCTGTTTTTGACGGACAATATTCTAACCAGTGCTATCAGGATAGAATAAAAGAAGCTTATCATCATTATAAAGAAATAACCGGACAGGAAAAGCCCTACGAAAACTGGCAGTATATTATTTTCCATCTTCCTTATGCCTTCCATGGGAAAAGGGTTTTTACAGAAATCTATAGCCTTGAGAACGGTCTTTCCTACGAAACAGCAGATGAACAAAAAGCTGTTGCTAAATCAGAAAACTATCTGAAACTTATTAATGATAAGATAGAAAAAACACAGAGAGCTTCTTCTGAGATAGGAAATATGTACACCGCTTCTATTTTTATGGCATTTCTTTCCGCATTAGAAACATCTTTTAACGAAAATGAAGATCTTTCTGGAAAAGAAATTGGTTTTGTAGGTTATGGAAGTGGTTCAAAATCAAAAGTATTTGCTGGAAAAGTTTCTGCGAACTGGAGAAAGGTAGCAGAAAAATGGAATTTGTTTGAAAGTTTGGCTCAAAGAACAGCAGTAAACTTTGAAACTTATGAAAAACTTCACAGAAAGCAATTGAAAGAATCTGTAAACAGTAATTATAAAGGTTTTGGGCTTGATTCTATTGAAGAGAAAAATCCGGTTTTAATCGGGGCAAGATACTATAGCTTTAAGAAGTAGTAGTTTACTATATATAAAAGAAAGCACCTCAAAATTTGAGGTGCTTTCTTTTTGGGAATATTTTTTATGTCATATTTTTATCATTTTGATACTTTTATGCGAATTTGTATTGCTTGATTTTGAATTTTTTTAAGATATTTTTTTTATTCTGTTAATTTTTTGTGCTGTTTTTTTTGATAAAGTTAAACCTTGTGGTTTTTTTTTCACTTGTTAAAATATAGTCAAATGTCTATTCTGATTTATTTTTTTAATTAATAATAATAATTCCCAATCTGGGCTGGCATTTATTTGTCTTTATTAAGAATTAAATATTTTTTAAGGTATTGTATTACAGTGTTTTGTGAGTTGAATCTGTTAAGGATTATTAACATATTTGCTCAGGATATTAAAAACTGTTAATATGAATGTGAAATCATGCGTACTAAGTGCCGGAGCTTTGTTCTTTATAGGACAGATAGTTGCGGGACAAAAATTGAAAAAGGATACTGTAAAAGTAAGAGATATTGATGAAGTGATTGTTCTTGGTTATAGGAGTATGACCAAGAAGAACGCTGCAACTTCAGTAGCTACCATTGACAGCAAAACTATAGAAAACAGGCCAAACGCCAATGTGATGAATATTATACAGGGACAGTTGGCCGGAGTAAATGTTACAGCGAGCACAGGGCAGCCTGGTGCAAAACCTACGGTTGTTATTAGAGGAGTAGGTACATATAGTGGTAATTCAGACCCTCTATATGTGATAGATGGGTTTCCTTCCAACAGTGATAATTTTAGGTCAATTAATCCCAATGACATTGATACATTTTCTGTATTGAAAGACGCAGCCGCTATTGCGGAATATGGATCTCGAGGATCAAATGGAGTTATATTGATCACTACTAAAAAAGGTAAATTTAACCAAAATATGCGTGTCAGGTATAGCAATCAGTTTGGTATTTCATTTTTACAAGATCCGAAATACAATCTTTCTGACTCTAAGGAATTTTTAAGTCTTCAAAAAATATATGGAGTAGGTGCTGGGGCTAAAATGACTGATGAGCAGATTGCAAGCTATAATATAAACACTGATTGGAAGAAAGTTTTCTTTAGGCCTGCTATTACTCAGAGCCATGACTTATCATTAGAATCTGGGGGAAGAAATATCAATTCATATACATCTATTGGTTATCTCGAAAATGAGGGAATTTTAAGAACAACTGGATTAAAGAGATTTACCGTAAGAAATAATATTAATGGCAAGAGTGAGAATGAACGCTTTAAGTACTCTTTGGTAACAGGGTTAGGTTTTTCAAAAAATAATGAAGCTATTCTTGATGCAGGAGCTGTTAACAGGAATTTTATTTTAGGTGCATACCGTTCTGCTCCATATTTATCTCCTGATTTATACCAAAATGGACAACAATTGTTTGATTTATATAGTAAAGATGGAACATTGTTATATACTCCTTTAATGCTAATGGATAAGTTAGTGAATTATAATAATCTTACAGAGGAAATGAGACTGGATATGGCTGCTAATTTATCTTATAAAATTACAAATGATTTAACAGCGAAAGCGAGAACGTCCGGACAGTATCTTAATACTTGGTTTAATCAGGCAGAATATCCACTTTCTTTTAATGCATTTTTATTTAAAGGAGCACAGGAGTTTTCAGGTTTTGAAGACATGAACCAAAGACGCGAGTTTTTATTTAATAATCTATGGCAACTTGAATATTTCAAAGCATTTGGAAAGCATACTTTTACTCTTCAGGGAAATGCAGAATATAACTATTCGCAGCTTAATACTAATAATAACAGACAGAAAGGCCTGGACCCCAAGACTTTTGTTCCTGGAACGGGATCCGGATATATTGCAGACACCTCAAATAATGATTTTTATGTTTCAGCAACAAGTGCTTCAAAGTTAAAATGGGCCATGATCTCATATTTTGCATCTTTAGATTATGATTTTAGTAAGAAGTATGGAATTACCGGAGTTCTTAGGAGAGATGGAACCAATAGATTTTTTGGAGATAAACAATGGGGTACTTTTTGGTCTGTAGGAGGGAGATGGAATATAGATGAAGAAGAGTTTATGCAAAACGTAAAATTTGTAGATGCATTTAAAATTCGGGCATCTTATGGAACACAAGGTAACCAGAGAATTGTTGATGGAAGTATTTATGCTGGATTAAATCCTCCTGCATATACTAATATATATTCTGTAACCAATAACACATATAGCGGAAACCAAGGGTATGCTATCGCTTTTGGTGATAAAGAGTTGAGATGGGAAACAACAAAACAGTACAATATTGGATCCGACTTTGAATTCTTTAAAAGGAGACTAAGAGGGTCATTTGATTATTATGTGAAAGATACTCATGATTTATACTTGCCTGATCCGACAGCACCAGTGTCAGGTACTTTAAGTATTGTGAGAAATACGGACGTTGTTTTACAAAATAAAGGTATTGAACTAAATCTGGCGTATGACGTAATAAGAAATAAAGAAAACGATATTTCACTAACTTTTAGGGTAAACGGGTCAATCAATAATCAAAATATAAGTGGCATTCAATCCGGTAATGGCAGGATAACTGACGGGCTGGTAGTAACTGAGAATGGAGGTCTTCTTAGAGAATATTTTTTGTATAAATATTTAGGGGTAAATCCTTCTGATGGTAATTTATTGTTTGAAGATGCTGATGGAAACCCTACAGAAAGTCCTAAGGATTCTGACAGAAAACGTATGGGAGTTAATAAATTACCAAAATATCAGGGAGGTTTTGGATTTGATTTTAGCTACAAAAACTTTTTTGTTTCGTCTACTTTTACATTTGTTGCTAAGCTGAAGCGCATTGATGGTGATATGTCTGATATATATAATCCTAATAATTTAGCTTCGTTTAACGTAGATCGGGATCTTTTAAATGCATGGACAACTACCAATACAAATACGGACGTGCCTTCTTTAAAAGCTGCTAATGTTGGATTGCAGGGAAATTCAGATAGATTTCTTGTAGATGCATCTTATCTCAGACTGAGAAATGTTCAGTTAGGATACAGAATTCCTAAAAGATTTCTGAAGGGCACCTTTATCAGTGATATGTCATTTACATTACAAGGCGAAAATCTATTGACCTTTACAAAATGGCGAGGCTATGATGTGGAAAGTCCAAACGGATCCGATCAACAGAGGTATCCTTCGCCTCGAGTTGTCACGTTTGGTTTTGACGTTAAATTCTAGTTTAATAAATTAAGATAAATTGCAATGAAAAAAATATTTAAATATATCGTAATAACATCGGGAATATTACTTACTTCCTGTGATAATGAGTTGATAAGTCCCTTTACACCCGGATCCTTAACTGAAGAAACAACTGTTACGCAATCTTCAGATCTTCAGAAACTTATGAACTCGACCTATAATCTCTTTTCTAATAGATCAGAAGCTGTGTTTACTTCTGTTTTTACTGACGAAGTTGGAATTGGATATGCGAACGGAGGACAAGGAATATCTCAAGAATATATCTTTTTAGTGGTTCCTTCTTCAGTTCTTGCTGCAAATATTTGGGTTGGCACTTATACAGCATTAGCAAGAGCTAACAGAGTCATTAAATATGCTGATAGTGTACAACCTGTTAGTACTGCTGATGCTGCATTAATCTCCCAATTGAAAGCTGAGGCTCTTACTATGAGAGCTTATGGACATTTAAGGATACTGGCTTATTATTCAACAAATTTAAAAGATGATAATGCTTTGGCAGGAATATTGGCAGATAGAATATTTGAATCTGCTGAAAAAGAAAATCCAAGAGTTAAGAACGGAGAATTTTATGCACAAATCCATAAGGACCTTGACGCTGCATTAACAATTTATAACGGTCTTACCGGATATACTCCAAACAATAGTTTTGCTAATAAAAACTTTGCAAAGGGTTTAAAAGCCCGCGCTTATGCCTATAAAGGTGATTTTGTTAATGCCGAAAAGTGGGCGGATGATGTAATTAATACATCCGGTGTTACTTTAGCCAATCAAGCGGACTACAGGAAAGTTTTTTTTACTGATAATGAACCAGCCAATAAAGAGGTTATTTTCAGATTAAAGAGAACAGCCCAACAAAACTCACAAGCAACTAATTTACATAATGGATGGTGTTCTGTTGCTCCTAATTTAAATGGTTCTCCATTATACGAAGTAAGTCGTGCTTTGTTTAATATTCTGAATCAAAACTCAACTGATGTGAGACGAAATGTAATTGTAGCACCATCTTCTGTTATTGATCCCAACTATGCAACCTCTGCTGATTACAGAAACACAGACAAGCTAATTATTCAGAAGCATGGAGGGACTGAGTCTGGTACTGTTACTGCTGCCACTACAGGAACGAATGGTTTTAATAATGATTTTAAAATAATGAGGATCTCCGAAATGTACCTTATTAAAGCAGAAGCTAGAGCTGCGGCTGGAGATTTACTTGGAGTAGGGCTGGCATTAAAAGCTATTCTAGACGCTAGATTTCCTGTTGCACAAACTCCTCCTGTATTTACAAACGTGACAGCTGCCTGGGCAGGTATTTTGAAAGAAAGGAGATTAGAATTAGCATATGAAGGACACCGTTTTATAGACATGAAAAGATTGGGAATATTAGCTAATGTTACTATTGATAGGGATCCGGCTGATTATTCTTCAAGTTCCGCTAATTATCCTGCAGCGAATCCGGTCAATCTTCCTAATAACAGTTATAAGTTTGCATTACCCATCCCGCAAGATGAGCTAAATGCAAACCCAGGAATTGTTCAAAACCCAGGATATTAAAGGCAAAACTATAATTTATAATAATTATACATAACGTGCCAAAACGCTTTTTATTTTTATTATTATAAATTAAAAAATCAAAAGATCTCAACAGATTGAGAGATATACTTCGTTAACATTTTTTTTATATTAATCAACATGAGCCCCTTTGAAAAAGAGGGGTTTCATGCTTTTATGAATGTAATTTTTATATAAAAATTAAGAAAATAGACCATTTTTTTCTCCATTTTCCTAAAATTAACTAACCGGTTTGTTTTAATTTTTTAGCTAAAAAGCTATTTTGACTTTATTTTTTTAACCTATTGTTTATTCTTGAAGTAAATTGATTTTAATTTTCAAATTTATTAAAATTCCGTTAATATATAAATTGACTTATTTTTTGTTAATTTTTTAAATACAATTAAAATGATTCTCCATCATTTTTTAAGTATCAATGTGAATTTCCCCTTTATGGAAGCCTGTTTTCAGCGTTTAATGAATTGACGGTATAGATATTTATCTACATATTTGTCCCTTGAATATATTAAAATCTGTTAATATGAATGTGAAGTTACATGTATTAAGTGCAGGAGCTTTGTTTTTTTTGGGACAAGCTGCTTTTGCGCAAAAATCTAAGAATGATTCTGTTCTGAAGGAGAAT
Organism: Chryseobacterium sp. WLY505; assembly: GCF_030846215.1. Taxonomy (NCBI): domain Bacteria; kingdom Pseudomonadati; phylum Bacteroidota; class Flavobacteriia; order Flavobacteriales; family Weeksellaceae; genus Chryseobacterium; species Chryseobacterium sp. WLY505. The sequence goes on along the minus strand of NZ_JAVCWI010000001.1, from coordinate 261,384 downwards.
AAGATCGATGAGGTAATCGTTACTGGATACCAGAAGAAAAAAGCAGATGAAATTACCCAGGCTCAGGCTGTTGTTGGGGGTGACGAAATCAGAAGAAACTCTCCTACAACATCTATTGGTAACTCTTTACAGGGTAGAGCTTCAGGGGTATTTGTACAAAGTACTACCGGGCAGCCAGGTGCTGCTGCTACCATTCAGGTGAGAGGTATTGCCGGTGTTGGTGGTTCTTCAGAGCCTACTTATGTGGTAAATGGTATGTATATGACTGCAAGACAGTTTAGTGCAATCAACCCTGCAGATGTTGAGTCTATTTCAATTCTTAAAGATGCAGCTGCTACAGCACAGTATGGTGCGAGAGGAGCAAATGGGGTAGTAGTAGTAACTACTAAAGCCGGAAAAGCTGGGAAAACTCACTATTCATTCGAAACTAAGTTTGGTTTCAGTGAAAAGCTGAGAGACAAAAATTATACCATGATGAATTCCAGGGAGTTGATGGATTTCCAGAATCAATTAGGGTACCTTGGATTTAAGCCAAGATCTCAACAGGAAATCGATGCACTTGCTGGTTATGATCACAACTGGCAGAAAGATCTGTTAAAGCCTTCAAGCATCCAGTCTTACTTATTCAGTGCGCAGGGAGGGTCTAGAGAAAGTACTTTCTATTACTCTTTAGGATATGATTCTGATAACGGGATTATCAGAGATATCGACGGACTTAAGAGATATACAGGTAACTTTGGATTTACCAATAAACTGAGTGAAAAGCTAAACGTAGGAGTCAACCTTGGGGTTCAGTATCAGGAAACTCAGAATTTCAGAGACAGAAACAACACACAGAACCCATTTGCAGCCATGTATAAATATGCCCCATATGAGCCGGTTTATAATGCAGATGGCAGCTACAACCAGACTATGAGAGCTGGTTCCAACGTTGTTGAGCAGATCCGTACTAATAGATCAGATGATCAGAGACTGAGAATTCCGGTAACTTTATTCGCTGAATATAAAATTATCGATGGACTGAAGTTTAAGTCAAACTTTAATGGACTTTTCGATTGGTACATGAGAACTCGATGGATGCAAAAAGGTTCAAACCTGGATATTACAGTGAACAAAGTTCCTACAGGTTCATTGAACAAAGACTCATTCTACACATTTAACTATACCTGGAATAACTCCATTAATTATAAAAAATCATTTGGAGGTCACAACTTTGATTTCTTAGGATTTATCGAATATAACGATAACTACAATGAAACAATGAATGGTGGTGCTTACGGATTGAAATCTCCGGTAATCAATGTTCCATCGATTACAACACCATCTGACAGAAATACATTTACTGGGGTTAAGGTAAGAAATACCCTGTTCAGTTTAGCGGGTATGTTAAACTATGATTATGAAGGCAGATATTTGGTAACAGGATCATTGAGAAGAGACGCTTCATCAAGATTTGGTGCCAATAACCAAAGTGGTATTTTCTGGTCTGCAAGTGCAGCCTGGAATATCGCGAAGGAAGACTTCATGAAAGGTGGGTTTATTAATGATTTAAAGCTTAGAGGATCTTACGGTACAACAGGTAACGATGGTACTTTGCCTGATTACTATAATGTCAATAATATCAGCTACGGTTTATATGGTGCTAATGGTATCTCATATCCTAGTACGCTTTCACAAGGTAATTTTATTATTGGGAACAGCAATCTTAAATGGGAATCTAACGCGATTACCAACTTAGGGGTAGATTTCACAATGTGGAACAGAAGAGTTCGTGGATCCGTAGAAGTATATAAAAACAAGAGAAAAGATTTCGTACAGCTTGTTCCTTTGGACAAACAGGAAGGAGGATACTACCAGTATATCAATGCGGGAGATATGTCTCAGAAAGGTCTTGAAGTTGAGCTTAGTGTAGATGTAATCAAAAAGAAGGATTTCCAATGGAACTTACATGCTAACATATCTTTCCAGAAGTCAATTCTTGATAAGCTAGCAGACGGTCAAACACAAAGAAACTTAGGAGATACGTATTTAAAAGTAGGTGAGACTCCATATGTATTCTATAATGTAAGATTTGCCGGAGTAGATCCAAGCAATGGAAAAGCATTATATTATGATAAAGAAGGAAATGTTACTGATGTTTACAGTGCATCTAATGCAGTTCCTCTTACTGATAAATCTCCGTTCCCAAAAAGTTTTGGTGGATTCGGAACAACCGTTCAGTACAAAGGACTTGATTTCAGCGCAGATTTCTCATTTAAACTAGGTGGTTATACTTATAACAATATGTATGCTGCTGCTGTTGATCCAACATTGGCTGTTGCAGGTAGAAACATGGCTCAGGCTGCTGCTCAGGTTTGGAAAAATCCGGGAGACACAGGAGTATTCCAGAAAGTTGACTCAAACGGTATGCGTGATTCTGATCAGTGGATCGAAAAATCAGATTACTTAAGATTAAGATCACTTACATTAGGATACACATTTGATAAAGCGTTCCTTGGTGAAGGATCTCCTATCAATAAGCTTAGAGCATACGTACAGGGACAAAACTTATTTACAGTGACTAAATTCCACGGAGAACCTGAAGTTTCAGTAGGATCAGATGAATCTACAGCTTTGTTCGTTCCAGGAGCATATAACCTTTATACTTACCCTGCTGTAAGAACAATCCTGGTAGGACTGCAATTAGAATTTTAATATTGAATAGCCTTATGAAAAAGAATATAATAAAAATAAGTTTAGCTGCGTTAACCATCTTTGTTTCGTTAACGTCTTGCGACAGAAATTTAGATCAAATCTCATCAATCAATGAAGATCAGGAGCAGGCAATGACCAGACCTGAAACCTTCAGACAAGCTATGGATGGTGCCTATACAGCGCTTAAAGGAGCCGGATATTATACCAGTGATACAGGAAACCAGCTTATCATGGGAGATCTTACCACTGATAATCTTGTTCGTACAACTACAGGAAGAAATACCAATCTGGCTGCTTCGAACTTTGAATTCTCATCCGATAATTCACAGACAACAGGATTGTATACTGCTGCTTATCTTGTGATCAGCAGAGCTAACTTTGTTTTGAAATATATCAATAACGGAGTATTATCTGGAACACAGAAAACAAATTTGGAAGCTGAAGCAAGAGCATTAAGAGCAATAGCTCATTTTGATATTGTAAGAGCATATTCTCAAATTCCAACTCAATCTGCAGGAGCTAAAAATACAATCGGAATTTATTATTCAGAGACTTATTCTCCCCTAAATAATACATCATCAAGAAATCTTACCGTTGATCAGGTTTATGATAAAGTGATAGCAGATTTATTATTTGCTGCGGATAATATTACTCAAAATGATCTGGATAAAGGAAGATTGAGCAAAGCTGCCATCTATGGACTATTGTCAAGAGTAAACCTTTACAGAGGAGACTATGCTAACACCATCAAATATGGTGAGCTGGCATTGGGTATTTCTTCAAGTGTTACTCAGAAATCTAATTTTTATAAGATTTGGAAAGAAAAAGAAGGAGATATTAATGATGGTGTTTTATTCCAGGTATCGAATTCCGCAGCTGAGCAAAACACAGTAGGAGTTGCTTACAATCAATCTGTTCCGGCGTTAAGATCAGAATTTGTTGTAGATTATGACTTATATACTGCATATACAGATAATGATGTAAGAAAATCTGCTTATTTTACTACAGATGTATATAGTAAACAAAAGTATAATCACGTTACAAAATACTCAGGTATTACCGGTTTGCCATCTAATATCGTTCCGGTAAGATATTTAAGAGGAGCAGAAGTGCTGCTAAACGTTGCTGAAGCATATTACAGAACAGGTAATGGTGCACAGGCTTTAGTTCTTTTAAATAAATTGAGAGCTGAAAGATATACTGTATTTACTCCTGGTACAGAAACGGGACAGGCACTTTTAGATGCTATCCTGAAAGAAAGAAGACTGGAGCTTGCCTTTGAAAATGACAGATGGTATACATTGAAGAGATTAAACCTTGCCATTCAGAGATCAGGTAAAGGAGATCTTTTTGATGGTACAGGTACCCCTGCAGTTGCACAGACTCTTGAAGCTGGAAGCTACAAGTGGCAGTGGCCAATTCCTATTTCTGCTATTCAGGCAAACCCGAATATTAAGCAAAATGACAAATATTAAGATTTAATTTTAATATATTTTTTAAGAAGAGTCCCAGAAATGGGGCTCTTTTTTATTGCTATTTTTAGCAATACATTATCTCATTACCCTACGGTCCTGGTAACTTTTCGGAGTGACACCTTCCAGTTGCTTAAATACCCTTGTGAAATAGTTGGTATCTGAAAATCCCGTCTGAAAAGCGGTTTCCTTAATGCTGGTCTGGCTGGCCAGTAATTCTTTGGCTCTGGTAATTCTTTCCTGCAAAATAAAATCATTCGGGGAAGTTCCCAGTTCATCTTTAAACATTTTAAAGAAATTCGACTTGCTTACATACGCCAGCTTGGCAATACTGTCAATAGACAATTTCTGGTGCAGATTTCTTTTAATATAATCTACCACAAAACCTATCCTGGATTTATTTTTAACAATATTCTTTTCCACCATGCCTCTTGCCTGGGTCTGCATCAGTCTGATCAGAAGTTCCTTCAGTGCAAAATCTGCCATGATATCCTTTTGCGAATTATCATCCATCGCAATTCTCATGATATTGTTGGTAGCAGAAGCCAGTGCTTTATTATTAAACAGAAAATACTCATCCAGCTGAATATTCCATTGTGAAGTTTCATCCACCTTTGGAAGATGATAATTCAGGTAATTGAGAGAATCCTCAATAAAGTCAGGATTAAGGCTTAAAGAAATACATTGTGTTGGCGTTTCATCCGCTTCAGGAAAATCAATCACCATCGTTTCTCCGGGAGCAACAAGGATACTTTCCCCCGGATAGTAATCAAAATAATTGGTCTTCTTATCCAGTTTCATATGTTTCTTCCCTCTCAGCATTGCAGTAAATGCAATGTTTTCGAAATGAAGTTTTACATCAAACGCCGCCTTATGAGTCTCATAAATACTGAACTCACAATTGTTTAGATTGAACTTCGTCTGGTTTTCAACAAGACTCAATAGTTGGTTTTCCTTACGCAATTCAGGAGTATTTAATAAAATCTTACTATTGTTATTCATTTCTAAATTTTTTTGAAAAGGAACTAACTCAAATATAGAAAATTTGAGAGTACGTTGCTGTTAATAAAATACTAAAATTGAAACCCTTGCACTATTTTCCACTTTTTTTATACGATTGTGCTATACTCTTTTTGGCTTCTCAGTGTAATTTGGCGTTATCGAAAAAATAAAAACAATACTAATATGAGCACTATTACAGAACCAAGATCAACGACACTTTTACAGCGTCCGGAGTTTAAAAACAGATATGATAACTATATTGACGGAAAATTTACTCCACCTGTTAAAGGACAATATTTCGACGTAGTTTCTCCGGTTGATGGGAAAAAATTCACCCAGGTAGCACATTCGTCCAAAGAAGATTTGGAGCTAGCGGTAGACGCCGCTGAAAAAGCATTTCACACATGGAAGAACACTTCTTCCACAGAAAGAAGCATCATTCTCAACAAAATTGCAGACAGAATAGAACAGAATTTGGAATACCTGGCAACAGTAGAAACAATAGATAACGGAAAGGCCGTAAGAGAAACGCTGGCAGCAGATTTACCTCTGGCCATTGATCATTTCAGATACTTTGCTTCCGTCATCCGTGCTGATGAAGGATCGCATAACGAATTGGATAAAGACACCGTTTCCTTAATCGTTCACGAACCTCTTGGAGTCATTGCACAGATCATTCCATGGAATTTCCCGATACTAATGGCAGTGTGGAAACTAGCTCCTGCTTTGGCCGCAGGAAACTGCGTTGTTTTGAAACCGGCAGAAAGCACACCTGTTTCCATTATGGTTTTAATGGAATTGATTGGCGACCTTTTACCGGCAGGAGTTATTAATATTGTCAACGGATTCGGAGCAGAACTTGGAAGAGCGCTCGTGACCAATCCGAAAGTAGCCAAAGCAGCATTTACAGGTTCTACCGCTACCGGCCGTCTGGTAATGCAATACGCTACAGAAAATATTATTCCGGTAACGTTGGAATTGGGAGGAAAATCCCCGAACGTTTTCTTCAACTCTGTAATGGATGCAGATGATGAATTTTTAGATAAAGCCATAGAAGGAGCCGTTCTTTTTGCCCTTAATCAGGGAGAAATCTGTACATGTCCTTCAAGACTTCTTGTTCAGGAAGGTATTGCAGATGCCTTTATCGAAAGAGTGATTGAAAGAGTAAAAGCCATCAAAGTAGGCAATCCACTGGATAAAACCGTGATGATGGGAGCACAGGCTTCACAGATTCAGAAAGATAAGATCCTTTCCTATATTCAGTTGGGAATAGACGAAGGAGCAGAAGTGCTTGTAGGAGGAGCAGTAAACGATCTGGGAGATGATCTTGAAGGCGGATACTACATCCAGCCTACGATCTTCAAAGGAAACAACAGAATGAGAATCTTCCAGGAAGAAATCTTCGGTCCGGTGCTGGCATTTACCACTTTCAAAGATGAAGAAGAAGCTGTAAAAATTGCCAATGATACCATCTATGGACTTGGAGCAGGAGTATGGACCAGAGATGCTCACCAGTTGTACAATATTCCACGCCAGATTGAAGCAGGAAGAGTATGGGTAAACCAATACCACTCTTATCCGGCCGGAGCACCTTTCGGAGGTTACAAGCAATCCGGAATCGGAAGAGAAAATCATAAAATGATGCTCGATCATTACCGTCAAACCAAAAACATGCTGATTTCTTATAACAAGAATAAGTTAGGTTTCTTTTAATATTATGTAGGACGTGCCCGATTGCCTTGGCTTTATCCAGGGCAACACGGTCGGGCTATCCAGGGCTGCACTTCGTTTCGGTGCTCCATTGCATTCCGCACCGGCTCGTTCCTCGCCGCCCTTCCTATCCCTCACGCAGAAAAATTATCTGGTCAAACATGGAGATAAAAACAAATAACCCCAAATAACTCAATCCAAAAAAGAAAATATGATTCCAAAAACAATGAAAGCGGCAGTAGTTCAGGGCTACGGTCAGCCTTTGAAAATAGAAGAAGTACCTGTAAGGGAACCCGGAAGATATGAAGTGCTTGTTAAAGTCATCGCCTGTGGAGTTTGCCACACAGATTTACATGCGGTAGATGGCGACTGGCCTGCAAAACCCAAAATGCCTCTTATCCCCGGACATGAAGGAGTTGGTATTGTGGTAGCCTGCGGACCGGAAGCTTTTGTAAAAGAAGGAGATGCCGTAGGAGTTCCATGGTTGTACAGTGCATGTGAATGCTGCGATTATTGTATCACAGGCTGGGAAACCCTTTGTGAAGCCCAGAAAAACGGAGGTTATAGCGTAGATGGCGGATTTGCAGAATACGTCATTGCAGATTCAAGATATGTAGGACATTTAAAATCCGATGTTAACTTTCTTGAAATTGCGCCTATTTTATGTGCCGGAGTCACAGTTTACAAAGGATTGAAAGAAACAGAAACAAAACCCGGAGAATGGGTAGCCATTTCAGGAATCGGAGGACTGGGGCATGTAGCCGTTCAGTATGCCAAAGCAATGGGAATGCACGTAGCTGCTATTGATGTAGCAGACGATAAGCTTGAGCTTGCAAAAAAATTAGGAGCAGACCTTGTAGTCAATGCGAAAAACACAGATCCCGGAGAATATTTGCATAAAGAAGTCGGCGGAATGCATGGTGCTTTGATTACCGCAGTTTCACCTATCGCTTTCAAGCAGGGAATCGATGTATTGAGAAGAAAAGGAACCATTGCTCTCAATGGACTTCCTCCCGGATCTTTCGAACTTCCCATATTTGAAACCGTTCTGAAAAGAATTACCGTTAGAGGTTCTATTGTAGGAACAAGAAAAGACCTGCAGGAAGCACTGGATTTCGCTAATGAAGGATTGGTAAAAGCTACAGTTACTTCTGCAAAATTAGAAGATATCAATGATGTTTTTGATAAAATGAAAAAAGGACAAATTGACGGTAGAATCGTTTTAGATATTGCCGGCTCAAATTAATTTGATGATGTGTTGCTGATCCCGGTTAGAATGTACTTTACCGGGATCTTTTATCAGTATAAGGTTGGCATTAAACCAAAATAAAAACAATGGAAACAAAAATATCAAGACTCTCCGCAACGGAACAGGCTCTTGAAGTAATTAACAGGCTGGAAGAACAATATGGTCCTCTGATGTTTTATCAGGCAGGAGGATGTTGTGAAGGAACCCAACCGCAATGCTTCGAAAAAGGAGGATTCTTTCCCAGAATGAACGATGCCATGATCGGTACTATTAACGGGCATGAGTTCTGGATAGACCGAGACCTTTTTGAATACTGGAAATATTCACATTTTACTCTGGATATAACAGATGGTTTCGGACCTGGTGGATTTTCACTGGAAACTCCCTTGGGAAAAACGTTTAAAGTTCATTACAGGCTTTTCACTCCTGAAGAATATGAAAACCTGGAACCGATAAAGCGCAGTGAATAAAAAGCTTCTAAATCAAAAATGATAGGCTAAGAATTAAGGTTTTTGAGCAATATAAATAAGCTCTCTTTCAAATTCATATTTCCCTCTCGAAATTCCTCTTTTTAAGATAAAATATTGAGTAATTGCTATTACTAAAGCGACTGCCCCGGCCATAAGACCTTGCTGACCTCCTGTTATACTGACAAATGTTATCACAAAGCAAAAACACAAAATGAGAAACCAATTCAAAATCTGAAATCCTGAAGGGAAAAATTCTATCACTACAGATGATATCCCATTGTTGTCAGAAATAGTTCCATGAAACACAGGATTACTTCTGTTCATATCAAATAGCCTTCCTCTTCTTTTGGTTGTAAAACTGTTTGCATCAATCATTCCCCGGTATTCAAAACGGGTAGGAATTGTGGTGTCTTTTTCTAATGATATGAAAGTAGTATTGGTTTTATAAGTGACTTTCATTAATCTCTGTACCAGTTCTGCACTATTGATATTGAGATCAATAATGAGGCTGTTGTATAAGCCAATGCTTTTGAAAAATGAGTTCATGGGTTAAAAGAAAATGGTTAAACTACAGTCAGACTTTCACAAACCGGTTAACAAACATAGCGGCAACGATATCTCCTACAGCGTTCAGAACAGTAGCCAGAGGATCTACCAAAGTCCCGATGATCATTACGGCAGGAATGGCTTCCTGAGGAAGTTTATAAACAGAAATCATCAGCATTTCCCCAATATATCCGCCATTAGGAATACCTCCGGCGACAATACTCACAAAAACGGTAATTCCTAAAGCTAAAAGCAGATTGGCTGGATCGAAAAAATCTTTTCCAATAATTAAAAATGCCACATAGATCTTGATAATCGAAGACATTGAAGACCCGTTTTTGTGCAAAGTAGTCCCGATAGGAATCACCAGATTGGCAATAGAATTCGGAATTCCGATTTTGGAAGCGGCCTGTAAATTGGCTGGCATTGTTGCAAAACTGCTGCATGTGCTTATGGCGGTCAAAGTAGGGTAGATCGCATTGGTCCAAAAACTTTTGACTCCTTTTTGCCCATTCGCCATGAACGCATAGATAGAAAAGAACACCAGAAAATAAATAACTCCTGCAATATAATATAACCCTAAAGGTTTAGCATAAAATCCAAAAAGCTGTGGCCCTAAAGTCGCTACCTGATATGCAAAATAGGCGCCCAGACCAATAGGTGCCAATTTCATAACCAGCAAAAGAAGTTCTTTCATCACTTCATACCCTGAAGCAATAAAAACCCTGAAAGGCTGTCCCTTTTCTCCTGTTTTTCGGGCTGCAAATCCTGTCAGAAAAGCAAATACCAGAAGAGCCAGCATATTCCTTCTTGAAAAAAGCTCCGTAAATTCTCCCACCGTAAAGAAACTTACAATTCTGTTGCCCCATGTATCCTCATTGGCCGCTTCCGTAATCATCTCAGAACTCCCTGAAACACCCGAAACCGGGAACAGATATACTGCACAGATCGTAAAGACTGCTGCCGTAAGAATAAAAAATAAAAAGGTAAGGGCCATCACAAGAATGATCTTACCGAATTTAGACTGCTGCTCCAGAGAAGCAATAGAGTTGGAAACGGCAAAGAATACCAAAGGAACTACACTCACAAAAAGAAGATTCAGAAAAATATCTCCCAAAGGTTTAATGTATTCCACAAAACCGGGAGCAACAATTCCAATGATGCTTCCAATAGTGATTCCCAAAAGTAGAAATATGATTCCGGAGTAGTTTTTCAATACATCTTTCATGTATGGCTTTTTATCAAAGATAGGTTTATTTTTAACATTCTGTTATACAATTTTCAGACCTAAAATTCATAAATTTGGGTAAACCACATTTCTATGGCTTATATAGATTACTATAAAATTTTAGGCGTAGATAAAAACGCAACACAGGATGATATCAAAAAAGCCTACCGAAAATTGGCCAGAAAACATCATCCCGATCTCAACCCCGGAGACAAAGAAGCAGAAAAGAAATTCAAAGAACTGAATGAAGCGAATGAAGTTCTGAGTAATCCGGAAAACAGATCAAAATATGACAAGTACGGAGAAAACTGGAAGCACGGCGAAGAATACGAAAAAGCCCAACAGCAGCAACAAAGACAGTATCAACAGCAAAGTTATAACGGAGGTTATTCCGGTGCAGACTTTGGTGGAGGTGAAGATTTCTCAGATTTCTTCCAGGATATGTTTGGCGGTGCAGGCGGTGGATTTGGCAGAAGTTCAAGAGGAAGAGCCTCCGGTAAGTTCAAAGGACAGGATATCACTGCCGAATTGAATCTCAATTTAAGAGACGCTGCAACCACGCATCCGCAAACTTTTGAAATCAATGGAAAGAAAGTAAGAATCACCATTCCTGCAGGAGTGTATGACGGACAGCAGATTAAGTTAAAAGGACATGGAAACCCCGGAGTAAACGGTGGTCCAAACGGAGATTTATATATCACCTTCAATATTCCTGCTGATCCGGATTTTGAAAGAATAGGTGATGATCTAAAGACCAAAGTAACCATCGATCTGTACACAGCCGTTTTGGGTGGCGAAGTAAAAGTGCATACGCTCAATGGAAGTGTAAACCTTAAAGTAAAACCGGAAACCCAAACCGGAATGACAGTAAGGCTCAAAGGAAAAGGTTTTCCTGTCTATAAAAAAGAAGGAGAACACGGTGATCTTTTTGTAACCTACGAAGTGAAACTGCCAACCAACCTTACTGAGAAGCAGAAAGAACTTTTTGAACAACTAAAAAATTCCTAAGCTATGAGTGAAAGAATATCACGGGAAGAACTCGTAAAAATCTATAATATAGAAATCACTTTTTTTGATGAGCTTGTAGACTATGGGCTGCTGAATATTCAGATTGAAAACAATATTCATTATCTGATGTATGAAGATCTGCCCGATCTGGAAAAATTTGCCAACTGGCATTATGATCTTGAAATTAATCTGCCTGGTCTTGAAGTCATTTATAATATGCTGAAAAAACTGGATGCCCTGAACCGAAGAAACAGAGAACTGATGAATAAACTTTCTGCCATAAGTGATCAATATGAAGATATTTAGTTTAGTTTTGTAGCTTTTTAAAGCAAACTCTATAATTATGAATGAAGAAAAGGTGATTGCACTAAAACCGGACAGGAAGATTTTTGAAGATATTTATTTTAGCGGTAATCAGGGAAGTCTGCTTTTTTCACCTACTACGAAAAGTAAAACGATTGTTACCATAGCTGCTGCAGTAATTGTTTTCATTGTTTTTCTTTTAAAAGATCTTATGAGTAAAGAAAATGCAGGCGTTTTATACTTCCTGAGTTTTATATTTTTGCTTTGTGCTGTTTTTTTATCCGTAAGCGTTAATAAAGTTTCAAGATGGAAAAAACAGGTGAATCATTATCTGAGCACGCTTGAAAGATGTAAAGTATACGAAATAAGATTTGATAATAACTTTTTCACAGTCAATATCGATGGGGAAAAAGAAACCAGCGAATGGAAAGATTTTGAATATTTCGACAGTACTCATGAATTTATTTCTCTTGAAGGAAAATACAGTTATATGTTTCCCAGAAAATCAATGAGTGAGAAAGAATACAGCTTTCTTAAGAATACATTGAAAGAGAAAGTTAAAACCGATTAATAAAAACAAAAACGGAGCAAAATTATTTTGCTCCGTTTTCTATTAATTTATAAGTTAAGCTTATTTGCTTTCTTCCAGCCAGCCCATTTCCTTCATCCATTCATCATTGTAGATTTTTCCTACATATCTTGAACCATGGTCATGAAGTAAAACGACAATTACATCATCTTTCGTGAACTGATCTTTCATCTGAATCAAAGAGGCAATAGCACTTCCTGCAGAATATCCACAGAAGATACCTTCTTCTTTTGCCAGTTTTCTGGCGTAGATAGCACCGTCTTTATCTGTTACTTTTTCAAAGTGATCAATCACAGACATGTCATAGTTTTCAGGAATGATATCTTCCCCGATTCCTTCTGTAATATAAGTGTAAGCATGATCATAATGCAGTTCACCCGTTTCATGGAATTCTTTCAGAATAGAACCATAAGTATCCACTCCAATTACTTTGATATCTGAATTTTTTTCTTTGAAGAACGTTCCACATCCTGTAATGGTACCTCCTGTTCCGGCTCCTACCACAAAATGAGTCAATTTTCCTTCTGTCTGTTCCCAGATTTCCGGAGCGGTAGATTCGTAGTGAGCAGCTCTGTTGGATAAGTTGTCATATTGGTTTACATACCATCCGTTTTCTGTTTCTTTAGCCAGTCTTTTGGAAACTGAATAATAAGAACGTGGATCGGTAGGCTTTACATCAGTAGGGCAAACAATTACTTCAGCACCTACAGCACGAAGAATATCACATTTTTCTTTTGACTGTTTAGAATTGGTTACAAAGATACATTTGTATCCTTTGATGATGGCAGCCAGTGCCAGTCCCATTCCTGTATTTCCGGAAGTTCCTTCGATAATAGTTCCTCCAGGTTTTAATCTGCCGTCTTTTTCAGCATCTTCTATCATTTTAAGAGCCATTCTGTCCTTTACGGAGTTTCCAGGATTGAAGGTCTCTACTTTTGCTAATACCAGTGCCGGAAAATCTTCACCTAATACTTTGTTAAGCTTTACCAGCGGTGTGTTACCTATCGTTTCAAGGATATTTTTTGCGTATTTCATAAATGTTTTATAAGCGGTGCAAAGATAAGGCTTTTAAAATTATCTGTACCGTGGATAACCTGTGGATAAGTTGTGGATAACACTGAAATCAACTGATAGACAATTAATAACATTCAATTATCAATTATCAATTATCAATTATCGTATTAGTTGTACTTAATCGCCTTCACCGGAGAAATCTTACTGATCAGGTAGCTTGGAATAATTAAAGCAAATCCTGAGATAATAAGAATTCCTACTGAAATAGAGATAATCGCAATCGGATTAAGGTCTACCGGAACGGTACTTACATAATAGTTTTCAGGATTAAGTTTGATGATTCCAAAGAATTTCTGGATTAAAATCAGTCCTAATCCGATAGCATTTCCATACAAAAGTCCAGGGATCATAATAATCAGGGTATAATTGATGAAAGTAGCTCTTATCTGTGAATTGCTTGCGCCTAATGTTTTCAGAAGTCCAATAGAATTGGTTCGTTCAATAATAAGAATCAGAAGAACCATGATAATATTGATGACTACTACAATCAGCATGATGATGATGATTAAAGCAATATTGGTATCAAAAATACTGATCCAGTCTGTAATCTGCGGAAATTTTTCTGTCGCTTTTTCAGCATAGTTTTTATATCCGATCAGTTTCTCAATGTCAGGAAAATCTTTGTCGATGTCGTTTACATTTTTCAGAAAAATATCTATGCCACCAATTTCATCTGGCTTCATATCCTGAATTTTTCTTGCATGGTTGATCCCTCCGATAACGAATTGTTCATCAATTAGTTTGATATCAGTTCTATAAATACCGATAACTCTGAATTTACGGTAAAGTGGTTTCTGATCTGCTTTTAAAAATACGGTAACGATGCTGTCATTCACTTTAAGATGAAGGTCTTTAGCGACTTTCTGGGAAATAGCAACGTCATTGTTAAATCCTTTTTCCGTTACTTTTGGTGTTGTTCCGGCAATAAGAAATTTTTTAAATCTTAAACTGTCAAAATCTTTTCCTATTCCCTTAAATATAATGCCTGCGAAATTGTGCTCATTACGCATAATTCCGGTAACAGTCACATATTTCTGAGTGCTTTCCACATCGGGAAGCTCTTTTATCTTGGCAATATTCAGTCCCTGATTATCCAGTACAGAAGTATTGTATGAAGAATTGGATCGTGTAGATCTCACCGTAATGTGTCCGCTGAAATCAGCCAGCCTCTCCTTGATAGCTTTTTTAGAACCAAAACCAGTGGCTACAGTAATTAAGGAAACAATAATTCCCAATGCTACGGAAAGCCTGCCAATGAAGATGATAACCCTTGAAAGGTTATTTTTGTTATCTTTGGAAAATGCTATTTTTCTAGAGAAATATAAAGGAAATTTCAAGCTTATGAATTTAGATTTCAAAATTAAAAATTTACTTCTGATTTGCCTAATTTTTTTAGGAGTATTCAACCAATATTATTCTCAGACTCAAGTTCAACCGGATTTTAAAACCGGTGCAGACCAGCCTGAAATCTACTTGCCGCTTTTGAAAAATAAAACGATAGGGGTGGTGACGAATCAGACCGGTTTAATGAGTGATAAAACCCATCTGGTTGATTTTCTTGTAAAAAACGGAATTAAAATCAAGTCTATTTTCGCTCCTGAACATGGTTTCAGAGGAGATGCAGATGCAGGGGCAAAAGTGAAAAACGGAGTAGATGTGAAAACAGGAATTCCCATTGTTTCTCTGTATGGAAATAATAAAAAGCCAAAGCCGGAACAGCTTTCCGGAATTGACATCGTTGTTTTTGATATTCAGGATGTGGGTGTGAGGTTTTACACGTATATTTCTACTTTGTCTTACCTGATGGAAGCCGGAGCTGAAAATAATGTTGAGATCATGGTTTTGGATCGCCCCAATCCGCATGACGGATATACTGACGGACCTGTATTGAGGAAAAAATGGGCAAGTTTTGTCGGACTTCACGAAGTTCCCGTAGTATATGGACTGACAATAGGAGAGTATGGAAAGATGGTAAACGGAGAAAAATGGCTTAAAAATGAAGTCCAGGCTAAATATACGCTTGTTCCGATGAAGAATTATCATAAAAAACAGCGTTATCAGATACTTGATAAACCTTCTCCTAATTTACCTAATGACAAAGCCATTAATTTATATCCAAGCCTTTGCTTTTTTGAAGGCACTCAGGTTTCCGTGGGAAGAGGAACAGACCTTCCTTTTCAGATTTATGGTTCTCCATGGACGGAAAACCTGCCTTATCAGTTTACACCAAAACCAAGCTACGGAGCTAAAGATCCATTCCTGAACGGGAAGCTGTGTTATGGTGAAAACCTTTCCAGTTATCCTAAGGATCTAAGAGAATTGAATCTTGAATGGGTCATCAAAGCTTATCAGAATTATAAAAACCCGCAGCAGGATTTCTTCCTTAAAAATCTATGGTTTGATACTTTATCCGGAACTGATGAACTGAGAAAACAGATTATCGCAGGAAAATCAATTCCGGACATAAAAGATTCATGGAAAAAAGATCTGGAAAGTTTCGAAAAGATCAGGACCAGATATGTGATATACGAAGATTAATTAATCAAAATTTTGGGGCGGATTTTTATCATTTCTGCCCTTATTTAATATAAAAAGTCCGACAGTTAATCCAACAACTCCAGCAAAAGCCGTCATTAAGGCTCTCTGTAACTTATCAGGCAGATCATTCCCGATATAATTCATTAAAAAAAGGATCACAAAAGTGATCACTAAAATGATGATATGATTTTTTCCAAATAGTTTCATGGTCTTATTTTAGCTTGTAAGAGATCATTATTCCTCCTCTGTACGGAATGATTTCGCCACTTTTGTTAAACTCTTTTGCGGAATCATAGCGTCTTCCGGTGGTGCGGTCATATCCTTTGTAAAAACCCTGTGATGTACCTACAGTAGCATACAGATCAAGATTCCATCGTTCGGACAGCTGGAATTGATACCCTGCTGTTACCCCCAGCATAAAAGAAAACCCTCTTTGATACAGATTAGAGTTGGTAAGGATTTCCCCATTCCAGTTTTCAAAACTTTTATCATTCCAATAATTCCATTTTGAAGCATTGTAGGCCGCAAAACTAATGTTGGCTCCTATATACCAGTGTTTGAAAGCTTCAGTAAAATAGTATCTTCCTTCTGCAGATACGGAATAAAACTGTAGTTCATGTCCTGCGAAAGATTTCCATGGTGAAATGAAAACATCTCCCTGAAGGGTATATTTCGGACTAATTTGTTTTTCCAACCCAAGGTTTAAAATCCCTAACGGAGCAAATAAAGCATTCCCTTTTATGTATAAACTGTTATCCTGTCCTCCTTGTTCCTGTTCCTGAGCGCTCAACGTAGTTGCCGACAGGAAGGCTGATATGCCTGCTGCTAATAATTTATATTTCATCCGGTTTATAATGTTTATTTTATTTGCTTTAATAGTTCATCTGCCAGTTGAGAATCCTTATTGCCCTGAACTGCCATATTTTTAGACATTTCGGCATAGTTTTTTGCCATCTCTTTATTTCCGGTAAGGTGATAAAGTTTGGCAAGAATATAAGTATTTTCCGAAGTTTCGCTTCTCATGACAGATTTTTCTGCCCATTCCGTAGCTTTCTTTAATGAAGCTGGTGTTTTTATACGATCTGCGAATATCCATGCTGCTCTCAGGAGCTCGTTAGGATCAAAGGCATCAGAATTTTTATAATAGTCTAAAGCGGCTTTTTCGTATTCAGGAAAATTACTGTTCTGTTCATAATAGCTGAGTTTAGTCTGATTCAGTTTTTTTACAGCAGCTTCTTTTCCTACCAGTGGTTCGGCAGCTTTCATGAAATAGTCATCGTTGATTTTTTTATTTTTATCATCAATCGACTGTTCTACTATTTTTCCTAACTTCAGCTGAGCGTCAAATTCGGTATAAGTTTCTTCAGGAAGATATTTAATAATCTCTGCTTTTCTGGAAGCAAAAACAGTATAGTTGGTATCTTCTGATGATTTTACGAAATAAAGAAGAAATCCGATTTCATCCTTTGTAAGCTCTTCAGTTTTCTTTTTATTCTGGAAATATCTTTCGGAAGCCTTTTTGGCAAATTCATAATCTGAGTTGGCATTCAGCTTCATAATATTGATCAGGAATTCCGGGTCTTTCTCACCAGCGGCAAAGCGGTCTTTAAGAGAACCTTTCTTATTTCCGGGTGAATTAATGTCCTGTGCCATTGCCACAAACAGACTTTCCTCCATATAACCTGTATTTCTGGAAACAAGTTCACCTTCACCATTCAGGAAAAGATAAGTAGGATAGGAACGTACTCCGAATTTTGAAGCAATGTCTCTTCCTTCTCCTTTTTCCATATCAAATCTTGCATTAATGAAGTTGGTGTTGTAGTAATCACTTACCGCTTTCTGCGTGAATACATTTTTTTCCATCATTTTGCATGGGCCACACCACGAAGCATAGGCATCAATAAAAACCAATTTTTTTTCTTTCTTGGCTTTTGCAATAATATCTTTGAATGGGAGCTCCTGAAACCGGATGGCTTCCTGAGCAGAGATCGCGATGGCACAAAAAATAGATATCCCGGAGATGATCTTCTTCATTTTCAAATAAGATTTGTAGGCGAAGATAATTAATTTTCAAAATATAGCATGCTGAATTGGTGGTCTCAATGACGATATTAACGAACTTTAAGACTTCAGCTTATCCGGTTTTTTGTTTTTTACTGTAAAAAATAAAAGAACCCAGATGCTTTAGTACCGGTTAATTTTCAATATACGGTATCCGGTTTTTAAAAAAATAAAATCTAAATTTAATTCACTTTTCAGTCCTGAAATCTTTGTTATATCTTTGCAAACGAATAATTTATATGTTGAGGAACCTACAATTTAGAGAATTTGATTATTAATTTTAAACACGCTTTATCCAAAAAGTCCATTTATATTACTGCTTTGTCTGCCTGCCTGATTGCTGTGGCAGCATTTGCTGTTCTCAGTCTTCTGATCACTGAAGACAGTCGTAAAAATACCGATGATTTCGCAAAGAAAACATTCTTCCGAAAATATGAGTCGATAGAACATGAATTCAGAAATATTGAAGATTATCAATATCTGCTTCGTGCCCTGATTCAGAAAGACGGGCTGAAGAACTATAAAGAGTATTCTTTGGTTTTAAATGATTTAAAAAAAAAAAGAAACCTGCTCCCTTACAGCTGGTATTATTATGAAAACAGTGATTCAGGAAAGTCTGAGAGCAATAATCCTCTATCCGGTATTTTCAAGAATTCAGATACTAAAGACAATTCTATTGTCATAAAAAGTAACGGTCCGGGACATTTCAAAGACGTTTTGCTTACCAAAAAGGACAGCATGTACTGGATAAGCTATGATTCTTTGGTACTGCCGGACAAAAACAAATTGTACTATGGCTCTACCGTGAGCCTGGATGATCTTCATCAATATTTTATTAACGTAGATAAAAGTTCCAATACGTACGCCTACGTTTTTACTAAAGAAGGAATCTGTATTACCCATCCGGAAAAAAAATACATCGGAAAGAACATCTTTGATTTTACTGATATTAAACCTAATGATACTTTAACCAGTAAAACTGAAGCAGGATATACCAAAGGAACAGCGGTTTCAGAATATCTTGGAGTGGAGGTAACACGGTTTATAAAGCCATTGAAGACTGATAATTTTGATGGATATACGGTAGTGAATCATGTGAATTTTATTATTGACGAAAATATCAGCAAGATAAAAACCTATACTGTTTATATTTTTCTGGCAGCGTTGTTTCTCATTGTAACGGTATTTATATTGTTCCAGAGAGCAACCAGCCTGGCTTATCAGGAGAAAGAGAAAATACAGTCTGAGAAGAATTTATTGTTGGTAGAAAATGAAAAGATGCACAAAGCAGAAGTGATCAATCAGCTTCAGCAGCTTAAAAATAATATCAATCCTCATTTTCTTTTCAATTCATTGAATTCCCTTTATATGCTGATCGGGATTAATAAAGAAAATGCACAGAAGTTTACCATGAACCTCTCTAAGATTTACAGGTATCTCATAGTTCCTCCCAAAGATAATATTGTTCCGGTTTCGCAGGAAATCAAATTTATACAGCAATATATGGAACTTCTGAAAAGCAGGTTTGATGAGGAATTGAAGTTTGAATTGATCATTAATGCTCCGGAAAGTCTGGAAAAAAGAATTCCGTATTTATCCCTTCAGATTGTTACAGAAAATGCGACCAAACATAATATTGCAACCGTAGATCAGCCTCTGGAAATCATCATTACCGTTGATGAGGGTGGGATTACGGTAAAGAATACGTGGCAACCTAAGGAAGAAACGGTACAGGGAGAGAAATTCGGAATTGATTATTTGAATCAAATTTATGGATATTTTAAGAATAATCTTCTTCATATTTCTGTAGATGGTGAATATTTCGTATGTTTTTTGCCTTTAATGGAGCAAAAATAAAATCCATTCACTCCCGAATTAGCACCATTCACTCCCTAATATTATATATATGATTCACGATACCTATAGCTTTGCCTGCTGAAACTAAGATATTTACTATTTGGAATGAATCGGACTATTTTAATGAAGAATTACAGACTTGCGCTGTATCTCGGTCTTGCTATGGCCTCACCAATGGCACTGGCACAGAAAAAAGATAAAGATACGGTAAAGGTCAACAAAGAAAAAACGGATAAGACAGAAAGCTCTTCCTCAAAAAAAACAAAAAAAATTGAAGACCTGATCAAAAAGGGAACCTATAAAAAGGGACTTTTTAATACCATTCAGGTAAAGACGGATATTTATTTTGAAATTCCGGACAGTTTGATGGGACGTCAGTTTTTGGTGGTCAACAAACTTTCTCAGGTACCTATGCAGGTGAATGAGGCAGGTTTAAACAAAGGAATGAATTATGAAAATAAAGTCATCTCCTTTCACCGTGATCCTGTAGCTAAAAAAGTATGGGTAAAAACGGTGGTGCCTAAAGTGTCATCCCCAAAAAATGATGCCATTACAAAATCTGTAAAAGACAACTTTTCAGAATCTGTAATTGAAGTCTTTGATATTGAAGCACAAAATAATGATTCTACAGCGGTAGCCATTAAAGTGAACAAAGTTTTTGATGGAAATCAGAAAAGTTTTAACGACGTTTTGGCGAATGTAGGATTGGGTGGATCTGTGAAATCAAGTCTTTCTTATATAGAGGGAGTGAAAACATTTCCCAAGAACCTTGTGGTGAAGTCTCAATTGTCTACTTCTGTCAATGAAGGCGGTGTAGATCTTCCGGTCACTTTAGGTGTTACAACCAATCTGGTTCTGCTTTCTAAAATACCGATGAAACCAAGAGTAGCGGATTCAAGAGTAGGATTTTTCTCCGAAAAACACTGGTCGTTTAATGACAACCAGCAGAAAATGGATGAAAAGTTTTTCATTACCAAATGGAATCTTGAACCCAAAGATGAAGATAAAGAAAAATATTTAAGAGGAGAGCTGGTAGAGCCTAAGAAACCGATTGTTTATTATATCGATCCGGCAACTCCAAAACAATGGCGTGAGAAAATCATTGCCGGAGTACATGACTGGCAGGCGGCGTTTGAGCAGGCAGGATTCAAAAATGCAGTGATTGCGAAAATGCCGGATGAGAAAGATGAAGATTTTGATATTGATGATGTAAGATATTCTGTGATTACTTACGCCGCTTCGCCAAAGTCAAATGCAATGGGACCATCAGTAGTAGACCCGAGAAGTGGGGAAATTATCGAAGCGGATATCATCTGGTGGCATAATGTAATGACTTCTCTTCATGACTGGATGAGAATTCAGACAGGGCCTATTGATCCAAAAGCAAGAGGAAATAAATTCAGTGATGAACATATGGGTGAAGCTATCCGTTTTGTTTCATCTCATGAAGTGGGGCACACTTTCGGATTGAAGCACAACATGGGAGCATCTTTTGCATTCCCGGTAGAGTCGCTTCGTTCCAAAGAGTTTACAGACAAAATGGGCGGTACGGCACCTTCCATTATGGATTATGCCCGTTACAATTACGTAGCTCAGCCGGAAGATGGCGTTACAGCAATCACTCCGAAAATTGGTCTTTACGATAAATATGCCATCGAGTGGGGTTACCGTTGGTATCCGGATGAATTCGTAGAGAAAAAAGCGCTGAAAAACTTAATTGAAAAACACGAAGATGACCCGATGTATTTCTATGGTGAGCAGCAAAGCTACCTGGAAACCATTGATCCGCGTTCGCAGTCTGAAGATTTAGGTGATGATGCGATGAAAGCCAGCGAATACGGAATCAAAAACCTGAAAGTGGTGATTAACAACCTCTTGAAATGGACGTATGAAGATGGTAAAGAATACACAGATGCCGGAAAACTGTATCTGGGAGTAATCGGGCAGTGGGATCTTTATACAGGTCATGTGATGGCGAATGTAGGGGGAATTTACCTGAACAATACTGTTTTTGGTAATAAGAAGAAAGCCTATGAAGCAGTTCCTGCAGAAACTCAGAGAAGAGCGGTTGATTATCTTATTAAAAATGCCATCAACCTTCCGGAATGGTTATTCTTTAATCCGATTACAGAAAAAACGTATCCGGTTAAAGATTCACCAATGGGACCATTCGAGCAGACGCCGTATACCCTGGCGAGAGGAATGCAATATGGAACTATCTATTCCTTATTGATGGATGACAGACTGTTGAGGTTACTTGAAAATGAGCTGAAACATCAGGTGTCTGGCTCTAAAGAAGAAATCTATACGGTTGAAAATTTATTTGATCAGGTAAGAACGGCCATTTTCAATAAAAAAGGAAGCCTTACGATGCTTGAGAAAATGACGCAGAAAAATTATGTGGATGCTTTGATTGTTTCGGTAAACAAACTATTTGAAAAGACAGCAGTAAAAGGATTGAAAACAGATGATACTTTGAATATCCCGACCATCTGTAATTTCCATGAAGATGATCATGGTTTGAGGAATATCAATTATTCATCCATGAAAAGAGTATCTGAAGTGACTACTTACAAGAGAGCAGAACTTCAGAAAGTTCTGGACTTACTGAACAGAACAAGGTACAGAGGTGATGATGCTTCCAGAGCACATTACACAGATTTAATCATTCGTATACAAGAGGCTTTAAACAAATAAACGGCAATGAAAAAAACTCTAATACTTTTACCTCTTTTGGCTGCTAATATAGCAATGGCCCAGCAAAAGAAAACCATCACCGGGAAAATTGAAGATGCCAATACATCTCAAATGATTACCGGTGCATCTATAAAAATCGAGACACAGTCAGTCTCTACAAAAACAGAACTGGAAGGAATTATCGAAAGTGTATCAGTAGGTACAGTGACCGATAAGGACGGAAAATTTATATTGGAAATTCCTGCTGATACAAAAACGGTATTGGTAAGTTATCCTGGGTATGAATCCAGAGTCATTCAGCTTAATGAAGGGCAGACCAACTATACCATCAGACTGACTTCTGAGATTTCAGATAAAAATAAAATTCAGGAAGTTATCATTACCGGATATCAGAAAATTGAAAAGCGTAAGCAGACCTCAGCGGTTTCTACAGTAAAAATGGACAACATCAGCCAGGCTGGTGTTGCCAGTGTAGATCAGATGCTGGCAGGGCAGATTGCCGGTGTGGCAGTAACTCCTGAAACGGGAGCTCCGGGAAGTCCGGCGAAGATCAGAATCAGAGGTACAGCTTCTCTTTCCGGTCCTCAGGATCCGCTATGGGTAATTGACGGTCTTCCGTTAGAAGGAAATGATGTTCCGAACTTTACGGATAAAGATAATATCGATCAGCTTCAGAACTTCTCTATCGCAGGCTTAAACCCTAATGATATTGAAGATATTACCATCCTTAAAGATGCTGCAGCAACAGCTATTTATGGAGCAAGAGCGGCAAACGGAGTAATCTCCATTACCACTAAGAAAGGAAAGAAAGGAAGTCTGAAACTGAATTTCTCAGCAGATACCTTTGTGACATCACGTCCTGATTTTGATAAACTGAACCTTTTAAATGCTTCCGAAAAAGTAGACCTGGAACTGATGCTTGCCAAGCGTGCAGATCTTACGTATCGTGCCGATAAAGGAGAAGTAATGAGAATTCTGACTCAGAACAGCCAGCTTGATGCTTTCAGAAACGGAGGTTTTGATGCGTTGAATTCATTTACACGCCAGCAAATTAACGGTTTAAGAAATAACAATACAGACTGGGGTAAACTGTTATACAGAAATGCCATCAACAAACAATACGGATTAAGTGTTTCCGGAGGAAGTGACCGTGCAGATTACTATTTCTCCCTGGGATACTATGATGAAGAAGGAACAACTATCGGGACAGGTTTTAAGCGTTATAACCTGACTTTAAAAAACAATTACAAATTAAGCGATAAGTTAAATGCAGGAATCTCTATTTTCGGAACGCAAAGTGAACGTGAATCTTTTGTAACGGACGCTGATGCTTCAATAAACCCTGTTAACTATTCAAGAAATGCCAATCCATATCTGAAGCCTTTCAATGCAGACGGAAGTTACAACTATGATAGAGATATGGATGGTTTTGAAGACCGTTATATTCCTTTCAACTTCCTCGAAGAAAGAGAAAATACCAACTATTCACTGAAAAATAACTCTTTGAAAGCGATTTTAGATTTAGAATATAAAGCTTCAAAAAGTTTAAGATTCACCTCTCAGTTGGGACTTCAGTATGATGCTAATAAAACAGAGAAGTTTGCAGCAGAAAATACCTACTTCACCAGAAAAATGAGAGAAAATACCCGTTATTACAAAGACGGTAAATACAATTACTTTCTACCTGCTGGTGCGGTAAAACAAAACTGGGATAATGATTTCTTCCAGTACAACTGGAAATTACAGGCAGCGTACAGCACAAAGATCAATCAACATGAAATTGATTTGATGGCCGGTACAGAAATCCGTAAAACAGAAGATAATACAACGATTACAAGAGCTTTCGGATATGACCCGAAAACAAGAAGAGCTACAGCGATTGTATTCCCGAATTCAAGTTTTGCAGCGGATAAAAGATATGAAACCTACCGTGAAGCAGCTCCTATAGAGAATGCTTATGCGTCTGTGTTTGCTACAGCGTCTTATACTTATGACCAGAAATATACCTTTTTCGGAAGTGTGAGATATGATGGAACGAACCTTTTCGGAGTTAACAAAAAGTATAAATACCTTCCTATCTGGGCTGTTTCAGGATCATGGCTGGTAACGAAGGAAGACTTTATGAAAAATATTTCTGCAGTATCCAACCTGAGACTGAGAGCATCTTACGGTCTTCAGGGAAATATAGACAGAAACACTTCACCATTCTTTATCGGTGAATATAACGATGCCACCATTCTTCCGGGAGGAAAAGAATCCATTATCAATGTTCTCAGCCCTCCGAATGATAAACTGAGATGGGAAAAAACGACGAATACCAACTTAGGACTTGATTTAGGATTGTTCAATAACCGTGTTAGCCTTACCGCTGATGTCTACAGCAGAAAAGGGACGGATATGATCAGTATGAAAGAAACTCCTTTGGAAACAGGGTTCGAATATACGATGATGAATTGGGGGAGCTTGACCAACAAAGGTTTTGAATTGGCCATATCTACCAGAAACATCAATCATGATAATTTCAAATGGACTACCACCATCAACTTTGCTCATAACAAGAGCAGGGTATTGAGCGAGCAGCCGCGTGATAATGCATTGCTTCCATCAAGAGAAGGACTTCCAGTAAATGCTGTTTTTGCTTTGAAAACTGCAGGAATGGATGAACAGGGAAACCCATTATTCTGGAAAGGAGATCAGAAGATTTCAGCAGCAGAATTCTTTAAGTTATATGATGTATATGCAGATTTCCTGCCAGGGCAGCTTGTTGATACCAAACTGTCAAATGCGGAGCTGAGAAGTCTGTTTACGTATGTGGGAGACAGAGATCCTAAGTTTACCGGAGGTATTATCAACACATTTAAAGTAAGTAATTTTGACCTTACCATCTCTGCAACATTCAACCTGAAGCAGACGATAATGAGAACTCCTTCTTACCGAGGTATGGAGCTGGACAGAGGAAGAAACTACACAAGAGAAATTTATGAGGCTGGAGGTTCGCTTCCGGGCATTACAAGTCCTGATATGGAAGCTAATCCGGACGGATGGATGGCCAATAAATGGTTTACCGGAAACCGTTCCAATGCATACAGCTTACTGGATGTTTGGGCAAAAGAGATCAGCTATATCAGAATCAGCAGTATCCGTTTGGGATATACACTTCCTAAAGAATTTACAAATCCTATGGGAATCACAAGTTTGAGACTGAGTGTTGAAGGACGTAACCTGTTTGTATTCAGTAACGGATACAAAGGATATTTCGATCCGGAAACGTATGGTAATATTTATGCACAGCCAATCACCAAGTCGGTGACCGTAGGATTTAATGTTTCTTTTTAAAACTTGAGAAAAATGAGAAAAATTACAGCAATCATAGCACTTGCAGCAATCAGCTTTAGCAGTATCGGATGCGACAGGTTTTTAGATATTCAGCCGGAAGGAAAAGTGATTCCTACGACTACTGAAGACTATAGAAAAGTCCTTACATCTGCCTATTCAAAATATCCTGTTCACAAATCACTGGTGGCACTTCGTACCGATGAGGTAAATATCGATGATAATTCTACAGATTTTATTTCGTATCGTGAAATTGCGATGTGGAAAGACGCTAACAATGATCAGGCATCTACAGAATTTCCATGGGTAAGCTTTTATTCCGTGAACTTCTACCTGAATCAGATTATCAATGAAGGAAGCAAAACCATGCAGGACTCTCCTGAAAAGAACCAGATTTTAGCAGAGGCGTACGCTCTTCGTGCTTACCTGTATTTTGACATGGTGAATTTATATGGAAAACCATACAATAGTGCTACAGCTTCTACCGACAGAGGAGTTCCGATCAGTCTTGAAATCGATCTTGAGCAGGTGTTGAAGCCATCTTCTGTACAGGAAGTATACAATCAGGTTCATGCAGACCTTAAAAAAGCTGAGGATCTGATGGTGGAGCAGAAGCAGGCATTAGGCGTTAATTACAGATTCTCAAAAACCGCATTGCTGGCATTTGAGGCAAGAGCTGCTCTATATGAAGGAGACTGGAATAAGGCTTTAAACTATGCAGATCAGGTATTGGCAGTAAAAGGAGAATTGAGCAATTTAAATACGGTCAACACACCACCCAACCATTATGCTTCTCCGGAATCGATCATGGCTTTGGATAATACATGGGATAATTCAATCAAAAATTTATCTTTTGCATCTCCGGAATTGATTTCTTCATACAATTCTACGGCAGATAAAAGGTTTGGCATGTATTTTGAAAAAAATGGTAGTAAGTATAAGGTCACCAAAGGAGGAAGTTTAGAATTTAAAGTATCTTTCAGAACAGCGGAGCAGTACTTTATAAAATCTGAAGCATTATTAAAGTTGAATAAACTGGCAGAAGCTAAAGAAACACTTCTGAAAGTATTAAAGAACAGATATACTCCGGATGGATATACTTCAGTACAGAATGCGGTAAACTCAATGGATTCTGCTGCATTTATGACTTTTATTCTGGATGAGAGATTCAGAGAATTTGCTTTAGAAGGACAAAGATGGTTCGACTTAAGAAGAGCAAATCAGAAAAAAATAAGCCACACTATTAGTGGCAACGAGTATATTCTTCAGCAGAATGATCCGCGATATACCATTGAATATCCAATGAGTGCGAAGAAGAATAACCCTAATTTATAAAACTTCATATCAAATTCAATACAGAGGAAACCGCTTGAACTTAATCGTTCTAGCGGTTTTTTTGTACTTTTGCATCGTTATGAAAATTGCCATTATAGAAGATGAACTGCTGGCTGTGAATTATCTGAAAAATCTTTTGGATACACAGAGCATAGTCCCTGTTACAGAGACTGTTATTCTTCGTTCCAAAAAACAGGCAATCGATTTCTTTGAAAAAGATTCGGCAGATCTTATTTTTATGGATATTCATCTTGGGGATGGAATGAGTCTGGAAATTTTTGAACAGATAGAGCTTTTTACCCCTATCATTTTCATTACTGCATTTGATGAATATGCCATGAGGGTTTTCAGACATTTTACCATTGATTATCTTCTGAAGCCTTTTGAAGAAGAGGATCTGCATAAAGCTTTGCGAAAATTTATCTCTATAAGAAATAATTTTGATCCTGAACCGGTTCTTAAATCTATTTCCTCACTCCGGCAGGCAGGTGATGAGGTCATGAAACGTTTTATGGTAAGAGAAGGGAATAAACTCAAATCAATAGACGAACATAACACCGCTTATTTTTTTGCCTCCGGAAAATACCTTTTTCTCACTACAAAGGATCACCAGACCTATATTTATGATGATACCATTAAAGATATTATTCAGAAGCTGAATCCTGAAATTTTCTTTAAAATAAACCGCAAGTTTATCATTAATAAAGAAGCCGTTTCAGAAATTATCAAGCATTCAAGTCAGAAAGTAGAACTGAGGCTCTCGCCGGAACCGGAAGTAAATACCGAAGTTTTTATCAGTAAAATGCAGATTACTGAATGTTTAAGCTGGCTGAATAAGTAATTTTGTGTTTCAGTTGCAGATAAATCTATCATTAAGTAAAGATGTTCTTCTGTAGTCAAAAAGTTTTCAAAACATTTTTTTCATTCTTTGATCTTTTTGTGATCAGCTGTTTTTAAATGTGAAAATTATTAATTAAAACCAGAAGGAGTAGATCTTCTACACTGGTACTACATGCTGTTTTATTGGATTTAATGTTTTGATATTCAATGTTTTGTATTTTGCTTATGAATTGGGTGTAATACACAAATTAATGAATTAATAAGGGTTTTATAGTAAAATTTTTATTCACGGTTTTTACTTCTTTTTTTAAATTTAACCCATTTCGAACAGTACGTAAGATTACATTAAATCTCTTATTTTTTTTAAAGCTTTGTGCTTTTTCTTGTAATGAAAATATAAACAAATTCATTATGATCATCACAACTAATTATATTTACGATTGTAAGTTGCTGTAAGCCAGTTATGTATTGTTGTGGTGTATCTCTGTAGTATCTGTTCTTTTTGTTTTTTATTGAAAATAATTAAGTTTTGTAGAAGGTTTCATTTGTATGAATATGTATTTTTTTTTACAAAATAGAAAGCGTGCATAAGAAAACCTGCAATATGGATTATAATTTACCAAATACTTAATCAAAATAATTTTATTAAAGGAATGAACACCAATCACCATCCTACACTCATCGTCTTAGCGGCCGGAATGGGCAGCAGATATGGAGGTCTTAAACAGATAGATACATTTACCCCGCAAGGAGATACCATTATAGATTTTTCTTTATATGATGCTTTGCAGGCTGGCTTTAAGAAATTTGTTTTCATTATCCGTAAAAGTTTTGAACATGAATTTAAGTCATTAATAGAAAGTAAAATAAAAGGAAAAGCTGAACTAGAATATGTATACCAGGAGATCGACAGTGTTCCTCAGGAATATCTGAATCCGGAACGTACCAAACCGTGGGGAACAGGGCATGCCTTACTGCTTACAAAAAATGTGGTTCAAGAAAATTTTGCCATTATTAATGCTGATGACTTTTATGGGAGAGATGCCTTTATGGTGATGTACAATTTTCTAAAAAATACAGATATCAACTCTTATCATTTTAGCATGATAGGCTATTCACTGAAGA
Source organism: Chryseobacterium sp. WLY505 (assembly GCF_030846215.1). Taxonomy (NCBI): domain Bacteria; kingdom Pseudomonadati; phylum Bacteroidota; class Flavobacteriia; order Flavobacteriales; family Weeksellaceae; genus Chryseobacterium; species Chryseobacterium sp. WLY505. The sequence goes on along the minus strand of NZ_JAVCWI010000001.1, from coordinate 232,253 downwards.
ACACGGTTTCAGACCACGGCTATGTTTCCCGGGGAGTATGTGAAGTAGATGGTAATGGAAACTTATTGAACGTCACAGAAAGAACATATATAGAGAAATATAATAATATGTTAAGGTATAAAGATGAAAATGAACACTTTATAACAATTGATAAGGATGTAACCGTCTCAATGAATTTTTGGGGATTCACCCCCAGGTGTTTTGAATTTGGAAGCGATTCTTTTAAGCATTTTTTAGAAAAAAACAGAGAAAGCTTAAAGGCGGAATATTATTTACCTACTTTGGTTGCCGACAGTATAGCATCCGGAAAAGTTAACGTAAAACTTTTGAAATCTGATGACAGGTGGTTTGGAGTTACCTACCCTGAAGATAAAGAAATTGTACAAAAGAATATTTCAGAACTAAGAATGAAGAAACTTTATCCGGAGAATTTATGGGAATAATCTGACATTAGGAAACCCCTTTATTCATTAGGCCAGGCAATAGTAGAAACAATAGAATATGATGAGAGATGGAATAGTGAAAGGTAAGAATAGTATTCTTTTCAATGAAAAAATAATTAATTAAAAATGTAGAAATACAAATTCTATACATAAATTTAATTTTAGCACTTCCCAAAACCAAATTAATATGTTAAAAAGCACAATAGATTCCTCTACAGGATTCGAAAAAAGATTTGAAAAAATAGAAACAGTAATCTTCACAGATTCACTTTCAGCTTCAAAATCTGTAGCAAAAGAAATTTCTGATCTTATACGCGTCAAACAGTCTCAAAAACAACCTTGTATTTTAGGGTTGGCCACAGGTTCCTCACCCAAGAGTTTATACGCAGAACTGGTAAGAATGCACAGAGAAGAAGGTCTGAGCTTCAAAAACGTAATTACTTTCAACCTTGATGAATATTATCCCATGGAACCGGATTCCGTACATAGTTATGTTCGCTTTATGAAAGAATTATTGTTTGATAAAGTAGATATTCTTCCCGAAAACTATCACATTCCTGACGGAACATTATCCAAAGAAAAAATAGCAGACTACTGTACAGAATATGAACTTAAAATAGAAGCTTTAGGCGGGATAGATTTGCAGGTTCTGGGTATTGGGGGTAATGGTCATATCGGATTTAATGAATCAGGTTCTCTACAAAATTCCAAAACACGTCTCGTAGCTTTAGACCATATCACAAGAGTGGCAGCGAGCAATGAGTTTTTGGGACTTTCAAATACTCCGAGAACAGCCATTACACTGGGAGTGAAAAAAATAATGGAAGCGAAAAGAGTAATACTCCTGGCGTGGGGGGAAGCTAAATCAAATATTATAAAAGAGTCTGTAGAAGGCCCTGTAACCAATCTGGTGCCGGCTTCCTATCTGCAGGAACACAAAAATGCTACTTTTGTATTAGATCAGGCAGCAGCTCAAAAACTAACCCGAATTAATACACCATGGCTGGTAGAAAAAATAGAATGGACTGATACATTGATCCGAAAAGCCGTTTTGGGACTCGCCCAAAAAATAAAAAAACCTGTATTAATGCTTACCGATTCGGATTATATAGAAAACGGAATGAGCGATCTGCTGGCAGATAAAGGACCAGCTTATAATATCAATATTCAGATTTTCAATAAATTACAACACACCATAACCGGTTGGCCGGGAGGTAAGCCAGGAGCAGATGACAGCAATAGGCCAGAAAGAAAAGCCCCGGCCAGGAAAAGAGTTCTAATATTCAGTCCGCATCCTGATGATGATATTATCAGTATGGGGGGAACTTTCATAAGGCTGCACCAGCAGGGACATGAGGTTCACGTTGCTTATCAAACCTCCGGAAATATAGCCGTAGCAGACTCTGAAGCATTGCGGTTTGCCAATTTTGTGTGTGATTACAACGAAATGTTTGGCATAGAAAATAATGCAGCACAAAAAATTTTTAACAAGGCAGCCAAATTTTTGCAAAATAAGAAAAATAGTGATGTAGATATTCCTGAAGTAAGACATATCAAGGGCTTAATAAGAAAGGGAGAAGCAAAATCCACCTGCTATTACGTGGGAATACCAGACAGCCAGATTCATTTTCTGGAAATGCCCTTCTATGAGACAGGCAGAATAGAAAAAAAGCCATTAAGTACAGAAGATATAGAAATTGTAACAGATATCATAGACAGAGTAAAACCACATCAAATATATGCTGCTGGTGATTTAGCAGATCCTCATGGAACACACAAAGTATGTTTAGATGCTGTTTTTGAATCTGTTAAAAATTTAAAATCGAAGGAATACATGAAAGATTGCTGGTTATGGCTATACAGAGGAGCCTGGAAAGAATGGTCTATAGAAGAAATAGAAATGGCAGTTCCACTGAGCCCGGACCAGATTTTGGAGAAACGCTATGGAATTTTCAAGCATCAGTCTCAAAAAGATGGAGTCGTGTTCCAGGGAACAGACATGAGAGAATTCTGGCAAAGAGCAGAAGAAAGAAACAGAGAAACAGCAGAGACTTATCACAAAATGGGTCTTGCTACTTATGCAGCCATGGAAGCTTTTGTAAGGTGGAAATTCTAAAAAAATAAAATTCCGGATTAAGCAATAAGCAGGGTAAAAATCCAATGTTCTTGTAGATGCAGCAGACAATGCTAAAGAAATCTACTTCCTAAAGGTATAGGAGGAGTTATGCCCATGTATCTGGAATATAGTGCAGAAATTTCCGTCTGTTGGCCAAGTTGTTGGGTAATTGTAACCGAAATTCTTTGTATTCTATTCCATGCTGTGGCAGGATGTAATTCTTCATCAATACAAATCTATCAATCTGATTAAGGTACACCTTGCTGTAGATTTTGTTGAAGTAGTTAATGATGGTTTTGGCAACCTTCTTCAGCTGATGCACAGTTCTTCTTCTTTCAAAATTAAGTCCAAAACGTGCTTAATGAAGATATTTATTAATCTTTAAAAAAACTCAATATTTAATTGTAATAGATGAAAAACAAAATTCAAACGCTCTTCCCATGCAGAAATCAACAAAATAAATAAATCTTTTCTCTTTAAAAAGAAAACCAGAAAATGTAAAGTCTGCCAACCACAATCAATCAGTTGTGGACTCAAAGGCATATTGGAATAATTTTCAAACTGGTGGTAAAAGGACAAAAACTGGTGGTTACCAGTATGGATGTGTACGGTAAAAATATACATTTGAGTAACAAATAGTTAACTTTTAAGTAATAGCCGGTTCCCACTCAGGCAAGGAAACTAATAAGAAAGATGAGTACGAATGCAACTACTCTTAGATAAAATGATATTCCAATAAAAACTTTAGAAAAATATGAAGAAAAAAAAGATTATTTTGAGTGCAGTCCTGATGTCATCAATAACACTTGTTCATGCCCAGGAAACGAAACGCAAGCCTTCGGACACCGTGAAGAAAGTGAAAAATGTGGAAGAAGTTGTTTTAGTAGGGTACGGAAAACAGAAAAAAGGAACTGTTTCCGGATCTATAGTTTCTGTGGATAAAAAAATACTGCAGGATCGCCCTACAACAAGCTTAACAGCCAGTATACAAGGAGCCTTGCCCGGGGTTACAATTAAGTCTAAATTAGGAGATGTAGGTTCTGTACCTGATTTAAATGTAAGAGGAAGAAGTGTAGCCGGTAATTCACCACTTTATATTATCGATGGTATTCTCTCCAGTGCTGCAGATTTTTCCAGGATAAGTCCGGCTGACGTGGAAAATATAAGCATATTAAAAGATGCTGCAGCAGCGATCTATGGTACAAGAGCTGGCTATGGGGTCATTCTTGTCGAGACCAAAAAAGGCGGCGGAGGTAAGATGAGTATAAGTTACACTATGTATAATGCCTATCAGACCCCTACTTATTTGCCAGAATATGTAGATGCTGTTGGATACATGAAATTAAAAAATGAAGCCTATTTCAATGCTGATCATAATGTTGGTCTTTTTTCCCAGTACAAGCAAGAGCAAATAGATCTTACAGCTGCAGGTACAGATCCGGACAGATATCCTAACACAGACTGGTATAAATCAACTTATAGAAAAATGGCCAATGTTCTTAATAATGAGGTGAATGTATCAGGTGGAGATAAAGTTCGTTATTTTGCAAGTTTAGGGTATTTGAAACAGGAGTCTCTATCCCCTACGAAGGGAATGGATCGTTATTCTTTCAGAACAAATACCTCCGCCAGATTAAGTGATAAACTTACAGTAAATTCTAATATATCGTTCATCAAACAAATGATCACTGACCAGGGTGGTGGTATTAATACGATAGAATTGGCCAGAATGTCTCCTACCATGGCACTTAAACAATCCAATGGATGGTGGGGATCCGTTAATGCGGGCAAAGTAGATAATACATTTGCCAATACCAATCCTGTGAGAAATAATACTGAAGGTGGAGATTTCAGGTCAAATGATCAAAAATTTATGGGGGCGTTATCCGCCAGCTACGCTCCTGCAAAAGGCTTCAATATAGATGCTCAGATCAGTTATTCAAACTGGAATTACCGCACAGGTTCTTTCGTAAATACATTAAATCCTGTATATAATTTTTTAACTAAAGCTCCTATTAGTGCAACAGCGAGAGCTATTAACAATTATTCTGAGTCCTGGAATTCCGATGAATTACTTAATACCCAGGTTCTGGTGAGTTATGAAAAAAATATCTCATCACATTATTTTAAAATTTTGGGAGGAACTTCTTATGAAGACTATACCGCAAGATCGATATATGGCAAAAAATCCAATATACCCAAAGATGGATTGCATTCTTTAAGTGCTCTTAGTACGCTGGATGGAACCTTGGATGAATTGAATTCTAATACACAGCAATATGCTTTCCAGTCTGCTTTCGCCCGCATCAATTATAATTATCAGGAAAAATATTTTTTAGAAGGTATTATAAGAGCAGATGCATCTTCGCGTTTTGCTAAAGAAAACAGGTGGGGCTATTTTCCAGCACTTATGGCTTCCTGGAGGTTGGATAAAGAAAATTTTATTAAAAACCTGAATTTTATCAATACCCTGAAATTGAGAGGGTCTTATGGAGCCGCTGGCTCTATCAATACTATTGGTTATTATGACAGCCAGACCTATATGGATAATGATTCTTCAGTTCTGGGGAATGCTATAGTAGGAGCAGTGGTACCTGGCAAACTGGGCTTTTTAGACATAGGCTGGGAAAAAATTGTTACCAAAAATATAGGCCTGGACGGATCTTTATTCAATAATACCTTCACTTTCTCAGTAGATTTTTATAACCGTCTTACAAAAGGGGCTTTAATGAGCAATCAGTTAGAATACGAGACAGGTGTGGCCACAAACCAGGCGCCGCCAATTAATGCAGGCAATGTAGAAAATAAAGGGGTAGAAGTTAGTGTGGGATATAATAAGAATTTTGAAAATGGTGGCTTTTACATCAATGCCAATTTTGCTAAAAACCAGAATAATATTCTTTCACTTATCAATAACAAACCTTTGTACAATGATTATTGGATCACACAGGTAGGAGGTTCAATGGGTGATTTCTACGGGTATAAAACTGCGGGTCTCTTAACCCAGGAGGATATTAATAATAATTATCCCAGATTATACAGTGCCTCTCAGCCTGGCGATATAAAGTATGTAGATATTAATGGAGACGGCGTCGTTAATGAGAACGATAGAACAGTAATTGGAAATGATGTTCCCAGTTTTACCTATGGTCTGAGCATAGGTGGCAGATATAAAAATTTTGATCTCAGCGTGGTGGGGCAAGGGGTAGCCAATGTTCAGGTATATCTTGATAAAGAATCCTCTCAGGCATTTTTCAACGGTGCAGGGGTAAAACAATATGTTTTAGATAACAGATGGACTCCTGAAAACCCCAATCCTGATGCTTTGTACCATAGGATACTGCCTTCTGGAGGAGGAACTCAGAATATAGGGGTTACTTCAGATTTCTGGCTTTTTGATGCCAGCTACTTCAGGATCAAGTCTGTCACATTGGGATATTCCCTTCCTCAGGAAGTAATCAGCCGCATAGGGTTGAAAAAAATCAGAATATATGCGAATTTAGAAAATTACTTTACGCTGAGAGGTGACAAAAGAGTAAAAGACTTCGATCCTGAAATGCCCAGTGCCCGTTCCTCATACCCGAACTTAAAAACCATATCGTTTGGTATAAATGCAGCCTTTTAACTTAATATGAAATATCAAAATGAAAAGAATAAAATTTATATTACTGTCAGTGATCTTAACTATAATTATTGGTTCATGTAATTTAGACAGGTTTCCGGAAGATAAAATATCCGAAGATACATTCTGGAAAACTGAAAAAGACGCTACCATGGCACTGAATGGCATTTATAAATACTTGTCCGGTGCAGCTTACCTAAGTTTATACAATGATTGTTACACAGATAATTCATATGCCCAGTATCCCTGGGAGACAACGGCAGTAGATGCTTCTGCAGGAAATATACTTCCTTCTACAGATTTCGGATATGACTTTACTGCAATCAGAAGTGTAAATACCTTTTTAGAGCATATTGATCAAATTCCAATGGACAAAGATCTTGCTAAAAGATATATCGCAGAAGCAAGATTTATAAGAGCTTTTAATTATTTTGATTTATCTCAGCGCTTCGGAGCTCTTCCGTTAGTGCAGAAATCAGGCGAATTGGATGGCGCCTCTCTTACACCTGTCTCTGAAGCCGCAATTGATGATTTTGTAACCGGTGAATTAAATGCCATAGAAAACGATTTACCGGCTATCTATAATTCCGGTCAGGATAAAGGTAGAATAACAAAAGGAGCTGTATTGGCATTTAAGGCAAGAGTATATCTATATACAGGAAAATATAAAGAAGCTTATGAAGCAGCTCAACTGGTAATGAATTCCGGAACTTACGGACTTTTCAATACGTCTTCAATAGACACAAGTACAGACTATGACAGCTTCGTTACATTTACTTCTACCACAGATAGAGATAATTTTTATAAAGGTTTAAGTAATTATCAGGCATTATTCTGGGCTAAAAATGAAGGTAATATAGAATCAATTTTAGAAGCTCAGTATGTACCGGATTCAAAAGGAATACACAGCAACTACATGACGCTTCTTCTATTGCCCAATGAAGAGAGCGGATGGAGCTCTATCACTCCTACAATCGATATGGTGAATGCCTATTGGAAAAAAGATGGAACCGCATTTATCCCCCCTTCTGCTGCTGCAAGGGCTGCAAATTATAATGATGGAAACCCAAATAATGCCTACCTGGACGAGTTCAAAAACAGAGACACACGATTGTATGCAAGTATTATGCATCCTAATGGCCCATGGTCTTATCTGAAAGGTTTTGGAACAGGCAACCTGTTCACATGGGGGAAAGGAGGAAACAATACATCAAAAATTGGCTATAACTATAAAAAAATGGCAGATTACGGATCATTAGATGAAAACTTAAATGCAAGTAACAATTTTATGCTGATTCGGTTTGCAGAGGTACTGCTTACTTATGCTGAAGCAAAAAATGAATTGTACGGGCCAGATTCCTCCATTTACGATGCACTAGACAAAATAAGAAGCAGAGTAGGTATGACCGTAGTCAGCAGAACACAAACAAAGGAGACTTTGAGAGATATTATCAGAAATGAACGAAGAATAGAGTTAGCCAATGAAGGGCAAAGATTCTACGACATCAGAAGATGGAAAATTGCACCCAATGTGATGAAAACAGTGTATGATATCACCAATACAAAGGTCGCAACAAGAGTGTGGAATGACAAATTTTACAGATTCCCTTACCCTCAGACTGCTGTGGATTTAAATCCGAAATTAAAAGAAGCTCAGGCAGCAAAAGGATACTAAATATAGATTACAAGGATCAGCAGTATTCAACTGTCAATATTAATTAAATAAACACGCATGAAAAACAAATTATTTTTTCTGATATTATTGATATCAGCAATCTCCAGAGGCCAGGATTTTTCATCAAAGAATGCCGTACGGGAAGAAGATGATGATGAAGATATTGAGTATGAAATTAAACATAAGTCGATGTCCTGGTTCTCAGATATGAAAGATTATGCAGACTATTTTAAAATCAAAGCAAATTTTGACAAGTATTTTGGAAAACACAGGTGGGAAAAAAGTAAGCCGCGAAGCCTCGGTGAAGACTGGCTCAGAACCAAACTGTTTTATCTGGATGAAAACGGAAAAGTAGTTCCGGAACCTTTGCTAATAAGCCATTCAAAAACCAGCAACAGCCCGTTAATAACTACGCAGACCCAGGTGGGAAGCTGGTCTATGATTGGTCCTTTAAACAGTGCCAGTACATCTTACTCAGGTAAGGGAAACCATGGAGGGTATGTATATCTGAATAAAATTGATCCTACTGATCCTCAGAAGATATTTGTATCTTTTGTAACCGGTGGCTTATGGCGTACAACCGATGGGGGATCAGTCTGGAATCTGGTAGATAACGGTTTTCCGGATTCTAAATATAATGATGTAGATGTCTGCATTGCCAATCCGCAAATTGTGTATGCATTAAGCGACAGTCAGCTCATTAAATCTACCGATGGAGGACTTAACTGGCTTTCAACCGATATGACCGCTGCTAACTATCCCGGTAAAGCATATGATATTGCCGTGTCGCCTGTGAATCCGGATATTGTGGTTGTTCGTTGGGGAACATCGCTATATCGTACAACCGATGGCGGGAATTCCTGGAATGAGGTTTATACCGGGCTTCCTAATTATTCAATATGGGATTCATCCATACACAGCGAATGTTTGGAATGGGACCCCAATGACAGTAATTCTGTTTATTTTGCCAGTACTTCCAATACTAATGTTTTCAAAGTTTATAAGTCTGTGGATCAGGGATCAAGTTTTTCCCAGTTGAATTCAACCACATTGGATACTTCCGCCAATGGCCAGATCATCGGGTGGACGAAAGTTTTTTTACCTGTTAATAATACAACTTCATTCTACGTAGCGGCAGGTACAGGTTCAAGTGCTTATGGTCATAATGCAGTTCAATTATACAAATTCAATAAATTAACAGGAAATGTAGAGCTTACCAGAATCAATATGGTTTCCGGCATTGGAGATGTGTATAATCATGATCCGTTACTACACCATGGAGATATTCAGATGGACCGTAAAGATGAAAATAAAATAGCCTACGGAGGCTATGGAAATCAAAAAATACATATTTCTACCAACAATGGTGCTTCATTTTCACTAGCATCAGGAACTACGCATTCCGATATCAGGGCCATTGATTTTGTCAACGGAAAGTTAGTCGTAGGAAGTGATGGGGAAATGACAGATTCTAATGATTTGGGAAATACTTTAACAACAAAAACCAATAGTATCAGTAATCATGAATTGTGGGGATTTGGCAGTGCATTTAAAAGTAATCTGGTAGCGTCAGGAAATAACCATGGCCCTGCTATGATCAAAGAAAGTGGAAATGGGTTTACATGGTATAACGGTACAGGTGCAGATCAGGGGAACACAGATGTAAATCCTTTGGATGACCGTTATATTTACAGCCAGGGATATAGTAACTATCGTTATTTCAGAACCGGTGTTCATACTTTGGTAGAAGAACCTAATTTTTTAGATTTGGGAGGAGTCTATGATTATTTCAATTCTATAGAATTTCATCCTAATAAATATTACAGCATTATTACCCATCATGCAGGTCAATATCCGAATGGAAATCCTAATCTTGCAACTTGGAAAAACTCTCTTATCAAAACCGAAGATAACGGAAACAGTATTTCTATTATTAAGACTTTTACTAAACAGGTTTTCAGAGAAAAAATTTCTGCCAAGAATCCAAATATAATGATTGTTGTAGAGGGGATTACCAGTAATAAGCTTTGGAAAACCACAGATCAGGGAGCTACCTGGACAGATATAACACCCGATACAACCATCACATTAGGTCCCAAAAATATATCAGATATTGCTATTGGAGATAATAATCCTAATGAAATTTGGGTTACTTACAGTGGAGTTCAGCAAGACTGTAAGATTTTAAAATCCAGTGATGGCGGATCCACCTGGCTGAACCTTACTTCTTCTGTATTAACCTCATCTCCTCTTACTAAAATTATATTTCAAAGAGGTTCTAATGGCGGAGTATATGTAGGTAATAAAGCTGGCGTATTTTATAGAAATAACAATATGAACAATTGGACGATGCTGGGTAATGGTCTTCCTATGTGTGATGTAAGGTTTATGTTTATTAATTATAACGAAAATAAGTTAAAAATAGGAACTTCCCGAGGAGCCTTTGAACACACTTTGTATGAAATAAGCCCACCTAGTGCTCTGATTTCAGCTGATAAAAGCAAAATATATTGTCCGGTAACAGAAAATGTACAGTTTAAAGATTATTCAGTAGTCCGTAATGCCGGCGCAACATGGCAATGGAGCTTCCCTGGTGGAACTCCTTCAACGTCTTCATTGGAAAATCCGATAGTATCTTATAAAAATGCGCCGAATGGATTGTATTCTGTAACATTAACAGTAACAGATCAGTATGGTACCAGTACACAAACATTAAATAATTTTATTGAAGTCAATAATCAGTGTGGATCAAGCCAGCCCGATGGTATCCCTGGAAACAGTATAAAACTTACCGGTGACAGTAATAAAGATTACGTGGAAATCAATGATCTGAATATTAACAAAAACTCATTTACCTTCTCCTGCTGGATTAAACCGGATGGAGTACAGACGGATTATAGCGGTATTTTTATGTCTCAGGGTGATACGAGTGCGTTTGGAATGAATTTTAACGGTGGAAATAATACCATAGGTTTTCACCCGGGGTGGTCGTGGTCTTCAGGTTTGCAGGCTCCTCCAAATCAATGGACACATGTAGCATTGGTAAGCAATGGGATCAACGTAAAAATATATGTTAATGGAAAAGAAAGTGTGAACAGTACAGCATTGCCTTCAGAAATTGTTAATACTTTATTTTTAGGAAGTTATGGAAGAGGTTTTTCTAATAGGTTCACCAAATTGGAAATGGATGAAGTGGCTATATGGAACAGAGCTTTATCAATAGATGAGGTCAGACAATGGAGACATCTTACAAAAAGCACAGCAGGAAGCCCTATACTGAACGGTTTAGTATATTATCTTCAGTTTAATGAATCAGTGGGTAATATTACGATCAATAAAAATAACTCTAATACTGCAGCCTCATATAAGGGCAGCGGGTATACAAGATTATTATCTAATGTTCCTGTTTTTCATGGAGTAAGCGAGAAGATTAATATCAATTCTTCCGGGTTAAAAGATTTTACCAACGCAGGAATATCTATGGAATTTGCTCCGGGAACCTATCCTAATGGTGATGTTTGGGTGTCGAGAGGCAGTATAAATCCTGATCAGCTGCCTGATAGTAATACGAACTTTGGCTTTTATTCTATTGTTAATAATTATGGTGCTAACCAAACATTTGCTCCGCTTACCTCACTGTCTTTTTATAAGAATGCTGATTTTGCTAATTATCCTTCAGCATCTTCTTACCATCTTTTCAAAAGAGGAAGTAATGATTTCGGAAATAGCTGGGGAAGCAGTATTGACAATGCAGATACTGTTTCAGGAAGTGGGCTTAATACAAAAGTAACCTTTAATAACGGGCTTAACGTTAACTCTTTCAGTCAGTTTATACTAACCGTTAATTCACCTGTGTTATCAGCTCTTAATCCTGCAAAATCCAAGATTGCTCATCCCCAGATCGTTTCCAATCCCATATTACATGGTACTCCTATTTCTATACGTTTACCAGAAAAATGGATAAGTTCTCATCTGATCATTTATGATGCTTCAGGAAGAAAAATTGCTGAGAAATTCAATTTAAAAGCTGATGAAAATATATTGCTTAACCTTCCTCAGGGAACTTACACGGCATTATTTATTAAACAATCAGATAAGTATATCGAAAAATTCATTATTAAATAAATTTGAATTGATAAATTCCCACACTTTTGATGTGGGAATTTTATATGACCAGACGTCACAATTTACAGACAGAAACTGAATTTTATTTATCCACCAACCGATGAATTAAAATTAAGCAGTAAATTGAGCAGACCTATTGTATGAGCTATATTTCTGAAATAAACAGAGTCAGCTTATTAAATAAAGTAGTGAATAAATGATCTATATTTTTGAAAGTCCTGCGATCACAAAAGATGATACAGTTGTTTTATCTCTAATATTGATCTCACGTTCTTACAGTAGTATACAATATAAATTAATATATAAAAACCAAGGTACATGAATACCGTTTTAAATTCAAAAAATCAAAAAATTTTACTCCTGAGTTCTTTTCTTGTTTTCTTCACCGGAAGAACTCAGGCTCAAAAAATTGAAAATGTTTCCAGGAAGGGAGAAACCTCTGTAGAGGTTTTGTTTTCTGATAATAAAAAACTGATCATAGATTTTTACGGAGAAAATCTTTTTAGATTATTTTTAGATCCCAAAGGCGGAGAAATGAGAAACCCGGAAGCATCACCTCCCGCTCAGATTCTGGCAGATCAGCCCAGAAAAAAAGTAAAAGAAATTGCGGTCAGTAATTCATCACAGACTGTTTCTGTTTCTACGGCTAAAACTAAAATAGAAATTGAAAAAGCAACCTCTTTATTTAAAGTATTTGATCTGAATCTTCATAAAGAAGTATTTTCCTTTATGGCTCCCATAGAATTTAATTCTAAAGAAGTCGTGCTGACATTATCTCAGGGAAAAGATGAATATTTCTATGGGGGCGGCGTACAGAATGGGAGATTCTCTCATAAAGGAAACACTATTTTTATTGTAAATCAGAATAACTGGACTGATGGTGGTGTAGCATCTCCCAATCCTTATTATTGGTCTACAAACGGATATGGTTGTATGTGGCATACTTTCAAAAAAGGATACTATGATTTTGGTAAACAAAATAAAAATGAAGTGAAGCTTGCTCATGAGACCGATTATCTGGACGTTTTCTTTATGGTAGATGATACCCCCAAATCTTTGCTGAATGATTTTTACCAGCTAACAGGAAACCCTGTGCTCTTACCCAAATTTGGCTTTTATGAAGGACACCTTAATGCGTACAACAGAGATTACTGGAAGCAGGATGACAAAGGGATACCATTTGAAGACGGAAAAAAATATAAAGAGAGCCAAAAAGATAATGGCGGAGTTAAAGAATCATTAAACGGCGAAAAAAACAATTATCAGTTTTCTGCAAGAGCAGTGATAGACCGGTATAAAAATACGGATATGCCTTTAGGATGGATATTGCCAAATGATGGTTATGGTGCTGGCTACGGACAAACAGAAACGTTGGAAGGCAACATCGCCAATTTAAAATCATTTGGAGATTATGCCAGAAAAAATGGAGTAGAAATAGGATTGTGGACACAATCAGATTTACATCCTAAAGAGGGAGTCGCTGCTCTTTTGCAGAGAGATATTATAAAAGAAGTGCAGGATGCCGGGGTAAGAGTGTTAAAAACCGATGTAGCCTGGGTAGGTAATGGCTATTCATTCGGCTTGAATGGTATTTCAGATGTCGCTCAGATAATGCCACGATATGGTAACGGAAGCCGGCCTTTTATCATTTCGCTGGACGGATGGGCAGGTTCACAGCGATATGCAGGTATCTGGACAGGAGACCAAACAGGGGGAGAGTGGGAATACATCAGATTTCATATTCCTACGTACATAGGTTCAGGCTTGTCTGGCCAGCCTAATATTACTTCGGATATGGATGGTATTTTTGGCGGGCAAAACCCGGTTGTCAATACCAGAGATTTCCAATGGAAAACCTTTACTCCCATGCAGCTGAATATGGATGGCTGGGGAGCCAATGAAAAGTATCCGCATGCTTTAGGTGAGCCGGTTACTTCTATCAACAGAAACTATTTAAAATTAAAGTCGAGTTTACTTCCTTATACTTATAGTGTGGCTAAAGAAGCTGTAGACGGATTGCCAATCATCAGAGCAATGTTTTTGCAGCAGGCTAATGATTATACCCTCGGAAAATCTACTCAGTATCAGTATCTCTATGGTCCCTATTTTTTAGTAGCTCCCATATATCAAGCCACAAAAACGGATAAAGAAGGGAATGATATCAGAAATAATATTTACCTCCCTAAAGGAAACTGGATTGATTACTTCACAGGACAAACGTATGAAGGGGGAATTATCTTAAATCATTTCGATGCTCCCATTTGGAAGCTTCCTTTATTTGTGAAGCCAGGTGCTATTATTCCCATGGTAAATGCTAATAATAATGTTCATGAAATCAATAAAAAATTAAGGATTTATGAAGTGTATCCTTCAGAAAAATCCAGTTTTACAGAATATGATGACGATGGTATTACCGAAAATTATAAGAAAAATGAATCTGTATATACGCTTATAGAAAGTAATGTAGTGAAAAATACAGCTGTCATAAGTATTTCTCCTGCTCAAGGTAACTTTAAAGGTTTTGAAAAAGAAAAAATGACAGAATTCAGAGTTAACGTTACTCAAAAGCCATCCGGTGTAAAACTTTCTGTTGGAGGTAAAAATGTAAATCTGAAAGCAGTACATACATTAGATGAATTCAACAAAGGAGCAAACGTCTTTTTTTATAACAGCCAACCGGAATTCAATAATTTCTCTACAAAAGATTCCGGATTTTCAAAGGTTTCAATTATCCGAAATCCTCAACTTTGGGTAAAAACAGAAATTACCGATATCAGCAAAAACAAAGTAGAGCTTGTCATTAAAGACTACCAATTTATTAGTTCTAATCAATTGAAAAATAATTCCGGGGCATTGGCAGAAGCTTTAAAACCTGTCACTTCAGAAAATACAAACACCGCCAATTCCATATTGCCATCCTGGAATACAATACCTAATGCAGATTACTATGAAATACTGCATAATAATATGGTATACAGTAATATAAAAGATAATTCTTTCCTGTTTGAAGGATTAGCTCCTGAAACAAAATATGATTTCAAAGTAAGAGCTGTCAACAAAACCAATACTTCTGATTGGATTTCTTTTTCATCCCGAACCAATAAAAATCCTTACGAATTTGCAATTAAAGGAATAAAAGCCACCGCCACTATTCCAAGCCAGGAAGGAGAAGAGATAGAAAACCTTTTTGATCAGGAAGTGAGTACAGGCTGGCATTCCGATTATGAAAACAGCAAGGTTCCTTTTGAAATGATTTTGGATTTAGGCTCTGTTAATACAATAAGTAAATTAGAATATATTCCTAGAAGCAGCGGTTACAACGGAATATGGATGAAAGGTAAAATTGCGTATAGTGATAATAAAAAAGACTGGACAGAGCTTGGCTCTTTTGTCTGGGATAAAAATAACAAACCTAAATCTTTAGATTTTGCTGCACATCCTACCACAAGATTCATTAAAATTGAAGTCAGCAGTGCCTTCAGAAACTTTGCTACCGGAAATGAGTTGTATATATTTAAAGTGCCTGGTTCCACCAGTTTACTTCCCGGAGATATTAATAATGATCAGAAAATTGACAGGAATGACTTTATTTCATATATGAATTATACAGGGTTGAGAAAAGGTGACTCTGATTTTGAAGGATATATCAGTAAAGGAGATATTAATAAAAATGGTTTTATCGATGCATTGGACATCTCCAATGTCGCTATAAAAATAGATGGAGGAGTAAGCAATGAAGAAGTGAAACCACTGCAGGGCAGCATTTCAATTTCTGCTTCAAAACAACAATATGCTAAAAATGATATTGTTGAAGTAGTAGTAAAAGGGAATAACTTGCAATCTGTAAATGCATTGAGTTTTGCTATTCCATATGACCAGCAGGAACTGGAATATATAGGCATTACCCCATTACATATTGAACAAATGGAAAACCTGACCTATGACAGACTGCACACCAATAAAGAGAAGGTACTATATCCTACACTCGTCAATGTAGGACAAAAACATCCTTTAGAAGGCACAACGGATTTGTTCATCATTAAATTTAAAGCAAAACGAAGCGGATCATTTAATATAAAAGCAACGAAGGGATTACTGGTTGATAAAACATTGAATTCTATTGATTTTTAATGACGAAGTTTAAAGCTAAAAAAAGGCTCGGATTGTATAATCTGAGCCTTTGTTCAAAAATAATTACAGCGAGTTCCTTATGATTAAATTAGAAGCATTTTCAATTCTTCCTTCTTTGGTATTAAGAACCATTTCTGCTAAAATCTTTCCCATTTGCCAAAAATCCGTAGAAATCGTCGTAATGCCATTTTCTACAATACCTTTAAGGGGCGTTTCGTTGTAGGAAATAATTCCGAAATCCTTTCTGATCTTTAGCTTCTGCTTTTTAGATTGTTTAATGACGTTGACCAGATGCTTGTCATCCGGAATAATGAATACATCTCCATTCAGTATTTCTTCATCAATGAAATTACAGATAATCTTATGCTTCATTTTATACTGCTCACAAAAACTGGTAAATCCTTCTACCATACCTACAGGCTCTTTTTGTCCCGGGAAAATAAGAATTAATCTTTGATAGGCTTCAAGCATCGTTTTCGCCTTTAATAACCCACTGTACATGTCCTTTGCGAAATTCTGATGTACCGATGAATATTCCCTTAAAAATAAATTGGTTTGATCCAATAGGTATACATCCTTCTTGGGAAGCATCTTAATAATGGGAGCTGTATCATTCATATTCCCGGGCATAATGATATATTTTGTGTAGTTCCCGTTGTTTTCTTCTATTAATTTCTTGAAGACATCAATATTAAAATAGTGGAAAAATACATGTACATTCGCTCTTTGCTGTATCTCCTCCAAAAATGAATAATACAGGTTTTCCTTAAAAGCATTCAGTTCATCAAACAGTAAAAAGATGCGCTCTTCAAAGTTCCAATCAGTACTTTTTATATAATATCCTTTACCCAAAATAGCATTTACTATTCCTTTCTTTTTTAGCATTTCGTAGGCATACAGGACAGTGTCTCTGGAAACCCCGAATTCCATACACACTTTATTGATGGAAGGCAATTTGTCATTTTTTTTTAAAAGTTGTTGGGCAAGAGCTTGTTCAATGGAATTTATAATCTGTTGGTATTTAGGAATAACTGAATCGGGGATTATTTTAATAAGCTTCATACTATTGCCGGTTTTTTTAACTAGTAGTAAATATACAAAAACTGGTAGGATCAAGTATGGAAGTGTTTTCCAAATTTATACATTTGGCAGTGTATGGCTTTCTTTTGTATGGTTTCGGTTTAAAATTTTAAATTTTATTCTAAATGATATAACAGGATTGCTGAACTATTGAATACTTTATAGTGTATGAAATTGCTGAAAAAGTATAGAAATCTATGATAAACTTACTATAAAAATTTTTAAGCGTGGGAAAACTATCGATACTTGATTTTGCTACATTTCTGATTTATTTTTTTGTTGTAACAGCATATGGCCTATGGATATACAAACGAAAAAAATCCAAAACTACAGGAATTAAAGATTATTTTCTCGCAGAAGGCTCGCTTACATGGTGGGCAATCGGAGCGAGTTTGATTGCATCTAATATTTCCGCAGAACAATTTATTGGGATGAGCGGCGAAGGCTTTTTCACAGGAGTAGCGGTAGCCGCCTACGAATGGCTGGCTGCCATTGCACTTATAATTATTGCAGTATGGTTTATTCCTATTTATCTCAAAAATAAGATTTATACGATGCCTCAGTTTTTGGAAACACGGTATAATAAGGCTGTTTCTCTTATTATGGCTGTCTTCTGGCTGTTTTTATATGTAATTGTTAATCTTACTTCCATTCTTTATTTAGGAGCTGTAGCTATTGATTCATTGCTTGGTGGAGGGCATCTGCATATCATTATGATTGCACTTTTACTAATGGCTTTGATTATTGGATTAGGTGGAATGAAAGTCATTGGCTACACGGATGTTATCCAGGTGGCCGTTCTTATTATTGGCGGCTTTGCTACAGTTTATATGGCACTACAGGTTGTGGATCAAAGAATTAATGGTGTTGCTGCTGGAAATGCTTTAACGGGTTTAAATACCCTTTTGAAAGAAGCTCCGGGACATTTCAACCTCATTCTGAGTAAACCACAAATTACCACCACTTGTTTACCAATGCCAGAAAATTTAGAAGTTCGGAAGTATATAGCTTTGCCAGGTTTAGCAATGTATTTTGCTGGGCAATGGATTGTACAACTTAATTATTGGGGATGCAACCAATACATTACCCAAAGAGCATTAGGAGCAGACTTAAAAACAGCAAGAACGGGAATTTTATTTGCAGGATTTTTAAAACTTTTTATGCCTGTAATTGTTGTGCTTCCCGGGATAACGGCTTACGTACTCTATACAAAAGGTCATTTGTCCAATTTTAATGGGGAAAAAGACAGTGCTTATTCTGCCATCCTGGGGTTGCTGCCATCTGGTCTTAAAGGTCTTGCTGTGGCTGCTTTAACGGCTGCAATAGTAGCATCTCTTGCCGGAAAAGTAAACAGTATATCCACCATTTTTACTTTAGATATTTATAAAAAATATATAAAAACAAACACCTCAGAAATACAAATGGTAAGAACAGGACGTTGCGCCATTATAGTGGCGATGCTTATTGCTTTGGTATTTACCTGGACAGATATTTTGGGAATCGGTGGAGAAGGCGGTTTCACATTTATACAAAAATATACCGGTTTTATTAGTCCCGGTGTATTTGCTATGTTTATTTTGGGGATGTTTTGGAAAAGAACTACCGGAACTGCTGCGATAGCTGGAGTTATTCTCGGCTTTTTATTATCTGTATTCTTTAACAGTTTTGCAGTTGAGCTATTTGGAAAAGAAACATGGATGTATACAGCATTTACTTATGAAAAGTTGGAAAATGGTGTGGTAAAAACCATTACAGAAATTCCTTTCCTGATCAATATGGGTTGGTCCTTTTTCATTACTGTAGTGGTAATGGTACTTTTAAGTGTCTTTGGTCCAAAAGTAAATCCAAAAGCTTTTGTTACAGACAAAAAGATGTTCAATGTGGACAATAGAACATTATTCCTGATCGTCCTTATTGTTTTGCTTCTGACTGCTATTTATGCTCGTTTTTGGTAATTTTTAGCAGTTGGCAGGAAAGTGCAGGTTTAATAGAATTTACAATTTGCCGGTATTGGATGACAACCGGATCTGGAATAATTTCCATCATCTTTCAATATTTTTTTTAACTGGTGGTAAAGCTGCAAAAACCGGTGGTAACCACTACGTCAGCGTCCGGTAAATTTATAAATTTGTTTTAATACATAATCAACTTTAATAGCTAATACAATACATACAATGAAGTTTATTAAAAACATAATTTTAGCCTTTTGTTTAGTGGGAACCACTTTGATAAATGCCCAGCAAAAACCGGTTAAATATGAATCTTTCAAAATTGAAGACGGAGAATTTAAATTGAACGGAAAGGCAATTAAATTACATTCAGGTGAGATTCATTATGCCAGAATTCCTCAGGCTTATTGGAGACACCGGTTGAAAATGGTTAAAGCTATGGGCTTAAATGCGATAGCTACTTATGTTTTTTGGAATTATCATGAAATAGCGCCCGGAAAATGGGATTTTCAAACCGGGAATCGAAACTTAGCTGAATTTTTAAAAATAGCAAAGGAAGAAGGTTTAATGGTAATCCTTCGCCCTGGTCCTTATGTATGTGCAGAATGGGAATTCGGAGGCTATCCGTGGTTTTTGCAAAATGACAAGGATATGAAAATCAGAGAATACAATACTCCTTTTTTAAATTCAACAAAAGCATATTTCACAGAACTTTACAAGGTGGTCAAACCTTATCTGATTGTTAACGGAGGTCCTATTGTTATGGTGCAGGGAGAAAACGAGTTTGGGTCTTTTGTTAGTCAGCGGGAAGACATTAAGCTGGAAGATCATAAAAAATACAGTTCATCTGTATTTGATCAATTAAAAGAAGTTGGTTTTAAAGGAATGGAGTTTTTTACTTCAGATGGAGACTGGTTATTTGAAGGAGGCGCTTTGCCTGGAGCCTTACCAACTGCAAATGGAGATGAAGACCCTGAAAATATTAAGAAAGAGGTAAAAAAATACCATGATGGGAAAGGTCCTTTTATGGTAGCGGAGTATTATCCCGGCTGGTTAGACCATTGGGCAGAGCCTTTTCCCCGCAAAGCCGCGGAAAGAGTAAAAGGCCACATTGAAAAATTCATGAATAATGATATTTCTTTTAATATTTATATGGTACATGGAGGAACTAACTTCGGATTTACCTCTGGAGCCAATTACGATAAAGATCATGCTATACAACCAAGTATGACCAGTTATGATTATGATGCTCCTATTACTGAGGCAGGTTGGGAAACCGAAAAGTATATGAAATTAAGAGAATTGTTAAAAGATTCCTCTACACCTCCTGTTCCGTCTAGAATTCCGGTTATTAAGATTCCAGGTATTCAACTATCTCAGGCAATTGATTTAGAAGATTTAAAAAAGAATGTAAAACCAGTAATTAATGACAACCCTTTGACTTTTGAACAGTTAAATCAGGGACATGGCTATGTTTGGTACAGCAAAAATTTTAATCAGCCCATCAAAGGAACTTTAAAACTTGACGGATTAAGAGATTATGCGATTGTATATGTGAATGGGGAAAAAGTAGGAGAACTTAACCGCTACTATAAAAAATATGAATGTAATGTTAATATACCCTTCAATGGAAAACTAGACATTATCGTAGAAAACATGGGGAGAATTAATTACGGGTCTGAGATTAATAAAAATACAAAAGGAATTATTTCTCCAGTATTTATTAATGACCGAAAAATAACAGGAGATTGGGAAATGTACGGACTTCCTTTTGAAAAGGCTCCGGTAATTGATGCAAAACAAAAATCTGATATAAAAGAAAACAGACCAGTTATCTATAAAGGAAATTTTAATGTGTCGCAGGTGGGAGACACTTTTTTAGATATGAGGCCTTTCGGGAAAGGGATCGTATTTGTCAATGGAATTAATTTGGGAAGATATTGGTCAGTAGGACCACAGCAAACCCTTTATTTGCCGGGATGTTACCTGAAAAATGGGAATAATGAGATTGTTATTTTTGAACAGAAAAATAATAAAATTCAAAACGAACTAAACACATTAGCTGAACCTATTGTAGACAAATTAAATCCAGAAAACGGGTCAAACTGATATAAATAATAAGCTCACATGAGTAATTCATTTAACAGCAAGAATCATCCGCATAGAAGATATAATCCTTTATTGGATGAATGGGTTTTGGTATCACCTCAAAGGGCAAAACGCCCATGGCAGGGACAACAGGAAAAGCCATTAATAAGCGTTCAGAATCAATATGATCCAAATTGCTACTTGTGTCCCGGAAATTCAAGAGCCAATGAGACCCAAAATCCTCGCTATGAAGGTGTATATGTATTCGATAATGATTTTGGAGCTTTATTGAAAGAAGAAGTAACCACAGATAAAACTGGGCATGAAGAGGATGAGTTATTTAAAATGAAACCTGAAAGAGGAATTAACCGGGTTATCTGCTTTTCAAACGATCATTCATTGACTCTTCCTGAAATGTCTGTAGAAGCGATTACAGAAGTGGTGTCTGTCTGGAAAGAAGAATATCAGAATCTGGGGAAACTGGATTATATTAATCATGTTCAGATTTTTGAAAACAAAGGGGCAGTGATGGGTTGTAGTAATCCTCATCCTCATGGTCAGATTTGGGCACAGGCATCCATTCCTTCTCAAGTGGTCAGAACACAGCAAAATTTGAAAAGCTATTATGATAAACATGGAACAACCCTTTTGTCAGATTATCTTCAGAAAGAAATTGAAAGCCAGGAACGAATTGTTTTAGAAAATAAAGCTTTTGTGGCTCTGGTTCCATTTTGGGCAACCTGGCCCTATGAAACAATGATTATTAGTAAGAAACCTTTAAATAGTTTATTGGCTTTTTCATATGATGATCAGGTTTTATTTGCTCAGATATTGAAAGATCTGACGACGAAATATGATAATATTTTTTCAACATCTTTCCCTTATTCTGCAGGAATACATCAGTCACCTACAGACTTGGAATCCCATGAAGAATGGCATTTTCATATGCATTTTTATCCCCCTTTGCTTCGTTCAGCTAGTGTGAAAAAATTCATGGTGGGATACGAAATGTTAGCAGAAGCCCAAAGAGATATTACTCCGGAACAAAGTGCTGAGATTCTTAAGAAAAGTTCAACAACTCATTATAAAAATCAGCAAAATAGCTCTTCATAAAATAGACAGTTTTATAAACCAGATACCAATACATGTCAAATTATAAATATATTGATTCTTTAATTAATAAAGGTGATGTTCCTCAATTTAGAGAGTTGTACGGACAAAATTCAGAACTGCTACATCAGCAGGCAATCCGTTATACCAGAACATTATCCCGTTTTAAAGAAATTTTTGGTGAAAAAGAGGTTTCTGTTTTTAGTTCACCGGGACGAACCGAAATTGGAGGTAACCACACAGATCATAATCATGGTCTCGTATTAGCGAGTGCCATAAACTTAGATAATATAGCCATTGCCGCTAAAAATAACTCCAATATAATCCGGATTGAATCTTCAGGCTATCAGTCATTTGAAGTAGATTTGAATCAGCTTATTCCCAATGAGAACGAATTTTTAACCTCAAATGCTCTTGTTCGTGGAATTAATGCCCGACTAAAAGAGTTGGGATATACAATAGGAGGATTTGATGCTGTAATTGATGGATGCGTTCCCAAAGGTTCCGGATTAAGCTCATCTGCATCATTTGAGGTTTTAATTGGCGCAATTGTGAGCCATTTATTTAATGAGGGTAACATAGATCCCATATTAAATGCCCGTATCGGACAATATGCAGAAAATGTTTTTTTTGGAAAACCTTGTGGATTAATGGATCAGGTAGCTTGTGCAGTAGGAGGCTTGGTAATTATTGACTTTGCAGACGTCACCAATCCTGTTGTAAAAAAAGTAAATTTTGATTTTGAATCTACTGGTTTTTCTTTAGTGATTACAGATACCCGGGGCGATCATACCAATTTGAATGATGAATACGCTGTTTTACCTAAAGAGATGAAAGAAGTTGCAGCCCATTTAGGATGTAGTGTGCTGAGAGAAACCACTTTGGAAAAAGTAATGGAGATTGCCCCTTCTATCCGTAAAAAAGTAGGAGATCGGGCTATTTTAAGAGCCATTCATTTTGAATGTGAAAATGACCGTGTACGAGATGAGGTGATTGCATTGGAGAATAATGATTTTAAAAAATTTTTACAATTGGTCATAGACTCGGGACATAGTTCGTATATGTACAATCAAAATGTTTATGTAGCAAATAATATACATGAACAAGCAGTTTCATTGGGATTAGCTTACAGCGAATTGGTACTGAAAGGTGCCGGAGCATGGCGTGTGCATGGTGGAGGATTTGCAGGAACAATACAGGCCTTCGTTCCTGAAAATTTGCTTGAAAAATATACCTCCTCTTTAAATCATTTATTTGGAGCGGGTTCCTGTCATCCTTTATTTATCAGACAAAAAGGAGTTGTTAAATTAGATTTTTAAAAAATGGGTGTTATCAATGAAGTGGCTTTTAATACAGTTCACAACCATCAAAAAGTCCGGTTATTTACGCTAAGCAATCAAAATGGGATGATTGTACAGGTAACTAATTACGGGGCAATTATCGTGAGTATTAATGTGAAAGATAAGGACGGAAAACTGGCAGATGTAGTACAGGGATATGAAACAGCCCAGAAATATATAGACAATAATGAATTTTACCAGGGGGCCATTTGTGGTAGATGTGCCAATCGTATCAGAAAAGGAAAATTCATATTAAACACAAAAGAATACTCATTAACAGTTAATGATGAAGATAATCATTTGCATGGCGGTCTGATAGGTTTTGATAAAAAAGTATGGGATGTCAAAGAGTCTTCTGCCTCGAAAGTGACTTTTCAATACACTTCTCCTGATGGGGAAGAGGGCTATCCTGGTACAGTATCTGTAACAGTAACTTATTCCATTAATGAAAATAATGAATTACGGTTAGATTATTCAGGAACAACAGACCAGGAAACTATACTCAATCTGGTAAACCATTCTTATTTTAATTTAGCAGGAGAGGGCAGCGGAACGATAAATAATCATCAATTGCAGATTGAGGCTGATTTTTACACTCCTCTCACAAAAAATCTTGAACCAACTGGTGAGATTTTAACAGTAAAAAATACCCCGTTTGATTTTACCTCCTTAACAGGTATTGGAGATAGAATTAATACGGATCATGAGCAACTTATGATCGGAAAGGGATATGATCATAATTTTGTGTTAAAGCATCCTGTGCATTGTTTAGATTTAGCAGCTACTGTGATAGAGCCACGGTCCGGCAGAAAAATGGAAGTATTTACCACTATGCCGGGTTTGCAGTTATATACTGCCAATTGGATAAAAAATGTAAAAGGAAAAGAAGATCATATCTACCAGGAAAGAGAAGCTTTTTGTTTAGAAACGCAAAATTTTCCCAATGCAATTAATCAATCTCATTTTCCATCACCCATACTAACTCCTGAAAATGTGTATAAACATTCAACGATTTACAAATTCTCAATATCCAATTAGACTTAGCAGTTGATGAAATTTTTTGATGCGGCTCGACCTTAGATACTTCTGAAATGAACCGATATAAAACAAAAAAACCTCTAAACTAAATTAGAGGTTTTGAAGTGGTTTCTCCATGAATATATGTTTTCTTTCTTGTCGGCTTTTAATAAAGGTTTTAAGAAGTTTTAATTTACTACGTAGACGACTATCCCACGGGTTACCCCGGTATTTATCTTTTTCATTTTGATAATTTTTAAACCTAACAGGTTTTCAAAACCTGTTAGGTTTAGTTAGATATTTTAAAAATAAAAAATACTTATATTACTTAAAAGTTATATTTTAAACCACCAATGACATAGCCTTGTAACGCTGTTGTAGAAATTTCATCTACACCTAGCTGGCTTGTGTAGCTGTTAATATACTGAAAAGAGTTTAAATTCAGAATGTTATTAAACTGCAAGTTATATTCAAAGTTTGATTTTTCTTTTCTATATGAAACCTGACCACCAATTAGTAAATTCCTGAGTGTATTTTGTTCCGTTTTCTGTATTAAATATTCCCCCAAAATATTCCCGATCCATTCTTTTTTAATATTGGTTCTTATCCCAAAAGATAGTTTTATATTATCTTGTTTTGACATAGTATCGAAGAAACTTTGTTCAAAAATACTTTTAGTAAAAGTGTAGCCTAAATCAAACTGTAATGGTTTGTTTTTAAAATTCGTAGAAAGTTTTTGAGACAGTTCAAAATTTTGGACGGTAGAAATATTTTCATTGTCACTGATAAAATTTACATTCCTGGCTATCGCACTTGTAAACTTTGTTTTCAATGTATAATTTTTACTAAATCTTCGATCACTGGCAAACAAAAATATCAATCGGTCACTATATCTTCCCATTGTATTTTCCATAGCTGAAAATGTACCATAATTAATGGTATTTGTTGTATAACTAGGTTTGGTTTTATCATACATCAGCATAAGAAACGTGCTGCTTCCTTTTTCTAAATAAGCTCTGTGAAAGGTTAATTTATAACTGTCTGTATTGCTTAGCAAATCAGGGGTTAGATCTGTATTTTGATTAAAATATAAATCTTTTGTATACAATGGGTTGTATTGCAGAAGCTTTAAAGTGGGAAGTTTATATATTGAGTTATATTCAAGGCTAATTTCTGTGCTGGCTTTGGATGAAGGACTGTATTGAAATTTTAGCCTTTTCTCAAAATAATGCTTCTCATATTCATTGATATTCAGAAAATGGGAACTTAAAGAAGCTGACAAATCAAATTTCCCGAATTGTTTGTACATATTTAGGTCATTGATATAATGATACGTTTTTAACGTCCTATTCTCATTTGCCTGTGACATCAGCTCTGTAAGTTCCGATTTTTCATTTTTGTAAGAAAATCCTGAGTGAAAATTAAAATTGATAAGCTTGTTTTTATTTTTCAAGTAAAAGTCCAGTCCATATCTGTTAGAATTCACGTCGTATTGCTGAAATAACGAATTGTTATCAGTCAGGAATAGATCTTTATTGGAAAGTATATTTAAGCTTCCCAAATAATTCTCATTGATTTGGTTGAAAGCGAAAATTATTTTTGAATTATTTAACTGTTTATTCCATGAAAGGAAATTACTTATTCCATTATTTTTTGAGGTGTTATTAATAATGTAAAAATTGATATCTGTGGAATATCTATCTATATTTTGGTTGAAATTATCCTGAGTAGGATTATAGCCAAAATTATAATAAAGAAAACTGTCATCTGCAAAACTCTTCTTTATCTTAATTTGAGTAGTCCCTAAAAAGCCTTTATTATTTTCGGTCTTTTGCTCATAAAAATTAAAATCCTTTGACTGTCCTTCGAATGCCGTCCTTTTAGAAGTTGAAAATTTATTTAACTGAGCGTTGTTGAAAATAGAAAAGGCTGTAATGCTAAAATTTTTTTTTGACTTAGAATACTGCAAAGCTCCAAACTGATTATCCTTAGATTTTACTTTTCCATCATTATTAAGAAAAGTAGGAATATCTATATTTGAATTATTATCTGCATTGTCTATATCTTCCTGAGTATTCATTTCGTAAAAATCCATAAAGCTTATCGGATCTTTAGCAATATTATTTGCATCTGCAATCAGGGCTAGGTTGCCAAGTTTTCCAATACGGAACAAATTAGCATGCCCTGAATATGAATTTTTGGAACCATAATTACCTTCTATATTTCCGGTAATCTTTCCTTTATATTCATCTTTCAGCTTTAAATTAAGTGCTGTGGAGCGGTTTCCATTAATGGTAGTATAGTTTTGCCAAAGATCAATACTTTCAACCATATTAGCCGAAATATTCTGAGTTGCCATCTTATGGTTTTTCCCGAAAAACTCATTCCCCTCAACTAAAACTTGTCCTATGGCTTTTCCCTTATAGGTTACTTTTCCGTTCTCATTAATATTCAAGCCCGGAAGTTTCTTAATGAGATCTTCTGTTGTTCTTTCTGTACCATCTCTTACGGCTTTCAGGTTAAAAGCTATTGTGTCTTCCTTTGCACTTGCTATTTTAGGACGTGCTTTTATTTCTACTGTAGGTATGGTTTTAACCTGTGATTCTAGTACAATTTCAAAATCATTTTTTTCGTTTGTATTAATTTCTACGACCTTTGTTTTGTATAATAAGGAGGTGAATTTTAAGGAAAAGTTTCCTTTCTGGGAGACTTGGAAATTACAAATGCCTTTGTCGTTTGTTTTTTGGAAGTCTAAAGTTTTTTCGTTTTTAAGAAGCTGAACGTTAACTTCCGATATAGAGTTCCCGTTCGCTTCTTTAACTTTAATATTAATGTCTTGTGAAAAAGAGTAGCTGAAAAACAACAGAAAAATAATGATTGAAAATTTAAAATTCATTATAACCGAATATCTGTATGGGTTTCTTTTACTTTTGATGCTTCTTTCATAATTTCCTGAATTTTATCTTGATCTTTTTCCTGATCTAAAACCTTAAGTTTTGGATTCATAGGTTCACAATCTGTTTCTTTTCCGTCATTACTTATTTTGGTAGCATACACAATAAAATTTGGAGATTCCACCTTTAATACAAGACCAGGAAAAGAGTTATATACATAAGGACCTGCACTTACTGGAAAATCTTCTGCATACCATACTTTTACTAAACCTCCATTATTTAATGTAACCTCTGCTAATTTACATGTGTATTTTTCAATTTGTTCAACATTATCTTTATACTCTATTTTGGAAAACTTAGGTGCATAATATTTATAATATTCTTCATCTCCAAAATTCTGATATTGATAAAAGCCGGGGTCATTTTTCTTATGGTAAATCTTAATCGGCTTAATAACAAATGATTCTTTTGTTATGCTAGTAGTTCTTTCATCTATCTTTTTTCTTTCTTTCTCGTTTTCAAATCCTTCAGTGGGAATGCTTTTATAAAATGTATTTCCTTCATAAAAGTAAAGTATTTGTTTTTGAGCTTTTTTAAGCTGTGCCTGTGCCTGGCTTTTAAATGTGCCTGAAGATTCTGAAGAGTATTCGCTAAGATCCTGTTTATTTACATATTCATATTCTACCTTTAAATTTTGGGCATTAATAAAATTTAAAAAAAATAAGGAGACAAAGAGAGTGTATTTCATATCTATAAAATTGTATTTATAAAAGCGCCTAGATAAGTAGGCGCTCTTATTTCATTTATACTTGCAGTAACTATTATTTAGCAACCATACCAATAGGTAGTCATTACCAAATCAGTTGATTTTGTTACAATAAGATTCCCCATACCATCATCAAAATAACTATATGTAACCTCATTAGTGAAAACTGTTTGATGGCAGATGTTTTTAACATCTTTTGCTTTTTCATCATTTTTAACATCTTCCAAAGAATTCACTTTGTCAGATGTAGAAGTCAAAGATACAGTTTCTTTGCTTTCATTAGAAAAATTATGAACTTGTGCATTGCTTTTAGCAAATCCTAAGGTTGTTCCTGCTAATAAGAATGCTGCGAATAATAGTGTTTTCATTTTAGTTTAATTTTTAAAATTAAGTAAATTATTTTGTCATATAAACCCTGACATGGGTTTTGCTGATCAGCTCTATTTATACTTTTCATACTGCGCATTATGAAAAGGAAAATATTTGTGTTTCCTGACAGCAAAAATGCTAGGGATAAATAATTTTCACAAACAAAGCATTCCAAAATTGACCAATTTTCAGGATAATCAAAATTAAAATTGATCAATATTGGTATTTAGTATATTTGTAATGTATTGATTTTAAATGTGATAAATTGTTTATTAATGAAAACAATTAAAATGTGGTATTTTTGCATTTCAAAAAACACATATGTATAGAATTATAATAATCTTATTTCTTTTTTGTACAAGTTTATATTTTCCTCAAAGTATAAAAGGGTTTCGTATTCCCGATTCACTAAAAAATAAAACCTTTGAACAGCTAGAAAAATCTTACAGTAAAGAATTCCGGCAAGATGATATAGCAATACTATATGCAAATACTTTTTTAGTAAAAGCTAAAAATGAGAAGAATGCAAAAAAACAGTTTGATGGATACTTTTTTCTTTTTACAAAATTCAAAAAAAATATCAAATACATAGACAGTATACAAAATGTTATTAAGAGAAATGGTAATATAGATGAATTATCATATGGGAATTATAAAATAGGTGATATTTATTATAATTGTAATAAATATAATCAGGCATTATCCTATTATTTGAAGGCACTTCCATATGCAAAAAAGAATAACAATATTAAAGAAATAGTACTCATAAAGCATGCAATTGGAAAAATAAAATATTTCACATATGATTATGAAGAAGCTTTAAAAATTTTTAAAGAAACTTTCAGTTATATAAAGAATGAAGAAAAAAAAGATCCTAGTAATTATTTATCCATTTTACATAGCTTAGCAATTACATATAATGCAGTAGGAAAATATGATTCGGCTTATGCTTATGCGGAAATGGGCAGGTCAAAATGTCTTCTTTATAACAAGAAATATTATTTCAAAGTATATGATCTCAGTTGTAATATTATGAAGTTTTACCTAAAAGACTATCCGAAGTCAGTTAAAGGGCTAAAACAAAATATTGATTATTTCAAAAAATATGATTCTACCAATCTCGGGATAACGTATATGTATTTATCCATGAACTACCAAAAATTAAATAATAAACGTGAATATTTTAATTCTTTTAATAAAATGGATTCAATACAAAAAAGGATCAAGTTTATTCGTCCCGAATTAATAGGTTTATATAAAAATTCGTTGCAATATTATGAATTGGAGGGAAATAAAGAAAAACAAGTTTATTTGATTGATCGGCTTATAAAGCTCAATGATACCATTTATAAATCAAATTATGAATTTTCTAAAGAGATTCACCAAAAGTTTGATACTCCTGAATTGCTGGAACAAAAAGAGAAGTTAATTTCAAATTTAGATAAACGAAGTACAATATTATATTGGTTGCTCGGTGGTGGCTCATTATTACTTTTCACATTTATCTATTTGTTTAATATAAACCAACGAAAATTAAAAACATATAGTGTTCAGGCTCAAAAATTAATAGATACACAGAATGAAAGTTCGATAGCGAATGCTGTAGGTGGTTTAAAAAAATTGAGTGAAGAAGATCACGCCATAGAGATTACTGAACTTATAGCAGGTGAGAAAATTAATAAAGTTAAAAGTCAGATTCCTGAAAATGTAAGACAAGAACTTATTGTAAAATTAAATGATTTTGAAAAACATAAAATATTTATTACCAAAAATATTACGTTGTATTCTTTATCTAAAGACTTTGAAACGAATAGAGATTATTTGTCTAAAGTAATCAATGAAATAAAAGGTAAAAGTTTCTCAAATTATTTAAATGAATTACGAATTAATTTTGCTATTACCGAGTTAAAGGAAAATAAAAAATTAAGGTTAAAAACGATAGCTGCTATTTCAGAGGATGTGGGTTTTAGTAATGTAGAATCCTTTACAAAAGCATTTAAAAATGTTACAGGTACCTTACCTTCTTATTATATAAAAATTTTACGCGATAGTGGTAATTAGTTAGCATTCAGTTTATTAAATATTTGACTGATACTATATTGATCAATATCGGAAACATATTGTAATGTATTTTGGAAAAAAGCATTTATTTTGGATCGATTAAAATACAAAAAATCAAATAGAATGAAAAAACAAGATCAAAAAACACAAAAGAAATTATCTTTAAAAAAATTCCAATTAGTAAGTGTTACTAATTTAAGAAGAATTAAAGGAGGAGATGGAGGAGATGGTGGTAATAATACAGGTGATCTGGGACAAGCAACAGCACTAAATGCTCTTAATAACATTTAGCTATTTTTTTAAGATGTAAGGTACAAAACTGTACCTTACATCTTTATTTACATCATACTTAGTAATATGAAATATATAATCACATTTTTGATTTTTTGTAATCACATTTTATTTTCTCAAACACAGCCAGTGATTAAACCAACGCCTTCAACTGATCAATATTTTGAAAGGAAAATAATTGATGAATATCGTAATATTGAGAATGTTAAAGATTCATCTGTTATTGACTGGATGAAAGGCCAAAATAATTATGCTAATTTTATTTTACAGTCTATTTCAAATCGTCAATATCTAATTGATAAACTTGGTGAGATGGATAGTAAGAATGAGTATTCTATCTCGTATTTACAGATTACGGATAATGATAAATACTTCTACTTAAAAAGGCAGGTTAAAGAAAATACCCCAAAATTGTATGTTCGTAATGGATTCAATGGAAAAGAAGAATTGTTATTTACCTCTTCTGAGTACAAAAAAAATAACAAAGAGTATGTTATAAATTATATAAAACCTAATTATGATGGATCCAAAATTGTTGTTGCCCTAACCGAGGGAGGGAAGGAGATTGGAGAAATGATCATTATTGATGTTGAGAAAAAAAACATATTACCTTATACAATTACCCACTGTTGGCCATCTGATGGTGGTGGTATTTCTTGGTTACCTGATAATAGCGGCTTCATTTATCTGTATTATCCAATAATGGATAATAAATCGGATTTATTTTTAAAAAACATGGCTGCTGTAGTATATAAAATAGGAGATGACCCTGAGCAAATTCATCCCATATTGTCAAGAAAAGATTATTTAGAGCTAAATTTAAAAGAAGAAGATTTTCCTATTGTTTCAATTAATAAAAATAACCAAAACTACCTGATAGCAAAGATTGGGGGGGCTGCAAATTTTTCTGACACTTACTATGCTTATTCTTCAGAATTAAATAGTAAACATATTAATTGGAAACCTTTGTATAAAAAAGAGGATAAAGTTGTTGATTATACATTGGTAAAAGATGACCTGTATTATGTGGGGGCAAAAGGTACGAAGAACAATTTTGTTGCACATACTTCTTTAAAAAGCCCGAATTTCTCACAGCCTCAAATCATTATAAATGAGATGAAAGATGAGGTGATTGGAGCTGTTTATTCAACAAAAGACGGTTTATTTATTGCGACAACAAAAAATGGTGTAGAGGCTAAATTTTACTTTTATAATTCGCAAAAAAAACTTCAGGAAATAATTTTGCCAATTTCGGCCGGTAATGTAAACTTAACAACAAAATCAAACAGCTATTCTGATCTTTGGGTTACATGTTCAGGATGGAACAGTCCAGACAGAAGATATAGATATAATGTATCCGAAAACAAATTTGTTCCTGAAAATATAAATTCTATTGTAGAATTTACTGATTTTAAAGATGTTAAAGTTTTAGAAACAACCGCAAAATCTCATGATGGAAAAGATATTCCTTTATCCATAATCTATAACAAAGAATTAAACCCTAAAGAAAAATTACCTTTATTAGTTTTAGGGTATGGAGCATATAGTAATTCTTACAGTCCTTTTTATGCCAGAATAGCTTTATTATGGGCTATAAAAGGAGGAATAGTAGCATACACACATGTAAGAGGTGGTGGAGAAAAAGGAGAAGAGTGGCACTTGGGGGGCTTTAAAAAAACAAAACCTAATTCGTGGAAGGATTTTATTTCTTGTATAGAATTTATGCATGAAAAAGGATATTCAAACCCAAGTAAAACAGCTATTTGGGGAATCAGTGCCGGAGGAATCATAGTAGGTAGAACTATGACAGAAAGACCAGATTTGATAAAAGCGGTAATTGTAGCAGCTGGGACTCTGAATACTGTAAGAGGGGAGGCTTCTCCTAATGGAGCCAATAGTGTAAAGGAATTTGGAACAGTTAAGGATAAAGATGAATTTGGGTATTTATATGAAATGGACTCTTATCTACATATCAAAAAAGGTGTAAAATATCCCGCAACTCTTATAACAACTGGGTATAATGATCCTAGAGTTCCAGTATGGATGTCAGCAAAGTTTGCAGCTAAACTAATTGCTGATAACACTTCAAAAAATCCTATTTTGCTGAAGGTTGATTTTGATGGTGGTCATGGGAGAGATAATACTAAGAAAAAGGCTTATGAAGAAATAGCTGATATTTTCGCCTTCGCTTTATGGCAATTGGGTCATCCGGATTATCAACCTAAAGAAAGTGTAAACAAATAATATGTCTCGCTTTTCTTATCATTTTTTTTGAAGAGTATGTAATTCGGACTCATTTATTTTCATATGAAAACTTTAGAGAGAAATTAGGAAATAATGAATTATCAGATGCAGAGTTCCGAGAAATTTTTACTAATTCAATTTTTAAAGAAGCTGTTTTTTTAGCAGCTCCATATTTGCATGAAGAACTTAATTAATGACTCAATTCAGAAAAAGAATTTTCATCAGGAGATTTTCAAAAACTTAAAAACAGTTTATTTAAGTAGTATAGCCGGATGAGTACCCGATGTACTCCTTTCGGCTTGTTTTCAGAAGTTGGTTCAGGGGAATTTAAGATACTTTGAGTCTAACCTTTAAAAAACCGCAATCTACAGAGGCAATAAAATCCGGGACACTAACCTGGATATGCATTTCCTGATAGGTTCATCACGAAATTTGGTAAAAGCATCTGAAAAAAGAAATCAACAGAAAACTTCGGATGAAGGTAAATGAGATCACTTTGAATATGGCGGGTTCCATGAAGTGTAGTCCCAACTTTTGCGCTTGATCGAATACGATGATTGACCGTTTATATGCAAAACACAAAAAAACCTCTAAAATAAATTAGAGGTTTTGAAGTGGTTTCTCCAGGAATCGAACCAGGGACACATGGATTTTCAATCCATTGCTCTACCAACTGAGCTAAGAAACCATTTATGTTTTCGTTTATTACTTCGTTGTTTTAAAGTGATGCAAAAGTATAACATTTTATAATACCGCGCAAGTTTTTCGGTTAATTTTTTTGAATAAATATGCTGGTACAGCTGGATTCTAGGTTTAATGTCTTGTTCATCAGGGCTTTTATATGTTTATTTTTTTTCTGTTTTTTTTGAATATAATTTTCAAAGAACCTTATTAAAAGGTTTTCAGCCCTGATACTTAAAATTTTTCTCAAAAAATATGCACTTATAAAGGATGGAGCACATGACTTTTTCTGCAGAACTCCTTTTGGAGCTAAATTGCTGCTTCTTTAAACAATGTTAAACAGACCATAAAATAATCCGATTTTTAGTTATGAAAAACAGCAAACGCTTGATTTATAACATATAATCTACCTAACGAGTGTTAGTCGTATTATTACTACATTTTTTTAAATTTAATAATAAACGCTATTTGCTTTTTACAAATACATCTATATTTGGTGATATAGAAAACAAACAATCACAATACATTAACCATTAAAATTTACAATCATGGCAGAAAGAAA
The DNA here is from genome assembly GCF_030846215.1 of Chryseobacterium sp. WLY505. Lineage (NCBI taxonomy): Bacteria > Pseudomonadati > Bacteroidota > Flavobacteriia > Flavobacteriales > Weeksellaceae > Chryseobacterium > Chryseobacterium sp. WLY505. The sequence continues at coordinate 197,689 of NZ_JAVCWI010000001.1, read as the reverse complement.
TTCAAGAGGAATTTTAAAATTCAACAACGGAGAAGGACAAAAGCTATTAAAACTTAATTATAGCGTATCAAGAGCTACAGATGTATCAGGGCGTGTAGCATCAGATCCTTCCAATGCTCTTATCAAAATTACAGTGGAAGCTACTGATAAATCAGACATCCTGGAAAGTTTACTGAACGGAAAGTATAAGCCTACAGTAGGAGAGATTACTTTCAACAAATCTCACGAAGAAGGAACACTCACAACATTAAAGTGGAACAATGGTTATGTAATCCAGCATGAAGTAGATTTCGATGCGGTAGACGAGAACAGTATGTATATCAGTTTTGTGGTAAGTGCAGAACAGATAGACCTGGGGAATTCTTCTTACTTCGGAGCATGGCCTTCTTAAGCATATTCAGAATTTAAATATCAGGCAGAATAGTACATCCGTTTCAAGGGAAGCTGTTCTGCCTTTTTTAACCTTATAGAACGACTGTTTATTTAAATTAAAGTTCTGAAAAAAACACCTAATTACTATGAATAAAAATGCCTCGAATTCCGATAAGATTTCTGAGAATCATATTCCCGGAATCAACCGTGTAGTAAAACTGGATATTGTGATTGAAGGCAAAATAATCAAACACTTCAAGCATTTCCGCCTGCAGCAAAGTGCAAGACGCCATCACAATTTTGAACTTATTCTGGCCCATGATTCTCTTGGGGAAGCTCAAAACCACACCTTGGAACAAGCCCGTCAGTTTTTGGGAAAAAGAATTACCATTGTTTTCAAATATAAAGATTATGAAAGTGAAAGCCCCGAAAGGACTTTTGTAGGAGTAATTACCAAAGCCGCGTTCAGCCAGGAAAAAATGAGTCTGGGAAATATTGTACTGAGAGGCCAAAGTCCTACGATTTTGATGGATGCTGCTCCGCATACTCAAAGTTTTGGAGGTGATCAGGCTGTAAATACAGGAATTATTGCCAACAAAATACTTAAAGAAGCCCTTGGATCAGAAAAATTTGATTTCCGAGTAGATACACAGAATAAAAGCTATATCAATTATAGCTCACAATATAACGAGACCCATTATAACTATCTTGCAAGAACAGCCGAAGCCTACGGAGAACAGTTTTACTACGATGGCGAAGTCCTTCATTTCGGAAAACTTCCGCCTTCTGAAAAACCGATCCGTCTTGTCTATGGAAGCAATGCAACAGATGTTCAGGTAGAGCTGAATGCTGTTCATACCAATCCTCAGTTTTTTGGATATAACAGCAGCAGTCATACTAAAATGGAGGGTTCGCAAAATAATATCAGGCATCTGGGAGAAATCCCTTCAAAAGCTTATGAACTTAACAATACCATCTTTAAAACACCTTCGCTTTCACCCGTACCCATCAATGCCAATATGTTTGTGGATGTAAGCGATTCTCAGAAAAGTGCTGCCGGAAGTGCTGCTGTGGAAGTTTTTACGGTGGCAGGCAATACTACGGTTCCTTTTCTGTATCCAGGCTGCCTTGCTGATATGGAAATGCGGAAACCTGACACCAGTCAGACTTCTTACTTTACAAAACTTACTATTACGGAGGTGACTCATGAAGTCAACGCCAGAGGATATTATAACGGCAGTTTTGAAGCGATTGCTGAAGGAACAGGTTTTATGCCGAAACCGGATTTTATACAACCCAGGGCCGAGCCACAGGTTGCCACTGTTATTTCCAATACAGATCCACTTAACCAGGGAAGAATACAGGTGAGATTCGACTGGCAGAAAAACCCGGATACCACCCATTTTATCAGAATGATGAGCCCTGATGCCGGAGGTACAGATATGGTCACTCAAAACAGAGGTTTTGTAGCTGTGCCGGAAGTAGGAGATCAGGTAATGGTCGGTTTTGAATACCATCATCCCGATTTTCCCTTTGCGATGGGAGGAATGTTCCACGGGCAGGTTGCGTTGGGAGGAAGTATTAATAACCATCTTAAATCTATTCAGACAAGAAGTGGTAATAAAGTGATTTTTAACGATCAGGAAGGAAGTATCTTCATTGAAGATCCTAGTGGAAATACTTATCTCATGGACGGAAAGGGGAATATTGTGGTGAATGCTCCTAAAAATATCACCTTCACAGCCGGAGAAAACGTTCAGATCAATGCCGGGAAAAACATTATTGCTTCTGCTCAGAGGAATATCAATATTATGGCTGGAGAAGACATCACAGAAACGGCTAATGATGATTATAATCTGACAGCAAGCAATATTATTGAAACCGCAGAGACTGGCAGAAAGTCTACTGCTAAAAATATTACAGAGAATATGGAAGCGGGCTCTTACATCAGCACAAAAGATGCGATTAATGTAGAAAGCGCCAAGGAAGTGCTTATCAATAGTGGTAAACAGGTAAAAATGCAGTAATATGGCAGGCGAAGGCGGAAATATCGTACGAAATGTCTTTGGTAGATCTTACAAGGAAGCGGAGCATATTATGAAAGATGCTTCCAAAGGAACCCTGGATTTTAAATCTCCTCAGGAAAATACCTTTTATGGGAAGAAAGGAGGGAAGAAATTTGATGAATATCAGGAGAAAGAGCAAACAAAGCCATTACAGGTAAAGGCTGTAAAATGCTATGAAGATTTTGCATGTACAAAAGAGATTAAAATTATAGAAAAAGGGAAAAGTTATTTTTTTAAAGCCATTCAATACAACAGAACGCCGACAAAATCAGAATTGAAGAGTCTTAAATGGGCGATACAATATGATGATACCAATATAGCTAATGCACCACAGGTAACGGGTGAAGAGAAGATTTCTTATGCTGTACCGAAGGATAGAAATATTGCTAAACTGAGAGTGTATGCCTTTTTTAAAGAATATAGCCCGAATGTAAAAGCAGAAGTTTATTTAATAAAAGAAGAGGTAGTAATAATTATAGGTACAGAGCAACACTCGACAAATATTGCAAATAAGCTGATGTTTCCCGGGGAAGCAGTCAGAAAAGTTCGTACTAAATATCCTAATTACCCCTTTGTTAAGGTAGCCTTATTTACTGATGGATATTCCGAAAATCAGTTGTCAACAATAACAAATGATTTAATTAAGCATAACAAGAGCTTAACAGTGATAAGAGTTACTACAATAGATGATGTTGTTAATATTATTAATTCTGGAAATAGGGATAGTACAGCTTTTGATAATAAAAGAAGAGTTAAGGAAATTTTTGCATATTCACATGGTTATGTAAGAAATACAACAAATGAGGGAGTAATAGCATTTGGGTACGAAGGTAAAGGTGCTGATAAGCAGGAACTTGATGCCAAGAGCTTTTCAAAAGTTAATCCAGCTGTTTTTTTAGATGGAAACACATCTGTATTTTATTCTTATGCATGCAGAACCGGTATCGGAACAAGTTCAGAGACAACTACAAATGCTTTTAAAGATAAAAGCTTAGCACAAAAAATGGCTAATCATGGTAAAATAACAGTCTATGGCTATATGAGGAGATCATTGTATGAAGATGCATGGGGAACACAGAATCATAGGGATACTTATGCTTCTGATCATGATGAGGGAGGTTCAACTTGGGAAAATTTTAAAACAGATTTAAAAGATACATATCAGTCGGATCCAAATGATATGGATACTTACAATAAATACAGAAAAAAAGAAATAAAATTAGATAAAGCAATCTGGAATCCGGATGGAGCATATTTGGATGTAAAAGCAGGGACCTGGCCCGTAGGTGTTCCAGCAACTTATGAAAAATTTTTACCAAAATAATATTATGAAAATAAAAACTCTTCTCACATTAATTTTTACAACTCTAATCTTGATAACCTGTAATAAAAATAAGGATCTGGGTGGATATAGAGAAAATTATAGTTTAGAAAATGGCTCTATCACTACTGATACAGTCGCATTTAAAAATTTTGTAGGAGAAATTCCCCAATTATTTAATAAAAATGTACATCAGCTTAGCAAGAAAATAAACTTTAAAATAAACCATTCAGACGGTATTGATCTGAAAGGAAATAGGATATTAATCAGTTTGGAAAATGAAACCATTTATTTTGGAGATTATAATCAGGATATAACAGTCAATGTTAGCTATGATCAGCCCTATTATGCAAGTTTAAGGTTTTACATAATAAATGATAAAAATAAAACCATTAATAAATTTACTTCAGATCTTCATTATCCAATTTTTAAAAAACAATATGATGAAATTGATGTTAAGCTTTTATCTGACTCAAAAAAGGTATATAATGATTTAGAAACATCTTATGAAATAACTAATATTCCAGATGAAATAGCTGAAAAGAAATAGAATGATAATTGATAAAAGATCTAAGATAGTCATTGGAATTATAATGTTTCTCGAGCTTCTATTTTTAACAAGAGCGTATATTGTTCATTCCTTTTATAAAAATGATGAATTGTATGGAGATGGTATTACTAATATTGCTAAATATGATAGAATTTTTATCAACAGTGATATATTCTGTTTTGATAATGGCTTTTTTATCAGTTATAAGTATTCTAATTTTTAAAAGAGAGCAAAAATGATATTAATATAAAGAAGAAAAAAGCAGAGAAGATCATCTTCATAACATGGGCAGAAGAAGACCGGGAGAATATTAAATGATTAACGATTTACACAAAAAATGAAGTATTTACAATCTATAAAAATGATTACCGTTGTATGTTTTCTTTTAATAGCCTTGAGCTGTGACAAGAAACATAATGACTTTATTCCCCTTGAGCATATGACTTTTACCAATGCTTATTATAAAAATGCGGTCAAGGTTTCATACTATATACTTATAGACAATCCGGAACCTACTGAAAGTGTTCTGAAAAAAGAAATTATTAAGTATATAGAAAACAGATTGAAAAATAATAAGGTTCTTATAAAACCGGAAACATTTTCACTCAACTTTGTTTTTTACAGAAAAACGAATAATACTTCATATTTTATCACCAATAAGGAAAGTGCCGGAGAGCTGTTAGGAGAAGAAATATCACATTATCAGCAGGATTTTATAGCCAATTATGTCGTAAGCAAATGTGGAAAAGGAACAATAGAGAAAATATACCTCTACAATCTGCCGGAAGAGACGGTGGTAAACAAAAACTGTGATAAATAGTGCTGTTTATTTTTTCTAAATAATAATCCCATGGTAGAAACAAGAGTAAAACCTTTTCAGAAATATACATCAGGAATCCATCATTATAAGGTGGAAAATGCTCTTGAAATACAGTTTGGAGAAATAAAAGGATTTTATTCATCTTTTAGCATTACGCTGCAGGAAAAGGTAAATGAAGATCTCACCAAAAGCTGGCTGATAGAAAAAGTAGAAGATTCCCCTTTTCCTTCAGAAAATAAATTCATGGAAATCTTGCAAGTGTTGGAAAAAAGCTCTTATCCTTTGGAAATAAAAGTAGATGAAAAAGGAAACTTTCTGGGCGCTGCAGATCATCAGAATAATATAGAAAACTGGAAACTTAAAACATCAGACCTTCAGGAAAAATACCAGAATGTTGATGTTTTCAGAAACCAATATTTGTCTGCCCTGGAAGATGAAGCCGATTTTTATAAAAATAAGCGCAAAGAACCCTTTTGGAATCTTCTTTTGTTTGCTCCCTATTATGTTGACAACGGAGGAAAAAATGAAGAATCCATTGTTTGGAATATCAAAGGAATCGGAGATGTGGAATGTTTCGGAGTTATTATTGCAGAACAGAGAGAATATGGCTTTGAGGCTTTCTTTACCTCTGAAATTGAAATTCCGGAAACAATAAAAAAAGAATTAGATACAAAATATCTGTATCAGGCAGGACAGTATCAGATAAGACTGCATATAGAAATGGAATACAACTCTCACAAAAAACAGTATTCCAAAAAGAAAGCTGACTTTATATTGTCAGATGGAGAAAAAACAGTATACCGGGAAACGATCACAATGACTTAAACTTTATGAACAAATGACATGGCGGATAAAGGATACATCATTATAGAAGGAGCTACTGCGTACTGCAGCAGTTCTGTAACCAACAACTCCAATGGGACTGCCGTTCCGATGGAAGTGAAAAGCCAGAAAAAAAAGCTGGGCAAAAACAAATATTTTGCACAGAATAAACCTGTAGCAACTTATCTTGATGATAAGGCAGATAGTTTCGGAGGAGGAAACGGATTCGGAAATTGTAAAGGTTCGGATGGAAAAACCTATCCATGCAAAGGTAAGTGCAATATCAAATATAAAGACTATTACGAAAATGTAGAATTCAACAAGAGTATGAAAATCCTGTTGGATGCTTCAACTGGAAATTGTCCGGGATACGGTGTTCCTGGAACAATTGCTTTTGCTACCACCGGGCAGGTCAACAATGTTTCACAGATCGATGTGAAAGAAGCCGATGAGTTTTCCGTTGCCAATACTTCCCCGCAATGGCCTTCATCTTCATCGTCCGAGGCGAGTATAGCTGTGTCATCCATTTCAATGATAAGACCGATACCCACTGATAAACTTAATGGTACTTACTATTATATCAAAGGAATGAATGGCCCGCTTCTTCCTGTTATGAACCCTTTTGGCGGAGATAATCTTGATCTGAAAGCTCTGTTCAAAGGTGATGAGAAAAAGATTATCTGGGCATTGTTCAAAGGGGAAGGAACAAAAGATAAAATAAAGACATTTATCGGATTGGGAAGCAATTTCAGCCAGTCCATGAGTAAAATATTCGACGGACTTACAGAAGGGAAGTACCGGCTGGAAGCTTATGGTAAAAAAGCAGGTGATGCTAAATGCTCTCTCAATGTAGAAGTTATACAGGATTTTGTCAAGAAAATTGTCAGCCCCGGATCCTCAACGCTGATTAATATTCCTCTGCCACTATCGATTGAACGTAAGCTCAACAGCACAACAGATCAGGCAAAAATATTGAACAGAGGATTCTTTATGCCGGTAAATACGGTTCACTGGACCATAAAACAAGGAAATGCAGTATTGTACAACAGTTCTTCCGGAGCTTCTTCATTACACCTTGTTTCCGTTGCTGGTGCGGGCGATCGTGTTATTCTCACTTTTAAAAATGCAGGAAAATATACCATAGAAGCTTTTACAGATCCTTCAGATCCCAAACCGCAATCTGTAGAAATTAAAATCGAAAACAGCCTGGGAGTTATGGGTGTCAAAGGAGAGCCTGGCTTGCTCAGATTCAGTGATACTATCAAAGTGCAGGCTTCGAAATTTAATGTCAACTATATGCCTTCAGGGACTTCTGTATATTGGTATCTTAAAAAAGACGGGGTAGGAAGAGTTGCTTTATTTGAAAACTCTCCTTCCTTCAGAACAGGAACAATCAATAAAAAGGTAGCTGAACTTCTTTATAATGATGCAAAACTGGCCAGTAATCAATATTTTGGAAAGTATATACTTGAAGCCTACGCTAATCCGTTAGGAACTGGAAAACAGCCCGGATTTTCCGGATCAGACTGTTTTAATTTTGAGGTGATTCAAAATGTCATAGATAAATTCACCCTTCCGGCTGCCAATATTCCGAAAGGAACAAAAATAAAATATACAGCAACGGCAAGAATTGCTACGCTGGCAGGCAATGAAACCATAAAAATAGAAGTTCCCGATAAAGTAACCAATAACGGAGACGGAACCATTACCTTTAATGATCTCGGAGAATATACTCTCTCTGCTTATTTAACAGGAGATTATACGGATGGAAAGAAAATAGAAGCGAAAGTAAAAGTTTCTGAACCTGCTGTAAAAAGAGCGCTGTGGGCTTATGGAACCGGTGTAAAACGTACCGAAAGCGGATTTGGTGAAGAAACCTATGGATTTATTGAAATTGACGGGCTGCAAAACCAGGCTTTAAAAGTAAAAATCTGGGTAAAAGGTGAAGGCGATGATTTCTATAAAGAGAAAGACAAATACATGCTGGAAGAGAAAACAGTCACGTTGAATAATGAAGGTAAAGCTTCTTTCCTAATTACCACCAATGACGATTACAAGAAAAAATTGCTGGCAGCGATACCAAAAACAACGGAAAATCCCAATCCGTCTTACCGAATCGTATTTACGGTAGAGCTTCAGGCAAGTTCATCTGGAGATATTGTGCTTCCTGGTAACATTACCATTCAGGGAACGAAACCTGTGGTGGTAGACAATACCACAACGTATCTGGAAGTTTTAGATTCTAATGAAGAACTGGTCATTACTTCCGAACAGAAAATCGTTTCCATTATGTTTTCTACCGAAGATGGTAAAGATATTCAGCGTATGCAGACTTTCTATGGTAAAACCCACAAACTTTGGGTGCATACCGTTAATATGACTGAAGAAGTTCTGAAAATTGATGTTCTGAAAGAGATTCCCAAAGAAGGACTAAACGAAAAAGACCATATCACCTATACCCACGAAAGCAAACAAAGTTATAACGAAGAAAAAACCGGAAAAGACGGTCTGCTGGAAGTGTCCTTCACTGCAAAAGAAGAATGGAAAAATCCGCCAAAAAACTTTGATTACTACATTGCTCAGGTTTCCCGTCAGGTTCAGGATCCCGCCGATCCCAAAAAGAAAGTCTGGAAAATAGAAAAAAGCCAGTTTACGATCAATAGTACACTTCCAGCCGATTTGGTTAGAACGGAGGATATGGAAAAACTGGGAATTAAAGCTTATAAAAAAGACGGAACTCCTTTTACGAAAGAAGAAATGCTGGAGTTAAGGAAACAGTTTATTTTTTACGAAAGTGGTTGTCTTAAAGTATCCCAAAAAGAAACACCTGAAGCTATTGATAATGATGTGATGCCTATTGTGGTGGAAATGGCGGAGGTGAGAAAACAGAAAACATGCTATTGTAACCGTGATTTTACTGAGCAAGAAATGGAGGATATGATTAAGACAATTACAGGAAGTAATAAAATATGGCAAGGGATAGCAGAGAAATGTGATATTGTAGATAAAAGTATAAAGAGCCTTACATTAGAATTAAATAGAATGTTTAAAGCATATTCTATAAATAAATGTATACAAAAAATTTCTTTTCTAGCAAATTTGTGTGGTGAAACAGGCTTTTTTAAACAAAGTAAAGAAGAATGGAGTAATTGGAAGTCCAGTCAAAGTGTTTATAAAGGTAGAGGAATATTACAAATAACAGGAGTGAAAGGGAAAGATAGTAAATTTTATAATGAACCAGGACCATATCGAACTTATGGTATACATGTAGGAAAAGAAGAAGAGATTGTTAAAAATCCAGATATAATATCATCTGATTTACATTATGCTGTCGATGCTGGCGGTTGGGAATTTCAACAAAAAAAGTCTGGTATTTGGGATACTCCTTGGACTGGTGATGATGCAAAATATGATTCCTTAAGAATAGAAAAACATAATTATTTTAGTAAGGGACTGGGAAAAAATTTGATAGATTTAGGTCTGCTCATTGAAGAGGATGAAAAGTATTTTTGGTTGCAGGCAAAAATGCTCAATGGTTATCCTAAAAGTCATAAATTGAGTGATAACCCTAATGGATGGAAAGAAAGAAAAGAAGCTTTTGATAAGCTAAAGATATGGTTTAAATATGATAAAAATGTTTGTAATGGAGAGGCTGTTATACTACCAGAACTTGCTGATCGTGCACCATGGATGACTATTGCATTGAGAATTGCAAAAGAAATGAAAGGATGTGAGGAATCAAAAGAACCAATGTATTCAAAAGCAAAGTCTTACCTTAGATATTGTGGGAATACATATGAGCCTACAGATCCTGATAATGGACCGTGGTGTGCAGCTTATATGAACTGGTGTATAGGCCAAACAACCAATCCTGAAACAAATCAACCATATAAACATGCTAAATCAGCTTCATCTCTAGCTCCTATTGATAGTGTTGCTGGGAAAAGCTATAAACAGATTGCCGAGCCTATTTTTGGATGCCTTGTTGTCTACAGACATAATACTAAGTGGAAGGGGCATACTGGTTTTTTATATGGAATGACTAAAAAAGGAGCCTACATACTTCTTGGAGGAAACCAGGATCAAACAGTTAAATTTAGTTCTTATGATGAATATACCAGTAATTCTAAAAAGAAAAAATTATGGGGATTTTATATTCCAGCAGATTATACACCTACTGAAAAAGATAAACTAACTGCAGCAGATTATTATGATGATGGAAATAATAGTAATTATGATGATGGAGATATTATTAATGCTAAATTTGGAATTGGTACAGGAAATAATACAGGTTCAACAAACTAAAATATTTATTTATGAAAATTTTAAATATTTCTATATTCATTTTATTATTTATTGGTTGTAATAACAAAAGTCAAGAGAATAATATGAACTCTAAAGAAAAACAATATAAAATATCTGAGAAAGTAAATGAAATTGATGTTGAAAACATTAAAAAGCATATTAAACTACAAGAGAAAATTGAGTCTGATGAAGTGGAATATGATGATCCTTATAATTTGAATGTAGAAGATCTAAAATTAGCTTCTTCTATTATCTATGATGATCTGATCAGTAATGGTTATGTTGAACCAAAAGCTGAATCCTTTAACGATAAGGTTGAAACTATTTTTTCAATTAGTCATAGTTCTAATAAGTGCGTGAGTATTGATCAAACGAATGGGTACATAACAGTATTTGGTAATCACCTTGATGGCAATCCTGGGACACTTGAACAAAATAAGTATGAACTTTATTCAACTACTCAGAATACTTTTATCAATACTAATAATCAGTTTATTTTTCCAATGCTTTTATTAAAGGAATTAATAAATATTAATGGTGATAATTCTTTTAAAATTAAAGTTCCACGATATATTATTGCACGCAATATGTACCTTTTTAATGATAGTAAGCCACAATTCAAATGGCTTATTTTAAATGATAAAAGTTTCATGGAAAGTTTAGTTAAAACTTTCGGATACACAAAAGATCCTGATTTATTAAAATGGGTTATAGAAAAAACAACGTTTGATGAAAAGGATCCTCGGAATTTTGGTAAGCTTTTTTGGGCTAAAGTGTGTAATGGAAAATTCAAACTGCATGCAGATACATTTAAGCTTTTACAAAAACTACACATACCAAATGACCCATCTGAAAATAGATTTATTATTGATAATATCAAAAGCTATTTAGAATTTTTGGGGCGTGATAAATCCACTGACCTTACAAGAAACGAAAAATTAAAACTAATGGCAAACTTGGCATATTTTGCTGAACAATATAATTATGATAAAAAATTTAATGATGATAATAAGATGATGGCTAGACTTCGTTATTTTTTGAATGATGCTGATTTTAAGGTTATAAAAGAAAATAATTTTTTCAGTCTTCCAAAATTTAAAGAATGGTGGGATAATGCGGATTATGATGCTTATTATGTAGGCGAGTGCGAATATGAAGGAAGTTGCGGTTCGGGATACCAACCTATGGATTATACAGAATGGAGAAAACAGCATCCTAAAAAATAATATGTAAAGCACAGTCAGAAATGGGTGTGCTTCTTTTTAATTGTGAAACACAAATTTAATATGATGAAAATACTAAATGTGTTGATGGTGCCTCTATTATTCGTTAGTGGTAATAATAACGGACAAGAAAAAAAAGATATTCATTCTATTATTGGTACAATATATCAGAGTGATAATATTGTCGAAAATGTCTTGAAAAAACAACTTAAACAGGGATCAACCTACACTATTGATGAGGCTGGTGCAGGATTACGAAAAATTCAATTTGAAACTACAGAATTAGAAGCGACAGCAAGAGTTGCAAATGAACTATTGAAATCAAATGGTTTTAACGCTTTGGATGCTGAGGGTTTCAGTCAAAAAATCAAAAGTATTTTTGGGAGAGTTGTTGATTCAAATTCTCAACTCAATTTTTTATATGTTAATTTTTTGGATAAATGTGAAAGAAAGCCAGTGATGTTTCATAATAATGGAGTAGATTATGAAGGGATGTTTATTGATAAACAAAGAAAATTAATTACAGATTTCTATTATATCCCTGAGCTTATTGATTATAAAAATGAGTACTCTCAATTGAATGATATTGAAAATATTAATATTACAAGAAAATCAAGTATAGATAATTTGAATATTACAATTCCACATTGGAAAGATGTTGCTAATTTAAATGAAATTCGGAAAAGAAATATTCAAAAAATTGTAGCCAGAAACAAATACTTATTCAATGATAATAAATCTTATGTAAGTTGGTTAGTAGAACATGATAAAGTATTTGTCAAGATGCTGATGAAAAACTTTGGATTTACTAAGGAACCACAGTTCAATGATCTTGTAATGAAAGATTATTTAAAAACGTATCAAACCTCTTCCGATATTGGCGATATTATTTTTGTTAAAAACTGTAAGGGAGAATTAGAAATAAGGGTAGAACTTTTAAAGTATATAAAAGAGCATACAAAATCAGATGAAAATAGACTTTTGATTGCCTTAGAGAATTTTGGATATGCTTTGGAAAACAATAATAATTTTACATCAGATCAAAAGTACAAGATACTTGCTTACATAGGTAATACAGTTGACTCATTTTATTTGAATTTTGCAGGTATTAATTCTGGAAGCGCTGTTTGGAATGCTGAAAGTGTACTTTATAATAGTATTGTAAAAGATAGAAATGTCATTTCAGTATTTCAGAAAAACAATTATTATGGGCTGCCTGATTTAAAAGCTAGTTTGGTACGAGTTCAGGGAATTATGGAACATGAATCGGAATAAATAGAAAACAAAAAAACCTCTGACTAATCAGAGGTTTTAAAGTGGTTTCTCCAGGAATCGAACCAGGGACACATGGATTTTCAATCCATTGCTCTACCAACTGAGCTAAGAAACCATTATATTTTTGTTTGACTTACTTCGTTGTTTTAAAGTGATGCAAAAGTAGTAAGTTTTAGTATACAAAGCAAGTATTCATCGTACTTTTTTTGGATAAAGTTAAAAACTTACTGATTATCAGCCGGATTATTTTCCTGCTCCTTTCTGATCTGCTCGCTCATCTCTTCCAATACAGGTTTAATCGTATTTTCCGGAAGATCACTGATTCTGATATACATCAATCCGTCAATGGCATCATTGAAGTTAGGATCCACATTAAACGCAATTACTTTTGCATTTTGCTTGATGTATTTTTTGATCAGTACAGGAAGTCTCAATTCAGGTTCAAGGTCATCAATAATCTTGTCCAGTTTATTGAGGTCAGATTCCATTTCCTCAAAGAAAATGTTTTTATCCCTGTCACGAAGTTTTACTTTATACTCATTCCTTGGAGTGATATATTGGGCTACTGCGGAATCAAAATAGTTTGAACGCATGAACTCAATCATCAGCGATTTTGAGAATTCAGAGAACTTATTCGAGATACTTACTCCACCCATAAGGAATTTATGATCAGGATTTCTCAGACATACATGCACAATTCCTCTCCATAAAAGGAAGAGTGGAAGTGGTTTCTGCTGATATTCCTGGCAGATGTAAGCACGACCCATTTCAATTACCTTTTTGAAGAAAGGATGGATGTCCTGTTCAAACTCAAATAAAGAGCTTGTATAGAAGCCTTTGATGCCATATTTCTTCATCACCTCTCTACCCAATGCCATTCTGTAAGCACCAGCCAGCTTTTTCTCACCATTGTCCCAAAGGAACAGGTGATGGTAATGTTTGTCATACTCATCAAGGTCAAATGGAAGATTACTTCCTTCGCCTACCGCACGGAATGTAAGTTCTCTCTGACGTCCGATTTCCCTCATAATAGACGGAATTTCTTCATAAGTCGTAAAGTAGATCTCATAATTTCCGTTACTGAAAAGCATTTTATCAGTTCCTCTCAGTTTATCAACATCTTTAATAATGTCTTCCAGAGGGGTTTCATCAATGATATTCTGAACAATATTTTCTTCCTTCAATAAAGGGAACTTTACGGATAAATTCTGAAGATTGATACTTTGGGCAAGAGATTTTCTCTTTTCATAGTAAGATTTCATCATATACACCTTACGTTTCAGAAACTCTCCCAATTCCTCAATCGTTTCCATCTCATCCATTGCCTTTACGGTGATGGGACGTCCGATTCTGATTCTGATAGGTTTTTCCCTGTCATTCATCATTTCTGCAGGAAGCATCAATGTCTGTAAATTCGGGTGAAGCTTAGCTACCTGATAGAAAAGTCTGCTGTTTTTAGCATGGAAATACATGGGAACTACCGGCACTTTAGCCATTCTGATTAGCTTAAGCGCTGTTTTTTCCCACTCCTTATCTAAAATTTCCCCGTAAGGATTATTTTTATTAGAAACTTCTCCAGCCGGGAAAATACCTACACAGCCTCCGTTTTGCAAATGCTTGAGCGTTTCACGCATTCCCGACGAGCTGCTGTAAGCCTCCTTTCTGTTTTCAAAAGGGTTTACAGCAATTACATAAGGCTCCATAGGTTTGATCTTTTCCAATAGGAAATTCCCCATTACCTTGAAATCGGGACGAACTTCTGATAAGATCTTGCACATCAGAATCCCGTCAATAGCACCCAGCGGGTGATTGGAAACCAAAACAAATGGTCCCGTTTTCGGAATCTTTGCCAGATCCTCTTCAAAAGCTACATAGCTTAGGTTTCTTTCTCTCACAAATGAGTCGAAAAAGTCTTTGCCTTCCTTATCTTTTAATTTATCGTATAATTTATTTACTTCGTTTATTTTAGCAATGCTCATCACAGCAGATGCTACCGGGTTCTTGAGGAACCCAAGTTTACTTAAGCCGGAAGCTTTGATCAGATCGTTTTTCGAAATTAAACTCATGTGTGTTTAGTCGCAATTAATATTATTGTGTTACCATTTGAAGAGTATTCTTGGAGATTTGTTCCAATAATACATTTTTTTCATGGTAAAATTTATCAATGTGATCCTTCTTCGCATTTCTTACTGTGAATAAAGATACATTTTTAATTGCTTCGGTTTTAAAAATTTTTTGAAGCTCTTCGTTGAGCTCATCAATATGATTAAATTTATCCTCTAGGCACAATGCCAGAGAGATTGCAGAATTCTGCATCAGGGAAACTTTAATTTTATATTTGGATAAGTATCCGAAAATCAGGCTCATGTGATCTTCTGCGATAAAAGAGAAGTCTCTGGTAGAGATTTTCAAAAGATCCTGGTTTTCTTTCAGAATATAAGATTCTTCCTGTTGATTTTTATCGGAAGCACCCACTTTTGTTCCTTCTTTGGTAGGCTCTACAAAAGATTTTACATAAAAAGGAATGTTTTTTTGCTGTAGCGGCTGTAATGTTTTTGGGTGGATAACACTTGCACCATAATAAGCCATTTCAATAGCTTCCTCATAAGAGATGTTGGAAAGAAGAGTCACATCATTGAACTTTCTTGGATCTCCTGTCATTACTCCAGGTACATCTTTCCAGATCGTCATCGCTTCAGCATTCAGGCAGTAAGCGAAAATAGCGGCAGAGTAGTCAGAACCCTCTCTTCCCAATGTCACTGTAAAATTATTGTCGTCAGAACCAATGAACCCTTGTGTTACATAGCAGATTTCAGGATTTAGGTGGGAAATAAATTCTTCCGTTCTTATCCAGTCTACTGTACCTTCTCTGTAAGAATTATCCGTTTTTACATAATCTCTTGCATCCAGCCATTGGTTTGTAAATTGGATTTCATTCAGATACTCACTCACAATTTTAGTTGAAATCATTTCTCCACAGCTTACTACCTGATCGTATACGAAGTTGTAATTAGGAGATTTATTTCTTCTTAAAAAAGAATCAATATCATCAAAAAAAAGGCTTATTTCGGCGAAAACTGCATGATTTTCAGGAAAAAGTCCTTCCGCAATTTCCATGTGTTTTTGTTTTATCTTTTCAATCTCAGTTTGATAGTTTTCTTTTTTGAAATAAAGTTCAACAACTTTTTCCAACTCGTTTGTCGTCTTGCCCATTGCTGAAATCACCAGCAGGCATTTGGCAAATCCCTGGCTTTTTAGAACCATGGACACGTTTTTTACACTGTCAGCATCTTTTACCGATGCTCCACCAAACTTGAAAATTTTCATTAAATTGTTAAAAATAAAATTGTTAGATAAAAAAATACATGAGTTTTTTACGGACGTCAAAATTATAAATTTACAACGAGATATGAAATAGTCTGTTGCGCAGATAGAATTAAGATTTCCTTAAAATCAACAAATAATGAAATAATTTAATTTTTTTGTGGGTCTTAGCAAACAAATTTGGAGATGTAATTTTTAATAATGGCCAGGTATTATGTTGATTTTGACTTGTATTGTGTTGAAATACAGTGGTTAATCTCTTTTTTAATTAAATTTTCTTAATGCAATAAATTTTCCGAAATTTGGGCAAAACGTAAAAAGAAAAATATGTCAAATCAACCATTACAGACTTTAGGAGAATTTCTTATAGATAAACAGGACGATTTTCAGTATTCTACAGGTGAATTTTCTCGTCTTCTAAGTGCAATAAGATTGGCTTCGAAAGTGGTAAACAGAGAAGTAAATAAAGCCGGAATTGTAGATATTACAGGAGCTGCAGGAAACCAGAACGTTCAGGGAGAAGAGCAGCAGAAACTAGATGTGATTGCTAACGAAATTTTTATTACGGCTTTGTCTCAGAGAGAGGTTGTTTGTGGTATTGCTTCTGAGGAAAATGATGACTTTATTGATATTAAATGTGGTGAAAACGGACATTTGAGCAAATATGTTGTATTAATTGATCCTCTGGACGGATCTTCCAATATTGATGTTAATGTTTCTGTAGGAACTATTTTCTCTATCTACAGAAGAGTGACTGAGCCGGGAACTCCCGTACAGCTTGAAGATTTTTTACAGAAAGGGATCAATCAGATTGCAGCAGGATATGTTATTTACGGTTCATCTACCATGATTGTTTATACAACAGGTAACGGAGTAAACGGATTTACATTAGATCCATCTTTGGGAACATATTATCTTTCTCATCCTAATATGACTTTCCCAAAAACAGGTAAAATCTATTCTATTAACGAAGGAAACTATATCAAGTTCCCTCAGGGAGTAAAAAATTACCTTAAATACTGTCAGATGGAAGAAGGTGACCGCCCTTACACTTCAAGATATATCGGATCTTTGGTTGCAGATTTCCACAGAAACATGCTGAAAGGAGGTATTTATATCTATCCTTCTTATTCACAGGCTCCGAATGGTAAATTAAGACTTTTATACGAATGTAATCCAATGGCCTTCCTTGCAGAACAGGCAGGAGCAAAAGCAACTGACGGATTCAGAAGAATTCTTGAAATAGAACCTACTGAACTTCACCAAAGAATTCCTTTCTTCTGCGGAAGTATTGAAATGGTGGAAAAAGCTGAAGAATTTATGCGTATCGACAGCGTGAAATAAATGGAAGCAACATACTTACAATATTTATTACAATTTAAACGCCCGAGTGGAACATCTCGCGGCGTTTTGCTTGATAAAGAGACCTTTATTCTGACTATTTCCGAAGAAGGAAGAAAAGGAGTAGGGGAATGCGCTGTTTTCAGAGGACTGAGTTTTGATGACAGACCTGATTATGAAGAAAAACTGAAATGGCTTTGTGAAAATATCAATCAGGATGCTGACTTTTTGAAAGACGAACTGAAAGAATTTCCTTCCATCTGGTTTGGATACGAGCAGGCAATTCAGAATCTGAAATATGGTGGCAGTCTTTATTTTCCTGGTGAATTTACCGAAGGAAAATCTTCGATTACCATCAACGGTCTGATATGGATGGGCGACGCAGACTATATGGAAGAACAGATTCAGGAAAAGCTGGATAAAGGATTTCATTGCATTAAATTAAAAATTGGTGTCGATTGGAAGTCTGAGCATGTTATTCTTCAGAAATTACGAGAGAAATTCTCCAAAGACCAGCTGGAACTTCGTGTGGATGCCAATGGTGGATTCGGTAAAGAGGAAGCAGTCACTGTTTTGCAACAGCTTGCTGATCTTCATATTCATTCTATTGAACAGCCAATCAAAGCTGGAAACTGGAATGATATGGCTGAGCTATGCGCAAAAACACCTACTCCAATTGCGTTGGATGAAGAACTGATCGGAATTATTGATCCTGAAAAAAAGAAACAGCTTTTAGAAACAATAAACCCTCAGTATATTATTCTGAAACCTGCTTTAGTAGGAGGTTTTTCAGGTTCTGATGAATGGATTTCTCTGGCGGAAAATCAGAAAATCGGATGGTGGATTACTTCAGCGCTGGAAAGTAATATCGGATTAAATGCCATTGCTCAATATACATTTACCAAAAAAAATCCAATGCCTCAAGGTTTAGGCACTGGAGCTTTATTTGTCAATAATTTTGAATCCGATTTAGAACTCAGAAATGAGTTGCTGTGGTTCAAAATATAATTGTTAAGAGGTAATTAGCATCATAGTGGAGGTGAATCTGGACATGTAGTCTGGCCACAGTAGTCAGGGGCCCATGATCTGCAGCACATCGCTGCCGGATTCCAGTTGTTGCATCCAAGTGGTGGTCTTCCTCCTTGAATGGGTTTTAATTCTCCCCTTTTGATTTTACTTTATTTTTCATATTATTGATTTTCTTTGATTAACAAGTAAATGTCGAAATTTTTTTGACTCATATAACATTTGGGGAATTATGTAATAGTATTTAATTCCTTTGAAATATTTGAGTAGTGTGGAATATGGATTGGGGAAGGTTATAGTTTTTACTCTGACAATCCCTTCCTGTTCAGAACGCTTGAATTTTTTTTCAATCCGGTCTGTAGGAAGACCTGGCAGGTATAGATCGAATATTTTGTTGATTTAGAGGTTGTTACTCAATTAAATCACATCTTTTACGAAAATGGCTTTCTTTATATAGTTTAATATATCAGAAAACCTTTTTTTAATCTGTCCCATAATTAAAATTTGTAATTCCCTAATGTTTGAATTAGCAATCTTTGTGCCATACTTTAAATCAGGGCTAATTTTAACATAGAGTTTATTTTTTATGAATTATTTTAATTATTTGTTAAGAAATAATTGTGAATATATTTTCGTTATCCCGGGATCTGTTGCTGATAAGATTTCTGTCGATTCCATATAAATTTTGAAAAATATCATTCTGTACCTGCGAGCTTGAAAGGTATCCCCAATGATTTCCTACTTCATATTTAAGGCTGTTTAGAAGATCATCCTTTACGAAGGTACAGTCAATAACGGATACAATGTCTTTGTAATGAGCAATATCGCTCGGGCCATTTTTACCAAGTCTTGGGGTAAGTATATTTTTCGTAAACTGAGAAGCCCCCAGAATAATATCCTGTCTGTTTAAATAAATGGAAATCCTGTTGGCTAATAAAGGCAGTTTATTAAATGAATCCTCGGAATCTTCAAATACTTTATAACTTACATCGGCATTCAGCAGGAGAACCTGATCGATAACGCGAAGTATATTTTCTCTTTTAAGACTGTATAACATACTTTGAAGTACCCTGTTTCCCATAGAGTGAGCCATAAGATGTATCCTCTGATTACAGGGAGCAAGATCCCGGTTGGAAAAAATATCTTTTAAAAACTGCGTATAGAAGTAAAACAATCTCACCAGAGAGGTTCCGGAATTGATGCTGGAAGCCTTATCATCAAAATAACTCAACGGGATCATACTGCCGGAAGCGGGCCAGCTTACAAATAA
Organism: Chryseobacterium sp. WLY505; assembly: GCF_030846215.1. Taxonomy (NCBI): domain Bacteria; kingdom Pseudomonadati; phylum Bacteroidota; class Flavobacteriia; order Flavobacteriales; family Weeksellaceae; genus Chryseobacterium; species Chryseobacterium sp. WLY505. Next base: position 177,974 of record NZ_JAVCWI010000001.1, on the reverse strand, counting down.
GATATGTTCTACAGGAGAGGCCGGATTATCAATAAATATTTTCTTAAGATCTAGTATAGCTTTTAACTCATCATCAAAATCATACAGATAACCATGGATGAATATAAGGACATCACTTCTGTCTTTGGTAGAAGACATGTTTTTGTACAATTCATAAAACATTCTTTGCGTTCCGCCCAGATTATTAGCTGTAAGAGAGGATTTTTTTATCCCTTTTTCGCTCAACAGAACGTCTAAGACTTCTTCATAACCCTGTTTTTCGGGTTCAGAAAAAAGCTTGTAATTTAAAATGTTTCTGTTGGTATAGTCTTTTTTCTTTTTGTCCTGCGCGGTAGGCTCCTTAAGATTATCAAAATCACATTTAGCGATCCTGAAATTAGGAATCGAGTATTCTTCGTTGGAAAAAGAGTCTACTCTTTCGCCTTTGTGCCGGATAATTTTCCGGTTGCTTAAGATATAAACGGCCATGAGAGGTAATTGGTTGTAATGGTATTAGCTTTCCGAAATTAGTGAAAAATATTGGAATACAACAGATAAGGCTTTTAAATTATCACTTTTACAAAAGCTTATTTTTCCGTAACTTTGTGAAACTTTTTTTGCTAAAAAATAAAAGCTACTTTAATGGAAGAAGAAAAAAAATCACTCAATTTTATTGAGCAAATTATAGAAGATGATTTGGCAAACGGCCTGAAAAGAGATCAGATCCGTTTCCGTTTTCCACCTGAACCCAATGGTTATCTGCATGTAGGACATACAAAAGCCATCTGCATCAACTTTGGGCTGGGTGAAAAATACAATGCTCCCGTAAACCTCCGTTTCGACGATACGAACCCTGAAAAAGAAGAACAGGAATTCGTAGATTCTATCATGAAAGATGTTGAATGGTTAGGTTTCAAATGGGATAAAGTTTTGTATGCATCAGATTACTTCCAGCAGCTTTACGATTGGGCCGTGCGGTTAATTAAAGAAGGAAAGGCTTACGTAGATGAGCAGCCGTCTGAAGTGATTACCGAGCAAAGAAAAAATCCTGCAGAACCGGGAATTGAATCACCATACAGAAATCGTCCTGTTGAAGAGTCTTTGGATTTATTCGAAAGGATGAAAAACGGAGAATTTGAAAGTGGTTCAATGTCTCTTCGTGCAAAAATCGACATGGTTTCACCCAATATGAATATGCGTGACCCTGTGATGTACAGAATTTTGAATAAGCCTCACCACAGAACGGGTACAGCCTGGAAAATTTATCCAATGTATGACTGGGCTCATGGCGAGTCTGATTATATAGAACAGGTTTCACATTCACTTTGTTCTTTGGAGTTTGAAAATCACAGACCATTGTACAACTGGTATTTGGATCAGGTTTATGAAGAAGGAAGGGTGAAAAACAAGCAGAGAGAATTTGCGAGGATGAATGTTTCCTATATGATTACTTCCAAAAGAAAGCTACAGAGACTGGTAGCAGAAGGAGTGGTAACCGGATGGGATGATCCTAGAATGCCTACTATTTCTGGAATGAGAAGAAAAGGATTTACTCCTACCTCCATCAGAAACTTTATTGAAAAAGTTGGGGTGGCGAAAAGAGAAAATCTTATCGAAATCCAGCTGCTTGATTTCTGCGTACGTGAAGACCTGAATAAGGTTGCCAAGCGCGTAATGGCCGTAGTAGATCCTGTAAAATTAGTGATCGAAAACTATCCGGAAGACAGAGAAGAATGGTTAGAAACTGAAAATAATCCTGAACAGGAAAATGCAGGAACAAGAGAAGTACCATTCTCAAGAGAAATCTATATCGAACGTGAGGACTTCAAAGAGGAAGCAAACAATAAATTCTTCAGACTTAAATTAGGTGGAGAAGTTCGTTTAAAATCTGCTTACATCATCAAAGCTGAAAGAGTAGAGAAAGACGAAAATGGTGAAATTACTACCATCTATGCGACTTATGATGAGAAAAGTAAGTCAGGAAGTGGAACAGAGGAGAGTTTGAGAAAAGTAAAAGGAACTTTACATTGGGTGTCTGCAAAACATGCTATTCCTGTAGAAGTAAGAATCTACAACCAACTGTTTACAGTGGAGCAGCCTGATGCGGAAAAAGATGTAGACTTCTTAAACTTCATCAATCCTGAGTCTGTAACTACAGTGAAGGGATTTGCTGAACCAAGTCTGAAAGAAGTTGCTGTGGGAGAACCATTACAGTTCCAGAGAATCGGGTACTTTACAAAAGATCAGGATTCTACAGAAGATACGTTGGTATTTAACCGTACAGTAACGTTGAAAGATTCTTATAAACCTGAATAATTTTCAGGAATAGATCATAAACAAAAGCAGAACTTCATTTGGAGTTCTGCTTTTTTGTTTCTGTTGGAAAAAGCAAAGACGCTAAGAAGTTTATACATAGTGATTATTTTTAAGACGCAAGGAAATCGAAGATTTCCGGCAAGTGTAATGTTTATTCAATCACTATTCTTATCTCCAGGAATAAAGATTATACAATTTTATCAAAGATAAAATCCTGGCGCCTTAAAAACGATTAGAAAAAATAATTTTGCGTGTTTGCGTTTTCCAACCTATAGTTTTATAAGTCACAATTATTTTAATAGCATGTGATAAACCAAAGCCTAATCATAATTCTACTTTATTTCTGTTGGAAAACGCAAAGTCGCTAAGAAGTTTATACATAGTGATTATTTTTTAAGGCGCAAGGAAATGAAAGATTTCCAGCATGAAATAGTAAATAATAATATGTTATGATGTTCTCACAGAGTAAAAAGATTACGCAGAAGTAAACTTTCTGTTATCATCTGCTTAATTTGCAAAATCTGCGAGAAGATTTAAGATCAACAGCCTTTAATTTTATCTGAGATAAAATCCTGGCGCCTTAAAAGCGGTTTGAAAAATAAACCGGTGTCTTTGCGTTTTCCAACATACAATTTTATAAACTAAAATGACTCTTTAAAATATTTGATAAACGAAAATCAGGACTCCAAATGAAGTCCTGATTTTACCTTAATAGTTTAAAATCTGAAGTATAAGATCCTATTTCAAAAAGTCTTTGTCTTGATACGCAGGATTAGGATATTTATAAAACCCTTCCCCTGTCAATACTCCCAGTTTTCCTTTATCAATATACTCTTCTTTTAATTTTTCTACAGCTTTGATCTTTAATGGATCCTGAGTTTCCTCAGCTTCCATTTTATTAATATTATAAGCTGTTGTAATTCCCACAACATCCAGAATACCAAAAGGCCCTGCTGGTGCACCTGTAGCTACCATCCATGTCTTATCAATTGTTTCTATATCTGATACTTCATCAACCCAGAGATTGACTGCTGCGCCAAGCAAGGGAACCAGTAATGAATTGACAATATACCCAGGTTGTTCCTTCTGGATAGGTAAAGCAACCATTCCTATATCTTTTGCAAATTGGATGACTGCATCAAATACCTCCTGTGAAGTTCCCGGGTGGCGCATCACTTCTCCGGTATTATGTTTCCAGATTTCATTGGCAAAATGGAGGGCGACAAACTTCTCTGGTCTTCCTGTATCTTTTGCAAACTGGCTTGGAAGAAGGGTAGAGGAGTTTGTGGCAAAAACTGTTTTTTCAGGGGCTACCTGAGCCAGCTTATGGTAGAACTCCGTTTTGATGGCTGGATCTTCGGGAACTGCTTCTATCAGAAGATCGGCATCTTTTACGGCTTCAGCAAGGTCTGATGAATAATTGATATTTTTAAATGTGGCATCAAGTTGCTCCTTAGTTGCTCCCAAATCTTTCTGGTAAGCTTCACTTAACGCAGTAAATTTACCTTTGGCTTTTTCCAATACTTCATCATTGATATCATATATGGTAACGTTGAGACCGTGATAGGCAGTCTGGAAGGCGATCTGATATCCCAATACACCACTTCCTGCTATCGTTATATTTTTAAAATCCATGAGATTTATTTTTATATCTGTTTTAGAATAGTTGTTTGTTTTTTTAACGCAAAGATTTATAAGAACTGATTACTATTTCAAGAGGGCAAAGGCAGATAAATCTGCTTCGCAAAGTACGCTTCATCAAATCAACTTGTTGATTCTCTTCTTTGCTCCCTCTAATACATTATTATAATTCTAAACCTTTGCGTTAAAAATAAAGTATGTACTACTTTAAAACTATTGTTTTGTAAGCTAATATTTTCAATCTTTTACTCCTTTTACCCATTCCTGAAATCTGGTCAGGAAAGATTCGTGTTCTTCTTTTTCTTCCGGACGGTTGACAAGGATGTGTTCAAAATAGGTTCCTTTCAATATTTTTCTTAAAATTCCTTCTCCTAAGAAGGGTTTATAATCATTAAGAGCTTGAGTAGCTTTTAATAAATGTCTGATATCATATTGTAATGGATTGATGTCCGGAACCTGTTTGTTAAGATTCAAAAGATTGTAAACCGCTATTCTCGCCGTTCTCACAGAGCTTTCCATAGTGAAGACAACATCATTATTGGTTTCTACAAACTGTCCTACAAGACCTAAGTTGGTACATCCTTCAGGAACTACTCTCGGACGGTCTCCCATCGCTCTAGGCATAAACATAGACGTAATATAAGGCATGAACGCTGTACGTACAATGGTGTTTTCTATGACATTATCCAGTTGATCAGTCATTCCAAGGTGATAACACAGTTCGGCAAGAATTTCGTTTCCTGTACATTGAGGCATTGTTTTTTTAATATAATTACCTTCTTTATCCATCAACAAGGCATATACCCATACTACAAGGATATCATCCGGCTGAGTAGGGAAGTGTGGCTGTCTGTTGCAGGTAAAACTCATTACCCAATTGGAGTCTGTAATGGTAATAATACCTCCGGTAGCTGTTCTTCCTGAATAAGGATCATTTACACACAGTTCTTTCAGTTTTTCTGTAAAAGCAGAAGGACGGCAGGTTAATGTAGCAGATTCCCATGAAGATTTTTCAATATGGCTACAGAATTTTTCAGGTTTCCCGAACACTTCAGATTTTGCAGCCAGATTTTTCCAAAGTTTCCATCCTGCACTTTGTCCGGCGCTGCTGTTGTCTATGGTAACTTCAGGAACGGTATTATTGTCTCCGTAGAATGTACTTTCAGTCATAGACCCGGTCGTTACGATAACGTAATCATCTTTACCGATGGGTATTCTTACTTCCTCTCCATTCTGTTCAGTGATGATTCCTTCAACGGTTTTTCCTTCCGTATTGATATGAATATCAAGATCTTTTACCAATGTATTGAACTGGATCTGTACTCCTTTTTCAACCAGGAAGTTTTTTAATGGAGTTACATACGTATCGTATTGGTTGTATTTTGGGAATACCAGACATGAGAAGTCTTTCATTCCGTCAATGGCGTGGAGGAATCTGTGCATGTAGAGTTTCAGTTCCAGTAAGCTGTGCCAGTTTTCGAAGGCAAACATAGAACGCCAGAAGAACCAGAAATTACTGTTGAGGAAAGATGGAGAAAAATAATCTTCAATGGTAAGATCATCCAGCTCCTCTTTTTTCTTTAGCAGTAGTTTTACAATCGCCAGCTGATCTTTTTTCTCCAATCCGAATTTACTGAAATCCTTGATCTGTCCCTGATTGTGGATCAGTCTTGCTTTAGAATAGTTTGGGTCGTTGTCATTAACAAGACGGTATTCATCCAATACACTGTAAGGTGCAGGCAGCTCCAAAGCAGGAATATCCTGGAACATGTCCCATAAATTTTCATAGGTCATATCCATTTCTCTACCTCCACGAATGATGTAACCGTCTTTTGCGTTACCGGCTCCATCCAGAGATCCGCCTTCCACATTCAGCTGGTCAAGGAAAATAATGTTTTTGCCTGGTACACGGCCATCACGGATAAAATAATAAGCGGCAGACATACCCGCAATTCCGCTTCCTACAATATAGATTTTACTGTTTTCGTAAGACTGTAAAGGAATACCTTTGTTACGTTGATAATTTCCGATCTGATCGGAAAAAGGCATTGTTTTTTCAGGAGTGTTAATCTGAACCTCTTTACTTGAATCCGGTTCGTGGTTTACGTTTCCGAACTGGTCAGAGGCATTTAAAACTTTGTCGAATTTTGAATTGATCGTACTCATTTTGTATTGTTTTTAATTAACAGTATAAAGGTAGCTCTATTCACAAAGCGATGTATATCCCCAAGTTCAGAATTATTATCCCCAAATTCTCATGATTGAATATTTTCCTTTATTCTGTATTCTGACGGGGAAAGTGTAGTATGTTTTTTAAAGAAACGACCAAATGCCGAGGCGGAATTAAATTGTAACTCAAACGCAATTTCAGAAATCGTCATATCAGGATTTCCGAGCATGACATAAGCTTCTTTCAGTAAGGCTTCATCAATCACTTCATGAGGTGTTTTTCCGCTTGCTTTTTTTATGATTTCAATGAGGTATTTATTGGAAACATGAAGCTGATCCGCATAAAACTGAACGGTTCGTTCCCGGTTGATATTTTCTCTGATCAGCTTGCCGAACTTCAGATAGAGATCTTTTTTTTCTTCTTTTTTTGCCGGATCTGCAGAAGTCTGCTGTTCTATAATCTCAGCGGTCTCCAGCAGCAGATTGAAAATAATAGTGCGTATAATTTCTTCTGTAAACTTCCCTTCCTTCTGAGATTTTTTATCAAGATAATCCAGAAGGTTCTGAAGGAGTGATGAGTTTTTTTCACAAGTCTTTATAATGCTGTAGGAACCTTTAGAGAAAAGATTCATTTTCTCGATGATGAAAGGATTGGAGATATTTTTAATCAGAAAATTCTTGTCAAAGAACAGCAGTTTCATTGTGAAATCATCGCTGGTTTTTCCAAATTTTACAATCGTAGATGGTGCAGCGATAAGAAAACTGTGAACATCTACTTTATATTTCTGACGATCGATCTCAATATTGATTTCTCCGGCAGTACAGACACACAGCGCATAGTAATCCATTCTGAAGGGAGCCTTTGGAAATTCAAAAATGGGTTTTCCGGAAGAAATATAGTAGGATTGCCGGCAGTCAATACTGTAAAAGGATAGCGTGTCATGTAAATTTTCGTAGGTTACCATTCTCAGTATCGGTTAAATTTTTATTGTGTTTTTAAGTATTTTTAGTTTGTAAACGCTTGTTGTTACTGCAATTTACGATTTTTATGAAAGTTTTTTGGTTTTATATGTTAAAAAAACATTTTATTCAGGATGTATTTGAAATTGTGTTGTAAGAGATGTTATTGATAAAAAAGAGGTTTAAATAAGGGCTTTTTGGCTTATTTTTATCTAATTTTGCACTTTCAAATTCCCCAAAATATTATTGTGAGACTCATTAACGTATATACGAGTTCTTTTAAAGGACTCTCGCAGGAGAGTTGGATGCTGGCGTTGGTAATGCTCATCAACAGGGCCGGTTCTATGGTACTTCCGTTTCTGGGAGTTTATATGACGAATCATTTGCATTTCAGTATTGAAAATTCCGGAATTGTACTGAGCTTTTTTGGAATAGGTTCGGTTATCGGATCATGGTTAGGTGGAATGATTACGGACAAAATAGGTGAGTACAGGGTACAGAGTCTGAGCTTACTTCTCAGTGTGCCCTTATTCTGTATGATTCCTCTCTTTACTACTGAAGCTGGTCTGGCGGGAATTATTTTAGCCCAAAGTATTGTAAGCGAAACTTTTCGTCCTGCGAACTCGGTGGCGATTACCAAATATGCAAAACCTGAAAATATTACCCGAGCTTTCTCACTGAACCGTATGGCCGTAAATCTTGGGTTTTCTATTGGTCCTGCGCTGGGTGGTATTTTGTCGGCTATTTCTTATGAATTTCTGTTTTTCAGTAATGCACTGGCTGCTTTGCTGGCGGGATTAATGTATATCTGGTTCTTTAAAGGCCGTGCAAGACTGGCGAAAGAGAAAGCGAAAAAAGTAAAAGAAGTGATCATTATTAAAAAAGAAAGTTCTCCTTACCGCGATAGTAAATTTTTGATTTACTGTGTATTCTGTATGCTGTTTTCCATATGTTTCTTTCAGTTGTTCAGTACTCTGACCATATTTTATAAGGATACAGCACATTTAAGTCAGCAAAATATCGGATACATTCTGGGATACAGCGGTTTCCTGATTGTATTGTTGGAAATGGGATTGGTACAGATCGCTGAAAAGTATTTTACTTTAGCCTTTACAATGCTGTTCGGAACTTTCCTGTGTGGTGTTTCCTATGCAATGCTGGCATTTGATTACAGTATAATTACCCTTGTGTTGTCTATGACATTGCTTTGTGTGGGAGAAATATGGACACTTCCATTTATGTCTACTATTACAGCATTACGTTCGGGAGAAAACAATAAAGGAGCTTATATGGGATTGAACGGAATGTCTTTTTCCATTGCATTTATCATTACGCCTTATATAGGAACACTGATTGCAGAAAAGGCAGGATTTAATGTATTATGGATCGGAACCGGGCTGCTTGCCGTATTTATTGCCATTGGTTTTTATTTTATCATTCCGTGGATGCTTGGGGATAAAAATAAAACTGAAGCTGAAGAAGGGATTGTATAATACTTTTAATTCGTGAGTTTTATAATAAAAGGGTTCGGGCAATTTCGTAGAAATTGCCCGAACCCTTTTATTATATATTAGTTGTTGAAAATTAAGATTTTGAAATAATCGAATTAATAATCATATTCGCATGAATCCTGGAGTTTTCAATGAACCAGAGGTGAGTGTCTTTCCCTCCGCAAACTACTCCTGCAAGATAGAGATTAGAAATATTGGTTTCCATGGTTTCAGGATGGTAAAAAGGATTCAGACAATCTCCATGAAGTTCAATCCCTGAATTTCTCAGGAAATCAAAATCCGGAAGGTAGCCGGTCATAGCCAGTACGAAATCATTGTCAATTTCATGAGTTTCTCCTTTCTCATCTTTAAAAACAACAGAATTTTCTTTAATTTCCATCATTTCGGCATTAAAATGGGCTTTAATGCTCCCTTCGGCAATTCTGTTTTCAATATCCGGTTTTACCCAATATTTTACACTTTTTGAAATCTCAGCATGGCGGACAATCATCGTTACTTCAGCTCCTTTTCTGTAGGTTTCCAGTGCAGCATCTACAGCAGAATTACTTGATCCTACTACTACAATTTTCTGTTGTGCGTAAGGATAAGGCTCGGTATAATAATGTTTGACCTTCGGAAGATTTTCTCCTGGAATATTCATAAGATTAGGAATATCATAGAAACCGGTAGCAATAACTACATTTTTAGCCTGATAAATTGCTTTGGTAGTTTTGATTTCAAATATTTCATCCTTTTTCAAGATATTCAAAACCCTTTCATAAAGATTGATATTCAGATTTTTTTGTCTTGCAATACCCTGATAGTATTCCAGAGCTTCCTGTCTTCCCGGCTTTGGAGCCGTAGAAATAAATGGCACTTCATCAATTTCCAGTTTTTCTGCAGTAGAGAAGAAACGCATATATAAAGGGTAATTGTATAGTGAGTTGACAATCGTTCCTTTTTCTATAATTACATGACTAAGATTGTTTTTTTGAGCTTCAAGGGCGCAGTTTAAACCGATGGGTCCGGCCCCGATAATCAGAATATCCAACATTTCCATCTAACAAATGTACGACTGAAATTATAAATTATCAATAATGAATGATGAATTTGTGATTGTTTACTTCTTCTAGTGCTTGGCATCAGTTTTGGTGTTTTTTACCAATTTCAAAATGTAAACTATGAAAAAAGTATTGATTGCGGTATTCGCCCTGACTATGATTGTCGCCTGTAAAAAAGAAGCCGGAAAACCTGTTCCCGGTGAAATAGATTCCATCGCACAAAATAAAACAGACAGTGCAGGTATTGTTCAGAGTAATGCTGAGAAAGAAGCTGTTTTAAAGCAGGCTAATGATGAGGTGCTGAAAGCACTGAAAGCTAAAGATTATGCAACTTTTGCATCCTTAATTCATCCGCAAAAAGGAGTCCGGTTTTCAATGTATGCTTTTGTTAATCTGAAGGAGGACAAGCATTTTTCTAAAGCAGATTTTGAAAAATACCAGCCTACCAAAACATTGTTTACCTGGGGTGCACAAGATGGCTCAGGTGATCTTTATAAAGCAACAATTAATGATTATCTTGGTAAATGGGTGTTTTCTAAAGATTTTACAACATCACAATATTCACTGAATAAATTTATCGGAGGAGGTAATTCCCTGAATAATTTAAAGGAGATTTATCCTAAAGCTGATTTCACGGAAAATTATATCAAAGGAACAGAAAAATATAGCGAAATGGATTGGAAAACCGTTCGTTTTGTATTTGAAGAATTTCAGGGTAAATATTACCTGATTGCTGTTGTGAATGACCAGTGGACGATATAGAAGTTAGAAGTTAGAAGTTAGAAGTTAGAAGTTAGAAGTTAGAAGCTGGTAAATGGAATAAACTTCCAGTTTTCAGCCTCCAACTTCCTTTCTTTTTTTATTTCAAAACTTCAGTCAGTTGCTTTGTAAGATTTTTTCTTGAAAACTGTTCAATATGCTGGGTGTTTTCACGAAGACTGCCGTTTTTCCACAGCTCATATTTTTCAAGAATAAACATTTTAATGGTTTCAGTATCCTGATAACTGAAATGTTTTCCTGCCTGCGTTTCTTCGAGAATTTTTGCAACATCCGCTTTGTCCGGACCGAATGACAGGATCTGTTTTCCTGAAGCCAGATATTCAAATATCTTTCCGGGGATAATTCCTTTTGAAGAATCATTCGGGAAATTGGTGATAAGAAGCAAATCTGAATTTTGCATTTCTTCAACAGCTTTCCCATGGGCAAGATATCCGAGATTCAGGATATGATTTTTCAGACTTGAATTTTCGATAGCCTGAAGGATTTTATCATCTATTCTTCCTACAAATTTCAACTTAAAATCAGCTGCAAATTCAGGATTTTCTTTCACCAGTTCGTCAAGTGCTTTCCAAAGATTTTCAGGGTTTCTCAGCTGTTCCAAAACCCCGATATAGCTTAGCGTAAATGCCTGTTCAATTTGAGAATTTTTTTGTTCTTCTGCTTTTTCGCTTGAATCACTTTCATCAAATCCATTCGTAATACAAACGGCATTAGCTCCCGCTTTGCTGAAATTTTCAGCATCAGTATAACTTGTCGCTAAGGTAATGTCCGCATTCTTAAATACAGCACTTTCCAGCTGGCGGTGTTTTTTATCTGAACTTTTGGTTAATTTCAGATGTTTATAATAAGAAATTTCTGTCCATGGATCACGGAAATCGGCAATCCATTTGAGCTCCGGCATTTTATTTTTAAGCCCCAAACCAATCAGATGAAGTGAGTGAGGTGGGCCGGAAGTAACGATAGTATCTATTTTATTTTCTTTCAGGTATTTTTCCAGAAATGTAACGGAAGGTTTTACCCAAAAAACTCTGGCATCCGGAATAAAAAAATTACCTCTTACCCAAATCGAAAGTTTAGATTTCCAGCTTTGGTTTTTGCCTACATCAAATTGTCCGGCTTTGAATTTTTTATTGCTCTTATTCAGTTTTTCAGCCAGTTGATAAGGTTCCCATATTTTGGTTCTTACCATCTCAATATTTTCCGGAACATCTTTCATCAGTGTTTCGTCCAGCAATGGATAACTTGGATTTTCCGGAGTATAGATGATCGGTTTCCAGCCAAAATCAGGCAGATATTTTGCAAACTTCAGCCATCTTTGAACACCAGGACCTCCCGCAGGAGGCCAGTAATAGGTGATAATCAGTATTTTCTTTTGTTCCATTTATTTTCTTAATGGTCTTTGTCATTCTGAACGAAGCGTAGCGCAGTGAAGAATCTCACTCTATCTCTTCATTGAGAAATTTCCAATCTGGATTGAATTCTTTAATTAAGTTTTCTTTCTTTTGTCTGGTCCAGCCTTTTATTTGTTTCTCTCTATTTATTGCTGTCTCAATGTCACCAAAATGTTCAAAATATATTAAATAAAAACATTTATATCTTGAGGTGAAGCTTTTTTCAATAGCTTCAGGGTTTTATGCCAATATAATTTGTTCTTCAAATCGTTGGTAACCCCTGTGTATAATACTGTCTTTGTTTTATTAGTCAGTATATAAACATAGTAATTATGAGTACCTAACGTTTTCATATTTGATTTTGAGATTCTTCATTACGCTATGCTTCATTCAGAATGACATACTTCAATAATTATTTTAAGCTTTTTTATTCAGCTACAATCTCTTTTTTCTTCTTCTTATTCATCCAGAAAATTCCAAATGCAGCCAACAGGATAAATAATCCGAATGAAAGAAGAGAAACCCATTTTCCTTTTTCAATCACTTCAGGTTCAAAAACCATTCTGATGTGGTGATTTCCTGCCGGAACATGTACTGCACGAAGTAAATAATCTGCTTTGATGTAAGGAACTTCTTTTTCGTCTACCAGAACTTTCCATCCGTGAGGATAATACACTTCGGAAAATACAGCCAATTGAGGCGTTTTCGACTGAGATTTAAACTCAAGTTCGTTAGGCTGGTATTTCGTTAGGTTGATAAATGCTGTAGAATCTGCCTGAACAGGTTTGTTATCAAAATAGGATTTGTCAGATGAAGCAATGACAGCCGTTTTCTTGTTGTCAATAGTTCCGATAGCTTTAATTTCCTGATTAGGAGTATCTGCAAATTTTAAATCACTTACAAACCATGCATTACCATTGGCTTTAGGATTAGGAACAACCTGTGGCTGCTCAGGACCTCCGAAAACCATGTATTTTGCATTCAATAAGTTTAATACATTAGGTGTTTTTACACTGTCAATACTATTGATGTACTCATTCAGTACATCATCATATCTTCTTAATTTTACAGCGTGATAACCACCGATGGAAGCTTTAAAATAAGAGGTATTGGTTTCACTGGTTACTCCCAATGTCTGGTTGTAAATTCTGTAGTGTGTTTTATCTTTTTCAGCAATAGTTTCCAATGTTTTGTTGATGTTGACATTGGATAAAATAGATTCCAGATTCGGATTTCCCTGCACTTTTTCAGCCAACAGGTCTGAACTTTCAGTCTGGAAAGGATTTTCAGCAAAGATTTTATCTACGTAGTTTTCGTCATTTAAATAACGTTTGTTTACCGTCCAAAGGTCGAATAAACTTACAAGTCCGATCACTACCAAAGCAATATTCTGGTTCAGCTTTTTCTTTAAAGTTAAGAATAATGCAGCCGCAGTAATCGCTACATAAATGAATGCTTTTATGGCATCTATTCTGAATAATTTATATCTTTCATCTACAAGATAATCAAGCAGGAAAGGAGGGAAGTAGGTCTTTTCGCTTTCTGTAGCAAAACCTAACAATGATTTTCCAAAGATTAAAAGAATCAATAAAAATCCTAACGTTCCACCTCCTACATACATAAGGATCTTTTGTTTGTATTCTTCAGTCAGTTTCTCATCTGTAAAGAATCTGTATAATCCCAGAATAGCAATTAACGGGAATAATAACTCTACCACAACTAAGATTGAAGAAGGAGCTCTGAATTTATTATAGAACGGTACATAATCGATAAAGAAATCAGATAATGGCATAAAGTTACTTCCCCAAGCCAGTAAAATGGTCAGGATGGAAGCTCCCAAAATCCAATAACGGTATTTTTTTGAAGCAAAAAAGAATCCTAATAGGGCAAGGAAACATACGATAGCTCCCTGATAAGCAGGTCCTGATGTTCCCGGCTGGTCTCCCCAGTAAGTAACCCCACTGAAACCTTTGGAAATTCTATCCATTTCAGCCTGTGAACCTACATTTTCCTGAACCAGTTCCTGAACTCTGTTCATGATTTCTTTTCCTTCAGGTTCCTGGCTGCCGCCACCCATTAATCTTGGAATGAAAAGGTTTAAAGTTTCCAGTTGCCCGTAGCTCCACATCAGCATACTCTCTTTGTCCATTCCGGATTTTCCTGAAGTATGGCTGTCGTTATTTAAAATCTGCTTTCCACGAACTGTTTCTTTTACATATTCAGAATTGGCCATGATTCTTTGTGAATTCATTCCAACTCCGATAATACATGATGCAGCAATAATTCCTGATGAAATAAGGAAATGCTTCATCGGTGTCTTTTTCTGGATCGCTCTGATCAGTTCAGAAAGGAATAAGAATCCTAATGCAATGAACAGATAATAGGTCATCTGTGGGTGGTTCGCAGCAATTTGAAGCCCCATAAAAAGGGTAGTGACAATGAAGCCCCAGATGTATTGTTTTCTGATGTACACCAGTAAAATACCGGCCAGCAACGGAGCAAAATATTCAATGGTATTGACTTTACCATTATGTCCCGCTGCAATAATAATGTAAAAATAGGTTGAAAGCCCGAAGAAAGTGGCTCCTAAGAGAGCGTACTTCCAGTTTCTGACCACTACCATTCCCAAAAGGAAAAAACCTGCAAATAGCAGGAAGAGATAATTGACCGGCCTTGGCAGGAAATTCAGATTGCTGTCGATTTTTTTGATGATGTCGCCTTTGAACTGGCTTCCCATCTGATAAGTCGGCATTCCTCCAAACATGGAGTCACTCCAGTAGGTTTCATTTCCGGTATTGGCTCTATAGTCGAGCAGTTCTTTTGCTCCTCCTCTGTACTGCACAATATCGTGCTGGAAAAGCTGTTTTCCTGAAAATACAGGAGTGGAATATAAAAATGCTAAAACTATAAATACTACTAATGAAGCTGCAATATAAATTAAGTTTTTATTTTTTGCCATGCTGGTTATTATCTTTTATTTCTTGGAATTTACCTTTTGTCATTACTCTCTTTCACCTCTTCATAGTCTACAGTTTCTGCATCCCACTTAAGGTTTTGTTGGTTATTCTTATTCGAGTTGTGTAGATCCTGCTGTCTGTTATTCTGGTTATCATTATTGAAACGATAGCTGTAAAATGTCTTAAAGAAAATTCTTTTCAGAATATTCCAGACAAAGAAAATAATAATGGCAGTGAGTACTAACTCAAGAATGTACTTCATAATTTAAAAAATTTAAAGTTCAGGGGTTAAAGTATATTGTAAACCCTGAATGTTTACTTCAGTTATTTAGCAGATGGGTTTACCATTACCGAAGAATTGGAAACGCTTTTCATAGACTGAGATTGTTTTCCATCGGAAATGGTTTCTATCTGAGTTGTTTTTACGTTGATATTCTGGTTGGTAATCCATCCTGTGCTTTCGTCAAACTTAATGGTTCCGTTCTGAACCAGTTCACTGCTCAGGCTGTGGGTGATAGGTCCCTGAGCTTTCTTCTCCGTTTTCTTAGGAATCCCGCCGGTTACTGCAATTTCTGCCGCTCCGTTTCCTAGGCTTTTCAGTACATAATTAGAGGTTACTTTTACGTTTCCGCTTGGGTCGGCATTTTCAGAAGTAGACCATTTTTCTCCTATTTTTATTCCTTTTTTAGGAATAATCATCAGGTTTTTGTGGAACTGATCTTTCAATACCTTTTCGTTGAAAGATTGTTTAAGGCTTGCTACTACGCTTGCTTTTTCATTGGCATCCTTGATCAGGGTGCCTACAGCATTACCTACTTTGGTGTAAACAGCATCAAATCCTGTAATAGAAATCACATTTCCTTTGGTATCCATCTTCATCTGAAGTTTGTTTCCGGTAAGTGCTTTGTTGACGTTCCAGATCATTTTAAGATCGTCTTCTTTTGGAAGAGGAAGTTTGGTGTCTACTACTACCGTTTTTCCCTGTGCAGACTGAGAGCTTCTCTTTGCTACAAGGTTAAGAGTCATCTCATATACATTTCCTTTGATATCATCCACTACAAAATTCATCTCATCTGTAGATTCGCTGGTAGCGGTAATGGATTTCCCCTGAGGATCAGTCATAGTCTTCACATCTCTCTGATAAGTGGTAAGAGGATATGTTTTTCCTTTTTCCAGCTTGAAAGTCTGTGTAATAACTCCCGCAGAATCTTTAATAGCCGGGTTTTCTGCAACTTTCGCTACAGAATCAGCAGGAACTTCTACCGTTACTGTCTTTCCGGTTTTAGGATCTACTTTTGTTATTTTTGCCGTTTCTTTTTTACAAGAAACAAGAGCTATCGATGATATAAGCGCAAGCGCTGCAATGTTCTTCATTTGATTTTTTTAACTTTATTTTTTACTACTATTTCTTAATAAATGATCTGCAATGTCGTGCAGTTTCCCCTGGGACTCTCCATCAGATTCATTGGAAAGTACTACCACTCCCATTTTTTTTGAAGGATAAACCTGAAGTACGCTTGAAAAACCAAATGTACCTCCTGTATGATAAACGGTTTGAGTTCCATCTTCATAGGTGTGTAATCTCCAGTACAGTCCAATGGCATCTCCTTCACTTTTTACAAAAGGCGTATGGGATGTTTTCACATATTTATTGTTCTCATCCAGATGATACTGCATGTATTTCACCAGATCTCCTGTAGTAGAAATGATTCCTCCTGCGGGAGCAAAAATGGTTGTGAAATTTCTGGGCATTACCTTTCCTTTTTCGTTATAACAAGTCAATAGGTGTGCAGAATTCGTACCAATAATGGTATGATCCATTTTCAGAGGCTTTGTAATATACTCTGAAAGCAGGTTTTCATAGCTTGTATGATATACTTTTTCAAGGATATCCCCGGCAATCTGTGTTCCTACATTGGAATATTTATACTCTGTTCCGGGTACAAAATCCACTTTAGCCTGATGAAGATCCTCATAAAAATTCTTTTTTGAATAGTTTTTATAAAAATCTGACAGTGCCAGGGCGACAGAGTCCATTGGCTTTTTGAATGTTTCAGATTGATCCGGCAGAAACTGTGGCAATCCTGATGAATGATTGGTTAGATTCCCAATCGTTATTGGATGCTTTTCAAATTCAAGATTAGGATAATCTCCTATATATTTCCGGATATCATCATCCATTTTGATTTTACCATCTGCTAAAGCATGAGCCAGAAGTGTTCCGGTAAAGGTCTTGGTGATGGATGCAATCTCATATGGACTTTGGGAGGTTGGAAGCTCTGATTTCCCTATCTCCGTTGTACCATAATTATAAAAATAACTTTTACCATCTTTAAAAATACCTATTGAAAGTCCCACGCGTGCAGGATTCTGCATATAAGCGAGAGCTTCTTTCTGAACCATCTTATCAAGATCAGTCGTAAGACGGTTGTCTGTTGCTATTTTTTTTGTCTGCGCATTAAAAGCTAACGGAACAAAAAATAAGGGTAAAAGTGATTGTATTTTCATGGTTTACGGATTGGGTATCACGGACATTTTCTGTCTTACCGCTTCATACAAAATCGCTCCACATGCTACAGAAACATTCAGGGACTGAGTTTTTCCTTCAATAGGAAGTTTTATTTTTTCATCAGCATGATGCAATACTTCTTTAGAAATTCCGGTTTCCTCATTTCCCATAACGATAGCACATGGCTCAGTCATATTTACATCATAGATTAACTTCTGAGCTTTTTCGCTGGCTGCATATACGGAAATTCCGCTTTGCTGAAGGAAGTCTACCGTGTGGGCAAGATTGTTTTCCTTACATATTTTGATATTATAGATCGCTCCGGCAGAAGTTTTAATCGCATCGGAATTGATAGGTGCAGCTCCTTTTTCAGGAATGATAACGGCATCTATTCCTACACATTCTGCAGTTCTGCAGATGGCTCCGAAGTTTCTAACATCAGTAAGTCTGTCCAGAATCAAAAGAAATGGTGTTTTTCCCTGCTCGAATAACTGTGGAACAATATCCTCCACTTTATGAAACGGTACATCCGAAATAAAAGCAACCACACCCTGGTGGTTTTTTCTTGTAAAACGGTTCAGTTTTTCAACCGGAACATAGTTGGGACGGATTTTATTTTTCGCTAAAATGGCTTTTAATTCAGCATAAATAGGACCCTGAAGTGCATTTTGCACAAAGATCTTGTCAATCGTTTTTCCCGCTTCAATTGCTTCAATCACGGGACGCAGCCCGAAAATAAAATCGTCTTTCATTGAGTTGTTAAAATTTTATGTTTAAGGTTCAATGTTCATTGTTTAAAGTTCAAAGTTTAAAGTTTTGAATTTAAGGTTTGTACTTTGTTCCTTTTAAATCTGTTGTATTTAAATATTTTATAAAAGAGCTGATCTTTTTACTTAACGTTTCAGTCTGCTCAATTAATGTTTCAAATTTTTCCTGCGAAATAAAACTTCTGTCAAAAACCCATACAATTGTGATCTGGCTTCTCCACAGGAAGCTTTCGCAATAGAAAGAAATTGTATAAATTCTCTATTCCCGTTTCTTTCAAATCCTTCGGCAATATTATCCATTACAGACCCCCGAAGATCCATCAATTTGATTGCTAAGTTTAAAATTATTCTTAAGGTTGGTAGATTCAATAATATTATAAATTTCGTTACATAGTTGTCGGGATAATTTCCAGATCTCTAAATCCTCAAATCTATTAATAGTCCCCATAACCTTAAACTTTAAATCTTAAACTTTGAACTAATACTTCTCTCCTAAAATTGCTCTTTTCTGTGCCATCACATATCCATAGTGAAGGCTTTCATGCATATTGTTGAAGATAATGGCATCCTGAATGCTTTTCAGATCCATCCCGAAACTTGTGGTGTAAGGCGTGTAATCTGAGAAGAAATCACTGTCATAATCCTTCATTAGAATCTTTGAAGTTTCTGTAAGTAAAAATTCTAAATCTTCCACTTCTGATTTCTGAACATTTAAGTTGGGCAAAGTCCCTTTCTTGTAGGTTTCAATCCAATACTTGTCAATACGGAAAGGATTTCCGCTCAGGTAATAGTGCAGTAGCTGTTGTGTAGCAACAGTATGGGCAATATTCCAGTAAATATTGTTGTTGAAACCATCCGGAATCAGGATCAGATCTTCATGAGAGGTATTCTGAAGAATATCTAAAAGGTTTTTTCTTACCTGTCTGTGTGCTTGAAAATGATAATTCATTTTGCAAAATTTTTAATCACCAAAAATAGTTTAATAAACTGGAAATGACAATTTTTGAGCAGGAGATTAAAGCAAATTTTATATATTTTTATGAAAAAATCAGATCATACTATTGAGTTTTAAGACTTCAGCAGTTCTGCAAGTTGTATCAATACGGGATTTTTTAACAAACTTTAACTCAAAAATGGCATTTATTATGTTGATTAATGCAAGTATTTATCAGAAATTTACCACTTATTTTAAACCAAGCTATGTCAGAGATATATCAAGCTGAAGATATCCGCCAATTGACGGAAAAAGTAAAAGAAAAAAACTACTTATTTTCTCTTCTGAGACAGGAAATCAACAAAGTTATTATTGGACAGGAATACATGGTAGACCGTCTTTTGGTAGGGCTTTTGGGAAATGGACATGTCCTTCTTGAAGGAGTACCCGGACTGGCTAAAACCTTAGCGATAAAAACACTGGCAGATGCTGTTCATGGAGATTTTTCAAGGATTCAGTTTACCCCGGATTTGCTTCCTGCAGATGTAGTAGGAACTATGATCTTTAATATCAAAGACAACGATTTCTCTATAAAAAAAGGACCTGTATTTGCGAACTTTGTTCTGGCGGATGAGATCAACCGTGCACCGGCAAAAGTACAGTCGGCACTTCTGGAAGTGATGCAGGAAAAACAGGTGACCATTGGTGATGAAACGATGAAACTTCCAAAACCATTCCTGGTATTGGCAACACAAAACCCTATTGATCAGGAAGGAACTTATTTGCTGCCTGAGGCACAAAGCGACCGTTTTATGTTGAAGTGTACCATAGATTATCCTGCTTTTGAAGACGAAAGGCAGGTGATGAGAATGGTTTCAACATCACATCAGCCTACGGTAAAACCTGTAATATCTCTTCAGGATATTGTAGATGCAAAAGAACTGATCAACCAGATCTATCTCGACGAAAAAATTGAAAAATATATCCTGGATATGGTGTTTGCAACACGTTATCCGGAAAATTATGGTCTTTCTGAACTTAAAAATTATATCAGTTTCGGAGCTTCTCCAAGAGCATCCATCAACCTTGCAATAGCATCAAGAGCGTATGCGTTCTTAAAAGGAAGAGCATTTGTCATTCCGGAAGATGTAAAAGCATTGGCAAAAGATGTATTGAGACACAGAATGGGCTTAACCTTTGAAGCTGAAGCGGAAGAGATTTCAACTGAAGAAATTATCAATAGAATTTTAGCAAAAATCCAGGCACCATAATGAGTGATGTAATTATAAGAAAAGCGGTTCTGGAGGACTGTTCTTCCATGTTAGATTTGATAAAAGAATTGGCGGAATATGAAAAATCACTGCATGAAGTAACCGTGACTTTGGATGATTTTATTCAGGATGGTTTCGGAACTTCTCCTGTGTGGGGAGCTTTCGTGGCAGAATATGAAGGAGAAATAGTTGGAATATCCCTGTATTATGACAGATATTCAACATGGAAAGGAAGAAGGCTTTATCTTGAAGATCTGGTAGTAACTGAAAAGCTAAGAGGAAAGCAGATTGGAAAGAAATTATTTGATGCGACACTGGAATATGGCCAAACCAATAATTACAGTGGAATGGTGTTCCAGGTATTGAACTGGAATGAACCAGCCATCAATTTTTATAAAAAATACAATACAAAGTTTGATAATGAGTGGTCGAACGTATCCATTGAGTTTAAAGACTAACTCAAAACCAGGATTCCGCACCCAACATTAAACTTTGAATTTTAAACCTTGAATTTTAAATTCGTCTATGCAGATAAAAGATATTGTAAAAAAAGTAAAGCAGATTGAAATCCGTACCAGAAAAAAGACGGAGGCTGCTTTGATGGGGCAATATCACAGCGCCTTTAAAGGGCAGGGGATGACTTTCTCTGAAGTTCGTCCTTACCAGTTTGGAGATGAGATCAGAAGAATCGACTGGAATAAAACCGCACGTTTCCGAGAGCCATTTGTAAAAGTAATGGAAGAAGAAAGGGAGCTTACGATGATGATTCTTGTAGATATTTCCGCTTCCATGGATTATGGAACAAAGGTTCAACTGAAAAGAGAATATGTAGCCGAAATTGCTGCCAGTTTAGGATTTTCCGCAGCTGGCAATAATGATAAAGTAGGATTGATTTTGTTTGCTGATAAAGTATATAAGGTTATTCCTCCTCAAAAAGGAAGAAAACATATTCTTTCGATTATCAGCAATATTCTCACTGCAGATTATGTTCCGGCAGAATCTAAAATAGACAAGGCAATGGAATATATGATGGGGATTTTTAAAAGAAAATCTCTGGTATTTCTGTTTTCAGATTTTGAAGATGCCTATGATTCCAAAATGCTGAGAGTAGCTTCCAAGAAACATCAGTTGCTGGGAATGAGGATTTATGATGAAAAAGATAATGAGATTCCTGATGTCGGATATGCCCGTTTGCTTGATGTGGAAACCGGAAAAGAAATTTGGGCCAATACTTCCAGTGCGAGATGGCGCTACACCTTTGCTGAAGCTCAAAAACAAAAGCTGAGAGCTCTGGAAGAAGATTTTGCCAACAGCTCTGCCAGTTTTATGAATATCAATACCGGCTCAGATTATTCAAAATTATTGTATAATTACTTTCAGAAAAAATAACATCGGGCTGAGCTCGTAACTAAAAAAAACATAAGGCGTTTGCCTTTATTATTTTAACATTGAGAAAAATACTTTTAATATTATCTTTTCTGATCTGTGCAAATGCTTTTTCACAGATATTATCCTCTAACGTAGAAAAGAAAACCCTCGCTCTGGGAGAAATTAATCATCTTACCATAAAGATTGACAATCTTAATGAGCAGCAGGTTACTTCAGCAGCTAAGAATGAGCTGTTGCCTTTTCATTTTGAAGAAACCAAAGACAGCATCGGACAAACGGCTAACACCTATGAAAGAAAGATAGAATTTGCTGTTTTCGAAGAAGGAAAATTTACCATTCCTGAGCTGGAATTCAAAGTAGGAGATAAAATTCTTAAAACAATTCCTTATGAAATAGATGTCATTAATACGGCTCAAAAAGCGGATCAAATCAATGATATCATGAATAATAAGCAGGTGAAACTTGAACCCAAAGATTATTGGGAGCTTTACAAGTTTTATATTCTTGCAGCATTGGCAGCAATTGCACTCATTATTGCTATTATTATGTTTGTAAAATGGGGAAGAAAATCAAAGAGTTCTCCAGTAGTGGCTACCAATCAGACCTTAAAAGAACTTGATTCTCTTAAAAAGAAAAAATATATTGAAGGTGGAAACTTCCGTTCGTTTTATGTAGAACTGATCGATATTTCGAGAACTTTCATCACAAAACAATACCGCCTTCCGGCAGATGTACTTCTTACTGATGACCTTATTGAGGTCATGAAAAAAAATAATACCATCTCGCAGGATAACGAAAAAATAATAGAAGATGTTTTCCTTAGGGGAGACCTCGTGAAATTTGCCAAAACCTTCCCGGATCAGGAAACGATGGAAAGAGATTTTGCCAATATCAGAGATTTTGTGAAAAGATCATCCAAAGATCTAGAATTCGAAAACTTAAGAAAGGATGTTTAATTTTGAGTTTTACAGCCCATGGTTTTTGCTGCTTTTTCTGCTGTTTATTCCACTTTTAATTAAAGATATTGGAAGAAGCAAAAGAAAAGGTATAAAAGTTCCTACCATAAAAAATATGGACCACAGCGGGAGTATCCAGGGTGTACTTTTTTTACTGAAAATATCAAAATATATCATTCTTTCCGCATTGATTATTGCCATGGCAAGGCCGAGAACGTTTACCATTTCTCAGGACAGAGATGATACAAAAGGAGTGGATATCATGCTATCTATTGATGTTTCTCTAAGTATGCTGGCAAAGGATTTGAGTCCGGACAGAATTACCGCCCTGAAAGATATTGCCGTAAAATTTGTTCAGAAACGCCCGAATGATAGGATCGGAGTGGTAGCATATGCTGCAGAAGCTTTTACTAAAGTTCCGGTAACCTCAGATCACCAGGTAGTTATTGATGAAATTAAAAATCTGAATTCTGCAGGTCTTGAACCTGGAACAGCTATCGGGGAAGGCCTTTCCGTAGCTGTGAATCATTTGATTAAAAGCAAAGCCAAAAGTAAAGTAGTCATTTTAATGACGGATGGGGTAAGCAATATTCAGAATGCAATTCCTCCACAGGTTGCTGCTGAACTGGCAAAAAATAATAATATAAAGGTATATTCAATCGGAATCGGGACCAATGGTTATGCGCTGATGCCTACATCGCAGGACATTTTTGGAGAGCTTATCTTTACCGAAACAGAGGTTACCATTGATGAAAATACCTTGAGAGAAATAGCCCAGACAACGGGAGGTAGATATTTCAGAGCTACCTCAAACAGTAGTCTGGAAGAAGTATACAATGAGATCAACCAACTGGAAAAATCTGATGTGAAGGTTTCCAAGCTGTACAATTATGAAGAATATTTCAAAATATTCCTTTGGATTGCACTCGCTATGTTGGTGTTGGATGCATTGTTGAGATGGGTGTTTTATAAAATTTTAAGCTGATGAGTTGGTCTTTAGGAAATTATTGGTATTTATTTTTACTGTTGCTTCTGCCGCTGTTAGCTACCTTTTTGATCCGTTTTTTACAATGGAGAAATAAAAAAAGAGAAATTTTTGCGGCCAGCCAGTTTCATGAGAACTTATTTGAAAAAAGATCAGGATTTACAAAGTTTTTTCCTGCATTATATTTACTAGGGACATTATTTCTGATTTTCTCTATCATTGACCTTCTGAACGGTTCCGAAGAAGTGAAAAGTACCCAGAAACTGAATAATGTGATTTTTATGCTGGATGTATCCAATTCTATGAATGCTGAGGATATAGAACCAAGCCGTCTGGCAGAAGCTAAAAATCTGATGCTGGCTACCATGAAGAAAATGAATAATGATAAGATAGGTATTGTGATTTTTGCAGGGAATGCCATGTCTATTATGCCTCTGACCACCGATTATAATTCTGCAGAAACTTATATCAGCGGTATTGAAACCAATTCTATGCAGATTCAGGGAACAGATTTTCTGAAAGGAATGCAGGCTGCTGCTGAAAAATTTAAAAATGTAAGCAAAGGATCCAGAAAAGTGATTCTGCTGAGCGATGGTGAAGATAATGAAGGAAATGATAACGCTGCCATCAGATTAGCTAATAAAGAAGGAATAAGCATTACTTCTGTAGGAGTGGGTACAGATGAAGGTGCTCCGGTTCCGGAATATGTCTTCGGACAGTTGATGGGCTATAAAACCGATGCCAACGGAGGTACCGTGATTTCAAAAAGACAGACGGAAGCACTAAAGAAAATGGCGGAATCTACAGACGGAACCTATATTGACGGAAATAATATCAATGAAGCTCCCGACAGAATTGTAGATGCAGTGAATAAAAAATCGGCAGGTGCAGAAACTATGGTGAAATCACAGAATGCCAATCATTATTATCAGTATTTTCTTGCTGTATCTCTTCTGTTTTTCTTTTTAATTTATATTTTTAATCCTAAAAAAGATTTTAATGTGTAATTCCTTTATTTATAGAAGAAATTCTACAAGTACTTTAACCGAATTTTAACAAATAAAACTCTGTTTCTTAACATATAAAGGAATAATTTTGCAAGTAATGAATACTAAAATCATATTTTTATCGTTTATTGTTGCCATTTCGTTCTCAGGCTTCATGTTTGGGCAGGAAAGCTATAAGAATTTAGTGTATGAAGGCAATCAGAAATTTGACGGTAAAGATTATGACGGAGCCTCCTCAAAATACATGGAAGCGATAAAATCCAATGATAAAGATTTTACCGCTCACTACAATATGGGGAATGCATTGTATAAAAGTAAAAAATACGAAGAAGCAAAAGCAGAGTTTGAAAAAGCAGAAAAACTTTCACAGACACTACCCGATAAAGCGGCTGCTCTTCATAATTTAGGGAATGCTTATATGCAGATGAATCAGCCGGAAAAAGCTGCCGACTATTATAAGAAAGCTTTGAAGCAGGATCCCCACAGTGAGGTAACCAGAAAAAATTATGAGATTGCCAAACTGAAAGAGAAAGAAAAACAACAGCAAAAAAACGAACAGAATAACTCAGGAAAAGGTGGCGGCGGAAATGATCAGAACAAAGGGGATGATCAGAAAGGCGACAAAGACAAAAAACAGGATCAGGGTAACGGCCCACAAAACGAAGGCAAAAGTGACCAGGGTGACAATCCTAAGCAGAATCAAAATAATGAAGGCAGAATGCCCAAGAATCTTGAAAATGCGATCTTAGATAAAATAAACGAAAAAGAAAAAGAAACCGCCAGAAGAATTTTAAACAAAAATTCTTATTCGATGCCTGAAAGCAACGAGAAAGATTGGTGATGCAGCAAAAATTGATTTACATATTGCTTACTCTGGCATCCGTAATTACTTACGGACAGGTAAATCTATCAATGGATGCAGATAAAACCGAATATGCAGGTAAGGATATCATCAATCTGACCATTGTTCTTGAACTTAACGGAAGTGACCTTGTACAGCAGACAGGTTTCCAGCTTCCGGATCTTTCAAAATTTAATATCATAGGAAGCGGATCTGTTACCAATACCGTGATTGATCCGGCTACCAATACTTTAATTACTCAGAAAGTTTCCAGAATTGCTCTTGAACCTAAGAAAAAAGGGAAAATAAAAATCGGTTCCGTTCTTGTTACCGTCAACAACAGAATCTATAAAACAGAACCTTTTGATGTCAATATCCGTGATATTGTCGACAGAAGATCTCTGGCAGCAAATACTTCCAATGATGTTTATCTGAACATGGAAATTGATGATCGGGATGTCTATCAGGATCAGCCTACTGTTGCTGTTCTGAGAGTGTATTCAAGAAATATAGATAACCTGAGAAAGGTGAAAAATATCCATCTTCCGCAACAGGATAATATCAACGTACATCCTATTAGTTTTGATAAGTCTGAGATAGACCCTTCCGGATACGGCAACATGCCTTCGCAGGTTCTTGCTATGTTTATGGTATTTCCGAATGAAGCAGGATATGTGGAAGTTCCCGGAGTATCAGCTTCAGTAAGTACTTACTCCAATAAAACAAAAATTGTTTCCAATAAAGTTAAAATCAACGTAAGAAAGCTTCCTGAAGGAGCTCCTGAATGTTTTAAAAATGCTGTTGGAAACTTTAATGTGAACGTATATAATGCTTCCAAGGAAAAACCGGAAGCAAAAAAACCTCTGAATGTGGTAGTAAAAGTTTCAGGTGAAGGTAATTTACCGGATATGGAACTTCCTAAAATTGCTGCCTCTCCGGATTATGAAGTTTTTGCCCCGAAAATTACCACTAAAGTAGCTCCGGGAACTACAGGAATGAAAGGAGAGATTCTGGCCAATTATGTGATTATTCCTAAAAAATCAGGTGTCATTTCAATTAAAACAGAACAATTCGCTTTCTTTGACCCTGCGAGTAAAGAATATATAGATCTTGGACAGAAAACTTTGGACCTGAATGCATTTTCTCACGATCAGATTCTGGAGGCACGTTCTACCGTAGAAAAGGTTAACGAATATACCAATAATCTTCTGGAGACGGTAAATACTCCCGTATTAAAAACCACTTCATTCAAAGTAAAAGAAAAAAGCAAATTCCACTGGAATATTCTTTTGACCAATATAGCTATTCTGATCAGCTTATTTGTTGGGTATCTGCTATTTAAAAATTGGCAAAAAAAACGTGCATTAGTTAGGGAAACTGTACCGTCCAAACCTTTAGGTTCAGTGGCCGAAACAGAAAAAGAGATCAGAGAATTGATGAAAACGGATATCAATGATTATTTCGGATATCTGGAAAATCTTAAGGATAACGGAGAGTATGAAAAGTTCTTTGCAACGCTGGAAGAATTGGATGAAGAAGTAAGAGGGCAGTATTTTCAAGGCTCTACTCCGGAGTTTAAGACTTTTCTTGAAAAGCACAAAGGTTCTTCGGTTGCAGAAGAATACAGTAAACTACAGCAGAAAGTTCAGATGGAAAAATACAATCCTGTGAAATCTGCTGAAGCTTTGGAAGAACTTTTGAAAACTATTGTTAATTTATATTCACAAATTAGCAAATAATCAGTTTATTTTCATATTTTTGCGAAATTTTTAATTACAAAGAGATGGAAATTTTTGATGGTTTTTCTTTTAAAGAGATTGTTACCAGCTTTATGGTTCTTTTTGCCGTGATCGATATCATCGGCTCAGTTCCTATTATCGTAAGCCTTCAGCAGAAGTTTGGACAGATTGAAGCCGGAAAGGCTGCCATTACTGCCGGAGCTATTATGATTGTTTTTCTGTTCGTAGGAAATAAGATTCTTAAGCTTATTGGAGTGGATGTAAATTCCTTCGCGATTGCCGGAGCTTTTGTGATTTTTGTCATAGCACTGGAAATGATTTTAGGAATTGAAATTAATAAAACCACCGAAGCAAAGGCTGCATCCATTGTGCCCATCGCATTTCCACTGGTTGCGGGAGCTGGAACCCTAACCACTGCACTGTCTCTTAGAGCTGAATTTCATGATATTAATATTATCTGCGGAATTATTCTTAATACAATTTTCGTATATTTGGTGCTGAAATCAGCGAAATGGCTGGAGAAGAAAATTGGGGATGCTACTTTGATGATCCTTCAGAAAGTTTTCGGAATTATCCTTTTGGCAATTTCAATTAAATTATTCACCGCAAATTTTGCCCAGTTGGTGCAGAATTATATTAATTTTTAAGAGTCATGAAGAAGTTTTATAAAGTATTTTTAGTACTGTTTATTGTATTCATCACCATCAATCTTTATGCTATCAACTGGCAAGCGACAGATATCCTTGGAGATGAAGATAACATTAGGTTTGCATTCTCAGCTGGAGCTGCTGCCATAGGTCTTATCCTGCTTTTCGTAATGGATACCTGGAGCAGAATCGGTGTAAAGAAATAAATTGAATATTTCAATATAGATATAGCCTCTTTCTTTTTGAAGGAGGTTTTTGTTTTCTAGGTGTAGATAAAGGGAATTAGGTAGCAGCGATTAGGAACAAGGGATTAGAAATTAGGTGTCTTAAATGCAATACTGTTTTTTTTGTATCAATAGGAACGGACTTTAGTCCGTTTAAATAAAACATATGATTTAATTGGCTTCAGCCAAAACCTAATATTATCACGCAAAGCCCGCAGAAGGATAATAAATGGCTTTTAAAATCGTTCGCAAAGGCGTTGCACTCAGCAAAGAAAATACATATAGATATCTGTGCAAATCTGTGCGATCTGTGGGCAAATCTAACAATATCAATCTATATTACATAAATAATTAATCTGTTTAATTCAATAAAAACGGGCTTAGCCCGTTCAAAAAAGATAAAGAGACCTAAGCTATTATTACGCAAAGCCCGCAGAAGGATAATAAATGGCTTTTAAAATCGTTCGCAAAGGCGTTGCTACTCAGCAAAGAAAATACATATAGATATCTGTGCAAATCTGTGCGATTTGTGGGCAAATCTAACATTATCAATCTATATTACATAAATAATTAATTTGTCTAATTCAATAGGAGCGGGCTTTAGCCCGTTTAAACAAAGGAAATATATTCCATTGGCTTTAGCCAAAACTTATAATTATCACAATACTCGCATAGGTTTTTATGAATGGTCGTAAAATCTTTCGCAAAGGCGTTGCACTCAGCAAAGAAAATATATACCAAACATCTGTGCAAATCTGCGGGCAAATCTAAAAATATTAGAAAATAACCAGGTTTTTCAAAATAGCTTCAGACTTCAGCTCCGTCTCTCTCCATTCCTTTTCAGGATCACTTTGAGCTGTTATTCCACCTCCTACAAAAACATGGACTGAGTTTTTATAAAGTCTTGCACAACGTAGATTGACAAAGTACAGAATACTCTCATCCGTTTCAACCTTGATATAACCAGCATAAAATTCACGGGGAAATTTTTCATATTTACGGATATTCTCATTGCAAAAATCTTTTGGAATACCACAGACTGCAGGAGTAGGGTGCAGATCCTGAATAATTTTATCAAGATCTTCAGGTTGTATACTGGTCTTAAAATCTGTTCGTAAATGTTTGATATTACCGGAAATATGGTCATAGGTTTCCGACTGGTCTATGTGGTCAGAATAATTTGTCAGAATATTCTGAATATAATTGGTAACCGGCTTTTGTTCTTCAATTTCTTTTTCAGACCATTCCTCTGATACCGGAAGAGTTCCGGCAAGGGCCATGGTTTCAAATTCATGAGTACTTTTATTAAACTTCCCTAATACTTCCGAGAAAGCTCCCATCCAGGCATTTTTTCCGTCATTGAAAAGATATCTGAAAGCATTGGGATACGATTTACATAAGTTTTTAAAACTCTCTGTATAATTGACTGTATGAAAATCTGTAAAGATCTTCCTTCTTGAATAAACAAGCTTTGGCAGATGGTTTTCTTTGATGACTTCAATGACTTGCTGTAAAGTGTGGCAGTATTCTTCTTTTGTTTCAGCGGAAGAATTTGTGGTATCATCATTCAGAGCTTCATTGGTGATCAAAGTTCTATCAAATTCAGTGGGATTTATTTCAAAAATATCTCCGTTGAAGGTAATCTGATCTGAGCCATTATAAGAAAAAAAGTTTACTGCATTTTTAGTGTTTTTTTCGTCTGCAGACAATAATCTTTCGTCGAAAGGAAGTTTGAAATAAATCATGAGCTATGAAGGAATTTTGAAAATCAACAGCCGGAAATACTATAGAAAATTCCCAGCCTAATTTTCTTTTTTGCAAAGGTATTACTAGTCTTAAAGATGTCAAAATAAAAAGAGCTTAAATTTATTTTAAGCTCTTTATTTTTTATGTTGCAGTAAGTCTTATCTGTGAATAATATTATTTGTCATTGTGGTATGATTGATCAAAACTCCTTTTTCATCACGGATTTCAATTTCAGAAACGTGCATTGTTTTGCCTTTTCTGATAAAGCGTGCTGTAGCAGTTACAATACCATCTTTTTTGCTTCTTAAATGATTGGAATTGATATTGGTTCCCACTCCGTAATATTTTTCGCCATCGATAAAAATATTAGACAGGCTTGACCCTAAGGTTTCAGCTAAAACACAGCTTGCTCCTCCGTGCATGATTCCAAAAGGCTGGTGAGTTCTTGGCAGAACAGGCATGGTTGCGGTAAGGGTTTCATTTTCGAGATCAATATCGATGAATTTGATTTCAAGTGTTTTGGCAAGCGTTACATCACCCCAGTTATTGATGAATGCTAATATTTCTTCTTTTGTCTGACCTTTCATTTTTAATAATTGATAAATGATGATTAATTTTGCTTCTAGCTTCTAGCTTCTAGCTTCTAGCTTCTAGCTTCTAGCTTCTGACTCAGTTCCCATAATATTAGGATTCCAGTTTTCCGGGACTTTAGGAACAATGTCATTTTTGACATAATAGTCCTGAATTTCCTGCATTATTTCTGAAAAAGGGACTGATGCAATTCTTTCATAAGGAATGGTGTAGCCCAGGTAAACAATTTTTCTTTTAAAATCACCTGCTGCCAGCACAATAGGAACTTTTGCAGCCAAAGCCATATGATAAAATCCTTTTCTCCATTTCGGTACCCAGCTTCTGGTTCCTTCCGGAGTAATCACAAGACTGAAATCTTCTTTAGAGAACTGATTGGCTACGAAATTTACAAGATCATTTTTCTGGCTTCTGTCGATCCCGATACCTCCAAGTCCTTTTACGATACTACCATACCAGGCTTTGGTATGTGCATCTTTAATGATAATTTTTAAAGGTTTCTCCAAAGACCAATAGGCGAAATTTCCTAAAATGTATTCCATATTATGGGTATGGGGTGCTACCACCAGGATACACCTGTTCAGATTGTTGACATCGCCCTGTAGAACGACTTTCCAACCTAATACTTT
The DNA here is from genome assembly GCF_030846215.1 of Chryseobacterium sp. WLY505. Classification (NCBI taxonomy): domain Bacteria; kingdom Pseudomonadati; phylum Bacteroidota; class Flavobacteriia; order Flavobacteriales; family Weeksellaceae; genus Chryseobacterium; species Chryseobacterium sp. WLY505. The sequence goes on along the minus strand of NZ_JAVCWI010000001.1, from coordinate 146,998 downwards.
TAACATTGCTTTGCCTAACAGCTTTTTCATAGATTTCTTGGATTAAAAACAAAAAAGTATAACCAAACTTTGGTTATACTTTACAAATATATTGAAATATTATTGCTCTTAAAACAAACCGCTAATTAAATCTACGATTTTCATTACGAATTCCATTGCAAATTGTATCATGATAAGGCTGTGTTTTTGATTGGTTGGTTATTAAATTTTAGCTTTACGAAATTAAAACTTTTTTTTCACATAAGAAACTAAATGAGGTTTTATTTTCACTTTTCTGAGAGAAGAAGGGTGTGAATTTCAAACGGTTGCCATCCACCCACACCTTCTACCACTCTCTGAAGTTAATTATTTAGTTTGTATGGAAATTTCGTTTTTTCCGTCTTTGATTTTGATGTCCATATCTTTATTTGATTTTTTGATAGTAGACACTGCAGAATCAATTACTTTCTTTGCCTGGTTGTTCGGAACTTTTTTACCGTTTACAATGATGCTGTCTTTGTCATCTGAGTTGTATTCGATGCTGGAACCGTTTACCGTGATTTTATTTTTTTCAATTCGGACATTGTTATGGTCTTCATTGCTGTCCTGATCTTCATCATTGATCCCGTCTCCGTCTAAATCTCCGTCCATGTGAATACGGTCTTTATTCATAGAGATCACCACTGCTTTTTGCGGAACTACAAGTTCATAATCTAGGCTGTAATCTCTGAATCTGTGCTCGTATGGATATTTGATATAGTTGGGAAGTAATATTTTGTTATTTACCACTTCTACAGGAACCGTAAGCTGAATAGGGAAGTTATATCCTTTTCCTTCTTTTTTAATAATCAGATAAGGGGTTTTGATATCTGGTTTTCTGGTTACATCTACAGAAATATAATCTTCTTCATACACTGTTCTTTTATCAGAATAAATATCATTGTTGTACCCTTTGAAATTCTGGGGAATGTTGATCTGTTTTACATCTACATACACGGTATCTGAAGTGGTGTTGATGGCAACATTTTCTACATCTTCCTTGCTTCCTCTGTAGATCATGTCTTTCTTAGCCATGCTGATTCCGAAGTAAGTTCCAAGTCCGATCAAAAGAAGGAATAAACCACCTACAACCCATCCGATATTTCTCAGTTTTGTTTTCGGAGAGAAGATCTTGATGCTTAATAAGCTGAAAAGAATTGCCGGGATTAAACTTCCGATCACCATCATCGCTGCCAGTACTTTATCAAGTCCCTGATCGTCCATATAGAATCTGATTTCATTAGCTCCGGGGAAATCTGTATCCATCCCGAAAAGACCGAATAAAACAAATACTCCTATTATGCTTCCTACCGCCATCAATACGAAGAATCCTCCTACGATATACTTGAATACATTCCAGATTCCGCTGCTTGCGTTGTTGATATAAGGTTTGTTTTCGTTGTATATTTCTCCGACCCTCTGAGTAGATTCATTGGCAAACTGTACCAATTTATTAGACTCATTCTTAAGATTGTCGAAGTTCATAGGCTTTCCCTGCATTTTCAGGAAATCTGCTGCTGTTTCAGCTTTTGGAAGTACGATCCAAAGGATTACATATAAAAGACCTATTAATGAAGAGGAGATTGCTGCTGTAAAAATTCCTAGTACGAAGATTCCCAGCCAAATTGCTCTCATGGTAGTAATATCCATTCCTACATATTGAGCTAAACCTGCACAAACCCCTGCTACTTTTTGTTTTTCCGGATCACGGAACAATTGTTTTTTATCGGTATAGTTGGATCCAGAATATTGTTTTCTGGAAGATGTTTTTTCAGAAAAATAAGCTTCTTCCTGTTCTTCGATTTTTTCAGGACTTCCGATTTGTGCGATTACCTTTTCTACATCGGTATCGTTGATCACTTCACGTTTTCCTAAAGAATCTTTGAAAATCTCCACCATTCTTATTTCTATGTCATGCATTACTTCATCAGCCTCAGAAGCATCCAGAGAGCTTCTCAGTGCATTCAGGTAATCGCTGAGCTTTATATATGCGTGTTCTTCTATGGTAAAAGAAAAACCTGCGAGTCCTATTGAGAGTGTCTTGTTCATAGCTTTGTTTTTTAATTTTGTTGGGTGATTTGGTTTACTGAGGCTGTCAGTTCATTCCATGTATTGAGTAGTTCATCCAGGAAAAGTTTTCCTTTTTCTGTGATCTGATAATATTTTCTGGGTGGTCCTCCTGTAGATTCTTCCCATCTGTAAGAGAGAAACTCTCCGTTTTTAAGTCTTGTAAGAAGAGGGTAGAGGGTCCCTTCCACTACATCCAGTTTTCCTTTTTTCAGTTCGTCAATAAGATCAGAAACATACATTTCGCGATTATTGATGAGACTTAGAATACAGAATTCCAGAATTCCTTTTCGCATTTGCGCTTTGGTATTTTCGGTATTCATCTTTGATAAGTTTTGTTAATTAGTTATATTTTTAGAAAAATGCCCCTAGCTAGCTGAGCCTATTCTAATTTTACATTACAAAGATATGTAAATAAAATGGTATTATGCAATACAAAGTAGTGAAATTTTTAAAATAAATTGTTTAAAATGTTGAAAATCAATATAATAATTTTAATCATCAATTTTGAGTCAAACGGATTTTAGAAGAAAATGTCTGAGAATTTTTAAATTTTTACATAGAATTTTGAAAATTGGAGAGAAAAAATGATCTTTTATCACTTATCACTTATCACTTATCACTCATGTTCTAGCCCCGATAGCAGCGGTTACCCCACAGCAGCTATGGCTTTAGGCAGGCGCGAGGAGTAAGAGCGGATAGCGGGAGACAGCTCCTTATTATGAATAGGCTTTTATTGAAAAGGTAATTCTGCCAGATAATGAGACCGGTGTTTTGATATCGGTATTATGATTCGTATTTTTGTTAGCAATAAAAAACACCTAAATCATTTACTAGTACCATGAATATTTTGAATAAGTACAAGCACTTATCGTCATTCCTTTTATTGGGTCCCTTATATTTCGGACAGTATCAGTTTGAGGTTAAAAATGTATCAAAAAGTTATGATGCCGTCATCCAGATAGAAGATTGTTACGACGACAGATGCGGAGGAAAGGGAACGGTGGAGCTGTTTGATCATAAAAACAGCAAGGTACAGACTTTTGTCTCAGAGGATCTGGTTTTATATACAGAACAAGGTCAAAAGCCGATCCAGGGGAAATTGATCCCCCTTTTGAAAGATCAACGGGCTGTGATTATAGATGACTTTAATTTTGATGGAACGGAAGATGTTGCGGTAAGGAACGGAAATATGGGAAATTACAGCGGGGCATCTTATGACGTATATGTCTTCAACAAAACAAGAATGGGGTTTGTAAAAAGCGATGAACTTACAGAACTGGGCTCAAACGGCCTGGATATCTTTGATGTTGATGCCCGGCGTAAACGTCTTATTTCCTATGGGAAATCCGGGTGCTGTGATTTTTTTACCACAGAATATGCTGTAATTCCGAATAAAGGGCTGGAAAAGGTCCTCGAAAAACAAGAGGATATGAGTATAGAAGGTAGTGTAAAAGTAATCACTAAAGAAAAAATAAATAATAAATGGATTACCAAAACAAAGGTATATCCGTCTGATCAATATAACAGAAATAAGAAGTAAGATGAAAATTCAGAAAGAGATCGATTTTATTCTGGCAGTAGATGCGCTTAAAAATGTACAACGACGAAACTATAATGCAGACGATTCCCGAAGAGAGAATACGGCGGAACATTCCTGGCAGATTATTATTCTGGCTCAAATCCTTTATCCGTATGCTAAAAACCGTGCAGATATAGATTTGCTAAGGGTGATAAGAATGCTTTCTATCCACGATCTTGTAGAGATTGAGGCCGGAGATACTTTTATTTTTGATGAAAAAGCCATGGTAGGAAAGTTTGAAAGAGAGAAAGCTTCTGCTCAGAAAATCTTTGGAATTCTGGATGAACCTTTGCGTACTGAATTTTTTAATTTATGGCTGGAGTTTGAAGATGAGAAAACACCAGACGCTATTTTTGCGTGTGGGATCGACAGAATCATGCCGTTTATCTTAAATTCTCATACTTCCGGAAAGAGTTGGACTGAAGCTGGAGTGACAGAAAGACAAATCCGAAATATGCTTGAAAATGCGATCAGCAGAGCATCGGATGAAATGGGAGAGGCGTTTGAGCTTTTATTGGGTAAAAGTCTGGAAACAGAAAAAGTGCTGAAGTAATTTCAATGAAAAATATATAAAGCTTCGGGCGGCCTTTGGCCGCCCGAAATTTTATTTATAGTATCTGGATTGGTTTCTTGAATTCGTCAATCGCTACAAAAGTAAAATCACCTATAATTGCTTTTTCTCTTTCATAGGAGTACATCTGTTCGGTGTAAATCTCAACATTTACTTTCATACTGGTTTTTCCCACGTATGAAACTTTCCCGATCAGTTCCACAATGGTTCCGGCAGGAATAGGCTTTTTGAAATCGATCTTATCGCTGCTTACCGTTACCACTCTTTTTCTGGCAAAACGGGTTGCGGTGATAAAAGCTACCTCATCCATCAGCTGCATTGCAGTACCTCCAAAAAGGGTATCGTAATGATTGGTGGTGTTGGGGAAAACCGCTTTAAAGATTCTGGTTTCGGATGCTTCAATTCTTTCTTCTGTAGTCATATATCATTATTAATTAAAGCGATAGGAAATGATTGGAAACAACAGAATAATGACAGGAACTTATAGAATTCCTGAAACAATCCATCAGATCAATACAACTTCAAATCGCGAAAGTTACATGTTTAAGAAAAAGGCAGGTCTCCTGACTTGTAACATCATTTATCTCCTTCCCATGCCTCGCACAGTGGATCTTTGATAAAGACTTCAGTTACTTTACAGTTGCGCGACAGTCCGTGATTTTCACACGGTTCCCTTTTAATCTGCAGTGATGCAGAACCAATTTCTGTGATGAATAAGCGTAAAAACTTTTCGAATGCAAAAATAATGAATTTATTCCGGATTATGATAAATAATCTGGCTGATTACTCTTCCTTTCTTAATCGTCCAGAGTGTGGTATATCTGTTTTCTCCTGAACCGTTGATCATATAAAGGAAAATATTATCATTGTCAAGGGAAGTTACTCCAATGTTCTCAAAATCCATGGTAGGCTGGAACATATTTTTGATAGCTTCTCTTACAAAAACAGATCCTCTTCCGGGCTGCTGTACTCTGATGGATTTGATTTCAGTCATACCTTCAGGAAGATCATTCCCGATTCCCCATGGTTTCACTTTATCAATGGTGAGAATTTTTCCATCTGCATCTTTTTCCTTTTTACGGTATCCGGCATTGGACGGATAGATATCAATTACCACTTTGCTCCTTTGGGCAGTAGGGATTTTTGGATCAGAGTTGTCGGTGAAGATCAGGGATCTTCCGTTTTTGGATTTGGATGGAGTATAAGCGGGAAGCTCGTCCACATACGCAATACGTCCTTTATTTACCATTCCTTCTTTATCCAGAGTTTCATACCGTACAAAAGGTTTGTCGTCATCCTGTTTTTCAGGATATTTGATCCAGATCCATTCCGTTTCTCCGGGAGCAGGTTTTACATAAACAAATACATCTCCTTTACGCATACGGATCTTATCTACAATTTTTCGGTAATCGTCTTTATGTACGCGTACGTTGGCATATCCTTCTTCAGCTTTTACAACTCCAAAAGGAACTTTAGTCTGCCCTTTTACAAAAGCAATAGATAAAATACTGAAAGCGGATAAATAGAATGCTTTGTTTATGAAAGTCATCATGAAAATTTTTTGATCCTTCAAATATATAAATTAAATGCTTTTCGGAAGATAATTATACCGTTGCAGTTCTTTAAAATCTTGTATTTGTTTCAGATGACCGTCCGAAAGCAGATATGTGATTTTAGAAATATCCAGAACATCCTTAAAATTATGATCAGAAATAATGAATCCCCTATTCTCAGACTGTTCAATAATTGCAGCTTTCAATGCTGCAGAAACTTTTGGAGAAAGACTGTGGAAAGGCTCGTCCAGTAAAATAAAATGCGATTCAGAATAAATAATCATCAAGGTTTCAATAATTCTCTGTTCACCTTTGGAAAGATTTTTAGGTTTTTCATGAAGGAAAGGCTGTACGAATTCTGATGTAAAAAGTAGCTCAGTATTCTTTTGATTACAAAAAAGAGGAATCAGGTTTTTGATTTTTATAAATTTTGGCAGAAAGAGATTCTGAGGTAAGTAAGCAATTCTGTTTTTTCTATCGGACATACTTTTCAGAATAGTGTTGTCATATTTTATAAACTGACTATCACCATACTCAGTTCCGAAAATAATTTTTAACAAGGTTGATTTTCCAACACCATTTCTGCCCAGAATTCCAATAATCTGCCCGGTTTCACATCCTAAATAAATATCTTGAAGGATCTTATTTTCTTTAAAAGATTTGGTTATGCTGTCAATATGAAGCTTACTCATAAAATTCCTGTTATTATTTTGACAATCAAACAGAAGGCTACCGTGAATCCCCAAAGGAAACTTCTGGAAAATCCTAAATTGGCATAAAAGTAATATTCATTTTTAAACCGGAGTTCATAGATAAAGTAATGAAGGACAGGAGATATTAAAAGAAAACTCAATCCGAAATTCTCAATACTGAAAGAGGATAAACAAGAAGCCAATAAAGAAAATATCAAGGTGGGAATTATTATTTTTTTATAAAAAATCCAGAGAGTAGAAATACTTTTGAACATATTAGAAGCATGAAGTTTCTGTGTGTTTTACACTTTATTATCAAATATATTAAAAAATACAAAGCTATATGAAGAAAGTCTAAGCTATATTTGAAAAAATACCCTATTTTTCAAGGAAATTTTAAAACTAATAAACATGACCAAAAAACTACTTTTTGTATTCTCTTTTATGTTGGGAATTTCAAGCCTTCAGGCAGCCCACAAAATAGAAGAAGAACCTCAATCTTTATTGTACTGTGATACCAATGCTCCAACAGGAGTTCAGATGTCGAATATAACACTTACTTCTGGAACAGTTACCTGGACTGCAGATCCTAATACTCCGGATAATATGATAAGATATAGAATACCAGGAACAACTTTCTGGATGACGGGTACACCCGTATCGGGTCAAAACTCTTTCACAATTACAGGTTTGCAGCCTTGTACAGTGTATGAAGTACAGGTAGTGAAAGTGTGTACGACACAGGGATTATGGTCTAATCCTATATTTTTTACCACTACCATTAATTATTGTGCAAGTGCTTCTACAGATACCACGATGATGCATATTTCCAATGTGACTGTAAATTCTACAGGAGTTACCTCTCCAATGGTAAGCGATTCCGGACCTTCCAATTATATAGATTACAGAAGTGACCTAAGCCGTAGAGTTAAGTTTTTTATAGGAACTACAGGAAATAAGCTTTCAGTAACCAATACCTGGACGGCAACTCCAGGTACAACAACAGTAACGGCGTGGATTGATCTTAATGCCAACGGAATTTTTGAATCCAACGAAAGAGTGATGGTCGCCAATAATGTCACTCAGGCAGCACCGGCTGTATCTGTGTTTACGATTCCAAGTCTGGCAGCAGTGACACTATGTGGTGTTACCATGAGGGTTATTTCCAGTCAAACAATACCTTTAGATGCCTGCAGTACATTTACCTATGGGGAAGTTGAAGATTATGGAGTAGATTTGATCAATCTCACCCTTGGAGTGGAAGAATCAAGAAAGTCTGTAAAACCTGAAATTTATCCCAATCCTGCCTCTGATGTTTTAAATATCTCCGGAATTTCAGAAGCAGCGGATTATGAAATTTACAATGCTGTAGGACAGAAAATTAACGGAGGAAAAGTTTCAGATCATTATGTAAACCTTAATCATTTGTCAAAAGGTGTTTATTTTATCCAGTTGAAAGATAAAGAAAAGGTAACCCGATTAAAATTTATTAAGAAATAACATAAGAATGAATGGTCTTAAACTATCTCTATTTTAACCGAAATTTTGATTAAATTTGGGAGGAATACCAAACTATATAATCATGATCAAAAAAATGTTTATGCTATTTCTTTTGTCAATTATTTCATTTTATCAATGCAATGTATTGAAAATCAAAGAAAATCCAGTTTCATTATTATTGCCACCTGCAAATGTTATTATAACAGATATAACTCCTACCAGTGCCACTATTTCCTGGACTCCTCAAATAGGAACAGGAAGTATGGTTGTTTATAAAAAAGTGGGAGAAACAAGTTCAAATAGCACATATACTACAAGTACTTCGATGACAATCTCTAGTTTGACACAGTGTACAACTTATGAAGTAAAAGTACAATATGTACAAGCAGGCGGAGGATATTCAGTACCTATTACTTTTACAACACCAATGTGGTACTGTATTGAAAATTCTACTGCTACAATTACCCCTTATCTATATGCATCTAATGTTACACTTAATGCAACTGATTTGCCGCAGATGACTAGTAATTCAACAGGAACAAAAGCTTACGCAAATTTCCGCTCGGATCCCACTCGTAAAGTAAAATTGGTGCGCGGAAGCAGTAATAATACTATTTCTGTTACTAAAGCGGGACCTGCAACTCAAAATCCCACTACGATAGGGATTTGGATTGATTACAATGGAGATAGAGCTTTTGATCCTTCTAGTGAAAGAATACTATATTCAAGTAATAGTACAGATATGAATCCTACAGCTACTTTTAATGTGCCTCTACAAGCCGGACAAGTAGATTGTAAGGTAGCGATGAGGGTAATATCGAATACTACACCTTATTTTACGAATTGTGGTCCTACAAATGAAATACAGGATTATGAAGTTGAGTTTATTGATGCTTCAAGTTTAGCAATAGAAGAATCTGCGGGAAAGAACAAAGAAATTAGTATTTCTCCCAATCCTGCCTCTGATGTCTTAAATATTTCAGGAATTTCAGAAGCAGCGGATTATGAAATTTACAATGCTGCAGGACAGAAAATTAACGGAGGAAAAGTTTCAGATCATCATGTAAACCTTAACCATTTGTCAAAAGGAGTTTATTTTATCCAGCTGAAAGATAAAGAAAAGGTAACCCGATTAAAATTTATTAAGAAATAAAAAAGAGAGAGTACCTTCTGGTGCTCTCTCTTTGTATTTGCGTTAAATTAATTTTTTATTTATTAAATTCTCTCAAGTTCATCCGCATCAATTGTGGTCTTGAAAGTTCCGTAATTGACAATTACTTTGTTTCTGGAAATTTTTTCAATGGTTCCCACACTGGTGCTTCCGGTAATACGAACACGTTGTCCGATTTTCATCCACACAGCACGGTCGGTTTTGCGTTTCTCTTCCAGTTTTTCATTGGTCTCAGCAATTTTTTCAATAACCTCTTCCTTTTTCAGCTGTTGAGTGATTTTTCTCTTAACAACCTGCAGGCGTTTGGTTTCATCCTTATCACTGCCCAGTTTTCTGAATTTCTCCTGTTCAAGAAGTTTTACAAAATCTTTTACAACATCCTTCCTGGATTTACCTTTGGTATAGCTGTCAATGAATGTTTCAATCTTATTTCCGAACTGTAGTTTGCGGTGTTCCTCTTCATATAATTTCTGGAAATTGAAAAGTTTCTGCTGAAGCTGCTCATTCAGTTTCTGAAGGTTATCACGTTTATCTTCTACAGACTCTTTCCTTTCTGCAAGATCAGATTTCAGTTTTTCAACCTCAAATTTTTCCTGCTGCAGTTTTACAATCGTTTTATCAAGATTAACAATATCATGCTCTACTTTTTTCTTCGCAGAGTGGATAATGAATCTCGGAATTTTATTCTTTTCTGCAACTTCAAAAGTAAATGAACTTCCTGCCTGTCCCACTTCCAGCTTATACATCGGTTCCAGTGTTTCTTCATTGAAAAGCATAGCTGCATTCTGGGCATTGGGAAGCTGCTCTATTACCAGTTTAATATTGGTATAATGCGTCGTGATGATGGCGAAACTCTTTTTGTCATAGAAAAACTCCATAAAACTTTCTGCCAGCGCACCTCCAAGCTCCGGATCAGAACCTGTCCCGAACTCATCAATAAGCAGAAGTGTATTGGCATCAGCTTCACGAATGATTCCGGACATTTTCTTCAACCTTGATGAATAGGTGGATAAATGATTTTCAATGGACTGGTTGTCCCCGATATCAGTCATGATCTTCTCAAAGAAAAACATTTCAGACTTAGGGTGAACCGGAACCAGAATACCACTCTGAATCATCAGTTGTAATAATCCAACCGTTTTCAGGGTAATCGATTTTCCGCCCGCATTCGGACCGGAAATACAGATAATCCTGTTATGTTCTGTTAAGGTAAGTGTTTGAGGGTGAATGGTTTTGTTTTCGACCTTGTTTCTTAACCATAAAAGAGGATGATAAGCATCTTTTAATCTCAGCGTTTTATGATGGTTGATTTTTGGAAGAACTCCGTTAATCAATTCACCAAATTTGGCTTTTGCTCTCGTAAGGTCAAGGTCAAAAATATAAACCTGATATCTCCATAGCTGAGGTTGAAATTCGGCCAGTTCTGCAGTAAGTTTACGGAGAACTTTATCAATTTCTTTTTTTTCTTCCTCTTCATTTTCACGCAGCTTGAAATAATGTTTTACCACACTGTCCGGCTGAATATACGTGATGGAACCTGTCTTGGAAATTCCTAATGTTCTTCCCGCAACCCTTTTTTTGAATCCTGATTTTACAGCCAGAACCCTTTGGTCGTCAATAATCGTTTCTCTGATATCATCCAGAAAGTCACTCTGTCCATACGTGGTAAGCGCACGGTTGAAATTTTCCTGAATCGCCTTTTTAGCAAGCTGAATTTCAGTTCTTATCCCTTTCAGAGCAGGAGAAGCTTCATTTTTTACTTCACCAAAACGGTTAAAAACCTTATCTACCTTCTCAATGATCTCTTTTCTGAATTCCAGTACAGAAGCTTCTTCCAATAAAGTAGGAAACGTTTCCGGCATGGTAGGGAAGAACTTCTGAAGTCTTCCGATCTGTTCCGTGATGGTTTTTATTTTGATGAAAGCAGCATTTTCCAGACGGTAATTCTCAATCAGCATCAATTTCAGCTCACTTTCAATATCTTCATATTCATCAAACGGAATCGCATTTGAACTTTCAAAACTCGACAGATATTCTGAGGTTTTTTTTAATGAAAGTTCCGCCTCGTCAATTTCCATCGGACGAAGTTGAAGAATTTTTTCTCTTGTTTTCGGAGAATACGCAAATGGGGAGATTTCCGCGAGCAATTGCGGAAACTCTAATTCGTCTAAATCTTCTTTATCTATATACACAGTGCAAATTTAGTGAGAATTTTGATTATTACGTATATCTGAGAGATTTACAGAATAAATTACCTGTGAATTTGATGATGATAGAGTACTTTTTTTATTAAAAATTTTAAAACTTCAAAAAAGATCAATTTTTTTAACGCAAAGTTTTTATTACTAAACCTTATCCCTTTAAGGAAGCAAAGAGTGGAATCAATACATTGATTCTTTCTGAGCGGTTCGGTCATTCTTCCACTTCATCAGCGATTTAGCCGTATTTCTTTGCTCACTTAAAATGAGTAATAAAATGCAATAACCTTTGTATTTATATCCATGTATGCTATTCTTTTTATTACATTTGAGATGTGAAACTAGAAACCTCAAGATTGATTTTAAAAGGAATCAATGAAAATAATACAGAAGATATTTTAAGAATCCGTGGTAATCCGGAGGTCAATAAATTTGTGAAAAGAGTTTCACCAAAGACCAATTATGATGCGCTTCAGTTTATTTTGACGATTAAGCAAAGAACTCAAAATAATCAAACGGTCTATTGGGGGATTTCTTTAAAAGATCAGTCTTATCTTATCGGAACCATCTGTCTCTGGAATTTTTCTGAAGACCGGAAAACAGCAGAAGTCGGCTATGAGCTATTACCAGAGTATCACAGGCAGGGAATTATGTCTGAAGCATTGAATGCGGTAGTAGAGTATGGGTTTAACGAACTCCATTTACAGGAAATTGTAGCCATTACCAATACATTCAATGAAAATTCAAAAAGACTTCTTTTAAAACATCATTTTATTTTGCAGGAAGGAAAAAAAGATGAAGGCTTTCCGGATAATATTATTTTTAGTTTGAAAAGACTATAATAAGATCTTTAACGTGAGGGATTGTAGCATTATGGATAGTGTTTTTTCATTTTTAGGAAATATTTCATACTTGCACGGTGAAGAAGCAGGATTTTGTAATTAAAAATTCCTAGCATCTTAATAATCTGTTATTAATCTCTTTTTCATTATTGCTGTCCAATTTTTCGTATATGCTGATTGAAAGAAAAATGAAGATATTTAAAGTATAATGGAGGCTCTTTTTTTATTTTAATATTATTATTTTTGCACTATGACCTGGACAGAAATTTTAGCCCCGATAAAAAGTACGGAATACTTTACCACCCTTTGGGAGAAAGTGAAGAATGAATATGCAACAACCAAAGTTTTTCCACCCAAAAATCAGATTTTCAGAGCATTGGAACTTACAGCTTTTGATGATGTTGAAGTGGTGATTATTGGCCAGGATCCTTACCATAATGATTATCAGGCGAATGGTTTGTGTTTCTCTGTTTCTGAGCAGGTTGCAGCACCGCCATCACTAAAGAATATTTTTATTGAGCTAAAAGATGATCTGGGAGTGGTAAGAACTTCCAAAGAACTTGATGACTGGGGAAAACAGGGCGTTTTATTACTGAATGCTACGTTAACGGTTCGTGCCCATACACCGAACTCTCATAAAGACCTTGGCTGGGAAAAGTTCACAAATTTTATTATTAAGGAAATTTCAGATAAAAAAGAGAATGTGGTTTTTGTTTTATGGGGCGCTTTTGCACAAAAAAAAGCCGAACTCATAGATCCGGCTAAACATTTTATTATTAAATCGGCACACCCTTCACCTTTTTCTGTGTACAGAGGTTTTTTTGGAAGCAAGCCTTTCTCAAAAATTAATGAATATCTTGTTTCCAAAGGGAAAAAGCCTATTTCCTGGTAGAATCAGCAGATTGATCTGCTTTTTTTATCGTAATTCCGATTTTATATTTTCCGGCTAATGCTTTTGCCCCATCCTGCGATTTTGGATAAGGAGCAATGTCCTGTAATGTAATAGTGTATCCGTTGAATTCTGTCGACTGTTGATAATTTCTTGCCGGATAATCTGCGCTGGCTAGGTTCAGAATCATCGGTCGGGTAGAAGTTCCCATTACTTCCACCTGAGCAAGAGCAACACCAGCCCATATACATTGGGCTCCTTCAGGACAACGGCTGTCTTCAGAAACTCCTTTGAATGTCACATTCATCTGGTATTCTCTTAAAAACTTATTTTCTCCTTCAGTAAGATAAATAACGCCGTCTTTCTGATGATCAGAGCTTGTTGTTTTTGTACCTGTGGACATTTCAGTAGCTTTTGTATTAATCCTGGATTTCTTTTGGGCATCGCATCCTGTTAATGCAAATATTCCCAGACTGAGTATGACAATTTTATGGAACATAGTTTCTTATATTTAATTAAATGACGTTAAACATATTAAGTAATACTACCAAAAACATTGCCACTCCTACCACAAAACTGAATCCGGTTCCGTAAATGAATCCAATCAGTGCTCCTTTGGTGGATCGTAAGGCTTTATTCATATCCTTGCTGTCGTGGAGTAACTCACCAATAAATACTCCTGCAAACATTCCTATCAGAAATCCCAACGGAATCGGAATAAATATCCCAACAATAGTTCCTACCACAGAACCGATACTTCCCCAACGTGTACCTCCATATTTTCTGTTGGTCTTTGCCGGAATTACATAGCTTAACACCACAGAAGCAGCTGTAAGAATTCCGAATGCCCAGATGTAAATCATCGGAAGATCCGCATCGGTCCCGAATTTATAGATCAACAGTCCGCAGATACTCAGCAAAAGACCGGGCAATACCGGAAGAAAAGTTCCTAATATTCCTATAAATAATAAAATAAGGCAGAAAATATTAATAATCGTTGTATCCATTCTTTAAAAAATTAAAGATGCAATATAAAAAAAGTGGCCTTATAAAAAGCCACTTTGAGAACTGAGTTATAAAATTTTATTACAAATTTAAGATGACGTATTCCAGAATCGGTCCTGCTTTACCGATATTTCCACTTGCATGGTTATGGAATGTGGTATAATAGATATTTCCACTGTTTGTTGTTCCTGAACATGAGCCCATATAATCGCCGTGCGCCTGATGAGCATTCCACGCATTCTGATTAATGGTAATGGTAACAGTGTTGCCACTGGCTGTATGATGGCAGATCGTCATATGATTATTGTTTAAAGACGTTCCCACAGTGATCTTAGGAGCCGTTTTATCCACGTACTTATTGGTTCTGATCATCAGCGGTTCGTTATCTTTCTGTACCAATACTTCCCAGAATAAAGGATCATAATACTGGATTTTTTGCCACAGAGACATATCATACTGGATATCTAAAGTACTAAATCCTAATGCTGAAGCCATAGCAGTATTGGAAACAGTGCAGTTGTTATACATACCGGCATTTCCATTGATATTAAAACAGATCTTCGTAAAATCCAGAAATCCTCCGGCGATACCGCAGGATTGCGCATTTTGATTCCCGCCTACCAGATAGGCAGCCGCCCAGTCTGAGCTGTAAATGCTTCCGCCGTTTGTGATAAAAGTAGAGAGATTACTGAAAACAGAAAGGTCGTTACCAGGAGAGCTGGTTCCCGTCTGGGCCAGATTACGTGAACCGCAGTTCAGGAAAATAATATCATACTGAGAAATGGTGTTGAAGTTTTTTAAATCCTGATAGCTGATTTCTGTCGCCGTATAACCAAGATTTGTTATAATAGCCTCTATTTCGTCATAACTACCTTCTACATACGCTATTTTTGCAATCTGATTCAGCTTTGAATCTTTGGTGGGAACACTGGTTGTTTCATCCTTTTTTACCGTAATGGGAATCTCTGTTCTGAAATTAAGACCATTACCGGTCTGAATGTGAAGGGTTGTATTTCCTTCAGGTGCAGTCAGGCTGAATGAACCATCCGCATTGGAATAAGTGTGATAAACCTGATTTTTGCTGTCAATAGTAAATACCGTGGCGCCGCCAATCGGCTTTGTTCCGTTTTTAGCAAATACTTTACCTTCTACTATTCCGGTTACAGGTTTGGAATTTTCTGGATTCACTGAGTCATCACCTCCTTTACAGTTTACTAAGAGCACAAGGCTGCATAGTACGATGAACAAGTAATTTTGTCTCATATTTAATTGATTTTGATGGGTTTAGTTTTAACCAAATTTAATGAATTTTTAATATTAAAACACTTAAATTGTAATTTATTTTAATATTTTTTACTTATATCTGTTATTTGTAGTTAATTTTTCATTTATAATTAAGGGTTGCAGAGGATTTGATATTTTGGAGCTGAGTTTACAAATCTTTTTTATATCAAATTTTCCGCATAATACTTTTTGGGATGAAAATTGATTATGAATAGTAAAATGATGATTCTTAATTTCATAAATTTGCTGTAATGAATGACCAGTTACAAGAAACCAAAAACTTTATACAGGAGCTGAGCGAACGGCTTTACATTTATATTACCCAGATATCACCCTCCGGGCTGGATTGGGTTTTTCATATTATTGTAAAACTGAGCTTACTTCTTGTTCTGTTTTTTATTACTGATTTTGTTTTTAAGTTCATTATCAATTCTGTATTCAGGTTATTTCATAATGAGCAGAAATTTCCGATCTTGAAATCTATTTATCAGGCTAAAATCACCAATTCTGTAGCGCATTTTGCTGCTCTGATTGCTGTAGCGGGTATCCAGGGTTCCATATTTCCGGAAAATGCACTGCCGAAGACCACCATTTTTATCATAAGATGTATCAATCTGGGATTAGTATTGATATTAGCAGGAATGCTCTACAGATCGCTTACAGCTTTCAGAAATTATTTCAGCATCAAACAGGATTTCTACAAAATTATGGCGCTGAATGCCATCTCTGAAACCGTAAAAATCTTAGGACTTTTTATATTTACGGTAGTAGGTCTTTGTGTGATCTTTGGGATTAAAGGAACCACCATCGTAGGAAGTCTAGGGGCGATTACAGCTGTTCTGGTATTGGTTTTCAGAGATACTATTTTAGGATTTGTTACAGGTCTTCACGTGGCTACTTCCAAAAATCTGAAAGTAGGAGATTGGGTAAGCATTCCCAAATACAGCATCGAAGGAAATATTACGGAGATCAATCTTTTAACCACCAAAATTACCAATTTTGATAAAACGGTTTCAACAATTCCAACCTATGATCTGATGACCACCGAGATCAAGAATATGCAGGTAATGTCTGAATCTAATACCCGAAGAATAAAAAAATCTATTTACTTTAACATTAATTCTTTTAAGTTTCTGACGGATGAAGATGTTGAGCGCTTAAAGGAAATTAACCTGATTTCGGATTATCTGGAAGAAAGAACTTCGGAGATCAAAAAAGAAAAGGAAAGTCTTGAGCATAAAGATAAAATTGTGAACGGAAGACAGCTTACCAATATCGGGGTATTCCGCTATTATGCGCAGAAATATATTGAAAATGACCCGGATGTTGACAAAAACGGAACCCGGATGGTTCGTCAGCTGGAGATTACCCCACAAGGGCTTCCACTTGAAGTCTACTGTTTTGCCAATGATTCCAAATGGGAACGTTTTGAGCAGATACAGGCAGATATTTTTGACCATTTATTAGTGGCTTCAAAAGAATTTGAACTTCAGGTAATGCAGGTAAGCGTGAAAGTGTAAAAGCTGGAAGACAGAGGAGGGAAGCTGGAAGTTTTACCCCTTTTCTATAAATTTTAAATAAAATTTTTAAATGATCATGAATGGAGAAGTACCAACAGAAGTACAAAGCCTGGATTTACTTCCAACCCCAAGCCTCTGGCTTCTCACATCTCATATCTAACATATAAAATAAAAAATGACAAAACTAAGCGTAAACATTAATAAAATTGCGACGTTAAGAAATGCAAGAGGAGGAGAAACCCCAAGTGTTACAGAAGCTGCTGTAAAAATTCAGGAATTCGGAGGACAGGGAATTACCATCCATCCAAGACCTGATGAAAGGCATATTACAAGAAAAGATGTCTACGATCTGAAGCCGTTGGTTACCACTGAGTTTAATATTGAAGGAAACCCTCATCAGGATTTTATTGATATGGTATTGGAAGTAAAACCTGAGCAGGTAACGCTGGTGCCGGATGCTGATGATGCTATTACCTCCAACGCAGGCTGGGATACAAAAAAACATCTTGATTACCTTACAGAGATCATTGCAGAATTTAAAAAAGCGGGAATCCGTACTTCTGTTTTCCTGGATCCTTTACCTGAGCTTGTAGAATATGCAGCCAAAACAGGAGCAGACAGAATAGAATTATATACAGAAGCTTACGCAAAAAATTATCTTATCAATAAAGAACAGGCCATAAAACCTTATTACGATACTGCGGTTGAAGCTACTAATTTCGGATTGGGAATCAATGCCGGACATGATCTGAGCTTAGAAAATCTGAAATATTTTGCCGATACGATTCCGAATCTATTGGAAGTATCTATTGGCCATGCTTTGATTTCAGAAGCACTTTATATGGGATTGGAAAATACAGTTCAGGCTTATCTGAAGAGACTGGCAAAATGGTAATAAATAAGAAATCAGAAGTTAGAGGTTAGAAGTAAGTATAACTTCGTTGATTTCTAACTTCTGATTTCTCACATCTAACTTCTAAAAATATGGAAATTTTAAACTCAAAAATATTCGGCGAAAATGTAACCAATACGCCACTTCTTGTATTTCACGGACTATTTGGAATGCTTGACAACTGGGGAAGTTTCGGAAAGGATCTGGGAGAATATCTTCCGGTACATCTGATCGATCTTAGAAATCACGGAAGAAGCTTTCATTCAGACAGCATGTCTCATGATGACCTGGCAGATGATATTGCCCGTTATATGGATCATTACGGAATCCAGAAAGCACATGTTTTAGGACATTCTTTAGGCGGAAAAGCAGTAATGCAGTTTGCTATAAAATATCCTGAACGTGTTGAAAAACTGATTGTTGTAGATATTTCACCTAAAGCATATCCACCGCATCATCAGGGAATTATCAAAGCCCTGGAAACGGTAGACTTCAATACCGTATCTTCAAGAAATGAAGTGGAAGCTGTTTTGAACCAATATATTCCGGAAAGATCTACTGTACAGTTTTTGACGAAAAACCTGTATTGGGATGACAACAAAAAACTAGGTTGGAGATTTAATCTTAAGACATTATCTGAAAAATATACTGAATTTGTTTCCAATGCGATTAAATTCGGTGTTTTTGAAGGCGAAACCTTGTTTATAGCCGGAGCAAAATCGAATTATATCCTTCCGCAGGACGAATTCGGAATCAAGCAGCAATTCCCTAAAGCTAAAATAGTGACGGTGAAAAATGCGGGACATTGGGTACAGGCAGAGAATCCGGTCGATTTTGCAAATGTTGTTAAGGACTTTCTTGGTTTAAATTAATTTTATACTTTGATTTTCAATATTATGTTAAAATTTTATTAAAAACATATATTATTTCTCCATGAGTTGAAATTTTTGTACTTTGGATTTTCAAAAAACAATAAAAATATTAACTTATGGAAAACAAAAATTCAAAAAAGAAGCCATTTTTTGCGTCATTCTTAGAAAAACAAGTTAAAGATCCTGAAACAGTAAAAGGAGGAGGTATTACTTCTGTACTTGCTGATCAGATTACATCAGTAATCAAAGATCATATCACGACTACAGCACTTGAAGACAGTGTTACAAAGCCTGATAATGACAATGTAACAATGAAATATCCTTCTGACGGAGATGAGGATGTTTTAGAAGCATAAGAATATACTACAGTGTAAACTACATTATAGATCAAACCAAAACTAAAACATTATGAAAAGCAACAACTCAAAGAAAAAGCCGTTTTTTGCGTCATTCTTAGAAAAACAGATTAAGGATCCTGAAACAGTAAAAGGAGGTGGAGACATCACTCTTGCTGAAACAGATTTGATCACTAAGCCAACAATAGATACAGTAACTTCTCCAAAAGATGATATGATGCACACGCTGAAGTATCCATCTGACGGTGATGATGATACAATCTTTGTTCCATTGTAATCTCAAAAAGAATATTAAAATAGTAGGGGAAACTTAAATAGTAAGTTTCCCTTTTTAATAAAACCGGCAAATGATTCTCTGCATCACCCATTCACAGGATTTTTATAATATTGATCTCTTTTTTGAATACCTGAACTCCCAAAATATTCCTTACTTCAGATTGAATTCCGACCGCCTGAATCACCTTCAGAAAATCAGTATTCATGAAGATTCATTTGAACTGACGGATGAATTGGGAAATACCATCCACTCTGACACTATAAAAGGCGTATGGCACAGAAAAGCCTGGAGGATCAGTGCTCCCGAAGAACTGGATCAGGATTATGAGAAAATCTTTCTCAACGAATATGGAAGTCTGAGGTATAATCTGATGACCACTTTAGAACATATTCCCTGGATCAACCCTTATGAAAATGAAAAAAAAATAGACGGAAATAAGATATTGCAGCTGAAAATAGCACAAAGCAATAACTTAACCATTCCCAAAACCATTTTTTCCAATGATGAAGAAAAAATAACGACATTTTTCTATCAATACTGCCAGGGAAAAGCCATAGCGAAGCTTCACGGAGTTACCGCCAAAACAATGTCAGGGGAAAATATGATTTCCACTACCATCATTGAGGAAGAATCCCTGGAACATCTTTCAGATATCGCTTACTGTCCTATGATTTTTCAACCCTATATTGACAAAGAATATGAATTACGAATCGTGTATGTAGACGGTGAATTTTTCACAGGAAAAATCAATAACAGTGAAAATGCAGACTGGAGAGTAGCCCGCGAAGGGTATTTCTGGGAAGCCTACGAATTACCTGATGCTGTGAAGACCAATCTCACTTCCATGATGAAAGAAATGGGACTTTATATAGGAGCAATCGATATGATTAAAGGAAGAGACGGTGCCTATTACTTCCTCGAAGTCAATCCTCAGGGAGAATGGGGAATGCTTCAGAAAGAGCTTGGATTTCCGATTGCAGAAAGAATTGCCGACAACCTTATCAAAAGAATTAATTTCCATGAATAAAATTTTAATAATTACCCATACCGCAGATAACTTTTCCATTGAAAAAGTAACAGAATACATTGAGAAAAATAATTGTGAAGTCATTCGTTTTGATGTAGACGTTTATCCATTACAAAACAAACTATCCACTATTTTTCAGGATGGAGAATGGGTAAGTTATCTGGAAACGCCTGAAGCAAAACATCGTTTGGATGATATTTCAGCCATCTGGTACAGAAGAGCCTACAATATCGGAAAAGGATTAAAAGAAGAAATGGACTCTAAATTTTACGGAGCGGCTATGGGAGAAATCAGAAATACTCTTTTCGGTTTCTTCGAATCTGTGGATGCTTATTCTTTAGGAAAACCGAGTGTTTACAGAAGACTTGACAGTAAGGAAGAACAATTGAAAATTGCAGATAAGTTAGGGCTCACCATTCCGGCAACCTGTCTTACCAATAATCCTGATGAAGCAAGGAAATTTATTGTAAAACATCAGAATGTGGTGGCCAAAATGCAGACCGGTTTTGCCATTTATGAAGATGGAGTAGAAAATGTAGTGTTTACGAACGTTGTGGGTGAGGATAAACTGGAAGAGCTGGATTCATTGTTGTACTGTCCTATGCAGTTTCAGCAGATGATTCAGAAGAAAAAAGAACTTCGAATTACTATCGTGGGAAGAGATGTGTATGCATTCGAAATAGATTCCCAACAGTCGGAAGATGCCAAAGTAGACTGGAGAAAAGACGGCGTTAATCTGATTGATAAATGGAACAGAACAGAACTTCCGGCAGATGTAGAAGCAAAACTCCTTGAACTGCTTGATGTTTATCATGTAGATTATGGAGCTATAGATATGATTGTTTCCCCTGAAGACGAATATTATTTCATCGAGATCAACGCAGCAGGAGAATTCTTCTGGCTGGATAATCTTACAGAAGGAAACCTTATATCAAAGAGTATTGCAGATGTTCTTTGCGACAAAGCGCCAAGAAGAAATAATGAAGTAATGGCTTAAGCAAGAAAGAAATTTTACATATAAAAAGTCCTGAAAGTTATCAATCCTTTCAGGACTTTTCAGTTGGATACCCTTTTGTGATTTAAATTTTCCGGTTTGTGGTATTCGGAATGATAATATTGGTTAAATTAAGTTGAATTATGCTTTAAAAATCGCAAATTTGCAAAAACGGTTTTTCTAAAGAATTTTTACCGATCCGGAAGAATTGCCGGATAGAAAATATTGTTATATTTTAGTCAGCAATCAAGAAAATAATTAATGATTTTTGTAACGGGTGCTACCGGAATTCTGGGAAGAATAATTGTACTGGAACTTCTTAAAAGAGGGAAAAGTGTACGTGCTTCCAAACGACCGGGCAGCAATTTAAACGAAGTAAAGCATTCATACAGCTTTTATACGGAGAATCCTGATGATTTTTTCAATAAAATTGAATGGATTAACGTAGATTTTGATGATCTCGATTCTTTAAAAACTGCACTGCAAGGTGTAGATGAGGTGTATCACTGTGCTGCAAAAGTAAGTTTTCATCCCAAAGATGAAAAAGAAATGTACCATACCAATATCAAGGGTACAGAAAATCTATTGTTTGCCTGCGAAGGATCAGACGTTAAAAAATTTCTCCATGTAAGTTCTGTTGCTGTTCTCGATAATTTCAATGAAAAAGGAGAACTGGACGAAGATTCTGACTTTAATCCAAAACTGGAACATTCTGCCTACGCCATCTCTAAGCATTTGTCCGAAATGGAAGCATGGAGAGCTTCTGCAGAAGGCCTGAATGTGGTGATCATCAATCCCGGCATGATTGTAGGAAGCGGAAACTGGAGTCAAAGCAGTGGTGAACTTTTTTCTACCTTTGAAGACAATAGCTTTACTTTTTCAGGAGGCTCTGCCTATGTTGACGTAAGAGATGTTGCCAATACGGCTATCGGATTAATGGAAAATAACCTTTTCGGAGAACGTTTTATTATTGTTGCTGAAAATAACAGATATGCAGATCTTGCCAAACAGGTAAGAACCCGTTTGGGGCTTAAAGATGCCAGAATTCTTTCACAATCTGTACTCAATATCGGAAGAGTAGCCAACACGCTTTTCGGATGGCTGATTCCCAAACTGAAGATGGTCACCAAATCAAATATTGAGGCTATCTCTTCATTCAACACCATTTCCAATCAAAAAGTCAAAGAAAAGCTGAATTATCAGTTTATTCCCGTAAAAGAAAGTATAGACTTTCACCTGAACAATTATATTAACGACAAAAAGCTGAAGAAATGAATCTTGCAGAGGCAATTATCCTTAAAAATGTAGAAAAACATCCTATAAAAGCGGCCATCGGATTTAAAAAGAAAGATGCAGCCTGGAAAGAGCTGAGCTGGAAAAAATTCAGTGAAATTATTTTTAAAACAGCCAATGCTTTAAAAGAATCCGGAGTTCAGGAGAATGACAGAGTGGCTATTTATTCAGACAATTCATCAGAATGGATGATTATGGATCTGGCTTCAATGGCTATCGGTGCAGTCACAGTGCCTATTTATTCCACGAATAATGCTGAGCAGGCAGAACATATCATCAACGATTCCGGTGCTAAAGCCGTTTTAGTAGGAAATCAGATGCAGTACGATGCCTGTCTTGAGTTTTTACATAAAGAAGAAAATAACCTGGAAACGATTATTGTTTCCAAAAAAGCGGTTTGGATCAAGAAAGAATTCAACAGTTTTTATCTTGAAGATTTCATCGCAAAAGCTTCACCGGAACTGGAAATCTGTAAGAAAGACAATGATGATATCGCTACATTAATCTATACTTCTGGAACTACCGGAATTCCAAAAGGAGTAATGCTTACCCATGGGAATTTCATCAAAGCATTTGATTCACACTTTGAATTTTTTAAGTTTAAAAACTTTGAAGAAGAACTTTCACTGGCATTCTTACCTTTAAGCCATGTGTTTGAAAGAAGCTGGAGCTTACTTTGTTTATACGGTGGTGCCCGTGTGTACTTCCTTGAAGATCCGAAAAATGTTGCCAAAGCACTGGAAGAAGTAAAACCTACAGCCATGTGTGCCGTACCGAGATTTTTCCAGAAAGTATATGCAGGCGTTTTGGAAAAAGCAGAAGAAGGTTCATCATTAAAGAAAAAGATCTTTGACTGGGCGCTTAAAACAGGTTGGGAAACTGCCGAGTTAAGAAGAAATGAACAACCGGTTCCTTTTGGATTAAAATTCAAAGAAGCTATAGCAGATCGATTGGTTTTCAGTAAAATAAAAGAAAAAATGGGTGGAAGACTTTGGTTCTTACCTTGTGGTGGAGCTTCATTGTCGCCAGAGGTTACCCGTTTCTTTGAGTCAGTGGGAATTCACGTGACTGTTGGATATGGATTAACGGAAACTACGGCTACATTAACTCTTTTCCCTCTTACTCATTTTGAACATGGGACCAGTGGAAAACCTCTTCCGGGAGTAGAAATGCGTATCGGAGAAAATGACGAAATCCAGGCCAGAGGGAACGGAATAATGAAAGGATATTATAAGAAACCTGAAGAAACCGAGAAAGTATTCACAGAAGACGGATGGTTCAAAACCGGTGATGCCGGAAAATTTGATGATAAAGGAAACCTGATCATCACAGACAGAATCAAAGACCTGATGAAAACTTCCAACGGAAAATACATCGCTCCACAGCAAATTGAAAACCTTCTAACCAACAATAATTTTATTCAGCAGATCATGCTGATTGCAGAAGGAAGACAGTTTGTTTCAGCATTGATTGTTCCTAATTTTGAGTTTTTACAGGATTATATTAAAAAGAATAATATTCCTTTTACCAATTGGGAAGAGGCTGTAAAAAATGAAAAGATAGTTCATCTTTATAAAGAAAAAATAAAAGAATTACAGGATCACTTGGCAGACTATGAAAAAGTGAAGAAATTTACTTTAATGCCGGCAGAATTTGACATCAATACAGGAGAAATCACTCCTACACTGAAAGTCAAAAGAAATGTAGTGATCAAAAAATATGCAGATATTATAGAGAAGATGTATTAAAATTTTTTTGACCTCCTGTTTTCGCATCAATTACAACTGAAGATGTGAAAATTCCCCTTCCTTGGAGGGGTAGCGAAAATTCACAGAATTTTTTACAGGTTGGTTCAAAATAATGACTTAAATTAAACTATGACAACAGAAGATTTTATAGGAAAAGAAAATTTCATCATTCATACCCAAACGGTTTCAGAAAGCTGTCCGTCTAATATTGCCCTGATTAAATACTGGGGGAAATATGCTGATCAGATTCCTGCAAACCCAAGTATCAGCTATACTTTAAACCATTGTAAAACTAATACTTCAATGGAGTTTATTGCAAATGAGCCTTTTTCAGTGCAGACTTTCCTGGCTGGAAATGAAGAAGTGAAGTTTGCCGAAAAAATTGAAAAATATTTCAGAAATATAGAGCAGTATCTTCCATGGATTTTAAAAGGGAAATATATCATCAGAACAGAGAATACATTTCCACACAGTTCCGGGATTGCCAGCTCAGCTTCAGGATTTGGAGCCATTGCAAAATGTCTTATGGCATTGGATGCTTCCTTTACAGAAAAAGCTTCTGAGGAAGAATCTTTAAGAAAAGCTTCATTTTTAGCAAGACTAGGAAGTGGAAGTGCTTGCAGAAGCTTATATAACGGTCTTGTTGTATGGGGAAAAACTGATGAGGTAACTGGAAGCTCAGACTTGTTCGGAGTACAGTATCCAGATACTGAAATTCATGAAGTTTTCAAAAATTTTAATGACTGGGTTTTACTGATTCATGAAGGCCAGAAAAGTGTTTCTTCAACAGTAGGACACGGTTTGATGAATACCAATCCTTATGCAGAAAGAAGATTCCAGGAAGCGAGGGAAAACTTTGTCCCCATGAAAGAGATCCTGAAAAATGGTGATATGGAACGTTTTATCAAGTTGGTAGAACATGAGGCACTTACATTACATGCAATGATGATGATGAGTGATCCTGCTTTTATCCTGATGAAAACAGGAACATTGGAAGTCATCAATAAAATCTGGGATTTCAGAACAGAAACAGGACTTCCTTTATTCTTTACGCTGGATGCAGGAGCTAATGTTCACCTTCTGTTCCCGACTAGTGGCTCTGAAGAACAGATCAAAACCTTTATTGAAGCTGAATTATTACAACATACTCAGAAAAATGGAGTAGTGAAGGATATAATGAAATTTTAAATAAGAATAAATATTCAATAGGAGTGGGCTTTAGCCCACTTTTTTAATCCTCAGTAACCACAGTTTCCCGTTCTCCATCTTCTTTCTTTCCTTCCTCTATCATGATTTCAGCCTCTGCTTTTTCTTCAGCAGTTGCTGTTTCTATAAGCTTTTCCTGCTCTTCATTATGATGATCTATAAAAAACTCGCAATATACCGGAAGGTGGTCTGAACCAAAATTTTCCAGGGTCTTCAGCTGTTTAATAAAAATATCTTCACTGTGAAACATCAGATCGATAGGAAACCTTAAAAGACGGTATTTCGCATGAAAGGTAGAAACAAAAGAATGCCCGATTCTGGGATCTATAAGATGGCTTGTTTTTCTGAAAAGCACAGATGATCTCGACCATGCAACATTATTGAAGTCTCCTACCACGATAACAGGTTTTTTGATGTCTTTCACACATTTGGCTGTGCTTAGAAGATCTCCGTCTCTTTCCTTTGAGGTTTCTTCTTCTGTAGGACTCGGCGGCGGCGGGTGTACCCCAAAGAAAACAAAAGAAAAGCCATCAGCTGTTTTCATATGGATCTCTATGCTCGGAATATCCTCAGCCACAAAATAATGAGTCTTTGCTTCTTTGATTTCAATTCTGGAATAAAAATGCATGCCGTAGGTATTTTCAAGAGTTACCTTATGCTGATAAGCATATTCTTTTTCTAAAGATCTCAAGGCTTTTTCCCAGTCACCATTACTTTCCATAGTCATGAAAAAATCAGGATTATGCTTTTTAACAAGGCTAATGAATTTTTCATACTCTTTATTGAACTGATAAACATTGGCAGAAATAAAATGCAGTTTATCAGAGGACCTGTGGCGTTGTCGGTGTTTTTTTACGGGATAAAAATGGGTGTATCTGATCAATGTTTGACCGTGATGAATAAACATGACCAGCAGAAGCCCCTGATAATACCAGAAATATTCTGTAGAATCTGTAAAAAAACCTAATATAAAAGTGAAAAAGATAAGATAAGTGAGCTGTATTTTAGCAAATTCAGGAACTCTGAATATCCAGTGAGAATGCTGAATTTTTGGTAATATTGTCATGACCAGAAGAAGTATGGCCAGAATCAGGTAAATAATCCACATATAATAGCTCTGAAATAATTTTGATTACAATTTAAGAAAAATGAATTTTAAAATTTGTTAATCTATTTAAATTTTATTTTATCTATTTTTATTTCTTAAAATCCATCATATGAAAAAAATGGCCGGTATTCTTCTGCTCGTGAGTATTTCAGTTTTTGGTCAGCAAAATCAGGATATTGAAAAACCTATCCGTAACCTGTTTCTGGGCATGAAAAATGCAGATCCGGAATTGGTAAAATCAGCTTTTGCAGAGAATGCAGTGCTTCAAACCATCACAAAAGACGGTTCTGTGAAAAGTGATAGTATACATGATTTTGTTACTTCAGTTTCTAAGTTTCCAAAAGGAGATTTGGAGGAAAGAATTATCGTAGAAGCCATTCATACAGATGGAAATCTGGCAAGCGTGTTTACCCCTTATTCTTTTTATTTCAAAGGAAAATTATCACATTGCGGAGCTAATAGTTTTCAACTGGTGAAGCAGAATAGCGAATGGAAAATTCAGTATATTATTGACACCAGAAGAAAAGATAACTGTAAAGAAATACAATAATAGAATTAAGAAGTAGATTAAAATTAAAAAAATGAAAATCCATCATATCGCCATCATCTGTTCAGATTATGCCGTTTCAAAAAAGTTTTATACGGAAATTTTAGATCTGAATATCATCCGTGAAGTATACCGCGAAGAAAGGCAATCTTATAAACTTGATCTGGCAATAGGGGATCATTATGTGATTGAGCTATTTTCTTTTCCTGATCCGCCACAACGTCCGTCACGCCCCGAAGCATGTGGCTTAAGGCATCTTGCTTTCTCAGTGGAGAATGTTACAGAAAAAAGAAATGAACTGGTAGCAAAAGGATTAATCTGTGAAGAAATCCGCATAGACGAATTCACCGGAAAAGAATTTTTCTTTACCCAGGATCCCGACCAGCTGCCGTTAGAGTTCTATGAAATGTAAAAATTAGTGCGCGTAACCTGCAAAGAAACTCACCGTCATAATGGCCAAAACAATAGAAGAAATGACTACATATACGTAGTCTTTTTCTTTTAAATAGCCTATTAAGGCGAAAACAATTCTCATCAGAGGTGTGAAGATCAGCAAAAGAATACCCAGCTGAATAATAGCCGTACCTTCTCCTTTACATAGAGAATCCCAGAAATGTCCCCAGACCTTTTCAGAAGAAGTACCTACTACAAGGCTGGTATATTTTTCGGGCATTTTAAAACCTTCGAAAAATAACTTGATAAAACCGATCAATGATGTAGCCACAGACAGAATAACACCCAGTCTCAGAAGATTTCCTACCGAACGGTTCAGATCTACATCTGTAAAATTCTTTTTCATTATCTGAAGCTTTTGTTGATACCGTTATACATCATGTAAATTGAAAGAATGGTAATCACAATGGCAAAAAATACTTTTAATTTTTTGGTCTTGGATACCATCAGGGTTTTTGATCCGATAAAACTTCCGATGACAACTCCTATCAATACCGGAGCTACAATTACCGGAATAATTTCACCTCTCTGGAAATAGATCAGGGCACTGGCTACTGCCGTTACTCCAATCATGAAATTACTGGTAGTGGTAGATACTTTGAAAGGAAGTTTCATCATATTGTCCATCGCCAATACTTTTAAAGCACCGGAACCAATTCCTAAAAGCCCGGACATTGCCCCTGCAAACATCATCATCAAAAATCCAGGTACGGTATTTCTTGCAGAATAGCTTTTCAAAATACCTTTATCAGGGAATGTTCCGTACAATTTCAGTTTCTCTTCAAGACTTCCTTTCACCAAAGGTTCCTGATGATCCGGTTTTCCTTTAAGATTTAAAATAACTGTTAGAAGAAGAATACTTGCGAAAATAATTCCGATGGTATTAGGGTTAAGCATTCCTGAAACCAGGGCTCCAATAATTGCGCCTGCGGTGGTGGCTATTTCGAGAAACATCCCGATTCTCATGTTGGTAAAACCTTCTTTTACGAAAGCTACAGCCGCACCGGATGATGTTCCGATCACAGAGATGAGCGAAGCACCGATAGCATAATGCATTGGAACGCCAAAACCTAGCGTTAATAAAGGAATGATGATAACTCCTCCTCCTAAACCCGTAAGTGAACCTAAAAGACCCGCCGAAATTGCGCCAAGGAAGAGTATGATGATTTCTGACATACTACAAATAATACTACAAATATAAAATTATTGTAGTAGTCTGCCAAACATTTGAAAAAGATAAATTTAACGTATTTTTGTATGCATGAAAAATGAATTGAAATTATTTTATGTCATCCTCGGGGCAACACCCAAAGGCAGAAATATAGAACAGCACGATGTTTTCTTCGGAATTGCGGAGAATTTGAAAGATCTGATTCCTGATATGAAAGAATTTTGGAAGGAAGCAGAAGGAAAAATTCACCTGGATTGTTACCAGGAAGTGAGATTTGCAGACGGGTACAAGGTGCAGATTGTAGAAAAGGGAGAGAAAACATCAGAAAACCAGTTGTTTTTTCTGAATCTAGGAGGTTATAAGCCAGGTTTCTTTGAAGAATTTCATGAGCAGCACTTAATGGTAGGGCAGTCTATGGGGGAGATTATAAAAAGAGCAAAAGCTACAGAATTCTATCAGACTATGGGTTTTGAAGGTGCAGTAAGCCATATTGATGATAAGCATGGAGTGGATATTGATGATATTTTCAATGTAAATGATATCCTTCCTGCCTATATGAAAGAAAAATATGCGATCATTCTTCAAAAGTCTGATGAAGAAAATCAGGAGAACCCAATGGGGCTAGGCTATTTAAAAATTGATAAAATTCAATAAGAGTAAATCTAATAAAAATAAAAAATGAAAATAGGAATTCTGGGAGGCGGACAGCTGGGAAGAATGTTGATACAAAGCGCACTGAAGTATGATGATGAGTTTTATACTCTGGATCCGGCTTCTGATGCTCCATGTCATAATATCTCGTATTTTACGCAGGGAAATTTCAATGACTATGAAACGGTTTTGAACTTCGGAAAAGATAAAGATGTTGTAACCATTGAAATAGAACATGTAAATGCTGATGCATTGACAGAACTTGAAAAACAGGGAATAAAAGTGGTTCCCAATGCCAATATCATCAAAACAATTCAGCAAAAGATCCTTCAGAAAGAATTTTATAAAGCTCATGATATTCCAAGCCCGGAATTTCAGGTGGTATGGAACAGTGATGAAAAGATCATCATGCCATTGCCATTTGTTCAGAAGATGAATACTGGTGGATATGACGGAAAAGGAGTACAGGTAATTAAAACGGAAGAAGATTATCAACATTTGTGGACAGAAGCTTCTGTGATTGAAAGTCTTGTAGACATTGAAAAAGAACTTTCGGTAATTGTCGCAAGAAATGAAAAAGGAGAAACCAATATTTTCCCTGTAACAGAAATGGTAGCTGATCCAAAGCTGAATCTTTTGGATTTCAATGTATGTCCGGTTCTTCTGACAGAAGATGTTCAGAACCAGATTGATTCCATTACTGAGAAATTTTTAGCAGCTGTAAATTCTCCGGGATTATTTGCCATCGAGTTATTCCTTGATAAAGAAGGAAAAGTATGGGTGAATGAGACCGCTCCAAGACTCCATAATTCAGGACACCAGAGCCAGGAAGGAAATACCAACTCGCAATTTGAGCAGATGTACCGTGTGGTAAAAAACTTACCTTTAGCAGATACCGATGCTATCACTTACAGCGGAATGCTGAACCTGGTAGGAGCAGAAGGCTACGCCGGAAAAGTAGTGTATGAAGGAATGGATGATGTTCTTAAACTTCCTGAAACTTACATTCATTTATATGGAAAAACAGAAACCAAACCGGGAAGAAAAATGGGACATATCAACGTCCTGGCAGATTCCAGAGAAGAGCTAATGGAAAGGCTTGTACAGGTGAAAGGAATGGTAAGAGTAATTGCTGAGTAATATCAGTGTAAGATAAATAAAAGGGAGCTGTTTTAATTTTAAAAACAGCTCCCTTTTATTTTTGAACTCATTCAATAGGAACGGGCTTTAGCCCGTTTAAAAATAATTGTCAACTCAATTGGCTTTAGCCGAAGCTTAATTTTAGGTTTCGGCTAAAGCCAATTTTATTTCGATTGTTCACATCGGGCTAAAGCCCGACGCTATTGATGGTTTAAATATTTTTATAATTAAGGCTTCTTAACCATCTCAATATTATCCTTTTTATAATTGTATTTAATATAACTTCCTAAAGCTGTTGACAAAACAGAGAATTCTTCAAGCGATGTAAGCGGAGCATACAATTTAAAAGTACAAATGTCCGTTGCAGAAATAAAAGGATTAGTTGCCAAATGGCTGTGAGTAGACATTGTTACTGTTCCTCCATTTTCCAATATTGTAGAGGTTGGAATAAGTCTTGAATGAAATTTTTTATGGGAAATAATATTCCCTTTTTTATCAGAAACAAAAAGATAATCATTTCCGAAAGGAATGACTCCGGACTGTGCCGTACCTGGTATTAAATACACTTTATAGTTTTCATTAAACGGGATAATAATCATATTAAGACTATATCCTTGTGGTACCGTTACCGCATATTTTGGATCGGATAACTGCGGAATAATGGTAGAACGGATATTTTTTAATGTGTTTTCAGTTTCATTAATTACCCTTTCTTTAAAATTTTCTTTCACAGGTTTTGTTTGGTTATTTTTGAAAGAAAGTTCTGCGATCACCATATTACCGGCTTTATTAAGAAAGGAAGTCTTGATGGTGTCATTTTTCTGGTATGTGATATAGCTCCCGGTATTTTCCGCAAGCCTTTTATTGCTGCCTACAAGATCTCCTGCATGCCATGATGCATTTTCGTAAGAATAGAGTAGGTTTCCTTCAGTTTTAATAGAGTCCAGTTTCTTTTTCATCTCTTTATCGGAAAGAGTGAGGTTTTGTGCAGAAAGAATAATAGACATAAAAAAGAAGAGAAATCCGATAGTTTGTTTCATAGGTTATTTTTTTTGACCAAAATACGAAATTCAATAGGAACGGACTATTATCCTGAGCATAACCAGAAAGGTTACGAACGTTAGTTCAAGAAGGGAGCCCGTTTACAAATAATCACAGATTCAATTGGCTTTAGCCAAAACTTAATTTTAAGTTTCGGCTAAAGCCAATTTTATTTCTATGGTTCAAATCGGGCTAAAGCCCGACGCTATTGATTATTGAATTGTTTATTGATGAAAAAAACGATATTCACACATCGATAACCTCCATCATCCCTCTTCCAGCTTCCAAGCTCTTATTTAAAAATCTTCTGAATCACATTTCCAATCTCCACAAAATCTCCGTGATTTCCTACAGAACGTATTTCCGGACTGTTTTTATCATATTCTGAGAAAGGGAAAATCAAAAGATAATTGTTATCACTCAGATTTCTGTTCAGAAGTTCCGGAATCAGTCTCATTCTTGGAATGTAAGATTTCATGCCGCGTTTTGCCATCAGAATAATTAAAGCTTCATCATCTTTAAGCTGTGCTGCGGTTCTTTCACCATCCTGCCAGGTACTCATGATAATGAATTCTGCTTCTATATTGGCTTTTTTAATGATTTTCTGAAGAATATCAATAATGTTTTCAGGAGCATAGAAAACAACTGTAGCACCGGAATTTCGGGCAATATTCCAGACTCTCAGCAATGCATGGAAGAATCCTGCTTCCTGGTGAGCGTTTTCAGGAATCATCACGGCATATTTTTTAATCGTGGAAAGTGGCTGTGCAGCATGGTAAACCAGCACATTCACATCATCATTCTGCAGATAACCATTGTAAAGGTTATACACAAAAGAAGGAGAGAACCCTTTTTCATCTTCCAGTCCGATAATAAGATCTGTAATTTTCTGTTCTTTAATCACATTATTTACTCCATTGATGACGTCGTTATCATATCTTTTTAATGCCTGTAATTTTACATCTGCGGCTGCTGCTGCATCTGCTGCCTGATGGAGAAGTTTCTCCGCATTCTTTACTGAAGATTCATTTTTATCTTCATTGATAACATTTAAAGCAAAAAGATCTTCTGTATTGGAATGTGCTTTGATCAGGATTCCTAAGTTGACCATTCTTTCCACTGTAGCTTCATGATTGATGGCCAATAGAATGTTTTCTTCCTCATGGGTATTTCCGGAAACGGTATCTTCATTGTCACTCTCCGCAATCTTCTGGGCACTTGCCATAGATATGAAAGAGGAGATGGTACACGAAATAAGGATCAGTAAAATACTTCCGTTCAAGACATGCTCATTCAGTAATCTTACGGGCTCTCCGGTTTCAGTTTCCGAAAGGATGATGTTATATCCTACCATTACAGAAGCCAGGGTTGCTGCTGCAGAAGCAGAACTCAATCCGAAGATCAGTTTCCCTTCCTCTTTGGTCAGTCTGAATGTTTTCTGAGTGGCTACAGCAGAAAGGTATTTTCCTCCGATAGAGGCTACCAGCATGATTGCTGCCACTTCCAGGGTTTCCCAGCTTTTAAAGAAAACTTTAAAATCAATCAGCATTCCTACACTGATCAGGAAAAAAGGAATAAAGATGGCATTTCCTACAAACTCAACTCTGTTCATCAGAGAAGAGGTGTGAGGAATAAGTCTGTTTAAAGCTAATCCTGCAAAGAATGCCCCGATAATGGCTTCTACACCAGCCAGCTCAGCCAGCATGGCTGCCAGGTAAATCATAACCAGTACAAAAATATACTGCGAAATTTTATCATCCACTCTTTTGAAAAACCAACGGCCTATAATAGGGAATACAATAAGTACAATAAGCGCAAAAACTACAAAAGAGACCGATAGTTTAACCCAAAATTCTGTTCCTACATCTCCCTGAGACATTCCCACAATCACGGCAAGTACCAATAACGCAAGAATATCTGTGATCATTGTACCTCCGACAGTGATATTAACTGCTTTATTTTTCGCAATTCCCAACTTACTCACTAAGGGATAGGCAATAAGAGTATGGGATGAAAAAAGACTGGCAAAAAGGATAGACGTCAGCATTGAAAAGTGAAGAAGGTAATATCCACCAAGATACCCCAATACAAAAGGGACGGTAAAGGTATAGATACCAAAGGTGAGACTTTTCCACTTGTTCTTTTTAAAATCTCCCATATCAATTTCAAGGCCGGCCAGAAACATAATGTAAAGAAGTCCGGTGGTTCCGGTTACCACTATACTGCTGTCTCTGGACAATACATTGAATCCGTTCGGACCGATAATGGCCCCGGCAATGATAAGTCCTAAAAGGTGTGGAACTTTAATTTTATTAAGCAGCAATGGTGCTGCAAGGATGATGACCAGTACCAACAGGAACTTCAGTACCGGATCTTCTATAGGAAGACTCAGGTTGTGTATACTCAGTAAAATCATAAGTGTTTATTTTGTGGAACGTACTAATTCAACAGAGAACTTGGCGGTACAGCCATCAGAAGTGATGGTTCTGGTTCCTTTGATCTTGTTGTCCGAAATATCATTAAGAAGAACGCTCATTTCTACATTCTTTTTGGCTGTAGAATCGGTTTTGAAAGACAGTCTGATCTCATTGTTTTCAAACTTTCCTGTATACAGCCTTACCAGATTATTGTTATTGATGATTTTGGTAATGGGCTGGGTAGAATCATTATCGAATTCCCAGATATCGGTACGTTGGTCGCCTACTGCATATTCGCTGCAGTTGGATTCTGTACAGATTACTTTACCGTTCCATGGCCCGGAAATTTCTGCAGGCCATGCTGCCGTAATCACTAATGAATCTTTTTTGGCAAAAATACTGTCCCTCATTTTCAGAAGCGACTGGTACTCGGATTCTTTCTTGGCGAATAATTTTTCCTTCTCTAATAATTGTTTCTCCCTGTCTGTCAGGTTCTTTTCTTTCTCTTTGTAGTCACAGCTCATCAAAAGGAAAGAGGCGGTCAGAAATAAAAAAAATGTGTTTTTCAGCATATTGTATCGGTTGGAGTATACAAGATAAGAAAAATGAAGGAAATACAAAACCTAACTGAAACAGATCTGATTTTAATTATATTTAATACATTAAAAAACAGCGGAATAAAGGGATTGAGATTATTTTTTGATTTACGACTCGATTCTCTGCTTTTTAAACATGGCAGGATTGTAATTGATAACAAATACCCCTACAATAATAAGTACTGCAGCAATGATGAATTTGGCAGAAATTTTTTCATCCAGAATCAGCCAGCTTAAAAAAATGGAAATTACCGTATTAATATAAGCCAGGATGGATACCTGAACCGGAGAAACTTTGGTCAATGCATAATGAAAAGCAAAAAATGCAGCTACAGAGCCGAAGCATGATAAATAAAGCATCGCAAAAATACTTTTCAGGCTCCAGTTTCCGAAGTTGTAGTTTTCTGAAAAAAGGAAGGCAAAAATTATCTGGATAATTCCTGCAAAGGCAAACTGGTAAAAGAGGTTAAGTGAAATATTTCCGCTTTGAATATTGAGCTTTTTGGTAAAAATAGTTCCTGAAGCCCATCCCGCAATGGCAATGAATAAAAATAATATTCCCCGTGCATAATCCGGGTTTTTTAGATCATTAATGCCATCCCAGAAAATAAAAAGGATTCCGCTGAAACACAGAACTACGCCTGTAAAAGCCCGCCAGCTGAATTTCTGCAGACCTAGAGCCATGCTTCCGAAAAATACCAGAATAGGAGAGCAGGCACTTATCAGTGAAGTAAGGCTGCTGGTGACTTCCTCTTCCGCTACTGTGGTCATTCCGTTTGCAATTACAAGCATTAATAAAGAGAAGATAAACTGGTATTTCAGGCTTGTCCAGCCTATCCATTTGAATTCTTTTCTATAGGTAAGAATAAGGAACATGATAATCGCGGCAAGGAATTGACGTATTCCTGCTACAAACCAGGCGGGTATTGTTTCTACCGCAACCCTTATTGATAAAAAGGTAGTACCCCAGACAATTGCAACGGTACATACAGCCAGTGTAAGTTTATAATCTTTCAATTTTAATGTGGTGTAACAGCAAATATATCTATTTTTCCAGCGATTTTTATGGATACAGATGCTGTAATTTATAAGAGTACAGATGAAAAATATGAGCCAAAAATAACTATATTAATTCTTTACATTTTAAATGGAAGATTCATTGAAAGATTAAATTATTTCAGGAATTATAATCATAAACCGTTTCCCGGATTTTTTGTAGTCTTTCCTCTTTACATTTTTATTTTTTATCTTTGAACATCTAATAAAATTGAAGATGGTAGGAATTATTATGGGCAGTCAGAGTGATCTGCCGATCATGGAACAGGCTGCAAATTTTCTTAAAAGCCTTGATATCCCTTATGAATTAACTGTAGTTTCAGCACACAGAACTCCGGAAAGAATGTTCGATTATGCAAAAACTGCTCAGGAAAGAGGGCTGAAGGTCATTGTAGCAGGAGCAGGAGGAGCAGCACATCTTCCGGGAATGGTGGCAAGCTGTACAACACTTCCGGTAATCGGAGTTCCTATTTTGTCCAGTAATTCTATAGACGGATGGGATTCTGTATTGTCTATTCTTCAGATGCCTGGAGGAATTCCGGTAGCTACGGTAGCATTGAACGGAGCTCTGAACGCAGGTATTTTAGCAGCAAAAATCCTGGGAAGCGGTAATGAGGAAGTAGCTGCTAAGCTTCAGAAATATCAGGATTCTTTAAAAGATAAAGTACTGGGAACGGTAGATGATATCAAAGCCCAGCATCCTAATCATTTTGATAAATAGTTGAGTTTTGAACTCAAAATAAAAGCCTCACTTTTCAGCGAGGCTTTTTGCTTTTATTTTTTAATGAATTTTGAAGAGATTGTTTTTTCTTTCAGAACCAGCTGCAAAATATAATTCCCTTTTGGTAAAGATCCTACATTAATCATATCCCTATTGGGGTTTCCTTCCAGTACAAGTCTTCCACTTGCATCAAAAATTCTGTACTTTTTAATGTCACTTAGTCCTTCAATATGAATATCATCCACAGCGGGATTGGGATATAGTGAAAGTTTTTTATTCAGCTTGACTTCTGATGAAGACAGTAAACAGTTTCCTACTGTATCACCCGACATCGTCCAACCTTTACTGATGAGAATATTCCTTTTATCTACTGCATTGGAAGCATAAGTCAAAGGGGTTACAATATCTAAATCAACATTATTGGCAGTATCAGGATTATCTGCCCATCCTGCAAGTGTTTTACTAAAATTTTCACAATCTATTCCTGTTTGCATCAAAGCCTGGGCTCCATTATTAACGCTGGTAAGATTCCAGCTAGCCAGGGAATGATTAAAGTTGGGTGTTTCCTTAAGAATCTGGTCTATTCTGGTAACCTTGGTCATATCCCAGTTTTCAAGGGAATGACTATAGGCCGTGCAGCCATGAATAGCATGGGCCATATTGGTAATTTTAGAAGTATTCCAATTATTTAACGATTGATTGAAACCGGAATCAAAATGGAACATAAAACGGATGTCTTCCAGACTTGAGGTATCCCAGTTATCCATAGGCTGATTATAGTTTGGACAAAGAGCAAACATCCATTTCATATCAGTGACATTCGAAACGTCCCAGTTGTTTAAGGTCTGGTTAAAGATCCCTCTTCCTCCAAACATAAAACTGAGATCAGTTGCTGATGACATATTCCAGCTATTAAAATAAGGAGGATTGAACTGATCGGGAAGCGAGTTATTGATACTGTCAAAGATAATAGCAAACATAAATCTGAATTTCTTAATCTTAGAAGTATTCCAGTTTTGCATGGAGCTTGCGCCTGTAAAGGTCTTTGCGCCGTAAAACATATAAGAAGCATCTTCAACATTACTAAGATCCGGAATATCAGTTGCAGTGAGCTGAACCAGTTTACATTGGCTGAAAGCACTGTTCATTGTTGTCCAGGCAATATTTCCCCATTGTTCTATTTCCAGTATTTTATCCGCACTTCCGTTGATCTGCCACACCGGAAAAATCTGATCCGGAAGCTGAACCTCCTGTACGTCTCCAAATTTTATGTGTTGAAAAACTCCGTTCCCGTTACTCACTTTTACTCTGTATTTTGCATCATTCTTTTCTGCGATTGATGTACCAAAATCAATAAGAACCTGTTTGGTAGAG
This sequence comes from Chryseobacterium sp. WLY505, assembly GCF_030846215.1. Classification (NCBI taxonomy): domain Bacteria; kingdom Pseudomonadati; phylum Bacteroidota; class Flavobacteriia; order Flavobacteriales; family Weeksellaceae; genus Chryseobacterium; species Chryseobacterium sp. WLY505. The sequence goes on along the minus strand of NZ_JAVCWI010000001.1, from coordinate 109,166 downwards.
GTTATATTGGTAAGAGAACCATTGTGCTGGGGATAGTCTACCTCTTCCCAATAAATATCATAGTTTTCACCAATTCCGGGAAACCATATTTGCTGAGAACTTGCCTGGTAGGGAGCACTTACAGTGACAGGCTGTAATACTGTAGAAGCAGGCTTCCAGATAGTGATAAATTCATTCTGGGCTTTTACTGTACACAACAGGAAAATAAAAAGTCCTGTCAAAAAATTTTTCAATGTCATATTGAGGTTTTATAGTTATTTCTTAATGAATTTTGAAGAAATTGTTTTTTCTTTCATGATCAGTTGTATCATATAATTTCCTTTAGGCAGGGAGCTTACATTGATAATATCATTATTGGGATTACCTTCCTTTACCAGTCTTCCGCTGGCATCATAAATTTTATAATTTTTTATATCACTTAATCCTTCAATATGAATATCATCAACAGCAGGATTAGGGTAAAGCAGAGGTTTTTTATTCAGCTTTATATCTGATGAAGATAATAAGCAGCTTCCAGGAGTATCACCTACTATAGACCAGCCTTTATTGATGAGAACATCCCTTTTGTCCGATACGTTGGGAGCATATTTTAATCCCTGTACAAAACCCAATGAAACATTGTTGGCTGTATTGGGGTTGTCTGCCCATCCCATAAGGGTTTTGCTGTAATTTTCACAATTAAGGCCTGCCAGTGTTAAAGCGCCAGTACCACTGGTAAGAGAAGCTAAGTTCCAGTTTCCCAGTGACTGATTGAAACCTGAGGCAATATTAAGCATCTGATCTATTCTGGTCACTTTTGTCATATCCCAATTGTCTAAGGACTGGTTAAAGGTTGTACAGCCATGAAATACATGGGACATATTGGTCACTTTGGAAGTATTCCAGTTTAACGGCTGATTGAAAACAGGAATCATATGAAACATAAAATGCATGTCCTCCAAGCTTGAAGTATCCCAGTTATCCAGTCGTTGATTGAAACTTAAACATTGGCCAAACATCCAGCTCATATCGGTAACCTTTGAGACATCCCAGCTATTGAGAGTCTGGTTAAAAACTGTTCTGTTTCCCAACATATAGCTGAGGTTGGTGGCCGAAGACATATTCCAGCTGTCCAGATAAGGTGAATTGAATTGCTCTATTACGGCAGAAGATGGATTTACATCGAATAAAAGAGACAGCATAAAACTGAAATTCTTAATTTTCGAAGTATCCCAGTTTTGCATAGAGCTGGCGCCTGTAAAGCTGGTGGTGCCATAAAACATGAAAGATGCATCCTCCACATTATTAAGATTGGGAGTATCTGTTGCTGTAAGCTGCATAAGCCTGCATAGACTGAAGGCACTCTCCATGGTAGTCCAAGAAATATTACCCCATTGTTCTATTTCTAATATTTTATCTGAACTTCCATTGATCTGCCAGATAGGAATGACTTGCTCAGGACCAGGAAATAATTGAGGCGTTCCAAATTTTATCTGCCTGAAAGTTCCATTTCCGTTTGTAACTTTTACCCTGTATTTGGCATCATTTTTTTCTGCGATTGACGTCCCGAAGTCAATAAGAACCTGTTTTGTGGAAGTTACATCGAGAAGGGAACCATTGTGCTGCGGATAGCCTACTTCCTCCCAGTAAATATCATAATTGTCACCAATTCCGGGAAACCATATCTGCTGAGTCGTTGCCTGGTAGGGAGCATCTACATTTACTGCTGGCAATACGGTAGATGCAGGTTTCCAGATGGTAATGAATTCATTCTGAGCTTTCGCAATGAAGGCCAGCATGAGAAAAATAAGTGTAGGAATCTTTTTTAAAATCATGTTTATTATTTATAGGTATTAGTTGTATAGTTATTTTTTGATAAATTTTAAGTTTTGGATCTCTTCTTTTGAATACAGTTGCAAAATATAATTCCCGGACGTTAATGTCTGGATGTCGATCTGCCCATCTGTCAGATTTCCGCTCAAAACAATTCTTCCGCTCATGTCGATAATTTTAAAGTCTTTAGCAGCGGAATTTTTTACATAAATACTATGACTGGCAGGGTTGGGATAAATACTAAGTTCACCTTTCACTTTTACATGAGAAGTTCCAAGGAAAGATTGACATTCTCCGTTATAGGTATCTCCGCTGATCGTCCAGCCTTTATTGTTGATCAGATGATTTCTCGCTGTCACTGCTACATTATGGGAATACGTAAGAGGAGAAGCAGAGGATAGATTGATATTATTGGGAGTAGAAGGGTTCAGGCTCCAGCCATACAAAGTGCTGTCGTAGTTCTGGCAGTTTAATGCAGAATTTTTAAACATATTGGATGCATACAATAATGAACTGAGATTCCACTTTCCCAGATTTTGGTTGAAAATAATGGCATCATTGAACATGTCGTTCATACTTTTTACTGAACTTACATTCCATTTTCCTATATCCTGATTGAAGCTTTTTGCCCCTCTGAACATCTCAGACATCCATTCTACTTTTCTGGTGTCCCAATTGGAAATATTACTGTTGAAGTTTTCTGCATTATAAAACATACCCTGCATAAATTTGACATTTTGAGTATCCCAGCTGCTGATGTCCTGATTAAAAACTTTTGCGCTCAAAAACATATTATTCATTTCGATGATTTGTGTTGTATTCCAGTTACCGAGTGGTTGATTGAAATTGATGGCATGCGAAAACATGAATTCTGCATCAAGATTACTGGACATATCCCAATTCCCGATAGGTTGGTTAAACTGAGTCGCTCCACTAAACATAGCGGCGGTAGCAGTCACTTTAGAAGTATCCCAATTGGCCAGTGGCTGGTTGAAAAGTTTGGCCGCAGAGAATGTTATCCCCATCATGGTAACGTTGGACGTGTTCCAGTCTCCAACCGGCTGGTTGAATACAAAACATCCTGAAAATGTTCCCAGCAGCGTTGTTACATTGGAAATATTCCAGGTATTGATACTGGAATTTCCCACTAAGCTATAACACCCTAAAAACATATGGGACATATCTGTTACCTCTTTCAGATCGGGAACATCTGTTGCCGTAAAATCTAACTCTTTGCATGCCTGAAATGCCTGTTCCATAGAGGACCACTGAATATTTCCCCATTGTTCTATCAACAGTATTTTATGAACATCACCTACAATTCCGTTATCATTGAACATATCCCAGTCGGCAAATCTTATCTGGTGAAAATTTCCGTTTCCATTGCTTACTTTCAAACGGTAGGTAGCATCTGCAGGATTGGGATTTTGTGGAACTCCGAAATCGATCAGAAGCTGATAGGCAGAAGTTACATTCGTTAAAGTGGCATTATGTGATGGGTAGCCAATTTCTTCCCAATAGATCTGATAATTTGTTCCTATTCCCGGAAACCAGATCTGATTATTGTTTGAGTTGACAGGAATTCCTGCATAAGGATAGTTAGGTGGTGTAAGACTGGGTTTCCATACTGTGATAAATTCATTTTGTGCCTTTGCCAGGAAGATCAGCAAAAGAAAAATGAGTATTGGAATTTTCTTTAAAATCATGTTTATCGTTTTATGGTTATTTGTTTTGTTGAGGTTTATTTTTTTATGAATGGAAATGAAATTGTTGAACTCTTTGTCATAATCTGTAAAATATAATTGCCCGGAGTTAAAAGGTGGACAGGAATTTTGTCGTTTTTCAGGTTCTCTTTCACCATAGTTCTTCCACTCATATCGGTGATGATAAAACTTACAGGATGTGGAATATTTTTCAGATAAATCATCTCCCTTGCCGGATTGGGATAAATGGCGGCGTTGTTGTTTATATCCTTTTCAGAAGTTGAAAGGGTCTGGTTGCAGAGTCCGTTGTAAACATCGCCCGAGATAGTCCAGCCTTTATTATTGATTAAGTAATTTCTTGCAGCTACTGCATCAGCATGAGAATAAATTAATGGAGAAGCACTTGATAAATCAATATTATCAGGTGTTGAGGAACTCTGGCTCCATCCAAAAAGTGTTTTATCATAATTGAGGCAGCTCATGGCGGAATTGAGAAACATGCCGGTAGCTGTTGTTAATGAACTTAAATTCCATTTTCCGATATTTTGGTTAAAAGCGGTGTCACGGAACATTTCATTCATATTGGTGACATTGCTGGTATTCCAGTTTTGAAGATCCTGGTTGAAATTTTCTGAATCATGAAACATATGTTCCATGGTAGTAACTTTTGCCGTGTTCCATTTACTCAAAGATTGGTTGAATCCTGTATAGTCGAACATATAAGACATATCTGTAACATTCGAAGTATCCCAATCTCCCAGTGGCTGGTTGAAGAGATAATTGTCACCAAACATATAATACATATCTGTGATGGTGGAGGTATTCCACGTGTTGAAAGAAGGATTTCCGACGAGTGAAATACATAAATAAAACATCTGGCGCATGCTGATGACCATGCTGAGGTCTGGGATATCTGTGGCTGTTACGTCCATATTATCACAGTACACAAAAGCATTGTCAAAGCTTTTCCATTTTATATTTCCCCACTGGGTAATCTGAGTGATTTTTGAACGGTCTGAAGCGTTATAGGTGGGAGTTAATGTATTGTCGAAGAATCTCACCTGGTCAAAGCTTCCGTTGCCGTCACTGATTTTAATTCTGTAGCTTGCCTGAGATGGAGTAGGATTGAAAGGTGTTCCTGTGTTGATAATAAATTCAGTAGTGGAAGTTACATTATTGATCGTCCCGTTATGCTGAGGATATCCTACTTCTTCCCAGTAGACTTTGAAATTGGTTCCTCTCCCGGGAAATTTAATGAGTGGGGAACTTTGGGTTTTCCAGATGGTGATGAATTCATTTTGTGCTTTTGAAAACTGAAATAATACAATAGATAAAGTAAAAAATAAGAGTTTTTTGTACATGTCATTAGTTTGTGAAATAAGCACTACTAAAATAGTAAAAAACTTAATATATTTTTAACTTAAATGTAAAGTTTGTAGTAATTTATAAATTTTAATGAAATTTTTTAAATAAAAAACTCTCCGTTTTGGAGAGTTTACTTTATTCCTGAAGCATATTATCACGGGTGTTTTTCTGAACTGCGATGGCTCCGAAGAGTGCCAGTAGAAAGGCAAAGGCATAAAAACCTTTTTCGCTTGGAAGGATGGTGGCATTCCAAAGTCCTATGGCCAGTAAGACAATAGATGATAATGTAGCAAACCAGCAGATTCCATAATAAATATCTGTTACCTGAATGTTTTCTAATTTGTCACGTACTGCTTTCTGTAAAGACACCACAGCAAATAAACCATAAAGAAGGATGGTGAAATAATATCCCTTCTCATTCAGCAGCATTTCTGCTCTTGCAAGACCCACAATAAAGCCAATCATTCCCGCTCCCAATGCTACCCACGATGCAGCGACGAATGCATTCGATACTCTTTGTTTTTTCATAGTTTAATGTTTTATTTAAGAGGGCTAAGATATTCATTTTTTATAAATAGAGCTCTGGCAAAGGGAAAATATGGGAAAAATACTGAATTGCTATGTGGAGTAAGTTTATGTTTCGGCTAAAGCCGATGGATGTATTTTTATTTAATGTAAAACGGGCTCCCTTCTTGAACTAACGTTCGTAACCTTTCTGGTTATGCTCAGGATAATAACCCGTTCCTATTGAATAATACAACCCCTATCCATAATTCATCACTCATCACTCATCATTCATCATTTATCATTTATAATTTCCTCCCTAGCCCCGATAGCAGCGGTTACCCCGGAACATAAGCAGAAGAGTAGAGGGTTGATGGTAGGCTAGCCTGGCGTGAGGAGTATGAGCGGATAGCGGGAATCAGCTCATAAAAAAACTCCCCAAAATGGAGAGCTTTGCTTTACTGAGTGATATATTCGTAAGTATATTTTGCATAATCAGTATTATCCAGTTTTACCATAACCTGAGTTGGTAATTGATTACTATTATATTCTATCTGATAGGTAAAATTCATAATTTGGCTCCAGTTTCCGGTGCCATCTTTGCCACTTATTTTTACTGTGGTATAATTATTCTGACTTAAAAACTCTGCTCCTCCCATAATCATTCTAAAATATTTGCCCATCAAAGAATTGGGATTTACCTTATTATCATATGAAAATTCTTTTTTATTAGTATGTGGACCACCAATACCATCACTGACCGAGATTTCTTCCGAAACATTATCACCACTATAAGTATATGACATGGTAGACGGGATTGGACAACTGGAAGACTCACAAGTGGAAGTGGCAGCAACTTTACCATTGGTATACGTCATTGTCGTGTTATAATGAGTATCGGGATACATTGTTTTAATCGTAGTAAGCTGATCACCATTATAAGTACAGGTTTTATAATAAGCTACGGTACCATCTGCTTTCTGGTAAGTAATTTTTGAAGGCTTGCCGGCATTATCATATTCCAAAACAGAGGTAGTGTTTTCTGATATAATTTTAAATAATTGTTTCTGACTGTTATAATCTAATTTTGTAATGCTGGTGTGCGGCCCGGAGGGACTTGTATAATAAACTGTAGTGACTTTACTTAATAATATTTGAGAATCAGAAGGATTGGGTTCATTATTTTCGTCATTATTGCTACTGCAACTGACGAATAAAAATGAACTCATCAACCCGATAAATAATTGGTTTTTCATGTATTAAAAGTTTTTATTAAATAAAGGCTAAATATATCCATTATTGGTAAAAATAGCCATATGAATGGGAACAAAAAATATTTAATTTATAAAAAACTCTCCAATTTGGAGAGCTTATCTATTATTGAGTAATATATTCGTAAGTATACTGTGCGGAAAGGTTTCCGTTGGCCTCTTTTGAAATGACCTGAGTAGGATAACCAGCGCTGTTGTATTGGATTGTGGAAGTTCGGGTTTGGTTTTGTGTCCAGGTTCCATTACTTTTAAAGCTTATCTTTTCTACAAGATAATTGTTTTGACTTACCGCATAGGCTCCTCCCATCATAATTTTTATGTATTTGTTGATATTGATGTACGGGTTGGGTTTATCATCGTAAGAGTAAACAACTTTAGTATTGTAGCTGGATCCTCCACCTTCTGAAATTTCTGTTGAAATATTGTTTCCATCATAAGTAAAAGTATCAATGATGGGGTTGGAGCAGGCTGGTGACTGACAAAGAGATGAAGAAATTACCTGTCCGTTGGTGTTATAATTAAAAGTAATGGTTCTGTTGTAATCCGGATTATTAGTATAGATGGCCTTAACCGTGGTAAGAAGATCTCCGTTGTAAGTATAATCTGAATAATAGTCTACCGTACCATCTGGTTTATAATAAGTGGTTTTAGTTGGTTTTCCGTTACTGTATTCAAACTTGGAAGATCCTAAAGCTGTTGATGTTTTGATAAGTTCACCCTGATTATTATATTCCAGCGTCTGTATGCTTGTCTGCGGCTGAGCCGGATTGTCATAATAAACTATAGTGACTTTGCTCAATAATACCTTAGAGGTATTGTTTCCTTCATTGTCATCATTACTGCTGCAGCTGTTAAAGAATACCACAGAACTCATGAGTCCCAGAAATAAGAATTTTTTCATGTTATTTTTTTAGGGGACAAAAATAACGAATGCTTTATTTTTCCGCATAAAAAAATCCCACTATCTTAGAAATAGTGGGATCATATCATGTTTTGTTGAGATCTTAGTATCTGTAGTACTCAGGCTTGAATGGCCCTTTTACGTCTACTCCGATGTACTCAGCCTGCTCAGGAGAAAGAGTTTCAAGCTCTACGCTTAATTTCTTAAGGTGTAAAGCAGCTACTTTTTCATCCAGGTGCTTAGGAAGCATGTATACTTCGTTTCCATAAGCAGCAGAGTTGTTCCATAATTCGATCTGAGCCAACGTCTGGTTAGAGAAAGAGTTGGACATTACGAAACTTGGGTGACCTGTAGCACATCCTAAGTTTACCAATCTACCTTCTGCAAGGATGATTACTTCTTTTCCTTCAATTGTATAGATATCTACCTGAGGCTTCACTTCAGATTTAGTCTGACCGTAGTTTTTGTTTAACCAGGCCATATCGATTTCATTATCGAAGTGACCAATGTTACAAACGATCGCTTTATCTTTCATTTTAAGGAAGTGCTCTCCTCTTACAATATTGAAGTTACCTGTTGTAGTGATGATGATATCAGCATTGTCTACCACAGTGTCTAATCTTTTTACTTCATATCCGTCCATAGCAGCCTGAAGTGCACAGATCGGGTCAATTTCCGTAACAGTAACGATAGAGCCAGCTCCTCTGAATGAAGCAGCAGTACCTTTACCTACGTCTCCGTATCCGCAAACTACCACTCTTTTTCCAGCCAGCATTACGTCTGTAGCTCTTCTTACTGCATCTACAGCAGATTCTTTACATCCGTATTTGTTGTCGAATTTAGATTTAGTAACAGAATCATTTACGTTGATGGCAGGCATTACTAAAGTTCCGTTCTTCATTCTTTCATAAAGTCTGTGAACCCCTGTAGTGGTTTCTTCAGAAAGACCTTTGATATCTTTTGTGAACTCAGGATATTTATCAAAAACCATGTTTGTTAAATCTCCACCATCATCCAAAATCATGTTTAATGGCTTTCTGTCTTCACCAAAGAATAAAGTCTGCTCAATACACCAGTCAAATTCCTCTTCATTTAAACCTTTCCATGCATACACCGGAATTCCTGCAGCAGCAATAGCAGCAGCAGCGTGATCCTGTGTAGAGAAAATATTACAAGATGACCATGTAACTTCAGCTCCTAAAGCTACAAGAGTCTCGATAAGCACAGCCGTTTGGATTGTCATGTGAAGACATCCGGCGATTCTTGCTCCTTTCAGTGGCTGAGATGGTCCGTATTCTTCACGGATAGCCATCAAACCTGGCATTTCTGCTTCTGCAAGGGTAATTTCTTTTCTACCCCATTCTGCAAGGGAGATGTCCTTAACTTTATAAGGAACGTATTGTGTTGTAGTACTCATATGTAATGAATAGTTTTTAAATTCAATTGATAACGAAAGGCAAAATTACGATTTATAATTAAGATATAAAAACGGCACACCGAGTTCAGTTTTATGAGATTAAACATGAGTTAATATTATTTAGTCTTAATATAAATAGTTAATTTTAGCTGATAAATAAATATATTATGAATCAAACTCATACGGAAAAGAAAATCAAACCCGTTGCTCCAAAAGTACAGGAGTTGATCAATGCATCCAAAAGTATTATTTTAGCTACTGTAGATACCGAAGGAAATCCTAACTCAAGTTATGCTCCTTTTGTACAGGTAGATCAGACATTCTATATTCTGGTATCTTTTATGGCAAAACATACTAAAAACCTTGCTGACGGAAGAAAAACATCCATTATGTTTATTGAAGATGAATCGGCAACCAAACAGATCTATGCCCGCGAACGTCTAACCCTTGAAGCAACAACTTCTCAGATTGAAAGAGATTCTGAAGTATGGAATACTGTAGTGGTGAAACTTAAAGAAAATCATGGTAAAGTTGTAGATGTAATTTCCGAAATGGGAGATTTTATTTTAATTGCCCTGCAGCCGGTAAAAGGATCTTATGTCAACGGATTCGGAAGTGCTTATTTTGTGGATGGCAATCTGGAAATTGTGGAGCATAGAAATGATGCGAATCATCAATCTAAATAATTAAGCTGGAAGCTGGGAGAGGGAAGCTGGAGGTTTCTAAAGATTAAGGAAACAAAGAGTTTTTTTTTCTCAACGGATTTTTCAGTCTGAAAATTCTTTTTACCACGAATAGTAACTTCCATCTTCCAGCTCCCATCTTCTATTCCTTTCAACTTCCGCATCTTTTCACTATTTTTGTCCAATAAAAAAAGAATGCCCCTCTACAGAGATTTTTCAGATGATAACGCCACCATTCTGGTTTGGAAGTACGATGAAAGTGAAGAGCTTGATATCAATCAGCTTCTGGAGCCTGAAAATGCTGAGAAGGTAAAGGATTATCATCCTAAAAAATTACTGGAAGTCCTGATGGTGCGTAAGCTCCTGAAAGGATTGAAACCAAATTCTAAAATTTTGTATAAAGAAAGAGAACCTTTTCTTTCTCCCAAGGATGCGGAGATTTCCATTACGCATTCTTTTCCTTTTGCAGCCATTGCTATCTCTAAAAATAAAATAGGAATTGATGTTGAAAAATTCAATCCTAAAATTTTAAGGGTAATTGATAAATTCACCTATGAAAATGAGCGTGGATTTATTCCGGAAGACAAAGCGGATACTTTCTATACTATTATATGGAGTGTGAAGGAGAGTATGTACAAAATCCATCATTCAAAATACTGGTCATTAAAGAAAAATTATGAAGTAAAGCCTTTTGAGCTGAAGCATCTTCATAAAATAAGCTGTAGGGTATATGACGATGAATTTTCCGATGAATTCAAAGCCAGAGTAGAGTTTTTTGACGATTACTGCTTTACGATTGTGGAGGAGTAGGCTCTGTTTCGTTTTTATATTTTTCAATCACCTTTCTCTGCTCCTTTGCGACATCATAGATCAGCTCCAGGATATCGTGGATATTTTTAAGCTCCGTTAAATGTGAAATTTTATCAGGATCTCTTCGGTCTACAATTTCGTTTTCCTCAATCTCAGTCTTTCTTTTCAGAAGCATATCTTCAATGGATGAATCTTCCGGTTCAAGGCGGCTTTCCATTTTCAGGGTTTCATTAATATCATTTCCGTTGAGAAGGGTAGAGGTCTGCTGCATTTCTGCCTCAATCTTTCTGCTCCAGCTTTCAGCATCTATTTCAGGATACTGTTCATTACTTTTTGCATATTGGGATAGGGAAGCTGTATAGGCAGTAATCAGATGAGAAGTTGCCACAAACTGATGAACCACTTCCAGTTTTTTCTGCTGATTTTTAGGATCAGAAATCATTCTCTGGAAATTATCGGAAAGGTTAGCCAAAGAAATGATGGCATTTTTTCGTTTTACCTTATAATCTTCAAGGTCGAAATTTCCCTGTAAGAATTTGGAAATCACACTCTGGAAATAGATAAGGTTGTCTGCGGCAGACTTTTTCATCAGATCCAGATTTTGGGTATGTTCCCAAACCGGCAATACAATATAGGATACTGCAAAAGCAATGATTCCGGCAATAGCGGTATCCAGGATCCTGTCTTTAAAAATAATATTAACTTTCCCCGGATTTAAAAAATTAAAGCTGAGGAAAACATAAATCGTCATGAATAATACCGCCCAGAAATACCTTCCTTTCAGAAAGCTGAAGCACATGATCATGCTGATCAGAAGAATCGCAAATAAAACACCGTTTATATGTACAAAATGGAGAATCGCATACGCAATACTTGCCCCTGCAATCGTTCCATAGAGACGCAGAAGGTTTCTCTGTTTAGTGATGGAATAAGCGGGTTTTAAGATCGCTGTAATGGTAATTAAGATCCAATACGTGTGTCCCAGTCCCAGAAAATCAAACATCGAAAAAACATATCCCAATAGCAAAGCTGTTGTAATTCTTATAGCATGACGGAAATGGGAAGATGATAAGGAAATATTATTTCTTAACACCTTAGCATTCAGTTTAGGCTCATTCGGCATAAACTTTTTAAGGTCTAACCCGGTGGATAAACTTTTTGCCAGTTTGATATCCTGCGAAAATACCTTATAGATCTCGTTAATTTCTTTTGTGATTTCATAGATTCGCATCAGGATCTGGCGCAGAATCATGAAATTTTCCAGGTTGTCCGGTGACAGCTGTTTATTTCTGAGTTCGAAATAATTATAATTTAAGCTTTTTAATTCCTGTTCCAGGTTAAACATTGGCTTTGCTCTGGTACCACTTTGAAGGGCGATACCGATATTGGTGATTTCCTCAGCTAACAGGTTAAGATAATCATGGATATTCACCAGGATCATACTTTCTTCAAAACTCTGCTGCAGTTTCTGGTAGTCACTTTCAGAAGTCATCAGTTTTTCATGAAGGTCCATCGAGTTCAGGAACATCAGCATTAATAAACGACTGGTTGTCGTAGATTCATTAACGATGGTTCTGGTTTTAAAAACCGTTTCTCTGGTATCTTCCTGAAGATTTTTTATTTCAATCTGCTTGGCAATAACCTGAGTGGTCAGCTTATTAAAATCCGGATTTTTCTGATAATAATTGGCTTTAATCTTTAAAAACTCAGCCAGCTGAAGATAATTTTCACCAATCATCTGGCTTGCCAGCTTATAAGGACGAATGGTGGTTACAATAAGAAATATAAGCAGAAACCATATACAGCCGGAAGCAAATATCAATAAACTTTTAAAGATATTACTTCCCGTAAGATGCCCGTCAATAAAGATCGCCAGTACCACAAGGGATAATGAGCCGACGGCTGCTAATCTCTGACCATAAACGCCAATAAGGGAGAAAAACATCCCGAAGACAATCACCTCCAGAATGACCAGTACTTTGATATTCATTACAAGGCTGGCAATGAGTGCTACAAAAACAAAACAGCAGATCGCAAAAGTAAGGGCATTTCTTCTTCGGATAAAAGGACCGGGCTGGTCGGTAAGAGCTACAAAGCTGGTTCCCAGTGGGAAAAGGAAGTATTCTTTCAAAATCCCGAAGTGGGCAAGGACTAAACAAGGCAGAACAGTAGCTAATGTAATTCTGATGGCAGAATATACATACTGACTGGTTACAAATTTTTTTAGTTCCGCCGAATAGTTCATATTACAAAAATAGCTATTGAAATTAAGAAAATCGCCATAAAAAAAAGACTTTTCTCGACTTAATGTTATATTTTATTTAATTAGTCTTTACTATTATTTAAAATAAACTGACAGAAGAAACATACCAGTGATTCACAGCTCGTATTAGTCATTTTTTAACACAACAGCTAACAAATCTTGTTCCATGAATCCTTACCTTAGCTTAAATCAGTTATAAATAATTATTTTATGAAATTCATCAGTAAAAATATATTGGCTATTTTGTTTTCTATGATTATCGTAAGCTGTAGCTCACAGGGCAAAAACAGTTTTAAAGCAAAGAAAATATATGAATCAAAAGCCCTGATCATTACTCAGATTTCGGAAAATTCTTTTATTCATACTTCCTTTAAACAAACCAATGATTTCGGGAATGTACCGTGTAATGGATTGATTGTAAAAGATCATCATGAAACCGTTGTTTTTGATACAACTACCAACGATAAAAGTTCAGAAGAGCTGATACAATGGATTAATGAAAAGCTCGATGCAAAAGTTAAGGCTGTTATTCCCACCCATTTTCATGATGATAGTTTAGGAGGATTGATGGCTTTTCATAAACATAATATCCCCTCTTATGCGTATGCTAAAACCATCGAATTAGCTAAAGAAAATAATTTTGTTATTCCTGAAAACAGTTTTAATGATTCTGTTATTTTAAAAGTGGGAGACAACGCTGTTGTGACAAAATTTTTTGGCGAAGGACATACAAAAGATAATGCTGTAGGCTATTTTCCTAGTGAGAATATTTTATTTGGAGGCTGTTTATTAAAAGAGCTGGAGGCGGGCAAAGGATATTTGGGGGATGCTAATGTTTCTGCCTGGCCCAATACCGTTGAAAAAGTAAAAAAAGAATATCCGGATGTGAAAATTGTAGTTACCGGACATGGAGAGTATGGCGACGGAAAGCTCCTTGATTATACTATGGCATTATTTAAAGGTCAATAGTGAATTTTTGCTTTGCAAAGTGAATGGTAATGGTTTAGTGTGAAAATAAATTGACAAGCAGAGCGCATTGACGAGTGACCATTGACATAAAAAGCCTCAATACAATGTATGAGGCTTCTTTTATAGAGCTGTTGCTTTTATTAACGGTCGTTGTTGGAGGTTTCTTCTCCAATGTTCCATGTAAGACCGAAACGTAGCGTGTTATCCAAAGCACTGTTGATCTTAGACATGTTGATCAGGTAAGAAAGATCAAGTCCGAAAGAACGGTATCTTAACCCAACCCCCGCAGTAGCAAACTGTCTTGCTCCCTGCTCTTCACTTTCATGGAAGTAACCTCCTCTTACAGAAAATGCATTGTCATAAGAATATTCTAAAGCACCACTGTACATGATACTGTTTTTATTTTTGAAAGATTTTCCGATACCAGCCATTGGTCCTACATTCGGGATCTGATAAATAGGCTGTCTTGTATTCGGGTCTATTCCTGCATATTCAGATCCAGGAACCAATAGTTTTGAACCTTCCACAGAAATTCCGATTCTGTTCATATCATCCAGGTACATATCGTATCCAACCCCTAATCTTGCCATCGTAGGAAGATAAGATCTTGATTCTTCATTTCCTGTATAATCCAGTTTCGGACCTAAGTTCTGAATAGCCAGACCTGCATTCACTTTACCATCATATCCACCAATACTTGAGAATCTTGGAGAGGTATAGTATCCTGAAACGTCTACTGCAAAACTGTTTGCAGCTTTAAGTGTTGTATCTGTATTGAATCCTCCGGCTAAGTCTGAACGGATAAATCTACCGGTAACAGCTCCGGAGAATGAATCAGAAAGTTTCAAAGCATAGGCAACGTCAATGGAGAATTCGTTTGGTTTTGATGTACCCATAGAAGCGATTTCCGTACCCACCAATTGAGTCAGGTCTACCTGTCCCATATTGAAATAATAGATACTCGCGGAGATTGTAGATCTTTCTTCCTGCCCTAAAAACTTATGGAACGAAGCATATAATAAGAATACATCATTGGTAAGTTTTCCCATGTAAGGCGTATAGTTAAGACCTACGGAAGAACTTGTCCTGCTGAAAGGGTATTTAGCCGCATTCCAGAATTGGGAAAATGCATCCGGAGAGGTTACCACCCCTTGATCTCCCATACCTCCCGATCTTGCATCAGGTGCAATTCTTAAGAAAGGAGCTCCGGTAAGAACTGGGTTTACTTTACCTAAATCTTGCGAATAGCCTAAAAAACCAGCACTCAAACCAAATCCTAATAGCAGTTTAGTAGTTAAATTCATATGTTGTCTTTTATATATTATCAGTTTTTTATTAATATTATTATCTATTGTTCTGTTTAATTATTTCAAAAGTACCATTTTTTCTACAGCTGTAGCACTTCCTTTGCATTTTTCTTGATTTTGACTTTTTGCAAATATCTTAAAAATATACGTACCTTTTGCTACTGTAGCTCCAAAATCATCTCTTCCGTCCCATTCTATGGCCTGGCGTGGGGTTCTATAGCCCTGCAGGAACGGTTCTGCAACCACCGGCTGCGATAAAGTTCTTACCAATCTTCCGGTTATTGTATAAATCTGTACGTTCACATCCAGAATATCATCACAGTTGTGTTCAAACTGAATATAGGTTTTATTGGTAAATGGATTTGGCCAGTTCAGCGGACGGTTGATCGTCAGGTGTTGGTCAGACTCATCTTTAACTTCAAAATTTAACGTAGCAGTTGTCGAATTATTGTTTATATCCCAAACTTTAAATGTTAATTGATGTTGCCCTATTGCCAGATTTCTGAAAGGGTAGGTTACATTTCCTTTCTGGTATTCGGCAAGACTAGGATTTAAGCATCCGTTTCCTTCTCCGGGAGCATAAAAATCATTTAAAACAACAGTATTGATAATCTGACCATCAAGATATACTGTAATATCATGTCCTACACCGGATCCTGTTGAGTTGATTCCTGTGTCATCGGTAAGACACGCAAGAAGCATAGGATTCTGATTGGTGATTCCACCATCTGCAAAGTTGGTGTTGTTCATATACAGCTTTACTTTTGGAGGTTGATTATCATTGATTCCATTAGGATTAATATCACCTACCTGTACTGCCTGGTTATTGAAAACATCTGTTGCTTTGTTGTCAGCATAGGCTAGTATTCTTCCTTGTCCTACAGCATAGTTAATGTCTTTAGGAACATAAAATTCAGCAGTGAAAACTCCGTTTACCGCAGTTCCTGCAGATTTTACAATCGCACTTCCTTCTTCAGTATATTCTAAAACCGGAGTTAAAATTCCACTGTTATTAAGTGTTTTCTTATTTAATCTCTTATCAAAAATATTGATGCTGACTTTTCCGTTGAAGGTATTGTTCAGGGTTCCGTTCGGATTATTGATGTGTCCTTTAATTTTCACAAAATCCAAACCTCTGATCAATCCGGGAACCGGAGTTTCAATATTATCAATAACAAGAAGTCTTTGAGGTCTGCTTAATTTCATTGCCGGGTCACCCAATAAGTTTACTTTTAAGTGGTTACTGTTTGGACCCTTTTGTTTTTTAGCAATCAATTGAGCATTCCCCAATGTATTGAAGTCATCATTGGTTAATTTAAAAATATTCTGAGTAAGAGTATTGGTAAAATCACGTCCATAATCAACTCCGATAGCACGGCTGGAAGTAATCATGGTAGAAACACCTCCCTGTTTCATTTTAATAAACTGCTCACCTACAGAATTGGTTGAAGGTTCGTCCCATAATGTAAACTCACAAGTGATGGTAGATACAAACGGGAATCTGCTGTATACATTGGAAAAATTGTTGGCATTCTGAACTTCTGTACTGGTAAGTACTCTTTCCTGCGCCCATCCGTTGATTCCTCCGTGTCCGAAATAGAATAGATACAAACTGTTTCCGATAGCGTTGGAAATGGCCTGGTTTACCTGCGGATATCTTCGTCCTCCGGATGTACTCTGAGCGGTAAAGGCATCCATGTATAATTTTTTAACATTATACTCTTTAAGTTCCTGCTGGCCCGGTTGTTCAAATATGCTGGCAAGGGATGCGTTCATTACATTATGAAATGGCCCGCCTCCTTCATTATTATCATCTACCACAAAGTCAAGCCTCATACGCCAGTCTCCGAAAGGACTCGACTGTCCCTGAAGAGAATTATAATAAGCCAGCGTTTTGTTGATCATATCTCCGGCTTCACTTACATTGGCGGCAGGAATTCTACCAACAGGCAGGTCTGGTAAATTGTTTTCAATTAATAATGCGGTTTGCGGCTTGGTCATCACAATATAATCATCCGTCACAAAAGAGGATACATAATCTGAAGACTGCTCACTCTGGTAGCTGGAAACAACATTTGAGTTGTTCGGAACTCTGTTTTTATAATCGTATGAAGTGTCCCCAAGAATAAATACATACTGAAGTCTTCCCAGAGGAGTATTGAGTTTGCTTACGAAATCTCTTATCGCAGTAAGATCTTTGCTTCCACTGCCGTATTCCTCATAGATTTTATTGATGTCAACAATTTCTACTTTATAGTTATTCTTCGTTTGATGATAGTTGGCAATTCTCTGTGCCTGGCCCATCATTTCGGGAACGGTAAGGATAAGATAGTCTACGTTTTGTATTGCAGATAAATTCTGATTGGAAATTCTTCCTACAAACTGCGGGCTGAAAGCTGCATCAGCACGGAAAGCTACAAATTCATTATTGAAATTCTGATCAGCAGCAGTATAGGCAAAGTTGAAAGAACCGGCTCCTGCTTTATTCACTCTTCTGTTAGCATTGGTAATGTCTGTTACATCCCATACCTGTTCTATATTATTGGCATTACTGATGCTGAAACCATAGTCTGTATTGCTTCCACTTACAATTGAATAATCCCTGAAGTTCATTTGTGAACCATTGAATGCAAGGTTTTCCTTATACTGAACTTCCAGATAATCAAAATAGAATGTTCCATTAGGATTTTTGGAAATGTCAGGATTATAAACCAATGTAAACTGATTTCCGGTAAGATTTGTTAATGTTCCTGTGTACGTTACAGGATAAAAAGTATACTGATAGGAAGAAGTATCCGTAGGAATTACCTGCAGCGGGTGTGGATTTAAATTGTTGATTTTAAAATCTATCGTATTCTGCTGGGAATTATAGGCCACTACCTGGGTTCTGTATCGTACTACGTCATTCGCCTGTATAGGAGAATTCGTAGTCAGTGTTATGGTCTTTTCATTGGAGAAAGGAGCATCCTCTACCCATGTTCTTCCTACTTTTAACAGGTTTTTCTGATCCTTGTTAATGACCTGGTAACTGTCATATCTTGTAATCAGCTGGCCAGGAAGATTTCCATCTACAGTAGGAACCCTTTTTCCTGCGCCCTTGTCAAAGTTGATATAATAATACGAGAAGTCTTCGTAGATATTTTTTACATTATTACTTCTTTCACTGAATCGGGTATCATGTCTTTTAAAGCCATTTCCATTGCCTGTATCATAAAGGTTATATCCGTCCGGACCTTGTGCATAGAAAAGAGCATAGTCATTGTCATTCCATACCCCATCATCTTCACCTACTACCTGAATGGCATTTTCCTGTAAAGCTCCGTATCTTGCATCCTGATTGTATTCAGGAAGCATAACACCTCCGTTTCCATAAATTCTGAAGTTTTTAGGATTTACAGAACTCGGATTAATTCCGTTGTCTTTTAAAAACTGGGAAGTGATTTTGAATACTCCGGACTTGTCTACCTTTATCTTATAAAAATTTCCACTTGATAAAGGATTACCGGTGGTACCTATTTTATTAACCGTTCCTGTTGTATTGATAAAAGAAGAAGCTTCTGAAACATTAAATGAAGATAATCTCTGAACACGCCCTTTTACATTTTTAAATAAAGCAATACTAATACTGGCATAGCTTTCACCCTCTAAAGTATAATAGGAAACATCTGCTACATCATAATCCGGAAGTCTGCCTTTATCCAGCTCAAACAATTCCTGGTTAGAAACGCTTTCCCAAACAAGGTCTGAGATTTTTAATTGCTTTTCTCCGATTTTTTGCTTGCTTACGATAAAAACATTATTTTGGCTGTAAGAAAAACCTTCATTTTTAAAATTAGGAAGATTTAATTTTGTGTCACCAAAATCCTGAATTTTAGAACCATTCCATTCTATGGTGTTTCTTTGGGCGTAAAGTGTTGATGCAAAAGCGATTAAAGATAAAATCGTAATTTTTCGTTTCATGTTTACTATTGAAATTGCTAAATTACAAAATAAATGAAAATTTTAGAATTAAATTGTGATACAATAAAATTAATTTGTTAACGTTTTTCAAAAAAATCAAATGTTTACTTGATTTATTGAATAATTTATTTTTTCTTTGTACTTTGAAAATATTTATATCGACTATGAAAAAACTAAAGTTGTTTTCATTAATAGCATTAAGTTCTACACTTGCATTAACCAGCTGTGGCGGATCAGGAACCAGCAAAGGTGGCGGTACCAAAAAATTTGTCAGCAAAACAGGTTGGAAACCAAACGAAAAACAGGGTTGGTTTTTTGCAGGAAAGCAACAGAAGCAGAAGGGTTGGCCTGGGATGGTATATGTAGAAGGTGGAACTTTTACAATGGGATTAGTGAAAGATGATGTTATGCACGATTGGAATAACACACCGCGCAGAATGCAGGTAAGTTCATTCTTTATCGGAGAAACTGAAATTACTAACTACGAATACCGCGAATACCTTACATGGTTGAAGTATGTATTCCCACCAAGTGACCCGAGTTTTAAGGAGATCTATAACGGTGCTTTACCGGATACCTTATTATGGGACAACAAATTAGCAAGAAACGATTATAACGAAACTTATCTGCGTTCTCCGGAATTTGATTACTATCCGGTAGTAGGAGTTTCCTGGACTCAGGCAAACAGATACTGTGAATGGCTGTCTGACAGAGCGAACGAAAAAGCTTTGATGCAGGCTGGTATTATTGCCAAAGATTTGTATATCAACGAATCCAACAACCAGGGAGGAACTGCTTTCAACATGGATAAATTCAAATCGAATGATCCTGAAATGCAGGGATATATCAACGAGAAAAGAATGCAGCAGAAAACTGGTATGAAAACTACAAACCAGAGATTGCTTGCAGCTAACAGAGCTCCGAATTCTGCAATGGTACAGAAGTTCAGACTTCCTACCGAAGTAGAATGGGAATATGCAGCTCTAGGTATGGCTAAAAACAGAGAATATAACCAATATCTGGGTAAAAAACCTCAAATTGAAAGATTAAGAGGTACCAAAGGAAGAGACAGAGGAATGTTCCTTGAAAACTTCAAAATGGGTAGAGGTGATTATTCCGGTATTGCAGGTTGGAAAAACGACGGATCAGCTCAGACTTCTGACGTAAGACAATATCCATCTAACGATTTAGGAATCTACGGTATGTACGGAAACGTTTCTGAATGGACGGCTGACGTTTACAGACCTATCATCGATGAAGATTACAACGACTTCAACTACTACAGAGGAAACATGCCTCAGGCGATCGTAAGAAACGGTGACGGAACTTATAAAATGATCGACGAAGGTACTATCAAGTATGATACGTTAGCGGATGGAAGATTAGTTTACAGAGGACTTCCTGGACAATTCGAAAGACAAACTATCGCTGACTACAGAAACTACAGAGATGGTGACAGACAGTCTTCTTTAGAATATTACAGAGCTTCTGATTCTGCTTCAGGATTCGATATGTACAACGCTCCTAAAACAAGCTTTGTTGTCGATGGAAGCGGTAGAGTGAAACTACAAAAAGATACTAAAGAAAGAACTTCCGGAATTTCTAACGAGGTTAGAGTGGTAAAAGGTGGTTCTTGGCAGGACACAGCATATTGGCTGGATCCGGGACAAAGAAGATATAAAAATCAAAACAGAGCTTATGGTTGGGTAGGATTCCGTGTTGCACAGGATGCTAAAGCCAGCGATAAGAGTAGAACTAGAAGATAATATTTATCAAAAAATACTTACAAAAAACCTTCCGGACTTTCGGAAGGTTTTTTTATTTTTGAACCATGAAATCGCGTTGGCTAAAAAGTCTAAAAACATTCGTATAGATTGAGCGATTGCATGCGATTTTAAAAAAAGATATATATATATTTCCACATGAATATAGAACAGTTTTATCCTTTATTTCTGCAGGCGGCAAAAGTAACCATCGACAGCAGAAAAATAGCAGAGAATGATATTTTCTTTGCTTTTTCCGGTGAGAATTTCAATGCAGCAACGCTGGCAGAAAAAGCCATTGATGACGGAGCTCTGGCAGTGATTGTTGAACTTCCGGAATTTGAAAACAGAGATAAAAATATTTTCTATGTTCCATCCACCCTTGAGTTTTTACAACAACTGGCCATCTATCATAGAAGCAAGCTGGCTATTCCTTTTATAGGGCTTACAGGAAGTAATGGAAAGACCACCACCAAAGAATTGATTCACGCTGTTCTTTCTGAAAAATTTAATGTTCAGTACACATACGGAAATCTGAACAATCATATCGGAGTTCCATTGACCATTCTTTCCATTAAACCGGAACATGAAATGGCCGTGATTGAAATGGGAGCTAACCATCAGAAAGAAATTGAATTTCTGTGTACCATTTCACAACCTGATTTCGGTTATATTACCAATTTTGGAAAAGCTCATCTGGAAGGATTCGGAGGTTTTGAAGGAGTAATCAAAGGAAAATCTGAGCTTTATGATTATCTTAAAAATAACAACAGAACGATTGTTGTGAATGAAAACGATCCTATCCAGGCTGAAAAAATTGAAAACTATTCACCTAAAATTACTTTTGGAAAAGAGACATCAGACTATAATTTTGAATCTTTTTCTGCAGAACATTTTGTAGGATTGACGTATCAGGGGGTAAAAGCCGTTTCAAAACTGACAGGAGAGTACAATTTTACCAATCTTTGTGCAGCTGCCAGTTTAGGACTTCATTTCGGAATCAGCTTTGAAAAAATAAAACATGCGTTGGAACTTTACACGCCAACGAATATGAGATCTCAGGTGGTGAAAAAAGAGGGGAGAACTTTGGTTCTGGATACGTATAATGCCAATCCAAGTTCTATGAGCGCTTCTTTGAATAATTTCATCAGTTTTGAAGGCAGCAAAACCATTATTATCGGTGATATGCTGGAACTGGGGGATGAGAGTGAGAAAGAGCATCAGAACATCTTAAAACTGGCTCAGGACCTTCATTTCGACGAGATTATTACAGTTGGTAAACATTTTAAAGCTGTGAATGCTTCAGATTTTGCTTTTGAAAATACAGCAGCATTAATAGAATATTTACAACAGAATCCAATTCATTCTGAAAACATATTGTTAAAAGGATCCAGAGGAATTGCCCTGGAGAAAGTGATCGACTTTATTTAAAGTAAGGAAGCTGGAAGTTGGGAGAGGGAAGTTCTTGAAGACAAGCAACGGGTATTCTCTTTTTTATATAAATTATCATTGTTACAATGATCATCGGAAACGAGGGCTGCCGGATCGTAACTTCCAGCTTCACTCTTCCAACTTCCAGGCTTATTAGTTATTTCTTCAGGTCCCAGAATTCTTTTACGATCAGTTTGATATTTTTAAAAGTACTCGGGAACACTTCATTTTCAATTTCAGATGTCGTTTTCCAGGCAACTTCAGTGATACCTTCTTCTATTTGCGGTTTGGAGGTGTCTTCCCCGTCAAAGTTCATTTCAAACCAATGCGTGCATTTCAAGATCTTCTCACCATTTCTTTCAATGTAGATATGATAAGTGGTATTGATGAATTGTAAAAGTTCAACATCGCTCAGGCCAGTTTCTTCCTCTATTTCCCGTACTGCAGACTCTTCCCTGGATTCTCCTTTTTCCATTTTACCTTTGGGAAGATCCCATTTACCCAGTCTTCTGATGAAAAGAATTTTACCCTCGGGATTATTAACGAGACCTCCTGCAGCCTCTATAATTCTGAATAGCTTTTGAAATTCCTGCCAGATTTCTTCCAAATTCTCTCCATATACATTCAGTTCCTGTACAGAGGTATTCTCCAGAAGATCCAATGCGATCTCTAAAGTTGTATAATTTTCGTATCCAAGCTTTTTTTCAAGTTCTTCAGGATGCTTAGATAGTAATAATTTTTTTTCGTTGACAAAAACTTTATACATTTGTAATAGTTAAGAATTTAAATACAAAAATAAAAAATGAATTTAGAAGGACGAAAGATTATTGTCAATAAATCATCTAAAGAACTTACCGAGTTGCTGAAATCTCCTGAAAATTATAAAGATTTTATGCCGGATGGTCTTCAGAAATTTGAAACAAGAGATAACGGATTTAAATTTGGATTACAGGGAATGCCTGAAATCGCTTTAAAAATTGATGAAGTAGATGATCAGAAAGCTGTTTTAAGATCTGCAAGTTCAAGTTTGGACTTCTCATTAACAGCTACATTGAACCCAATCGGTGAAAACCAGACTGAAGTTCAGATGTTATTTGAAGGGAAATTCAATCCATTCATCAAAATGATGGTAGAAAAGCCTTTACAGAACTTTATCAATACGCTTACCGATAAAATCGAAGCTTATAAATAATAAAAACCTTCAGTTTTGAAGGTTTTTTTATTTTACAGGAAAGTGTTTTTCTAAGCAATCACTCCCGAACAATGATCTGCTGTACTTCCAGTTGCAGAAGACAGCACATTGATCTCGTTATTTATCTTTAAAACGCCCATAAAGGCAAAAATCAGGGCTTCCTTATAATCGATGATTTCTTTTTCGGGGATGATCACTTCGGCTTGTGTTTTCGCTCTTATTTTTTCAATTAAAAAGGTGTTGTAAGCACCTCCTCCGGTGATTAGGATGTCTTTTATACAATACTCATTAATGACATTGGCAATCTGCTGGGCAGCATGTTCTGTAAACGTGGCCAGTGCATCGGATGTTTCAATATTTTCAAGAAGGGGAAATATATGCTGATGACACCATTCTATTCCCAATGATTTTGGATGGGAAATTTGATAGAAATCCAAAGCGTTAAGTTGATGGAGTAAAGTTTCATCTGTTTTTCCTTTTGCTGCCAATGCTCCGTTTTCATCAAAATTTTTATGAAGCTGTTGGGCTAGATGATTCAGAACAATATTTACCGGAGCGATATCAAAGGCAATTCTTTTTCCTTCAGCACGTAAAGAAATATTGGAAAATCCACCCAGGTTCAGGCAGGCGCTGTATCCGGAGAAAAGTAATTCATCACCTATAGGAACCAGAGGAGCTCCGTTTCCTTTCATCAACACGTCCTGACTTCTGAAATCATAGATAACAGGTAATCCGGTTTCCAGCTTTATGGCTCTGCCGTCACCGATCTGCAGGGTGAATTTTCTCTTAGGCTGATGAAAAACCGTATGGCCGTGAGAAGCAATCAGGTCGATGTTTTCAAGCTGATGCTGATGAATAAATGCTTTAACCTGCTGACCAAGATAAAAACCATACGCTGAATGCAGTTCCAGCAAGTCTTCGGAAGAAAGATGAATGGAGTTTCTGAGTTGGGTTTCCCAATCCTCAGAATAGGAGAGTGTCTCGGCTTTCAGGATTTTAAAAGTCCACGTGTCCTGCTTTTCAAATTCAGCAAGACAGATATCCAGACCATCCAGGCTTGTCCCGGACATCAATCCAATAGCCAGCGCTTTCATTATTTTTGAATTATTTTTTATTTTCAGAAATTCTTTTTGAACTGAAATCTCCTGAGTTGTTATAGAAGGTGTATTCAGAAAAATCATCCTTGGCAGTCATTCCATTGGCTCCTACCAGTGTAGAACCATCCTCCATGGTTACATACACCGTATCTTTGGTATAGATTCTGTTTTTTCGCTGATCCCAATAAATACTCTGCATAGCAAATCTCTGGCCTTCATTGGTTTTTATT
The DNA here is from genome assembly GCF_030846215.1 of Chryseobacterium sp. WLY505. Lineage (NCBI taxonomy): Bacteria > Pseudomonadati > Bacteroidota > Flavobacteriia > Flavobacteriales > Weeksellaceae > Chryseobacterium > Chryseobacterium sp. WLY505. The sequence continues at coordinate 84,488 of NZ_JAVCWI010000001.1, read as the reverse complement.
CTTACATCCCCTTTGGCTTCGTAGAATTTTTTGTATTCAAAAATACGGGCATATTTAGCTGTAATTCTTCCCGGAACCTTCGGTTTCTTTTTATCAAAAAACTCAATGTCAATTCCTTTTCTGGCTACTACATATGGGCTGTCTATCAGTTCGTATTTTTCAATGATGGGTGCTTTGGCTTTTAAAGTGACAAAGCCCGAATCACGCTGGATAATATTAGCATTGTTGATAATCTGTGAAGGGAAATTTTTGCTTTGACTACCGTTTCTTTTGGTAAGATCTTCCTCACAGGATGTCAATATAAAAAATATAGCACAACTAAAAAGGCATGCTATATTTTTATATGATATTTTTTTTGAAAAGTTCATTTTAGTTATAAAGAGTCTTTCTGAACCACTTATCAGCAAAATTGAAGCCGATTCTCAGGTTGACGAAATTCTGATTGATCAGGTTGTTTTGAAGAGTTCCTCTTTTACCCACTTCTAACCCGATTTCAAGACCACTCATTCTGGTGATACTACTGTTTTTGAACGGAAGCATAACTCCGGCAGAAATACCGAATTTGTTAATACTGTTTCCTTCTAGGTTTAGATTTCCTCTTTCATAGAACGCTCCATATCTATAGATTACTCTTGAGAAGTAGCTTCTGAAGTTGTTATAGTTAGGAAGGTACCATCCACCGGCAGAAATTCTATAGGTATCCTGGAAACTAAAGCTTTTACCAAAATAAGAGATATCTTCTCCCTTTTTATAATCTACCTGTCCTGATACAAACCAATGGTTCTCACTTCCGTATCCAACCCCTACAGATGCCTGTAATGGAAGAAGGTTTTTGGATTTTGTTTCTTTTTGTTCGATGATTGTTTCGGATCCGCTAACTTTAGTCGTCTCCTGAGCATCAGAATATCTGTACGTACTGTTGGTGTACTGAGTCGTCATATTACTTGTATTACCAAAAGTAGCAGTAGCACCTACAGTGAACTTCTTATCAGTACGTGTATTTAAAGTCTGGTAGCTTGTACCAAGCGTAAAATTAAAGTTTCTGACTCTGTTTTTCGTCTCATAACCATTAACATATTCCCCTACGTAAGTCCCAAGGTTACTGTTGTAAGCACGAAATTCATTAAGGTCATTAAGATCTCCAAAATAAAGGTTTGCTTTTGCTCCTACGGATAATTCCTGATTGATCTTATAAGAAACAGCAAGCTGTGCCGTATTCAAAGTTCCACTTCCTTTGAAATTGTTTTTATAAAGTGGGGTCGTGTTATCACTGGCAAACTGCTCCGTTACGATGTCATAACTTTTAGAACTGTAGGGTTGATAAGAGATTCCCATTTTCACTTTTGAAGATAATGGAAAGGCAATCGAAATATTGGAAAGATACGTAGAATGCTTTGTAGATTTCATATCGTTATAGTTCGATTTGAAATAATTGTTTTCGTTGGTAGCTTCCAGTCTGATACTCGTAAGTTCGAAATTGGCGTTGTTTGCCGGGTTGGCAAAATTGAAACTGCTGGTAAAATCACTAATAAAAGCAGTAGATATACCACCCATAGAAGCAGTTTCGATCGTATTATCATATTTCACATCTCCAATTCCATAAGTTGCATAAGGAGAGTTGCTTAGACTCTGTGCATTCAGAAAATATCCAACTGATATGAATGATACTACAAAGATTTTTTTCATTCTTTATTTTTAAAACAATGCGCAAATATCTTAAATATTAATGAATTGTAAAAATTATATGTGGTTAAAGTTTGTTAAGGGCTTTTCTTTACAAGAAAAATGCCAATTTTCTGTAATACAAATATCTATTCTGTGCTGCAAAAAAGACTGTTCTATGATGAACAGTCCTGGTGTATATGATTATGTATTAATCCTTTTATTTTACCTGAAGAACAGAACGGCTGTGGCTGAAACACTCAAAACTGAATTTTCCGTGATATTTTCCCATTCCCGAAGTTCCCACCCCTCCAAAAGGTAAGTAATGCGATCCGACATGGATAATAGCACTATTGATCTCAGCATCTCCGCTTGTGGTATGGTTTAAAACATATTCTGCAAATTCCTGATCTTCCGTGAAAACATATAATGCTAAAGGTTTAGGACGGTTATTGATTTCTTCCAGAGCTTCTTCAATATCATTATAGGTCATAACAGGAAGAATAGGGCCGAAAATCTCCTGCTGCATCACCTGATCATCCCAGTTCACATTATCCATTATAGTAGCTTCAAAGTGACGGGTTTCAAGATCATAATGTCCTCCGTAGATTACTTTTTCCGGAGCTGCTTCCAGGTAACCTGCCAAATGTTTAATTTGGTTCTGGCTTACAATCTTCCCGATTTTCCCCAAAGAACTACCTTCATAAGCTGTATGTAAATGAGCTTTGAATTTTTCTATAAAAGCATCTTTTACAGATTCATGGATATAAATATAGTCTGGAGCCACGCAGGTTTGTCCGCAATTAATCCATTTTCCGTAAGATATTCTGGCTACCGCTTTATCCAGATCTGCATCCTTATGAACAATCGTAGGAGATTTTCCTCCAAGTTCCAGCGTAACCGGAATTAATTGTTCTGCAGCGGCTTTCATGACAATTTTACCAACATTGGGGCTTCCAGTAAAGAAAATATAATCAAAAGGAAGACTTAATAATAAGGTGTTTTCTTCAATAGCACCCTGAATAACGGCTACATAAGATTCATCAAATGATTCTTTGACAATATCTTCAAGAACCTGTGCAACATGTGGTGTATTCTCAGAAGGTTTTATGATCGCCGTATTTCCGGAGATCAAAGCTCCGATAAGCGGACTGAATGTCAATTGAACAGGATAGTTGAAAGGTCCGATAATATAAGTAACTCCATAAGGCTGGTAGGTTATTTTACTTTCCACTTCCGCGCCTGAAGGATGTGGTTTTGAAGGTACAGAAGTAGGTTTTGCCCATTCATCAATGTTTTCCAGCAAATAATCAAGCTCGCTGATCACTATTTGAATCTCCACATATTCTGCTTCTTTTCTGCTTTTTCCCAAATCTGTATCCAAAGCTTCACAAAGCGCATCGGTATGCTGAAGAAAAACATCACGGAATTTTCTTAATTGTGCTTTTCTGAATTCAATATCTTTAGTCTGATTGGTTTTGAAAAAGGCCTTCTGCTGCTGAAATATCCCTTTAATTTTTTGTTCCAGGTTGGTATCCATTGGTTTATGATTTTAATATTTGGTGTGAAATGGTAATGAATTTACGAATAATTTCACACTACAAATGTATTGTTTGAAATTAAATTGTGTAAAATTTAATTTATTTTTTATTCTAATTCAATTATTGATATTACCTATAATAGAATGTATTTCTTTTGAACCATTAAGATTGTATGTAGGTGTTAAGAGTAGTAAGGAGCTTCGCTTTAAGCTAAAAACAGAATAATTCATCTTAACTATACTTTATTTCTTCAATCCTTCTTAATGGTTGTATTATGTCCTGTATTTTTACAGATGTAAGGAAACTCAAAATGGATGATCTATATTTTTATCCATTTTAAGCAGACTTAATTTTATGAAATGAAATAAGATTTTTTATCTTTGAAACATGAATTGGGAGAACATCGCCGGACAGACGAATCTGAAAAAACTTCTTAGAGAAAGCATTGCCGAAAACAGAGTGAGCCATGCCCAACTTTTTGTAGGAAAGGAGGGATACGGAACACTGCCTATGGTATTGGCCTATGCACGGGAAATTTTCAGTCAGGAAAATGAGCATGCTGCTGCGAAGGTAGATCATCTCAATCATCTGGATCTGCATTTCAGTTTTCCGGTTTTTACGGATAACAAAAACTCATTAAGTAAAAATAAATTTGATGAGTTCAGAGAAATGATCCTGGCTTCCCCTTATGCAAGCTATGATGACTGGACTGCATTTTTGGAATCAGAGAATAAACAGCTATTTATTTCTGCAGATGAAGTGGATGACCAGAACCAGAAGTTTTCTTTAAAAAGTTATGAAGGAGGAACCAAAATTCTTATCGTCTGGAGAGCAGATAAAATGAATGTTGCCGCTTCCAATAAGTTTTTGAAATTTTTGGAGGAACCGCCGGCAAAAACTGTCATTCTTCTTACGGCCGAAAGTACCAACGATATTCTTCCTACTATTCTTTCCAGAACACAGATTGTAGAAATTCCGAGAATTAATGATGAGGATATCGAAAATCATCTTAAAAAGAATTTCTCCGTTTCTGAAGAAAAAGTGAGAGAGATTGTTCATGAAGCTCAGGGAGATCTTAATGATGCTATAAAACTGCTGAATTCAGGAGATAAAAGCAACGAATTTGAAAAGCTTTTTGTACAATGGGTGAGAGATGCATTTATGGTAAAAAAGAAACCGGAATATCTCAGAAGTATTATTGTCTGGGCAAGAGAAATTGCAGGATGGAACAGGGAGAAGCAGAAGAACTTCCTGAATTATTGTTCTGAAATTTTCAGACTGGCATTGCTTCAGAATTACCAGTCTGAGAATCTGGTGTATAAAAAAATCAATGCGAACGGTTTCAATTGGGCCGGTTTTTCAAAATTTATCAGTGGAGCTAATATTGAGAGTATTTTAGAAGAAATTAATACCGCCGATCTTCACCTGACCCGAAACGGAAATCCCAAAATTGTCTGGACGGATCTTGGAATAAAACTATCCAGATATATTCATAAAAATAAATAATAGAACTCCGGGTAAAGCCGGAGTTTATGTTTTTTACCATAAAAGGATTGTCATTTTGTTCTTACTTTCCCTTTTTTATTATGCATACTTCAATATAAAAGGGGTTGAAAACTAAAATTTTTCCTTTGAAATTTTTCTCAATTATTAAATGAATATCAACTTTCCCTGAAGTATTTTTCATTAAAAAGCTCCTTTCCTTCGGTTTTAGCATCTATTATAGAAAATGTCTTTTCATTGCAATAAATTAAATCTATATTAAAAAATCAATCAATCGTTTGATTTGAAGCGAAACTTGTGTACATTTGCGCCCTGAAAAAAGAACACTAGCATGATTTCAAAAGAAGAAAATATATTATTCGCTGCCGAGAAGCTCTTTGCAGAAAAGGGTTTCGAAGGAACCTCTACCCGGGAAATTGCAAAGGCGGCTAATGTAAACATCTCTATGATCTCATATTATTTTGGCTCTAAGGAAAAACTTTATGAGAAATTAGTGGAATACAGAATGAATGAAGGTCAGTTTTTTTCAAAAGATCTTTTGGGAAGAACAGACATCAATGAGTGGCAGAAGATTGAAAGAGTAATCGATCAGTTTTCTCACAAGATCCGGACTCAAAAATGTTTCTACAGGATTATGCAGAGAGAACAGCTGCATACCAAAAATCCTCAGATTGTAGAATTTTTGAAGCAAACCAAAATGGGATTTCTTTCCATGTATTCACAAATATTGGAAAGCGGCCTTAAAAATGGAATTTTCACCAAAAATCCACCCATTTATCTCCTGCATTCTACCGTAAGCGGAACCTTGTTTTATGCATTCAACGCGAAAGAAATGTATAAAGAGTTCCTGAATGAAACAGAAGATGAAGAAGCTTTTGATGAAAAATACTACACAGAACTTAATAAACATATTAAATATTTACTAAAAGACCTTTTAGGTTATGAAGAGAATAAATAACTCAGTGATTGCATTATCACTATTCGTAGGAATAGCAAATGTAAATGCTCAGGAGAAAAAAACACTTTCTCTTGACGAGGCCGTGCAGCTGGGAATCCAGAACAGCAAGAATCTCAAGATCGATGCAGCCAAGATCGAAGAGGCTACAGCTGACCTTTTGGAAGCTAAAAACAGACAACTACCGGAATTAAAAGTGTCAGGTAGCTATATGTACCTTCCGATAAAACCGAATGTTGATATCAAACTTCCTGGTCTTGCCGGTGGAGCTGGCGGACCTGAAATACATCAGGTACTTTACGGTTCAGCTAATCTTAGTGTTCCGATCTACAGCGGTGGAAGAATCAAATACGGAATTCAGTCTGCTAAATATCTGGTAGAAGCTTCTAAACTAAGCACTGAGAATGATAAAATTGCCATTGCTTACAACGTTGCCCAGGCTTATAACAATCTGTTTAAAGCGAACCAGTCTATCAAGGTTTTTGAAGAAAATCTTGCCGCTTCTCAAAAAAGAGATGAAACCTTCCTTAAGATGGAAAACAACGGTTTGATTGCGAGAAACGATAGATTAAAGGCAAATCTTCAGACTTCAAATATTGAACTTCAGTTATTGGAAGCTAAGAATAACTACAATATTGCCAACATCAATATGGACCTTTTATTAGGCCTTCCTGAAACTACGGAACTTGCAGTAGATGAAAATTATATTGAAGAAGGATCAGACGTAAAACCTGTTGATTTTTATGTTACTGAAGCCAGAGAAAACCGTAAAGATTTACAAGCTTTAGCACAGCAGAGAAAAGCAGCAGAACTGGGATCAAAAGCAGCAAAAGCAGAAAACCTTCCTTCCATCGCTTTTACAGGAGGTTATGTAGCGGCAGATATTCCTAAGTTTCTTACCGTATACAATGCGGTTAATGTAGGGATTGGAGTTTCTTACAACTTGTCCAACCTGTGGAAAGAAAATTCTTCATTGAGACAGTCGCAGGCGAGAGAAAAACAGCTTGCTGCAACCGATGAATTACTGAATGATAATATTAAGCTTGATGTCAACAGAGAATACCAGAACACAGATTATTCAAAAAAGAGAATTGCTGTTTTTGAAAAATCTGCTGAGCAGGCTAATGAAAATTACAGAATAACAAAAAATAAATACGACAACGGCCTTGCAACCATGACTGAATTACTGGATGCAGACGCGGCACAGATTGCTGCCAACGTTGGAGTGATCAATGCTAAGGCAGATGCTGCACTGGCATACAGAAAACTATTACAGACAACAGGAACTTTAACAATTAAATAATCAGATCGAAACCAAAATGGAAAATAATAATACACAGGCAGCTGAACCTAAAAAGAAAAAAAGTTTAGTTTTTCCTATCATTTTAGCAGCAGTAGTAATCGGAGGAGGAATCTACGGTTACAGAGCCTTTACTTATGGACAGTATCATGAAGAGACAGACGATGCTCAGATTGCTTCCAATATGGCACCGGTAATTTCTAAAATCTCAGGATATGTAGCTCAGGTAAAAGTAAAAGACAACCAGTTTGTAAAGAAAGGTGATACTTTGGTGATTTTGGATAACAGAGATCAGAAAATGGCTCTTGATCAGGCTCAGGCAGCATTATCTACTGCTAAAAGCAATATCTCCAATGCAGAAGCTACTACCACAGCGACTTCAAAAAATATCGGTTCTTCAGAAGCAGCAGTAGTTACGGCTAATGCGCAGATAGAAGCAGCAAAAGTAAATGTTTGGAAAACTTCTCAGGATTTGAAGAGATATGCTAATCTTGTAAAAGACCACTCTATTACAGAACAACAATATGAGCAGGCTTTGGCAGCGAAACAATCTGCAGACAGACAGTTACAGGTTTTGGTGGACCAGAGAAACCAAATTGCTCAGCAGACTCACATTGCATCTTCTCAAACAGCAGCAAGTTCACAACAAATCAGTGTGGCAGGATCTGTGGCTAAACAAAGAGAAGTAGATGTAGAAAATGCAAAATTAAACTTATCATATACCGTAATCCTTGCCCCTGAAGATGGGTATGTAGGAAAAGTACCTACACAGGCAGGTCAGTATCTGCAGGCTGGTGCACAGTTGTTTGCTTTGGTTAAAAATGACCAGAAATGGGTGGTGGCTAACTTTAAGGAAACACAGGTAGATAAAATGGTAGAAGGGCAGAAAGTGAAAATTGAGATTGATGCTTTCCCTGATAAAGAATTTGAAGGAGTAGTAAGCTCTTTCTCTCCGGCTACAGGAGCTACTTTCTCTATTCTTCCTCCGGATAATGCGAGTGGTAACTTCGTAAAAGTAGTTCAGAGACTTCCTGTAAAAATCGATTTTGTAAATCTTGATAAAGATATTGCCAAAAGACTGAGAACAGGAATGAACGTAAAAGCTGAAGTTGCTTTGAAATAATATTTAAAATTGTTAAAAATCAATGAACTTCGTTGTTAAGAGTGAATGTGTTTTGTTCTCCTATTTAAAATAGACTGTTTTCAATTCATCATTCACTTGCGAAGCAAAATTCACAATTGATTTTTTACATCGAAAAAAACTTATGCAAGATTCATTAGTAGAATATGGAGCGCGTAGAGTAATCATTACGATTACGGCTATCCTTTGTGCCCTTCTTGAAATTGTAGACTCCACGATTGTTAATGTTGCCTTGAATGAAATGAAGGGGAATCTTGGATCTACACTTTCTGAAGTGGGTTGGGTAATTACGGCTTATGCCATTGGTAACGTAATTATAGTACCAATGACGAGCTGGCTTTCCCAACAGTTTGGACGTAGAAATTACTTTGCGGCATCCATCATTATATTTACCATATTTTCATTTTTATGTGGAAATGCGACGAATATCTGGGAACTCGTGTTTTTCAGATTGATGCAGGGAATCGGTGGGGGAGCCTTACTGGTAACTTCACAAACGATCATTACGGAATCTTATCCGATTGAAAAAAGAAGTATGGCTCAGGCGATTTATGGTCTGGGAGTAATCATCGGTCCTACATTGGGTCCGCCACTTGGAGGGTATATCGTTGATAATTTCAGCTGGCCCTATATTTTCTATATTAATATTCCGATTGGAATTGCAGCAACATTGATGACGCTGCAGTTTGTAAGAAGTCCGAAATATGCAGAAAAACGTAAAGTCTCGGATGTTGACTGGCTTGGAATTGCATTACTGGCAGTAACAGTGGGATCATTACAATTCATTCTGGAAAGAGGTCATGAAGAAGACTGGTTTGCCAGCGGAATGATTGTAGCGTTTACCGTAGCTGCTGTTTTGGGATTTATTTTATTCCTTTGGAGGGAACTTACCTTTAAATATCCGATCGTTGAGCTCAGAGTACTTAAAAACAGCAATCTAAGAATCGGAACCATGATGTCATTCGTGCTTGGATTCGGATTGTATGGTTCTACATTCATCGTTCCTCTTTATACTCAGAGTATTTTGGGTTGGACGGCACTTCAGTCAGGAGCATTGATGATTCCGGCGGCGTTAACGACGGCTTTCATGATGCCTATCATTGGTAGATTATTGGCAAAAGGAGCAAAACAGCAGATTCTGGTTTCATTAGGACTCTTTATCTTCTTTGTTTACAGTTTCTGGGGATACAAAATTCTGACACCGGATACCAGTAAAGAAGCTTTCTTCTGGATGCTGATCGTAAGAGGAGCAGGTTTAGGGTTGTTGTTTATTCCAATCACCTCTTTGTCATTAAGTACATTGAAAGGGCAGGAGATTGGCCAGGGAGCCGCTTTTACAGGGATGATGAGACAGCTGGGAGGATCTTTCGGGATTGCAGCGATCACAACCTTTATTGCCAATGCAGGCCAGAAATACAGGAATAACTTAATTTCCCATCTGGACGAAAACAGTTTTGATGTACAGCAAAGACTAGCCGCTCTTAAAGCGAATTTTGTAGCCAAAGGAATGACACCTGATGCCGCAATGAATGCAGCGTATAAAATGCTAGATCTATCCGTAACGAAGCAGGCAACTGTTTTATCTTATATGGACGTCTTTCTTTACCTTGGAATCATATTCCTGATATGTATTCCGTTTATCTTACTTGTAAAGGAAAGAAAGAGCAAAGAAAAAATAGATTTGAGTGAAGCCATGCACTAAATTTTAAATAAAAAACCTTCGAGAATTTCGAAGGTTTTTTTTATGCTGTGTCTTCTGTAAAATAGTAAAAGTCAATAACTTTTAGTTTTCATTTTATTAAACAAAAAATAATATCACTTATTGGAGAGTTTATTTGTTTTTTCTAGCTTTACAGTACCAAATGAAAAAAATATGAATACAATCCCTCATCTCTTAAAATCTTTTTCAAAAAAGGGTTTTTCGGAATATTATGTCGGTCTTTTATCTGAATCTAGGGTAATAAAATTAACTGATCGAATTACACTTTATATTATTTTATATTTCATAAAGACAATTTTTCAACATCTGAAAACTGTATGAAGTATTCTATTTCATTATTACACTAAACCATGATTTCAAAACACTAATAACGTATTACATATGAATCAAATTCAACTGCCGGAAACTTACCTGGCATTATCAGATTTCAGAAAAAACGATATCTATCTCCCTGAAATGAATCAGGCTCAGCTTATTGCAGATTTCTTTCCCGGAACTTTTACAGAGCTTACCCAGCGTCTGTCTGATATTACGGGAGCTTTTTATGGTGGTATGCTTAAACAGATCGGAAAACTTTACGGACCAGAAGCTATTGAACAGCTTTCCAGTACTTTTATGTACGACCTCGGATCAAGAATGGCTCTGAGGAATCTTGAAACAAAACCTAATCTGCAGCCCGGAATTCCAGCGGTTGCCAAAATATTGATAGGAGCAGTTTTTACATCCAGTCCCGAATACAATTTTGAATTTAAAGAATTAAATGACTACAAATGCGAATTGCTTATTAAAGGAGTAGACCGTTACCATAAAATCACTCATAGCCTGCAAATTGCAGGTCTGCTGAAGTGGCCAGTCATAAAACCTTTCATACAGGGCGTTTGCGACACTATGGGACTGGATGTTTTATTGGATATAAAAGTACTTAAGCTTGATCCGGACAGCTCTTGCAGCTATCATGTCTTTGTCTCAGAAAAGTAATATCAAATATGAATTAAAGCGGACTTTAGTCCGCTTTTTTGTGTAAATGAATATCTATGGTTTGACTGATGCGTATAAAGCATCTCGCAGATTTTGCTGATTCTGCAGATTTTAATTGTAACAGAATTCTAATCGTAGAAAAAAAATCAACAAGAAAGGGCTATAATCCAGAGCATAACCAGAAAGGTTACGAGCGTTAGTTCAAGAAGGAAGCCCAATTCATAAGAAATACATAGTCCAACGGCTTTAGTCCAAATATAAAACGTTAAAATAATAAACTCCAATCCTCGAATCCCAAACCCCGTATCCCGCATCCCAAACCTTATTCAACCCTCTCTATCCACTCAATACCACTTACATCAATCAGTTTCAGACTGTGGATATCATTTTTTTGGAAAATATCATCAATATTCAGTGTCACATCTGCTTTGGCTCCCAATGGAATTACCAGACTGTGTTTTCCCGGTTTCACTTTGGCGACATAATGATTTTGAATATTTTCTTTAGAAATTCCGGAGAGTTCTTTATGATCAAATTCCTTTAAAATCTTTCCCTTTTTGTCGAGAATATGAATACCGATGAGGAAAGACCCATACACGTCAGCACCTTCTGTTCTGTAGACTTCAAAGCTTAACTTTGAATGATTATGAGAGATGTTTGAAATTTCCAGCTTAGGCTTTACCGATTTATTATGCAGTGTTCCCCATACACCACCGTGAAAATATTGATTGGTAAAAAGGGTTAATCCAAATATAATGAGTGAAGCTCCCAATACAAAAACCTTCGGATTTGAAATAGGAAAACTCCCTGATCCCAACCATTGAAACCATCTTTTCTGAGTGAATTTTTTGTTATTCTTTATGAAATAATTGTCCAGAGAATAAGCTCCGCTTCCTGTCAGAAACAAAACAAAGCCGCCTGCAACACCTAAAACACCTATTTGCCATTCATCAAGGCAGGTTGTTCCCAGCCAGCCGGAACCCAGTAAAATTCCGAGCGCAAGACTGAAAATTCCGATACTCATTAAGCGGGTCAATAATCCCAGGATAATGAACAATCCAACAATGGCTTCGATAATGGTAAAAATCATCATGGAGCGTTGCAAAGCATCGGGATGAGTCACCAGGTATTCAATAACTGGTTTTATTCCCAGGGCATTGGGTAAGAAATGATTGAATTTTTCCCCAATGTATCCCTTTTCATCAGGAATAAGCTTGTTTTCAAGGATTAATCTGCGCCAGAATGCTGAAAAGTAAGTCCATCCGATAACCATGCGGAGGGATAAAGTATATAATCCGGCCAGGTCCGAAGACTGGCTGTTTGTAATATGTTTCATTGAAATTAATATTGTATTGTAAAAACTGATTTTTTAATTAGGCTTAAAAATTTTTAACCCAGATTAAGCTTCAGTCTTTTGAATAGAATATATTTCGGAGGGCTGTTTCCTGTAGAATACCCCGAGTAGTTATTGAAAGAAATCCTTTTTTCAGCAGAATTGCCGGTTGTTGAAAAAAAATAAGAAAAAGAATCTTTGTATTGGCTCTGAGTTTTGTTTTTTGAAACCGAAATTCCGGAAGAAGCAGATGCCAGATCACAGCTATAGGAAATTGATGAGGTTGTTTTTACCTTATTCAGTCCGCTGATAAACTGAATGTCAAAAATATCAAGAACATTTCTTTTTACAGAACAGGGAGATAGTGAAAACACCAAAATAAGCATCGTAATGATCGCTTTATAAGTTTTCATATGGACTCCTGAATTGTGCATGATTACAAAACTACACTTTATTTCAATAGGGTTCAGCAAACTTTTAACTAAAAACTATTTTGTTCTGTTAAAATGTAAAAATTAAAAATCACTACTGACGGACAGTTGTCACATTTCCGGTTTATCTTTACAAATCGAAAAATCTTACGTAACAACAGAAAATATATTGTAATGAGTTATTGTTTAGCAATAGATGGAATGCAGCCCGAAAGCAGAAAAGAACTGCATAAAAATTACCATGACAATTATTATGGGTTTCCTATTCACGATGATAATGAATTGTTTGGAAGACTCATTCTTGAAATCAATCAGGCAGGGCTGAGCTGGGAAACGGTTCTGAAAAAAGAAGACAGTTTCAGAAAAGCTTATGACCAATTTGATATTCAGAAAATTGCCGGTTATACAGAAGAAGACCGTGAGAGATTACTGGGCGATCCGGGAATTATCAGGAATAAACTAAAAGTGAATGCTGCCATCGAAAATGCTAAAACAATCATTGTATTACAAAAGGAATTTGGTTCTTTTGAAAAATGGCTGGAGCATCATCATCCCATGACTTTGCAGAAATGGATGAAGCTTTTCAAAAAAACATTCAAATTCACTGGCGGGGAAATTGTAAACGAATTTCTTATGAGCACCGGATATCTGCAAGGTGCTCATCATAAAAGTTGTCCGATTCACGCAAAAGTATTGGCTCAAAAGCCTTTGTGGAAGGAGGCTGAGGGGAAGTAGAATACAACTATTCTTTCAATTAATAAGCCTGGATTTCTATGGAATGACATATAGAATTGGTTGCCATTATGCATACACTGTGTCATTCCGCAGGAATCCAGCTTCCGAAATTAAGAATAGAAAAAGAAAGTCTATTTCTATTGAACTGATCAGATCATTTTAGGGGCCTGCCTTCGCTAATGTAAGATCTTTGCGAAAATCTTTTAACCAAACCCTTTTTATTTCTTTTCCATAATCTGTTTATGTTCATTACCCCATTTTTCAAACTCAAGAATGACGGGCTTCAATTTATAGCCGATTTCTGTAAGTTCATATTCTACTCTTGGAGGAACTTCTGCATATACAGTTCTGGTAATAATTTTGTCTTCTTCCAGTCTGCGGAGCTGCAGCGTAAGCATACGTTCGGTAATGGTCTGAAGCTTCTTTCTTAGTTCCCCGAATCTCATTTTCCCGTTGATCAGATAGCAACAGATGGCCAATGCCCATTGCCCTCCGATAATGTTGGAAGCATAGATTTCCGGACATTCATCAGCAAGTGCTTTTTTATTGGCAAAATTGGTTGAAGTTTCCTTTATTTTAGTCATTACTTACATTTTTTATAGTACCATACAATAGGTTGCTAATGTACGAAATGTAAGTAACGTGTTGTAATTTTGTAATAGAAATTTAAGCATAATGAAAACATTAGTGATTGTAACGCATCCTGATATTGAAAAATCTGTAATCAATAAAAGATGGATCGACGAGTTAAAAAAATACCCCGAAAAATATACGGTTCATCAACTTTATCAAGCTTACCCTGATGGAAAAATCAATGTGGCGGAAGAGCAAAAGCTGATGGAATCTTATGACAACATTGTATTTCAGTTTCCTTTTTACTGGTTCAGCAGTCCACCACTTTTAAAGCAATGGCTGGATGAGGTGGTTTTGTATGGCTGGGCGTACGGAAGCAACAGCGGTTTCAAATTGGCCGGAAAGAAAATGTCACTGGCTGTAACCGCAGGAATAGATGAAGAAGGATACTCCACATCCGGAGAATACAAATACACGATGAAGGAACTTTTCCGACCTTATGAACTGACTTTTGATTATATAAAAGCCGATTATAAGGAACCTTTCGTCTATTACGGGATTGAAAGAGATTCTTCCGATGAATGGATCAACAGAAGCGTTCCGATGTATCTGGAGTTTCTGGATAATTTATAACAGAATAAAAAGTAAAGTTGGACTTGAATTAAAATGAGTTCAACTTACTTTTGTATGTATTCAAAAGGTTCCACATTCCAGTCCTGAATATATTTCTTTATGGTGTTACTATCAATATTAAAGGGAACATCCTGATATTTCCAACCCTTTGCGGGAATTTTTAAATCTATGAGATAATTCTCAATAGAGTAGATGTCAAGTAGTGCCGAATTATCAGGATTTATAGAATCAAAAATAATCAGGAACCTATCTCCTTTCTGATAAGAGACATTAGCCGTTTTAGAATAGGTAATACCATTCACATGATATTTATAATCTACTCCTACGCCATTACTGTTTTTGTGATGCCAGTCTGATATAGCTTCTCCAATGGTGTATTTTGGGCTTTTGAGTATATTGTTTATTCCTAAATGGGCACTAATTAAACAAAATATGATAAAAATTACAGTAGCTGTCAAAATAATAATGTGAAACTTTTCTGAGATCAATTTTTTCATGTTCCAGTTCTATATTTCTCGTTGAACTTCTGCAGATCTATTGCCTGTTCCTGAAAATACTCTTTAAACTTATCTGAAAGATTTTGATCCTTACATTTTACAATTGTATACCCACTGTCAAACGCAACAATTTCTAAGATACTTTCCTGAATTAAAAAATGATCCGGTTCCCAAACATTTGTATCTTCAACAGATAAGATAGAAAAGGCTGAAGTATCGGGTTCAATAGTATTTGGAACGGCTGAAATGATCCCCCAAATGATCTGAGTATTGCTTTGATAGAGCTGTTCAAATTCCGGATGATCCAACACAAAATATTCTTCATCAAAATTAATGGAAAGAGTCTGATCAGATATAAAATCTAAATCCGTCAAAATCCACTTATAAATGGCAAGATCATTCCATATAGGTTTCAAAACCTCATGAAGATTTGTATGGAATTTTACCTTTTTTGTACTTCTGATAATCCAGTTCACTTATTCATTATTTAAATTTAAAAAACCTTATCCCACCGTAGGCGTATCCTCTTCCTTCAGTATTTTTTTCTCCTTCATGGTAAGCATCATTCTTTCATATTTGTACTTTTCCCAATCAAATGTATTGAGAAATTCAAGGGCAGCCTGAAACCCTCGGTTAAAAAGTTCTTCTTTTTCTTCTTTTTTCATAAAGAAATTCAGCCAGCTGCTGGTACCACAATTTACACTTTGTATGCTGTATGAACGATAGAAAGTATGTTTGGTTAGGAATGTTTTATCATTAAAACCTTTCAGGGTACTGATGATATTTCCGGCATAGCTGAAGGGTGTTTTCATAATTTCTTCACTGGTTTTGCCTTTTTCAGAAAGAATAGCAGAATCACTTGTCAGTTGAACTCCGAAAAGAGGCATTCTTGGATAAAAAACTTCATCGGCATGAAACAGGTCAATAGGGAAGTTGGAAATACTGCCGCCGTCAATGAAAATTCCTGCAGGATAGATGTCTTCGGGCTTCGTATTCATCCAGTATCTCCATGCATATTTTACAGAATCATCGTCTTTATCGATGGGCTTCTGAAAAGGCTCAAAGAAAAAAGGAACCGCCATAGAGGCTCTTACAAATTCAGCCGGGCTGATGTGTTTTAATTCCTCTTCAGACCAGTAAAGATTGGCCATTGTAGGAAGTTCTACTTTAATTTTCGCATTGATATCAGTGGTAATAACTACATATTCAGATTTCAGAAGGTAGAAAGGATTGTTTTTATAATAATCATTATTGGCGGCACTTTCATAGAAAATTCTGTATCGGGTTTGATCAATATGTACCTGATTTTTGATTTTAATTTTTTCAATGCTCTGCAAAGCCACCTGATAATATTCCTGCCCGTTCCCATAACGATAGTTGAGATTGAGATCACCCTCTTTCTGAATGAATTTTTTGTTGAGCTGGGCAACTGTTTTTATCCCGAACTGATCCAGTGCATTTTGCATGGTATTCTGAAAAACATTTCCGGGATTCAGTCCGCTGTTTTCCTTCCTGAAATTATTGTACAGCTTTTTAACACAGAAAAAAAGAATGACAGCCGGAATCAAGGGAATCAGAAACATCAGCTTGGCATTGAGTATTGTTGTGGGAGGAGCGAGAAAGGGAATACTCAGAAGAATAATGAAGAGGATCACCGCAATAATTGCATTAATCTTAAAGAAATCTTTGTTGTTCAGCATGGCATGGAGAGTGGTCTTTACATAGGTTTTCCCATCCATAAAATCTGCAAAATTCCAGCTGAAAAGAATATCCTTGATTAGCTCACTTTTAGCTTCTTCTTTGGTCTTACAAGCCGCGATCAGCATGGTGTTGATCGCTCCTGCACTCGTTCCGGCCACTTTCAGAAAACGGATGCCAAATATTTCCAGCCCATAAAGATAGCCTACCAGCGCGCTTCCCCAGACACCACCGCCTTCCTGTACAAATTCTACATACTGATTCCCGGACTGATCCAGCAGATCAGAGAATTCTTTCGCAGAAATGAGCTCGTGTAAGGCAAGCAATTTATCTTTGGATGTCTGTGAAAGAGATGAATCTTCAAGAATTTTGTTGAGGTTTTCAGGGTTCATGGTATTTTGTTTTGGTGGTTTTCAGATGAAAGACAAAAAGTAATCAACTGATGGTATTCTGTTGAATAAAAGATTTTACAACCTTATATTAAATTACCACTGTCTTCGTCTCACATAAATAAATGTACTGATCACAACGGTTGCCATAGCTCCCAATGTGATAAAATAGCCATACTTATGATGAAGCTCAGGCATATTATCAAAATTCATCCCATAAACCCCGGCAATAAAGGTGATGGGTAAGAAATACACCGAATAAATAGCCAGAACTTTCATCACCTGATTGGCCTTTTGGTCCGAAAGTGCCAGGAACATGGAAATAAGGTTGGTAATCTGAATATTTAAATGATCAAAATCGGCAACCACATCTTTATGTTTATCTTTTAAATCGACAATCTCAGAGTCCTGTAAATTCAGTAATTTAAATTTATCAATAGCATCTGTAGAAATTACCAGTACACGGGAGTTTAATCCGGATTTTCGTTTCAGCTTGTAAAGACGGCGGATCTGGCTGGTATGATTGGTGTTTTTAAGGAAAATCTCATTTTCAATATTATCCATTGTTTCAAACAGACTTAAAGATTCATCATCAAAACTTTTCATAATCAATATAGCAATCATCAGTGTGATTTGCTGAGGACTAACATCTTGCTGAATCGAAGAAACTTTTTTCTTAGTCTCGGTGATGCTTCTGGTCTTCATCCTATGGATGGTGATGATGGTATTTTCCACCAGAAAAATTCCGATTTTGGTGCTGATATCACTGATGGTATTGAGATTTTTTCTTTCCAGCTCTGTGCTTTCACGGAGTAAAAAGAATTTTACATTCCCGTCTTCTTCATATTTCGGAAGGTGATTAGGATCCATCGTATCTTCCAGAAGAAGATTATTGATTTCATATCTTTCATGAAGAAATTTCAGGTCTTCTAAAGTAGGAGCCTCTACATCTACCCATTCGCACTGGGAGGTTCTGTATATCGTATCAATTGGCATAAAGTAAAAATACTAATATTTTGAAAAACTATGTGTTAAATAAGTTTTATCTTTGCCAAAATTAAAAAACTATATGATTAAAAGTACCATAAAAGGGGTGGGATTTTATGTTCCAGATAACGTTGTTACAAATGATGATTTAGCAAAACTAATGAATACTAATGATGAATGGATAACGGAAAGAACAGGGATCAAGGAAAGAAGACATAGAAAAAACAGGTACGACGCTCAGGAAACCAGTGCTTATCTAGGCTTTAAAGCCGCAGAAAAAGCGATCCTGAATGCTGGTCTTACCTCAAAAGATATCGATTATATTGTTTTTGCCACACTTTCACCGGATTATTATTTTCCAGGATGTGGCGTATTGCTTCAGGACATGCTGGGATGTGATACCATCGGAGCATTGGATGTAAGAAATCAGTGTTCAGGATTTGTATATTCTATGAGTGTGGCTAATGCATTTATCAAATCAGGTACTTATAAAAATATTCTTGTAGTAGGTGCTGAAGTTCACTCTTTCGGATTGGATTTTTCTGACGAAGGAAGGGGAGTATCTGTTATTTTTGGGGATGGAGCAGGAGCAATTGTTCTTTCTGCATCAGAAGATGAAAATTCAGGAGATATTTTAGCGATGAATATGCATTCCGAAGGAAAATATGCAGATGATCTTTGTACTCAGTTTCCGGGCTCAAAATTCGGATGGAGTGACAGAATGAGAAAAGATCCTGAAAATGTAACGAATAAAGAAGTATATCCTATTATGAACGGAAACTTTGTATTCAAACATGCCGTAACAAGATTTCCGGAAACGATGATGGAAGCATTGAACAAAGCAGGAAAAACAGTTGAAGATCTTGACATGTTTATTCCACATCAGGCGAACCTGAGAATTGCTCAGTTTGTACAGGAAAAATTCGGACTACCCAACGAAAAAATCTTTAATAATATTCAGAAATACGGAAATACAACCGCTGCTTCTATTCCCATTGCTTTAAGTGAAGCGATCGAGCAGGGAAAAATAAAAAGAGGAGATCTTGTACTTCTTTCAGCATTCGGAAGCGGATTCACCTGGGGGAGTGTTTTGTTTAATTTTTAATTTTTTTCATCATTTAATAAATTAAACGGTTTTTTTTAAATCATTATTTGTTAATTAATTGATATTCAATGAAATACTTTGAGTAATGTATTTTATTGAATATCTTTGTGCTGTTGATTTTGATTTGTTTAAAATTTACATCAACATAAAGAACTTCAGGTATGTATTACAATGAAGTCAATATTAAACACAATTTTAAAGAACAACGTTTAAATTATAAAAAGATGATGAAAAAAATTATTTTATCAATGGTAGTATTATCATTATCAGCCCGTGCTTTTGCTCAAACGGGAGGTATAGGTATCAATACTCCAAATCCGAATTCCAATGCAGCATTGGATATTGTTTCGACAAACAAAGGGCTTTTACCTCCACGGGTTGCCCTTACAAGTACCAACTCTCCTTCACCACTTAGTGCACATGTGGCGGGTATGATAGTTTATAATACGGCAACAGCGGGCACTTCTCCCAACAATGTAAGCCCTGGCCCGTATTATAACGATGGCACCCAATGGAGTAGTATTGTGAATGTTTCCACTTTGAATACTCTGGGGATCCCGAGACCGGCCATTTATCAATTAAATTCTACTATGGGTAATTTTTTAAGTACACAAGGTATTGGGCAAAAACAGATTCTTGCTCCTGTATTGGAGATAGCCAACAGTTCGGGAAGCGGGATTACTTATGCCGGAGCTTCTCAGATTACATTTACTCCGGGGTTGTATGCGATTACTTTTACGTATGAAGCAGACCATAATAATGGATCCTGCAGTCTTTCTTCTTATTTTGTAGATTTTCCGGTTGGGAGTAGCGGTACTCAAAGGGTACATAGTACTGCATCTCACGTATCCGGTGGTTCGTCAAACCATGGAGGAAGTATTACCTTTACTGCAAGAATTACTTCCAATTATGTATGGAATATTGAGCTGGGAAGAGGGCAGTCAGGAAATTGTACAGGAACAGGAATGACCCTTTATCCATTATCTACACAGGTTTCCATATTGAGAATATCCAATTAGTTTTATTCTAGTATATCATAACGAGACAAAAATAAGTCAAAAACCATAAGCTTTAGTTTATGGTTTTTTATTTGGTAGAGGATTTAAGTATCTTTTTATTGTGATAATGGTGCTGATTTTTTTATTGATTATCAATTTGTTGTATTTTTTTTGTTGATTTTTAACATTGTGTGAAAAATTATAGAGTTTATAAAATGTTTTGTCATTTTTAATTGAAAATATTCATTGTTGCGTAAATTATTTGATTGTTTTTTTGTTGTAATTTTATTTCTGTTAAAAATTCTAAAAACAAACATGAAAAACTATTTATTACCTGGGGCTTTTTTAGTTCCCTTATTTTCGTTGGCCCAAGTTGGAATAGAAACCCCGACTCCTCAGAAAACGTTGCACGTTAATGGTTCTCTACAAGTAGTTAATGAAATCAATGTAGGAGGAAATGCCACAACGGCAGGTTCTGCGGGCACAACCGGTCAGATTTTGACATCCAATGGGGCTGCAGTCGCTCCCTCATGGCAGACACTAAATACAATAAGCGGAACAATTAACGGCGCATTCTATGTACAGGGAACTACTGCTGCTACCGCTGCTCAGGGAGCAACAATTGATGTTCCTGGCGTAACAATTACTTTGACGGTTCCTACAGGAAGAACTCAGACCTTTTTATTTACTATTTTAGGATATGCAACATTAACAGATGGTAGTTCGAGTCAAGGTGTTTTCGCCCTTTTACAAAATGGAACGAAAATTTCGTCAGCCTTTGCTTCTAAAGCAGGAAACTTTCCTGGAGTAACTGCTTTACAAAGTATGCCTGTTCCGGTAACATTTTTGAAATCAGTAACCCTCCCGGCGGGAACTTATACTTTTAAAGTACAGTATGCAGCATGGTCCGGAGCTGCGACAGTAAATTTTGTTCCTTCTGGTTATGCAGGATATAATGGTGATACAGAAGCAATGCTTACCAAGATGCAGATTCTGGTATATAATAATTAAGTACTTTTTTTAAAAACAAAAAACCGCAAAACTGAAGTTCTGCGGTTTTTATTTTTTATTAGGAGGTTTATTAAAGATTCTTCAATAGCTTTTCCGTGTCTGTAGAATCCTGTCCTGTGCTTTTTGCCAGTTCAATAGATTTTTCAGCCCACATTTTTGCATTTTTCTTATCACCAACCTTATTGTAAAGATTAGCTAAAGTATCAGTATTAGCAAAGTTCTGATCTTTCTTTACAGATTCTTGTGCCCATGCAATGGCTTTTTCAAGAGAGGTTTTATTGCTTACATTTTCAAAAAAGTTCCATGCAAGGGAATTGAGTTCTTCAGAACCAGCCGCTGAATAATCTTTGTAAAGATCAAGAATTAGCTTTTCATACTCTGCAATATCTTTATTCTTTAAAGCTCTGTTGGCTTTCATTCTTTTTAAGATCTTGTCAGCTTCCTCTTTGCTTAGAAATTTCTGGGTTTCAGCCATAAAATAGCTATCATCCCATTTTTTTGTATCCGGATTATAGGCTTTTTTAGAAACCGTGTTCAGCTTAATATTTTTATCAAACTTTTCATATTTATCTTCCGGGAAGAACTTAACGATATCAGCTTTTTTATCCTGAAAAATTTTGTATAAAGGACTGTCTGTAGTTTGTACTCCTGAAAGAAGCATTTGGATATCTTCCTGGTCTAAGCCTGTTTTCTGCTGGAAATAGCGGTTAAGAACTTTCCCGGCAAACTCAGCATCGTTATACATGGTAAGACCTGCAAGATTCTTTAAAAACTCAGGATCTTTTTCTCCTTTTTCAAACTGCTGCTTCAGAGAAGTAAGTCTTTTGTTGGGATCTTCTGCGTCTTTTGCAAACTGGATAAAGTCTTTTTCTTCCACATATCCTAAAGTTCGGTGTACAGCTTCACCATTTCCGTCAATAAACAGGTAAGTAGGGAATGCTTTTACATTATATTTTTTGGCCAGCTCAATTCCTTCTCCTTTTTCCATATCAATTTTAGCATTGATAAAGTGAGAATTGTAGTAATCTCCTACAGACTGAAGGGGAAAAATATTTTTAACCATCAGTTTACAAGGTCCACACCATGAAGCATATGCGTCAATAAAGACCAGTTTTTTTTCTTTTTTTGCTTTGGCCATAACAGAGGCAAAATTGCCCTCTTCAAATTTAATTCCCTGTGCCCATGCAAGAGCTCCTATAAAAATTGAGGAAAGTATTGCTATTTTTTTCATAAAACTTTTTATTCCCTGCAAATGTAATAAATATGATGACACATGGGCTGTTCATATTGAAAATAATTATAAAGCAATTTTGGTTTTAAAATAGGCATCAGGTTATATTAAAGATAATCATCTATTATTTTAGTCTTATTATTAAAATTAATGCAAATAGATGTTTTTGGTTAAATGATTAAATTTCAATATAATATTTTAATAAAAAATAAAATATCACTAGTTTTGTAAAAAACAAAAAGACACCCTGTGAAAATAATGATGAATTATTATAAAATCAAAATAATAATTTGTTTTTTTATGCCTAAAAGTCTTTTGCAATTTTTATTTCTGCTGGCAACAGCAGTCCCTATATTCGCTCAGAAAAAAAATAATTTTGACCTTATCTGTGAGAGGACCTCTGCCGTTAAAGCCTATAAGGATTTACCCAAAGCCATCAAAACTGCGGATTCTCTCTATATGAAGGCACAGAAACCTTCAGAGAAAATTAAATGTCTTGTGCTCTCTTCAGAACTATATCATCATGCAGGTGAACTTAAAAAAGCAATCTGTTACAGTGAAAATGCACATTCGGTAATCAATCAGATCAATGATCCGGAATGGATGACCGTGGTGACCAGATTACTTGCGAGGCAATATAGACAGGTAGGGTTATACGAAAGATCAAAAAAATACATTGTAAAAGGGCTGGAGGCTTCAGGTAAGATTGTTGATTTTCAGAAAAGTAATGAAGCCGCCGGCCTGCTGAATCAGGAAATGGCCTTCTATGAAATGGAGATGGGGAATTTTCCCCATGCCATACAGCATATTGAATCCTCTCTGAAATATTTTGGAAAAATAAACAGCCAAAACGAAAACAGAACAGCAGCAGCTTCTTATCAGCTGTTGGGAGATGTGTATTTCAAACTTAACGATTATTCCGTTTCCGAAGACTATTACCGGAAAGCAGAAAGTCTGCTGAAAAACGGAAGCTGTACACTGGGATTAGTATATAACGGTTTAGGAGGTATTCGTCTGAAGCAGAAAAACTGGAAAGATGCTGAACTGTATCTTAAAAAAGCGGAAAAAATTGCCGATACATCCCGGAGTCTTAAGCTTAAAAAAGCTGTCTATTCCAATATTAATGATTATTATGAAGGAATCGGGGATAATTTTAAAGCTTCATTATATGCGGTGAAATATATCCGCGCTTACGACAGTATTGCAGCGCGAAATCAGAGTTTTGCAATCAAAGATTTTGAAAATTCAAAAGGAAAATCTAACAAAAAAAGCGGGAAGATGAATGGAGTAAAGAATGCGGCTATTGTTATTCTGTTCATTTCACTGGTTGGTCTGTTTCTTTTTATCAGAAGAAAACAGAAAGAACAGCGTTCAAAACTGAGAAACATCATCAGAGCCCAGCTCAATGTGATGGGGAACAGGAGTCATTATCCCTTAAAGCCATCGTATGATTCCGAATTTTCCAATATATCTGTAGAAGAAATTGATGAAAAAGACTCTGAAGCAGACCGGAGAAGGAGTGATTCCCTGATGACCTCCGAGACCGAATCGAAATTACTTGAACTGCTTGAAGATTTTGAGAAAGGTGATCTCTATAACAATAAAGGGATGTCTCTGTCTTTTCTTGCAGGTGAGTTGAACACCAATACAAAATATCTGTCTTACGTCATCAATCAGCATAAAAATGCAGATTTCAAAACCTATGTAAATCGTTTAAGGATCAATTATATTGTAGACAAGCTCATCAATGATGAGAAGTACAGACAATATAAAATAAGTATCCTTGCCGACGAATGCGGATTCTCTTCACACAGTAAATTTGCAGCTGTCTTTAAAGCGGTTACAGACTATTCGCCATCTGCATATATCAAATATCTCGATGCTGAAAGCCAATCAGATAAAAATGTTCATTTTCCGGAAAATGATTAAAAAACCGCTTTTTATTCGATTCTATCTTACTATTTTCATGAAAATGAACAACCTATTGTTTTAAAGAAAACCTTTGCTATCATATCTTTGTGACAGTTTCAAAGTACACAACAATTCTGTTACAGCTTATTACTTTATTTCATTTCTGAATTAAGATCATCATAAGAGAAACTGCAATTCCCATTTTTAAATTTATAAGGAAATATTCTCATCAGAATATCTGCCATATCCTATAATCGGGGTTGATTGCCCGGTTTTTTTTCAGTCAAGTTTTTTTAAGTGCAAATCCACAGAATTTCTGTGGATTTGTGATTTTATTTAATTTTCGCGCTGTCGGTTTTTACTTTTGAAGTATCGGAGGTTCCGGTGGAAGGTATGGAGTTCGCTACAGCAGAATCACCCATTCTGTTTCTTAAAGAATCTTTATCATGGGCATCTTTATATTCCTCTCTTTTTTCTTTGTTTTGAGCGCAGCTTCCAAGGAAAAAAAGTCCAAGAACTGCTCCTATCCATAATTTTCTCATAATCGTTAATTTTGATTGTTGATGTTACTCAAATATAAGGATTTAATTAAAAGATAAAAGATAAAAGATAAAAGATAAAAGATAAAAGATAAAAGATAAAAGATAAAAGATAAAAGATAAAAGATAAAAGATCTTATTATTAAAATTCAATAGGGCTGGGTTTTAACCCGGCTAATGATAAATCACCCTGCCAGTGGCTTTAGTCAAAACCTAAAATAAATTTTAACTCAAAATTACTAAAATGAAAATAAAAAAATCTGCAGAGCTTTCATCTGCAGATTTCCATTTTTAGATTGAATGTTATCATTACTATTTAACAGGAGACGTTGCCATAGAATCCTTTTTCATCTTGATGGTATCAGGATTCGTCATTTTGGTAGTCATTGTATCAGTAGTTGTGGGCGTGATACTTTTTTGAGTATTATCCACAGCCGCTGAATCCCGGCTACTTGTTGACATTGTCGATTCTTTGGTTCCACAG
Organism: Chryseobacterium sp. WLY505; assembly: GCF_030846215.1. NCBI lineage: Bacteria > Pseudomonadati > Bacteroidota > Flavobacteriia > Flavobacteriales > Weeksellaceae > Chryseobacterium > Chryseobacterium sp. WLY505. The sequence continues at coordinate 59,133 of NZ_JAVCWI010000001.1, read as the reverse complement.
CTCACTGCAAATATTCCTATTCCAACGGCTGTTAGCAATAACTTTTTCATATTCTTCTATTTTGTGGTGTTGTAATAATGAAAAAATCAACAATTATTCCTAACAGGGTCTGAAGAATCGTAAAATATCGGTAAAGTTTGTTAAAAGATGTTAGTGGAGGGATACGGGTTTCGAGATACGGGGTTTCGGGATATGCGAGCTTCGAGCTTCGAGCTTCGAGTTTAATGTTTAATGTTTAATGTTTAATGTTGTCCAAAAAATATTTTATTACCAAAAATACGCTCATACTCTAATATTCTCAAACGCTATAACCCTCAAACTCTCAAAACCCGAATCCCGCACCTCGTATTCGCACCCTAAGCCCCACAAAAAAGCCCCGAAACCGAAATTCCGAGGCTGCTTAATCATTGATCAATGATCATTTATCATTATTACCCCAGGTATGGATATTTGTAGTTTTTTGGAGAAACAAACGTTTCTTTAACGCTTCTTACAGAAACCCATCTTAGAAGATTCATTTTAGAACCTGCCTTATCGTTGGTTCCTGAAGCTCTACCACCACCGAAAGGCTGCTGTCCTACTACTGCACCCGTTGGTTTATCGTTGATGTAGAAGTTACCTGATGCATTTTCTAAAGCTTTATAAGCTTCAGCGATTGCGTAACGGTCTTGTGAGAATACAGAACCTGTTAATGAATAAGGAGAAGTAGAATCTACAAGTTTCAGCGTTTCTTTCCAGTCCTGATCTTCGTATACGTAGATTGATAAGATTGGGCCGAAGATCTCTTCAACCATACTTTCGTAGTGAGGATTTGTAGTTTCAATTACTGTTGGGTGTACAAACCATCCTTTAGAATCATCATATTTTCCACCGATTGCAACAGTAGCTTCACCTGAAGCGTTCGCTCTGTCGATATATCCTTTACATTTTTCAAAAGAATTCTTATCAATTACAGCATTTACGAAGTTAGAAGTATCTTCCGGAGAACCAATTTTGATGGTGCTCATCTGAGCTTCCATTACTTTTTTCACATCAGCCCAAAGAGATTTAGGTACATAAGCTCTTGAAGCAGCAGAACATTTCTGTCCCTGATATTCGAAAGCTCCTCTTACCAATGCAGTCGCTACCGCTTCTACGTTCGCGGACGGGTGAGCAATAACAAAGTCTTTACCACCTGTTTCGCCAACAATTCTTGGATATGTTCTGTAGTTATGGATATTATCACCGATCATTTTCCACATTCCCTGGAATACTTTTGTAGAACCTGTGAAGTGAAGACCAGCGAAATCTCTGTGCGCTAATACTTTTTCAGCAGTTTCTTTACCATCAGTAAAGATCATGTTGATAACCCCTGCAGGAAGACCCGCTTCTGTTAATACATCCATGATTACTTTTGCAGAATATACCTGCTTGTCAGAAGGCTTCCAAACCACCACGTTTCCTAGCATCGCCATACAAGTTGGAAGGTTTCCGGAAATTGCGGTAAAGTTAAATGGAGTTACTGCAAAACAGAATCCTTCTAATGGTCTGTATTCAACGCGGTTCCAGATTCCATTGTCAGAAACCGGCTGCTCAGCATACATTTCTGTCATGAACTCTACGTTGAATCTTAAGAAGTCAATGAACTCACAAGCGGAATCAATTTCAGCCTGGTGAACATTCTTAGACTGTCCGATCATTGTTGCTGCATTAATTACATCTCTGTAAGGACCAGCCAAAAGATCAGCTGCCTTTAAGAAAATTGCTGCACGCTGTTCCCAGCCTAGTTCATTCCATTCTTTTTTAGCTGCCAATGCCGCGTTGATAGCGTCATCCACATGCTGCATACCACCCTGATAGTAAAACCCGAAATCATGCGCATGATCCTGTGGAGACTGAAGCTGTACTTTTGTATCAGTTTTTACTTCTTTTCCATTGATGATCATTGGGATTTCTACCTTTTCAGCCCACATTTTTTTATAAGTGTCGATCAGGCTTTTAACTTCCGGAGATCCCGGTTCGTATGAGTTTACAGGCTCGTTTACCGCTAATGGTACTTGCGAAATTGCTTTTGACATATTACGTTTTATTATTTTATTAAATTAAATAAGATGTGTATACAAATTTACAATAATTATAAAGAAAGAAAAAATACCATCTGTTTTTGTCAAATAAAATATAAAATGAGTTTTTTGATGATATTTAAGCTTTTTTTGATGATAGATTTTATTAAATAGGGGTATGTTTTGATAATTCTTTAGCTTTTAGAAAAAAATGCATCGTTTTGTTGTAATTATAGGAATTAGGACAATAAAATATTTGTCACAGTTTAAAAACAGTGATTAATTGCTGTAAATAAGGGATTTGTAGCGGAGTGTTAAAATTACATAAATTCATATTTGTTGCGATTTTGAACATTTTAAATAATTTTTTTGATAGCCGGGCGCATAAGATTGTTCTAATTTTACACCATTATTAACAGGTATGAAAAAAAGAGTCTTATTTTTCTCTTTTGTGATATTTTTCTCAGCGTTGTGTGCAGGTCTTTTTGCACATAAGGGGAAAACTCAATCATATTCTGATATTCTTTCAAAAATTCATCTTTTACAGCAGAAATCTGACCATCAGACCCAGCCTGAAATCTATAGTTTTTCCGATGCACAGGATGTGCAGGATTCCAATGACTGGGAGAAAGTAAAATTTGATTACTCAATACTTGCACAGCAGTGGCTGCACTATTTCTTTGCAGGTTACACTTACAATACACAGGTTGCGGCTGTTCAAAACCGCATTTATATTACAGCACCAAGGTACATTCTGTATCATTCCCTGCAGATAGCCGGCTGCTAATTCCTTTTTAATTTTTAATGATCCGCTATGGTTTGTATTCCCGTGAGTACAGACTCATAAAAATCATTCCCAATTTACATTTTTTGAACATGTCTGTTTGCCTTTACGGAGGGGTGAACCGGATATTGTTTGTCCAATTTTAAATAAAAATATTATGCACTTAACACCGAGAGAAACGGAAAAGCTTATGCTGTTTCTGGCTGGCGAACTCGCTCTGAAAAGAAAGGCAAGAGGCCTTAAATTAAACTACCCGGAATCAATAGCTCTGATCAGCCACTTTTTGCTTGAAGGAGCAAGAGATGGAAAAAAAGTAGCTGAACTGATGCAGGAAGGAGCCAACCTTCTGACTAAAGAAGATGTGATGCCAGGCGTTTCAGAAATGATCCATGATGTTCAGATTGAAGCTACTTTTCCTGATGGAACCAAACTGGTAACCGTACACAATCCAATCCGCTAATACTACTGATTATGATACCAGGAGAAATTTTTGTAAAAGAAGGTACAATTATCTGCAATGAAGGCAGAGAAACTGTAAAAATAAAAGTAACAAACACAGGAGATCGTCCTATTCAGGTAGGTTCGCACTTCCATTTTTTCGAAGTTAATAAAGCGATGAGCTTTGACCGTGAAAAAGCTTTTGGAAAGAGACTGAATATTGTAGCAAGTACTGCAGTACGTTTCGAACCGGGAGAAGAAAAAGAAGTGGAATTGGTAGAAATAGGAGGAACCAAAAAAGCAATGGGCTTCAATAATCTTGTCGATGGGCAGGTAGATTCTGAAGAACAGAAAAAAGTAAGCCTTGCAAAAGTTGAAGAGTTAAACTTTAAAAATCATTAAGATGAGCTTACACGTAGATAGAAAACAATACGCCAATATATTAGGTCCTACAGCGGGAGACAAAATCAGACTGGGTGATACTGAAATTATTATTGAAATCGAAAAAGATTTCACCCATTATGGTGACGAAGCTGTTTTCGGAGGAGGAAAGACCGTACGTGATGGTATGGGACAAAATGTAACGGCTAAAAGAGATGAAGGCGTGCTTGATCTTTGTATCACAGGAGCCGTAATCATTGACCACTGGGGAATTGTAAAAGGAGATATCGGAATTAAAGACGGGAAGATCGTAGGAATCGGAAAAGCAGGAAATCCTGATACGATGGATGGTGTAAGTCCTAATATGATTATCGGGGCTTCAACAGAAGTTCATGGAGGAAAAGGTTATATTGTAACGGCCGGAGGAATTGACACTCACATTCACTACATCTGCCCTCAGCAGATCGAAACATCTCTTTACAGCGGAATTACCACAATGATTGGTGGTGGTACAGGCCCCAATGACGGAACCAATGCAACAACAGTTACTCCGGGAAGATTCAATATGCAGAAAATGCTTGAAGCAGCAGAAGAATATCCTATGAATCTTGGTTTCTTCGGAAAAGGAAACTGCTCGGCAGAAGAACCTATCGAAGAACAGGTAGAAGCAGGGGCTTTGGGAGTAAAAATTCACGAAGACTGGGGAGCAACTCCGGCAACCATTGATGCCGCATTGAAAGTAGCCGATAAATATGACGTTCAGGTGGCTATCCACACGGATACTTTGAATGAAGGAGGGTTTCTGGAAGATACCATGAGAGCCATCAACGGAAGGGTAATCCATACTTTCCACACAGAAGGAGCAGGTGGAGGTCACGCACCTGACATTATTAAAGCGGCTATGTATCCGAATGTATTGCCCGCTTCTACCAACCCTACACGTCCTTATACCATCAATACCATTGATGAACATTTAGATATGTTGATGGTTTGCCACCATTTGAGCAAAAATATTCCTGAGGATGTAGCGTTTGCAGATTCACGTATTCGTCCAGAAACCATTGCAGCAGAAGATATCCTTCACGACATGGGTGTTTTCAGTATTATGAGTTCAGATTCTCAGGCGATGGGAAGACCGGGAGAAGTGATCACCAGAACATGGCAGACAGCGAGCAAAATGAAAGAGCAGAGAGGTGATCTGGCTGAAGATAAAGATAGCGGAAATGACAATTATCGTGCAAAAAGATATGTGGCTAAATATACCATCAATCCGGCTATAGCACACGGTATTTCAGAATATGTAGGCTCTCTTGAAGAAGGAAAACTGGCAGATTTGGTGATCTGGAAACCGGCCTTATTTGGTGTGAAACCGGAAATGATTGTAAAAGGAGGATTTGTCATTGCTGCTAAAATGGGAGATCCTAATGCTTCTATTCCAACGCCTCAGCCTATTATTTACAGAAATATGTTCGGTGCTCACGGAAAAGCTAAGTTTGGTACTTGCGCGAACTTCGTTTCTCAGATCTCTATCGACAATGGAACCATCGCTTCTTACAAACTGGAAAAAATGATTCTTCCGGTGAAAAACTGTAGAAATATTGGTAAAAAAGATCTTATCCATAATGATAAGACGCCTTTAATTGAAGTGAATCCTGAAAACTATAAAGTAACGGTAGACGGAGAATATATCACTTGTGAACCAGCAGAAACACTTCCTTTAACACAGTTGTATTACTTGTTCTAAGATAAATTTTATGAATAAAACCTAACAGGTTTCAAAAACCTGTTAGGTTTAGCCAAAGTTTATCCGATACAATTTAAAACAATTATAGAACAAAGTGTAAAATGAAATATTTAAATAAAACAGTTTTTTCTCTTGCGATAACTGGTGTATCTATGCTTTCAGGAAATCTGAATGCCCAGTTTCTGGGCGGGCACAGGCTTAAAAGTGATGAAGACGGACCCAAAGGACAGTTTATGGTGTATGGTTCATTAGACTATTCTAAAATTACAACACCATCAAGCAGCAGCAGTACCGTTTCCAGTGCACCGCTTGGAGTAGGATACTTCATCAATAATAATGACCTTATCGGAGTTAATTATGCTTACTCGCAGAATACAGTAGATCACAATGTAGTTTACAAACAGAATGAAGCGGGAATCTGGTATAGCCCTTCGGTAATGCTTGGAAAATATTTTGTATTGATCGGTCAGGTAGATGCGCACTATGTTTGGGGACAGCAGCTTTCAACAGCAGCAGATGCCATGCAGAATTTTAACGGATTCCGTCTTCGTGCCTATCCTTTGATCGGAATCGTATTAGGAGGAGGCTGGGCACTGAAATTCAAATTCGCAGAACTTTCAATGCTTCAGACCAAAACAAAAGAAGAAGGCTGGACGAAAAGCTATGTCGCAGGAATCAGTGGTTCAACATTCGGGGTGGGAATCTCCAAAAACTTAGACTTCAGAAAAAAAACCAAAAATGATAATTAATCAAATCATAGGCAATCTTGCTGAAAACCCTACGGAGAAAACCATAGACTATCTTGATCTGGAATGGTTTGAAACCACCAAAAGAATCCAGCGTAAAAAAACCAGACAGGGAATTGATGTTGCCATCAAATTTCTCAGAGAAGGGCAACGATTACGTGAAGGGGATATTCTTTTTGAGGATGCCGGAAAAATAATTGCAATCAATGTTCTGGAGACGGAAGCCATCGTGATGTCACCAGCTTCACTGCTGGAAATGGGAACTGTATGTTATGAGATCGGAAACAAACATATTCCGCTTTTCATTCAGAATGATAAAGTTTTGCTTCCTTTTGAAATGCCGATGTTCAGATGGCTGGAGGCAAGCGGTTTCAAACCGGAAAAACAGTCGGTGAAACTGCTGAACCTTCTTAAATCTAATGTAGAACCTCACGGACATGGAAGTCTGGGCTCCACAATCTTTACAAAAATCTTAAAAATGGCCGCTCCGAAAGATGAATAATATAAATTTCCTGTCAGGACTGCTTCATCTTGCAGATCCTACACTTCCCATCGGAGGATATACCCATTCCAACGGACTTGAAACCTATGTGCAGGAAAGAATTGTACATGATCTGTCAACCGCGAAAGAATTTGTGCAGAATATGCTTCAGTACAACCTTAAATTCAATGACGGAGCTTTTGTAAAACTGGCTTATGAAGCGGCAGGAAAGGGAGATTTGCAGCAGCTTTTACAATTGGATAATGAATGTAATGCGATAAAATGTCCAAAGGAAATTCGCCAGGCCAGTCAGAAACTGGGACTTAGACTGATTAAAATCTTTAAAAGAAGAGAAAATTTTCCTTTTATGGAAGCTTTTGAAAAAGCAGTTCAGCATAAAGAAGCCAATTCTCATTACTGTATTGTGTTTGGAGTATATGCGTATCTGATGAAAATTCCTTTGTACGAAGCACTTTTAGGATTCTATTACACTTCGGTTGCCGGGATGATTACCAATGCAGTAAAATTAGTTCCTCTTGGACAGCTGGACGGACAGGATATTCTATTTTCACTCTATCCCGTCATGGAAAAAACAGCTTTAGAAACTATAGATCTGGACAGAGATATGGTGGGACTTTGTAATACGGCCTTTGATATCAGGTGTATGCAGCATGAAAGATTGTATTCAAGACTTTATATGTCCTAAAAAGATAAAAGGGTAAAAGGTAAAAGGTAAAAGGTAAAAGGTAAAAGGTAAAAGGTAAAAGGGCAAATGGGCGAATTGCTCTCTGCTGAGTGAAACGCCCTTGCGATCGAAAAATATTCACAGTAAAGAAAGCTTAGCGCCTATAGCGTTAAAAAAATAAAATAAAATTTAAAGAAAATGGAAAACAGAAAATACATAAAAGTAGGAGTAGCAGGACCTGTAGGTTCAGGAAAAACTGCATTACTGGAACGTTTAAGCAGAAAATTATTCGGGACTTATGATCTTGGAGTCATCACGAATGATATTTATACCAAAGAAGATGCTGAATTTATGGCGAAAAACAGTCTTCTTCCCCACGACAGAATTATCGGAGTAGAAACAGGAGGATGCCCGCATACAGCTATTCGTGAAGATGCAAGTATGAACCTTGAAGCCGTAGACGAGCTGGCAACACGTTTCCCGGAAATCGAACTGGTTTTGATTGAAAGTGGTGGCGATAACCTTTCTGCAACATTCAGCCCGGATCTTGCAGACGTTACTATTTTTATTATTGACGTAGCGGAAGGAGAAAAAATTCCTAGAAAGGGTGGTCCTGGTATTACAAGATCAGATTTATTGATCATCAATAAAATTGACCTTGCCCCTCACGTAGGTGCCAGCCTTGAAGTCATGGAAAATGATGCCCGAAGAATGAGAAAAGGAAATCCTTTCGTGTTCACCAACCTGAAAACAGATGAAGGATTGGATAAAGTAATTGGCTGGATTAAAAAATATGCCCTTTTAGAAGAAATTGAAGAACCGAATCTGGTAAGATAAATGGATAGTCATTTAAAAATTATTGCAGGATTCAAGGGAGGAGAATCCTATGTGAAAGACCTTTATGTCTCACTTCCTTTCAGAGTAGTTTCTGTAGGACAGCGAAAAAGCGACAAAAAGCTCTATCAGATGGTGATGAGCTCCTCTCCGGGAATTCTGGATGGAGACCATTATCATTTGAATGTTACCCTTGAAAAAGGAGCAGCACTGCAATTGCAGTCACAATCTTATCAGAGACTTTTCAACATGCAGGACAAGGCGCTTCAGGAGCTGAATGTTTCTATGGAAGATGAAACTTCTTTCGCTTACGTTCCTCACCCGATTGTTCCTCACGAAGATTCAAACTTTAAGAGTAAAGCCAATATTCATATAGGGAAAAACAGTCAGATCATCATCAGTGAGATCATTACCTGTGGGAGAAAACATTATGGAGAGGTTTTTAAACTGAAACGTTTTCAGAATGTGATGGAAATCTATCATAATAATAAGCTTGTGGTAAAAGATAATGTTCTTATCCAGCCTGATATGATCCCGATCAGCAGCATTGGAAATCTGGAACAGTATACCCATCAGGGAACCCTGATTTTCTACAGTACAAAAGAAAATGTAGATAAAAACGGATTGATAGAAGAGATCGTTGAAGCCGCTGCGCAACATCACGAAGTAATGGAAGTAGGAGTTTCTGCCATGGAAGACAATGGTTTTGTAGTACGAGCTTTGGGACATGGAGGAGAATTGATGTACAACTTCTTCCTGCATATTCAGGACATTCTGTGGTCGTTGGAGTAAAAAGAGATCCTTGTCAAGGTTCAAAACCTTGACAAGGATTCTAATATATTCAATAGAAGCGGGCTTTAGCCCGCGAAATAAAAATTAATCTTCCATTGGCTTTAGCCAAAACTTAATGGAGAACAATAATAGATAAATAGAAAATGGATAGTACAGTCTGGGCACTTCTTTTGAGCGCCGTTTCAATAAGTTTTATACATACCGCTTCAGGGCCGGATCATTATCTGCCTTTCATTGTCATCTCAAAATCCAAAAAATGGAGTGGAATGAAAACAGCCATCTTAACCGTTGTCTGCGGATTTGGACATGTGTTCAGTTCTCTGATCTTAGGTTTTATCGGAGTTTTCCTGGGGTGGCAGCTGAATAAGATCTCCTGGTTTCAGGATATCAGAGGAAATTTTTCCGGATGGGCACTGCTGATTTTTGGAGGAGTTTACCTTGTATACGGCCTCATCCAGGCAATCAGAAACAAACCGCATAAGCATTTTGATGTGATGGGTGACGATGTATACGTATACGAACATAATCACAGCGAAGTCGTAATGCCTCAAAAAAGAATAAAAGTAACACCGCTTGTCCTGTTCATGATTTTCGTGATGGGACCAAGTGAACCTTTGATTCCCTTATTATTTTATTCAGGAGTAAAACATTCCATGTCTGAAATTGCCGTACTGGTAACCTCTTTCACAGCAACAACAGTGTTGACCATGCTTGGAATGGTTCTTTTGGGACGTTATGGTTACTCAACACTATTCAATACAGAAAAACTGGAAAGATATATGGGCGTGGTAAGCGGAGCGGTAGTAACTGTTTGCGGAGTTGGAATGGTCTTTCTTGGATGGTAAACGGGATTCGGGGTTTCGGGTTTCGGGATTCGGGATTCTAGCGGGAGAGTTTGAGGGTAAGAGGGTTTGAGAGTTTTGAGGTGGATTCCGAAACCCGCACCTCGCAACCCGCAACAAACAACAACCCGCAACGAAAAACAACCCGCAACGAAAAACAAACAACAACCCCATTATTAATAAATTAAAAAACTATGGACGAATTTTTCAAAAAACTACCCTTTATAGACAATATTTTAAAAGGAATCGGGCAGATTATGCTCCAGGAAAACAGATGGACTGGTCTACTTTTTCTGATAGGAATTTTTATGGGAAGCTGGCAGTGTGGAGTGGCCGTTTTGCTTTCAACAGCAGCCGGAACTTTCACTGCAATGAAGCTTAATTATGACAAATCTGAAATTAATGCCGGTCTTTATGGTTTCAGTGCAGCACTGGTGGGAGTAGCGCTGGCATTTCTGTTTCAGGCAACACTATTGATCTGGGTTCTTATTGTATTGGGCGGAGCATTGGCGGCTGTGATACAGCATTTCTTTATTCAGAAGAAAATTCCGGTGTTTACTTTTCCTTTCATCATTATTTCGTGGGTGTTGGTATTTGCACTGCATCATTTTACCCATATTCCACCTTCTGCGATGTTGAGCATTGAAGTGGTTCCAACAGAATATGATGACTTTCTTACCTGTACCAATGGTTTTGGTGAAGTGATATTTCAGGGAGGAATACTCTCAGGAATTATTTTCTTCCTGGCCGTTTTCATTAGTTCTCCGGTAGCCGCTTTATATGGACTGGCAGCATCAATTCTGGGTGCAGGATTATCACAATTGAATGGAGAACCCATCAAAGAAATTCACATGGGATTATTTGGTTTTAACGCAGTGCTTTCTGCCATTGTTTTTTCAGGTGTCAAAAAAACAGATGGTTTATGGGTGCTTATTGCTGTCCTTATTACCATTGCCATTGATGACCTGTTAATAGACAATCACTGTCTGGATATTGTGGGTGGAGTATTTACTTTCCCATTCGTAGCTGGAACGTGGATTACGCTTTTGATTCAAAAAGTATTTCTTAAAACGAAAAAATAAAAAGTTAGAGAGTCTTAGAGTTGGAGGGTTTGAGGGTTTGAGAGTGAGAAAGTTCAAGGTTTAAAGTTTAAAGTTTAAAGTTTTTTCATAATGATTGACAATTCACTTGCGAAGCAAAATTCACTATTGATATTCCTTTAACCTCTAGTTTCTAACTTCTAAAATTTAAATATAATTAAACTAAAAAATGAAAATAACAAAAATAGCAGCCGTATTTCTGGTTATGATGTTCAGTGGAAAAATGATGGCGCAGGAAGCAGAAAAACAGTTGTTGATAAAAGATGCAGATGACAAATTTCCCATTGCAGATGTTTTGGTGAAATACGACCATGGAAACAGTCATACCCATACGGCAACAGACGGAACATTTGCCGTTCCCGTAAAATCTCTTCCTGATACCCTTGTGATCAGCCGTCAGGGATATGATGAAATAAAATGGGTAGTGACTAATGATGATGATAAAAATAAAGTTATTTTTTTACAGCATAAACCTTTTCAGATTTCTGAAGTAGCCATTAATCACAGTTCGTTTCTATCTGCCATTACAAAGGTTGATCTGAATAAATTTCCGGTCAACTCAGCGCAGGATTTGTTGAGAAAAGTTCCGGGACTGTTTATTGCGCAGCATGCCGGAGGAGGAAAAGCTGAGCAGCTTTTTTTAAGAGGATTTGACGCGGATCACGGTACCGATGTAAGCGTGAATGTAGACGGAATGCCTGTGAACATTGTTTCCCATGCCCATGGTCAGGGATATTCTGATTTACACTTTGTGATTCCTGAAACTGTCAATAATATCGATTTTGGAAAAGGAGCTTATTACATGGATCGTGGGGACTTCAACACAGCTGGTTATGTTGATTTTCAGACCTACAATGGCTTGAAAAACAGTATGATAAAACTGGAAGGAGGTTCGTTCAACTCCAAAAGAGTATTGGGAATGTTCAATATCTTACATGATGATCTGGGAAGAAAAAATGCTTACATAGCTGCAGAATACAATTATACAGACGGACCTTTTGATGTAAAACAGAATTTTAACAGGGTTAATATCTTCGGTAAATACAATCAATGGCTGACTGACAAAGACTATTTCAACATCCAGTTTTCAACATTTAATTCTTCATGGAATGCTTCCGGACAGATTCCGGAACGTGCTGTAGATGAAGGAATCATTGGAAGATGGGGAAGTATAGATCCCACAGAAGGCGGAAAAACTTCCAGAACAAACCTTCAGATGAATTTCAAGCATATTATTTCTCCTTCCGAGCAGATTGATGCGATGGCTTTTTATTCAAAATATAACTTCAACCTGTATTCTGATTTTACCTTTAATTTAAAAGATAAAGAGCATGGTGATGAGATTCAGCAGACGGACGGAAGAAATATTTACGGAGCCGAAATAAAATATACAAAGTCCTTTTCCTTTGCCAACAGCTCTTTAAACTGGACTTCAGGAATCGGATTAAGAAATGATGATATCAACACCTTACAGCTTAATCACGTTTATCACAGAGATCTTCTGCTGGACAGATTATCAGATGTGACAGGAACAGAAACCAATCTTCATGCCTATTCAGGATTGATATGGAAAACAGGAAAATGGACCATCAATCCGGCTTTGAGGGTGGATCATTTTATCTTTAATATGCATAATCTGCTGGATGTGGAGCAATTGCCATCCGGACAGTCAAAAGAAGCAACAAGATTAAGCCCTAAACTTAATTTCTCCTATGCTCAGAATGACAATGTGATGTGGTTCCTGAAAACAGGAATGGGCTTTCACTCCAATGACCTAAGGGTGGTGGTTCCCAATAAGAACGAAAATACCCTTCCATATTCTATTGGTGCGGATTTCGGGGTAAGATTACACCCGTTCAAATCTTTGATCATTACTCCGGCATTATGGTATATGGATCTTCAGCAGGAATTTGTGTATGTAGGAGATGATGCAGTGGTAGAGCCTTCCGGAAAATCAAGACGTTTCGGAGCTGATCTTGGCGTTCGCTTCCACCCGTTGGAAAATTTTTATCTGAATGCAGATATCAATTATTCCCACGCAAGATTTACCGAAGAAGAAAAAGGTCAGGACTACGTTCCGCTGGCTCCGGTAGTTACCAGTACAGGATCTGTTAACTGGGATTTCCTGAATGGTTTTTCTCTGGGACTTCAGTACAGATATCTGGGAGCAAGACCAGCAGTAGAGGATAACAGCATCAGAACGAAAGCCTATTTTGTGAATGATTTGATGCTTTCCTATAACCGTCAGAAATGGGGAGCGAATGTTCAGCTGAACAACCTTTTCAATGTAAAATGGAACGAAGCTCAGTTTGCCACAGAAACACAGTTAAAAGGAGAAGCAGAGCCTATTACAGATCTTACCTATACACCGGGAAGTCCTTTTGGAGTGAGAGTAGGCGTGTATTATAAGTTCTAAACAGGAGAGCGGGAGAGTATGAAGGTTGGAGAGAGTAAATTTTGGGGTTCGGGATACGTGTTTTCGGGATTTTTACTATTTACACTTTAGCGTTTTCACTCTTTCGCTTTCCTCACCTGCTTTAAAATATTTTGTATAACTTTAAATAATCATAACAAGGATATGGAAGTGCTATCCAATTTTCAATATAAAAAGCTTTTTCTGCCCAATATTACGGACAAGATATTAGCTAACAATGCTGATATACAGCTGTATCGGATAGAAAATTATCTTAAAGGTATTCTGATGCCGGTCATTCCGTACCGTACCACATTCAATTTTATTATTTTCGTTACCAACGGGCATATCAGACAGTATCTTGAAAATAAAGAATATCATGCGGAAAAAGGAGGAGTCATCTTTATCAAACAAGGAACAATTACCGCAACTGTTGAACTGTCAGATGATATTGAAGGTTTCTTTCTTGCCTATGAAAATAATATTCTTTCTGAACAGGAACTGCCCAAGCATAAAAGCAGTATCTTTTTTATGACCCCTTTCCTCAATCTGGATAGCCTGACTTATGGAACTATTACTCAGCTTCTCCCGATCATGGAACAGGAATTGTGGTTGAATAACCTCAATGTTAATGATGTCGTAGTGACAATGCTTCATCTTATTTTAATCAAAATGCTCAGCACAGATTCTGACAACCATCACAAATCTGCAACACGTCCGATGGAGCTCTCTCTTCAGTTCCGTGATCTTTTGTTTAAATATCATGTTGGGGAAAAAAGAGTGGCTTTTTATGCCGATAAACTGTCCGTTACAGAAAGTTATCTGAATAAGTGTGTCAAAGGGGTAACTCAAAAATCTCCAAAACAATGGATCAATGAGATTGATATCAATTACAGCAAAGCATTACTTCACTCCAGTAAAGATATTGCAGAGATTGCCTACGAACTGAACTTTCATACTGCTTCCCATTTTACACAGCTTTTCAAAAAAATTGCAGGAATTACGCCAAAGGAATACAGGGTTCAGTTTTTGAATAATAGTAGAATATCTGTATAGTAAGGCTGGAGGCGGGATGTCAGATGCTGGAGGTATTGAAACAGGGTAAACAAAATGAGTTGAAAGTTCAGAAGTTGTTTTTAAGAGTTTCAGAACTTCCCTCTCCCAGCTTCCATTCTCCCATCTTTCTACATCCTCTCGTTTTCCAGGATCTTCAGCACCAGTCTTTCCTCTTTTGTAAGATCGGCTTTTCCGTCATTTTCTTCTATCACTTCCAGTTCATCAAGATATTTTTTGATGGTATTATTCTCATAAAGGTTGATGACTAAAGGATGAACATAATACTTTCTGCAGACGGTAGATGTATTTCCCAGATTTTCTGCCACGATGTCCAGGGCTTCTTTTACCTTCTTTTTATATTCAGTATCATTTTCCGCATAGCCTATTTCTTTAAAAGCAATCAGCGCACTTACTGTTCCGGACCAGGTTCTGAAATCCTTAGCAGTAAAATCTTCACCACTGATCTCTTTGATATAGTCGTTCACCATCCCTGAATCTACAGAATGACGGTTTCCTTCATCATCAAAATACTGGAAGAGTTCTTTTCCGGGAATGTCCTTGCATTTCTGAATAAGCCTTGCCAGCCTTGGACTCCTGAGGTCGATTTGATGCATGATACCTTTCTTTCCTTTAAAAGAAAAAGAAATTTTCTGTCCTTTTACCTTTACATGTTTATCCCTTAATGTGGTAAGGCCAAAAGAACCGTACAGTTTTTCATACACATTATTCCCGATACGGATATTGGTTCTTTGCATAAGGCTTACAATTAAAGCAAGGATTTTTCGCTTCTCAAAATTTCTCAGGGCAAGATCCTGTTCTAAATGCAGACGGATGTCCGGTAATGCATACCCGAACTGAAGCATTCTGTAAAATTTTGTATGATTTCTTAAAGCACTCCACAGAGGGTGGTAGCGGTATTGCTTTCTTTGCTTTACATCAAAGCCTGTGGCCTGAAGGTGGCCGTTGTCAAGCGCACAGATCCATACGTTTTCCCAGGCAGGCGGAATGACCAGTTTATTGATTCTGGTAATTTCCTCTTTATCCTTTATTTTTTCTCCGTCTTTATAATAGGAATATTTCTTTCCGGTTTTTTTACGGGTAATTCCGGCGGTTTCTGCATCGGTGGTATATACAAGATGTACCGCCTTTGCAGAAGCTTCCGGGTCCTTCATTATTTTAACAATTTTTGAAGGCTTAAGGTGAGAAATCATCTCCAAGTCTGTATTCTTCTCCATAAAACATGGTTAAGAGTTTTTACCCTTCGAAAAAATCAGTAAAAGAATTCCTACTATCACACAGACTAAGATTATTCCCCACCACATTCCGGCCTTAAAAATCGTTTCTACGGCTTCACAACTTGTAAGTGTCAACAACATTAATATTGTAATACTGTAAAAGGTCCATTTTTTCATAGGTATATATTTTGTTGGTGTGTTAAATTCTGAGTCGGTCAGCCCTCCATTTTTTGATAGACCTTTTAATTTCATCTCCTGAGATGTTTTCATGAAGTGCTCTGTATAAAAGCTCTTTGAATTCATCATCATAGGTAAATCTCAGGGCAGCAATCTGATCGAATTTCAATTTCTCAGCAGTTTCATCAGATCTTTTATTGAAGATCTCGAAATAACGCTGTTTAAACTCCAGAATTACCATACGGTTTTGAAGTCCCAGTGCATAGTGCTGCCTTGTCATCAATGCCAGATAAAAAAGCAAAAAAATCACGACAGAAAACAGTATCCAGACCAGCTGATTTCCGGGATCATCCCAGATTTTATAAATTCCTGATATCTCCAATATAATGAGCAAAGGAAGATAAATAAAATGATGTGGCAGATAGAATTTTCTGTGGTTATGGTAGTTTTGCTGTTTCATGAAATAGAATGTAGCAATAATCCTTCCAAAAATTTATTATTTTGGTAATATGGTAGTTTTTTTTACTTAAAAGTGATTTATTTTATGAAATATATTTAGTAGTTTGATTTTTTAATGACCGCTTTAACTATAAAGAATTATTAAGCAAAATAGCGGATAGATTTACCCTTCAGACATCAAATTTTTTGTAACTTTCGGTGGTTAAAAATAAAAAGAATGACTTCAAAGGAAAAAGTTGCTGCGCTTCGTGAAGAAATGCAGAAAAATAATGTTGATGCATTTATAGTATATTCTGCAGATCCGCATATGAGCGAATATCTTCCTGAAGAATGGCAGGAGAGAGCCTGGCTGTCAGGTTTCTTAGGTTCTGCCGGTTTCGTGGTGATTACCAAAGACAAAGGCGGACTTTGGACAGACGGAAGATACTTTACACAGGCTGCTATCGAACTGGAAGGTTCAGGAATCGATCTTTTCAAAGATGGAATGGAAGGAACTCCTAATTATATCGACTGGATTATTTCAGAAATTCCGGCAGGCGGTAAAGTGGCAGTAAATGCTGTTGCAGCTTCTCATGCCAACTGGGAACTGCTTTCTCAGAAATTCAATTCCAAAAATATTACCCTGGCAGATGCTCCGCTTTTAAAAGAAGTATGGAAAGACAGAGGAACTCCGTCTGCTAACCCTATTTTCGTACATCCGGTAGAAAGAGCGGGTAAATCAGTATCCGATAAAATCTCTGCGATTCGTCAGAAAATGGAAGAGCAGGAAGCTACCGTACACATTATCTCAAGTCTGGATGATGTCGCATGGACACTGAATCTGAGAGGAAGCGATGTAGAAAGCAATCCTGTATTCTTAGGATACATTGTGATTACTAAAAACGACGCTGTTCTGTTCACAGGATTAGAGAAAATGGAAGTGGCAGCCAGAAAACAAATGGATGACTCCTTTGTAAAAATGATGCCTTACGAAGAATTTTACAATTATCTGAAGACCTTTAAAAACGAAAAAGTGCTGGTTTCTCCAAACAGCAACCAACAGATTTTTGAAACATTAAAATCAGACAATCAGTTTATCAAAGCTCCGGTTCCTGGTAACCTGATGAAAGCTCAGAAAAACGAAGCTGAACTGAATGGTTTCAGAACAGTAATGGTAAGAGACGGAGTAGCAATGGTGAAATTCCTTTACTGGCTAACGCACAATGCAGGAAAAGAAGCCATGAATGAATATTCTATCGGACAAAAACTGAGAAGCTTCCGTGCAGAAGGTGAAAATTTTGTAGGAGAAAGTTTCGGGTCTATCGTAGGATATAAAGATAATGGTGCTATCATGCACTATTCTGCCAAAAAAGAAGGAAGCAAAGAAGTAACCAACGAGGAAACTATTCTGGTAGATTCAGGAGGCCAGTACCTTGAAGGAACTACAGATATTACAAGAACTTTTGCCTTAGGAACCCCTTCGGAAGAGTTTAAAAGAAATTCAACATTGGTACTACAGGGATTGATCCGTTTATCTATGGTGAAATTCCCGAAAGGTACAAAAGGAGTACAGCTTGATGCTATTGCAAGACTTCCGCTATGGATGGAAGGGAAAGATTTCAACCACGGAACAGGACATGGGGTAGGAAGTTTCATGAATGTACACGAAGGACCACAAAACATAAGAAAAGATCTGAATCCTCAGGAACTTCTTCCGGGAATGGTATGTTCCAATGAACCGGGTTACTATCTTGAAGGGCACTATGGAATTCGTCACGAAAACCTGATTGCCGTAAAAGAAGCAGAAAAAACAATTCACGGAACATTCTATGAATTTGAAACATTAACATTCTGCCCGTTCTTCAAAGATACAGTGGTAAAAGAAATCCTTTCAGAAAGCGAAATCGCATGGCTGAACGGATACCATAAAACATGTGAAGAAAAGCTTGCTCCATACCTGGAAGGAGAAGTTAAAGAATGGTTCCTTCAATTGGTAAGCCCTCTTTAATACAATTAATGGTGGAAAGTGAATGGAAATCATCACTTTAAACCTTGAATGATAAACATTAAACTGAATATTGTTAGATAATCCAAAAGTCCTGTAAGGTATTTCCTGCAGGGCTTTTCTTTTTATACAACCGTATTTTTACGGATATAATTACAGGGATTCCACTGATGCATAAAAAATAAGGTTCACCTATCTTTGTTACAACAAACATCATTCATATCTTCATAAATAACTCAAGTAAATTCAAAACGGTAGATCATCTCGTCCTGAGATGATTTTTTTTTGTTTTCAATTGAAATTTATCAATATGCCCCTGCTTAAAAAGAGGTTGTCTCAAAAGTGTCATTCTGACGAAGGAAGAATCTCATAAATAACGAGAAGTATCAGATTCTTCATTCCATTTCATTCAGAATGATAAAATCCGAATTATTCACTTTTGAGACAGTCTCCCTCTTTGCTTTCTTAAAATAGAATTGTATAAAATTAAAACTCTGCGTTTATAAACAACATTTCCTCCATCTTTTTATTTATTTTCGCTGAAACTTATTTGATATCATGGAACGTGACTATTTTCGAAGCTTTAATCTGTTCTCAGAAGATGAAATTGAAGAATTTCTGAAGTTTTCTGAATTCAGAATTATCCGTAAAAATGATTATTTCATACAGGAAGGAGAGTTTTGTAAGGAAGTAGGCTTGGTGAAGTCTGGTATTTTCCGTTCTTTTTATACTTCTGACGAGGGAAAAGATATGACATATTGCTTCAGGTTTCCCAATCATATGATCGCTGCGTATTCCTCATTTGTCTCCGGATGTCCCAGCAAAGAAAGTATGCAGGCTATTACCAATGCTGAAGTGATTATCATTAAAAAAGAAGCGGTAGATGAACTGGTGAAGAAGAGCATAAACTGGACAAAATTTTTAAAGATTATTGCAGAACAGGAATATCTTGAACTTGAAACACGGTTTTTTCAGCTTCAGAGAGACAGCGCAGCCCAACGGTATGAAACATTAGTAAAGAATCATCCTGATTATATTCAAAACATTCCATTGCAATATCTGGCTTCCTACCTTGGCATTACTCAACGCCACCTGAGCCGTATCAGAAAGGAAATTTCTTTTTAGACATTTGTCCTGCTTATTGAAACAGCAGCGCTCTACTTTTGTCAAAAAAAGTTATGGAGCAAAATATTTTAATTATCGGAGGAAATGGATTGGTAGGAAAGACAATTTCCCGAATCCTGAAATCAAGAAATCCTAATGTTACTGTTTTTATCGGGGGCAGAAAAGGTGGAAAAACAGATAAAGACCTGAAGATTGATGTTACAGACCCTTCCTCCTTTAAAATTATTTCCGAAAAAAAGATACACCTCATCATTCTTTCTGTGAATGATAAAGAAGACCATGTACTTCGTTTTGCCATTGATCATCAAATAGATTATCTGGATATTACCAAACCTACTCCGGCTTTGGTGAAAGCTTATGATATCGCACAAAAATCAGATGTAAACAGCAGAATTGTTTTCAGTTCAGGATGGATGGGCGGGATTGTCCCTGCATTGGCTAATATCCTTTCGGACTCAGGAGATATTAATGAAGTAAAACTCTTTGTCTATTATTCCGTAAAAGATCTTGCAGGTGAGAGTTCGGCTCACTTTATGGCAGAAAATGTAGCCGTTCCTTTTGTTCATTATAAGAATGATAAACCGGTTTCTATACGGCATTTTCTTGATACGGAAACCTTCAGTTTTTCTTTTGGAATCGGGCATAGAAGTGCCTATAATTTTGATGTTCCGGATCTGTACATTCTCAATAAAGTGGAAAGGATTTCCGATGTGAGTGTGAAGATGACCTACAATTCAAAATTTATTACCTGGCTGCTGGGAGCATTTCAATATCTCAGAATCTACAGTATTTTGTCTTTAAAAGAAAGAAAAATGATTTTTGGATCCAGTGGTAACGGAGATCAGGCGGTCTTTGAAATTGTAGTTGATGACCCGTCAGGACAAAAGAGACTGAGTTTGCAGAGTGAAAAAGGGCAGGCGGAATTAACCGCTTTATCTGCTGTTCTGCATACCGAAGAACTGTTGAGAAATCCTCATGAAAACAAGGTGTATTTCAGTCATCAGCTGCATGAACCTTTATCATTAATGGCACAGCTTAATGCCTATGATTCTATCAATATTAATGTGAAATCATGAAAAAAATAGCCATTATCAACGGACATCCAAATCAAGACTCTTTTAATTTTGGAGTGGCAGAAGCTTATAGATTGGGAGCCTCAGAAACGGGAGCAGAAGTGAGGGAAATCGTTATACGGGATCTCACCTTCAATCCCAATTTACAGTTCGGATATCAGAAAAGAATGGAGCTTGAACCGGATTTGCTGAAAGCCTGGGAAATTATTCAATGGGCAGATCATTTGGTATGGGTACATCCGGTGTGGTGGGGAGGATTTCCTGCCATAATGAAAGGATTTATAGACCGGCTTTTTTTACCGGGAATGGCTTATAAATACCGTGAAAATTCGGTATGGTGGGACAAGCTTTTAAAAGATAAAACAGCCCATATCATAACAACATTAGACCAGCCGGGATGGTATTACCGTCTGTTCTTTGGCAGACCAAGCGTAAATCAGCTCAGGAAATCTATCCTGGAATACTGTGGGGTAAAGCCGGTGAAGGTGACTTATATTGGAATTATCAGGAATTCTAAAGAGGAGCAGCGTTCCAAATGGTTGAAAAAAGTCAAGGGGCTAGGAAGGAAACAGAAATAACCGCACAATATTTTTAGGTATTGAACAATGATAACTTTATCCGGTAATAATTGTTTTTATTATCAGATAAAGTTTCATTATTAAAGAAATTATTTAAACGTATCAAAAAAATAGGATATATATTAAAACCATGAAGAAGGATTAAGAAATAAAGTATAATTAAGATGAATCATTCTGATTTTTAAGCTTAAAGCGAAGCTTATCTTAATACTCTCAACACCTTAATACAATCTTAATGGTTCAATAAATAAAAGTTTAAAGTAAGTACTCTTTTCCCCATTTTTACAATCCTTTTTTACCCTCAATCCAATACGCCTGTGATTTGATACATTTTGGTGATACGCCTCTGGCTTTAAGAAATTTTCTGATCAAAGACATACGTTCTCCGTTTCCTGTAAGATAAAACACAACTTCATCATCAGAAATAGATTCTTTTTCTTCTCTCAGAAAGTCATTCAAAGCTTCAATCATTCTCATGGTATTATTTTTGGGACAGTGATACCCATATAAATTCAGTTTTTCAAGAGCAGAACACTCATCCAGCTCATGCAGGCAAATGAATAAAGAACCGGATTCTTCTACGGCTTCCTTGATTGAAAGCGAACTTCCCAAAGAAGTTTCATCCCCTACAGAAAAATGAATTTTGGCATTGGGGGCAAAAAATTGTTTCCCTCTGGGCATTAAAAGTTTGATAGAATTTCCTTTTGTCAGCCGGGTTACAAAATGACTTCCGGCAGCAGACATGTCATGCAAATGAAACAAAACATCGAAAGTTCCTGCTTCTTTGTTAAAATTAAAAGGAGAATAATTCCTGAAATCCCTGTCGTTGATCCTTATTCCAATGGCATAGGCAGGTTCATAAGGTACATCCTGTAATTCTGTTTCAAAGCGTATCAGTCGAAGATCATGGGTAATCTGTTCTATATGGCTAACGGTGCATTCTTTAAATTTGGAGGACCAAACATTTTCTACGGTGTCATTGATCCATTTTGGTAGGCTTGGCATAAATCATTTTTATTGCAAAGGACGTTGCAAAATCAGAAAATACCGATAGCGGTTTCGGGGAATTAATTGGACTATTCGTGGTTGGGTATCTATTGGTGCTGATTCCGGAATTCTGACGGAGACTGGTCTTCCAGTTTGGAAAACAAACGACTGAAATAGGTGTGATCACTATATCCCAGTTCATAAGCCACCTCTTTTATACTCAGATTGGTAAAGACCAGTAATCTTTTGGCTTCAGTCAGAATTTCCTGGTGAATCCAGTGTTGTGCAGGCTTTCCTGTGACTTCACGAACGGTTTCCGTTAAATATCCTCTTGTGATATGTAAAGCTGCAGCATATTCAGATGGACTTTTCATGGTTTTAAAATCTTTCCGAACCAAAATCCTGAATGCTCTTGACAGCTGTAAAGCACGGTTTTCATCCGAAGCCGGAGAAATATTCTTCCGCGAATACATCAGAGCAAACATTCCGAGAAAAGCATTAAGCAACGATTGAACGATGAGAAATCCTTCTTTAGTGGAAAGCATTTCGTTCGTATAGGATGCATGAAGCAAACTGGCTGTCGTATTAATCTTTTTAACAAGGCCTTTGTCCACAGACAACGGTTGTATGTCGCCCAGAGATTCATCAAAAAAAGAACGTACCGGGTCAGGAACAAGTTCTGCTTTTACCGCCACAAACCATCCGCAGACCTCTTTCATTAAAAGTCCCTGATGTACCTGCCCCGGCAATACACAGAAAATAGTGGAATCTTTGGCTTCAACCGTTTTGAAATCAACCATCATTCTTACATGGCCGCTTTCCATACAGGTGAAAATATAATGACTGTCCCGATGAATTCCTTTGTCCAGAAGAATATCCCCAGCTTCCTGAGTACGTTTATCCATCCTTTTGACATGGAACTGATGATGGGTAATACCGTTTAAATCATAGGTGGGAATGGTCTGTTTCATCTTTAAAAGCTCTTCTGATGAGGATAATACGGAACAGCAAAATTACGTATTTTCACGGTTTTACATCCTGGATTTTAATCTCAAATTCGCGGTGCATAACCATGATGCTTTCTTCAAGTCAGATTTTATATGAATATACAACAGAATTCGGAACAGAAAGAAACCTGTTCCGGATTTTATTTTGCTTTTGAAAATGCCATTTTTATGGCTAAATAGGTTAATACACTGGCCATAAACCATTTCTGGACCTTTATCCAGACCGGATTATTGGAAAAGAATACAGCAACTCTTGCAGCTGTTAGTACAATGATAAAGTTGATGCTGAAGCTGATCAGAACCTGGATGACCCCAAGTTCCAGACTTTGGGTCAATATCGAACCATACTCTGGTTTGATGAACTGAGGAAAGAAAGACAGGTAAAAAACAGCCACTTTCGGATTCAGTACATTTGTTAAAAAACCAATGGTGAAAAGCTTTTTGGGACTATCGTGAGCACCATTTTTATCAACATCAAAAATATTTCTGCTTTTCGGTTTTATAGCCTGATAAGCAAGATATAAAAGATAGATTGTTCCCAGTGTTTTAAGAACGGTATACGCGAGTGGAACAGCCAGCAAAACAGCTGTAAGACCAAATGAAACCATGATGATATGGAATAAAAATCCACATACGACTCCGGCTAATGAGATAAATCCGGACTTTTTCCCCTGTGTTATAGACTTTGATATCAGATAAATCATATTAGGACCGGGGCTGATGACTAAAATGAGTGCAGCCAGTATGAAAAATAGGAGCTCGTGGAATGGAATCATGATCGTTCTTGTTTAAAGGAGAAGGTTTCCGGTGCAAAGATAAGAGGTGTTCCTGATTTAATTTTATCAGAAACAGAAGAAAAATTCATTTTTATTCAATTAAATTTTATTTTCCACCTGAATGTGATTTAAAAAGGAATACCAGTCTCTTTTTTTTGTAAATTTCAACGCATAAAATAATTATCATTCACAAATAAATATTATCATGACTACTGAAAACATCTTTGAAGCTATCAGAAAATGGAAAAATCTTATTGATTCCTACAAAAACGGAATTGACAGGAATGGAGCAGAAATTTTGAATTATTTGAATCAGGGAACTCACTTCAGCGTTTCAGGTGAAGACATTGAACAATGGAAAAAAAATCTAGGAACCACAGAACCCCAAATGATTCATGCCTATGTGGGTATTCATGAAGGTAAGCTGAAATTTTTCCTGATCGATTCTAAAAGTGATAAAGATGCTCATTTCAATACCATTGTTGTTAAAGACTTCTTAGTAGAATTCAGTGAATCAAAAATAGAAAGCAGCAATGACATCGTGATAGATGTTCCTCCCATTACTGCTGAATCAGCCATTAACCGTAACTTCAGGTGGAACATGTTTGGGACTTCCTGGATGCAGGCTCAGAAAACAGAAGATATTTTTCAACTGATTTCCATACCGTTTTCAGACTATGAGAATATTGGAATTACCGCAGGACAGACGTGTACCAGTTTCTTTGGACTTACAGATGATCTGGAAAGAAAAAATCCCGACTTCCCTTATCATATCGAAATCATTACCGTGAAAAGTCTGGCCATTAATCATATGAGCGAGACTGCTGAAAATTATTCCACACCAAGACCTCCTTTTACGATTATTGATACTCTTAATGACTATCAACTTCTGAAGCAAAGTACCAGTGTTGTCGTATAACAGCTTATCCCTTTATTTACAAATTATCATTAATCTCGTCTTGTGTACCGGATTGATTGTATTGATAAAAGAAAGGATTAAAACAAAACTTCCTGTGATTATATTGCTCTCAGGAGAATTGATGCTGGAGCTGACGGATTTAACGGACCGGCTGATGAAAGTAAATGCACTCAATACTTACAATTATATATTGAGCCAGTTTTTTGGTTTGATGATTCTTACAGTAATTTATAACCATTATTATATCCAGCTTTCCCGCACATTAAGAGGGATTGTCTATTGTTATGCTGTTCTGGTGTTGATTACGAATGTATTATATGTGCAAAATGATAGGCAGGTTACATTTTATTCCAATATTGTCTCCAGTATTATCATCTGTAGTTATGCTGCTGCTTATTTTATGAAAGTCATCAGGGAGGGGAGGGCAGACAGGGATATGTTTATCGGGAACATCATCGTTTTTCTGTTTTTCTCTATAGAATGTGTTATTTCCACTACCTTTAATTTTTTAATCAGCAATCATCTGAACTGGGTAGCGCCTATCTGGCTTTTTAGAGGCATTCTGCTATTGTCTTTTTATCTTGCTTTTATTAATCTGGGATGGGGCGTTGGGAAAATCAGGATCAGATAGTTGTATGGATATGGATTGGTATTGGATTGTTTTCTTTAACAACATTATTCGTTACATTGTTGGTGATTAGTTATTTAAAAAGCATAAGAAAAAATAAAAAGAAAGTTTCCCGCCTGGTCCGGAATTCAAAAAATGAATATTGGGAAAATATGCTGCTTTTGCAGGAACAGGACCGGGAACGGCTGGCGGAAGAACTTCATGATAATATTATTTCACAGTTGAATCTTATCCGTTTGAATCTCAATGATAAAAAACCGGAAGATCTTAATCGTGATTTAAAAAAATCAATGCAGCTGATACGGGAACTGTCTCATAATCTTACTCCGCCTGATCTTGAGGAGGTTGAACTGGTAGATTTAATTGCAGATTATCTTGATCAGATCAATAAAAATATAGAGGTTATTTTCCGTCATATGACAATAAGGACACCGATCAGTAATCCCGTAAAACTTAATCTTTTCAGAATTATTCAGGAACTGATCACCAATATTTTAAAACATGCTGAGGCCAGCAGAGTGGATGTTTCCTTAAGAATCTCTCCGAACTATTTAATATTAACCATAGAAGATAACGGCCGTGGATTTACCGTTGAAAACCAGTCAGCAGGTATTGGGCTGAGAAATATCCGGTCAAGAGCACAAAAAATTAAAGCAATCTATAAACTTAAAACCCAGCCTGAAAAAGGCACAAAATTCATTGCCTGTATGGCATTACAATAAAAAATAAACATGGAATACTCAAAAATTAAAATTGGAATTGTAGATGATGACCTGCTGTTTGTACAGCTTTTGAAAAATTATATTGAAAATAACGGAGATTATCAGGTGTTGCTTACCTCAACAGGCGGATATCAGTTTCTTAAAGAACAGGATTCTGCGTCTTTAGATATCCTGATTCTGGATCTGAGGATGACCAATGGCGATGGGCTTGAAGTCATGGCTGAACTGGCTCAAAGAGAATCCGAAACAAAAATCATTGTTCTTTCCAGTTTCTACCGCCGTTCATTCATGGGGCAGATGCTGAAAATGGGGGCTCATGCTTTTTTACCCAAAGAAATTGAACTCGAAGAATTGTTATCGGTTATCAAAACGGTTTATCATACAGGACATTATTTCTCCAATGACCAGATTGATGTCATGAGGACTCAACTTTCCAATAAGCTTCCTGAGTTTCATGCATTCTCGAAAAATGAACTGACGGACAGAGAGATTGATGTCCTAAAATTGGTTTGCCAGCAGCTGAGCACCAAAGAAATTGCAGATTCATTGTTTATTTCACCCAAAACAGTAGAAACTCACAAGACCAATCTGATGATCAAAACCGGAGTGAAAAATATGGCCGGACTTGTTATTTATGCCGTACAGAATAAGGTGATAAATCCTGATGAAATTGTACTGTTTGATAAGTAGATCGTATGCAAAAAGAATCAGGGAGCACATTGATGTACTCCCTGATCACAAGAAATCTAAAAAACACTATAATTTAGGATGTAAAATTTTAGCAATAGAAACGGCATCTGCTACAGTATCAAGGCTGTAGATCTGGATAACGCCCTGTGTAGTGGCTGCCTGGCCCAAGATATTCTGTTGGTTTTGTGCATTCACTGCATTTTCAAACATAATTCCTGTAGAATGGGCAGCAGATTGATAGACGTTACTTAAAGCCATTGCAGGAGATTCTCCTACTACTTTTACGTTCGATTGCGTTACTGCGTCTGTGATTTGTTCGTTTACTGGCATAATGATTATTGTTTATTTGGGTTAAAAACAACCGGAATTTCCGGTTGTTAGGATAATGGTATTTAAGCTGTTCGCAAAAAGTGATTACGGATTAAGGATCTTTGCAATTGAAACCGCATCGGCAACCGTATCAAGGCTGTAGATCTGTGCTATACCTTGTGTAGTTGCAGCTTGTGTAACAATGTTTTGCTGGTTTTGAGTGTTCACAGCATTTTCAAACAGGATTCCTGTAGAATGTGCTGCTGATTGATATACGTTGGCCATAGCCATTGCAGGAGATTCTGCTACTACTTTTACATTGGATTGCGTTACTGCGTCTGTGATTTGTTCGTTTACTGGCATAATGATTATTGTTTATTTGGTTTAAAAAACAACCGGAGTTTCCGGCTGTTCGGATAAGGTTATATAAGCTGTTGAGAAAAAGGGATTACGGAGTAAGGATTTTAGCAATAGAAACCGCATCGGCTATCGTATCCAGGCTGTAGATTTGAGTCACCCCTTGTGTAGTGGCTGCCTGAGTAACAATGTTTTGTTGGTTTTGCGTATTAATTGCATTTTCAAACATGATTCCTGTGGAATGTGCTGCAGATTGATACACGTTACTTAGAGCCATTGCAGGAGATTCTGCTACTACTTTTACGTTGGATTGCGTTACTGCGTCTGTGATTTTTTCGTTTACTGGCATAATGATTATTGTTTATTTGGGTTAAAATCACCGGGTTTTCCGGCGGGTTAATTTTATTCTGCGGTCTGCAGAATGGGTTTAAGGTTTAAGAATTTTAGCAATAGAAAGCGCATCAGCGATGGTATCTTTACTGTAGATTTGGGTCACACCCTGTGTAGTGGCTGCCTGGGTAACAATATTATGTTGATTCTGAGCGTTCGTTGCATTTTCAAACATAATTCCTGTAGAATGTGCAGCAGATTGATACACATTACTTAACGCCATGGCAGGAGATTCTGCTACTACTTTTACGTTAGACTGCGTTACCGCGTCTGTGATTTGTTCATTAACTGGCATAATGAGTAAGGTTTATTAGGTTAAAAACAACCGGGCTTTCCGGTTGAGGGTATTACTTGGATCAAATAGCTTAAAAATTAAGGCTTAAGGATCTTCGCAATAGAAACTGCGTCTGCTACAGTATCCAGACTATAGATTTGCAGGATTCCCTGAGTGGTTGCTGCCTGGCCTAAAATGTTCTGCTGATTTTGCGTATTTACCGCATTTTCAAACATGATTCCTGTAGAATGTGCTGCAGATTGATACACGTTGGCCAAAGCCATTGCAGGAGATTCTCCTACTACTTTTACGTTCGATTGTGTTACTGCGTCTGTGATTTGTTCATTAACTGGCATAATGGTAATTGTTTTTTTGAGATCTGGTCTCGGTTAATAAATTATTGAGGTAAACTAGTTTTATGTCGGAGTTTTAAACTCACCACAGATCCTGCAGATGAATATATTTCAAAAGCATTGGTATTAACAGGTTATGAATACATTGGATCTGAAGGGTGGCTCTGAATACAATGGTTGAAACCTATCTGTAAAATCTGTGCGAGTTTAAACCCTATTTTTTTGTAAAAGGATGCGGTCTTTATTTTTAATATCTGTCTCAAAAATAAATTCCTGCTGCGGGTATACTGGCAATGCATGATTCCTTTGGGCTAAAGACGGATTCTGAATGATTGCTTTTGGGCATTGACAGCATCTGAAAGCGGTGCGAAATAAATGTTGACCTGATTGTATATATGTTGAGGGCACCGGATTTCATCTTTGCAGGGAAATAAACCGCATCCGTAGTTTTTAGAGAGCTGGATTAAAAACGATCTTTTTTAATGGCCTCCATTTGCCTGAGCTTTATATTTTTGGGACTCATTTTTTTTAATCCCATCACATAATGGTTGATGCCGGTTATGGCATTCCTTTGCTGGTTCAATGCAGAATTAATTTGCATTTGTCCCGTGGAATGTACACTTACCTGCGCAGAAATAGCCTGAGGTACAGCGGTGGACATTCCCGTAACGATTGTATCTATTTCGTTCATATTCATTGATTTTGGTATTTCTAAGTTTGGATATTACCCAATCTTGTATTCAGCTTATTCATTCGCTCCATTATTTTAAGTTCCTTCTCCTTTACCTTTGCGGTAGAGGCTTCCTGCAGTTTTTTCAACTGGTCTTCATAATTCATGACAGGAGTTTCAGGCGGTGGTGGAGCGGCCACAGGAACAGGAGCTGCTTCCTGCTGTTTCACAGCTTCCTCCAGTTTTTCCAACAAAGGAGCAAGTGACTTCATCGTCTCTTTGATGGCTTTTTCCTTGATATAATTGATGATTTCATCTTCATGTCTTAAAACAAAAGGCATGATTTCTTTTTCTACCATTTCAGGTTCTGCCACAGGCACAGGCGGCCTGGGAGCGGGAGTTTTCTTACGGGTTCTTCTGCGCATACGTCTTGTTTTTAAGGTATGAATAGCTAATTACTACAGCAGATAATTAATAAATGCAGCAGCAGATCTCCAGTCCTTGTTGATTTCTTTCACTACATTATATCCGGTAATCTCAAGAGCAATACAGGCTGAGATGGCACTGGCCGACAGCATTTCTTTAAGCTGGTTGGGAGGAAGAGTCAGGACATAATCATCCGGAATATCAGGAGGTGTACCATTACCTGGAGTTGTTTCGTTCACTATAATACTCAGTATTTCCTGAAAATAATGGGCAATCAGTTTTGAGGCCTGAAACTCCAGTTCTCTTTTTAATTCTATGATTTCATCCTGGCTTACCAGTTCCGAAATGGCTGATACATCCACATCATGCACCGAATATTGCGCTTCTCCCGTATTAGACGGTGTAATGGTAATATCGGTTTTGAGTATACATTTTGATTTTTCAAGATTGATGGTAAGAAGCTTTGAGTCAATTTCCGGAGAAGCAACTTCACTTAAGGTGCTGAGAGGTAAAATTCTCACATTACAGTAAAAGGCTTTCGGATCATCCAGTTTGACCATGATCACGGCAATTCCCGTTGATTGATCTTTAGGTTCTACCACAAAACACTGAAAATGATTGTACCTTTTTCCTAATCTGTTGATACAGCTGACGAGTCTTATGGAAGGCTGAATATTAATGTCCGATGTCTGAAGATTAAATACAAAACGTTCCGAATGATCGCTCTTTTTTATATCTGTACTTTTGGGATTCAGATAAAGGATATCATTGCTTTTGGTCAGATAAAGTTTTTCATTCAAATCATTTAAACTTTCCAGGTTTAAAATTTTGGCGGGTTTGGTTGCTGAGGAGTAATTCATCTCTTATTTATTTTAATTTTTTCAATGAGTTGGGCTATTATTGTTTTTTTCCTGGGATTAACTTCCGTTTCCACAGAAGAAATTACCGCTTCCTTAATCTCTGGTTTTACAAGTGGCTGTGTCAGTTTAACCGACTTTAATACTAATTTTCCCCCATGATCAGCCGTGACAAAGCTTTTTCTCATACTTTCTTTTTCTGAGGAGTCTTCTTCCGGAACCGGATCTACTCGTTTTTTTTTTCAGGATCTTCAGCCTCAGAGGAAACTTCCGTGTAAGATGGGGGAGAAGGAAGGGCTTCTGAGACAGGAAGCGCGTTGACATTATAAATGGTATTGGAAATTTTTGCTTTTACTTCAGCATAATCACTTACCATTTTGAATAAGTCTTTCATCATTTCATTGCCTTTTCCTGCATCCTGACCTTGAATATTTTCGGCCATCTGAACACAGGTCTCTTTACTGCCCGGAGCCGGCCCGAAAGTCGTTCCATAGGTCAATAAATTATTAGCCAATCTGCTCAATGCAATTAAACCTACCTGCTCAAATCCTTTTAGGAAAGACTGTAAATCCTGAACCATCATTCCTGTAGACTGTTCTATCATTACCTTGGTTACTCCGGTCATTGGAGAAGCTTTAGGCGGAGCCAATACCTCACTGTTCACAAATACTACAGCTTTCTCCGCCGGAGTGGTAGCATTGGCTGCCTGGGATTGTTGGGTTTCACTGTTGTTTTCACTCATGATGGTAAGGTTTTAAATTATCCTTTTAAAATTTTAATGGCATCTGCAACAATCGCAGGGTTGAGCTGGTTCAAGTTCTGCTGGTTTGTCACAGAATTCTGAATGGAAATTCCACTGGCATGCGTGGCCATCTGGTAAAGCATACTCATAGCCTGTGCGGGAGACTCACCAAGTACCGTAACGTTAGTCTGCGTTACTGCATCTGTAGTCTGGGTGTTTACTGTTTCTGCCATATTCTGGTTTTAATGGGTTACTATTTTTTTTAAATCTAATGTTGACGATGAGATTGTTGATCTCTTTTGTCTGATACAAATTTCATCAAACAAAATAAATCTTCATTAAGGGAAAAAACGGAATTTTAAAAAATAAGGGAATTCTCCTATGAGTGAAATTTTAATCATTACTCTTGATAATATCTGAGAACTTAATGAATGAAATAAACAAATACATTACCTGTAAATAAGGGTAAACCCTGAATTTCTGAAAATGGGTTTTTCCCCTTTAACGAGTCAGAATGTTTCCCCGGAAATTTGTGTTATTAATATGGATAAAAACTCTGGAAGTCAGAATACAGAAAATTTCAGAAATCAAATGAATAACCTTAAATAAAACCATTATGAGCATTATAGGAAAATACGACAATTTGTTTTTCAGTGCAAAAGGAACAAATGACAAAGCGAAGATAGGAATCAGGCTGAAAAACGGAAAGATAAAAGCAATGACTGTGCAGGAGGTTTTTAATACCTACTTCATAAACAGCAGGGAAAACGAAAGAAAGATGTTGGAAACCCTGGAGCTAATGGGAGGAGATATAAAAGATATCATTCAGGTACTTGACATTTATAATGCAGACTATCTATCTGAAGGAGACTATAAATTCAACCATGATCAGTGGGAAAGTGACAGGTATGAAAATGAAAGAAAAGAAAAGTATGGGGATGTCAGCGAAAAGGAAAGACATGAAGTAAATATCATCATGAATACCCAGGTTATTGCATCTTCTGTATATCGGGATCTGCAGCAATTGTTTTTTATCAAAAAATTTCATGAAAGAAGATGGGACAGCGGAAGTAAAAGTAAAGAATTTATGAGGCAAAGACTCGGTTTATTGAGAAATGGAACACAAGGCAGTCCTGATCTCCATACGATGACATTCTACAGGACAATGGGAGAAGCAGAGTTTAAAGGAATAAGTGAATGGGCTGAAAAATATAGGGCAGAGGGTGGAAATATTAAAACTGATCTTACTTTCCATCATGAAATAATGAATTCAAGGGTATTTGCCAACAATAATATCCCGAATGAAATACCCGTTCGGCACCATTTGGGTGGATACAGCCAGGCCAGATGGTATGCGAGACCTGATAAGCATCAGTTTAAATTTCTCGTGCAGTTTGTATTGAATAAGAATGCTAAAGGATTCTTTGGAGAGCCGGAGCAGTTAGTTTTACAAAGAACATCCAAAAATAGTAATTCTGCGGTAGCAAAAATTAAATCCTGGTTTGAAGATAACGAAATACCGTTTGAAGAAATAAGTAACAGTGAAGGCCAAAAAGCAGGTAGAATAGGCCTCAAAAATGAAGATAAGGAAGGAGAGGGATTAAGTATTTCGTTAGGGGAGAGCGGAGATACTCAGGAAATATTTCAAGGTTTGATCAGTAGAATACGGCTTATTGAAGTAATTGCTCCGGAATAGATTTTTCAAAATTAAGAATATAGTAAAATGACAGCCCCTATCAAGAAAAGGCTGTCTTTTTAATAAACAGATTACGCTGAAAGTGGACGAACCTGATCCAGTTCTTTCCTCTTCCTCCAGAAGAAATAAGCAACAACAGCTGTTGCAATAGGCAGCGCAATACCAAATTCGTCAATATAATAATTGGTATTTCCCGTATCTACAGTAAGAGGGGTAAAAATAGACTGTATAAAAAGATTATGACTGGCATGTAAAATAACACCTGTCCATAAACTCCCGGATTTTAACCTTAACCAGGTGAAAATAAAACAGGCTGCAAATATCATCACCGTAAAACATAGAAGAGCCAGCCATTTAGGCCCGCCAGTATTATAATTGGAAAAAAGCAGGAGAGGATAATGGTAGATCGACCAGATCACACCCATCCAAAGAGAAGTAGCGGTATAAGAATTCATTTTGGCCAATTGAGGCGTCAGAAGACCACGCCAGCCTATTTCTTCTCCTAATGCAGAGCCTACTGAACGTACCATACCAAAACTGCTCATCAGAATTACATACAGAATGATCGTGAGACCATCTGAAAGATTCCAGCCCATTCCTTTGCCAATTTCGGCGACAAATTCATGATTATAAAAACCGCCGGCACCACTGATCCAGATGATGAGGTAAGGAACTAAACTGTAAAGAACAGGAATACAATACGCCATGATCTGATATTTTGTCAATCCCCATTTCCATCCCAGAGAAGAAATCGGGATATTCCGGATGCGGCAGGTAAGGAGTGCAGCAATAGCAGGACACCACATGACAATGGTTGCATAAGAGATCATTCCGCCGCCAAGTTTTCCTGTACGGATACACATATAATAGACAGGAAGACAGAAAAGCAGGGTAAGAATCAGATAAGTAGCAATATTCTTCCTGATTTCAGATTTGGGTGTTGTATTTTCCATAAGCAGATCTGGTGTTGAAGTTTGTAAATAGCTGAAAAGTAGAAAGTTATTTTTAAATAAAAATACACTTATTTTTTATATGATTAATAATTTAAACATCAGCAGCAGTAAGAAAAAATTTTAATAAGGAAAACTGTAAATTAGCCAAAACATTTTTTCAGAATATCCCCAACGATGTCCAAGCTAAAAGCCATAAGAGAACAAAAAAATCTGACCCAGGAAGAACTGTCAGAACAATCCAAGATTTCCGTAAGAACCATTCAAAGGATAGAATCCGGAACGGAACCGAAAGGACATACGTTACGAGCACTGGCACAGGCTCTGGAAATAGAAGAGATTGAATTGCAGCAGGATCAGCCGGCAGCAATTTCTGAAACAGATGAGATTGAAATAGAAGTAAAAGAAGAGGAAGCTCCAATCAATTATTCATACATTAAAATCATTAATCTTTCATCACTCATCTTTACTCTTTTACCACCACTGAACATTTTTGTTCCGCTTATTCTTATGCATAGTATGAAGCAGAGAAACAGTCTTGCCAGACAGATTATTTCGGTTCAGATGATCTGGACAGTGATGGCGCCTATTACCTTCATGCTCGGCATCTTTTTAAAGTTCGGAAAACAGTTTACCCTGATCCTTATGATCCTGATTGTGCTTTCCAATGTGTTTATGATCCTTCGCAATGCCGCCGAAATAGATAAGAATAAAAAACTCTATTTCAGACTGAAATTCAGTATGATATAAAACCTGTCATGGCTTTGTCGGGTTTTTGTCGGGTTCATTTTTAGCAGAAAAACAAAAGGAAATTGAATCTTTGTCAAAAAAATAACAATGACAAAGTTTTCAATGTTCATCCTTCCTTTTTTTATGCTGTTCATGAGTGTCATGCAGGCACAAACAGAAAAAAAAGATCCTCTTTATAAAACCATTATGTCGAAAGACAGCCTGTTTTTTTCTGTGGGCTACAATACCTGCAACATCAAGCAGATGGAAAATCTGTTGAGCGATAGCTTTGAATTTTATCACGATAAAGGAGGTTTCGAAGACAGGAAAAATTTTATCATTGATTTTAAAAACGGATTGTGCAAATCCCCGGAAACTTATCAGATAAAAAGAGTCCTGGTTGATAAAAGCACAGAAGTTTATCCCATGTATAAAGAGGGAAAGATTTACGCTGCTATTCAGAACGGAGATCATCTGTTTTATGAAAAGATGGGAAATCAAGCTGAGAAACTAGTCGGGGAGGCAAAATTTACTCATTTATGGATACTGGAAAATAATGAATGGAAGCTTAAAAATTCATTGAGTTTTAATCATCATCCGAAACAGACTACCGATAGTGAAACCATGTTTGATAACGATCAGTCGATGCAAAGCTGGTTGAAAGAAAACAATATTCCAACGCTGGGATTAGGAATTATCGAACATGGAAAATTACAGCAGGTAAAAGTTTTTGGCGAGATCAGGAAAGGAATTCCAGCACCTCATAATGCCTTATTTAATGTAGCATCTCTTACCAAACCCGTTACAGCAATGGTAGCCTTACGCCTGATAAGTTCAGGCAAGTGGAAACTGGATGAACCTCTTGATACTTACTGGATAGATCCCGATATTTCTAATGATCCACGGCATACAAAATTAACGACCAGAATGATACTGAGCCACCAGACAGGTTTCCCGAACTGGAGATGGATGAATGCAGATAAAAAGCTGAATTTTCAGTTTGATCCCGGCACAAAATACCAATACTCAGGAGAAGGTTTTGAATATTTACGGAAAGCACTGGAAAAGAAGTTTGGGAAAACATTGGAGCAATTAGCGCAGGAACTCATCTTCCAGCCTCTCAAAATGAAGGATACCAGTTACATTTGGGATAAAAATACTGATGAAACAAGATTTATAACAGGATATAATGAAAAAGGGGAAACTTACCCCATCGAAAAAAGCAATACAGCCAATGCTGCTGATGATCTCCATACCACGATAGAAGATTACGGGAATTTTATGATCAGCATTATGAAAGGAAAAAATCTGAAACCAGAAATTTTTCAGGAAATGGTCAAAATGCAGGTTAAAACAAAAGAGAATAAATATTTTGGATTGGGATTCGAAATATATGACCTTGGAAATGGTGATTATGCTTTATCGCACAGTGGAGCTGATAAAGGCACGCAGTGTATCACAATTGTATTACCTAAGTCAGGAAGGGGAATTGTGATATTTACCAATGTGGATGATGGTTATAAAGCCTATGAAAAATTAGTCCATCATTATCTGGGAAAGGATGGGAAGAAGATTGTTGAGATAGAAACCAGATAACTGCCTATGAAATAAAAATCTTTGTATCTTCGGGGTATCAATCTGGAAATAAATACAATAGGTCTGTATTTGTTTCCATGATACTTTATTATGGACAGAAAAAAAACGAAAGCTATGTGGCAATATTATATCATCCTTGCATCAGGAATCATTCTGTTTGTGGCAGCATTGCTGAGCTTCAGAAGTACTCTTTCATTCTTAAATAAAGCAGAAAAGGCAACGGCAACCGTTACCTCATTAAGAGAATATGAATCAGAGGGAACCGTATTCAGTCCTGTCTTTACCTTCCGGTCGCAAAATAATATAGAACATACTTTTGAACTGGCGGAAGGAACCAATCCCTCAGCATGGGCCGTTGGGGAAAAAGAGACTGTGATCTATGATCCTGAAGATCCTTCCTCAGTAAGTTTATATACCTATTTCAGAATTTTTGCCTGGCCTTTAATTCTGATTTCAATAGCACTGCCATTACTGGTGGTAGGAAGCGGGTATTTTATTGCAGAGCAGTTTTTAAAATAATCTTCGCATCGTCAATTGCCTGATCTGTTTTCACAGAAATTTTATAAGTTTTGTTGTACTGAAGCAAAAGCCCTTACCGGAAAAGTACCGACTCCTTTTAATTTTGGCGGGGCAGCAGTAAAGGTAAAATTTTCATCAGGAAGCTGATCCAGATGACAAAGGTGCTCCACAATTACTATTTCAGCGCCCAGAAGAATGGTGTGTACCGGCCGGCTTTTGCCTGTGGTATCATCAATGTTATGAGAATCAATCCCGACGAGTTTTACCTGGCAGTCTTTAAGATATTCTGCTGCACTTTGTGTAAGATAAGGATGATTTTCATAATAGGTTTCGGTATTCCAGTGGCGGTCCCATCCGGTATGAATAAGTACTGCCTTATTTCTGATTTCCCTGTTTCTGAGATATTGATCTGTAATCTCCAATGTCTCCGTATAAGGAATCTGGATTACTACCGCCTCTAATTCAGCCAGTTTGTTCAGTTCTGTTTCAGCGGTATCTTTTCCGTTTTCAAACCTGTGAAAAGGACAGTCTATATAAGTTCCTGTGTTGGTAACCATTTCAATCTTACCAATCTGAAACGAAGTTCCTTCCTCATACCATTTCTGAGATTCCGTTCTGCTGAGATAATCACAGATATGAGGAGCCGGAAGCCCTTTATAAGTAATAAGTCCTTCTTCAATCGTATGGCTCAGATCGATCAGCCGTTCCGCAGGAGGTTTTTGTTTTACAGTCTTTCTTTTATGGGGTTCGTTAATGATCTGCTTATTCAGAATATCAACTTTACCAGCCATGAGGAGCCGGAGATCATCAATAATATAATCAACCAGTTCCTGGTCTGTAATAGTATCTCCGGTAATATCCAGTCTGAATTCTTCCCCTTTCAGACTTCCTCCGTTGGTAAAATTGACTTCAAAATCAAATTGTACTCTTTTGTCCATTGGTTTATATTTTTTAGACAAAAGTGAAGAAAATCAGATTCTGTTTGCTTGACTTAAATCAATTTGTCTGATTTTTTTACTTCGGATCCTGCTTAAGGTTTCAGGACTCATCCCGAGATAGGAGGCAATATGGAAAAGAGGAATTCTGCTTTCCGAATGTGGAAACTGCTCAAGAAAATAAAGATACCGTTCATAAGAATCATGAAGCAGAAAAGAGCTTTCACGACGACATTTTTTGATAAATTCTCGGGTAAGGATTTCATTCATCAGCTGATACCATTTCTGCTCCTTTAAAAGACGGTCTATTAGCGGTTTGGGGATAATGATCAATTCGGATTCTTCCAGCGTATGAAAGTTGAGGTTGGTTTTTTCACCGGTCAGAAAACTGGTCAGTGCTGTAAAGAAATCATTTTCAAAGAAAAATTCTGTATTGATCTCGCGGTCATCTTTAACATAAAAACTTCTGATGATTCCCTTTTGAAGAAAAAAAAGCCGCTCGACAGTTGAACTTTCTCTGATAACGGAACTATCGCTTTTTACATGAAGAATACTCACTTCGGCCTGAATCATTTGTTTCTCCTGATCACTAAGATCAAACAAAGGATATATAGCTGTTTCGAGAAAATTATTAAGATCTTTCATGGCTATGAAATATAAGCAGTGAATAGAAATTCCGGATTAGAGAATACAACAGGGATGAGTGAAAGGCATCCCTGCTGTATCTTTATTTTACCTTTTCGAGGAGATATAATTTAGCTCCGGAAAAACCTAATTTAGGCATCAGATTGCCTTCCAGAACCATAGTTTTATTAGTAACATCAATCACAGAAATATAATTGTTGGAATTGTACTCAATATAGTTTTCCTTTTCTTTTGTGGAAGGATTTTTTCCAAATTCCATAGAATATTTTACCCAATCTTCATCCTGCGTGCTGCAGTGTACGGGCTTGAATTTAGACTTTTTAGCCTTGAAAACAATCTGGTCAAAACCTTCCGTACATTCCGATGTAAATGAACCGTCAGGATTCTGATCTTTTGAAAAATCCTCAAAAGAACCACGATAAACTCCAACTACTTTCCACGTACCGTCCACACGGTCTTCATCTATTTTTCCTTTCGCCTTGCTTACGGCCCAGCTGATACCGTTTACAGTTCCTTTTACCGCTTTATAACTTAAGTTTACAGCGCCTGATACTACTTTTGTAGCCGTTCTTACCACACATGATTGGAGAACAAGTAGAGCGGAGGCCAGCAATAGCATTTTCTTCATTTTGTCAAATTTTTTAAGATACGAAGATAGGGTTTTTGAAAAAACTGATGGATTTCAAAAGACTATTGATCAAAATAATGGGTAAGATCAGATATATTTTTGATATGAAGCTCTTCAGCCTGCTCTCTTCGCATCATCAGAGCATAAGCATTGTTAAACCCCAACGGTTTCAGCCATTGAATTCCATATTGTTTTTCAAATTCCGAATTCACGTACTGATAGGTTGTCTCGGGACTTTTGGAAACATTTCTGATCGTTTCTGCTGTAGGCTTTAAAAGTACCAGAAGCCCTGTTCCCGTATATTCAGGATAAAAGTCTATGGCATCATTCATTAAGGCATCGAAACATATTTTGGTTCCTCCTAAACCCGTTTTGGTTTCCACTTTATAATCTGTGTATCCTTCAATAAGCATAGTATACATTTCTGCGAGAATATATTGTTCACCAAAGATTTTTGAACCAATTCTCACAGTTCCGGAATTTCTTTTTCCGGGACTTTTATACAGATTATTTCTGATGAGAAAATCTTTTGCAATTTTTTCCGGAGTTTGATGGAGATGATCAGCTCTGTAATTCAGATCCGTCATGATAGAATCATTGAACTTTCCTGCCAGTAGGCTTAAGGTTTTTTCCAATTCCGGAAATTTTTTCAAAGTCTTGGTTTTGATGATGGGAGCGGCATAATAAGGAGGGAATATTTTTTGATCATCATTCAGTACATACAGATCATAGGCTTTGATTCTACCGTCTGTAGAATATCCGCTGATCAGATCCAGCTCCTTCTCATAAGCAGCCTTATACATTATCGCATCACTTACCACAAGAGGATTCACATTGAGTCCATAGACAGAGCGAAGCCCGATATCACCATCCTGTCTCCCCATAAATTCCGGTGTAAAACCCGCTTTAATCGTACGGTGTGACCCAAAAAAAAGAAGATATCCGATCCCTAGAATAATAAGGAAAACAGGAAGAATATATTTCAGCTTTTGAAAAAAACGGTAACCCGATTTCTGAATCATGGCAATAACCTGATCCAGAAAAACAGCCAATAATGCCGCCGGAATGGCTCCGGCCAATATCATATTCGTATTGTTAAGCGAAATTCCTCCGAAGATAAACTCTCCCAAGCCACCTGCTGCCACAAAAGAGGCCAGAGTAGCCACTCCTACATTAATAACAGCAGCAGTCCTGATGCCTGCGATAATAACCGGCATGGCCAAGGGAAGTTTAACCTTAAAAAGAAGCTGGTTTCTGTTCATTCCCATGGCCTTTGCAGCCTCAATGACTGCCGGATCAACTCCTGTAATTCCGGTATAGGTATTCCGGATAATGGGAAGAAGGGCATAGATCAATAAAGCGGCAATGGCGGGCTTCGGACCAATACCTAAAACAGGAATCATAAATCCCAGCAATGCAATACTTGGAATAGTTTGTAAAATACCGGCAATACCCAGCACCGGGCTGGAAAGTTTCTTTTTTCTGGAAATAAGTATTCCTAATGGCACTCCAACAATGATAGCCAGTAGCAGGGATAAAAAGGTAAGCCCAAGATGCTGAATGATCTGGGTGGTCAATTTTTCGTGCTGTTCTGCAATAAATTGCCAAAGACTCTGCTGCTGCGTCATACCATCTGTAATTTTCTATACTGATTAAACGCTCTGACCACTTCTTCATACACTCCAGCGTTTTGGTGATCAGAACTCAATTGCTGTAAAATATCCCATACACTTGTACTACGCGTACCGTTGGGTCTGTAGTATACATTTTCTGGTGTAAGAAACGGGCTGATGTGATGTAACGATGTTACTTTATACTCTAATAAAAGACGGTTTTTGGTAAAAAAATCACGCACAAAGTCATTTTCAGGATGGTAAAGCATTTCACTGGGAGTACCGGTCTGTACAATTTTTCCCTGATCCATCAGACATATCCGGTGACCCAGTTCAAAGGCTTCCTGTACATCATGAGTAACCAGTATGATAGTTTTACTTTTAAGTTCTTCCAGCGATTTAAATTCTGAATGAATATCAGCCTTGGTAATCGTATCAAGCGCTCCGAAAGGTTCGTCCATCAGCAAAACCGGATTATCTGCAATCAAAGCTCTTGCAATACCTACCCGCTGCTGTTGTCCTCCGCTCAACTCGTGGGGAAACCGGGAAAGTACCTCTTCAGAAAGATGGAGTTTGGCCAAAAGATCATCCATTTTCCTTTGCGTCTTCTTTTTGTCCCATTTCAATAGCTCAGGAACTACCGCAATATTCTGCTGAATTGTGTAATGGGGAAATAACCCGGAATGCTGCATGACAAAACCAATTCCCAGTCTCAGTTCCTCAGCTTTCTGATCACGGATATTTTTGCCATCTATGAAAATATTTCCGGAATCTGCTTCTATGAGGCGGTTGATCATCTTAAGTGTGGTTGTTTTTCCACATCCGCTGGTTCCTAAAAGAACAAGAATCTCCTGATCAAGTGCCTGAAAAGAAATTTGATCTACTGCTTTTTTTCCGTTAAAACTTTTTGAAATTGCTTCTACTGTGATCATCGGCAAAAAATTACTGGGCAAGTCTGATTCCTGTGAACTGCCATTTTAAATTAGGCTGAAAAAAATTGCGGTAGGTATTTCTGCTGTGTCCCGGAGGAGTAGCTTCCGAAGCTCCTCTTAAAACCATTTGATTGATCATGAATTTTCCGTTATATTCACCTACAGCTCCTGCTTCTTTCTTAAAATGAGGGTAGGGCAGATAAGCAGAATTCGTCCATTCCCAGCGTGTTCCCCAGTCAAAATAATCTGAAGCTGTTTCCCATTCTTCTTCAGTGGGCAGACGCATTCCTTTCCAGGAGGCAAAAGCTGAGGCTTCGTAGAAATTGATGTGGCACAATGGGGCATCAGGGTCTATTTCCTGTAAGCCATTGAGGGTATAATACATCCATTTGTTTTCGATATAATGCCAGTACAGGGGAGATTTTGCAGCATTCTGTTTCACCCAGTCCCATCCTTCCGCATGCCAGTGTCTGAAATCTTCATATCCGCCTGCTTTCATAAATTCTAAATATTCACTATTGGTGACAAGCCGGCTGGCAATTTCAAAGTCTGTAAGATATACTTTATGCCTTCCTAATTCATTATCAAAGCAAAATCCATCTCCTTTATATCCAATTTCATAAACTCCTTCAGAAAATTTGAGCATTTCCCGATCTTCGGAGTTGTTTTGTCTGGGTTTTTCTTCTTTTGTATACGCAGGGAAAAGGGGATTATGTCCTAAAATGTATTTAATGTCAGTCACTAATAATTCCTGGTGCTGCTGCTCATGGTTAAGCCCAAGTTCCAACAACGGCTCAAGAGCTTCTGTCAGAAATGAGCTTTCAAGAAAGGCTTCCATATGCTCATCTACATATTTTCGATATTGATACACCTCTGAAACGGAAGGACGGCTGAGGTTTCCGCGGTCGGTCCGGATCACTCTTGCTCCGATGGTCTCATAGTAGCTGTTGAAAACAAAATTATACTGCGGATCAAAAACCTTATAATCCGGAAAATGCGGGGTAAGAATGAAAGTCTCAAAAAACCAGGTGGTATGACCAAGATGCCATTTCGGAGGGCTTACATCTACAATCGGCTGTACTACATAATCCTCGATTTCCAGCGGAGCACAGATTTCTTCAGAACGTCTGCGGATGTTCTGATACTTTTTAGTAATATCTTTTGTGATGATCTCTGGTGTCATGTTTTTTAGTTTTAATGATTGAAGTTTAATGAAATAAGGATGTTTTATTTTTTCATTTTTGCAAATTGGCTGTGTGTATCATCTCTTTTTATTTTACCTGCCAG
This sequence comes from Chryseobacterium sp. WLY505, assembly GCF_030846215.1. Taxonomy (NCBI): domain Bacteria; kingdom Pseudomonadati; phylum Bacteroidota; class Flavobacteriia; order Flavobacteriales; family Weeksellaceae; genus Chryseobacterium; species Chryseobacterium sp. WLY505. Next base: position 16,527 of record NZ_JAVCWI010000001.1, on the reverse strand, counting down.
ATGCTGTCTACAAACCATTTTTTAGCATCTCTAATCTCTCCTGTGATGGTAAAACCCGATTTCTCACCCAATTCCCTGATCTTTTCAGGAGAGAATTTCTGTGAGATTTCCATGTCGATAAGTTCGTTTTCTTCAAAAGAAATCGTTGTATTATCAATCGTCACATCCTGACCGATAAGGCTGATCAGAAAACTTCTGCAGGCTCCGGTAACCGGATCATAAGTCTGATAATGCTGAAATTGTTTCACATCAAAATTACCGCCCAGTTCATTGTTGATACGGGTCAGAAGATTAAGGTTAAAAGAAGCGGTAATTCCTTCTTTGTCATTATAAGCCTCCAGAATAATGTGTGGATTTTTCTTGAGGTCAAATCCTACCAATACACGATCTTTTGGGGATAGATTGCTATTCAGATGCAGACAGAAGTCTTCAGCTTCTTCAGGAGTCATATTCCCGATATTACTTCCTAAAAATAAAACAACTTTTCTCCGGTCCGATAAGGAAGCGGCTTTTTGAAGCATTTCAAAATAATCCCCTTCCAGACAGGTAATTTTCATTTCCGGAAGCTGACTGCTTAGTTTTTTGTGGAGGATGGAAAGGATATTTCCTGAGATATCAATCGGCATGTAAGTAAAGTTAATGCCTTTCCTGATCAGCTGTTCAAGTAAGTAGGTCGATTTCATGGCATCTCCTGCCCCTAATTCAATCAGGTCGAAAGGTTCGTTTCCGGGCATAAGCAGATCTATAAGTTCATCTGTTTTATTTTTGAAAATATCCAGTTCACAACGGGTCAGATAATAGGAGGGCATGGCCATGATTTGCTGAAAAAGATGATCACCTATCTTATCGTAAAAATACTTTGAAGATAATTTTTTAGGAGTATTTTGGAGTCCGTTCAAAACATCTGAACGGAAATGATCAACAGCATTCTTTTCAGTCTTAGATTGTGGGTCTAGCTGTATATTCATAAGTCTTATTTTGTGTGATTTTGTAGAGTATTGCAATTATCCTGCCTTTTACAACATGAAAATTTTTTGCCTATATCTAATTAAATATAAACAATTTTACTTTTAATAGAATGATTATCATGATGTTTTTACAAGATGTGGTATTTTTTTATCCATCAGAACCCCCTTTTGTCGAAACTAAAACCAATGAAGAAGAGTAGGGAAGCTGTCCGGTTTACCGCCCGAAAATCAGGATTCCCCATTCAATATGACCTGTTCAAAGTAGTTGTTCTTATTTCGGTTTCTGCTTTACCATAATTTTACCATCACAAAACATCACTATTATGAATACTACATTGAACTTCAGTAAAAAAATACAATCCATTTTATCCCTGTTTATTTTGATGGGAATGGGATTTTTGTCTTTAAAAGCACAGACTTATTACACTGGTGGGAAAGCCCTGGAAAACGTAACCGTTACATCCGCTTTCCAGAATACAAAGCAAATAAAAGCCGGGCTTTTGAACGTTGGATATGCAGAAGTAGGTCCGGCCAATGGAAAACCTGTGATCCTTCTTCATGGATGGCCTTATGATATCCATAGTTTTGAAGAATCCTCCGCTATTCTTGCTGAAAAAGGCTACCGTGTCTTAGTTCCTTATTTGAGAGGCTATGGAACTACTACCTTTGTTTCTCCGGATACCAAACGAAACGGTCAGCAGAGTGCTGTTGCATTGGATATCATTGCTTTTATGGATGCCCTTAAAATTGATAAAGCGATCATTGGTGGCTTTGACTGGGGTGCAAGAACGGCAGATATCATGGCTGCATTGTGGCCTGAACGCTGTACAGGTTTGGTGGCTGTAAGCGGATATTTAATAGGAAGCCCAAAAGCAAACGAAAATCCTCTGCCACCCAATGCTGAATTTTTATGGTGGTATCAGTATTATTTTTCAACAGAAAGAGGGTATAAAGGTTACAAAGCGAATACTATGGCATTTAACAAATTGATATGGAAAACGGCTTCCCCAAAATGGGCTTTTGATGACCAGACCTACGAGCGTTCTGCGAAAGCATTCGATAATCCTGATCACGTTGATATTGTAATTCACAATTACCGTTGGCGTCTGGGATTGGCAAAAGGAGAAAAGCAATACAATGTGCTTGAAGCCAAACTGGCAAAATCTCCATCCATTACAGTACCAACCGTTACTCTGGAAGGCGATGCCAACGGAGCGGCATTTCCTGCACCGGAAAGTTATGCTTCCAGATTTACAGGCCGATATGCGCACCATAATCTAACGGGCGGAATTGGACATAATTTACCACAGGAAGCTCCAAAAGCATTTGCAGAGGCAATCATAGAAGTAGACTCCATGTCGAAATCCAAATAAAAATCTGAAAGAATACAACAAAACCACTGCTCAAGAACAGTGGTTTTTTATCTTTATAGTATCCTAAACTAGTTTTTAGATTCTTCTTCAACCTTCAGTTTATTCACCAAAGGATTGGCATACATTGCTAAGAAATACTCTCTGGAAACAGGATCTGAAGGATCTATGCGCATTTCAAGTCTGCGGACAAACAACTGTTTTTCCTGTTCCGTATATTCGGAAGCGTATGTATTCGTATTATGAAGCAGATCGTAAGCGATATACTTGGTTGGCCAAAGCTTATAATTACTGATGATAGAACGGTCAATTACCTGTGCAATGGCCTGCAGCTGTTTGTTTTTATTATCAATGGTCGCTGCAATTTCATCCAGTTCTTTATCCAGTACATCACCGGCATGAAGGTGAATACGTTTCTTTTGACCCAGAATTCCGCTGATAATGTTGGTGAAATCTTCATTTTTCCCTTTAATGTATTCCTCATCTCTGTGTTGTGCCAGTAGCTGAGGCATTTTTAAGGAATCTGTAGGATCATACTCATAAGAGATAGAGATAGGAACAATCTTTAATGTTTTAAAATAATCTGTCAATGACTGGTCTCCGGCTGCCATGGCAAGCATTTTCAAAACACCTTGCTGGGTAGAATCGTTACCGTTTTTGGTACGGCCTTCACGCTGGGCAATCCATACGGAGCGGTTTTCCTGAAGGAGCAGCTCTTTAATGTACTCAGACATTGTTTGTGAACTGGTAAGTTGTTCACGAAGTGGCAGACCTCTTTGTACCAGAAAGTTACGGTTCAACTTAGCGAGTACATTTAAGAAATTCTTACGTACAAGATTATCTCCAATGGCAGAAGCAGTCATTACATAACCGCCTTCCAGCAATACCAGATTAAGCAGTGAAGTATCCAGAACGATATCTCTGTGGTTAGAGATGAAAAGGTAAGAGGTGTTTTTATCCAGCTTATCAAAACCTGAAGTCGTTAAACCGTCAGAACTTTTTGCAAGAATCTGGCGAACGGCAAAGGCTACAAACTGATGCTGAAAATCACTGATGGAATGAACATTCTTAAACTGTTCCAGCCAAACCTGCTCATCTGTATCAGGAAAAGTAAAATTCATAAAGGCTTTCATCATGGGATCACGGGCTATGCTCTGTAATCTCTCATTGACTTCCTGATCATAGAAATACCGGATTTCATCAAACTTAGACATGCGTTTAGGTAAAAATTAAAACTTTTTGCAAAAGAACGAAAATTTATCGGGGAAGAGGGTATAAAGGGGGTTAAAGTATTATGAAGGGCGTAGGAGTTGGGGAAATTATCTGGTGAACTGGAGTAAATGCTATAATTTTTAATCACAAATCGAAGATTATCTCCTGTTAGTCGATGAATGTTATTTCGACAAAGTCAAAAGTCACAAAAGTTTTATTTAAAACACTTTAGTTCACTTAAGTTAGTATAAAATGATGGTGTATCAAAATACACATAAGAAGAAAATCAAAAATTTTCAAAAACTTAAGTGTTTAAAAACTTTTGTGCCTTTTGTGGTTATTACCAAGTCTGTTTCAGTAGAAAATTCAGAATTTCTACCAAATTGCTTCCCACCTTTGCCCTGTATTAATTCTAATATCACTGTGAAACAAGTAATAATTTTAGTAGCGATGTTGTGTTCATCCTTAATGATTAACGCACAACAGGGAGCAGGTCAGGGGAAAATAAGTGGACGAGTTGTAGATTCCTATACGGGGAAAACAATAGATCATGCCAGTATTGGGCTCTTAAATCAGGATAATAAAGAAATCAACGGGACGACTTCTAATGAGAAAGGGGAGTTTTCTATGGAGCATATTGCATCCGGAACTTATAAAGTGGCTGTTTTTTATGCAGGATATAAAAATAAGACAACGGCAGATATCCAGCTTGGAGACAATAATGCAGCAGTTACCCTGGGTGATATTCAATTAACAAACGGAGAAACGGCAATAGAAGGAGTGACGATCGTTGGTAAAAAGGCGGTAATTGAAAATAAGGTTGATAAAATTGTTTTTAATGCCGCTAATGATGTGACTTCTCAGAATGGAGCAGCGATTGATGTGTTGAGAAAAGTCCCTCAGGTGACGGTGGATGCGGATGGAAATGTTGAACTTCAGGGAAATGCTAATATCAGATTTTTGATTAACGGAAAGCCGTCCAGCATCTTTGGAAACAGTCTGGCAGACGCATTGGCTTCCATTCCGGCGAGCCAGATTAAAAGTATTGAAGTGGTTTCCAGTCCGGGAGCAAAATATGATGCCCAGGGGACCGGAGGAATCATTAATATTGTTCTGAAAGATAATAAAGTAAGGGGAATTAATGGAAGCGTGAATGCTACGGGTGGAACTTTATTTGAAACCGGGTCTCTGAATCTAAATTATAAGAATAATAATTTCAGTATGAATGCTTTCTTTAGCGGAAATGCTCAGCTAAAGGCCCAAACTCCTTTTTCTCAGGACAGAACGTCAAGAGATGCAGCTTCCAATACAAGCACCCATTTATTACAGGATGGATATACCGATTTTGAAAGACATGGTTACCGTACAGGCTTAGGTTTCGACTGGAATCTTACGAAATCCAGCTCATTAAGCGGCTCCCTTTCTTTCAACAGTTTCTCGAATAAAAGTACCGGATTAATCAATCAACAGCAATTTATCACAGATCATACTACTTCTGATGTAACTTCTATTATCGGATACAGAACTTCTGATAACCAATCTTCCGTTCGTTCTATAGATGGAAGTCTGAGTTTTAGAAAAACCTTTGCCAAGGAAGGGCAGGAGCTTACGGCAGATTATGTGTTCAGTTATGGCTCTCCAAAAACCAGTTATCTGCAAACGCAAAGCTTATCCCGAGCAGCAGGTCCTTACAATGGTATTTCAGGGAGTAATCCAGGAACGGATAACAGCCATAATATTTCAGTCGACTATGTTCATCCTTTGAATGATAATGTTACTTTTGAAATGGGGCTTAAAACAGTACAGCAGCATATTACCAATGCTACTGATGTTCATGTTTTGAATACTTCATCAGGGCAGTATGAAACAGATCCTTTGCAATCCTATCATTTAAATTATGATATGGGAGTCTATGCAGCCTATTTTTCTTCCAAGCTAAAGGTATTGAACTGGCTGGATGTAATAGCAGGCCTCCGATATGAGTATACCACCCTGAAAATTGATTTCCCAAATACAAATATTCCGTCATATGGTTTATTGGTTCCTTCCTTCATCTTATCTCATAAATTTGATAGTGGTGAAACAGTAAAACTCTCCTATACAAGAAGGCTGGAACGTCCGGAATATACAGAACTTAATCCTTTCCTTAATTTCAGTGATCCACACAATATTACCACAGGAAATCCAGTGTTGAAACCTGAAATCGGAGATAATATAGAATTAGGTTACACAAAAAACCTGGCCAATGGAGGGAATATCTCATTATCACTTGTGGAGCGCATCAACAGTCAGGATTTAAAACAGATTACAACCTTTTATCCAACATTTACGGCTAATGGGACAGAATACACCAATGTATCGGTTACCGCAAGAGATAACATCGGCAAAGAATACAACTCCGGTGGAATTGTCTCCCTATCACTTCCGTTTTTCCAGAACAAACTGAATCTGAGAAGTAATATTATGGTCTTTCACCGCTATATTGTAAGCCATATTTATGTAGGAAACTTAGATATGGGAATACGATACCGTGCGAATCTGAATCTTAATTATCAGTTTCCAAAGAACTTTGTTTTGGAAGTATTTGGAAATTACAACTCAGCAGCCAAAAATATCCAGGGTAAAAATCCACAATCCATCACCTATACTTTTGCAGGGAGAAAAGAATTCTGGAACAAAAAAGCAAGTTTAGGATTTACCATGACCAATCCGTTCAATAAGTATATCAAGCAGGTAACCACTGTGAGTACCGGAGATTATGATTCTTATTCTGTAAGAGAATTACCGTATCGTTCTTTTGGGATCAGCTTCAGCTATAAGTTTGGAAAAATGGATTTTAAAAAGGAGAAGGATATTAGTAATGAGTATTTGAATGGGCCGGGATCGGGAGGATAGAATTTAATCATCTTGCTTAAGTATTTTTCGAAATATATTGCATTTTTATAGTTTTATAATTTAATAGTAGTTATTTGGTTTATGTTTTTACATAATTTTGTGTTTTGGTAAAATACTTAATTATAGTAATAGATGCCTGTACCTAATTTTCAGGATAATGATGCAAGTCTGGAATCTCAGTGGAGAGCAATTATTCTTTTTGGAAAAAATTCAGCGACCTATAAATTTGCCTTTGCAAAATCTTTATTAGAAATAATTTCATTAGAAAAGACCTCCGTATCACTTCAGGATATTGCGCCTTCTTATGTTCAAGGTATCCTGGAGCATTTAAAACAGAATGATAAGCAGGGAAATTCAAAATCAAGTATATTCTTGGAAGCTTGCAGAAATTTTAATGATCAGAAGATAGATTACGAGCATTTACTAAATATTACCTTAAAACATGGCTTTAATAATGTAGTAGATGCTTTTCATACGGTTAATGGAAGTATTGTCAATGATGTCTTTTATCATAAAGACTATAATGGAAATCAAAAGAATTTAGTGATTACAGATAGTCTTTTGTCTCTTAAGGAAAGTCAACAGTTTATTAATTTCGATCAGGAGGTTGATGCCCGGTGGAATCTGGTTGAGACTGCATGGAATTTAGAGATTAATCCAAACTTATTGGAAGTAAAGCTTGATGAAGAACTCAATCTTCTGTTTTTTGAAAACCGGATGATGAAACGGAAGAATATTGCTTCAGCCAGAGACTCTTTAAATGGATATCAGAAAGGAAAATGTTTTTATTCTTTTCAGAATATATCCATCAAAAGTGGTGATGATAATCTATGCGCTATAGATCATTTCTTTCCTCATGTTCATAAAATGCAGTTGAACAAAAATGGAGCTAATGTGAACGGAGTGTGGAATCTGGTTTTATCAGATAAAATTATCAACAATGATAAACGAGCCAAAGTTCCCGAAATAAAATACCTGGAAAGGCTATATAAAAGGAACGAATTTTATATTGCCAGTAAGCATCCTCTTGGAGAGACCATTATTAATCAAACAGGAAAAACTCCGTTTGAGCGGAGAATGTTTTTGCAAGAACAATATAATTTATCTGTAAATTTAGCCATTCAGAAATGGAAACCCTATATTGAATTTGAACCTTTATTTTAATGAAAGATTTTACTGAGATCGCAGAGGATAAAATAATTTACAGAGGAAAATACTTCTTTATAATTGAAGATGGCTTTCCAGTATCTCCCGGACATTTATTGATTATTTCCAATGAATTAAAAACAGATTTTTTTGCTTTGAGCGCAGAAGAAAAAAATGCCCTTCCTTTTATGATTGAAAAGGCAAGGGACATTATTTTATCCCAATATCAACCGGATGCATTTAATATTGGTATGAATTGTGGAGCAGATGCAGGGCAAACCGTATTTCACTTTCACTGTCACGTGATCCCAAGATATAAAGGGGATATGGATAACCCCAGAGGAGGGGTAAGACATGTGATTCCAGGAAATGGAAGTTACTAATATTTAAAAAATGTTTATTGAATTAATTATTAGTACTAGTACTTTCAGTTACCCATCCCAAAATTTTTGCTCCTATCTGATCATTTAAAATTTTATTACAATCTTTAAAAATAGAAACTTTTCCTAAGCCACAATGATGCTGGCTATCTGAACCTTCAAGTAACCCAAAACGAATATAACCATGGAAGTCATCATTATTTGATGGATATAGTAAAAGTGATTTGTTACTTTTCCAATATTCGTTATAGACATACATTTGTCTTAGATCATGCGTTGATGGCTTATCATTACCTATATTTTTCCATTTAGTATCAATAATAAATTTTTCGTCATCATTCTCCAATACAATATCCGGGCGTATTGAAATATTACTCCAAAATGTCTTAGAATTTTGCCCATAAACTTTTATATTATGATCTATGGATGCTTGCTTCAGACGAACAAGAATATATTCCTCCCATAATTTATTCATGTCAAATAATAAAGCCAACATTCTTTCTGATCCATTGGAAATATTTGGAGCGTAGTTTAGAATGATGAGCCTAGCTATTGAAAGAGCTGTTTCGTAAGGTGCTATTTTTCTAGATTTAATAAGTTTAGTGAATGTACTCTCATTGGCTTTAATTGATGTTACTTCAGGAAAATCTACCTGTACTGTTTTACATCTCCTATAAAGATAGGTTCCTTTAGATACACGAGTTATAATCTCTAATGCCTGTCCTAAAATCTGATGAATGAGATGATCTTTTTCATAGATCTGATGGGTAGTGTAAAATCGTTCTTTATGAACTATGTTTTTCTGAATATGCATTGCAAATTCCAGCTTTCCTTTTAATGCTTTTACATTTCCCGTTTCTTTATAATATTGTTTTATTAATCCCTGATGTACTAATAGCTGAACTTCATTGAGAAACCATTCAAAATAAATATCCAAAAGGGTTATGGATTGTTTCGCAACATTTGCCTGACCAACCTGTTGAATCTTTAATTTCTTAGTCACATGTAACATTTCTATAAGAACTCTCTGCCATTTTTTTTTATTCTCTTCTGGTTCATAACGATCTATTTTGGGAAGAATCTCAATGGTGAGATTATCAACCTGAAGAACACCAACGAATTGTTTGAAAACGACACCATTATGTTTCAAATCAAAATATTGATAGTTGTGTAAGGCATTAAGTTTAGACAACGCTATGAAATGTTTTGTATTAAAATCTCTGTCGCCTATTCGTAAAAAACTATGTTCATAGACCTGTATTCTTTTACGATAAATCATATTCTTAGTAAAAGTTTTATTGCGTCGTCAAAATTTAATTCATCAAACGGAATTAATTCAAATGTTTTTTGAATTTCAATATCATCTATGCCATAAAAATCAGCAAAAATTTCTTTGTCTTTATGTCTGTCCTTTTCTCTAACAAATCCTTTTCCTAAAATTAATCCAATTTTGCTGTAATCACTGTAGAAATACTCCTGAAGCAAAGGTATTATCTCATTTTTGAAAGAATTTTTAAAGTCTTCTTTAATAAAGTACGAATGTCCCAGAGTATAACTTCTATCTAAAAGGAGTTCAATTCGGGTGTTGATTTTTTCCATAACATCTGCCCGTGGGTAATCATTAAATGCTTTATCCTCAATCACCTTTCTATCAGGAAGCATTTCAGTGAAACAGAATCGTCTTCTTAAAGCAGTATCTAAAGCTTCAACGCTTCTATCTGCGGTATTCATGGTTCCAATAATATATAGGTTTGGAGGAACACAAAACTGAATTTCACTTTTAGAATAGGGCAAAGTAACCCTTGTTTCATTAAGTTGGCCTAAACGCTTATCTTTTTCAATTAAAGTGATGAGTTCCCCAAATATCTGAGAAATGTTTCCTCTGTTTATTTCATCAATAAAAAGATAAAATGGCTCACTTACTTCAAATTTTGCCTTAACAACTTCTTTTGGACTTTTTAATGCATCATTTAAATCCTCAAATCCAGCAAGATTTGCAGCCCTATCACATGCAATTTTAAAGATGCCGTCTTCAACATTATACCTTAATTCATCATCTTCATCTAAATCTGGTTTGATTCCTTCAATGAAATCTTCATAAGAGAATGACTGATGAAAGGTTGTAAAAATACTATTATTAGATTGGGGAATCAGTTTTACAGATTCAATAGTCGTAGTATCATCAAAAACAATGTTATTTTCCTGTAATGCCTGTATTAAGGAATTCCATCTTTTACCTCCATTCAGTTTACCAAACGTAGGTGTGTAAGAAGCAGATAATAATTCAGGAGTGTCAAAAATTTTAATCCATTTTACTTCAATGGTTTGAAAATCAAAACCATTTACAACAGCTTTTGAAAAGTCATAATTATGAAGGGCTTCAGCGATACCATAAAACTTTTTACCGGAGATAATACATAGATAATCTCCTTGTTTTACATCTGAGAAATAGGTTCTCATCTTGAAATTTTCCGTATGCTTTTTATCCAGATCATTTAAATCACCAAGTCCAACTGAACACCATTCATAGCCTAGTCTGGTGCCATTTTTTAGATCATTCCATAAATATCCTCCTTGCCCTGGAGCAAGATGCCAGAATGTTTTATGGCGATCAATTTTTATAGAAGAAGTAACAGGTTCTTTAGTTTCACTCTTTTTAGTAGAGTTTAAAAAAGAATTGATTTTATAAGTTTTCCCGGTTCCCGGAGGTCCATAGAAAATTTGATTAGGATAACTAAGATCAAAACTAGTATTTTCCTCAATGTTTATGTTCTCATTATTTTCTGTTTCACTTTTATTCCATAGGAGCTGAGTAAAATCAAAATAATCCTGATCGGCCCCTTTCTTTTGTATAATAAAACTATTGAGTGCAGGATAGCTTTTGATATCCTCATCAAAACCTAAAAATTCAGCAGCATTATATAAATTGTCCCACTTATAGATATTAACAATTTTGAAATTGTTATATAAAAAGGCAATTTTCCATTTGTAAGCATCACCTAAGTTAATTTTATCAATGCTTTCCAGATCATTATTTTGTGCACTCTCAACAATTTCCAATAAAATTAATTTGATTGTTGAAAATGCTTCTTCTCTTGTTTTACCATATTTTGAATGCCAAGCATATTCATCATCTGTCATTCTATTCCCGTTCAGCACCTCTTTACTTTTATCTCTACGTTTGTAGATACCAAATTTGTAAGCAGAGCCTCCCCAAATGCTTCCTAAAAGATTTGTCTTTGCTTCAACCCAATAGCAAAAGGACGTTTTATCCAGATTGGTATATTCCTCTAATTTTAAATCCTGAATTCTTGATAATGGCCATTCGTTAAGAAATTCTTCTTTTAATTTGTAATACTCTAAGTTTTTCATTGATTTTTGTGTAGATAATTTAATGAAGTAGGTGCTGAATCAATTATGGTTTAATTCCTTATTATAATATTAAATGAAATAATAACTGGAAATGAAGGTATGTAAATATTAAATATGCTAATACCATCATGTATGACATGAAATAGTACTTGTTTTCATGGTCTTATAATTATAGATCGCAATAATAATAAAAATCTCCAGCTTCTGCTTACGGGAAAGCGTAAATTTTCTTAAAAGTCACTATAAATATTGCTCAGAAATACCCATAGACCCTTCGGAAGTCTCTCTAGCCCCTTCACCAAGCCCCTGGAGGGACTTCATGAACGGTCTCCACCCCCTTCATGAAGGGGCTATACCCCCTTGGGTAAGGGGGTAGACGGACTTGGATAAGGGGCTCCACCTGCTTATATAAGAGGGTAGAGACCGTTGTCCAAAGGGGTGGAGACGGTTATTATACAACCTGGAGGAGGTTAGGGAAGGAGGTAAGAGGAGTAAAATACTATTGTAAGAATCATGAGCATTATTTATCTGGCTTCATCAGTGGCGCAGCCGCCATTCCTTTGCTCCCTCCAATCATCAATTCGAATCAATAAAACCTTTGCGTTTACTCATCATAGCCTAATATCTGCGTAATCCCTTACATCTGCGGGAGAAATTCATTTTCAGCAAGGAAATTAAAGTAAGTCATCAGAAATTTTATCGGAGATAAAATCTTTGCGCCTTAAACAGCGTCCCTATAATAATAACTTGTGTCTTTGCGATTCCCAACCAAAATATGGTAAACAGATAACCACAAAAAAGCACGTTTCTCACGTGCTCTCAAAAAAGTATTTATTCTTACTGATTAATACAATGGCTTATTATTGTTTTAAACGCAAGGTCGCAAAGTTTTCAATATTGATTGTTTTGTAAGGCGCAAGAAAATCAAAGATTTTCAGCAGGTGAAATACTGATTTATAGCAATTTTATCGGAGATAAAATCTTTGCGCCTTAAACAGCGTCCTTATCACAAGAGCTTGCGTCTTTGCGATTCCCAACCAAAATATGGTAAACAGATAACCACAAAAAAGCACGTTTTTCACGTGCTTCAGAAAAAGTATTTATTCTTACTGATTAATACAATGGCTTATTATTGTTTTAAACGCAAGGTCGCAAAGTTTTAAATATTGATATGTTTTGTAAGGCGCAAGAAAATCAAAGATTTTCAGCAAGGAAATTAAAGTAGGTCATCAGAAATTTTATCGGAGATAAAATCTTTGCGCCTTAAGCAGTGTCCCTATAATAAGAACTTGCGTCTTTGCGATTCCCAACCAAAAATCAGTAAATGGGCGAGCACAAAAAAGCACGTTTTTCACGTGCTCTCAAAAAAAATATTTATTCTTACTGATTGTTGTTTGAACTTGATGGCGGAGGTGCTTGAGTGGGTACTGAAGCCTGTCCTGTCACAAAAAACTGCTTCATATCATCATAAATAACATTGGTCCCCGGTACATTCTCTTCCGAAAGGTATCTGATGCTTCGATAGAAACTGATGGCGTTATGATAATTATCGTGATCCAGCAATACCTTGGTGTCTGAAAGCTGTTCTGTTAAAGAATCCAGTTGTTGCAGTCTTTGTTCGATCTGTTCTCTTGCAATATAATCTTTATCGAATTCTGCTTTATCCAGAAAATTAGGAACGTATTGGGCATATTGCTCCATATAGATTTTGGCTTTATTCACGAAGAGTTTGTTCTGTTCGGCAATTCTTCCGTATTGCTGTCTCTGATCCGGAGTAAGGTTGATGGTTTTTCCCAACAGTACAGACTGGATGTCCTGAATTGCTTTATCAATCGTTTCCAGATCACTTTTTGAAAAGCTTACACTGATTAAATTGTCTAGTGCCATAATATTGTGTTTTTTGGGTTTGTATGATCAAATATAGCGAGTGCCAGGCATAGAAAAACAGGGTGTTGTAAGATTTTCAGAGCGTGTCCATCAGAAAATGAAAATCAGATAACAGCGTTTGTTTTTTCTGACTTTTTGATGAAAAAAAGAGGGTATAAAAACGGAAATGGTGAAATAGGAGAGGAGGACCGTTTCACACTATCAGCATGAAGAACAGAGATTGTAATTAAGCTGTTTTTTAAGGGGCATTTTTATAAATATTTTTCTATATTTAAACCTCATAAATGTTGAATTATCATGGAACATACAATACATCAGGGACGCAATGTAAAACGATTCAGGGAAATGCTGGGCATCAAGCAGGAAGCATTGGCTCTTGACCTTGGGGACGACTGGAACCAGAAGAAAGTTTCTCTGCTGGAACAGAAAGAAATTATTGAAGATCCTTTACTGAAAAGAATTTCCAAAGTATTGAAAATTCCGGTGGAAGCATTTCAGAATTTTGATGAGGAGCAGGCGGTGAATATTATTGCAAATACGTTTAGTGATTTCAAAGAAGGAGCTTCTGCGATCAATATTCATCCTGTTTTTAATCCGTTAGAGGCTATCCTTAAAATGCATGAAGAAAAAATGGAACTTTATGAGAGGATGCTGAAGGAGAAGGATGAGATGATGGGGAGGCTGGAGAGATTGATTGAGAAGGGATAACTTAAGATATAGAAAAAGGTTCAGCAGATGCTGAACCTTTTTACTTTTAATTTAAATGGAGACTTTCTTGTCTGCTTACAAAGCTGCTTACAGTCAATCTGTGTACCCCTAAGATTCTTCCAATTGCAGAATATGATACTTTTTTATCCAGAAGTTCCTGAATTTTCTTTTCTTGTCCTGTAAGTTTAGTTTTTGAAGATTTGCTTCCTTTAGGCCTTCCTAAAATTACTCCTTCCGCCCGTTTTCTTGCTAAAGCTTCTTTAGTTCGTTGGGAAATTAAATTTCTTTCGATCTCAGCGGAAAGTCCAAAAGCAAAGGCTAACACCTTAGAGCTAATATCACTCCCTAACCGATAATTGTCTTTGATCGTCCATACTTGAATATCCCGATTCATACATTCATTAAGAATCCCCATAATCATTAATAGATTTCTTCCTAGTCTGGAAAGCTCAGAGCAAATAAGAATATCTCCCTTCTTCATTTTTTTTAAAAGCTTACCTAACTTTCTGTCATCTACATTTTTTGCACCAGAGATCGTTTCTTCAATCCATTTGTCTACTATCGTTTCTTGATGCTGGCAAAATTGATTGATTTCAAAACGTTGGTTCTCTACTGTTTGTTTGTCTGTACTTACTCTGATGTATCCGTAAATCATTGTATTTGTTGTTAAAAATTATTATGCTATTTTGATTTAATTTATACCTATACTGTCTAAAATAATTCTATGCAATAATAATAGCAAGGAAATGAGCGATTATTTTAGACAGTTTGCTGTTCTTACAGATTTCAATTATTCAGAAAGTTGGGTTGTTTTATCATCAATTGAAAAAGAAATTAAAAGAAAAATTGAGACAATTGGTACACCACTAAAAGATTGGGACATTAATATCTATCGTGGAGTTTTAACAGGATATAATGAAGCCTTTATTATTGATGGAAGAGAGAAAGCTAGACTTATAAAAGAAGATCCAAAATCTGCCGAAATCATACGACCTATTTTACGTGGCAGGGATGTCAAAAGATTTGGATATGACTTTGCAGATTTATGGCTAATTAATACTCATAATGGTATAAAAGAAAAAAATATAAATCCCATAGATATAGAAAATTATCCTGCTATTAAAAAACACTTAAATCAATTTTATTCTCAATTAACCAAAAGAAGCGATAAAGGAGTGAGTCCATACAATTTAAGAAACTGTGCTTATATGGAGGATTTTTATAAACAGAAAATAATATATCCTGGTATAATGCGAATAGCTAAAAGCAATTTATTAAATTTCCCCCGTTTTACTTACGATGAATCTGAAAACTTTTTTTTTGGAAATGATTGTTACTTTATTATTGGTGAACATATTGAATACATTTGGCTTATTTTAAATTCTACGTTATTAGGTTATCTATTTAGATATTATATATATTCATTTGATGAAACCGGGTTTAAAATGTTTACAGATTACTTTAAAAATATTCCAATACCAAAACCAAATCATACTACTTTAAATCAAGCAAATGATTTATTACATGAAATAAATATAGAAAAAATTGATAAATGGGTTTATAGCTTCTATAACTTTAGCGAAGAAGAAGTATATGAAATTGAAAATTTTGTTCAAAAGCTTATTTATGAAGAAGAATCTTAATTATTTTCTATTAATTCAATTTCTTCAGCTGAAAATTCAAATAATTCATAAGTCAATGAATTTATTTGTTTAAAAAGAGAAGAAGAATCTTTATTATTTTTTGTATTATTAATGATCTGAATCGTTATATCTTCAAACTGTTTTTGTAGTGAAGGACAAATTTTTGGTACAAAGAGTTGTTCAATTGTGAATTTTTTCCACCTTACGGTACCAACACCTGTTGTAGTTCCAATTTTTGAGAAAAAGTATTCGGATATTTTTGAATTTAAAAAAGAAATAAGATAAAGTAGGCTTTCGCCTACCATTAAAAATGTAGTAGCCTCATTAATATATTTACCTTCTAACTCAATAGAAAACTTTGGAGAGTCTGAGATTTCCCCCCAAATTATTTTCTGTTTATAAAAATCCTCCCAATAATTTATGCTATCTTGGGTCTCAAACCATTGATTATTAGTTTTTTTTCTTGCTCCTCCATCGCCTGTTTGCTTTAATCTGTCATATCCGAAACTCATAAGATGCTGTTTTACTGCCGGATAATCATCAATGTTAATTTTCAGACTTGGAAATGTTGTAATTATATATAAATCAGCAAATTCATAAGAATATCGTTTAATATCACGCCCTCTTAATAATGGTCGTATGATTTCGGCAGATTTTGGATCTTCTACTATTAATTCTTCCTTCTTTTTTCCATCAATAATAAACGCTTCATTATATCCTGTTTTAACTCCGTAGTTAATACTAATATTCCAATCTTTTAGTGGTGTACCAATTGCTTCTATTTTAGTTTTTATAGCTTGTTCAATATCACATAAAATCACCCAACTTTCAGTACTTAAAAAAGTGGTATTTGCTCCATTTTGTCTAAAATAATCGCTCATTTCCTTGCTATTATTATTGCATAGAATTATTTTAGACAGTATAGGTATAAATTAAATCAAAATAG